>NC_003197.2:2428725-3643087 GCF_000006945.2 Salmonella enterica subsp. enterica serovar Typhimurium str. LT2
ACCATGGTGGCGGCGTGGATCAGCGCGGAGACCGGCGTCGGACCGGCCATCGCGTCGGCAAGCCAGGTCTGCAACGGTAGCTGCGCAGATTTACCGACCGCGCCGCCCAGCAGCATCAGCGTCGCCCACATCAGCATGTTGTTGCCGTCAGCAAAGTGCGCTGGCGCCAGCTCGACCATTTCGCGGAAGTTCAGCGTGCCCAGTTCGTTGTAGAGGATGAACAGCGCGAAGGCGAGGAATACGTCACCGACACGGGTCACCACGAAGGCTTTCATTGCCGCCGCGCCATTCTTCGGATCGCTGTAATAGAAGCCGATCAACAGATAAGAGCACAGGCCCACGCCTTCCCAGCCGAGGTACATCAACAGCAGGTTATCGGACAGCACCAGAACCACCATGCTGGCGATAAACAGGTTGGTATAAGCGAAGAAGCGGGAGTAGCCCTCTTCTCCACGCATGTACCAGGACGCAAACATGTGGATCAGGAAGCCGACGCCGGTGACCACAGAGAGCATGGTCAGCGACAGGCCGTCCAGCACCAGGTTAAAACCGATGTTAAAGTTACCGACCGACATCCACGTCCACAGCGGCTGGCTGAACGCCTGTTTGCCGTTGGCGAAGAAATCCATCCCGACAAACGCTGTCACCAACGCCGCCAGACCAACGGAGCCCACGCCAATGGTCGCGGAGAGATTTTCCGACCAGCGTCCGCGAGAGAACGCCAGCAGTACAAAGCCAATCAATGGCAGAATAATGGTTAAGGCAAGCATGTTCATCCACGCATCTCACTTACTGAATCGATGTTCAGGTTCTGGCGACGGCGATGGAGTTGCAGCAACAGCGCAAGTCCAATACTCGCTTCCGCAGCCGCAAGGCTGATGGCGAGAATGTACATCACCTGACCATCGGTCTGGCCCCAGTAGCTCCCGGCGACCACAAAGGCCAGCGCGGAGGCGTTAATCATGATTTCCAGCCCAATCAGCATAAACAGCAGATTGCGGCGGATAACCAGACCGGTTAAACCCAGGACGAATAAAATCGCAGCGAGGATCAGTCCGTGTGTTAAGGGGATCATGCGCGCTCCTCCGTTTTTCTTTTCGCGCGGTCATCGGCGCGGTTGCTTAGCACTTCGCCCGCACGCTCTTCACGACCGACGTGGAACGCCACCACCAGGCCTGCCAGCAGCAGCATAGACGCCAGTTCGACCGCCAGAACATAAGGCCCGAACAGCGTAATGCCCACCGCTTTCGCGCTAATCGGCGTGCCGTCGATGCCCTGGTCGTTAACGCCCAGAATGGCGTACACAATGACCGCCAGCATAATGGCCGACAAAACCGCCGGACCAATCCACACCTGCGGCTTCAGCCACTGGCGTTCCTGTTCGATTTCGCTGCCGCCGAGGTTGAGCATCATCACCACGAACACAAACAGCACCATGATGGCGCCTGCGTAGACGATAATTTCCAGCGCACCGGCAAAGTAAGCGCCCAGCGAAAAGAACACCCCGGAAATCGCCAGTAGCGATATCACCAGATACAACAGCGCGTGTACCGGATTGGTATGGGTGATCACTCGCAGGGTCGCGAGGATGGCTATCAGGCCACAGATATAAAAAGCGAATTCCATTGCCCTCTCCTTACGGTAACAGGCTCTTGACGTCGATAGGCTTGGCTTCGTTCTCTGCTTCGCCTTTATCTTTGCCGTCGATTGCCATACCCGCCATCCGGTAGAAGTTATATTCCGGGTATTTGCCCGGACCGGAAATCAGCAGATCCTCTTTTTCGTACACCAGATCCTGACGTTTGTATTCGCCCAGTTCGAAGTCCGGGGTCAACTGAATCGCCGTGGTCGGGCACGCTTCTTCGCACAGGCCGCAGAAGATGCAGCGTGAGAAGTTAATGCGGAAAAATTCCGGATACCAGCGGCCATCTTTGGTCTCCGCTTTTTGCAGAGAGATACAGCCTACCGGACAGGCTACCGCGCACAGGTTACAGGCAACGCAGCGCTCTTCACCGTCCGGGTCGCGCGTGAGCACGATACGACCACGGTAACGGGGCGGTAAATAGACCGGCTCTTCCGGATACATCCGCGTTTCGCGTTTGGCGAACGCATGCAGGCCGATCATCCAGATACTGCGTACCTGAGTGCCGAAACCTACTAATAATTCTTTTAAGGTCATGGTCTTTGTGTCCCTTATTGCGCCTGCCACAGAATGACAGCCGCCGTTACCAGCAAGTTGATGAGCGTCAGCGGCAGGCAAACTTTCCAGCCGAAGGACATTACCTGGTCATAACGCGGACGCGGTAACGACGCACGAATCAAAATGAACATCATCATGAAGAACGCGGTTTTCAGCGCGAACCAGACGAATGGCGGTAAGAACGGGCCATGCCAGCCACCGAAGAACAGCGTTACCATCAGCGCGGAAACGGTGACGATGCCGATGTACTCCCCCACGAAGAACAGACCGAATTTCATCCCGGAATATTCGATGTGGTAACCGTCCGCCAGTTCCTGTTCGGCTTCCGGCTGGTCAAACGGGTGACGGTGACAGACCGCTACGCCCGCGATGGCGAAAGTAACAAACCCAAAGAATTGCGGAATCACGTTCCACAGATGCGCCTGGTTATTGACGATATCGGTCATATTAAATGAACCGGCCTGCGCCACCACGCCCATCAGGGAAAGACCAAGAAACACTTCGTAGCTCACCGTCTGGGCAGACGCGCGCATCGCGCCCAGCAGCGAGTATTTGTTGTTGCTCGACCAACCGGCGAACAGCACCGCGTAAACCGCCAGACCGGCCATCATCAGGAAGAACAAAATCCCGATGTTTAAATCGGCCACCACCCAATTAGGGCTAACCGGCACAATGGCGAAGGAGAGCAGCAGCGAAGTAAACGCGATCATCGGCGCCAGGGTAAAGATGACGCGATCCGAGAATTTCGGGATCCAGTCTTCTTTAAAGAACATCTTGATCATATCCGCGACCAGCTGGAGCGAGCCGCCCCAGCCAACGCGGTTTGGTCCATAACGGTTCTGGAACAGACCCAGCAGACGACGTTCGCCAAAGCTCATGAAGGCCCCGCAGGTGACGACCACCAGCAGAATCACCACCGCTTTGAGAATGCTCAGCAGGATCTCAATCAGATCCGGTGTAATCCAACTCATTGTTGCGCCTCCCGCAGATCCTCAAGACGCGCGCCAGCCAGAACCGGCGCGATGCCAGGCATACCCATCGGCAGCCCTACCTGCCCTGCCGCTAACCCTTCAGAGATTTCAACCGGCAGCGTCACCGTATTGCCATCGTAGCTAAAGGAGACGCGCGTCCCGGCATTGACGCCCAACTTCGCGGCATCCGCCGGGTTAAGTTTGATATACGGCTGCGGCATACGGCTCTGGAAGACCGGAGAACGCTGAGACAATTCGTCGCTGCCAAACAGGTGGTAATACGGCGCAATACGCCACTGACCGTCCTGCGCCTGGAAGCTTGCCGGCACGGTAGTGAAATAATCCAGACCGCCCTCAGTCGCTTCAATCAAACGCACGCCCGGATCGCCGTGACGCAGTTTGCCGCCCACTTCATCCTGGAATTTGTTCCACGCCTGCGGGGAGTTCCAGCCCGGCGCCCAGGCGAACGGAATTTCAGATCGCGGGGCAGTCGGTTGGTTATTCCCTTCCATTGAGAAGGCGAACATGGTGTCTTTATCCTGCGGCTGACGTGGTTCATGCACGCTGATATTGGCGCGCATCGCCGTACGACCGCTGTAACGATGCGGTTCGCGCGCCAGCTTCTGCCCACGAATGCGGAAGGTCGCATCCGGCGCGGCGTCCTTAATGCCGGCAAATTGCGGCATGGCGGCAATGACCGCGTCGATCACGTGGTCAAGCTGAGTCCAGTCCACTTCGCGGTTTTCGACGGTGCTGTGCAGTGAATGCAGCCAGCGCCAGCTTTCCAGCATAATCGTCTTGTTATCGTAGTAGGCCGGATCATAAACCTGGAAGAAGCGCTGCGCGCGGCCTTCGTTGTTGATGACCGTACCATCGCTTTCGGCGAAGCTTGCCGCGGAAAGCACCAGATGCGCGTTTTCCATAATCGCCGTGCGCTGATGGTCAACCACCATCACCAGCGGCGCTTTGGCGAGCGCAGCGTTCACGCGCGTAGCGCTTGCATGACGGTGGAGATCGTTTTCCAGCACCACCACGGCGTCCGCGCTGCCGGTTTCCAGCTCGCCCAACGCATCATCAAGCGAACCGCCGCCCATCATACCCAGCCCCATGCTGTTCACGGAGCGGGCAATCATAGTAATACCGACGTCGGCGCCACGGCCTTTCAGCGCTTTCGCCACGTTGGCGGCCGCCTGAATCACCTCACTGCTACCGGCGTTAGTGCCGGAGATAATCAGCGGTTTTTTCGCGCCGGCCAACGCCTGCACAATGACATCAATTTTGTTTTGTAAGTCGCTGTCGATACCGTCAACCGCAGGCGCTGTATTGTCCAGCGCATGAGCAATCGCAAAGCCCAGGCGCGCCTGATCTTCCACCGGCGCGCGATAGGTCCAGGCGGCGATATCATCCAGACGGGTGTCATCCACGTTGGTCACGAACAGCGGATGTTTGGCACGCTGGCCGATGTTAAGGATGGCCGCAATCTGCCAGTCGGCCACTTTCTGCGCCGCCGCCATTTCACGCGCTTTACCTTTCACCGCCTGGCGTACCGCCAGCGCAACGCGCGCGCCGGTCTGAGTGACATCCTCACCCAAGACCAGTACCGCGTCATAAGATTCGATCTCCCGCAGCGCCGGGGTGTAAATTCCGCCTTCACGCAGCACTTTCAGCGCCAGTTGCAGACGTTCCTGCTCGCCGCGCGCGATACCGGTGTAGAAGTTTTCCGCACCAACCAGCTCACGCAGCGCAAAGTTGCTCTCAATGCTGGCGCGTGGCGAACCGATACCGATCACTTTCTTCGACTGGCGCAGAATATCCGCCGCGCCCTGCATCGCCTGCTCGGCGTTGAGGGTGATGAAGTCATCGCCACGGCGCTGAACCGGCTGACGCGGACGGTCTTTCAGGTTCACATAGCCATAGCCGAAACGACCGCGGTCGCAGAGGAAGTAGTGGTTAACGGTACCGTTGTAACGGTTTTCGATACGGCGTAATTCGCCATAGCGCTCGCCCGGGCTGATGTTACAGCCGATGGAACACTGCTGACAGATGCTCGGCGCAAACTGCATGTCCCATTTACGGTTGTAACGCTCGGAGTGCGTTTTATCGGTGAAGACGCCGGTCGGGCAAATCTCGACCAGGTTACCGGAGAATTCGCTTTCCAGCGTACCGTCTTCCGGACGCCCGAAGTAGACGTTGTCATGCGCGCCATAGACGCCCAGATCGGTGCCGTCGGCATAATCTTTGTAGTAACGCACACAACGGTAGCAGGCGATGCAGCGGTTCATTTCGTGCGAGATGAACGGCCCCAGATCCTGGTTGCGGTGGGTACGTTTGGTGAAACGGTAGCGACGGAAACTGTGCCCCGTCATCACGGTCATATCCTGAAGATGGCAGTTACCGCCCTCTTCACAGACCGGACAGTCGTGCGGGTGGTTAGTCATCAGCCACTCCACCACGCTTTCACGGAACTGTTTCGCTTCTTCGTCGTCAATAGAGATAAAGGTACCGTCGGTGGCTGGCGTCATACAGGACATCACCAGGCGACCACGCGTATCTTCCGCGTTTTGGTATTGCTTCACCGCACACTGGCGGCAAGCACCGACGCTTCCCAGCGCCGGGTGCCAGCAAAAATACGGAATATCAAGGCCGAGGGACAGACATGCCTGTAGCAGGTTGTCCGCGCCATTGACCTCGTATTCTTTGCCGTCTACATGAATCGTAGCCATTAGCATGCTTCCAAATTAAAAATCGTTAACTCACCAGCGCTCTTTGAGCAGGTTCGGCTGAATACCATTGATTAAATGGGTATTACTGAACGGCTGCTTGATGCCAGCTTCGAATTCTTCGCGGAAATACTTAATTGCGCTTTGCAGTGGCTCAACCGCGCCCGGCGCATGCGCGCAGAAGGTTTTACCCGGTCCGAGGAAACGACACAGTTGCTCAAGTGTCTCGATATCCCCCGGCTGGCCTTCGCCACGCTCCAGCGCGCGCAGAATTTTCACGCTCCACGGCAGCCCGTCGCGGCATGGCGTACACCAGCCGCAGGATTCGCGGGCAAAGAACTCTTCCAGGTTACGCACCAGCGACACCATGCCGATTTCGTGGTCTACCGCCATCGCCAGCGCGGTGCCCAGACGGCTGCCTGCTTTACCGATGCTTTCGAACTCCATCGGCAGGTCAAGATGCGCCTCGGTCAGGAAGTCGGTTCCCGCCCCGCCCGGCTGCCAGGCTTTGAATTTCAGGCCATCGCGCATACCGCCGGCGTAGTCTTCGAGGATCTCGCGCGCGGTGGTGCCGAACGGTAATTCCCACAGGCCCGGATTCTTCACGCGGCCCGAGAAGCCCATCAGCTTGGTACCCGCATCTTTGCTTTTCGAGATGTTCTGG
This sequence comes from Salmonella enterica subsp. enterica serovar Typhimurium str. LT2, assembly GCF_000006945.2. Lineage (GTDB taxonomy): Bacteria > Pseudomonadota > Gammaproteobacteria > Enterobacterales > Enterobacteriaceae > Salmonella > Salmonella enterica. Next base: position 2,435,281 of record NC_003197.2, read on the forward strand.
TACCACTCCACGCCGTTGGCGAGGATTGCCGGGACGTTACACAACGTTTCGACGTTATTCACACAGGTCGGCTTGCCCCATACGCCGGAGGTCGCCGGGAAAGGCGGCTTGGAGCGCGGGTTCGCGCGGCGGCCTTCGAGGGAGTTAATCAGCGCCGTTTCTTCACCACAGATGTAACGCCCTGCCCCGGTGTGGACAAACAGTTCAAAGTCGAACCCGGTGCCCATGATATTTTTGCCAAGCAGCCCGGCCTCGGTTGCTTCGGCAATCGCACGGCGCAGATGTACAGCCGCTTCGATATATTCGCCGCGCAGGAAGATGTAACCACGATACGCTTTCAGCGCGAACGCGGAGATCAACATACCTTCCACCAGCAGGTGCGGCAGTTGTTCCATCAGCAGACGGTCTTTATAGGTGCCCGGTTCCATTTCATCGGCGTTACACAGCAGGTAACGGATGTTCATGGATTCATCTTTCGGCATCAGGCTCCACTTCAGACCGGTGGAAAAGCCCGCGCCGCCGCGCCCTTTCAGACCGGCGTCTTTTACCTGGCTGACGATTTCATCCGGAGACAGGCCGGTCAGCGCCTTACGCGCGCCTTCGTAGCCGTTTTTGCTACGATATTCATCCAGCCAGACCGGCTGTTTGTCATCGCGCAGACGCCAGGTCAGCGGATGGGTTTCGGGAGTACGGATAACGTTTTTCATTTATACCGCTCCAGTAGTTCAGGAATGGCTTCCGGGGTCAGATGGCTGTGAGTATCCTCATCAATCATCATGTTCGGCCCTTTATCGCAATTCCCCAGGCAGCAGGTCGGCAGCAGCGTAAAGCGACCATCAAAGGTCGTCTGCCCCGGTTTGATGTTGAGATTTTTTTCCAGCGCGGCCTGAATCCCCTGATAGCCGGTGATATGGCACACCACGCTGTCGCAGTAGCGAATCACGTGGCGACCGACCGGCTGACGGAAGATCTGGCTGTAGAATGTGGCGACGCCTTCGACGTCGCTCGCCGGAATACCCAGCACATCGGCAATAGCGTAGATCGCGCCGTCCGGCACCCAGCCACGCTGCTTCTGAACAATTTTCAGCGCTTCAATGGACGCCGCACGCGGGTCTTCGTAGTGGTGCTTCTCGTGCTCTATCGCTTCACGCTCTGCCGCACTCAGCTCAAAAGCCTCGGTTTGTGGTTGTTGATTCTCGTGCATAATTAGCGGTCCACATCTGACATAACAAAATCGATACTACCCAGATAGACAATCAGGTCGGAGACCAGGCTACCGCGGATCGCCGAGGGAATCTGCTGCAAGTGCGCAAAGCTCGGCGTGCGCACGCGGGTACGGTAGCTCATAGTGCTGCCGTCGCTGGTCAGGTAGTAACTGTTAATCCCCTTCGTCGCTTCCACCATCTGGAAGGACTCCTGCGCCGGCATCACCGGGCCCCAGGAGACCTGCAGGAAGTGGGTGATCAGGGTTTCGATATGTTGCAGCGTGCGCTCTTTCGGCGGCGGCGTGGTCAGCGGGTGATCCGCTTTGAACGGGCCTTCCGGCATGTTATCGAGGCACTGCTGAAGAATGCGCAGACTCTGGCGCAGCTCTTCCACTTTCAGCATCACGCGGGTATAGCAGTCGGAAACGCCGCCACCCACCGGCACTTCAAAGTCAAAGTTTTCGTAGCCAGAGTATGGACGCCATTTACGTACGTCGAAGTCGATCCCGGTCGCGCGCAGCCCTGCGCCGGTGGTGCCCCACTCCAGCGCCTCTTTCGCGCCGTAAGCGGCAACGCCCTGCGAACGCCCTTTCAGAATAGTGTTACGCAGCGCGGCTTTCTCGTAAGAATCCAGACGCTTCGGCATCCACTCAAGGAACTCTCGCAGCAGGCGATCCCAACCGCGCGGCAAGTCGTGCGCGACGCCGCCGATACGGAACCAGGCCGGGTGCATACGGAAACCGGTAATGGCTTCCACCAGGTCATAAATTTTCTGCCGGTCGGTAAAGGCAAAGAAGACCGGCGTCATCGCGCCGACGTCCTGAATAAAGGTCGAGATGTACAGCAGATGACTGTTAATGCGGAACAGTTCGGAGAGCATCACGCGGATGACGTTCACACGATCCGGGACGGTGATCCCTGCCAACTTTTCTACCGCCAGCACGTACGGCATTTCATTGACGCAACCACCGAGGTATTCGATACGGTCGGTATAGGGAATGTAGCTATGCCAGGACTGGCGCTCGCCCATTTTTTCGGCGCCGCGGTGGTGATAGCCGATATCCGGCACGCAGTCGACGATTTCTTCACCGTCAAGTTGCAGGATAATACGAAACGCACCGTGCGCAGACGGGTGGTTCGGGCCGAGGTTGAGGAACATAAAGTCCTCGTTGTCAGTCCCGCGCTTCATCCCCCAGTCTTCCGGCTTAAAGGTCAGCGCTTCCATTTCCAGATCCTGCTTGGCTTTGGTCAGCTCAAACGGGTCGAATTCGGTCGCGCGCGCCGGATAATCTTTACGCAGCGGATGGCCTTCCCAGGTTTGCGGCATCATGATGCGCGTCAGGTGCGGGTGGCCTTCGATATCAATACCAAACATCTCCCAGGTCTCACGCTCGTACCAGTTGGCGTTAGGGAAAAGTTTAGTGAAGGTCGGCACGCGCAGGTCGTTTTCAGACAACGCCACCTTGAGCATGATATCGCGATTACGCTCAATGGAAATCAGGTGGTAGAAAACGGAAAAATCCGCGGCGGGTAACCCGTCACGGTGCGTACGCAGGCGTTCATCCATGCCGTGTAAGTCAAACAGCATGACGTAAGGTTTCGGCAGTTTCTTTAAGAAATCGCCAACCTCCAGTAGTTGTTCACGCTTGACCCAAACAACGGGGATACCGGTGCGGGTCGCCTGAACGGTAAAGGCATCCGGCCCAAAACGGTTGCGCAGTTCGCCGATAACCGGATCATCAAGATGATCGCGGGTACTCCATGCAGCGTCTTGCGCGGTTAAGTCGGTCATATTGTTCACCATTGCAAATGGTCCGTGGTGGTCGGCAGTGCTTCGCGCTATTAAAATAGTGGTTAGCGAAGTGAAGTGCTGCTGCCGACAGGCGCAAATTAAATCTCGTCCGGGGTACGCAGGTTCGTGACGGCAATACGCTCGCCGCGTTTACGTTCGCGTTCTGGCTGCATATTGGCGCGATACACGCCCTGATCGCCCACCACCCATGAGAGCGGACGGCGCTCTTTGCCAATCGATTCTTGCAGCAGCATCAACGCCTGCATATACGCTTCCGGACGCGGCGGACAGCCAGGGATATACACATCCACCGGGATGAACTTATCAACGCCCTGCACTACCGAATAAATATCGTACATGCCGCCGGAGTTGGCGCAGGCGCCCATAGAAATGACCCATTTTGGCTCCAGCATTTGGTCATACAGACGCTGAATAACCGGGGCCATTTTGGTAAAGCAGGTACCGGCCACCACCATCAGGTCAGCCTGACGTGGCGACGCACGCAGCACTTCCGCGCCGAAACGGGCAACGTCATGCACTGCGGTAAAAGAGGTCACCATCTCTACATAGCAGCAAGAAAGGCCGAAGTTGTAGGGCCAAATTGAGTTTTTACGGCCCCAGTTAACCATGTCATGCAGTTTGCCCATGAACACGTTTTTGTTAACTTCCTGCTCCAGGGGGTCGGTTACGATCTCCTGTTTTTGCAGGGGGTAACGGTCATTCTCACCGTTAGGATCTATGCGGGTGAGCGTATAATCCATCTTAATGCCTCGCGGTTAGCGTTGACGATTAGCGATACTGTTCGTTTCCGGGTTCATACGCTCGCGGCGTGAACGCGCGGGCGTCCAGTCCAACGCGCCAATACGCGCCAGATAAACCAGACCAGCCAGTAACACAAAAATAAAAATTGCAGCTTCCACAAAGCCAACCCAGCCGCTTTCGCGGATAGAAGTCGACCATGCGAACAGATACAGCGCTTCAACGTCGAAGATAACGAAGAACATGGCTACCAGGTAAAACTTGGCAGACAGGCGTAAGCGGGCGGTGCCGACCGAATCGATACCTGATTCAAACGGAACGTTCTTGTGCCTCGCGCGTGCGCGACCGCCCAAAAACCAACCGCCTACCAGCATCAGGCAGCACAGGCCAATGGCAACGATAAGAAAGATAGCGAATGCCCAGTGATGAGCGATGACTTCAGTGGATGTTGACATACTCATTGCTTACTCATCAAAAGTAGCGCCAGTTTCTCTGCTCTTTACGGCAGATGGGCGCCACATCGATTCATGGGGAGGAATAAAAAAAACCCTACAATTACTGTAGAAAATGATAAAAACAGCTAATTGATGTGGTTTTTTACTCCTTTCTATAACCTTTTGTCAACTTTAACAAAAGTTCCTTCACATTAATTTACATCAATTCATCACCATTAACATTAAGTGCCATCCTGGAGAAAATGACTCTTCGACCAGGGGGGATTTTATGTTGTTGAATCGTGTCCGTTGTGAAGCAAAAGAAATAACACACACCTATTTTGACAGGAATTTGTGAAGATGCCTCCCCCTAAATGGGAGTATTTTCTTGATCTGTGACACGCTTTTGTTAATTCACCCCCTAAAACAGCAACAATTTCTCTAGTTTTTTAACATGCAAATTCATAAAATGGATGTTCTGGTTATTTTTTGCCCACATTGAACTGCGAATCGCTACTGGCTGATTTACCGCAACTTTTACAATTTGTGCGGTTAAGCGCGTACAGATGGGCACAAAAAAAGAGCCACTGAGCGTTTTTTCATCGCCAGCGGCTCTTTTTTACATTTACGACTTAGCGCCTTTTGCCTGCGAGCTACTCAAAACCCCCTTCCACCATCAGCGGATCATCTCCGCCCTCTGCAGAAAACTGGTTGTAATGCCATGGGTTTTGGTAGCTTTCCATCGCATGGAAAATCACCATCGCCAGCTCGTTCTGGCTATTGGGATCGCGGCACAACAGATATTCCGTATCCGGCAAAGGCGGTAATCCGTCTGCGGCGCCCAGCACGCGAAGGTCGGGACTCATCATTTCGACAGGTCGAGCCGTTACGCCAAGACCGGCTTTAACGGCCGCGCGTACCGCCGGTAATGTAGACGCCACATAGGCCAGCCGCCAGGGAATACCCGCTGCATTTAGCGTCTCCAGCACCATATCGCGGAATGGGCTGGGATCGTCCAGCAGGACTAGTGGTACGGGCTCTCCCCTTTGCAAAACATACTCAGCCGCACAATACCAATGGGTGGGCGAGGTCCGCAAATTCAGACAGTCCAGCGAATGAGGTTGGTTAGTCGTCACCACCAAATCTACTTCCTGCGATTTAACCATGTCCACCATATAGGCGTTGCGTTTTACCCGTACATCAAGCGCGAGTTTCGGATAAACCGAGCTGATTCGGCTAAGCAAAAAAGGCAGGATAGTATCAGCTGATTCATCAGAAGCGCCGATTGTTAACACTCCCTGAAGATTACTGAACATTAATGATGAACACGCCTCATCATTAAAACGCAGGATTTTTCTGGCGTACCCCAGAAGCTGGATACCGTGTTCGGTCAAAAGTTTGTTACGGCCATGGCGGGCGAACAATTCCTTTCCCACGAGTTGCTCAAGACGCTGCATTTGCTGACTGACCGCAGACTGAGTACGACATACCGCCGCCGCCGCCGCGGCGAAGGTGTTCAGATCGGCAACGGCCACGAACGTTCTCAGCAGATCGAGATCGAGGTTAATTATCGGACGATTTGCATTTATCATAATTTTTCACTTACTGGCGGGTCATATCGGGCTGACCTGGTTAATGCTGTGCATTCAGAAACAAGCAATTCCATTTGTAATGTGCATCCTTCGCAGTACCGCCTGGTTACCCAGGTAAATGTTAGAATGTAATTGAAAATACGACCAAAACACTTCTCTTACTTACTGATATAATACCAAATGCAACTGATCGGGATATATCAAAGAGAATTTGTCATACCTTTAGGCGTCTACAGATTTCTGCTAATGATGGACGTGTAAATCTTGTAACAGCGTCAAATAGTTTACCGAGACGCACAGATACAAAAACAATATATTGAACAATAGGTTATGTATAAAATCGCGTCATGATAATTAGCAGACAACGCAGACTACGCCCCCGTTTCGGATCATTATCTTAACCTAAAACCGCTATATTTATAAGTATTATTACGAATAATCTTAACCTGGGATATGTTATACTAATCGGACCAGAAAGATATTATTACGACTTTAGTAAATGCTTTTTAAATATTAAATAATAATTAATTAAGATTTCTACCATTCATTAATTATACTTAACAATAGTTTCACACCCCCCGCCGCCGGAAAGGTCTAACCTTCTCATTTTACCTTTAATACTCAGTATTTCCGAAATAGCCGACGCGACACTAATGATGAATGCTTATCTCTCATAAAACAGATAATTTATGACAACATAAAAAACCACATTACGCGCAATCATATAGAACAAAACACCATACATACAGAAAAAAATAGAAAATACATCTAACTAAATGATTTTATGAAGTTTTAAACAGTTCGAAAGCGCGTTAAAAATAAACAAAATCTTCTTCTGTTCACTCTTCAAAACTCACCGTCGTGGGAGTACATTGTTTCGTGCTGACTTCCACGGCAGGGAGTGGCAATAACAGCTAAAAGGTCAAGATTCATGTCCCCCATTGAAAAATCCAGCAAACTCGAAAATGTCTGTTATGACATTCGTGGCCCCGTTCTGAAAGAAGCGAAACGCCTTGAGGAAGAAGGTAATAAAGTTCTTAAACTGAATATCGGCAACCCCGCCCCCTTCGGATTCGAAGCGCCGGACGAAATTCTGGTCGATGTCATTCGTAATTTGCCGACGGCGCAAGGATATTGCGACTCGAAAGGGCTTTATTCCGCCCGTAAAGCGATTATGCAGCATTATCAGGCCCGTGGAATGCGCGATGTAACCGTGGAAGATATCTATATCGGTAACGGCGTTTCCGAGCTGATCGTTCAGGCGATGCAGGCGTTGCTTAACAGTGGCGATGAAATGCTGGTTCCCGCGCCCGATTATCCGTTATGGACAGCGGCGGTATCGCTCTCCAGCGGCAAGGCGGTACATTATCTTTGCGATGAATCTTCCGACTGGTTCCCGGACCTTGACGATATCCGCGCCAAAATCACCCCACGTACGCGTGGTATTGTCATTATTAATCCAAACAACCCTACTGGCGCCGTCTATTCTAAAGAATTGTTGATGGAAATTGTCAACATTGCGCGCGAGCATAATCTCATCATCTTCGCCGATGAAATTTATGACAAGATTCTCTATGACGATGCCGAGCATCACTCTATCGCCGCACTGGCGCCTGATCTGCTGACCATCACCTTTAATGGGTTGTCTAAAACCTATCGCGTCGCCGGCTTCCGCCAGGGCTGGATGGTGCTGAACGGGCCGAAAAAACATGCGAAAGGCTATATTGAAGGGCTGGAGATGTTAGCCTCAATGCGCCTGTGCGCCAACGTCCCGGCGCAACATGCTATTCAGACCGCGCTCGGCGGCTATCAAAGCATTAGTGAATTTATTCTGCCGGGCGGTCGACTGTATGAACAGCGTAACCGCGCCTGGGAGTTGATTAACGATATTCCCGGCGTTTCCTGCGTAAAACCGCGCGGCGCGTTGTACATGTTCCCCAGGATCGACGCTAAACGTTTTAATATTCACGACGACCAGAAGATGGTGCTGGACTTCCTGCTACAGGAAAAGGTGCTGCTGGTGCAAGGTACCGCCTTTAACTGGCCGTGGCCAGATCACTTCCGCATTGTGACGCTACCGCGTGAAGATGACCTGGAGATGGCCATCAACCGTTTTGGGCGTTTCCTCTCAGGTTACCATCAATAATCTTAAATTCAGGCTACTTCGGTAGCCTGAATTGCATCTTCATCTCCCTCCCCGCACAATGAAGTCTGCCGCAGTGAAAACAAAAGGTAATCTATGAAGCAGAGCCATTTTTTCGCCCATCTCTCCCGCATGAAGTTGATTAACCGCTGGCCGCTGATGCGTAACGTGCGTACAGAAAACGTCTCCGAACATAGTCTGCAGGTGGCGATGGTCGCCCATGCGTTGGCGGCGATAAAAAACCGTAAATTTGGCGGTCAGCTCAATGCTGAACGCATCGCGCTTCTGGCGATGTATCATGATGCCTCGGAAGTACTGACCGGCGATCTGCCGACGCCGGTAAAATATTTTAATTCCCAGATAGCCCAGGAATATAAAGCGATCGAAAAAATCGCCCAGCAAAAGCTGGTTGATATGGCGCCGGATGAATTACGCGATATTTTCGCACCGCTTATTGATGAGAATGCCTGGAGCGAAGAAGAACAGGCAATCGTAAAACAGGCCGATGCGCTTTGCGCCTACCTGAAATGCCTGGAGGAGCTCTCAGCGGGAAACAATGAGTTTGGACTGGCAAAAACGCGGCTGGAAAAAACGCTGGAATTACGTCGCAGCCAGGAGATGGACTATTTTATGGCGGTATTCGTACCAAGTTTCCATCTTTCTCTTGACGAGATAAGCCAGGATTCACCGCTTTAGTTGCCGGATGGCGGCTAACGCCTTATCCGGCCTACCGTTCTTCCCGTAGGCCTGATAAGCGTAGCGCCATCAGGCCTTTTCCTGTCTGGGGTTAAAACGGAAACAACATTGGAATCATCACAATACAAACCGCCATCACAATAAGCGTGAACGGCACGCCAAGCTTCACAAAATCGCTAAAGCTATAGTTTCCCGGCCCCAGAACCAGAGTATTGACCGGCGATGAAACCGGCGTCATAAAGGCGGCGGATGCCGCCATCGCCACCGCCATCGCAAACGGATAGGGCGACACCCCCATCGATTTCGCCGCCGCCAGCGCAATCGGCGCCATCAGCACCGCCGTTGCCGTGTTAGAAATGAACAGTCCTATGACGGCACACAGCACGAACAGGCATCCCAGCATCATATACGGCCCATAGCCGCCGCCGATATCCATTAATCCTTGCACGACCAGAGAGACGCCGCCGGTTTTTTGCAACGCCAGCGCAAACGGCATCATACCCACAATCAAGATAATACTCGGCCAGTGGATCGCTTTATACGCGCTTTCAGCATCAATACAGCGAAATTTCCCCATCAGCAGGCAGGCGATAATCGCCGCGATCGGGTTGGGAATTTCATCGGTCAACATCAGCGCCACCATCAGTACCAGGCAGAAAATGGCGTGCGGCGCCTGGCTGTGCGCAGGAGAGGCTTCGCTGACCTCGACCGGCATATTCAGCACCACAAAGTCGCGGCCTTTTTGCCCCAGCAGGCTGATTAACTTCCAGTTCCCCACAACCAGAATGATATCGCCCATCAATAACGGTTCATCGGCCAGCGATCCTTCCAGCGCGACGCCGTCGCGTTTCAGGCCGACCACATTCAGCCCGTAACGTGTACGGAAGGCGATTTCACGCACCGACTTGCCTATCAGTTCAGACTCCGGAATAAGCGAAATTTCCGCCATGCCAACATCCAACGCCTGATCGGAAAAATATTCTCCACGCAATACCATCGGTTCCAGCAGTTGCTCGGCGCAGAACTCTCTGAGGTCAACCTCCGCCGCCGACATATCAATCAGCAGAACGTCGCGAGCGCGAAACTCCGATACGCCGTTCACATTGACGATAACCCGCCGAAAGCGCCGCCAGCGTTCAACGCCGATGACATTGGCGCCGTAACGTTCGCGCAGTTTAAGGTCGTCCAGCCGCTGTCCCACCATCGGCGAACCGGGGCGAATCGCCAGACGACGAGCGCGCCCCGTCAGACGGTACTCGCGGATAAGATCGCGGAAAGTGCGACGCTTACCGGCCTGTTGTCCGGGCGCATCGCCTTTTAGCATGAAGCGCATCACCAGCATATAAACAATGCCGAGCGCCAACACCACTACCCCCAGCGGCGTCACGCTAAAAAAGTTGAACCCGTGCAGGCCTTCACGCAGCAGTTCACTGTTAACCACCAGGTTCGGCGGCGTCGCCACCAGCGTCATCATTCCGCTGATAAGCCCGGCAAAACTCAGCGGCATCATCAGGCGCGAAGGCGAGGTCTGCATATGCATAGAAACGCTAAGAACAACGGGGATAAAGATCGCCACCACGCCGGTTGAACTCATGAAAGCGCCAAGTCCGGCGACGGTGATCATCAGTAAAACCAGCATCTTGATTTCACTGCTGCCCGCCATTTTAACCAGCCAGGTACCGACCACCGTCGCAACGCCGGTGCGCACGAGGCCGTCGCCAATAATAAATAAGGCGGCGATAAGAATGACATTCGGATCGCTAAAGCCGGAGAAGGCTTCCGGAAGGGTCAAGGTACCGCTAAGGACAAAAGCAACAATGACGAATAAAGCCACCGCATCCATACGTACTTTGCCCGTCGCAAACAACACGACGGCAATCGCCAGTAAAGAGAGAACCCAAATCAATTCACCGTTCACAACATATCCTTGTCAGATGAGAAGATAACGCGATTCTGCCATAAATATGCCCCGCCAAAGCGGGGCGATATCATGATCAGGTCTTTCTTAACACCACCACATCGCCGTTTGGTTGTTTAGCGACCGATAATTGCGTCAGGCTATCCAACGCAAAATCAACATCCGCCAGACGCGGCGTGTCGGCCGGCGCATTGACCGCAATGACGTGGCAGCCCGCAGCCAGCCCGGACAGCACGCCAGCCGGGGCATCTTCTACTACGACGCACTCCTGAGGGGCCAGGCCAAGCAGTTGTGCGCCCAGCAAATACGCATCCGGCTCCGGTTTGCCGCGTTTGACTCGTTCGGCGGTGACAAACACCTCTGGCGCTGGAAGGCCCGCGACCTGATGGCGCGCACGCGCGACCGGCATTGAACCGGAGGTGACGATAGCCCACGGAATGCCCACTTTATTCAGGTGATTGAGTAAATCGACTGCCCCCGGCAGCGCGGTGATCCCTGCGGTTTCAGTGGCTTCTATTTGCTCCAGGCGCGTAAACTCAGCGGCAATTTCCGCCTCCGATTTACCCGCCATAAAATGCCGCAACGAGGTGATCGCCTGTTTGCCATGAATAAAGCCCAGCACCTCATCATGAGCAAGGTTAAAACGATCGGCCCAGCTACACCACGCGCGTTCAACGGCAGGTAATGAGTCAACCAACGTTCCATCCAGATCAAACAGAAAACCTTTACACTGCACGCGAGCCTCCTCAGGCATTAATGATTTGATTGATTTCATTCGCGCTCAGGTGGTACTGACGCGGGCAGGCATGCCAGACATTCAACATCCGCTGGTATTTTTCCCACATCGGCGTCTGGGCATTAAAGCCGTGTGTCCCGGCGTCAAAGTGAGTGTAGCGTCCTTCTATATTCACCATAAAACGGACATAGCCGAGGTAGCGCGCTTCTGTCGCGGCGTCAAACCCCAGGAAGGTGACGCGACGTTCGTCGATGGCTTGCGTATCTTTGAGGTTGGTCCAGGAGACGTGCAGCGCATGGTACATCTCCATAATATCGATGATGGTACGACAGGTCTCTTCCGTCAGCTCGCCAAACTCGCGATCCAGCTCGCGCATCTGCAGGCCGTAGCCGCGTTCAATAATTGTTTGTAAGCGACGGTAACGCTCGGCGTTGGTGGGATCGAGCATCGTCATCATTTTGTACTGGTTAGACAAAATCAGACGTTGCGCGTTGGTCATTTCCATTTTGAACTCCTGTATCACGCTATGGCGATGAAAAAAAGAAGGCATTGGTATGCCTTCTTTTATATGCGTAATCCGGGGTCAATTACAAATCATCCAGGAAAGTTTTATCCAGTTGTTTGAAGGCGCGCTTAAGCGTGTCAGCTAATGCCTGGTAATCCGGCTTTCCTTCTACCGGCGCCAGCGCTTGTCCAGCCTCCTGCAATTTACCGCGAACTTCGTAAAACCAGTTAAGGATTGAAGGCGGCAACGGCGTCACGGAACGTTTCCCTAACCACCATAATCCCTGCATGGGCAAGCTCAGGGCGAACAGGGCGGTCGCCACGGCCGGACCTAACTGACCGCCCAGCGCTATCTGCCAGCATAATGTAAAGACGGCGACAGGCGGCATAAATCGTATGGCATAGCGCGTCATACGAATGACGCGGTTTTCGACGAAAACGGGCGCCAGCCGTTTTTCCATCGGCCACGTCTTCGCGTAGTGCTGCCCCCGGCGAAATAAGCTAAAAAAATTTACGGAGCGATTATCCGGTGTCGACATGGCCTACCTCAACTTCACATATAAAATTTAAAAAATTTGTGCAAAACAACAACTGCGAGGGACAACGTTCAAAACATTTTGTCTTCGATACCCACTATCAGGTATCCTGTGTCGGCCTGTCAAAGGCCGGTAGTTTAAAATCATTGAGTCGTCAATATTACACATAGTATGCCATTGGCTGAAAAATACGCAAAATGGCATAGACTCAAAGGTATTTCTTCCATCATGCCCAAAAAAACTCCTGCGCATGATGTTAATCATAAATGTCAGGGCTATCATGCGCTACGCTCTATGGCTCACTGACGTTTTTTTAGCCACGTATCATAAATAGGTACTTCCATGTCGAGTAAGTTAGTACTGGTTCTGAACTGCGGTAGTTCTTCACTGAAATTTGCAATTATTGATGCAGTTAATGGTGATGAATACCTTTCTGGTTTAGCCGAATGTTTCCATCTGCCAGAAGCACGCATCAAATGGAAAATGGACGGCAGTAAACAAGAAGCGGCTTTAGGTGCAGGCGCCGCTCACAGTGAAGCGCTGAACTTTATCGTTAACACTATTCTGGCACAAAAACCAGAACTGTCTGCGCAGTTAACTGCAATTGGTCACCGTATCGTACACGGCGGCGAGAAGTATACCAGCTCCGTAGTCATTGATGAGTCCGTCATTCAGGGCATCAAAGATTCCGCCTCTTTCGCACCGCTGCATAACCCGGCTCACCTGATTGGTATCGCCGAAGCGCTGAAATCTTTCCCGCAGCTGAAAGATAAAAACGTTGCAGTATTCGACACCGCCTTCCATCAGACCATGCCGGAAGAATCTTACCTGTATGCCCTGCCGTACAGCCTGTATAAAGAACACGGCGTTCGTCGCTATGGCGCACACGGCACCAGCCACTTCTATGTAACTCAGGAAGCGGCAAAAATGCTGAACAAGCCGGTAGAAGAACTGAACATTATCACCTGCCACCTGGGCAACGGCGGTTCTGTTTCCGCTATCCGTAACGGTAAATGCGTGGATACCTCTATGGGTCTGACCCCGCTGGAAGGCCTGGTCATGGGTACCCGTTCCGGCGATATCGACCCTGCGATTATCTTCCACCTGCACGACACTCTGGGCATGAGCGTGGATCAGATCAACAAAATGCTGACCAAAGAGTCCGGTCTGCTGGGTCTGACTGAAGTGACCAGCGACTGCCGTTATGTTGAAGACAACTACGCCACCAAAGAAGACGCTAAACGTGCGATGGACGTTTACTGCCACCGCCTGGCGAAATACATCGGTTCTTACACCGCTCTGATGGACGGTCGTCTGGATGCAGTCGTGTTCACCGGCGGTATCGGTGAAAACGCCGCGATGGTTCGCGAGCTGTCTCTGGGTAAACTGGGCGTGCTGGGCTTTGAAGTCGACCACGAACGTAACCTGGCGGCCCGCTTCGGCAAATCTGGTTTCATCAACAAAGAAGGTACCCGTCCGGCGGTGGTGATCCCAACCAACGAAGAACTGGTTATCGCGCAAGACGCGAGCCGTCTGACTGCCTGATTTCACACCGCCAGCCTCGCTGGCGGTGCTGTTTTGTAACCCGTCCCCAAAAGACGGTAACGAAAGAGGATAAACCGTGTCCCGTATTATTATGCTGATCCCTACCGGAACCAGCGTCGGCCTGACCAGCGTCAGCCTCGGCGTCATCCGTGCTATGGAACGCAAAGGCGTTCGTCTGAGCGTCTTTAAGCCTATCGCCCAGCCTCGCGCTGGCGGCGATGCGCCTGACCAGACCACCACTATCGTTCGCGCGAACTCTACCCTGCCGGCGGCTGAACCGCTGAAGATGAGCCACGTTGAATCTCTGCTCTCCAGCAACCAGAAAGACGTGCTGATGGAAGAGATCATCGCGAACTACCATGCGAATACCAAAGACGCGGAAGTGGTGCTGGTTGAAGGTCTGGTTCCGACCCGTAAACATCAGTTCGCTCAGTCTCTGAACTATGAAATCGCGAAAACGCTGAATGCGGAAATCGTTTTTGTCATGTCTCAGGGTACCGACACGCCAGAACAGCTGAACGAGCGTATCGAACTGACGCGCAGCAGCTTCGGCGGCGCGAAAAACACCAACATCACCGGTGTTATTATCAACAAACTGAATGCGCCGGTTGATGAACAAGGCCGTACTCGCCCGGATCTGTCGGAGATCTTTGACGACTCTTCCAAAGCGCAGGTGATCAAAATCGATCCTGCTAAACTGCAGGAATCCAGCCCGCTGCCGGTTCTGGGCGCGGTGCCGTGGAGCTTCGACCTGATTGCGACCCGCGCTATCGATATGGCGCGTCACCTGAACGCCACCATCATTAACGAAGGCGATATCAAAACCCGCCGCGTTAAATCCGTCACTTTCTGCGCGCGTAGTATTCCGCATATGCTGGAACATTTCCGCGCAGGCTCGTTGTTAGTGACCTCCGCTGACCGTCCGGACGTACTGGTCGCAGCTTGCCTGGCCGCGATGAACGGCGTAGAAATCGGCGCCCTGTTGCTGACCGGCGGCTATGAAATGGACGCGCGCATTTCTAAACTGTGCGAACGCGCATTCGCCACCGGTCTGCCGGTCTTTATGGTGAACACCAACACCTGGCAGACTTCGCTGAGCCTGCAAAGCTTCAATCTGGAAGTCCCGGTTGATGACCATGAGCGCATCGAGAAAGTTCAGGAATACGTCGCGAACTACGTTAACGCTGAGTGGATCGAGTCGCTGACCGCCACTTCCGAGCGTAGCCGTCGTCTCTCTCCGCCGGCGTTCCGCTACCAACTGACTGAGCTGGCGCGTAAAGCCGGTAAACGCGTAGTGCTGCCGGAAGGCGACGAACCGCGTACCGTCAAAGCGGCGGCAATCTGCGCTGAACGCGGCATCGCCACTTGCGTACTGCTGGGCAACCCGGATGAAATCAACCGCGTCGCGGCATCTCAGGGCGTTGAGCTGGGCGCAGGTATTGAAATCGTCGATCCGGAAGTGGTGCGTGAAAGCTATGTCGCTCGCCTGGTTGAGCTGCGTAAGAGCAAAGGCATGACCGAACCGGTTGCCCGCGAACAGCTGGAAGACAACGTGGTGCTCGGCACGCTGATGCTGGAGCAAGACGAAGTCGACGGCCTGGTTTCCGGCGCGGTTCATACCACCGCCAACACCATCCGTCCGCCGCTGCAGCTTATTAAAACGGCGCCGGGTAGCTCCCTGGTCTCTTCTGTGTTCTTTATGCTACTGCCGGAACAGGTTTACGTTTACGGCGACTGCGCAATCAACCCAGACCCGACCGCAGAGCAGCTGGCAGAAATCGCGATTCAGTCTGCGGATTCCGCCATTGCCTTCGGCATCGAACCGCGTGTGGCAATGCTCTCCTACTCCACCGGCACCTCTGGCGCGGGCAGCGACGTAGAGAAAGTACGTGAAGCGACGCGTCTGGCGCAGGAAAAACGTCCTGACCTGATGATCGACGGTCCGTTGCAGTACGACGCCGCGGTCATGGCTGACGTAGCGAAATCCAAAGCGCCGAACTCGCCGGTTGCGGGTCGCGCTACCGTGTTCATTTTCCCGGATCTGAACACCGGTAACACCACCTACAAAGCGGTACAGCGTTCTGCCGACCTGATCTCCATCGGGCCGATGTTGCAGGGTATGCGCAAGCCGGTGAACGACCTGTCCCGTGGCGCGCTGGTTGACGATATCGTCTACACCATCGCCCTGACGGCGATCCAGGCTTCTCAGCAGCAGCAGTAACAGTAAAAGCTAATGCCGGATGGCGGCGTGAACGCCTTGTCCGGCCTACAGGTGAGATACCGTTGTAGGCCGGATAAGACGCGTTAGCATCGCCATCCGGCATTCTGCTATTTACCCTGCAAAGCGGAATTTTTTGCTTAACTGCGCTGCATCAATGAATAACTATTCCCTTCTTCTCATACTTAGCCTCTTTGCTTTGCAACAGGGATAGTCTGTCATGTCTGTCGTTACAGAATCAAAAACAGCCAGAAAATGGGCAATGCCCGATACGCTGGTCATCATCTTTTTTGTCGCCATTTTAACCAGTATCGCCACCTGGGTCGTCCCCGTTGGGATGTTTGATAGCCAGGAAGTGCAGTATCAGGTCGATGGTCAGACAAAAACCCGCAAAGTCGTCGACCCGCACTCTTTTCGCATTGTGACCAACGAGGCCGGGGAAGCGCAGTATCATCGAGTACAATTTTTCACTACCGGCGATGAAAGACCAGGGCTGATGAATTTTCCGTTTGAAGGGTTAACATCCGGATCGAAATTCGGCACTGCCGTCGGCATCATTATGTTTATGTTGGTGATTGGCGGCGCATTCGGCATCGTGATGCGTACCGGCACCGTGGATAACGGCATTCTGGCGCTTATTCGCCACACGCGGGGCAACGAAGTCCTGTTTATTCCGGTGCTATTTGTCCTCTTTTCGTTAGGGGGCGCCGTATTTGGCATGGGCGAAGAGGCGGTCGCCTTTGCAATTATCATAGCCCCGCTGATGGTCAGGCTGGGCTATGACAGCATTACCACCGTCCTGGTGACCTATATCGCCACCCAAATTGGCTTTGCCAGTTCGTGGATGAACCCGTTTTGCGTAGTCGTCGCCCAGGGGATTGCCGGCGTGCCGGTACTTTCCGGCTCCGGGCTGCGTATTGTGGTCTGGATTGTCGCCACGCTGATTGGGCTGGTTTTTACGCTGGTCTACGCCTCACGCGTGAAAAAGAATCCGCTGCTGTCCCGCGTCCACGAATCCGATCGCTATTTCCGCGAACAGCAGGATGAAGTCGTCCAGCGCCCTTTCACCTTCGGTGACTGGCTGGTACTGCTGGTCCTGACCGGCGTAATGATTTGGGTCGTCTGGGGCGTGATTGTCCACGCCTGGTTTATTCCGGAGATCGCCAGCCAGTTTTTCACCATGGGCGTGGTGATCGGCCTCATTGGCGTTATCTTCCGCCTCAACGGTATGACGGTCAACGTGATGGCGTCCTCATTCACCGAAGGGGCGAGAATGATGATCGCGCCCGCCTTGCTGGTGGGTTTTGCCAAAGGCATTCTGCTGCTGGTCGGCAACGGCGAAGCCGGGGAACCCAGCGTGCTCAATACGTTGCTTAACAGTATCGCGCATGGCATCAGCGGGCTTAATAATGCTATCGCCGCCTGGTTTATGCTGCTCTTCCAGGCGGTATTTAATTTCTTTGTCACGTCCGGTTCGGGTCAGGCGGCGTTAACCATGCCATTACTGGCGCCGCTCGGCGATCTGGTCGGTGTTAACCGTCAGGTGACTGTTCTGGCCTTCCAGTTTGGCGATGGCTTCAGCCATATTATCTATCCGACATCAGCCTCGCTGATGGCCACGCTGGGCGTGTGCCGGGTCGATTTTCGCAACTGGCTGAAAGTGGGGGCGTCGCTGCTGGGACTACTGTTTATTATGTCCAGCGTGGTCGTCATTGGCGCGCAGATGATGGGATATCATTGATCCAAAATGCCGGATGAGCATCAGCGCCATCCGGCAATATCTCCATGATTAAAGCAGTGATTTCGCGGCTTCTACAATCGCTTCGGCGGTGAGTCCGTACTCTTTTTGTAAGAAATCCTGCGTTCCTACCTGCCCATAACGCTCTTTGACGCCAACACGGCGCATCGGCACCGGACAGTTTTCCACCAGCACTTCCGCCACCGCTGACCCCAGTCCATTATGGATGCTGTGGTTTTCACACGTGACGATACGCCGCGTTTTTTCCGCGTAGTTTTTCACCAACATGCGATCGATAGGCTTTAAGGTGAACATATCAATGACCGCGGCGCTCACACCTTCCTGCTCCAGTTGGCGCGCCGCCTCCAGCGCCTCCGCCACCATAATGCCGTTGGCGATAAGCGTAATATCATCGCCCTCGCGCAGTACGTTGCCCTTGCCAATGGTAAAGGTAGAGCCTGGCGCATAGATACTCCGCGCCTGCTTACGGATGGTACGCAGCCAGTAAAAACCGTCCAGGTCCATTAGCTGGCGTAAAATATCCGCGAACATCACCGCATCCGTCACCTCCAGTACTACGGAGTGCGCCAGCCCGCGAACAATCCCCATATCTTCAAAAGACATATGGGTGCCGCCGTTATGGCACGCTGTCACTCCGGCATCGGAGGCGATCACTTTGACGTTGTTACGCTGATAATCCAGCGCCATAAAGAGCTGATCAAAACAGCGACGGCTGGCAAAAGCGGTAAAGGTATGCACAAACGGTTTACGACCGGTCAGCGCCAGCCCCGCCGCCGTGCCAATCACATTCGCCTCCATAATACCGCAGTTAATGACATGCTGCGGGTAGTCACGCGCCACGCTGTCCATCGCCATTGAGCTCATTAAATCAGCCTCAAGCGCAATAATTGGGCTTCCGGCCTCAATCTGCCCGGCGATAAAACCGGCGTAAACTTTGCGCATTTCGATATCGTCTTTAAGCCCTGCGGGCGCAAGCTTAATCATGCATGACCTCCAGTTGATGAATGGCCTCATTGAGCGTCTGCTTCATGCCATCCGTCAGGCGTAAGTGGTGAGAATTCGTTAACTGCTCCAGGCATGGCACCCCCTGCCCTTTAATGCTGTCAAGGATCACAACCCGTGGCTGGGCATCGGCGGGCGGCACAGGCTGAACCACCGCCAGTAGTCCGGCGATATCATCGCCTTTGACGGTGACGACATCGAAACCAAACGCACGGAATTTCCCTTCCAGATCGAATGGATTGATAATCTCCTCCAGCTCGCCGTCAAGCTGCTGTTTATTCCAGTCAATGAAAACGGTCAGATTATTCAGGCGGTGGTGGGCAATAAACTGAAACGCCTCCCAGCACTGCCCTTCATTCAGCTCCCCATCGCCGACAATGCAAAATACCCGGTTGGGTCGCCGCGCCAGTTTATGCGACAACGCCATTCCGCCCGCAATAGAGATGCCCTGTCCCAGTGAGCCGGTCGTGGCGTCCACGCCGCGCGTTTTTAGCCGATCCGGATGGCTGGGAAGACGGGTGCCGTTCTGGTTAAGCGTATTCAGCTCTTCGCGCGGGAAATAGCCTTTAATCGCCAGGGTACTGTACAACGCGGGGCCCGCATGGCCTTTCGACAGTACGAAGTAATCGCGTTCCGGCCAGTCCGGGTCGGCAGGGTCGATTTTCATCACCGCGCCGTACAGAACCGCCAGAGTCTCCACTACCGACATGCTGCCGCCATAGTGACCAAAGCCAAGATGGTTTAAGGATTTGAGCGTGGCGACGCGAATATCGCGCGCCAGTTGGGTGATTTCGGTTACGTTCATTCTTTCGCTCCGCTATTTTCCTGCACTTCGGCAGTCGCTTTTTTGTTTTTGGCCAACACGTTGTACGCCACCAGTAGCGCGAATAGCGCCACCACCAGCCCCGTGATAGCCATCGGCGACAGATAACGCGCCAGGTTGCCCAGCAAAATACCGATTACGCCAAAGTCAGCATCCGAGAACGTGGTATTGGCGAAGCCGATCGCGCCGAGAACCGGCAGTAACAGCACTGGCAGGAAAGTGATTAATAGACCATTAGCAAATGCGCCGATCATCGCCCCGCGGCGACCGCCGGTGGCATTGCCAAAGACGCCTGCGGTCGCGCCGGTAAAGAAGTGCGGCACAACGCCTGGCAGGATTAACACAAGCTTCATCTGTCCAAGCAGGAACAGCCCCACCAGCCCGCCGAGAAAACTGAACAGGAAGCCAATCAGTACCGCGTTAGGGGCATAGGGATACACCACCGGGCAGTCCAGCGCCGGACGCGCGTTTGGCACCAGTTTTTCTGAAAAGCCGGTAAAGGCCGGAACAATTTCCGCCAGAATCAGACGGACGCCTTGCAGAATGATGAATACGCCGGCGGCGAAGGTGATTGCCATGATGATGGCGTACACCAGATAGTTTTGCCCGCCGCTAAACGTCGCTTCGACATACTCACGCCCTGCGCTGACTGCCATGATCAGATAGATAATCATCATGGTCAGCGAAATCGAGATAGAACTGTCGCGTAAAAAACTGAGGTTTTTCGGCAGGTTCATCTCTTCCGTGGAGCGGGAGCCTTTACCACACAGGCTGCCAATCCAGCCGGAAAGCACATATCCCAGGGTACCGAAGTGACCAAACGCAATGTCATCGGTACCGGTAATCCGCCTCATATAACGTTGAGCCAAGGCCGGGAAGAAGGCCATCACCAGCCCCAGGATCAGCGATCCGGTGAAGACCAGCCCTACGCCCTCAAACCCCGCCACGGTCAGGATTACGCCAATCATACAGGCCATGTAAAAGGTGTGATGCCCGGTCAAAAAGATATATTTAAGACGCGTAAAGCGTGCCACGACAATATTGGCCACCATACCAAATGCCATAATTAACGCCGTGGACGCGCCATATTTTTCCAGCGCGATTGAGACTATCGCTTCATTATTAGGAATAATGCCCTGAATATTAAAAGCGTGTTCAAACATACCCCCTAGCGGATTTAATGAACCCACCAGTACGGTTGCGCCGCCGCCAAGCACAATAAAACCTAAAATGGTTTTAATCGTGCCTTTCACCACATCGGAAAACGCTTTTTTCTGCGCCACCAGACCAATCAGCGCAATTAACCCTACAAGCACCGAGGGCACTTTTAAAATATCAACAACAAAATTCAGCGTTTCAAGGATAAACATATCCACCTCGCCAGCAATAATTATTGTTTAGCGAACCATGCGCGCAGCTGCGTTTCCAGTTCGTTGATGTCGATGATGTTATTGATCACCACCAGTTGGCTTTCCGGTACGCTGGCGCTGGCCGCGATATCTTTGGCCATTACAAAAAGATCGGCAGCCCCGGGCGTGGCCGATGAAAGATCGGAGTGTTCCACCTCGGCGTCAATATTGAGTTTCTTTAATACTTTTTTAATGTTCATTTCTACCATAAAACTACTACCCAGGCCGGAACCGCAAATTGCCATGATTTTCATTATTGTCACCTTTTAAAAGTAGAGTTGGTCTGCATCACGCACGGGCGTAATGTTATTTACCGCAAGAAAATGGAATAAAATCAGAAACGGTCAATAATCGTTTTAATGTCCTCCAGGTTTTTTGCCTGATGTAATTTTTCCATATCTACATCACTGGAAAATAATTCCGCCAGCGCCGATATCATTTCGATATGACTGTGCTTATCAGGCGCCGCCAGCATAATAATGATGTCAACCGGATCGAATTCGTCTGCGCCAAATGAAACGCCGTGCTGTAGTTTCAGTAACGATAAACCTAACCCTTTCGCCCCCTCTTCCGGCCTCGCATGCGGCATCGCTAACCCTGGCGCTAATACATAATATGGCCCAAGCTTTTGGTGCTGCTGAACAATCGCCGTAAGGTATTCCGGTGCGATAACACCTGCGTCCAGCAGGGGTTTGCCGCAAATTTCCAGCGCCTGCGGCCACGTTTCCACGCTCTCCTGTAGCGTGATGGTTGCGTCAGATAACCAGGTTCCCAGCATGTTATTCGCCCCCACGGTGTATGAAATTATGAACAAACTTTATTCAAGCCATTCGATATTAGCTGCGATCGTTATCACAAAGATAGCGCTACCAGCGACTATTACTCAGAATTGTGATAGCGCTATCAAATTAAAATCATGGTGTGAAATCACAGCAAAAAAGCGGATTTAAGGCGTATACTGCCAGTCATGCGAAGCAAAGAACGACAATAAAAAAGCATCTCAACATGTTGTAATGACGCAGGAATTTGTATGTCGATACCCCGTAAACGGCGCAGTACCGGTAAAGTGACTATCGCCGATGTAGCCCAACTTGCCGGTGTAGGCACGATGACCGTATCACGAGCCTTACGCACGCCGGAACAGGTCTCTGATAAACTCCGGGAAAAAATCGAAGCGGCAGTGCATGAGCTGGGCTATATGCCTAATCTCGCCGCCAGCGCGCTGGCGTCTGCCTCCTCGCACACCATCGCAATGGTCGTACCGAACCTTGCGGAAGCGGGGTGTTCTGAAATGTTCGCCGGGCTGCAACAAATTTTACAGCCCGCAGGCTACCAGATTATGCTGGCGGAATCGCAGCATCGCGTGGAACAAGAGGAGAAGCTGCTCGAAACGCTGCTGGCCTCCAACATTGCCGCAGCGATTCTGCTTAGCGTCGAACATAGCACTACCGTGCGCCAGTGGCTAAAAAATGCCTCTATCCCGGTGATGGAGATGGGCGCGATTCGCAGCGATCCTATTGATATGAATATCGGTATTGATAACGTTGCGGCAATGTATGAGCTGACGGAAATGCTGATTCAGCGCGGTTATCAGAATATCGGGCTGCTATGCGCCAATCAGGAGCAGTGGATTTTTCAGCAACATCTGCACGGCTGGTACAAAGCGATGCTTCGCCACCATATGTCGCCAAACCGGGTGATTAATGCCGCCTTGCCGCCCAATTTTTCTACCGGCGCGTCGCAACTGCCGGAGTTTTTACTGGCGTGGCCGGAGCTGGACGCGCTGGTATGCGTATCGGATGAGCTGGCCTGCGGCGCGTTATACGAGTGCCAACGACGGCGGATCAAAGTTCCGGACGATTTAGCGGTGGTCGGGTTTGGCGATAGCGATGTCAGCCGGGTCTGCCAGCCGCCGTTAACCACCATGGCCGTACCGCACCGTAAGATTGGCAGTGAAGCCGGACGGGCGCTGTTGGAAAGGTTAAATCAGGGAAACTGGAGCGATCGAAAATCCATCGCCTCCAGTTTATGTATGCGGGAAAGCTGCTAAAACGCTTATTCCGTCTCTTCCGGTTTCTCCTGGAGCGCGGCTTCGTTTTTGGCGTTGCGGGTCATCCACAGCGCCAGCGCTTTGAGCGAATCTGGCGTAAACTCATCACAGCGCGCGGTGATCTCCTCCGGGGTCAGCCAACACACTTCGCTGACTTCATCTTCCTGAAGCGCGAAAGGCCCGTGGGAAACGCAGCTAAACAGCGCGCCCCAAACCCGGCAATGTTGGTCTTCAAAGTAAAACAGACCGTGTTCGGCAAACGGCACGCCTGCAATACCCAACTCTTCTTCCGCTTCGCGGCGGGCAGATTCCAGTAGCTGCTCATCAGCCTGAACCACGCCGCCTGCGGTAGCATCTAACATACCGGGCAAAAAATCTTTTGTTTCGGTACGACGCTGCACCAGAATTTTACCCATACCATCATGAACGACGATATACGTCGCACGATGCCGTAAGCGTTGCGCACGCATCTGTTCCCGGCTGGACTGTGCAATGACTTCATTGTCTTCATTCACAATATCCACCCATTCCGTACTTGCCAAACGACGCTGTTCCACCATCAGGAAACCTTCTTATTTCTGGCGCTCTTACGGCGCATTTACGTTTGTGAGGTAAATTACGAGTTAATTGCAACCTGCGCAATGATACTTTGATCATTGAGTGCGATTACGCTCAACACATTATCATCCAGAATACCGTAGCTTGCCGCATACCCGCCTTTCGGGATGCTCACTGACCCAGGATTAAAGTGATACAGTCCTTCCTGCTGTTGCGCCACCGGCAGATGCGTATGACCATAGACCAACACATCGCCAGTATGCAGAGCGGGCAGATTCGTCGGCCCGAAGAGGTGCCCATGCGTTAAAAATAGCCGCCTCTCTTGCGTCAATATTTGCTGCCACGGCGCAGTTATCGGGAAATGCAGCAGCATCTGATCCACTTCGCTATCGCAGTTGCCGCGCACGGCAATGATTTGCGTCGCCACCGCGTTCAGGCGTTCGGCAACCTGAGCGGGCGCATAGCCTTCAGGCAGCGCATTTCGCGGCCCGTGGTTAAGGACATCGCCTAATATCACCAGCCAACGCGCGCCGCTTTGCGCGAACCGCTCAAGCACGCGTTCCGTGGCGGGTAAAGAACCATGAATGTCCGATGCGAACATCAGTTTCATCGCTCACTCCTCGTTGTGAAAAACGGCGTTATGATACTGGAATATGAATAGATTTTCAGCCTGAACGCTTCGAGGAAAGCGCAATAAAACGCTGTACGGAAGCACGCTGCCACTGGAATGTCGCATATGCCGCCAGCGATGCCGGCACGTCATCGCCATGCAGCGCCAGACGATTGATCATCAATGCCAGATCGGTATCGGCAATGCACCATTCACCAAATAAATTTTGCGTCCCCTGCCCCAATAGCGCTTCAGCCGTCGCAAACAGTTTTGCCGCGCTGGCTTTTCCAGCCTCGCTTAGCGGCGCTTTTTTCGCCCCGGCAAACACTACGTCGGTAGGCCGTTCTTCGCGAAGCGGCAGTAAATCGCTGCGTAGCCACGCCTGAATCTGTCGCGCGCGGGCGCGTTTTTGTAAATCGTGCGGGTAGATACGCTCCCACTGCGGCGGCGCGAAACGCTCCTCCAGGTATTCCGCAATAGCGGACGACTCGCTCAGCTCAAAATTGTCGGCCTCAAGCACCGGTACGCGCTGCGTCAGCGCATATCCTCGCCAGCCAGGTTGCAGATGTTCTCCCTGGTCCAGATCGCGAGTTTTCAGAGTAAAGGAAAGCCCTTTTTCTTGTAATGCCACCCAGGCGGACAAGACGTAGGGAGAGAAAAAGTTCGCATCCGACCACAGCACAATAACAGGCTTACTCATAATGTCCTCTTGAGGGCGTATTAGGTTTCTTCCCAAAATATAGCGTCTTTCGCCTGCTGTCACCTGATGAAAACTCACACACATCAGGAGGCTTTCTATACTTAATTCAGCCCAGACTCTTTACGCACATGCAGGAGCCAAAATGATTGACCTTTACTACGCCCCCACGCCCAACGGGCATAAAATAACGCTGTTTCTGGAAGAGGCGGAGCTGGCGTATCGTTTGCTAAAAGTAGATATCAGCAAGGGCAATCAGTTTCGCCCTGATTTTTTGGCTATCTCTCCCAATAATAAAATTCCTGCCATCGTCGATCACGCCCCGGCAGACGGCGGTCAACCGCTTAGTCTTTTTGAATCCGGCGAAATTCTTCTCTACCTGGCGGAAAAAAGCGGCAAACTGCTTAGCGGGGAGCTGCGTGAACGCCATACCACGCTGCAATGGCTGTTCTGGCAGGTCGGCGGGTTAGGGCCGATGCTGGGCCAGAATCATCACTTTAACCACTTTGCGCCGCAGGCCATCCCCTATGCAATTGAACGCTATCAGGTTGAAACGCAACGCTTATACAACGTCCTGAATAAACGCCTGGAAACCTCCCCGTGGCTGGGCGGCGACCACTACAGTATTGCGGATATCGCCAGTTGGCCGTGGGTTAACGCACATCAGCGTCAGCGAATCGATCTTGATACCTACCCGGCGGTGTATAACTGGTTTGAACGCATTCGCACGCGTCCTGCGACAGCGCGCGCACTGTTACAAGCGCAACTGCACTGTAACAGTACGAAAGCGTAACGCGGTAGCATACATCATGTATGATGTAGAGGTGTATACACGGAAAAAACCTGCGTCCGGCACCCTTATTCGTATTAAAAACCTGACATTAGGGAAGAGGAAATCCTCCCTACTCTGGAGGTCATATGCAGATTCTGATTACCGGCGGTACAGGCCTGATAGGGCGTCATCTCATTCCCCGGCTGTTAACACTGGGGCATCAGGTGACGGTCGTTACGCGCAATCCCGATAACGCGCGTCAGATTCTCGATTCCAGAGTGACATTATGGAAAGGGCTGGCGGAACGTGAGCACCTCAATGAGATTGATGCCATCATCAATCTGGCGGGCGAACCGATTGCCGACAAGCGCTGGACGTCGCAACAAAAAGAACGGTTGTGCCAAAGCCGCTGGGCTATCACGCAAAAGTTGGTGGATTTAATTCATGCCAGCGCAACGCCGCCCTCGGTGTTGATATCCGGCTCCGCCACGGGCTATTACGGCGATCTGGGTGACGTTGTCGTCACTGAAGATGAGCCGCCGCACAACGAATTTACGCATAAACTTTGCGCCCGCTGGGAACAGATTGCCTGTCGTGCGCAGAGCGACCAGACCCGCGTCTGCCTGCTGCGTACCGGCGTTGTCCTGGCGCCGCAAGGCGGGATTCTGGGGAAAATGGTTCCGCCGTTTCGCCTCGGGCTCGGCGGTCCGGTGGGTAATGGTCGGCAATATCTGGCCTGGATTCACATCGACGATATGGTCAACGGCATTCTGTGGCTGCTGGATAACGATCTTCGCGGTCCCTTCAATATGGTCTCGCCGTATCCCGTCCATAATGAGCATTTTGCTCATGCGCTGGGTCGCGCGCTGCGCCGTCCGGCGATTATTCGCATTCCGGCGACGGCAATTCGCTTATTGATGGGAGAGTCGTCAGTGCTGGTGTTGGGCGGACAGCGGGCGCTGCCAAAACGGCTTGAAGCCGCCGGATTCGCATTTCGCTGGTATGATTTAGAAGAGGCGCTGGCGGATGTGATTCGCTAGTTCCCAAAGCGCCGTATCCTGCCCGGTGAGCGATGCGCCGCCGGGCTTCTTTTATTTCAGCGAGCCTTTCAGGAATTGCTGTAAACGCGGGCTTTGCGGATTGCCGAACACCTGCTCCGGATCACCCTCTTCTTCAATTTTCCCCTGATGCAGAAAAATAACGTGCGAAGAGACATGGCGAGCGAAGCCCATTTCATGCGTGACCACCACCATCGTTTTGCCTTCTTCCGCCAGTTGTTGCATGATGCGCAACACTTCGCCGACCAGTTCAGGATCGAGCGCCGATGTGGGTTCATCGAACAGTAAAACGTCAGGTTCCATCGCCAGCGCGCGCGCAATAGAAACGCGCTGCTGTTGGCCGCCGGAGAGATGGACGGGATATTTGCCCTGAGCGCGCTCATCAATCCCCACCTTCGCCAGATATTTCAACGCCCGCTCGCGCGCGTCGTGCTTGCTTAATCCCAGTACCTGAATCGGCGCTTCCATCACATTTTCCAGCACCGTCATGTGGCTCCAGAGGTTGAAGTGCTGAAACACCATCGTCAGGCGGGTACGCAACAAGCGTAGCTGATTTTTATCCGCCACTTTGAGCTGCCCATCTTTGTCGCGCACCAGATTAATGTTCTGACCGTTCACGATAATCGCGCCTTCGCTCGGTTTTTCGAGGAAGTTAATACAGCGCAAAAAAGTGCTTTTACCGGAGCCGGACGAGCCGATGATGCTAATCACATCTCCGGCGCGGGCCTGCAGCGATACCCCTTTCAGCACTTCATGACCGCCGTAGCGTTTGTGCAAATCGATAACGTGTAATTTATTTTCTGACATCATGTTACTCGAATTATTTAGAGGACACGTGCTGCAACCAGCGTCTTTCCGCCCGACGGAACAGGCTTATCAGGACATACGAAATGAGTAAATACAACACGGCGGCAATGCCAAACGCGGTAAACGGCTGGTAAGTCGCTGAGTTAATATCGCGGGCGATTTTCAACAAATCCGGCACCGTCGCGGTAAACGCCAGCGCCGTAGAGTGCAGCATTAAAATCACTTCGTTGCTGTAGGCAGGCAAGGCGATGCGTAATGCCGACGGCAAAATAATGCAGCGATACATTTTAAATGACGAGAAGCCATAGGCCCGTGCCGCTTCAATTTCACCGTGCGGTACCGAGCGAATCGCCCCGGCGAAAATTTCCGTGGTGTACGCGCAGGTATTCAGCGTCAGCGCCAGTACGGTACAGTTTAGTCCGCTGCGGAAAAACGCGTTAAGAAGATCGGTGCCTTTGACTATCTCCAGCGTATACATCCCCGAATAGAACACCAGTAGCTGTACGTACAGCGGCGTGCCGCGAAAAATATACGTAAACAGCCAGATGGGAAAACGGATGAATTTATTACTGGAAACGCGGCCTACCGCCAGAATCACCGCCAGAAGACCGCCCATCACCACCGATGAAATTAACAGCCACAGCGTAATCGCCACGCCGGTAAAACGATAGCCATCCGTCCAAAGCAGGGATTTCCAGTACTCCTGAATGATCTCAATCACAAATCGGCCCTCTTCACGCCCACGGAATAGCGACGCTCAAGTAAGAGCAGCACACCATTGGAAACGGTGGTAAATACCAGGTAGATAAGTCCACAGACCACGGCAAAATAGAAAGGCTCCCAGGTACTTTTACCGGCAAGCTGCGTGGCTTTGACGACATCTTCCAGGCCCAGCAGCGACACCAGCGCCGTCGCTTTGAGTATCACCTGCCAGTTATTGCCGATCCCCGGCAGGGCGTAACGCATCATCGCCGGGAACATAATCCGCCGGAAGGTTTGCCCGTGGGTAAAACCAAAGGCCGTCGCCGCCTCGATATGGCCTTTCGGCACCGCCATAAACGCGCCGCGAAAGGTTTCGGTAAAATAGGCGCCGTAGATGAAACCAAGGGTGATAATACCGGCCACCATCGGATCAATATCTATCTGGTCGATACCCAGCGAATCGGTCACCACGTTAAGCGCGATTTGCAATCCGTAAAATATCAGCAGCATTAAGACCAGATCCGGCACCCCGCGAATCAGGGTGGTGTACCCTTCAAAAATAAGCCCCGTTACCCGGTTTTGCGAAAGCTTCGCCCCCGCGCCGACGAGACCGATAAGCACGGCCAGCACCACGGAACTGAGCGCCAGTTCCAGCGTGACGATCGCGCCCTGTAAAATTACGCCTGAAAACCCGTACAACATGCAGCCTGTCCTGTTGTGTGTGGTGAAGTAATAAGCCTCTTTTGCATTTTTGCCTCACATCACGCCGGATGGCGGCTGTGCCTTGCCCGGCCTACGATGCTCCCCGTAGGCCTGACACGCACAGCGCCATCAGGCAATGCAGACAGTCAACATTCTTTGGGCTTTATCTGCACCGACGGTGATTAACCGCCATAAACATCAAAATCAAAGTACTTTTTCGCCAGCTTTTCGTAAGTACCGTCAGCACGCATTTCAGCAAAGGCTTTGTTCAGCGCTTCGCGCAGCTCGTTATCCTCTTTGCGCAGCCCCATACCGGTTCCTACGCCGAATAACTTCTCATCTTTCACCGCCGGGCCGCCGAATTTATAGTCTTTTCCGACGGGCTGTTTAAGGAAACCTTCGCTGGCCGCGACCTCGTCCTGGAACGCCGCATCAATACGGCCAGCCGTCAGGTCGGAATAAATGTTGTCCTGCCCCTGGTAAGAGACGATCTCAATCCCTTTCGGCGCCCAGTGCTCATTGCCGAAGGTCTCCTGCGTCGTCCCCTGTAGCACGCCGACGCGCTTGCCTTTCAGCGACGCGACGGTCGGCTGAATATCAGAGTTCTTCGCCACCACCAGACGGGAATCAGCGGCGTAAAGCTTGTCGGTAAACGCGATTTCCTGCTGGCGCTTTTCAGTGATGGACAGCGAGGACATGATGGCATCAATTTTCTTCGCTTTTAAAGACGGAATCAGCGCATCCAGCGGGTTTTCCACGAACGTACACTGTGTGTTGATACGTTTGCACAGCTCTTTGGCCAGATCGATATCAAAGCCGACCAATTCACCTTGTGCATTTTTGGATTCAAACGGTGCGTATGTAGGATCGGTACCGATGCGAATCTTTTGTGGAATAGCGGCAAATGCTGCGGTAGCGCTGGAAAATGCCAGCACCAGAGAAAGGGATAACGCCAGTTTTTTCATAACTATCCTCAACAGACTGTCTTTCCAGGAGATCTTTACAGATCCGATGCGACTATCGTGCCATTAATCAGGCCGACAAGGCAAAGCATTCTACCTTGTCAGCCGGTTTATTTTGCATAAAAATCGATTAAGTATGCATTTATGCGCCTGTTCCGCAACGGCTTATGCACCAAAAAGGTGCAAAACATCTATTTTGCACCGTGATAGTTCCCCAGCGCGGCGCGTTATCCCCTTCCCTCAATCGCCGTAAACATTAAAATCGAAGTACTTTTTGGCCATTTTGTCGTAAGTTCCGTCCTGGCGCAGTTCGGTCAGCGCTTTATCAAACGCGGCTTTTAGCTCGGTATCATCTTTACGCAGCCCAACCCCCGTCCCGTCGCCAAAATATTTTTTATCCTTCACGGAAGGACCGGCAAACGCATACTCTTTGCCCGCTGGCTGCTTCAGGAAACCTTCGCTGGCGGCGACTTCATCCTGTAATGCGGCATCCAGACGACCGGCGGTTAAATCGGAATAGATAAGATCCTGGTTGGCATAAGCCACCACATCCACACCTTTAGTGCGCCAGTTATCATTGGCGTAAGCCTCTTGCGTGGACCCTTGCAGCACGCCGACATGCTTGCCTTTCAGCGATTCCAGCGTCGGCTGAATGGGAGACCCTTTTGCCGCAATCAGGCGTGAATCCGCCGCGTAAAGTTTGTCGGAAAACGCAATTTCTTGCTGGCGTTTATCGGTGATAGAGAGCGATGAAATAATGGCATCAATTTTTTTCGCTTTTAGTGAGGGAATAAGCGCATCAAAGTCGCTGGCGACCCAGGTACATTTCACCTGCATACGCTTACACATTTCATTACCGAGATCGATATCAAAGCCAATAAACTCGCCTTTGGCATCTTTTGATGAGAAAGGCGCGTAGGTGGTATCTGTTCCAATACGAACCGTTTGCGGGAGCGCGGCGTAACTGGCCGCCGTCGCGCCCAGACCTATCAGCAAAGACAAAGCGAGAACGGTCTTCTTCATACATACCCCTCAAGTGGCGTCATTTTCTTATGTTTTACGTGGCGTTGTGTGTTTGCAGACTTTTTCATGCAGGTCTTATGCCATTTTCACGTCAGCAAAACGATTCGACGTTAAATTTGTTAATAAAACGTTGCAATATTGTCCTGATGTTGAAGATAGCAGGTATGACGGTTGAACCGCAGCGTTTCGGCGGCTTTTAACGAATTAAATGTTGAGGATATGATCGCGGTTACAAAATTGCCCTGAAACAGGGCAACAGGGACAATAATGCACGCTAAACAGACAACGCTATGCGCCCTGCCAGCGAACAAAAAGATCGTGCGGAAGGGGGATATCAAACTGATCCAGCACTCGGTTAACCGTTTGATTTATAACATCATCTAACGTCTGAGGAAGATGATAAAAAGCCGGAACCGGCGGCATAATCACCGCGCCTATCTCAGCGGCCTGGGTCATTAAACGCAAATGCCCGATATGCAGCGGCGTTTCGCGCACACACAGCACCAGAGGTCGCCGCTCTTTTAATATCACATCCGCCGCGCGGGTAAGCAGTCCGTCAGTATAACTGTGGACAATCCCCGACAGCGTTTTAATCGAACAGGGCAAGATAACCATTCCCGCCGTCGGGTAAGAGCCCGAGGAAATGCTGGCGGCAATGTCGCGCGCATCGTGCGTCACATCGGCCAGCGCCTGCACCTCGCGCAGCGAAAAATGGGTCTCCAGCGCCAGCGTTTGCCGGGCCGCCTGGCTCATCACCAGATGCGTTTCCACGCTATCGACATCGCGCAAAATTTGTAATAAGCGCACGCCATAAATCGCTCCGCTGGCGCCGCTAATTCCTACAATGAGTCGTTTCATGTTCTCTTACCGTTTACGAGCGCCGTTCATCCCACTGTGTTACGTAATCGGCTCAAAGTGGGTCTGAAGAGATACCATGACAAAAGAATCCCTATCATAAAAGCCAGCTCAACCAACATTATCACTACCCCCTGCTCACTAAACCAGGTGCCGACCATAATGGCAAAATTGGTGATAATGACAAATCGGGCCGTCCAGGGGAAAAGCGGCGATCGATAGCGTAGCAAATCGCTGGCGTACGTTCCATTACGCACCGATTGTCGGAAGCGATACTGGCACCATCCGATGGTTATCCATGCCAGGCAACCCACCTGCCCGGTACTGGCGATCAGATATAAATAAAATTGCTGTGCGGGAATATAGCGGGTCAGCAACGACACTAACGCCAACAAGGCCGTGATTAAAATAGCATACACCGGCACGCCGCCGCCGTTCGTTTTACCAAAGCAGGCTGGCGCAAAGCGATCGCCCGCCATAGACCACAGCATACGCGAACTGGCGTAAATGGCCGAGTTAGCGGCAGAAACCGCGGCGGAAAAGATCACCAGCGTCATCAGCGTATCCGCCCCCGGAATGCCCGCGTGGGAGAATACCCATACAAAGGGACTTTGTCCATTTGGCGTCAGTTCATGCGGATAGACCAGCGCCAGCACCGCAATCGCCAGGCCGTAAAACAAAATGATTCTGAGACCGATCCCCAGGATCACTTTCGGTAAAATAATGTGCGGCGATTCGGTCTCCCCTGCCGCATTTCCTACCAGTTCCACCCCCTGGAAGGAGTAAATCACGATCGTCATATAAACCACAATTTGCTCCCAACCGTGGGGAAACCACATTCCGTCTGTTTTTAACGTCGGGTGCCAGTCACTATGGCCCATTAGCGAGTAGATCATAACCCCGCCCGCGCAAATAAACAGCACGATCGCGAAAACCTTAATGGCCGAAAGCCAGTATTCGCATTCGCCAAAACTTTTTGCGGAGGTGAGATTGATGGCCGTCAGGATGAGCAGAATCGCCAGGCAGAACATATATACCGGAACCGCGGGGAAAAACTGGTGAGCAATAAACCCTGCGGCAGTGAGGTCGGCCGCCAGGGAAAAGACCCAGCTAAACCAGTAAAGCCAGCCAATGGTATAGCTCCAGCAAGGTGACGGCATAAACATCAGCGCGTAATGTTGAAATGAACCGGAGTGAGGAAAGGCGCATGATAATTCGCCAAGACACATCATCGTCGCCAGCATAATGGTTCCGGCAAACAGATAGGCCAGTAAGGTTCCCGCCGGCCCGACGCTGCTTAACGGTTCGGCAATGCCGATAAATAAGCCGGTGCCAATCGTGCCGCCCAGCGACATCATCAGCAGGTGCCGCTTCTTCAGGTTACGCCGCAGACCGCCTTCAGGCTCTGCTGGCGGAGATTGTTGCAGGGTATCCATCGTTACTCCCTGTCTTTCGTGAGGTCAAAGATGCCGCCGCGACATAGCCGCGGCGGTTATGCGTTAACGCGTAAACCTCCAGGCGACGCCTTTGGTCTGGCAGGCCATTAACAGGCCCGTATAATCCAGCTCAAAGCGAACCACATCGCCTACTTTTAGCGACTGACGACAATCTTCAATATCCACCAGCGTATGATCGCTGGTTTGTCCTAAGATAGTGATAGCGTCGTCGCATGGCACACAGTTATCCGACGGCACATCCTGGCGACCAAACGCCAGCAATGCGCGTCGGCGTATGCCACGATCGACAAAGGTTTTACTTTGCAAAAAGGCATCGACGCCCAGCTCCCCGACCGGGACGGTAGGTTTACTGTTCAGTTCGATGATTTCCGCTTCCAGGATATACATATCGGAACAGGCTTTATCGACCGGTTTTGCGGAGTGGTGAAATTCATTCAGGTATTTCATGTCCACATATTCAATGCCGAATTCATGCAGTCCGCCGATGCGCAGATGATTCAGTCCCTGCGGCCAGATACCTTTATCCAGCAGGTGATAGCTGGTGCAGTTTCCCGCAGAAAGCCGCCGGACAGGAATACCGCTGTCAGCTTCCAGCCGGGCGGCCAGCGCCAGAAAATCCTCGCCATTTTTTACCGTTGGCAACACGGTGCCGTAACAATTAAAGTTGGTGCCCAGTCCATATAATTCCAGACCGGGCAGACCAGTAATCAGAGTCACGGTCTCAAGAATGCGTTGATATTCACCAAACCAGATACCCTCGCGTAAATCGCCCATATCCACCATCAGTAATACCTGATGCGTTTTCCCCTGGCGTTGGGCTTCTTGCGATAATGCCCGTAATACCACCGGCTCGCTATTTAAACTAATATCCGCGTAGCGCACCACATCTTCGATTTCACTCAGACACGGACTGCGTAACAGGCAGGTCGTACATCCTGTCTCGCGTATTTTTTTCAAATTATAGGTTCGTGATTCAGCGATAACGGTAATTCCGCCGTTGAACACCGCCTGCGCGGTTTCCACGCAGCCGTCAAAAACTTTATTGACAGCCATCACGTCAATACCGCTACTTGCCAGCAGAGCTTTTTCCGTGCGGGCGTTTTCTTCCAGCTTGCGTAGATTTATTTCCAGAACTGGCATATACATTTTATTTTCCTCCCGCCATGCTTAAACGGGCATTACGTTTCTGCGCCCGATGGTAAATGTACTCCGCGACGACAACCGCCAGCACGGCTCCGCCAATAATTTTCCCGGCGTACTGGAAATATCCGCCCATATCAATTTGAGAAGGCGGAATAAATAACAGCGCAACGGCAAAGGCGATAGAAAGAAAGCCCAGCGCGGGTAAAATAGCCGGTAAAACCTTGCCCGGAATTTTAAAACTTCTTGGCGTATCCGGCTGAGTCTTACGTAAACGCCAGAACGCTGGGAACATCACCAGGTAAGGAATAAAATAGGTGATGGTCGTTAGCGCCGTTAACATCCAGTAAGCCGCCGCAACGCTTGGCGAAATAAAAGTCGAAAAACACAGGACCGTGACAATAATCGCCTGTACAGTCAAGGCAAAGGCGGGCGTTTTCCACACCGGATGTAATTTGCCGATTCGGTCCCCCAGCAGATTATCTTCACGCGAGGCTTCCTGGAGCATATAAATCGGCCCCACCAGCCAGGAGTTAATCTGCCCGAGAGCGCCAAAAAACATACAGATGGCCATAACAGGAATTAACCACGGCATATGCAGCGTATCCGCAGCAGCATGCATAGCCTGCATGACGCCTGCCACGATGTCGGTTTTCCCGGCGGGTAAAAGCGTATTTAGCGCCCAGGTGCCGACCATATAGATCCCGACGATAACGGCGGCGGAGACGGCCATCGCTCGCGGAAAATCACGCTGTGGATTACGGGTACGCCCGGCAATCATCGGGGCGACCTCCAGTCCGGCAAACGCAAACATCATGCTGGATAAGAAAACGATCGTATCCCAGTGTCCGAGATCCGGAATCCAGTTTTTCGCTGTAGTGTAGTCCGTCTGCATCTGGTGTCCGGTACATAGCCATACTACCGCCAGCAAAATGAGGATGGCGGAGGGAATAAATACGCCGCACCAGGCGCTGATGCTATTAATAATTTTTGTCCATTCCATCCCGCGGATATTCATCAGCGTTAATAGCCAGAAAATTACCGCGGAACCAATACCGATAAACGCTTTATTTTCCGCCAGGCCGCCGCCGATCATATAGCCCAACGCGGTAAAGCCGAATTGCAGCATTAATGGGAAAAACAGTACGCAGGAAAAGAGAAAACAAACCACGACAATCCATGCAATACGTTTACCAAATGCCTCTTTAATCCAGACAAATATCCCGCCATCTTTCGGCCAGCCGGTTGACAGCTCGCCGCATACCATCGCTAAAGGAAAAAACAAGCAGAATGCGGCGATCACCCATAACAACATGGCCGATGCCCCGTAAGGCGCCACGTTAGGGATTTGCCGCAAACTCAGAATAGCGATGACATTCATAAAGACAATGTCTTTGATGCCAAGTAAGCCAGAATTCGTGTTACTCATGGCCATCTCCTGTTATGCATTCAGGCATCACTGCCCTCTTCTTATCATCTGACGACGGGCTTCAGCATGAAACTGAAGCCCAAAACAGTATTAATAAATGTCGTACTTGACCATATCTTCGTAACTGTCTTCCCGACGAATCAGACGCGTGTCACCATTTTTATCGATCATCACCACGCCCGTGCGCGGACGGTTGTTATAAACGGTTTGACTTTCAATGGTGTATGCCCCGGCATCAAGAAATGCGACAATATCGCCAACATGAGTCTCCTTCGGCAGTAAAAACTCTTCGCCTTTCACTCCCATGTGGAAATAATCTCCGCCATCACACAGCGGCCCGGCTAATTTTATCCAGGCGTCGTGCGCTGCCGTCATGCGAGAGGCGTTATAGACATAAAAGAACCAGTCAAAATGCTGGCTGTCAGAGAGTACGCTGTAACCAGCGTCGACAAATTTCCATTCAACGTGGCATTCCACATTGCCGTTAAGATCGTAATTTGTTTTACGTTTTTCGCAGGAGACTTCCGTAAGTAAAACCGCCGCCGACCCGGTCACTTTACGTCCCGGTTCAATACATATTTCCACATCGGTACGCCATTTATGCACTTCGCGAATGACCGCATCGGCAAAATCCTGGGCGGTAATACCGGCATACATATTATCTTTTAACGGGTCGCCATTCTCGTCGTCATATTTATAGGGAACCGGAATTCCGCCGCCCACGTTGATCAAATCAAATTTAATACCAAGCACCTCTTCCAGGCGACGGGATTCATCCACCAGCACTTTAGTCGCTTTTGCGAAAGGCTCTGACTCCGGCACCTGATCGCCCACATGCATATGCAAGCCGCGCAAATGCACATAAGGCATCGCCAGAATGCGGCGGCAGGTTTCTTCCGCCTGTTCCAGGTCGAGACCCGACTTCGCATGGAAAGCGGTAACCAGTTCCGCATGCGTCGCCGAGGGAACATTCGGTTCTACGCGGACGCAAACATTGGCGACTTTCTTCAGCTTGCGAGAGATGGCATCAATATGTTCCAGCTCATACAGGCTATCAACATTAATAAGATACAGATCGTTGGCGATGGCATATTCCAGATCGGCAGGCTTTTTCACCACGCCGTTGAAGACGATCTGATCGCCGCGAAAGCCTATCTCCAGGCACTTGCGAACCTCATATTGTGAGTTTGCCTCCGCGCAAATTCCGGCGTCACGAATGGCTTTCAACACCCCCATGACCGAGCAGGTTTTTGACGCAAAGAAGGTTTTGGTATTTTTATGCGCCGCAAATGCCTGCTGGATTTCATGAATGTTACGAATAATCTCCGGCTCAGAAAACACATAGAACGG
Source organism: Salmonella enterica subsp. enterica serovar Typhimurium str. LT2 (assembly GCF_000006945.2). Classification (GTDB taxonomy): domain Bacteria; phylum Pseudomonadota; class Gammaproteobacteria; order Enterobacterales; family Enterobacteriaceae; genus Salmonella; species Salmonella enterica. The sequence goes on from NC_003197.2 coordinate 2,472,524, forward strand.
CGTGGGGTACTGGCGCGCCAGAGCGTCCAGATCGACCCCTTCAAAACACAAATGACCGTCTTTGTGCTGGAAACGGCGATCGCCGTTGATTACCTGCTCACGTAGCTGGTTGTAATTCTGCATAATCGAGTCAGTCATAACGCCCTCTGCTTAATGTTTATGGTAAAAATCCGCATTCTTTACAGGGATAAAGCAAAAGGCATGCCACTATTTTTTATCAAAATAATCAATTAGTTATAAAAATAAGCTTTTTCTCATTTTCGTCATTGAGTTTGCTATTCATCACAACGACGAAAATTCGTCACTTTTATAATGACAACATGAACAATAGATATGAGGAATGCATATATGGCATCCACCAATCAGGAGCTGGCCTCGGCGCTCAGGATGTTTTCCCGCTTTTTCGATTTGATTCATCAGCCGTTGGCCGTCATTAATGAGCGTGGTGAATACGTTTACTACAATCAGGAAAGCGCGGATCTGGACGGCTATAGTATTGAACGGGCAATGGGAAAACATATGCTGGATGTCTATCCGGGCATGAAAGAGACGCAAAGTACGATGCTTTCATCGTTAAAAAAAGGCGTGGAATACATTGGCCATTATCAAATTTATTACAATGCGCGAGGCCAGGCCGTTGACTATCAGCACACCACCGCGCCGCTCTATGCAAGCGATGGCGGCATGGTCGGCGTTATCGAAATCGGCAGGAATATGTCCGGCGTCAGGCGGCTCCAGGAGCAGGTGGTAGAACTGAACCAACTGCTGTATGCCGATCACCATGAGAAGCACCATGCCATTATTACCGAAAATCCGGAAATGCTCAGTAATATCGCCAAAGCCAAACGGCTGGCCGCCAGTAATATTCCGGTGACGATTGTCGGGGAGACGGGAACGGGTAAGGAGCTATTTTCCCGCCTGATACATCAATGCAGCAAGCGGGCGAATAAGCCATTTATCGCCCTGAACTGCGGCGCTCTACCGCCTACGCTTATCGAAAGTACGCTTTTCGGCACCGTGCGCGGCGCCTATACCGGCGCGGAAAATAGCCAGGGCTATCTGGAACTGGCAAACGGGGGAACGCTCTTTCTTGATGAGCTGAACGCCATGCCGATAGAGATGCAAAGTAAGCTGCTGCGATTCTTGCAGGATAAAACCTTCTGGCGGCTCGGCGGACAACAGCAACTCCACTCTGATGTCAGGATCGTTGCCGCCATGAACGAAGCGCCCGTCAAATTAATTCAACAAGAACGTCTGCGGGCAGATCTTTTTTATCGGTTGAGCGTCGGAATGTTGACGTTACCGCCGCTGCGCGCCCGCCCGGAAGATATTCCCTTACTGGCGAATTATTTTATTGATAAATACCGTAATGACGTGCCGCAGGACATTCACGGATTAAGCGAGACGGCGCGTGCTGATCTGCTCAATCACGCCTGGCCGGGTAATGTCAGGATGCTGGAAAACGCGATTGTACGCAGCATGATCATGCAGGAAAAAGATGGGCTGCTCAAACACATCATTTTTGAACAGGACGAGTTAAATTTAGGCGTACCGGAAACCGCGCCGGAAAATCCCCTTCCCTCGTCACCCGATCCGCAGTATGAAGGGTCGCTGGAGGTACGGGTTGCCAACTACGAAAGGCATTTAATAGAAACCGCGCTGGATACGCATCAGGGGAATATTGCCGCCGCGGCCCGCAGCCTTAACGTATCCCGCACCACGTTACAGTACAAAGTACAAAAATACGCTATTCGCTTCGGCGTGGTGCGTAATTGACATCGGCCAGCGGCATTGCGCCGCTGGCAAAGCCATTAGCCTTCGTTATGCATTTCCAGGTTTTCCATTTCGTTCTGGAACAGCACCGCTTTGGCGTCGTCATTACGTAATGAATCCAGGAAGTCGAGGTATTGCTGGTCTACGTCTTTGGTGACATATATCCCGTTAAATACCGAACACTCAAACTGCTGGATATCCGGATTTTCCGCGCGTACGGCTTCGATCAGATCGTTCAGATCCTGGAAGATAAGCCCGTCTGCGCCGATGATCTGACGAATCTCATCCACCTCGCGACCATGCGCGATCAGCTCATTGGCGGTCGGCATATCAATGCCATAGACGTTGGGGAAACGAATTTCCGGCGCGGCGGACGCCAGATAAACCTTCTTCGCGCCGGCTTCCCGGGCCATCTCGATGATCTGCTCTGATGTGGTGCCACGCACGATGGAATCATCCACCAGCAGGACGTTCTTATCGCGGAATTCCGCGCGATTAGCATTGAGCTTACGGCGCACGGATTTACGGCGTAGCTGTTGGCCCGGCATGATAAAGGTACGTCCCACGTAACGATTTTTGACAAATCCCTGGCGGTACGGCTTGCCGAGAATACGGGCAATTTCCAGTGCGATATCGCAGGAGGTTTCCGGGATAGGGATCACGACGTCGATGTCCAGATCTTCCCATTCACGAGCGATTTTTTCGCCAAGTTTGGTGCCCATATTCACACGAGCGCTGTAGACGGAGATCTTGTCGATAAAGGAGTCCGGGCGAGCAAAATAAACGTACTCAAACAGACAGGGGTTACTGACCGGGTTATCCGCGCACTGGCGCGTGAACAGTTGCCCCTTTTCGGTAATATAGATAGCTTCGCCCGGCGCGACATCGCGCAGAAACTCAAAGCCCAGCGTATCCAGCGCCACGCTTTCAGAAGCGACCATATACTCCGTACGACCATCGCCAACGTCACGCTTGCCCAGCACTAACGGGCGAATGCCGTGCGGATCGCGAAAAGCCACCATGCCGTGGCCGATAATCATCGCCACGCAGGCATAGGCGCCACGGATTTGACGGTTAGTCGCGGCAATCGCGGCAAAAATATTGTCGGCTTCCAGCGGATAGTGACGGAAGTTGTCGAGCTCGCTGGCGAAAATATTGAGCAGGATTTCGGAATCGGAGGTGGTGTTGATATGACGGCGCTTTTCTTCAAACAGCTTTTTACGTAGCTCGTGCGCATTAGTCAGGTTGCCATTATGGGCCAACGTGATGCCATACGGCGAGTTAACGTAAAAAGGTTGCGCTTCCGAAGCGCTGGAGCTGCCTGCGGTAGGGTAGCGCACATGGCCGATCCCCATGTTGCCCTGCAAACGCTGCATGTGGCGAGCTTCAAAAATATCGTTCACCAGCCCGTTTGCCTTACGCAAGCGGAAGCAGTTATTCGCATCAATGGTGATGATACCGGCAGCATCCTGACCACGATGCTGGAGCACTGTTAACGCGTCATAAATCGACTGGTTGACCGGCATAACACCGGCGATACCGACAATACCGCACATACGTCATTTTCCTCGTTAAGCCACATCTCAGAACCTGTTACGTCCTGGGCAAGAAACTCGACGAGCTTTGCAGATAGTCAAAGAACCATCTGATGATGAAGCTGAACTGCGGGATGAGCTGCGATTTGCTCCAGTCTTCGCTTTTCGACAAGCCGGTAAAGGTATCAAGGAAGAACAGAATGGCGGCGACAATCAGCGCGCCTCGCAGTGCGCCGAAACAGATCCCCAACACCCGGTCAGTTCCCGACAGGCCGGTCTTTTCTACTAGCTGACCTATCACAAAATTCACGATAGCGCCGACGATAAGCGTCGCGATAAACAGTACCGCGATAGCAATCCCATTACGAACCAGTTCGTCTTCAAAGCCCGTAAACCAGACAGACAGGTAAGTGTAGTAGTGACTGGCGACAAAGAAAGCACAACCCCACGTCACCAGCGATAACGCTTCACGAACAAAGCCGCGGATCAGGCTAACCAGACAGGAAAAAGCAATCACCGCGATAATGGCGTAATCAATCCAGACCATAGATGTCCCACGATTTTACGCCCTGTCGTCCTGTTCGGGGCGCATTCTAACAGAAAAAGAAAACGTTTGCGTAGGGATTTCCTTCCCACGCGTAAATAAAAATGGCGCTGAAAAAATATTCAACGCCATCACACTTTTTATCTCTTCGGGCACGACCAGAAGAGCTGCCATCGGCCTGATAAGCGCAGGATACCCGGTTCATTCCTTCTGCCGGATGGCGGCGTAAACGCCTTATCCAGCCTACAGAACTTCGGCTATTACCAGATGAACACCGTAGGCCTTAACGCTGCGCGCTCAGGCAAAACGCGCCTTAGTTCGGGCTATATCCCATCACCACGCCGCTTAACCCGGAAATCTGCTTGAGCTCGCCAAGCGATCCTTTCATCTTATCTTTCGACGCATCCGGCCCGACGAGAATACGGGTTATTTTACCCTGTACCGGCGTTGAGGGGGAAGTATAAACCCGGAACCCGGCGGAACGAAGCTTGCCGACTATCTCGTTGACTTTATCCGCGTTTTTCAGCGCGCCCAACTGTACGACATAGGCTTTGCCGGTCGGCGCAGGTTTATCGTCGGCGACTGGTTGCGGCGCGGGCGTCGGCGTGGAAGCGGCGACAACCGGCTGTTGCGGTTTAGGCTGCGGCTTCGGCTTTTCAACCGGCTTCGGTTTAGGCGTCTCCACCGGTATCGGATCAAGCTCGACATTGTTAGACGCCATGCGCGACGGGTCCAGCGACGGCGCTGCCGCATCTCCCGCCCGCACCTCTTCAGCCGCCCCTTCCGGCGGCTGTGTCGGCAGCGCCTGCGTTGCGGCAGGCATCATATCCGGCTCATCGCGGTCGCCAGGCTTCGGTACCAGTGGAATCGCAGCAAATTCATCCTGATAATGCTTTTTCTGTCCGTCCAGCAGACCGGGAAGCACAATAACCCCCAGCGCGACTAACACAATCGTGCCGACTAAACGATTCTGAAACTTACTCGCCACCGATTCTCCCCGCGTCTATCACTTCCATAACATGTGCGACGGTGTGGAACGATCCGCACACCAGCACGGTATCTTCTGGCTGCGCCGCGTCGATAGCGGCCTGCCATGCCTGCGCGACGCTATCATAGACATTCCCTTTCCCCAGATGTTCCAGAAGTTGTTCCGCCGTCGCGCCGCGCGGCCCCTCTAACGGAGCACAATACCAGTCGTCAACCACGCTTTTCAACCAGGCTAACGTGCCGGCGATATCTTTATCATGCAGCATACCAATCACCGCAAGCACGCGCCCGCGTTTCGGCAACATTTTCAGACGACCCGTCAGGTATTCCGCCGCGTGGGGATTATGGGCGACATCAAAGATAACGCGCGGCGACTCACTCACGATTTGAAAACGTCCCGGCAAGGTAGCCTGCGCAATACCGTCGCGAATCGCCTGCTCGTCAATATTCAACCTGCTGGCGCGCAGCGCGGCCAGAGCGGTGGCGGCATTCGGCTGAGGAACCTGCGGCAACGGCAGTCCGGCAAGCGTGCCGTCGCCATCGGTAAACGCCCAGTGGGTCGCTGTCACCTCATAACGCCAGTCAACGCCGCGACGCCGCAACAGCGCGCCGGTCTCCTGCGCGACATCCGCGATGGTTGCCGGCATTTCCGGTTCGCCGACGATAGCGGGTTTTTCCGCACGAAAAATCCCGGCTTTCTCGCGGCCGATACTTTCGCGATCCGGCCCCAGCCAGTCAGTATGGTCAAGCGCGATGCTGGTAATTACCGCTACATCGGCATCCACAATGTTCGTGGCGTCCAGGCGCCCGCCCAACCCGACCTCCAGAATCACCACGTCAAGGTTAGCCTGTTTAAACAGCCACAATGCCGACAACGTGCCATATTCAAAATAGGTCAATGAAATATCGCCGCGCGCCGCTTCTATTTCCGCAAAGGATGCGGTATGCGCGGATTCCGCTAATTCTTTCCCCTGCACGCGCACGCGCTCGGTGTAACGTACCAGATGAGGCGAACTATAGACGCCCACACGGTATCCCGCCGCGATTAACACCGACTCCAGCGTGCGACAGGTCGTACCTTTGCCGTTGGTTCCCGCAACGGTAAAAACGAACGGCGCAGGCTTGAGGATGTCCAGACGCGCTGCCACCTGGCTTACGCGCTCAAGGCCTAAATCGATACTCTTGCTGTGCAGGTTTTCCAGATAAGAAAGCCACGAGGCCAGGGGCGACGCAGCTTGAGGTATAGATTTGTTTTTCATTGTTTACGCTGCTTCTTTACGGTGAAAAGCAAAAGGGCAGAGCCTGCGGCCCTGCCCTTTTCAGTTATCAGGCCTCAGACTCCTGATCCGGCGCCGGAGGCACCACCACGCCTTCACGCGGGGCGTCCGGGTTCGGCGCGGGCAGATTCATCAGCTTCGCCAGAATGCTCGCCAGCTTCAGGCGCATTTCCGGGCGGCGGACTATCATATCAATAGCGCCTTTTTCGATCAGGAACTCACTGCGCTGGAATCCTGGCGGCAGTTTTTCGCGAACGGTCTGTTCGATAACGCGCGGGCCGGCGAAGCCAATCAGAGCTTTTGGCTCGGCGATGTTGAGATCGCCCAGCATCGCAAAACTGGCGGAAACGCCGCCCATTGTCGGATCGGTCAATACCGAAATGTAGGGCAGACCACGTTCCTGCATTTTAGCCAGCGCCGCCGAGGTTTTCGCCATCTGCATCAGCGACATCAGCGCTTCTTGCATACGCGCGCCGCCGGAAGCAGAGAAACACACTAACGGACAGTTGTCTTCCAGCGCCTGTTCAACGGCGCGAACGAAGCGTGCGCCAACGACAGACCCCATTGAGCCGCCCATGAACGCGAATTCAAACGCGGCGGCGACAACCGGCATACCGTGAAGCGTCCCTTTCATGACCACCAGCGCGTCTTTCTCGCCGGTTTCTTTCTGCGCGGACGCCAGTCTGTCTTTATATTTTTTGGAGTCGCGGAACTTGAGCACGTCTTTTGGCTCCAGCTCGCTACCCAACTCCACAAGGGAACCTTCATCTAACAGGCTATGCAGGCGATTGCGCGCCGACATGCGCATATGATGGTCACACTTAGGACAGACCTCAAGATTACGTTCCAGCTCAGCGCGGTATAAAACCTGACCGCAGCTATCACACTTGGTCCACACCCCTTCAGGAATGCTAGCCTTGCGGGTGGGAGTAATGTTGCTTTTAATTCGTTCAATCCAGCTCATTGGTGACCTTTCTGCCTGAACCTTAGTCAGCTTTATTATAAGGGGCGCATAATGCCATTTTTGCCCCCAACAGACCATGAATGTTGCACATTAAAACATAACAGCCCGAAACTTTGGATAAAAAAGTGGTCGAACCGCTGAGTTACTTTCTATTTTGCGGCACGCGACGCAGCGCGCTTATGCCGGACAATCTCAATGACGCCAGGTAATATCGAAACCACGATAATCCCCACAATCAGCAGCTTAAGGTTATCCTGAATCAACGGTATCGTACCGAAGAAATAACCGGCGTAGGTAAAGAGCAGCACCCACAGCAGCGCGCCGATGACGTTATAGGCGGCAAAATGCCGATAGGACATGTGCCCCATCCCTGCCACAAACGGCGCAAAGGTTCTGACGATCGGCACGAAGCGAGCGAGAATGATAGTTTTACCGCCGTGTTTTTCATAAAACTGGTGGGTTTTATCCAGATAACTACGGCGGAAAATTTTCGAATTCGGATTACTGAACAGTTTTTCGCCGAACAGTCGACCAATCGTGTAATTTACCGCATCGCCGACAATTGCGGCGATCAGCATTAACGCCACCATGACATGCACATTGAGATCGTTGGTTTCCAGCGAAGCCAGCGCCCCGGCGACAAACAGCAGCGAGTCGCCCGGCAGGAACGGCGTGACGACCAGGCCGGTTTCACAAAACAGAATCAAAAACAAAATAGCGTACACCCAGACGCCGTACTCCGCGACCAGCTCCGCCAGATGCACATCGATGTGCAGAATAAAATCAATAATAAAGTAGATCAGGTCCATATTTGTCTTTGCCTTTCTACCCGACACGTTTCGGGTGTGCGATTCGGATTAGTCCGCCAGAAATAGCGGGCCCATTGGCGGTTTTGGAAGGTCAAACCGGTCAGGGTAATCCACCGCAACCAAATATAGCCCTTCCGCCTTCGCCGTTGCCGCCGCCAGCGTTCTGTCCCTGGCCGCTAACAGCTCTGCGATCCAGCTCTCCGGCTGGTTGTGAGCGCCTACTTCCAGCAGGCTGCCGACAATATTCCTGACCATATGATGAACAAAGGCATTCGCTTTGATATCGACCACCACATAAGGGCCGTGGCGGGTAACGTTGATGTGCATCACATTACGCCACGGCGTGCGCGACTGGCACTGCACTGCGCGAAACGAGGTAAAATCATTTTCGCCAAGCAGACACTGCGCCGCGCGATGCATCCGCTCTGCATCCAGCGGCTCATAGTAATGCGTCACGCCTTTTGCTAATACCGCAGGACGCAGTCGATGATTGTAGATGATATAGCGATAACGGCGAGCCGTAGCGCTAAATCGCGCGTGAAAATCATCCGGTACAGTTTTCACCCAGCGCACGGCAATGTCACCAGGCAAATTCGCATTTACCCCCAGCGTCCATGCCGCATCTTTGCGCAATGCGGTCGTTTCGAAATGGACAACCTGCCCGGTGCCGTGAACGCCGGCATCGGTACGCCCGGCGCAGAACACGTTAATAGGTTCATTTGCCACCTGCGAGAGCGCTTTTTCCAGCTTTTCCTGCACGCTGCGCACTTCATTCTGACGCTGCCAGCCATAATACTTGCTGCCGTCGTACTCAATACCCAGCGCAATTTTATAGACCGCCGATGATTGCTGTCCGGACATCAGTACAGATACTCCTGCACCAGCTTCTCCGCAATTTTAACGGCCATCAGCGCGCCGCCGAAACGCACGTTGTCCGCCACTGACCAGAACTGAATTTGTTCCGGCATACCGTAATCATTATGCACACAGCCAATAGAGAGCTGTGGATTGCCGGAAGCGTCGCCCACCTGCGTCGGGTAATCCGTCTCTTCTGACAGTACGATATCTTCACCGCGGGAAAATGCCTCGCGCGCCTCTTCCGCCGCCAGCGGACGGAGCGCTTCAAAGCTCACCATCTGCGCATGGCCATAGAACACCGGCGACTGCACGACACTGGCGGAGATCATCACGCCATCGTCCTGCAAAATTTTACGCACTTCATCGACGATACGACGTTCCTGGCGCACGCTGCCTTCCCGATCCGGCAGCAGCGGCAGCATATTGAACGCCAACTGGCGGCCAAAGAAATCATCTTCATCAATCGGTATGCCGTTAAGCAACTTCGCACTCTGTCCGGCCAGCGCATCGACCGCTTTTTTCCCCTGTGCGGACGCTGATAACATACTGGTGACGGCGATGCGCGACAGTCCCCCCTGATCGATTAACGGCTTGAGCGCCGCCAGCAGTTGACTGGTCAGACTATCGGCGACCGCAATCACGTTACGGTTACGGTAATCCGCCAGTACATACGGGTTAACTTCCGGCACGACCAGCGGCACATCAGGCTCCAGCGCGAACAGACCGCTGGAATCTATCACCAGGCAACCTGCATTAGTCGCGTCGTCTATCCAGGCAGCCGATGCCTCTGCGCCGGCAACGAAAAACGCCAACTGCGCCTGCGTCCAGTCAAAGTCCGCCGCATCCTGGACAATGACCGACTTGCCACCAAAACGGAGGTGCTCGCCCGCGCTTTCATGACGCGCCAACGCATAAATTTCACCGACCGGGAACTGGCGTTCAGCCAGTGTTTCAAGCAGGGCTTCGCCTACGGCGCCCGTTGCGCCCAGAATGGCAATGTTCCAGCCTTCAGACATGGTGATTTACTCCAGAAATACATAAGCGTCCCTGTCGCATTATTCGACAGGGAGCATTAAGAAGACATTAATGTGCCGGGTGATGAACAGCGTTAAAACCTAGCTTACACAGCAAGGCGGCTGCCGTTTCGTCGTCACACATCACGTATAAAGACGACCATTCACGGCGCTCAAGATAATTTTTACGCAATTTATCAAATTCACCCGGAATTCCAGCGACTTTACGCAGTGGCGCATCGTCGCGGCGCACATCATACACCAAATGCGCCAGTCTTTTCAGCGTCGGTTGATCCAGCGGGCCATGAAGCGTAATACGACCAAACTCAGGCGCAGGCAGTAATGTCTCCAGCGCGACACGCTGCTCGCGACCGATAAACGCGCTATACGCCTCAAAGACCTGGGTGGTGCCGCGCGCTTTGCCTTCCAGCGTATAGCCGGCAATATGCGACGTGCCGATATCCACGGCTTCCAGTAGCGCGACGTTAAGATCCGGTTCGCCCTCCCACACATCAAGCACCACGCTCAGCGGCTGCCCGGCATTAAGTCGCGCCAGCAACGCGGCGTTATCCACCACCGGACCGCGGCAGGCGTTAATGAGAATGGCGCCGGGTTTCAGTCGACGGATCAGCGTCTCATCGGCCAGATGCAGCGTTTTGTACGGTCCGTCTTTATAGAGCGGCGTATGGAAAGTCAGGACATCCGCTTCCTGCACCAGCTCATCCAGCGTACGAAAATCACCCTCGTCCCCGCGTGCGGCGCGTGGCGGATCGCACAGCAACGTGCGGATACCCAACGCTTCAAGCCTGGTCTGTAGCCGGCTTCCGACGTTACCCACGCCGACAATCCCTATAGTGCGATCGCGTAACGAAAAGCCGTCACGTTCGGCCAGCATCAACAGCGCGGAAAACACATACTCCACCACGGCGATAGCATTACAGCCGGGCGCGGCTGAAAAACCGATGCCCGCCTGCTTCAGCCATGCCTCATCCACATGATCGGTGCCTGCCGTAGCAGTACCAACGAAGTTAATCGGCGTGCCGCTCAGCAGCGATTCATTCACTTTCGTGACCGAACGCACCATTAACGCATCGGCATGGTTCAATTCTTCAACGGGGATCGGGCGACCCGGCACTGCCTTTACCTCACCCAGGCGGCTAAATAATTCGCGGGCGTAAGGCATATTTTCATCAACGAGAATTTTCACGACTGTCGTACCTGTTTGAGAACGAGAGTTAACCGGACAAGTGTGCCATAATCTGGCCGCCAGGCATATATTGCTCAGATTTATGGTTAAAGGATAATTAATTATGCATCCCATCTCCGGCGCCCCTGCACAGCCTCCAGGCGAAGGGCGTAATCCTCTTTCCGCTGCGAGCGAGCAGCCGCTTTCCATGCAACAGCGTACGGTACTGGAAAGGCTGATCACGCGCCTGATTTCACTGACCCAGCAGCAAAGCGCGGAAGTATGGGCCGGAATGAAACACGATCTGGGGATAAAAAATGACGCGCCGCTACTGTCGCGCCACTTCCCCGCCGCTGAACAGAATCTTACCCAGCGTCTGGGCGTAGCGCAGCAAAATCACGCCAATCGTCAGGTGCTTTCACAGCTAACAGAGCTGCTTGGCGTCGGAAATAATCGTCAGGCCGTCAGCGATTTTATCCGTCAGCAATACGGTCAAACCGCGCTTAGCCAGCTTACGCCCGATCAACTCAAAAACGTGCTGACGCTCCTGCAACAGGGGCAGCTTTCCATTCCGCAGCCGCAGCAACGTCCGGCAACGGATCGGCCATTATTGCCTGCTGAACATAATACGTTGAATCAGTTGGTGACGAAGCTGGCGGCCGCGACCGGCGAGTCAAACAAACTTATCTGGCAATCAATGCTGGAACTCTCCGGCGTGAAAAGCGGCGAGCTCATTCCGGCAAAACAGTTTACCCATCTGGCGACATGGCTACAGGCGCGGCAGACGCTGTCACTACAACACGCGCCTACGCTACATACGCTGCAGGCTGCGTTAAAACAACCGCTGGAACCGGACGAACTCACAGCGATCAAAGAGTATGCCCAACACACTTATCAAATTCAGCCGCAAACGGTGCTGACCACCGCCCAGGTGCAGGATTTACTTAACCATATTTTCCTGCGTCGCGTAGAGCGGGAGGCGGATGAGCTCGAACCGCTCTCTATTCAACCCATCTACCGCCCGTTTGCGCCGATGATTGAAACCGTGAAAAATCTGTCTGCGCGACCAGGCCTGTTGTTTATCGCGCTAATAATTGTACTGGCGCTTTTCTGGCTGGTTTCTTAACCGCGCCGGAACGATAATATCGTCACCAGGATGCCAACCACCGCGGAGATCGCTCCCGCGAGGAATACGGAAGGATAGCCGTATGACGTGGCCAGCATGCCCGCCAGCGGGCCGGTAACGCCGTAGGAGATATCCTGAAACGCGGCGTAGCCGCCGAGCGCCGTACCGCGTACCTGTGCAGGTACGCGTTTCACAACCTCCACGCCCAGCGCCGGGAAAATCAGTGAACACCCTGCCCCGGTGAGCGCCGCGCCTACCAGCGCTATCCAGGCCGTCGGCGCCAGCCACAAGAGCAGCAACCCTGCCGTCTCAACCAGCAATGAGACAACGGCGACCTTCACGCCGCCAAAGCGGTCCGGCATCCAACCGAACAATATGCGCATCAGTACAAACGCACCGCCAAACGCGGTCAGGGTGAATCCCGCCATCGTCCAGCCATTGCTGACAAAATAAAGTGAAATAAACGTACCGATGACGGCAAAGCCCACGCCCTGCAATGCCAGGCCCAGGCCCGGTTTCCAGATAAGCCCGACCACGCTCCACAGTGAAGGTCGCTCCCCCGTATACGCAGGCACTTTACGCACGGTGCCGTTGAATGCCCAGGCCAGCAGCGGTAAAACCATCGTCGTCCCCGCCAGCGCCGCGAAGCCAAAGTGGCTATGGATCAGCAAGCCCAACGGCGCACCGGCCGCCAGCGCGCCGTAAATCGCCATCCCGTTCCACGACATCACCTTACCGGAACGCGTTGGGCCAACCAGCCCCAGTCCCCAGGTCAGGGTTCCGGTCAGCAGCTGGCTTTCGCCAAATCCGAGGATCAAACGCCCGACAATAAGCAGCGCGAATTTTACTGGCGCGGAAACCGGCAACAGCGCGGCCAGGAGCCAGGCGGCGCCCGCCAGCCCGCAGGCAAGCATCCCCTGTAACGCCGATCGTTTAGCGCCATATTGATCCGCCAGCCGTCCGGCATAGCCGCGCGTCAGTACCGTCGCAAAAAACTGAATGCCCACGGCGATCCCAACCATCGTATTGCTATAGCCCAGTTCGTGATGAACAAAAAGCGGGATGACGGGTAACGGCAGGCCGACCGTCATATAGGTCAGGAAAACCGCAAAGGCGATGCGGAACAGCGAAAAATTCGCAGACGGGGTCGTTGTTTTTTGGCTAACTGCTGTCATGCATTACTCCAGAATGCAGAGTAAGGCGGGGAAAGGCCACGCCCCCCTCTACCTGAACGTCAGGATTAAGGTGCGTTGGATAACGTTAAACGCTTACGCATTATCGGAAGGATAATGTAGAAAGTGAAGTCTGCCTGTGAGACGCGAAACTTGTCAACCTTGAAATTGCAGCCAGGGTATCAACGTGGCGGCGTGTCATCAAACAGAAAGGGAAAGACCGCTTTCATCCCTCTCACCTTAAACCGTCCGGTCACCTGCTTGCGCTGTTCTGGCGTCAGTAACCTGAACATCATCTCCCAGATATCTTCAGGCTCCGCTTCCTGTAAGGAAATGGGTTCCGGCGTCGGTTCCTCTCCGCTGTCGTCCAGATAACGATGAACATAAAGAGGGAAAACAGATATATGAAACTCCTCGGCCTTTGATTTAACACGCTTACGCCTGACACCCTCTTTCCCTTCGCTGTACTTATACAAACGTTCGCGAACCGCAGGCTCGCTTCCCGGAAACCCCGGTAAGCCAAGACATTCCTTAACCGTGAACCATTCCTTTGCCATCGGTTTCTTTCCTTTCCCCTGATGAAATAAAAATATTTCTTCTTTTTCGCGAAATTTTGCTTTCTTTCTGGCACTATTCTCAGAGTGAAAAAGAAAGTAACTTTCTTTTTCTCGCGCTAATTTTTACCTTAAAAATATCGGTGCCGATAACACATCTTCTTAGGATTACAGAATGGAACCAAAAAGCCAAGACTGGCATCGTGCAGATATTAAAAGTGCACTTGAAAAAAGAGGTATTACGCTCAGAGATCTTTCTCGTCAGGCCGGTTTATCACCTGATTCACTGCGCAATGTCTTTACCCGTTCCTGGCCGAGAGCTGAACGGATTATTGCGGACGCGCTGGGCATCACGCCGAAAGAGATCTGGCCGTCGCGCTATGATGATATGCAAATAAAAAATGATGCCGATATCGCAGAATAATAGTTAATGCTGAATAAATTGGCTTTAACCTATCAATCTCAACAATTAATAAATATTTAAACTTATTATATTGAAAATAGTAATAGCACTATCTGTCATGCTTCCCGAATCAAATACTGTTAAAGCATTACGTCATTGCTATTACGTATTTTATTAACAGGAATCATTATGAGTTGGGATAAAAGAATGGCGGTTAATTATGCCAAAACGCATGCAGGTTCTCATTCTCAAGGCCGGTGTGCGGAATTTACCCGAAAGGCAATTCAGGCGGGCGGTATCACGCTGGGGCATACATATCATGCGAAAGATTATGGCCCAATGTTAAGAAGCGCCGGATTCACCGCTATTGGTACCTATGAAATGCCGCGCGAGGGTGACGTCATCATTATTCAACCTTACGCTGGCGGAAACCCGAGCGGTCACATGGCGATATACGATGGCACAGAGTGGTATTCAGATTTTAAACAACGCGATATGTGGGCCGGCCCGGGCTACCGGGCAGCCAGGCCCTCATATACCATCTACAGGAAGAATTAATGAAAACGTTCTCCCTTGTCGCGCTTATCCTGTTGCTTTGTAGTTGCTCTGCGCCTCATCACGACAGTACGCAGGCCGTGAAGCAGTTCTATACCTCATGGATGACGACGTTCACGAACGATGTGAATACCCCTGACGACACCACCGCCTTAATGCAACGTTACGTTGCTAAAGAGGTTATTCATCGCCTGGCGCTAATACAGTCCCTTTATGAACAGGAGATTGTGGGGGCAGATTATTTTATGTATGCGCAGGACTATGCGCCAGAGTGGATTCCACAGTTACGGGTTGGGAAGGCACACCCTTTCCTCGGCGGAGAAAAAGTGGATGTTCTGTTGGCTACAGAGTCAACGCCCATCCACCTGGAAGTTTATACCCGTTGGGAAGAGGGACGCTGGAAAATTTACCGCGTTCGGGATGCTGACAGGGGTTATGAACAGCCGATTTATGACGCAGGCGCCATCACCCAGGCTGAGGCCTGGTCAGCGAAAGTCGCGCCGGAATATAAGAAGCATTAAAAAAGGGAACCGCCATCGGTCTCTTGTTCGTACCGGAGAGGTTAAAGCGCCTCTTGCATCAGGCTCTTATTCCGTCGCTGAAAACAGTAAGCCGAAAACAACCCAGGCATTATTTAAAATATGAAGTATTATCGGTATCATTAGCCCACGGCTTCTCATTCGAACAACGCATAATATCGATGAAAAAACAAACAGATAAACAAAAGTCACCGCAAAGAGATATTGTGTATGCATAAATGCAAAAGCGAGTGAAGTAATAATAATACCGGAAGCTCTTGAGTACCGACCCCAACCGATACTGCTGTTTAATAAAAACCCTCTGAATATAATTTCCTCCGCCACAGGAGCCAGAAAGCACATCGCCAGCGTGTTAAGAAATTTATGAAGAAAAAATTGCCTTGATAACTCGGCCATCCAGGGTTCCGGGCCACTAAAAGCATTGTAGAGAACGGTAAGGCACACCAGGGCCAGCGCCGGAACAAAACACTCCACGAATGATAAGCGACCCAATGATAAAAACGGGTAATACTTTGAATAAATACTCCAGGCGGCAATCGCATAGACAAAAACAATACTATATATAAAAGGCGCAGCCAGACCTCCCAAATAAAGCCAGGCATAGGAAGGCGAAAATGAGGCAAAAACAAAAATGCCGAACAAACCAAATAAAACAGCCACACAACTCAAACTATGCCTAATTTTATCTAATGTATTAGTTGGCATTTATATAATATCCATATAATTTGTTGTTCCCTGAATGAAAAAACAGGTCGCATTAGCGACCTGTTTCATTGTTGATACTACAACGTAATAGTCAGGCTTACAACTTACGCATCACCAGCGTGGCGTTGGTGCCGCCAAAACCGAAGCTGTTAGACATTACGGTAGTCAGTTCACGCTCGGTCGTTTCGGTCACGATGTTCAGACCCGCAGCCTGCTCATCCAGCTCTTCGATGTTGATGCTCGGCGCGATAAAACCGTGCTCCAGCATCAGCAGAGAGTAGATGGCTTCCTGCACGCCAGCCGCACCCAGCGAGTGGCCGGTCATCGCTTTGGTCGCGGAGATAGCCGGGCTGTTATCGCCAAACACTTCACGGATTGCACCGAGTTCTTTCACGTCGCCTACCGGAGTAGAGGTACCGTGAGAGTTCAGGTAGTCGATCGGCGTGTCTACGCCGTGCATCGCCATCTGCATGCAACGTACTGCGCCTTCACCAGACGGAGCAACCATGTCTGCGCCATCGGATGTTGCGCCATAGCCGACGATTTCCGCATAGATATGCGCGCCGCGCGCCAGAGCGTGCTCCAGCTCTTCGACAACAACCATACCGCCACCGCCCGCGATGACAAACCCATCACGGTGCGCATCATAGGTACGGGACGCTTTTTCAGGCGTATCGTTATATTTGGTGGACAGTGCGCCCATCGCGTCGAACTCACAGGCCATTTCCCAGCACAGCTCTTCGCCGCCGCCAGCAAAAACGATGTCCTGTTTGCCCAGTTGGATCTGTTCAACCGCATTGCCGATACAGTGTGCGGAGGTCGCGCAAGCGGAGCTAATGGAGTAGTTCACGCCATAAATTTTAAACGGCGTAGCGAGGCAGGCGGAAACGCCGGATGCCATTGCTTTCGTCACCACATACGGGCCCACGGCTTTCAAACCACGCGGGCTACGCATGGCGTCTGCGCCAAAGACCTGGAATTTCGGGGAGCCGCCGCCGGAACCTGCAATCAGGCCGACACGCGGGTTATTCTGATAGACTTCCGGCGCCAGACCGGCGTCGGCCACTGCCTGCTCCATAGACAGATAAGCATAGATGGAGGCGTCGCTCATAAAGCGCACGACTTTGCGGTCAATGAGGCCAGTGGTATCCAGTTTTACGTTGCCCCATACCTGGCTACGCATGCCGGCGTCCTTCAGCTCCTGAGAGAAAGTGATCCCTGAACGTCCTTCACGCAGAGATGCCAGGACTTCCTGCTGGTTATTACCGATGCTGGAAACGATGCCCAGGCCAGTAATCACTGCACGTTTCATTCAATACCTCTGTAATTCGCACTATTTTTAAGTTTCGATTGGCACAATAGCGTACACTTGTACGCCGAACAAGTCCGATCAGCCATTTAGTACGGAAATTTGCGCCATCAGGCACACATCGTTAAGATCGCGATACCGCCCGTCAGACGAGTAACTTACGTGAAACAATACGCCATACAACCCGCCACACTCGAATTTAACGCTGAGGGTACACCTGTTTCCCGAGATTTTGATGATGTCTATTTTTCTAATGACAATGGACTCGAAGAGACACGCTACGTTTTTCTTGGCGGCAATCGTCTTGCGGAGCGATTTCCCGTACATTCACATCCATTATTTATAGTCGCGGAAAGCGGTTTTGGCACCGGACTCAACTTCCTGACGCTGTGGCAGGCGTTTGACAGCTTTCGTTCTGCGCACCCACAGGCGACGCTGCAAAGGTTACATTTCATCAGTTTTGAGAAATTCCCGTTAACGCGCGACGATCTGGCGCTGGCGCACCAACACTGGCCGGAGCTCGCGCCCTGGGCAGAGCAGCTGCAGGCGCAATGGCCGCTGCCGCTCCCGGGGTGCCACCGCCTATTGCTGGATCGGGGCCGGGTGACACTGGATTTGTGGTTTGGCGATATTAATGAATTGACCGACCAACTGGACGCCACGCTAAATCAAACAGTCGACGCCTGGTTCCTCGACGGTTTTGCCCCGGCGAAAAATCCGGATATGTGGACGCCAAACCTGTTTAACGCGATGGCGCGGCTGGCGCGGCCCGGCGCAACGCTGGCGACGTTTACCTCGGCGGGTTTCGTCCGTCGGGGATTGCAGGAAGCCGGTTTTACCATGCAAAAACGCAAAGGCTTCGGGCGTAAACGCGAGATGCTTTGTGGAGTGATGGAACAACACCTCATGCCGACCCTTTCCGCGCCCTGGTTTTACCGCAGTGGAAGCGAAAAACGTGAAACGGCGATCATTGGCGGCGGCATTGCCAGCGCGCTGTTATCACTGGCGTTACTGCGTCGCGGCTGGCAGGTGAC
Source organism: Salmonella enterica subsp. enterica serovar Typhimurium str. LT2 (assembly GCF_000006945.2). Classification (GTDB taxonomy): domain Bacteria; phylum Pseudomonadota; class Gammaproteobacteria; order Enterobacterales; family Enterobacteriaceae; genus Salmonella; species Salmonella enterica. The sequence goes on from NC_003197.2 coordinate 2,490,867, forward strand.
GCTCTATTGCGCAGATGATCAGCCCGCCCAGGGCGCTTCCGGTAATCGACAGGGCGCGCTTTATCCGCTCCTTAGCAAACATGACGCCGCCATTAATCGCTTTTTCCCGACCGCATTCACCTTTGCCCGTCGCCTGTATGATGCCCTGCCCGTCTCTTTTGATCATGACTGGTGCGGCGTAACGCAGCTCGGATGGGATGAGAAAAGCCAGCAGAAAATTGCCCAGATGCTGTCCCTGGCGCTGCCCGCCGGACTGGCCTCGGCGCTCAATGCCGAAGAGGCGGAACAGGCGGTTGGCGTGACGACACGCTGCGGAGGAATTACCTATCCGGCAGGCGGCTGGCTGTGCCCGGAACAATTAACTCGCGCAGTCATCGCACTGGCGACCGAACAGGGTTTACAAACGCGCTTTCGCCATACGCTCACGTCGCTCGTTGCGCAGGAGTCGCGCTGGCAACTGCGCTTTACGTCAGGTGAAACCGCCAGCCATGAGACCGTCGTTCTGGCGAACGGCCATCAGATTAACCGTTTTGATCAGACCCAGCCGCTGCCGGTGTATGCCGTCGGGGGGCAGGTCAGTCATATTCCCACCACCCCCGCTCTCTCGGCGTTGCGTCAGGTGTTATGCTACGACGGCTATCTGACGCCGCAAAATCCGCATAATCAGCAGCACTGTATTGGCGCCAGCTATCACCGGGGTGACGAAAGCACCGTCTGGCGCGAAGAAGATCAGCGTCAGAACCGACAGCGTCTGCTTGACTGTTTTCCGGATGCGAAATGGGCCACAGAGGTTGACGTCAGCGGCAACAGCGCCCGTTGCGGCGTGCGTTGCGCCACCCGCGACCATCTGCCGATGGTGGGCAATGTCCCGGATTACCATGCCACGCTGACGCATTACGCCGATTTAGCCGATAATAAAACGTCGGCGGCGCCTGCGCCTGTGTATCCGGGTTTATTTATGCTCGGCGCGCTGGGATCGCGCGGTTTGTGCTCAGCGCCATTATGCGCAGAAATTCTGGCGGCGCAGATGAGTAACGAGCCGATTCCACTGGATGCCGGTACGCTGGCGGCGTTAAATCCAAATCGGTTATGGGTGAGAAAGTTATTGAAGGGAAAAGCGGTGAAGTAATGGGTCAGTCAATAGCGGAAGGCGGCAAGCGTCGCCTTCCGGCCCACGGCGTTATTGTTTTGCCTTGTCGAACAAATTGTCCCACATCGCTTTGACTAACGCCTGATCGCGCGGCGACAGTTCGCCGGCGCCGATCGCTTTTTCCAGACTTTGGCTAACGTTGGCATAGACCGCCTCAACGGAGTGGTCATCACCGCTCTCCAGCTCGGCAATGGCTAACGTCAGGTGGCCACGCAGGTATCCACTGGCAAAAAGCTCATCGTCGCTGGCGTGCTCTACCATATCGTCAATTAATGCCAGAATGCGTGATTCAAACTCCGCGATCATCTTCTTTCCTCATTGTAAACGTGGCGCTGGCTTTAATTAAGCGCTTCCGGCCACGGGAACTGTTCCGCCTTAAGTTCGGGCGTGTGATAGTAATTCTGTAGCGCTTTGATGAAGCGGGCCGGACGTTCAGGAATGCCCTGCTCCAGATACGCCATTACCTGCGCATGAACCCGGCGCTGAAACGCCACGCGATCCGGTTCAATATCGCCTTCCAGATTGTCGCAACTGACGTTAAAGGGATACCCCGCCGCCACGCAAAACAACCAGTCGAAAGCCTGTGGCTTCACCTCAACGTCTTCGAATTGACTTTGGGTCTGCGCGTCGCGTCCGTCCGGGCAGTACCAGTAACCAAAGTCAACCAGTTCGCGGCGCGCCTTACCGGCGATACACCAGTGAGAAATCTCATGCAGCGCGCTGGCGTAAAACCCATGCGCAAAGACGATACGGTGGTACGGTACCTGCGCGTCAGCAGGAAGATAGATCGGTTCGTCGTCGCCTTTAATCAGACGGGTATTAAATTCTTCGGCAAAGCAGCCGTTAAAAATCTCAATTAACTGTTCGTAATGGTGCGTATTGTTCATTAATTCATCCCCAACCAGTGGAGGATCTCCTGTCCGTGGCTATCATAAAGTAACCTGGCGCTCATTACCGCCGAGACAATAACGATCATCGGTCTGATAAGCTTTTGGCCTTTGCTCAACACCAGACGCGACCCCATTCGCGCCCCTAAAAACTGACCAACCAGCATCACGAAGCCCGTCGCCCAGATCACTTTGCCGCCGATGATAAATAACAGCAGGCCGCCAACGTTGGAGGTAGCGTTAAGCACTTTGGCATGTGCCGTGGATTTCGCCAGGTTATAGCCACATAAGGTGACAAACGCCAGAGCGTAAAACGACCCGGCGGCAGGCCCGAAAAAGCCGTCGTAAAACCCGACGCATCCCCCGGCTATCAGCGCGAACGGTAATCCATACAGGCGGCGCTGGCGATCTTCCTCGCCCAGCTTCGGCATCAATAAAAAATAGAGGCCGATGAAAATCACCAGGATGGGCAAGATCTGGCGCAAAATATCCGCCTGCACGTGCTGCACCAGCAGCGCGCCGCTCATCGAGCCAATGAACGTCATCAGAATATTGAGCTTTTGCTCGGCCAGGTTTACCACTTTACGGCGAATAAAATAGAGCGAAGACGAGAGGGAGCCGCCGCACGCCTGTAATTTATTGGTCGCCAGCGCGTTTGCCGGCGACATCCCGGCGGCCATCAGCGCAGGGATAGTGAGCAGCCCTCCGCCCCCGGCGATAGAATCGATAAATCCTGCCAGTACGGCGACAAAAAACAGCACCACCAGCAGCAGCGGGGAGACCATAAACAGATCATAAAAATTGTCCATCAGAGTACATGCTCATCCAGTAGCGCCTGGCAGGAAGGCGGCAGCGGCGGCGGTGTCTTCTTCTCAGGCTTTGTGGTGCCAGGTTTTGGCGGTTCGAACCAGCTTTGCAGTTCAGCGCCGCATCCATCGCCCGGCGGGGGTAAAGGTTGATCTTCGCACTCCAGGCTGTCGGCAGGGCAGCGTAAACGCACGTGCATATGCGCGCGATGCTGGAACCAGGGGCGTACTTTACGTAGCCAGTCACGATCGTTTCCGGCATCGAGGCAAAGCTGTTGTTTAATAGCCGGATTGACGAAAATACGGGTGACGTCATTGTCTTGTGCTGCCAGTTTGATCAGACTGGCGATATCCGACGACCAGCGCGACGGCACGACATGTTTACCGTCGCGGGACACCAGATCTAACGCCTGCGGGCGCAATAGCTGCGCCTGGCTCCAGCGCGTTTTCGGCAACTGCAAGAAAATATCCACATCAAGCCCGGTCTGATGACTGGCGTGTCCGCCATTAAAGCGGCCTCCGGCAGGCATCCCCATGTCGCCTATCAGGACGGTTCCGAGCCCCCGTTGCTGCGCCTGATGACTCAACCGCTGGATAAACATGACCAGATCCGGGTGGCCGAAATAACGGCGCTGATCGGTGCGCATCACCTGATAATTATCGGACTGTACCGGCAACGTGTCGGCGCCAATGATGCATCCGTTGGCAAAGCTACCGATAGACTGGGCGGCGCCGGGGACAGGATGGGTTATTTTCTGCCACGGCGTCGCCGCCAGGCTGGCGCTACTGACAAACCATGCCAGCAGCGCAATCGCGGTTTTTTTCATTTCTTACCAGCGTGGAATCTCTGTCTTTACATCCGCATTCTGTGCCCGATGGCGCAGCAGGTGATCCATCAGCACGATCGCCAGCATGGCTTCTGCGATCGGCACTGCGCGAATCCCCACACACGGATCGTGGCGCCCTTTGGTGATCATTTCGACTTCTTCACCTGCCCGGTTGATCGTACGTCCCGGCACGGTAATGCTGGAGGTAGGTTTCAGCGCCATATGCGCCACAATGTGTTGCCCGCTACTGATGCCACCGAGGATGCCGCCAGCGTGGTTGCTCTGAAAACCCTGCGCCGTGATTTCATCGCGATTCTGGCTGCCGCGCAGCGCCACCACGTTAAATCCTTCGCCGATCTCCACGCCTTTCACCGCATTAATGCTCATCAGCGCATGGGCGATGTCCGCATCCAGTCGGTCAAATACCGGTTCGCCAAGCCCTGCCGGCACGCCGCTCGCCATCACCGTCACTTTCGCGCCGATGGAGTCACCCTCTTTTTTCAGCGCGCGCATCAGTTCGTCCAGCGCGTCAAGTTTGTCCGCATCGGGACAAAAGAACGGATTAAGCTCAACCTGACGCCAGTCTTTAATCTCCAGCGGAATGTCGCCCATCTGGGTCAGGCAGCCGCGGATTTCGATGCCGAACTTTTCCGCCAGGTATTTCTTGGCGATCGCCCCTGCCGCTACGCGCATCGCGGTTTCACGCGCGGAAGAACGTCCACCGCCACGGTAATCGCGCAGGCCGTATTTCTGCTCATAGGTGTAATCCGCGTGTCCCGGACGAAAAACATCTTTAATCGCGCTGTAGTCCTGCGAGCGCTGATCGGTGTTTTCAATCAGTAGGCCAATGCTGGTGCCGGTCGTCACGCCATCAAACACGCCGGAGAGAATTTTTACCTGGTCCGGTTCGCGGCGCTGGGTAGTATAGCGCGAGGTGCCGGGGCGGCGTCTGTCGAGATCGTGTTGCAGATCGGCCTCCGTCAACGGGATGCCGGGCGGCACGCCATCGACGATACACCCAAGCGCCAGCCCGTGTGATTCGCCGAAAGTGGTTACGCGAAAGAGTTGTCCAATTGTGTTTCCTGCCATCACGGCTCCGTTATCGTTGTTGTCGTTTGCGTGTTTTAATCTTTATAAATATTGAAATGTTCACGGGCCGCGAGCAACTGCGCTTTGGTCAACATAAAGACGCCATCGCCGCCGTTGTCAAACTCCAGCCAGGTGAACGGCACATCCGGATACTGCTCCATCAGATGTACCATGCTGTTTCCGACTTCACAAATCAGAACGCCGTCATCGGACAGATAATCCGGCGCATTTCCCAGGATACGACGGGTCAATTTGAGGCCGTCAGTGCCGGACGCCAGCCCCAGCTCAGGTTCGTGGCGATATTCGTTCGGCAGATCGGACATATCCTCCGCATCGACATAAGGCGGGTTAGTGACAATCAGATCGTACTGAACTTTCGGCAGATCGCGGAACAGATCGGAACGGATTGGCGTCACGTGATGGATAAGACCGTGTTCTTCAATGTTATGCTCGGCGACAGCCAGCGCATCCGGCGAAATATCGACCGCATCAACCTCTGCGTCCGGGAAAGCATAAGCACAGGCGATGGCGATGCAGCCGCTGCCGGTACACATATCCAGAATATATTTCGGCTGTTGGCTAATAAGGCCAGCGAAGTGGTTATTAATCAGCTCGCCAATCGGTGAACGCGGCACCAGCACGCGCTCATCGACATAAAATTCGTGGCCGCAGAACCAGGCTTTATTGGTCAGGTAGGCGACCGGGATACGCTCGTTAATGCGACGAATCACTCGCTCGACAATGCGGTGTTTTTCGCTGGACGTCAGCCGCGCGGTCCGCATATCTTCCGGAATATCCAGCGGCAGATAAAGAGACGGCAACACCAGTTGTACCGCTTCATCCCACGGGTTATCGGTACCGTGTCCATACCAGATATTCGCCGCGCTAAAGCGGCTTACCGCCCAGCGCAACATGTCCTGAATGGTATGCAGTTCACTTACTGCTTCATCGACGAAAATTTTATCCACGTATTCCTCCAGGGCATGCTCGCATTAAATTCGGCGGCTAGTTTGCCACGAAGACAGGGATAAATCAGCATTGACGCGGCGGGAGAATACGAAAAATCCGTTTTGACCGTTCGGATATCCTCCGGGTCGGGTAAACTAAGGCAAAAGATCAGACGAGACCCACGAATGAAAAAGAAAACATCGCTCAGCGAGGAGGACCAGGCGCTGTTCCGTCAGCTGATGGTCGGCACCCGAAAGATTAAACAGGATACTATCGTCCATCGGCCACTGCGCAAGAAAATCACGGAAGTCCCTACCCGAAGGTTAATTCAGGAACAGGCGGACGCCAGCCACTATTTTTCCGATGAGTTCCAGCCGCTGCTCAATACGGAAGGGCCGGTAAAGTATGTCCGTGAAGATGTCAGCCATTTCGAGCTAAAAAAAATGCGCCGCGGCGACTATTCGCCGGAACTGTTTCTGGATTTACACGGCTTAACGCAGCTTCAGGCCAAGCAGGAACTGGGGGCGCTGATTGCCGCCTGCCGTCGGGAACATATTTTTTGCGCCTGCGTCATGCATGGACACGGTAAACATATTCTGAAACAGCAAACGCCGTTATGGCTGGCGCAGCATCCGCATGTGATGGCCTTTCATCAGGCGCCGAAAGAGTACGGCGGCGACGCCGCGCTGCTGGTGTTGATTGAAGTGGAAGAGTGGCAACCGCCCGAATTACCCTGATGCGGAATTGCCGGATGGCGGCGCAAGCGCCTGATCCAGCCTACGAACAGCCAGCGCTGTCGTAGGCCTGATAAGCGAAGCGCCATCAGGCAGCAAAGATTAAATCGCTTTCGCCATTTTCAGATTGCAGGGACTCATTTGCCAGTTGAATGTCCCCTTGCCGCTTTCATCAAGCGTAACGTTGGCAATTGCGGACGTCGTGAACATCGGCGGCGTTTCGCCCGGACAAAGCTCAGATACCAGGTATCCGACCAGAGGTAAGTGAGAAATCACCAGCACCGATCCGATCTCTTCATTGGCCAGCGCCTGGAGGTAGGCGCTGACCAGACCGACATCGCCACAGGGCGTTAGCTCCGGCAGGACATCCACCTGAGCCGGCAGATTCATACAATCGCCGACCACATCTAACGTCTGTTCGGCCCGAAGAAACGGACTCACCAGAACACGTTCGATATCCACTTTTTGACCTTTCAGCCAGTTCGCCATCAGGCGAGACTCGTCACACCCACAAGGGGTCAAGGGACGAACCGAATCACTGGCGGCATCGAGGGCTGCGTCGCCGTGACGCATGATAAAAACTTGCATATTGCACCGCTTTTGTTAACCAGTTTCACCAACACGCTTACCACATGCCCCTATTGGCTGCGGCAAAAATGCGGTGGCCGGCATTGTGCCTTATCCATTCACTGAATGAAACGCTGTTTTTTACCTCAATGGCGTAAGTATAGTCAATCCTTGATTATTATTTCGCCACTAAGGAGGCATTCAGTGCGGATTCATATTCTCTTTGACCTCAATTTCCCTGGTCAGTTTCCCCATTCGTCCAGAAATGCTCCCTGCGCTCCGCCATGCGCACTAATTGTTCACAAGGCGCGTAACGAGGACCGTAAAGTGCGGCCAGGCGCTGTAATGTCGCCACCATTTCACCCGGCCCGAGAGCATCCATATAGCGGAACGGGCCACCGAGAAACGGCGGAAAACCGATACCAAACACGGCGCCGATATCGCCATCGCGCGCGCTGCGAATCACTTTTTCGTCGAAACAGCGCGCCGCTTCGTTAAGCATTAACATGACACAGCGCTCTGCCACCTGCTGCGCAGACAATCGACTCTGCCCTTGCACGCCAATAAGCTTATAAATAGCAGGGTCAACCTGTTTTTTGCTTTTACGCCCTTTTTCGCCATAAAGATAGAAACCGCGACCATTTTTTCTACCTTTGCGATCGTCATTCAAAATTGAAGCGACAACATTTGCAGGCGCGCTAAAACGTTCTCCATACGCCGCCTCAAGCACAGGAATAATTTTAGTGCCCGTGTCGATTCCTACCTCATCCAAAAGTTGGATTGGCCCCACCGGAAAACCAAATTTTACCAGGGCGGCGTCAATATGTTCGACGCGTTCGCCTTCAGTCAGCATCCGAATCGCCTCATTGATATATGGCGCAAGAATTCGGTTAACATAAAACCCGGCTTTATCACTGACGACTATCGGGGTTTTACCCTGTTTTTTCGCCAGCTTAACGGTCGTGGCGATGGTCTGCGCGGAAGTAGACGCATGAGGAATAACCTCAACCAGCGGCATTTTTTCGACCGGGCTAAAAAAGTGCAATCCAATCACCTGTTCCGGTCTGGCCGCATTCGCCGCAATATCGCCAATCGGCAGGGAAGAAGTATTGGAGGCAAAAATGGTGTGAGCAGCGCAATTTTGCTCCACTTCCGCCACCATCTGTTGTTTTAACGGCAGATCTTCAAACACCGCTTCAATGACCAGATCACGATGACTGAAACCACGGTAATCGGTCGAACCTGATATCAACGCCAACTGTTTATCGCGTTCGCTGGCTTTGATATGGCGGCGGCGTACTTTTGTTTCAAGCAGATCCCAGCTGTACTTCAGAGCATGATTGATCCCCTGAGTATTTATATCCTTAATTCGTACTGGCAAGCCGCCTTTACAGGCCGTAACCCAGGCGATACCGCCGCCCATTAACCCGCCGCCTAAGATGCCCACGCTGTTCAGCGGGCCGGGCGGCGCATCGCTACCGGGATCTTTTTTCACCTCGGTACTGGCAAAGAAAATAGCGCGCAGCGCCTGCGATTGAGGCGTCATCGCCAGCTCGCCGAAAGCGCGCGCTTCCGCGTCATAGCCGCTACTGCTGCCCTGCGCCAGTCCAGTTTCAATCACATCAATGATCCGCTCCGTCGCCGGATAATTACCCTGCGTTTTTTGCGCTGTCTTTTTACGCACCAGGCGAAATAACAGCGCGCGCCCCAGCGGCCCCGCCAGGATACGTTCACGGACCGGTAATGTCCGCTGCGCCAGGCGTTCTTTTTTAGCCAGCTCGACAGCCGCTTCCAGTAAAATAGTTTGCGGCACCACATCATCAACCAGCCCGGCTTTAAGCGCCTGTCTGGCGCGAAGCTGTTTACCTGTCAGGATCATATCCAGCGCGGTACTGACCCCCACCAGCCGCGGAAGTCGCTGCGTTCCGCCCGATCCCGGTAAAAGCCCTAACTGTACCTCCGGCAGTCCGAGAACGGTTTTAACGTCGTCGGTACAGATGCGCCGATGGCAGGCCAGCGCCATTTCAAGGCCGCCCCCCAGACAGGCGCCGTGAATGGCGGCGATAACCGGAACAGGCAACGCCTGGATCTCCGCCATCAGTTGCTGTCCCTGACGCGCCAGCGTTTCCGCTTCCTGCGCGTTTTGGCAGTGACCTATCATGTTGATATCAGCGCCAGCAATAAAGTTATCTGCTTTGGCTGAGATAAAAACAACGCCCTGCAACGCTTTATTTTCCCGGATCTGCTTCAGGATGGCGCGTACCTGCGTGGCAAACTCCGCTTTCAGGGTGTTCACCTTTTCTCCAGGGACATCAATAGCGACAACCGCGACATTATCCAGACGCACGTTAAGCATAAAAGCTGATGTGGTAGTCATTATTCCGCCTCCAGAACCATCGCCGCGCCAAGACCGCCAGCCGCGCAGGCCGTGACCAGGCCAAAACCTCCGCCCCGACGCCGTAATTCATGCAACGTTTGGGTTATCATCCGCGCGCCCGTTGCGGCAAAAGGATGCCCGTAGGCGATTGAGCCGCCGAGCACGTTGAATTTAGCGTCATCCACCTCCCCTGTCGCCTGCGCACAACCAAGCACCTCACGGGCAAATCGTTCGCTGCCCAGCAGTTGTAAGTTCGCCAGAGTCTGAGCGGCAAACGCTTCATGCATGTCAAAAAGCGTCAGATCGGCCATCGTCAACCCGGCCCGCTCCAGCGCCAGCGGCGTTGACCAGGCCGGCCCCAATAGCATGTCCTGCCAGACATCAATAGCGGTAAAGGCGTAGCTGCGCAGATAACCAAGCGGGCGCAGCCCCAGCTCTTTAGCGCGGGATTCGGTCATCAGAATAACGGCGGCAGCGCCGTCGGTCAGCGGTGTACTGTTGGCGGCGGTTACGGAGCCATGTTTTCGGTCAAAAGCGGGACGCAGTTTAGCGTAGTCCGCCAGCGTGGAGGCGCCGCGAATGTTGTTGTCTTCTGCAAAGGGGTTTTTATACGGCGGCACATAGGTCGTCATCACTTCTTCCGCCAGTTTGCCCTCCGCCCATGCCTGCGCGGCGCGCTGATGTGAACGATGCGCCAGCGCGTCCTGCTGTTCACGCGTAATACCATACGTTTTCGCCATCTGTTCGGCGGTATCGCCCATGCGCAGACCGGTGGAATACTCAGCAACGGCGGGAGGAACGGGCAGCAGGTCGCGTAAGCGCAGACGAGAAAAAAGCGTCAGCCGTTGGCGGGTCGTCCGGGCTTTATTGACATCAACCAGTACCCGCGCCAGGGCTTTACTCACGCCTATTGGCAGTACCGACGACGAATCTGCGCCGCCAGCGATACCGGCGCGTATCGTGCCGGCCATCAGGCTTTCCGCCACATTCGCTACCGCCTGAAAACTGGTGGCGCAGGCGCGGCTTACGCTATAGGCATCGGTATGAACATTCATCCCCGTACCCAGCACAATTTCGCGCGCAATATTGGGGGCTTCCGGCATTTGTACTACCTGACCAAAAACCAGTTGCTCAATGGCATCGGCTGGAATTTCACTGCGCGCCAGCAGCTCGCCTACCACCATCTTGCCGAGATCAACAGCGGGAATACCATGAAATGCAGTGGCCTGACGAGCGAAGGGGGTTCGTAACCCACTGACAATAGCAATGCGATCGCCCTGGCGGGTGACCAACGGTAAAGCCTGACGCATAGTACTCCCCTGTAAAAAAATAAATTAGTGGTCTGACCTGATCACAGTCTTAACCAATTTTTTACATTTAGCCAAGCAGAGAGAAAAGAAAGTGGGAGCTAAGGCACAGTGAAGGGAAGCGACAAAAAAAGAAAACGCCTCCGCCAGATGATGACGGAGGCGTCGTGAATGAACGGATTAACGCAGGCCGAGCTGGAAGATCAGCGTTTCTGCTTCGCAGGCGAAAACAAAATCAATATCCAGACGAACGCCTTCGGATTCCTCGGTAAAGGTTGGCGTAATTTGGCAAGGTTCAGACTCCACGCTACGCGCTTTTTCGGTTAACGCCGCCAGCGTCTCTTCAGCCTCTGCGCGGGTAGCGAATACGCGGCTGTATGACGCGGTGCAATCGGAGTTGTCCATGATGGTTCCAACGTCCATACAGCAGCAAACCGGGGTTTCATCAGCACTGCATTTACTCATTGTAGATTTCCTCTGTATTTGCACCCAGGGTGCCAGATAAACGATGGGGATATTTTACGCTCCCGGCATTCGCCTCTCCAGTCGTTAATGGTGGGAAACGCGTTAAGTGACCGAAATCACACTTAAAAATGATCTAAAACAAAAATCGCGCGATCGGGTGACCGTTAAGCCCGCCGATTTTGCCAGCCAGATCTCGTTTCTAAGATCACAATTGAAAAAACTTATAAACATACTTGCAACATTCTAGCTGGTCAGACCTATACTCTCGCCACTGGTCTGATTTCTAAGTCGTACCGCAGACCCTACACTTCGCGCTCCTGTTACAGCATGTAACATAGTTTGTATAAAAATAATCAATGAGGTTATGGTCATGAGCCAGAAAACCCTGTTTACAAAGTCTGCTCTCGCAGTCGCAGTGGCAATCATCTCCACCCAGGCCTGGTCTGCAGGCTTTCAGTTAAACGAATTTTCTTCCTCTGGCCTTGGCCGGGCCTATTCGGGTGAAGGCGCAATCGCAGATGATGCGGGTAACGTTAGCCGCAACCCGGCGTTAATTACCATGTTTGACCGCCCGACGTTTTCAGCGGGCGCGGTTTATATTGATCCTGATGTTAATATTAGCGGGACATCGCCATCTCGTCGGACGTTAGATGCGGATAACATCGCGCCGACGGCCTGGGTGCCGAACGTCCATTTTGTCGCCCCGATTAACGACCAGTTTGGCTGGGGGGCTTCTATTACCTCTAACTATGGTCTGGCGACAGAGTTTAACGACACATACGCCGGCGGCTCGGTTGGCGGTACGACCGATCTTGAAACCATGAACCTGAATTTAAGCGGCGCTTATCGCTTAAATGAGGCCTGGAGCTTCGGCCTCGGCTTTGATGCGGTATACGCGCGTGCAAAAATCGAACGTTTTGCGGGCGATTTAGGCCAGTTGGTCGCGGCACAGAATCCGGCGCTGGCGCCGGTCGCGGGTCAGATTCCCAGCGACACCAAGATTGCCCACCTGAACGGTAATCAGTGGGGCTTTGGCTGGAATGCCGGTATCCTTTATGAACTGGATAAAAATAACCGCTACGCGCTGACCTACCGCTCGGAAGTCAAAATTGACTTTAAAGGCAACTACAGTAGCGATCTTCCCATCGCTATAAACCGATTTAACCTGCCTATCCCAACGGCAACCGGCGGCGCAACGCAGTCAGGCTACCTGACGCTGAATCTGCCGGAAATGTGGGAAGTGTCCGGTTATAACCGTGTGGCGCCACAGTGGGCCATCCACTATAGCCTGGCCTATACCAGCTGGAGCCAGTTCCAGGAATTGAAGGCAAAATCGACCGCCGGCGATACGCTCTTTGAGAAGCATGAAGGCTTTAAAGACGCTTATCGCATTGCGTTGGGTACCACCTATTACTACGATGACAACTGGACGTTCCGTACCGGTATCGCCTTCGATGACAGCCCGGTACCAGCGCAAAACCGTTCTATCTCTATTCCGGACCAGGACCGTTTCTGGCTGAGCGCCGGTACGACTTACGCCTTTAACAAAGATGCGTCTGTCGACGTTGGCGTCTCTTATATGCATGGTCAGAGCGTGAAAATTAATGAAGGCCCTTATCAGTTTGAATCTGAAGGGAAAGCCTGGCTGTTCGGTACTAACTTTAACTACGCGTTCTAATCTCTTTCTGAAACGGATCAAAAAGGTGAGCATTGCGCTCACCTTTTTATTTACTGCCGTTTATTCCGAGTCGATCTCTTTGAGTTCGTCCTGAATCGCCTGCGCGTTCGGGTTTTCCTGCGGCTTGAGTTTTCCGCCATTGGCGATAAAGTCATGACGCTGGAAGTACGCCTCGCGCACCATAATATAAGGATCGGAAGACTGGCGCAGCAAACCATCGGAGTCCAGCAACTGCGCGCGGGTTTCTATCCCTTCGATAGTCCATTTTCCTATGGACATTGGCCAGGTCAACCACGAGAGCACCGGATACAAGGTATCCGCCATATCCCCGCCATCTTCACGCAGCGTGAAGCTGCCGTAGAACGGAAGTTGCATATAAGGCCCATACCCCACGCCATAATGGCCCAGCGTACTGCCAAAGCGATGCGGTTCAACGCGCTGCAGCTTAGGATTCGCCATTCCCGCGACGTCAATAAAGCCGCCCATCCCTAATAAGGTATTCAGGAAGAAACGGGTGAAATGCACCATACCCTGATAAGGATCGCCCTGCAGGAAATAGTTCACCATGATCGCCGGTTCTTCGAGGTTGCCGGTGAAATTACTTAAACCGTTACGCGCAGGCTGTGGAACATAATCACGCCAGGCGACCGCGACCGGCCGAACAACATACGGGTCCAGCACATTAAAGTTGAAGTTGTACATGGTGCGGTTAAACCCTTCAAATGGGTCTGAACGCCCCTGCTGTTCTGTACCGGAACTCGCACACCCGACCAGCAGTGTGGTTCCCAGCGCCAGCGCCGACAGGCGAAGCTTCATAGATGTCTCCCTGTGAATTATGGCTATCGCTGATTGCCATCCATGACGGAACGCTACCGTATCCGCCTGTTTAGGTGTGAGCGATTTTAACAGCACGTCAAACGATGTCTATATGCGCGATCTCATTGCTTTGAGCATAGCCTGGTAACGCAACAACGTGACGGCCCTATTCTAACGAAACAGATAAAAACGAGCGTGATCATTTTTATTTTTTCGGAGAATGCCCCGGCCTGGGTAAATGAAAAACCGCTACGCTTTATTAATATGTGTTAATCAGCAGAGATCATCATGGATAGCCTTAACGACGATAAAATTAACCGGCACAGCAGTGACCTGGAAGTTGAAAGCGAAGAAAAACAAAGCGGTAAAGAGATTGAAGTGGATGAAGATCGTCTTCCTTCCCGCGCCATGGCGATTCATGAACATATTCGCCAGGATGGTGAAAAAGAGATGGAACGCGATGCGATGGCTTTGCTCTGGTCAGCTATTGCCGCAGGACTTTCTATGGGGGCATCACTCCTGGCGAAAGGGATTTTTCACGTGCAGCTTGAAAGCGTTCCCGGCGGCTTTTTACTGGAAAATCTCGGCTATACCTTTGGTTTTATCATTGTCATCATGGCCCGCCAGCAATTATTTACTGAAAACACCGTTACCGCCGTATTGCCGGTAATGCAAAATCCCACTCTGAGTAACGTTGGCCTGCTGATGCGCTTATGGGGCGTAGTCTTATTGGGCAACCTTATTGGCACCGGGGTTGCGGCGTGGGCATTTGAATATATGCCTATATTTGATGAAGAGACCCGCGACGCCTTTGTCAAAATTGGTATGGAGGTCATGAAAAATAGCCCAACGGAGATGTTTGCCAACGCGATTATCTCTGGCTGGATCATCGCCACAATGGTATGGATGTTTCCTGCAGCAGGCGGGGCAAAAATTGTGGTCATTATTTTGATGACCTGGCTTATCGCGCTGGGCGATACCACCCATATTGTCGTCGGTTCCGTTGAAATTTTGTATTTGGTTTTCAACGGCACGCTGCCCTGGAGCGACTTTCTCTGGCCCTTCGCCCTTCCCACACTTGCCGGAAATATCTGCGGCGGCACCTTTATTTTCGCATTAATGAGCCACGCGCAGATCCGCAACGATATGAGCAATAAACGTAAGGAAGAAGCGAGGCTACGCGGCGAGCGCCTGGAACGGGAGCGGAAAAAAGCGGAAAAACAGCGCTGAGTGGCGACGGTTTAACCAGTCAGGCGGCGCTACACTTACTCCGGCGAATAAAAAACGCTATACTGGCGCCGCGTTGTCCCCTTAGTTAAATGGATATAACGAGCCCCTCCTAAGGGCTAGTTGCAGGTTCGATTCCTGCAGGGGACACCATTGATACCCAGGACATTCTCTTCTTGCTGCATAACCTTTCGAGCGGTTTCCCTTTCATGTTGCTTTTATTGCCCCTATGCAATATCACCGGACATGCCATACGTTCAGCAAAAAGTCGTCATCGGCCGGTTATGACCGATGACATCCCGATGTGGTCTAGAAGCGATACTGCAACCCCGCGGTAACCGTATAGTTATTATTAGCTATACCTGCGGCATCGCCACCAAAATACGCCGTATCACCGCTGGTTTTATCTATGATTTGCGTACCGCCCTTACCTTCTTCATATTTACTGTAAGCAAACTCAGCAAAGATTTTTGCATTACTGGTAATATAATATCCGGCGTCAATAGAAGCGCCATAATATCGTGAATTTTCCGTTTTTTCACGGAAGGTAAGTTTGCGCATGTAGTGTTCGTCATTATCATGCGCATTTACCCAGTCGCTGTATTTAAACAGTACATTACACTCAAAGTCATTAATACGATAATCACCCGCCAGCCCGATATAGGGCATTTCGAAACGCTGGCTATAACCTATGCCGCGCACGCCATGAGGAAAATTACCAATATATCGACCATTATCATAAATATAAGACCCGCCTCTTGCCGTCCAGCTAAAACGGGTTTCCTGATAGCCCGCTGTTACGCCCGCCTTGTAGTTATCGCCCTGCAATAACCAACCTTTCACGTTCAAATCGTATTCATTAGCATAGTTGACGCTGGTGTCCGGATGAATTGAACGATCGGTCCAGCCTGGCTGCTCACTGCTCATCCAGTCATGGTCAACCATATGACCCGATCCCGACGCCAAAGACGTCCAGCCGCGGGCGTCCAGCGTCATGAACGAATAGGGTTCCCATGATAAATCCCCCTGCAACGTGGCGACATTTTTTATTTTCCAATCCAGTTGACTCAGCTTCCGCCCGGTGTCGGTATCATAAACCAGCTCCCTGGATTTACCATTTAACACACCCACGGAAAGGGATGTCGTGACGCTATCAGGAGAGACGTCCGGAATAAATAAGGCAGACTCCGCATAAACCGACTCAGAAAATACGGCGATCATCATTACTGCAATAGCATGTTTTTTCATTTCTCTTGTCCTCATATTCAGATGTAATCTGGAGAGGTGATGAAGTTTTCATCTTGTCAAATCGTCGGACAAGAGTACATTTATTACGCCAGAGAACTTGACGCATTTTTACCTTATATTGAAGTTAAGAAATAGAATTTGATGCTCAGGTGAATAATAAGCAATCTATAATCATGATGGAATGATTTACCATTACGGTGATGCGACGTTATCTGGCTAACGACATCGTTGCTGATGTTGTCAGCCAGATTGAAAGTAACTGTAATATCAGAATTTATAATGCTCTTTACTTAGACCATATTTTTTCATGCGCAGATAAAGTTTTTTACGGGGAATTTGCAGGTACTCCGCCACTTCATTAATTCGTCCCTGATGAATATTTAATGCTTCGGTAATGATTTGTCGCTCATACTCTTCAACGCGCCGGTCAAGCGGGGTCGGCTCCTGAAGAAGCAACTGCGGGTTGACCGTTTCCGCCAGCGGCAGCACGCCAACAGCAAAAAGCTCTGCCGCATTAGCCAGTTCGCGCACATTGCTTGGCCAGGCGCGTCGCATTATTCCTTTCAGTAATTCCCCCGCTATTTCCGGCACTGGATGATTGAGTCGCAGGCAGGCTTTTCGAAGATAATGGCGAAATAACGGCTCGATATCATCCGGTCGCTGAGAAAGAGACTGGCAGGCGATTTGGGTCATGGCGAAACAGTAGTAAAGCTCGGCTGCAATCTGGTTAGCTGCCGCCTGCTCCACCAGCGAAGCGCTGCCAACGCCCACCAAACGAAAAGGCCGATGCTCCAGGCTTTGTAAACGCGCCAGATGGTGCTGCTGTTCGCGTGTCAGATATTCGGGATGACTCAACACCAGCGTGCCTCCTTGCGCCTGGTCGATGAATGTCTCCAACTGCCCGGCATTCTCCGGCGTAAGTTCATAGCGTACAAACGGCCCTTTCGCGTTACGCCCCAGTTGATGGAGATAACGGGCGCCAGTCATACGTCCAGTGCCATGCTCACCGTAAAACCATACGGCAATGTCCGTTTCCGCCAGTTGTTGTAACCGTTGTCGAAACTGATTCATCCACTCGCTGCGCCCAATCAGTTCAACCTGTAACGTCTGCTGGCAATATTGCCGCCGTGCAATGACCGACCGGCGCTGGCGTAGCGCGTCTTCAATTAATATCAACAGCTTGCCCGGATCGACGGGTTTTTGCAGAAAATCCCAGGCGCCCTTTTTCACCGCATCAACCGCCATCGGTACATCGCCATGTCCGGTAATCAATAAGATTGGCAGTTGATCGTCATCCTGATGAAACAGCGTCATCAGATCGATACCGGAACACCCCGGCATACACACATCGCTCAAAACGATCCCCTCCCAATCCGCTTTTACCCACTCTTTGGCCTCGAAAGGATGGGTAAAGCCACGCACGCGGTAGCCTGCCTGCTCAAGCATTTGGGTATAGGCGTCAAGTACATCAACGTCATCATCAATCAGCAAAATAGAACATTCATCATTCAACATCATCGACATCCGTTACCGAGAATTGCAGCACCACGCAAGCGTTACGCGTCAGCGTCGACGCCAGACGCAGGTCGCCCTTCATTTGCGCCATCAGCGACACGCTAATCGACAGCCCAATACCCAACCCGACAGCTTTACTGGTGGTAAACGGCTTGAGTAAAGAGGGCAACAGCGCCACAGGCCAGCCAGGGCCGTTATCTGCAATATAAACCTCCAGCGCCTCTCCCTGCGTCTGCCACGTCACCGCGATCACCGCATCATGCGAACAGGCGTCAAGCGCATTCGCCAGCACATTCACCAGAACCTGCTGAATACGCACTTCATCGCCGCTAACCCATACGGTGTCGGTTGGCAGTGAAAGCGCTCCCTGCCGGGATTGGTGGCGCATGGCTAATAACTCCCATGCCGCCACAAAGGTTTGGCGCAGATCAACGGGATACAATGGCGTTTCCAGCTCCGCCCGACGGGTAAACTGCCGCAGCGAACGGATAATGGCGTCAATCCGGTTAATGAGCCCTTCCGCTTTGGTGAGCGTATTTCTCGCCTGTCCGCTCTGACCTTGTTCAATCGCGCGTCCCGCCGTAAATAAATACATTGAAAGCGCATTCAGCGGCTGGTTAATTTCATGCGCCAGCGTGGTCATGGTCTGGCCGACTACCGCCAGTTTCGCCGTCTGAATCAACTCATCCTGCATGGCGCGCAGGTCGGCTTCTATCTCTTTGCGCTCGGCGACCTCTTGTTCAAGCTGCCTGCGTTGCATATTGAGCTGGCCCAGCGTATGACGTAGCAAACGGGCTATCCGTCCTAGCTCATCGCGCCCGTAAACCGGGATAGTCGAGTCGGTTCTCCCCAGCCCTATCTGTACCACAGCCTGATTAAGCGCGGTAAAACGCTTCACCAGTCGGGAACGGATAAAATAGTGGTTGAGTCCCCAGGCCAGTAGCAACGCCAGGAGCGTCGCCACTAAAATAAGCCCGCCGCTAACGCGAACAATCTGTTCCAGGCGTTGATTGAACGTCTGCATTTGCTGGTGACTACTACCTAACTGCGCCTCAAGCAGCGTGCGAAAGCGCCCTAGCGTAGCCTCTCTGGCGCGGCTGGCGTCCAGTAAGGCTTTTTGCGCCGCAACATAATCGCGCATGGTATCGGGCATCTTATTTTTTACCATCCCGATTTCCAATAGTTCGTCGATGGTTTGCCGTAGCGTGATCGTACTGGGCCAGTCATCCAGCGCACGAATATTCTCATCCGCCGTTTTTTTTAGGTTTTCCAGATAGCGAATATGGGTCTCCACCAGCATCCCGTCATTATTGCCGGACTTGAGCTCATTCAATCTGTCGCGCAGGTCGTCAACAATCTGATTTTCAATTCGCGCCAGGGTATATACCTGCTGCTGCTCGTTCTGCACCTCGCGCGAACGTTGCAAATACTGCGCTGCATCGCCCTGATTCGCCTCAATTTGATCGAGCAGCGTCCCCTGCTGCCAGGTAAAATCCTGTACCAGCGAATTTAGCTCCGTGGTGAAATCATCATGGAGCCAGTCAATGCGAGCGGAAAGCTCGCTAACTTTCTCCCGCACCAAAAACATGTTGTAGAGGGCATTGTCCAGCTCCGCCAGCAAGGTCCGGCTATCCTGTAAAATGACGGCCAGTTGCCGGCGCTCAGCAAGCTGAAGCCCCTGACTGAGACGCTCAATCTTATCCAGATGCTGAATAATCTGCGTACGTAACTGCAAACGTACCGTCGTGTTCGGCGCCAGCAAAAATTCATTGAGTTGATCCACGGCCAGATTCAGGTTCCCCTCAATTAAAAAAGCGGAGTGGATGCGAGGAAAATATTCATCAAGCGAATAGCGAACCTGCGAACTTTGCTCATGCCAGGAATAAAGGCTGACCATACTGACAATCAGCGTCAGTAATGCGCCCGTTAAAAATGCGCCCCGTAAACTGTTGCTGATACTGAGCTGACGAAGCCGTTGCAATAATCTCCCCTTCATTTCAGCTCTTCCAGTTTGTGAATCGCCAGCCGCTGATTGTTCAGAAACCAGATCTGCCACTCCATCATTTTTTGTTCGGCAAAGCTTTTATTATCAAACTGCGCCAGCCAGGTTTCATCTTCGCTGCTTGCCGCATCCACCGGGACGCTGGTCAATAAGGCTCTGATTTCAGGTAAGGGGCGTTTAAGCCGCGTTTCTGCGCTGTGCAACGCTCGCCATGCATCTTTAAGCTGCGCGAGACGAAAACTGATCGCGGTATCAAACATGCGTTGTACCAGTTGCTGACGCTTCAGGATCAGACGATAGTTCAACGGCGGCTGGGCCATCAAACGCTGTTGTTGCGCGGCGCGAGGATTATCGGCGCTAAGCGGTGCGACGGGATACTTACCGGTATTCGCGTCAGCCAGTATCCTTTGCCCTTTCGGACTTAATAAGTAATGAATAAAAGCACGCGCTTCGTCTGCATGACGGCTGTTTTTCAACACCGCGACGTAAGTGGGCGACACCGCAGAATACGGGAAATAGGTAAAAGCAAGATTAGGATCGTTAAGTAGCAAATTAGCATAGTTATCAATGACCGGCCCGGCAACGCCAAGCCCGCTTTTGATTTTATCCGCTACGCCGAAACTGCGAGAGGAAATCGTGACCAGATTACCCGAGATTGCCAGCAGCGTTGCCCATCCTGCCGTCCAGCCTTTTTGCTGCAACAGCGACTCCACCATCAAATGATTCGTGTCTGAGCGTGACGGACTGCTCATTAATAGAGCGCCCTGGTAACTGGGCAGGCCCATATCCTGCCAGTCGGCAGGCGGCGGAAGATGGCGCGCAGCGAGCGCTGAACGGTTGATCAATAGCCCAAATCCGGATACCGCTACCGCCACTGAAGTTGAGCGGATAGAACGCGGCACCAGCTTCTGGCTGGCGGCAGGCGCGCTATCCAATAGCGCCAGCTTTTGGTGCTCCTGAAGGTGTTGCAACAGCATGGGGGATGACGTCAGGATCAGATCGACATTTTCCGCATTCGCCGTATCAAGTAATTGCTCTAAAGAACCGCTGGTACGGTTGAGCGTACGAATCATGACGGAACCCGGCTCCGTCTGCCAGCGCTGGATAATCCAGGCGGTCGCGCTGGGTGAAAAGGTCGTTGCCATCACCAGCTCGCGGCTGTACGCCTGGCAAGAACCGAACATTGCCGCCAGCCATAGCGTAAAAGCGCCCACTCTGGCGAAACGACTACAGCATGAGAAAAGTCGATTTGTGATCCCGTTCATAAATATCGATATCACATAAAGAAAATATTGAGACAAAACTTACCCTTTTATTTCTGTTGGCATCCAGAACAACGTTATTTGAATAATAACGGGTCCGTCGCCCGAAAACATCAATAAAGCGTATCAGATCACTGGCAGCAAATTTGTTAATATCCGCACATGCTAACGATAAAACGGCCATGCCAATAATTAAAGTTTCACCACACCCTTCAGGATGGGTCAAAAATAACCTTTAAATTCACCCAATTGAGTCAATTTTGACACATTTCTTCGACTTGAATTTTATTGTCACTCCTTTCACTCTACCGACAAAACCTCCTGATGTTCATCTCACTATAAAATACAGGTGACTCCATGTTAACAATATTAAAAACAGGGCAATCGGCGCATAAAGTCCCACCGGAAAAAGTCCAGGCCACATATGGTCGATATCGTATACAGGCATTGTTAAGTGTATTTCTGGGATATCTCGCTTACTATATAGTCAGAAACAACTTCACATTATCGACGCCTTATTTAAAAGAGCAATTGGATCTCAGCGCTACGCAAATCGGCCTGCTGAGTAGCTGTATGCTTATTGCTTACGGAATCAGTAAAGGCGTAATGAGCAGTCTGGCGGATAAAGCCAGCCCAAAAGTCTTCATGGCGTGCGGTCTGGTACTCTGCGCGATTGTTAACGTTGGGCTGGGATTCAGTAGCGCATTCTGGATATTTGCCGCTCTGGTGGTCTTCAATGGCCTTTTTCAGGGCATGGGCGTCGGCCCCTCGTTTATTACTATTGCAAACTGGTTCCCTCGTCGGGAGCGCGGACGCGTAGGCGCCTTCTGGAATATCTCGCATAACGTTGGCGGCGGGATCGTCGCGCCTATCGTCGGTGCGGCTTTTGCGATATTGGGCAGCGAACACTGGCAAAGCGCCAGTTATATCGTTCCGGCCTGCGTCGCCGTCATTTTTGCCTTAATTGTTCTGGTCTTGGGAAAAGGTTCGCCGCGCAAAGAAGGTCTTCCCTCCCTGGAACAGATGATGCCGGAAGAAAAAGTCGTACTGAAAACGAAGAATACGGCAAAAGCGCCGGAAAATATGAGCGCATGGCAAATCTTCTGTACTTATGTGCTGCGCAATAAAAATGCCTGGTATATTTCGCTGGTGGATGTCTTCGTCTATATGGTGCGGTTTGGCATGATTAGCTGGTTGCCTATCTATCTGTTGACAGTAAAACACTTTTCAAAAGAACAGATGAGCGTCGCGTTTCTCTTTTTCGAGTGGGCGGCGATTCCCTCCACGCTACTGGCAGGCTGGCTGTCAGATAAACTGTTTAAGGGCCGCAGAATGCCGTTAGCCATGATTTGCATGGCGCTGATTTTTGTCTGTCTGATCGGATACTGGAAAAGTGAATCTTTGCTGATGGTAACGATTTTCGCCGCCATTGTAGGTTGTCTGATTTACGTCCCGCAGTTCCTCGCGTCCGTACAGACAATGGAAATAGTCCCCAGCTTTGCCGTAGGTTCCGCCGTCGGTTTACGTGGGTTCATGAGCTATATTTTCGGCGCCTCGTTGGGCACCAGCCTGTTTGGTGTAATGGTGGATAAACTTGGCTGGTACGGCGGATTTTATCTTCTGATGGGCGGCATCGTGTGCTGCATTCTATTCTGTTACCTCTCCCATCGCGGCGCGCTGGAACTGGAACGCCAGCGCCAGAATGCGTTACATAATCAGGACTCACTGCAGCTTGCGGACGCGCAATAAACGATTAGCCTTCCTGGGGAACAGAAGCGCCGACATTGTCGGCGCTATCTATTCACTGGCATCGTATATACCCAAAATAATTCGAGTTGCTTAAAGGCGGCAAGGGAGTGAGTCCCCAGGAGCATAGATAACGATGTGACTGGGGTGAGCGACAAATCTGCCGGGAGCAGATTTGAACGTCACGTGCGACGGCCCGTCAGAGCGAGGCCCATCGATGGGCCGAGTAATCCGTAGCCAACACATCAGCAACTTGAAGTATGAAGGGTATGTACTGACTAACGCTTACCGTATCCCACCATAAAGCGAATAATTAACCCACATGCCGGTGCGAGAAAAAGCAATAATCCGCTAACGATGTCATCGCCATCCTGCAACCATACATTGAGTAAATAAATCAGCGCGGCAAGGATAACCATTCCCGTAAAAGAAGAAACCGCAGAAAAAGCCCCCATCACCTGACCGATATAGCCACTCACGGCAAGTATACTTATTGCAAGAAATGTCCATAAATAGATCATCTATAATACCTCCTGTCTATGGCAAGGCTTCCATATAGCCTTACGGTCCCTCTCACTTCTCCTTTAAGATAAACCTTATCAGCCCGTCATTTCCATAACATTTATCTCACATTTTATTTTTTTAATCATTTTTCAATGACCTTCGTCTGAAATAAAATTATCACTGTAAAAACAATGCATTAAAAATAATGATTAGCTTATTTTTGCTACGGGAGAAATATTTACGCTTCTTGATAAAGAATTTCTGGGCGCGAGTAAATAACTGGTGGTACATTAGCCTGCCTGGCGTTCATGCCCTCGTGGTTTAGTACTGACTTAGTTTTACACTCCTTACGGGAACCATTGTCGTACATGATGGCCTAACTATACGTAAATCATTCAAGTTACCCTGATGAGCTTACTCAAGTAAGTGCTTCGGATAAGCGAACGCAACTTGAAGGATGATGCGTATTTCAGAGTGTACCGCTGCGGATAATGACTCTTCTGCGATACATTATTTTCGTATCTACAGAAGGTATTTTATGTTTCCTCAAAGCAAATTTTCACGCGCGTTTTTGCACCCGCGCTACTGGCTGACGTGGTTTGGCGTTGGCATCCTCTGGTTACTGGTGCAGCTTCCCTACCCGGTTTTGCGTTTTCTGGGCACCCGCACCGGTAAACTGGCGCGCCCCTTCCTGAAGCGACGTGAGTCAATCGCCCAGAAAAATATTGAACTCTGTTTTCCGACCCTCTCCCGGGAAGAAAGGGAAAAACTGATCGCCGAGAATTTCCACTCTCTTGGCATGGCGCTGCTTGAAACGGGCATGGCCTGGTTCTGGCCTGATAGCCGGGTTCGCAAATGGTTTGATGTGGACGGGCTGGACAACCTTACCCGTGCGCAGGCGCAAAATCGCGGCGTAATGGTCGTTGGCGTGCATTTTATGTCGCTGGAATTGGGAGGCCGGGTAATGGGTCTCTGCCAGCCGATGATGGCGACCTATCGTCCGCATAACAATCCGCTCATGGAGTGGGTGCAGACGCGCGGTCGTATGCGCTCAAATAAAGCGATGATCGGCAGAAACAATCTGCGCGGCATTGTGGGCGCGCTAAAAAAAGGGGAAGCCGTTTGGTTTGCTCCCGACCAGGACTACGGCCCTAAAGGCAGCTCCTTTGCGCCATTTTTCGCGGTTGAAAACGTCGCCACCACCAACGGCACCTATGTACTGTCCAGGCTGTCTGGCGCCGCCATGTTGACCGTTACAATGGTAAGGAAATCCGATAACTCGGGTTATCGTCTGTATATTACCCCTGAAATGGAAGGTTACCCGGCAGATGAAAATCAAGCCGCTGCCTATATGAATAAAATTATTGAGAAAGAGATCATGCGCGCCCCGGAGCAATATCTCTGGATCCATCGCCGTTTCAAGACTCGCCCGTTGGGGGAAGCGTCACTCTACATCTGAAAAAGGCCGCAAGGCCTTTTATTTTGGCATTTCGCATTGTCATAATATTCATATCGTAAAT
Source organism: Salmonella enterica subsp. enterica serovar Typhimurium str. LT2 (assembly GCF_000006945.2). GTDB lineage: Bacteria > Pseudomonadota > Gammaproteobacteria > Enterobacterales > Enterobacteriaceae > Salmonella > Salmonella enterica. The sequence continues at coordinate 2,515,542 of NC_003197.2, forward strand.
TACTCATTCCTGCTTTTAGCGATAAGTCTCCTGTTTACAGGCGATTTTTTACTGTGTCGGCGGCGTCGCTCAATAGCGATTCATCACTGTCAGAAATTAAACTGTCGCCGATTCCCGACACTTGTAAGTTACTAAAAGTAAATAAGAAAATGCCTCTTGTTTCACCTCATTTTTAGGCGTACATTAGCGCCGTCTGGAGCGATGACGCGCAGAATTCTGAGGTGATGCAGGCGGTCGAAACACGAATAATTCTCAATTTCGTATTATCCGGCATCAACTCTCTATAATCAGGTAAGTGTAAGTTCATTTAGGCGTACGACAGGTACGCGGAGAGATGAAACGTGAAATATTTCTTTATGGGCATTTCATTTATGGTCATCGTTTGGGCCGGTACTTTCGCCCTGATGATTTAAAAGTACAATGCAAAGAAAAACAGGAGCCATGGGGCTCCTGTTTGCTTTTCTACTCCGTGCTCGCTTCAACGGGTTTTGGATGTGACGGCAGCACGCCATCGGCGCGGAACATCGCTTTAATCCCTCTGACGGCCTGGCGAATGCGGTCGCGATTCTCTATTAATGCAAAGCGTACATGGGTGTCGCCATAATCACCAAAGCCTATCCCTGGAGAAACGCAAACCTTCGCCTCATTCAGCAGCTTCTTGGCAAACTCAAGCGATCCCATCGCCGCATATTGCTCCGGGATTTTCGCCCAGACGTACATTGAGGCTTTCGGCATTTCAACCATCCAGCCCGCCTCATGCAGCCCCTTCACCAGCACATCGCGACGACGTTTATACTGCTCGGCGATATCGCGCACGCACTGCTGATCGCCTTCCAGAGCGGCGATAGCCGCCACCTGAAGCGGGGTAAAGGTGCCATAATCGTGATAACTTTTAATGCGCGCCAGCGCGCTGACCAGGGTTTTATTGCCCACCATAAACCCAATACGCCAGCCCGCCATATTATAGCTTTTCGACAATGTGAAAAATTCGACCGCCACGTCGCGTGCGCCGGGCACCTGCATAATGGATGGCGCTTTCCAGCCGTCGTACACGATATCGGCATACGCCAGATCGTGCACTACCAGCACATCATAACGTTTAGCCAGAGCGACCACTTTTTCAAAAAATTCCAGTTCGACGCACTGGGCCGTAGGGTTAGATGGAAAACCCAAAATCATCATTTTCGGTTTCGGATAACTTTCGCGAATAGCGCGCTCCAGCTCGTTGAAGAAATCCACCCCCTCGACCAATGGAACCGAACGCACCTGCGCCCCGGCGATAACGGCGCCATAGATATGAATCGGGTAACTGGGGTTCGGCACCAGAACCGTATCGCCATGATCCAGCGTCGCCAGCATTAAATGCGCCAGTCCCTCTTTGGAACCGATGGTCACAATCGCTTCGGTTTCCGGATCGATATCGACATCATAACGTTCCTGATACCAGTGAGAAATCGCGCGGCGTAAACGCGGTATGCCGCGAGACGTGGAATAACCGTGCGTATCCGGACGCTGCGCGACGGTGCAAAGTTTTTCAACAATGTGGGGAGGGGTTGCGCCATCAGGATTACCCATACTGAAATCAATAATATCTTCACCGCGCCGACGCGCAGCCATTTTGAGTTCAGCGGTGATGTTAAAAACATAGGGCGGAAGGCGATCGATACGCGTAAAGCGACGTTCAGGGCGGAAGTCAGCCATAATATCCTCAGATTAACGTTAGCGCCCGGACCGTCCGAGCGACGCTGCCACGATGGTGGCTCCTTTAGAAAATAGCCTGAAAATTTTCTTCCTGTCGAGAGGCTAATGAAAATATTTTTAGCGACAAAAAAGAGGAACAAGCGTAAAAACTTACTTTTTAAGCGTGTCAGTTATAGCATCAAACAAATCATATTATTAACAAATTGATATCATTGAATTTACGTAACGTGACGCAGCCGACGATAATTTCCTGTCAATAAACCTTATCTCAAATAATCCCCTTTTGATTTTGTGGTTTTTCCTCTTTAATCAAAAGCCTTACTAACGATAATGGTATTCGATCATGTCATATTGCGGTGTTTTTCAGGGATATTTCCCCGAAAATGAGGATCCTTTCCGGCAAGCTGCCGCGATGAAACCGTAAATAAGGCAGCGAACCGGATACGTATAGTAAAATAAATCCCTGTTTTCGCCTGACTAACCGCCATGACGTGATGACTCAACGCGCTGGTGTTTGACCTTTCGCTCAGCAAGAGTAAAGTGAAATAATTCAGACAGTTGAAGCATTCATGCACAGGAAAGGCAATGAAAAAAACCGCGTGAGGCACGCGGTTTGAGACTGACAAGAGAATGTTTAATTGCCTGATAACGCTGCGCTTATCAGGCCTACAGATGACACACTTTTGTAGGCCGGATAAGGCGTTTATGCCACCATCTGGCTTATAGAATATGACCTAATGTCTGGCGCAGATGCGCGCCGGAACCTAACAAGCCAGGATTATCATGGACAATCAGATAGACCGGAATACCGTGTACATAATCTTTAAAGCGGCCTTTATCTTCAAAGCCACCACGGAAGCCGGACGCTTTAAAAAATTCCAGGAAGCGCGGGACAATACCGCCAGCGATATAAACGCCGCCAAATGTCCCCATGGTTAACGCCAGATCGCCGCCAAATCGCCCCATGATGACGCAAAAGAGCGACAACGCGCGGCGACAATCGATACAGCTATCCGCCAGGGCGCGTTCGGTAATATCTTTCGGGCGCAGATTTTCCGGCAGACGGTTGTCGGACTTAACAATCGCCCGGTAAAGATTCACCAGCCCCGGGCCAGACAGCACGCGCTCGGCGGAAACGTGGCCAATTTCGGCGCGCAATATTTCCAGAATCATAGCTTCTTCTTCGCTATTAGGCGCAAAATCGACATGCCCGCCTTCGCCCGGAAGGCTAATCCAACGCTTATCCACATGCACCAGATGCGCCACGCCCAAGCCGGTTCCCGCGCCATACACCGCAATAGGTTTGCCGTCTACCGGTTCGCCGCCGCCGAACTGAATTAAATGCTCTTTTTTCAGCATCGGGATCGCCATCGACACGGCGGTGAAATCGTTGATGATTTCCAGATGGCTAAAGCCGAGATTTTTTTTCATTTCCGCAATAGAAAAAGCCCAGGTATGGTTAGTCATCGCTACCCAGTCACCGGTAATCGGGCAGGCTATGGCGATACAACCATCTTCCACGCTGACGCTATGCTCATCGAGATAAACGCGCACCACGGCCTCAAGACTGGGATAATCCAGGCCGGAATACGTTTTGGCCTGCGAGATTTCTCCACTGGCGATATCACACAGGGCAAGACGCGCATTCGTGCCGCCTACATCTCCTACTAAAGCATACTTTGTCATTCTTCTACTGCTCCGCTAAAGTCAAAATAAGTCTTTGTCACACTGTAAATTCATGGGGGCATAACAACAACGGCCATCAGGCTGACTGCCTATAAATATAGATCTTCATCACAGAATTACTTTCTTGTTTCAGCACCAATTGCAGCAATGCCGTCGGGCAGGCTGTGCAAAATAGGTATACGACCCCGTGTAAGGAAGAGATTATGTTCCACCCGCGTGCCCGAACGATGCTGCTGCTGTCGCTCCCCGCGCTGATTATTGGCGTAGCGTCAAGCCTGGTTTTAATCGCTGCGATGAAAGTCGCGTCGGTTTTTCAGCAATTTCTTTGGCAACGACTGCCCACCAGCATCGGCATCGCTTATGATTCGCCGTTCTGGATAGTGGGTATGCTCACGCTAACCGGGATCGTGGTGGGTTTGATTATCCGTTACAGTCCCGGACACGCTGGCCCCGATCCGGCCATCGAACCGTTAATCAGTATGCCGGTCTCGCCATCTGCGCTACCCGGGCTGCTTCTCGCCTTAATCATCGGCCTTGCTGGTGGGGTAAGTTTGGGGCCAGAGCATCCGATAATGACAATAAATATCGCGCTGGCGGCGGCTTTCGGCTCCCGCCTGTTTCCGCGTATCACGGCGTTAGACTGGACGATTCTGGCCTCAGCGGGCACCATCGGCGCGCTGTTCGGCACGCCCGTCGCCGCAGCGCTGATTTTTTCGCAAACACTTAGCGGCTCTAACGATATTCCCATGTGGGATCGCCTGTTTGCGCCGTTAATGGCGGCAGCGGCGGGGTCACTCACCACCAGTCTGTTCTTTCATCCGCATTTTTCGTTACCCATCGCCCATTACACGCAGATGCGGCTGGTGGACATTGCCAGCGGAGCGATCGTCGCGGCGATCGCCATTGCCGCCGGGATGGTCGCCGTCTGGTGCCTTCCGCGTCTGCATGAGTTGCTGCACCGCCTGAAAAATCCGGTCCTGATTCTCGGCATTGGCGGTTTTATACTGGGTATTCTGGGCGTCATTGGCGGGCCGCTTACCCTGTTTAAAGGCCTGGACGAAATGCAACAAATGGCGTTTAGCCAGACGCTGGGCGCGGGAGATTATTTTACCTTAGCCGTCGTCAAACTCGCCGCGCTGGTCATCGCGGCGGCGAGCGGCTTTCGCGGCGGGCGCATTTTTCCGGCTGTGTTTATCGGCGCGGCGCTGGGGCTCATGCTCCATGCCCATGTTGAGGCCGTACCCGCGGCGATTACCGTCTCCTGCGCGATTCTTGGCTTAGTGCTGGTAGTGACGCGCGACGGCTGGCTCAGTCTGTTTATGGCGGCAGTCGTCGTACCGGATACCAATCTGCTGCCGCTGCTCTGCATTGTGATGCTCCCCGCCTGGCTATTGCTGGCGGGAAAACCGTTGCTGGCCGCCAACCGTCACGAACCCTAATCCGGCGCAGCGGGGGCCATTATCCCCCGTTGCGGGCTTCCAGCGCCCGGGTCACGGTACGCAGTAATTCCGGCAGATCGGCTTTTGGCAACATCACTTCAATAAATGACAGACGTTGTGGGCGCGCCAACCGTTCGAGGACCTCTGCCAGTTGGATAGCCTGCGTCACCCGCCAGCACTCCGCCTGTTGCGCCGCGTTTAGCGCCGGTGGTATCTGCGTCCAGTTCCAGCTCGCGATGTCGTTATACCGCTGGGCCGCGCCGTGAATGGCGCGCTCTACGGTATAGCCGTCATTGTTGAGCAGCAGGATGACCGGCGCCTGCCCGTCGCGTAACATCGAGCCCATCTCCTGAATCGTGAGCTGCGCCGCGCCATCGCCGATAATCAGAATCACCCGCCGATCGGGACAGGCGGTTTGCGCGCCAAACGCGGCGGGCAAGGAATAGCCGATAGACCCCCACAGCGGCTGTAACACAACTTCCGCGCCGTCAGGAAGCGACAGCGCGGCAGCGCCAAAAGCTGCTGTCCCCTGGTCGACAAGGATAATATCTCCGGGTTTGAGATACTGCTGTAAGGTTTGCCAGAAGCTTTCCTGGGTCAGTTCTCCTTTATCAATCCGCACTGGCTGTCCGGCGGAACGCGTCGGCGGCGGCGCAAAAGCGCATTCCAGGCACAGTTCGCGCAGCGTAGACACCGCCTGCGCCATCGGGAGGTTGAACCAGGTTTCGCCGATGCGCGACGCGTAAGGCTGAATCTCCAGCGTGCGTTCCGCCGGTAATTGTTGGGTAAATCCGGCCGTAAGGGTATCGACAAAACGGGTGCCGACGCAGATAACCCTATCGGCGTCCTCTATGGCCTGACGCACTTCTTTGCTGCTGGCGCCAGCGCTATAGGTGCCAACGAAGTTCGGGTGCTGTTCATCAAAAAGCCCCTTCCCCATCAGTAGTGTCGCATGAGCGATGGGCGTTTCCGCCATCCAGCGCTGCAACAGTGGTCGTAAACCAAAACGCCCGGCAAGAAAGTCGGCCAATAGCGCAATGCGCCGACTGTTCATCAGGCACTGACGGGCGTGATAACGAAAGGCCGTCTCCACGCCGCTTTGCGCTTCATGCACGGGCAACGCCAGCGCCTGCGTAGGTGGGATGGCCGTTTTTTTCGCCACATCGGCGGGCAACATGATGTATCCTGGCCTGCGTGCGGCAAGCATTTCACCCAACACGCGGTCAATCTCGAAACAGGCGTTCTGTTCATCTAATATTGCGCTGGCAGCGGATATCGCCTGACTCATGCGATAAAAATGACGAAAATCGCCGTCACCGAGGGTATGGTGCATCAATTCGCCACGCTGCTGCGCAGCGCTACAGGGCGCGCCGACGATATGCAAGACCGGGACATATTCCGCGTAACTGCCCGCGATACCGTTAATAGCGCTAAGTTCTCCCACGCCAAAGGTGGTGAGTAGCGCTCCAGCGCCCGACATGCGCGCATAGCCGTCCGCGGCATAAGCGGCGTTCAGCTCATTGGCGCATCCCACCCAACGCAGGGTCGGGTGGTCAATCACATGGTCAAGAAACTGCAAGTTATAATCGCCCGGTACGCCAAAAAGATGGCCAATGCCGCATCCTGCCAGTCTGTCCAGCAAATAGTCGGCCACGGTATAGGGGTTTTGCATGACAGCTTTCCTTCTGACGTTGATATTATGTTGAGTATTAAGGAATGCCGATGGCTGTCCAGCACGGTGGGGATGAAAGCCTGGAAAACAATGTTTACAGCGGCAAACAGTAAAAGCCGGATACCGCCTGGCGAGTGTAACCGTATACACTATTTATTCACGCCACAGGGGGAAAGGTCATGATTTATCAGCCCGATGAGAATCGTTATCACACAATGGAGTATCGTCGCTGCGGACGCAGCGGCGTCAAACTTCCCGCTATTTCGCTGGGGTTATGGCACAACTTCGGCGATACGACACGGGTAGAAAATAGCCGGGCGCTGCTGCAACGCGCGTTCGATCTGGGCATTACCCACTTTGATCTCGCCAATAATTATGGGCCGCCGCCGGGCTCCGCAGAATGCAATTTTGGCCGCATTCTGCAGGAAGATTTTTTACCGTGGCGTGATGAATTGATCATCTCCACCAAAGCGGGCTACACCATGTGGGATGGCCCTTATGGCGACTGGGGGTCACGGAAATACCTTATCGCCAGCCTCGATCAAAGCCTGAAACGTATGGGGCTGGAGTATGTCGATATCTTTTATCACCATCGTCCCGATCCCGAAACGCCGCTTAAAGAGACGATGAAAGCGTTAGATCACCTTGTGCGCCATGGCAAAGCGTTGTACGTGGGGATCTCTAACTATCCTGCCGATCTGGCCAGACAAGCTATCGATATTCTGGAGGATCTCGGCACGCCTTGCCTGATTCATCAGCCTAAATATTCGCTTTTTGAGCGTTGGGTAGAGGACGGGCTGCTGGCGCTGTTGCAGGAAAAAGGCGTCGGTAGTATTGCCTTCTCGCCGCTGGCGGGCGGGCAGCTCACTGACCGTTATTTGAATGGTATTCCGGAAGATTCCCGCGCGGCGAGCGGAAGCCGTTTCCTTAAACCAGAACAGATTACCGCCGACAAACTGGAAAAAGTTCGCCGGTTGAATGAACTGGCTGCGCGACGGGGTCAAAAATTGTCTCAGATGGCGCTCGCCTGGGTGCTGCGTAACGATAACGTTACCTCGGTACTGATTGGCGCCAGCAAACCGTCGCAAATCGAAGACGCCGTGGGAATGCTGGCCAATCGCCGTTTTTCAGCGGCGGAATGTGCAGAAATTGACGCTATTCTGGAGGGCCGGTTTTAGCAAAAAATGCTCTCCTTCATGATTTAAGAGTTAAGGCGATGAAACAAATCTTTACTGCTTTGTAATATTGCATTAACAGGCCGGCGACGGCTCGATCGTGAAGGAGAGAAAGTATGTTCAGGTCACTGATTCTGGCGGCAGCCTTGCTGGCTTTTACACCGCTTGCCGCGAATGCGGGCGAAATCACCCTGTTGCCCTCAATAAAATTACAGATTGGCGATCGCGATGATTACGGTAACTACTGGGACGGTGGTCGCTGGCGCGACCGGGATTACTGGCACAACCATTATGAATGGCGTAAAAATCGCTGGTGGCGCCATGACAACGGCTATCATCGCGGCTGGGATAAGCGTAAAGCGTATGAACGCGGTTATCGGGAAGGCTGGCGCGATCGCGACGATCATCGCGGGCGAGGCCGGGGTCACAAACATCATCACTAAGCCTCCTGCTGAATAACAGCCCGATGACGCCCACGCATCGGGCCTGCTATCTTTCTGTCTTTATGACAACCCCATCACCGTTCCAACCAGCAACCAGATATTCAGGGCGACGACCAGCACGACAATTATCCAGCCAACCTGTTTTACCCGCCGCGTGTTCACCAGCTCGCCCATTAGCGTAGCGTTACTGGTGAAAATCAGGAGCGGCACCAGCGCCAGCGCAATACCAAAACTCAGCAGCACCTGGCTCATCACCAGAATTCGGGTAGGGTCCAGCCCCATCAAAATCACAATAAATGAGGGCAGCATGGTAATGGTGCGCCGTACCCACAGCGGAATGTGAAAACGGACAAACCCTTGCATCACCACCTGCCCCGCCAGAGTCCCTACCACAGTGGAGGAAAGCCCTGCAGCTACCAGACTAAGACCAAACACCGTTGCCGCCGCATGGCTTAGTAACGGTTCCAGCGTCAGGTATGCCTGATCGAGGTCGGCGATGCCGGTGTGGCCGCTAAAATGAAACGCCGCCGCGGCGGTCGCCATCATTGCCAGATTGACAAAACCGGCAATCGTCATAGCAATAGCGACATCCCATTTCGTTGCTGAGTACCGTTGTTGCCGTGTTCCGCCGTGCAGATGCTGCGTTAATGACGAGTGCAGATAAATCACGTGCGGCATAATCGTCGCGCCAAGCACGCCGGCGGCTAAGAATACGGCTTCCGGGTTCGGTAGCGCCGGGATAACCATTCCTTTGCCGAGCTGCGCCATATCAGGCTGAGAGAAAAACAGCTCCACAATGTAAGCGGCGGCGACAAAAAGCAGTAAACCGCCGATGACTTTTTCAAGCGGTTTTTGACCGCGGCGCTGTAACATTAAAATCAGAAACGTCGCGATACCGGTCAATACCGCGCCCTGTAATAAAGAGACGCCCAGGATCAGCTTAAAACCTATTGCCGCGCCGATAAATTCAGCTAAATCGGTGGCCATCGCGATGATTTCCGCCTGTACCCAGTAAAACCAGACTACCGGACGCGGATAATGGTCGCGAATTTGCTCCGCCAGGTTCTTGCCGGTGGCGATCCCGAGTTTTGCCGAGAGGATTTGAATCAGCATCGCCATCAGGTTCGCCCAGACCACCACCCAGAGTAGCTGATAGCCAAAGCTGGCGCCGGCCTGAATATTGGTCGCGAAGTTACCAGGATCGATATAACCAATCGCGGCAATGAACGCAGGTCCCATTAATGCGAGCCTTAGCTTGCGCGCCGCCCGTCCGCTGCTATTCTCTACGCGATTGTCAGTCATCTTTTGCCTCAAAAACATAGCCTTTGCTATGTTTCATGCTATGTTTATTGATAATGATTATCAAGTGCATTTCAATGGGTACGGGTGATTACTTTGATAGTGTGAAACGATAGACCGATACGATGACGACCTGTATCAGAACAGTTTGGCTTAACATTACAAGATTAGCACACTGATATAACTTTTCATTTTCATATTCAGTACAGTAAAAGTGTATTACAGATCACTAATTTTGAATCTCGTCACAGGTCCTTATTATAGTGTGTGTTGGATCTCGTTTTCTTTACGGCTGTTGCATAGAATGTGCACGAAAATTAAACCTGCCTCATATTTGGAGCAAATATGGACCGCGTCCTTCATTTTGTCCTGGCGCTTGCCGTTGTTGCGGTACTCGCACTGCTGGTTAGCAGCGACCGTAAAAAAATTCGCATTCGTTACGTCATTCAGTTACTTGTTATCGAAGTATTACTGGCCTGGTTCTTCCTGAACTCGGATGTTGGCCTTGGCTTCGTAAAAGGTTTCTCCGAGATGTTTGAAAAACTGCTCGGATTTGCCAACGAAGGGACAAACTTCGTCTTTGGCAGTATGAACGATCAAGGTTTGGCGTTCTTCTTCCTGAAAGTATTGTGCCCGATCGTCTTTATTTCCGCGTTGATCGGTATTCTTCAGCATATCCGCGTTCTGCCAGTGGTCATCCGCGCTATTGGTTTTCTGTTGTCCAAAGTAAACGGTATGGGCAAACTGGAGTCTTTTAACGCCGTCAGCTCGCTGATCCTCGGCCAGTCTGAGAACTTTATCGCTTATAAAGATATCCTCGGCAAAATGTCCCGTAACCGCATGTACACCATGGCGGCGACCGCAATGTCTACCGTTTCCATGTCTATCGTGGGCGCGTATATGACCATGCTGGACCCTAAATATGTGGTCGCAGCGCTGGTTCTGAACATGTTCAGCACCTTTATCGTTCTGTCGCTGATCAACCCCTATGTCGTTGATGCCAGCGAAGAAAATATTCAGATGTCGAACCTGCATGAAGGCCAAAGTTTCTTCGAAATGCTGGGCGAGTACATTCTGGCAGGTTTTAAAGTGGCGATTATCGTCGCGGCGATGCTGATCGGCTTCATCGCGCTGATCGCGGCGCTGAACGCGCTGTTCGCAACGGTTACCGGTTGGTTCGGCTACAGCATCTCCTTCCAGGGCATTCTGGGTTACATCTTCTACCCGGTCGCATGGGTAATGGGCGTACCGTCCAGTGAAGCGCTGCAGGTAGGAAGTATCATGGCGACCAAACTGGTTTCCAACGAATTCGTGGCGATGATGGATCTGCAGAAAATCGCCTCTACCCTCTCTCCACGCGCTGAAGGCATTATCTCCGTCTTCCTGGTGTCCTTCGCGAACTTCTCTTCCATCGGTATTATTGCGGGCGCGATTAAAGGCCTGAACGAAGAGCAAGGCAACGTGGTTTCCCGTTTTGGTCTGAAACTGGTTTACGGTTCTACGCTGGTGAGCGTACTGTCCGCCTCTATCGCGGCGCTGGTACTGTAAGTCTGGGTTTAATGCAGAAACCGGGGAGCTATCCCCGGTTTTTTTATGCCGCTTATTTGCCTAACGGGCGCGGGCGGCCAATCAGATATCCCTGCAAACTGTGTACGCCAAGCTGCAATAGCAGATCGCGCTGCGCAGGCGTTTCAACAAACTCAGCCACGACGCTCAACGATTTCGCTTTCGCTAAATCAGTGATGGATTTCACAATCATCGCATCCAGGGAGTCCGTCAGAATATCTTTTACAAAACAACCGTCGATTTTAATGATGTCCGCCTTGAGGCGTTTTAGCCGTTCATAGTTTGCATAACCGGTGCCGAAATCATCAATGGCGATTTTTAGGCCGAACTTACGCAGTTGATTGATATTGTGCATACTGATTTCGGAATGAGAGAAGGCCTGTTCTTCAGTAATTTCGATGATGACCGAAGCAGGCGGGACGCCATAGCGTTTAAAAAGCTGCATAATGCGCGACGCCGTCTCTTTTTGCAGCAGCGTCAACGGCATCAAATTAACCGAAAAACGTGCCCCCTGTTCCGCTGAAGGATGCGCGGACAGCCATTGCAGGAGCGCTTCCATCACCTGCATATCAAACCGTATGCTCAGGTTAAACTGGGCGATAAGCGGAATGAACTGATTCGGCATCATGATACCGTCGTCGCACCGAAGCCGCGTCAGAATCTCGTCATACCCTTTTCCCTGCGCGTCGCGAATGGGTTGCGCATACAAAACCAGCGCGCCGCGCTCCAGCGCCTGACGGATTTTCTGCAACCGCAGCACCCGTTCCGTCGTCTGCCCGGAAGCGGCTTCAATACTCTGGGTCAGTGCAAGCACCCGACGGTGCGAACAGGATTGCTCCGCCAGCCAGCTTAATTGCCCCAACAGCGGTTGCAAGGTTTCCTGGCGACCATCGAATGTTCCCCACGATGCGCCGTATTCCATGTCCAGACCGGTATTGTTCCAGTAAATTTTGCGGTTATTAAGCACGTTGAGCATATATTGCAGGCGGGCTTCCGTCTCCGGTCCTGTCAGCACCAGCAATAATTCACTGCCCGGCAGATGGAAAATTTTCTCCTTTTCCAGCAGCAGCGGCTGCAACATGCGAAACACCTCGCGTTCGCAATGCACGCGCATCTGCATACCGTAATGACGGCTCAGAAATTCCAGGTTTTCCATGCGTAAATAACACACGCTTTGCCCGGCATCCTGTAAAAGAAACTGCTCCAGCGCACGCAGGTTAGGCAGTTGCGTCAACGGATCGGTCAATGCCTGCGAGTGCCATTGTCGATTCAACCATTCGCTACGCTGATTAATCCGCGCCATGTACAACAAACAAATACTAAAAGAAATGAGAACTGAAAGGATAAATGCCAGCGAATATTCTGAACCCACGCCCTGCAGAAAATTGCGGTTATAGCTAAGCAGGAATAGCGCAGTGAGAGCCCAACTAAAATTCAACAGCGGATAGCTGATTTTCCCCACGCCGATGGTAAATCCAATGAACAGAACTGGCACCAGATAGCCAGCAATATACTTTGTCTCGAAAGGCGTACACAGCACCGCTAATAGCGTCGCCAGAGTGGCAAACCAGAGAAGCGTAAACAGGCGTTTTTCTTTGGCGAGATAAGGAGCGACATCCCTCCGCCAGAAAATACGCATATAGTGCGGGCTGACTATCATCCGCAGCGGATAATAGAAAAAGAGGGTAAAAATAAGCGCGGCAGAAATCAGACTCAATAAATCGACAATCGAGAAAATAGCGGTGCCGGTGCCAAAGAAGGTAGAGATGGTCACCGGGAAAGCCAGGTAGTGCCCCGCCAGATGCATACTGATTTTTATACCAAACGGCGTCATTAACCCTAACCAGAAAACGCGTAGCCAGATGCCTTGGTTGGGTATTCCGTAGCGCCAGCGCGCGCCCAGCTGCCAGCGTACGATAGCGCAAACCAGCAGCACGGGAAACGTTTGGCAAAATAGCAGCACCATCGCCTGTGGCAGAGGTAAATGAAAATTCCATTCATTAGTCAACATCATTCCGCCTACCATCGGCGCGACGCCACGGCGGCCAAATAAAAACAGCACGGAAAACATGACGCAGAGCGGTAGCCAGGCCAGAAAGATATAGCTGGAATCAATTGTGGCGCGGGGAGAAATGAGACGAGATAGCAGAATAGCCGGAACGGTCAGGCAGAAGGCCAGTAAGAATATTTTTATATTTTTTAATACGTTACACTTATCCGGCATTGCTTTAATGCTCACATCATTATATAAGGCGCATGAATAATAAGTATATTCGCATTATGAAGCAATCTAACAAAAGCTCATATTGACCGCAAAAGCAGCGGCAAACAAACGCACCTGAAGAGCAGATCAGAGGCCATAAATTTTGTGACAAAAAGCAAAAACCCCCGCTTTTCAGCGAGGGTTTGAATGTTGGTGGAGCTAAGCGGGATCGAACCGCTGACCTCTTGCATGCCATGCAAGCGCTCTCCCAGCTGAGCTATAGCCCCATAGTGCTTTTACGTATACGCCAAATTTATCGGGAGTAAATTTGGTGGAGCTAAGCGGGATCGAACCGCTGACCTCTTGCATGCCATGCAAGCGCTCTCCCAGCTGAGCTATAGCCCCACTACGTAAAGCTTGTCGAGTTGACGGGCGGCATCATATGAATTCCCTCGGCATGTGTCAACGGCAAAATGAACTTGCCGAATTCAATCGCTGAAAAAGCATTCAAATAAAGGACATTGCGGCACAACTCGCATTCAGTAGTTAAACACGTCACGGTTTCGACTAAAATGGTGCTATAAAATGAACCACTAATTAACCCCACGACTATTCAGGGAATCGTTATGTTCAAGGAACGGATGACGCCAGAAGAACTCGCTAATCTCACCGGTTACAGCCGACAAACCATCAATAAATGGGTACGGAAAGAAGGCTGGGCAACATCGCCCAAACCTGGCGTCCAGGGCGGTAAAGCCCGTCTGGTTCATGTAAACGAACAGGTTCGTGAATATATCCGCAGCGCTGAACGTTCAGTTGACCATCACGCAGACACATTCACGCCTGCCAGCAACGCATCGCTTGAAGCGCTGCTCATGACGCTCGCCAAAGAGATGACCTCATCCGAGCAGAAACAGTTTACCTCTCTCCTCGTGCGTGAAGGGATTACCGGTTTGTTACAACGCTTAGGGATACGCGATAGCAAATAATATGAAAAGATTACGCAGTAAAATGACCACTGAAGAGCTGGCTGAATGCCTCGGCGTGGCCAGACAAACCGTCAATCGCTGGATCAGAGAACAACACTGGAAAACCGAAAAATTTCCCGGCGTCAAAGGCGGACGCGCAAGACTCATCCATATTGATGCCAGCGTGCGGGAGTTTATTCTCAATATTCCGGCTTTTCGCAAACTGCCTGCGTTTTATCAGGCGGAAGAGGCTTTCGCAGAATATGCGAACGCGGCGCACAGTCATGCTTATCGACAAATTATTGATGCCGTTGAAAATATGTCTGCTCAGGAACAGGAAAAACTGGCGCTGTTTTTATCGCGGGAAGGTATTCGCGGATTTCTGACGCGTTTAGGTATCAATGAGGCGGACTAACAAATAATAAACGGCAGGCGTCTGCCCTGCCGTTTATTCTGTTTCAGCTGGCGTTACTGCTGACTTTCACGCTCGGCGATAAAGCCCAGCGCTTTGTTGATGCGCTCAATGCTGCGGGTTTTACCAATCGCATGTACGGTGACATCCAGCGCAGGCGACTGCCCGGCACCGGTCACAGCCACACGCAGCGGCATCCCCACTTTACCCATCCCCACTTCCAGCTCATCCGCCGTGGCCTGAATCGCGTGGTGGACGTTTTCTGCTGACCAGTCCGTAATCGCCGACAGCTTGTCGCGCACCACTTCCAGCGGCTGACGCGCCACCGGGCGGAGGTGTTTTTTCGCCGCATCGGCGTCAAACTCGCTGAAGTCTTCATAGAAGTAGCGGCAGCTCTGCGCCATCTCTTTCAGAGTTTTGCAGCGCTCGCCCAGCAACTTCACCAGTTCAGCAAGCTGCGGGCCGTTACGGGTGTCGATATTTTCCTGCTCGATATGCCACTGCAAATGCGTCGCCACATATTCCGGCGCCAGCGTATTGATATAGTGGTGGTTCAGCCACAGCAGTTTATCGGTGTTGAACGCGCTCGCAGACTTGCTCACCGCACCGAGGGAGAACAGCTTGATCATCTCTTCGCGAGTGAAGATTTCCTGATCGCCGCTGGACCAGCCCAGACGCACCAGATAGTTCAGCAACGCTTCCGGCAGATAACCGTCATCGCGATACTGCATCACGCTCACCGCACCGTGACGTTTAGACAGCTTTTTACCGTCGTCGCCGTTAATCATCGACACATGCGCGTACATCGGCACCGGCGCGTTTAACGCTTTCAGAATGTTAATCTGGCGCGGAGTATTGTTGATATGGTCTTCGCCACGAATCACATGGGTAATTTCCATATCCCAGTCGTCCACCACCACACAGAAGTTGTAGGTTGGGGAACCGTCGGTACGACGAATGATCAGATCGTCCAGCTCCTGATTGCTGAATTCGATCGGGCCACGGATCTGATCATCAAAAATAACGGAACCGTCCTGCGGGTTGGCAAAGCGCACCACGCATGGCTCATCGTCGGCATGATGTTCGTGACTGTGACGGCAACGCCCGTCATAACGCGGCTTCTCGCCTTTCGCCATCTGATCTTCACGCAGTTGCTCCAGACGCTCTTTAGAGCAGTAGCATTTATAGGCTGTTCCCGCCTCCAGCATCTCGTCAATCACCGCGTTATAGCGATCAAAACGTTTGGTCTGGAAATATGGGCCTTCGTCCCATTCCAGGTTCAGCCAGTTCATACCATCCATGATGGCTTCAATGGCTTCCGGCGTGGAACGCTCAAGATCGGTGTCTTCAATACGCAGCACGAACTCACCGCCGTGGTGACGTGCGAAAAGCCAGGAATAAAGAGCAGTACGCGCGCCGCCGACGTGCAGATAACCTGTCGGGCTAGGCGCGAAGCGAGTTTTGATTTTCATGAAATGGCCTTACGTTTATAAAGATGCCGACAACCGGCAAATCCTGGAAAGATGAATAGCCTTGTATTCTATCACTGTGGCTTGATTCCTCAATGTTGATCCGGTCAGAACGCTGCGCTTTGCTATTTCCGTATAGAAATCATGCAGTGCGGGGTAATTCACGATCGTTTTGTTTAATTTTACGACGAACAAACAAAAACTTTAGAAAATGCGTTGACTCATTTTCAACTCTCCCTATAATGCGACTCCACACAGCGGGGGTGATTAGCTCAGCTGGGAGAGCACCTCCCTTACAAGGAGGGGGT
Organism: Salmonella enterica subsp. enterica serovar Typhimurium str. LT2; assembly: GCF_000006945.2. Taxonomy (GTDB): domain Bacteria; phylum Pseudomonadota; class Gammaproteobacteria; order Enterobacterales; family Enterobacteriaceae; genus Salmonella; species Salmonella enterica. Next base: position 2,531,883 of record NC_003197.2, read on the forward strand.
CGGCGGTTCGATCCCGTCATCACCCACCAACTACTTTATGTAGTCTCCGCCGTGTAGATAAGAAATTGAGAAGTGGGTGATTAGCTCAGCTGGGAGAGCACCTCCCTTACAAGGAGGGGGTCGGCGGTTCGATCCCGTCATCACCCACCACTTTCTCGCCAGCTAAATTTCTTATTGTGAAGTACCGAAGTGGGTGATTAGCTCAGCTGGGAGAGCACCTCCCTTACAAGGAGGGGGTCGGCGGTTCGATCCCGTCATCACCCACCACTTCGGGTCGTTAGCTCAGTTGGTAGAGCAGTTGACTTTTAATCAATTGGTCGCAGGTTCGAATCCTGCACGACCCACCAATGTAAAAAAGCGCCCTAAAGGCGCTTTTTTGCTATCTGCGATATGGAAGATTCGAACCTGTCGCAGGTTCGGGTCTTGCCTGATGCGCTGCGCTTATCAGGCCTACAGACGACACCGCACACGTAGGCCGGATAAGACGTTAGTCGCCATCCGGCACAGACATTATACCGTCAACGCCGCCACCAGTTTCTCCAGTGCTGGCGTTGCCTGCTGCTGGTCATACACAATATACAAATCCGCCGGAATACGTTCCTCTAACGGACGGAACACCACACCCGGCCAGCTCATTTGCGCATAGCCATCAGCCATCAACGTAATCCCGATCCCCATACTGATCATCGCCAACACCGTTTGCGGCTCAACCACTTCCCGAATAATCATTGGCGAAAAGCCTGCCTGTTGGCATACACGTTGTAAAAATCCCCAATCAGAATGTACGGAAGGCAACGTAACAAAATATTCATTGCGCAACGCCGCCAACGGCACAGAATCTCTGGATGCCAGATCGTGATCTTCCGGAACTGCAACCATGAATGCAGATTCATGCAAACGTATGCTGGTAAAACCGACTGCTGGTTCGATAGCCATACGCCAGATCCCTGCATCAAGTTCCCGACGCTCTAACAACGCCATTTGCATACCGGGAGACTTTTCGCGAAAAAGTACTTCAACATTGGGATTTGCTTTCAAAAAGTGACGCATCGCAGGACGCATTCTTCCCCACAGCGCCGTACCAACCACACCCAGTTCAATGCGCCCCGCTTCACCGCGACCAATCTGCTCCACTCGCGCCAGCGCCTGATTTGCACTGGCTAACAAGCGACGTGACTCCTCCATTAAAACTTTCCCGGCATGGGTTAATGCAACGCTGCGGGAATGACGAATAAACAGCAATGTACCCAGTTGCTGTTCAAGTTCTTTGATATGGATACTCAAGGGAGGTTGTGACATATTTAACCGGGCAGCAGCCCGGCCAAAATGCAATTCTTCTGCAACAGCGAGGAAATAACGTAATAGCTTTAGATCAATACGATGGGCTCGTTCCATCACTATCGCACTCCAGGAATAAGGGATAACGTCTGGAATTTACCATATTACCTAGTAAAAAATAGATTTAACGACAAGATACCCAATATACATAAATACAATAGATAATACCCCGGGTAAAACATTTGGTGCGGGAATAGGTATACGGCATAAAGTAAAAAATGCGCCAATACCAAATCCAATACCGGAGGAGAGAATAATTTCTTTCATGCTGTGTCCTTGTTCATAAAAATGGACTGGCGAACATCCTCTCGCCAGTCAAATAAAATTAATGTGCTAATGATTTGGTCGACAGTTTTTCTGGATGGTGCTGATATTTAAAGAACAATGCAAAAATAACGGCCAATGCCAGAGCGTAGGCGGCAAAGACCAGCCAGATAGTTTGCCAATCTTTTACGCCATCAATAGAAAAATAATCCACGGCCATACCGCTTAAAAGAGACCCAATCCACGCCCCCACGCCGTTAACCATGGTCATAAATAGCCCCTGCGCGCTGGCGCGAATACTTGAGTCCACCTCCTGCTCTACAAATACTGACCCTGAGATGTTGAAGAAATCAAATGCGCAGCCATAAACAATCATCGACAGCAGCAGTAGCACAAAGCCAAACGGGGATGGATCGCCAAAGGCAAAGAAGCCGAAACGCAGCGTCCACGCCAGCATACTCATCAGCATTACCGTTTTAATACCAAAGCGTTTAAGGAAGAACGGAATGGTGAGGATAAAGCCCACTTCCGCCATCTGCGAAACTGAAAGCAAGATAGAGGGATACTTCACCACAAAGCTGTCGGCAAACTCAGGATTACGGGCAAAATCATGCAGGAACGGATTACCGAAGACATTGGTAATTTGCAGCACCGCCCCCAACATCATCGCAAACAAAAAGAAGATTGCCATGCGTGGATTTTTAAACAGAACAAAAGCATCCAGTCCGAGCTTACTGGCAAGCGTGGTGTTCGCCTTCTTCTCGGCTACCGGAATTTTCGGTAACGTCAGCGCATACAGGGCCAGCAATAACGATGCGCCAGAAGCGATGTATAATTGCGCACTGCTCAGTTCCAGCCCCATCAGGCTCACCGTCCACATCGCAACAATAAAACCTATTGTGCCGAAAACGCGCACAGGCGGAAATGACGTTACCGGATCCTGACCTGCTTTCGCCAGACAGGAGTACGAAACGCTATTGGATAATGCAATTGTTGGCATATACGCCATCGCATTCACCAACATCACCCAGAACATCGTCTGGGGATCGGTAACGGTGGTGGCGTACAATAACGCCCCCGCGCAAACCAGATGGCAAAGCATGTAGGCTCGCTCAGCGCGCAGCCATTTATCAGCAATGATCCCCATAATACCCGGCATGATAATCGCTGCCAGTCCTTTTGAGCTGTAGACCATACCGACATTCGCGCCGGTAAAATCCAGAGTGTTGATCATGTAAGAGCCCAGGGTAACCAGCCAGCTCCCCCAGATAAAATATTGCAAGAACGACATGACTTTTAAGCGGGACGTAATACCCATTTTTTATTCCTTGCCGTGAGATAAAGCCCCAATACGGGGCCGTAGTCATTGTGTTTAGGCCAGCTTACGTAAAAAGCCGCAAATCAGATTTATAAAGTTCTGCCGGGAAAGTTCAGCCGCCGCCAGCGTTTGCGCATGGGAGAGTTTTACATCGCCCAGCCCTTCCGCCAGATTGGTGATCGCTGAGACGGCAACAACTTTGAGGCCACAATGACGTGCGCTAATCACCTCAGGGACAACGGACATTCCGACCACATCGCCGCCAATAATCTGCATCATGCGGATTTCTGCCGCCGTTTCGAAGTTCGGACCCGGATAAGAAACAAATACGCCTTCAGTGAGGGTGAATCCCTCCTCTGCCGCAACGGACTGAAGCATGGCGCGATAATCTGCGTCATAAGCATTAGCCAGCGAGAAGAAGCGATCGCCATAACGATCATCGTTTGGCCCCACCATCGGCGTACCGGGCATCGTATTAATGTGATCGCTAAGCGCAACCAGGCTACCCGGCCCCACTTCCGGACGCAGAGATCCTGCCGCATTGGTGCAGAACAACACTTCACAGCCCAGTAATTTCAACGTGCGAATGGCATCGGTCATCACCGCCATTCCACGCCCTTCATAAAAATGTCCACGGCCTTTCATACAGGCCACCGGAACCCCCGCCAGATGGTCGAGCACCAGTTCACCAGCATGGCCGTGTACGGTGCTGACGGGAAATCCCGGCAATTTCTCGTAAGAAATGGCTACCGCATCTTCGATTTGGTCCGCCAGAGCACCCAACCCGGAGCCTAAAATAAACGCAACTCGCGGGGTAAATGCCGGTTTATGTGCATGAACAATATCAACACAATACTCAGGATTATGAGAAAAAAGAGCGTGAGGCATAAGTTTCCTTGTTCTATCGGATTTAATTTGACTCCTTTTTATAACGACCATCGCCCCTTGCTGACCAATACACTTTTCACGTGTCATCAATAGCCATTTAATATCGATAAATTTAGATCGCTTCTGTATTAATACAGAGGGAAAACAGTATTGGTTTTTGCTTGCAATTCATATTAACAATATGCCGCTTTCATATTTATAAATTGCCTCTTTTTAATTAACCCATTAATAATTATCGGCATAGGGAAATATGCTATGAAAAAAATTCTTACTCTGACGCTTTCTTCTTTACTCATTATTCCCGCACTCACCCATGCGGAATTTAAAGGCGGGTTCGCCGATATCGGCCTCCATTACCTCGACTGGACATCAGACACCACGGAAAAAACCAGTAAAAAATCCCATAAAGATGATTTTGGGTACCTGGAACTGGAAGGCGGAGCGAATTTTAGCTGGGGAGAAATGTACGGGTTCTTCGACTGGGAAAATTTTTACAATGGCCGCCACGCTAAACCAGGCAGCGAACAGCGTTACACCTTTAAAAATACCAACCGTATTTATCTGGGCGATACAGGATTAAACCTCTATCTCCATGCCTACGGGACGTACGGTTCACCTCATCGCGCTAATTTCCATGATGACATGTTTCTCTATGGTTTAGGCTATAACTTCACAGGTAACGGTTACTGGTTTAAACCCTTCTTTGCCAAACGTTATACCGATCAGACCTACTACACAGGCGATAATGGTTATGTATTAGGTTGGGTGGCCGGCTATAGCTTCTCGTTGGGTAGTGAGAAATTCAGCGTAACGAACTGGAATGAGTATGAGTTTGACCGCGATGCGTCCTACGCTGCGGGCAATGGCGGGAAAGATGGCATTAATGGCGCAGTAGCGCTGTGGTGGAATGCGACTCCTCACCTGACCGCAGGAGTACAATATCGTTACGCTGATAATAAGTTAGGAGAATCCTTCCTGCAGGATGGCATTATTTACTCCATCAAATACCTGTTTTAACACACAGCCCTGTCAAAAATGGCAGGGCAAGACCGCACCTCACACACGGACAGATAGATATTTATAGCTGATACAGCGGATCTTTCGCCCTCGCGGCGGTTAATTCGCTGGCCTGGGTACGCACCACGTCCCACAACGCCTGCGCCGCCGTGGAGAGCGATCGGTTTTTTCGCCGCGCCAGCATGAGCTGCCTTTCAACTACGGGCGTCAGCCGTTTAACCTGTAAGTGGCTGCCCTGCGGGAGCGGTAACGCCAGCGCGGGCAGCACGCTGATGCCGATTCCCGCTTCCACCATTGGAAACAGCGTGGCCGGGTGACCAATCTCCTGCACGATATCCGCCTCAATAGCAAAATGGGCCAGCGCCGCATCAATCAGCGGTCGACTGCCGGAAGCATAATCCTGTAAGACCAGCGAGGCCTGTTTAAGATCCTGCCAGCTCACCCATTCCTGATGCGCCAGCGGATGATCCTGGCGACACAACAGTAAAAAAGGCTCTGATAAGATGGCTTCACACTGTAAATCCACCGCTGCGCCGGGATCGATAACGATGCCAAAATCCACTTCACCCTGGCGGATGCTCTCCAGCACCCACTGCTGCGGACGATCGTGCAATACAAAATCAATAGCGGGATAAAGTGAATTACTTTGGGCAATGCATTGCGGAATAAGATGCGCAGAAATGGTTTGGCTCGCGGCAACGCGCACGGTGCCGGTTAATTGTGTCCCTACTCTGCCTGCATCGCGCAGTATGCTGTTCAGTTCATCAAGCACCCGCTCCAGACGCGTCGCCAGTTGTTGCCCCGCCTCGGTCAGCACCACCTCACGCGTAGTGCGATCCAACAGTCTGACGCCGGTTTGCCGCTCCAGCTCTTTTACGCTATGACTGACCGCAGACTGGCTCAGTCCAATCCTGTCCCCTGCCCGACTGAAACTTTTGGCCTGGGCGACGGTAATAAAAATACGCAGTTGACGCAGTGAATAGTTCATCGACTAGATTCATATATAGATGCAATAAATCAATTTTATTTCTCAAAGCGAAAAACGCAAAATAGCTGCACCGACTTTCAGGAGTTTTTATGAAACTTTTTCGTATCCTTGACCCTTTCACGCTGACACTTATCACCGTGGTACTACTGGCCTCTTTTTTCCCGGCGGAAGGTGGCTTTGTGCCTGTCGTTGAAGGCATTACGACAGCGGCTATCGCTCTGCTGTTTTTTATGCATGGCGCGAAGCTTTCGCGTGAAGCGATCATCGCTGGCGGCAGCCACTGGCGGTTGCATCTGTGGGTCATGTGCAGCACTTTTGTGCTCTTTCCTGTCCTCGGCGTACTGTTTGCCTGGTGGGCGCCTGTCAATGTCGACCCTATGCTCTACAGCGGCTTTCTGTATCTGTGTATTTTGCCCGCCACCGTGCAGTCTGCGATTGCGTTTACTTCACTCGCGGGCGGTAACGTCGCGGCCGCGGTGTGCTCAGCGTCTGCGTCCAGCCTGCTGGGCATTTTCCTGTCGCCGCTGCTGGTCGGTCTGGTAATGAATATTCATGGCGCGCAGGGCAGTCTGGAAGAGGTGGGCAAAATTATGCTGCAACTGCTGCTGCCTTTTGTGCTGGGACACCTGTCTCGCCCGTGGATCGGCAATTGGGTCGCGCGCAACAAAAAGTGGATCGCGAAAACGGATCAGACCTCTATTCTGTTGGTGGTCTACTCGGCGTTCAGCGAAGCGGTGGTCAACGGCATCTGGCACAAAGTCGGCTGGGGATCGCTGCTGTTTATCGTCGTGGTCAGCCTCATACTGCTGGCGATCGTCATAGCCATTAACGTCTTTGTCGCCCGTAAATGCGGCTTCAATAAAGCCGACGAAATCACTATTGTCTTCTGCGGTTCGAAAAAAAGCCTGGCCAACGGGATCCCGATGGCCAATATTCTGTTTCCGACGTCAGTGCTGGGTATGATGGTATTACCGCTGATGATCTTCCACCAGATCCAACTGATGGTCTGCGCAGGGCTGGCGCGGCGCTACAAACGCCAGACCGAGAAGTTACAGGCGCAGCAGGAAAGCCGCGCCGCGAAAGCTTAAAGCGGGCGTTTCAGGGGCTGTACCAGTTGCGTCAGCCCCTCGGTTTTAATCAGCAGCGTGATTTGCATCAACTCCCCCAGTTTACCCGCCGGAAATTGATCTTTACGGGCAAACCACAGCAAATACTCTTCCGGAAGGTCGATCAATCGACGTCCCTGATATTTGCCAAAGGGCATCACGGTGTTGGCGATTTCAACCAGCTGCTCTTTTTCCATCTCAGGCACCCAGTAAGCGGATCATTTCCGCTTCATCAATCACGGTAATACCCAGTTCCTGCGCTTTGGCCAGTTTGGAGCCCGCCGCTTCACCGGCAATCACCAGATCGGTTTTCTTCGATACGCTGCCTGCCACTTTCGCGCCCAGCGCCACTAAACGCGCTTTAGCGTCATCGCGAGACATCTGGCTCAGGCTACCGGTTAGTACCACGGTTTTACCGGCAAACGGGCTATCGATCTCTTGCACATTAATGACTACCGGCGCGGGCCAGTGAACCCCTTCCGCCAGTAGCTGCCCAATCACGTCACGATTACTCTCTTCGGCAAAAAAGTTAAAGACGTGCGTAGCGACCACAATCCCCACGTCAGGTACTTTCTGCAACTCGTCAATGGTGGCGGCCTGCAGCGCCTCCAGCGTACCGAAATAAGCCGCCAGCCCCGCCGCCGTCGCTTCACCCACTTCACGGATGCCCAGCGCATAGAGAAAACGCGCAAAGGTCGTCGTTTTGGATTTTTCCAGCGCGTTAACAACATTTTGCGCGGACTTTGGCCCCATTCGGTCCAGGCCGGTCAGTTTACCCGCCGTCAGACGGAACAGATCCGCTGGCGTATGGACATACTCCCTTTCCACCAGTTGGTCGATGATCTTATCGCCCATCCCGTCTACATCCATCGCCCGGCGCGACACAAAATGTTTCAGCGACTCTTTACGCTGCGCGCCGCAAATCAGCCCGCCGGTACAACGGGTAACGGCTTCGCCTTCAACGCGCTCTACGTCCGATCCGCACACCGGACAGTGCGTTGGAAACACAATCGGACGCGTCTCTTCAGGGCGTTCGGACAGAACCACGTTGACCACCTGAGGGATCACATCGCCTGCCCGACGGATAACCACCTTATCGCCAATGCGCAAGCCAAGTCGCTCAATTTCATCGGCATTATGCAACGTGGCATTGCTGACCAGCACACCAGCCACCTGAACCGGTTCCAGACGCGCCACCGGCGTAATCGCCCCGGTACGCCCGACCTGAAACTCAACGTCGCGCACAAAAGTCATCTGCTCCTGAGCAGGAAATTTAAACGCCACCGCCCAGCGCGGCGCGCGGGCCACAAAGCCCAGCAGTTCCTGCAAAGCCAGCGAGTTGACCTTAATCACCACGCCGTCGATATCAAAACCGAGCGTAGGGCGATCTTTTTCGACGTTGTGATAAAAATCCAGTACCGCCTGGGGAGAATCGCACAGCGTCACGCGATCGCTGACCGGTAACCCCCACGCTTTAAATTGCAGCAAACGTCCCAGATGCGTATCCGGCAACTCGCCGCCTTCCAGAATACCGACGCCGTAGCAGAAAAATGTTAGCGGTCGCTTCGCCGTAATACGCGGATCGAGCTGACGCAGCGAACCCGCCGCCGCGTTACGCGGGTTAGCAAACACTTTGCCGCCAGTGCGGCGCGCGTCTTCATTGATCTTTTCAAACCCGGCCTGCGGTAAAAATACCTCTCCGCGAACTTCAAGACGCGCCGGAATGTTATCGCCGTGCAGCTTTAACGGAATGGCGCGAATCGTGCGCACGTTTGAAGTGATATCTTCACCGGTGGTGCCGTCGCCACGCGTCGCAGCGCTCACCAGCACGCCGTTTTCATACAGAATGCTGACCGCCAGACCATCCAGCTTTAGCTCGCAGCACCAGATGACATTTTCCGTGCTTTTTAGACGATCCTGCACTCGCTTGTTAAACGCCAGGAAGCTTTCTTCATCAAATACGTTATCGAGCGACAGCATCGGTACTTCATGGCGAATCTGGTTGAATGCCGTCAGCGGCGCCGCGCCAACGCGCTGCGTGGGCGAATCCGGCGTGATAAGGTCCGGACGTTGCGCCTCCAGCTCTCGCAGTTCCCGCATCAGGCGGTCATATTCGGCGTCGGGAATCTCTGGCGCATCCATCACATGATACAGATATTCATGATGGCGAAGCGTGGTTCGCAGTTCTGTCAGTTGTTGTTCGATTGGTTCCATATCACACCATCAATGATAAAAAACCCCCGACAGGCGGGGGTTACGTTAAAAATGTCACACCTGCGTTAACCTCAGGCGTTAGCGTCCATCACCTCGCGGATGCGGTCCTGATATTCGCGCAGTTTCTGCGGCGTCATCATCCGACGCTGGTCATCCAGCACGACGCCACCGACCTCATCAGCGATATGCTGCGCGGATTGCAGCATCAGCTTGAAATTCTGCAGCGCATCGCCGTAAGACGGTACCTGCATAAAGATAGTGACGCCAGGCGTAGTGAAGTCCGTCATTTCAGGATCGAACGTTCCCGGATTGACCATATTCGCGAGACTGAACAAGGCCGGGCCGCTGCCGTCCGGGCTCAAATGACGATGGAAAATATTCATATCGCCAAATTTAAAGCCTGACTGCTGAATACTGTTCAGTAACACTTCACCATTAAGCTCGCTGCCATGATGGGCCGCGACGTTCATAATGATGACCGCCTCTTTACGCTGCGGTTTTTCCACAACCGGCGCTTCTTCCACTACCGGTTCCGCCTCAACCACAGGTTCCGCAGGCTGGAAGGTTTGCGCTGATGGCGGCGGCGCGGGCTGCGCAACAGGCTGCGGCGCTTGCGACGGCGGTGCAGGCTGCTGTTGCGGCGGCTGTACCGGCGGCGCAGATGGCTGAACCTGCTGAGGCTGCGGCGCAGGTTGAACCGGTTGCTGAACCGGCTGTTGCATCGGCGCTTGCGGCTGCGGCGGCGCCGCTGGACGCGGTTGCGCAGACGCATAAGGCGGCTGGTACTGGTGTTGCGGCGACTGACGAGGGGCATCATGCTCCTGCGACTGGCCGGGGGCATGATTTACGCGGTGAACACGAACTTCACCCACGCCTTCGTCTTCTTCGACATCGTCGTCATACGAGTCGTCGTCGCGTTTCGATTTCATGCGTTTTAGTGGACGATCGCGGAACATAGAAGATCGTTCTTTACGGCTGGTCCAGAAACCATGTACCAGTAAAGCGATTATGGCGATCGCGCCAACAATGATTAATATCAGACGCAAATCCTGCATCATTATATTCTCTGTTGTTCTAACACCTTGCCACCACGGCAAACATTTACTCACTAAGAGTATTTGCCGATTACGTCAAGTGCAAGTGTACTGTTGGCTTTCGCAGCATAAAGATGAAGGAAAATGTGCTTTTTGCTGTTTTTTCGAACATTTCCGAACTATCCACCGTCTGATAACCGGGTAAGATATCCCACGTTTACCCAGGGCTTTAAGAAAAAGGAGTATGTCCTGAATATGGTTTCATCATCCACAACCGTACCACGTAGCGGCGTCTATTATTTCTCGCAAGGATGGAAGTTAGTCACCCTACCGGGAATCCGCCGCTTTGTTATTTTACCTTTGCTGGTCAACATTGTGCTGATGGGCGGCGCATTTTGGTGGCTGTTTACCCAGCTTGACGCCTGGATACCTTCGTTGATGAGTCATGTGCCGGACTGGCTGCAATGGCTGAGCTATCTGCTGTGGCCGATTGCGGTTATCTCTGTTCTGCTGGTCTTTGGCTATTTTTTCTCTACCCTCGCCAACTGGATCGCCGCGCCGTTTAACGGCCTTTTAGCCGAACAGCTTGAGGCGCGGTTAACCGGCGCCACGCCGCCAGATACAGGCATACTCGGCATCATGAAAGATGTACCGCGCATTATGAAACGTGAATGGCAAAAGCTGGCGTGGTATCTGCCGCGCGCTATTGTGCTGCTGATTCTCTATTTTATTCCTGGCATTGGCCAAACCATCGCGCCGGTGCTGTGGTTTTTGTTCAGCGCCTGGATGCTGGCGATTCAGTATTGCGACTATCCGTTTGATAACCACAAAGTGCCGTTTAAAACGATGCGCGCCGCGTTGCGCACGCAGAAGGTGGCGAATATGCAATTTGGCGCGCTCACCAGCCTCTTTACGATGATTCCGGTGCTTAACCTGTTCATTATGCCTGTCGCCGTCTGTGGCGCGACGGCAATGTGGGTTGATTGCTGGCGTGCTAAGCACGCGTTATGGAAATAACGTAAAAATGTATAAATAAGAGATGGCTTATGCTGTCTCTTATTCCATACTGATAACCATTATTTCCCATCAGCATATAGATATGCGAAATCCTTACTTCCCCATATCTGGCTGGAAGGTATGCTGGGAAGGTATCCCAATTTCATACAGTTAAGGACAGGCCATGAGTAAGATTTATGAAGATAACTCGCTGACTATCGGTCATACGCCGCTGGTTCGACTGAACCGTATCGGTAATGGACGCATTCTGGCAAAGGTGGAGTCGCGCAACCCGAGCTTCAGCGTCAAGTGCCGTATCGGCGCCAACATGATTTGGGATGCCGAAAAGCGTGGCGTACTGAAACCTGGCGTGGAACTGGTGGAGCCGACCAGCGGCAACACCGGTATTGCGCTGGCGTATGTCGCCGCCGCGCGCGGTTACAAACTCACCCTGACCATGCCGGAAACCATGAGCATTGAACGCCGCAAGCTACTCAAAGCATTAGGCGCGAATCTGGTGCTGACCGAAGGGGCGAAAGGGATGAAAGGCGCTATTCAGAAAGCCGAAGAAATTGTCGCCAGCGATCCGCAAAAATATCTCCTGCTCCAGCAGTTCAGCAACCCTGCCAACCCGGAAATCCATGAAAAAACCACCGGCCCGGAAATCTGGGAAGACACCGATGGTCAGGTGGATGTGTTTATCTCCGGCGTCGGCACTGGCGGTACGTTAACCGGCGTCACGCGTTATATCAAAGGGACGAAGGGTAAAACCGATCTTATCACCGTTGCGGTAGAACCCACTGACTCCCCGGTTATTGCCCAGGCGCTGGCTGGTGAAGAGATCAAACCAGGCCCGCATAAAATTCAGGGTATCGGCGCAGGCTTCATCCCGGGCAACCTGGATCTGAAACTGATTGATAAAGTGGTTGGCATCACCAATGAAGAAGCTATTTCTACCGCGCGCCGTCTGATGGAAGAGGAAGGTATTCTGGCAGGAATTTCTTCCGGCGCCGCGGTTGCTGCAGCGCTTAAGCTGCAGGAAGATGAAAGCTTTACCAATAAGAATATTGTGGTTATCCTACCTTCATCAGGTGAGCGTTATCTGAGCACCGCGTTGTTCGCCGATCTCTTTACTGAGAAAGAACTGCAACAGTGATGCCAGCATGTTAAAAACGCGTAAAAAAGCACCTTTTTGGGTGCTTTTTTGTGGCCTGCTTCAAACTTTCACCTCACCTGGCATTGATTCACCCTGCCGGAACTGGTATTTAACCAGACTAATTATTTTGATGCGCGAAATTAATCGTTACAGGAAAAGCGTTAGCTGAATCGATTTTATGATTTGGTTCAAATCTTCCTTTCGCGGCATAATGTTTAATGACGAGCGAAACGTCAGCGGCCATAAGTTGCCAGCAACGGATTGCGTAGAACACCTTTTGTGTCGCGTCCCGTTTACGCCGGCGCTAACAATACAGGCTAAAGTTGAGCCGCCAGGCTAGACTTTAGTTCCACAACACTAAACCTATAAGTTGGGGAAATACAATGTTCCAGCAAGAAGTTACCATTACCGCTCCGAACGGTCTGCACACCCGCCCTGCTGCTCAGTTTGTTAAAGAAGCAAAAGGCTTCACTTCTGAGATTACTGTGACTTCCAACGGCAAAAGCGCCAGCGCGAAAAGCCTGTTTAAACTGCAGACTCTGGGCCTGACTCAAGGCACCGTCGTCACCATCTCCGCAGAAGGTGAAGATGAGCAGAAAGCGGTTGAACATCTGGTCAAACTGATGGCGGAACTCGAGTAAGTTTTTTTCCGGGTTCTTTTAAAAATCAGTCACAAGTAAGGTAGGGTTATGATTTCAGGCATTTTAGCATCCCCGGGTATCGCTTTCGGCAAAGCACTGCTGCTGAAAGAAGACGAAATCGTCATTGACCGGAAAAAAATTTCTGCCGACAAGGTTGATCAGGAAGTTGAACGTTTTCTGAGCGGTCGTGCCAAGGCATCTGCGCAACTGGAAGCGATCAAGACAAAAGCTGGTGAAACGTTCGGTGAAGAAAAAGAAGCCATCTTTGAAGGGCATATTATGCTGCTCGAAGATGAGGAGCTGGAGCAGGAAATCATAGCCCTGATTAAAGATAAGCACATGACGGCTGACGCAGCCGCACATGAAGTTATCGAAGGTCAGGCCACTGCCCTGGAAGAACTGGATGACGAATACCTGAAAGAGCGTGCGGCTGACGTACGTGATATTGGTAAGCGCCTGCTGCGCAACATCCTGGGTCTGGCCATTATCGATCTGAGCGCGATTCAGGAAGAAGTTATCCTGGTTGCCGCTGACCTGACGCCGTCAGAAACCGCGCAGCTGAACCTGCAGAAAGTGCTGGGCTTCATCACCGACGCGGGCGGACGCACGTCTCATACCTCCATCATGGCGCGTTCTCTGGAACTGCCGGCGATCGTAGGTACCGGTAGCGTCACCGCTCAGGTGAAAAACGGCGATTATCTGATTCTGGATGCCGTAAACAACCAGGTTTACGTCAACCCGACCAACGATGTTATTGAGCAACTGCGCGCCGTCCAGGAGCAGGTTGCGACCGAGAAAGCGGAACTGGCTAAACTGAAAGATCTGCCGGCAATCACGCTGGATGGACATCAGGTTGAAGTTTGCGCCAACATCGGTACCGTTCGTGACGTTGAAGGCGCTGAGCGCAACGGCGCGGAAGGCGTTGGTCTGTATCGTACTGAATTCCTGTTCATGGATCGCGACGCGCTGCCGACGGAAGAAGAGCAGTTTGCCGCCTATAAAGCGGTCGCTGAAGCGTGCGGCTCGCAGGCGGTTATCGTCCGTACCATGGACATTGGCGGCGACAAAGAGCTGCCGTACATGAACTTCCCGAAAGAAGAGAACCCGTTCCTGGGCTGGCGCGCCGTGCGTATCGCCATGGATCGCAAAGAGATCCTGCGTGACCAGGTTCGCGCGATTCTGCGTGCCTCCGCTTTCGGTAAATTGCGCATTATGTTCCCGATGATCATCTCTGTTGAAGAAGTTCGCGCGCTGCGCAAAGAGATTGAAATCTACAAACAGGAACTGCGTGACGAAGGTAAAGCATTTGACGAAAGCATTGAGATTGGCGTGATGGTGGAAACACCGGCTGCGGCGACAATTGCGCGTCATTTAGCCAAAGAAGTTGATTTCTTTAGTATCGGCACCAATGATTTAACGCAGTACACCCTGGCAGTTGACCGTGGTAATGATATGATTTCACACCTTTACCAGCCAATGTCACCGTCCGTACTGAACTTGATCAAGCAAGTTATTGATGCTTCTCATGCAGAAGGTAAATGGACTGGCATGTGTGGTGAGCTTGCAGGCGACGAACGTGCTACACTTCTGTTGCTGGGGATGGGTCTGGACGAATTCTCTATGAGCGCCATTTCTATCCCGCGCATTAAGAAGATTATCCGTAACACGAACTTCGAAGATGCGAAGGTGTTAGCAGAGCAGGCTCTTGCTCAACCGACAACGGACGAGTTAATGACGCTGGTTAACAAGTTCATTGAAGAAAAAACAATCTGCTAATCCACGAGATGCGGCCCAATTTACTGCTTAGGAGAAGATCATGGGTTTGTTCGATAAACTAAAATCTCTGGTTTCTGATGATAAGAAAGACACCGGAACTATTGAGATTGTTGCCCCGCTCTCTGGCGAGATCGTCAACATCGAAGACGTGCCGGATGTAGTTTTTGCTGAAAAAATCGTTGGTGATGGCATCGCTATCAAACCAACCGGTAACAAAATGGTCGCCCCTGTTGACGGTACCATCGGCAAAATCTTTGAAACCAACCATGCGTTCTCTATCGAATCCGATAGCGGCATTGAGCTGTTCGTTCACTTCGGTATCGACACCGTTGAGCTGAAAGGCGAAGGCTTCAAGCGTATTGCTGAAGAAGGTCAGCGCGTGAAAGTTGGCGATCCGGTCATCGAGTTCGATCTGCCGTTGCTGGAAGAAAAAGCCAAGTCTACCCTGACTCCGGTTGTTATCTCCAACATGGATGAAATCAAAGAACTGATCAAACTGTCCGGTAGCGTGACCGTGGGTGAAACTCCGGTTATCCGCATTAAGAAGTAATTCTTGCCGCAGTGAAGAATGGCGCCTTTGGGCGCCATTTTTTTGCCTGTACTTGCGCCGCCATCCGGCGATGGTGCAGTGCACTGCCTGATGGCGCTACGCTTATCAGGCCTACAAGGTTGCGAACATTTCAGCGCCAATCCACGGGTTACAACTGCGAGGTCACCGGGCGAAAGCACTTCTCGCGCATCAGGATCTTCATCCCATCCGGGCCACTCTCCAGCATCCTGCGTTCGGAATCGGACACTTGCAGCTCGCACTGATAGCCGCCAGTGATGCCAAACATCGCTCGCGCCACGCAGATATCTTCCAGCGCGTCCAGCCCGCTCGTTTCAAAATGCCCCACGATACGTCCCTGCTGGCGAACCACCAGCCGATAACTCTTCATCGCGCCTCCCCTGCCGGCGGCAGAATTAACTCATCACAGCCACACTGCTGTGTCCAGGTCATCACCTCCAGCACGCGCTGCGCCGCATCTTTTGCCGCGGTCGTCAGTTTTTTCCCCTGCACAATACCGCTGACCAGCTCGGCGCAGAAGAGATCTCCCGTCCCTTTTAACTCCGTCGCCACCCGCGGATGGGCAAAGACCTCCACGACCTGCGCAGTAACGACCGCAACCGTTATGGTCTCCAGAGACTCGCCCGGCGCGCTGGTGATAACCACCCATTTCAACGTATCGGAAAGCAGCGATTGCGCCGCCGCCACCGCCTCTTCCAGCGTGCGGCACGGTTTACCACTCAGCATCTCCAGCTCAAATACGTTCGGCGTTAGCCCCTGCGCCTGCGGCAACAAATGCGTGCGATAAGCCTGCGGAATTTCCGCCTGCACATACATTCCACTGTCGGTATCGCCAATGACCGGATCAACAAGAATACACACCTCCGGATGCGAAGCCCGGATCGCCATTAGCCACTTCGAAAGCAAGACAATTTGGTCTGCGCTGCCCATGTAACCGGTGGTAATCGCTTTTAATTCACGTAGCGCATCGCGCTCATTCAACGCCGTAAGGTAGCCTGCAAACCACTCGGCGGGAATAATGCCGCCATAAAAGGTTTTATAGTGCGGCGTATTGCTGAATAGCACCGTCGGGACCGCCGTCACGCGTAGTCCCTGCGCTTTAATGGCCGGAACAGCGATACTGTTGCCTACGCTGCCGTACACGACCTGTGACTGGACGGCGACGATATCGGTCTGTAATGCCCGATGGTTGTCGTCGAAGAGCACTGACTGAATATCACTCTCTTGTCCCATAAAATTTTCCTCTCGCTGGACAGCAGGCTACCGCCTCATTATCATTGTCATATGCTAAAATTCATTTTGTCATAGGTCAATAATGATCGACGGAAAAACCGCTAACGAAATTTTTGACAGTATCCGTCAACACATTATCGCCGGCACGTTACGGGCGGAGGATTCGCTCCCGCCGGTACGGGAGCTGGCAAGCGAATTAAAGGTGAACCGCAATACCGTCGCAGCGGCGTATAAACGGCTGATAACGGCGGGACTGGCGCAAAGTTTAGGCCGCAATGGGACGGTGATTAAAGGCAGTCCGTCTCCCGTAGCGCTGGAAGGCGGCGATCCACATACGCCTCTGCACGACCTTTCCGGCGGCAATCCCGATCCGCAGCGTCTGCCTGACCTTAGCCGTTATTTTGCCCGTCTCAGCCGCACGCCGCATCTCTACGGCGATGCGCCCGTTTCCCCTGAACTACACGCCTGGGCGGCGCGCTGGCTACGGGATGCCACCCCCGTCGCAGGCGAAATTGATATCACCAGCGGAGCTATCGACGCCATTGAAAGACTGCTTTGCGCGCATCTGCTGCCGGGCGACAGCGTCGCGGTGGAAGATCCCTGTTTTTTAAGCAGTATCAATATGCTGCGCTATGCCGGTTTTAGCGCCAGCCCGGTCAGTGTGGATAGCGAAGGAATGCAGCCTGAAAAGCTGGAACGGGCGCTAAATCAGGGCGCGCGGGCAGTGATCTTAACGCCGCGCGCGCACAACCCTACCGGCTGTAGCCTGAGCGCTCGCCGTGCCGCTGCGCTGCAAAATATGCTGGCGCGTTACCCTCAGGTAGTGGTCATTATCGACGATCACTTCGCCCTGCTTTCTTCGTCGCCCTGGCAGCCGGTTATTGCGCAGACAACGCAACACTGGGCGGTGATACGCTCCGTTTCCAAAACCCTCGGCCCCGATTTACGTCTTGCTATTGTCGCCAGCGACAGCGCGACCTCGGCAAAACTTCGGCTGCGGCTAAATGCCGGTAGTCAGTGGGTCAGCCATCTGTTACAGGATCTGGTCTACGCCTGCCTGACCGACCCTGAGTATCAGCACAGGCTGACGCAAACGCGGCTGTTTTACGCCGCCCGGCAACAAAAACTGGCCCGCGCCCTACAGCAATATGGCATCGCCATTTCTCCCGGCGACGGCGTGAATGCCTGGCTCCCACTGGACACCCATAGCCAGGCTACCGCGTTTACGTTGGCAAAATCCGGCTGGCTGGTACGTGAGGGAGAAGCCTTTGGCGTAAGCGCGCCGTCTCACGGTCTACGTATCACGCTGTCGACATTAAATGACAGCGAGATCAACACGCTGGCGGCTGATATCCATCAGGCGCTAAATCGCTAACAGGAGAAAATAACGTGCGAGTTCATTTTGTTGTCCATGAGTCGTTTGAATCCGCTGGCGCTTATCTGAAATGGGCTGAAGATCGCGGTTATACCATTTCATGGTCGCGCGTCTATGCCGGAGAAGCGCTACCGCCCAATGCCGATGAGTTCGATATGCTCGTGGTATTTGGCGGTCCGCAGTCGCCGCGCACCACCCGCGAAGAGTGCCCGTACTTTGACTCTCGCGCCGAACAGCACTTAATTAATCAGGCAGTTACGGCCCGGCGAATGGTTATCGGCATTTGTCTTGGTTCGCAGCTCATTGGCGAGGCGCTGGGCGCCGCTGTGTGCCAAAGTCCGGAAAAAGAGATTGGTCACTACCCTATTACGCTCACTGAAGCCGGTCTGCGGCATCCGCTTATCGCCCACTTTGGCTCCCCGTTAACCGTCGGCCACTGGCACAACGATATGCCAGGACTCACCGATCAGGCGACCGTGCTGGCCGAAAGCGAAGGCTGTCCACGTCAGATAGTGCAGTACGGTAATTTTGTCTACGGCTTCCAGTGTCATATGGAATTTACCGTCGAGGCGGTTGAAGGATTAATCCAACATTCGCAGCAGGAGCTGGCCGACGCGCAAGGGAAGCGTTTTATCCGCTCGGTCGCCGAGATGCGCGCATGGAATTACCAGCAAATGAATGAAAAGCTGTGGCGTTTTCTGGATGAACTCACGCTGGCGCACTCACAGAAATAACCACACCAGGAGTGCAACTTATTACCCGGCTAACGGTCTGAGGTGCAGTGATTATTGCATGAAAAAGGATTTTACCATGAAGAAAATTGTTTGCGCCGTCGTTGCGCTCCTGCTGACCCTACCCGCCTGGGCGAAGCTGAACGCCCATGAAGAAGCGCGCATTAACGCCATGCTTAATGCGCTGGCGCAGAAAAAGGATCTGACATTCGTTCGTAACGGTGATGCGCATAACTGCGAGGAAGCCGTATCGCACCTGCGCTTAAAACTGGGTAACACGCGCAATCGTATCGACACCGCCGAACAGTTTATCGATAAAGTCGCGTCGTCGTCGTCCATCACCGGAAAACCCTATATCGTTAAAATTCCCGGTAAAAGCGATGAAAACGCGCAGCCTTATTTACATGCGCTTATTGCGGAAACGGATAAGAATGTTGAGTAAGAAAAAATCATAATGCCAGGCGTGTTACTGTGGTTTTTTAAAGGCGTTATCGCGCTTCTGTTAGCGTTTGCTGTAGGGTTAATCGTTTACTATTATCTGGAAATTCGTCCCATAGCCCAGACCGCATTACAGAGCGCCTCTTTCTGGTTGTCCGAATCGCCGCAGACGCGTTTTTTGCGCCGCGCTGCGGCCAAAATACATCCCAAATCTTATACTGCCAGATTGCTCTATACCCAAGCTGGCGTGGATGGGCATTTCAGGATCGCGATCTGGGTGTTCTGGTTGGACAGCCTGTACCGCGACGACGAGCTGTATGCCATGATGCTGGCGCAAGCGTATTATGGCCGGGATTCGCAGGGTAACGCGGTTTACGGTACGAAAAATGCGGCGTTAACGTTATTTCACGTACCAGTGACAGAGATGGCCTGCCAGCAACAAGTACAACTGATTTATATGTTTAAAGCGCCGTCACTTTACCGGCCTGGTTCAGCCAGGCTGGTAGAAAGCAGCAAGCATTACATGACGCTTTGCCAGGAACAAATACAACAATAAGAACAACAGACGAGCTTTTATTATAAAAGGCGGCGGTAATGCGCTGGCGCACATAGAAAATCGGCAGGATATTCCCGCTTGTCAAAGGCGCCGTTGCCTGTGTTTATCCCAATCAGCTGAACTCATTAGTTTAAATCCCTGCCCCCTGGCTGAAATGCTCTTCACCAAACACGCCGGTCGAAAGGTAACGGTCGCCGCGATCGCAGATGATCGCCACCACTATCGCGCCGGGCGTGGCTCGTGCGACGCGTAACGCGCCCGCTACCGCGCCGCCGGAACTCACGCCGCAGAAAATGCCTTCACGAACGGCCAGTTCACGCATGGTGTTTTCGGCATCATTCTGATGAATATCCAGCACCTCATCTACCAGCGAGGCGTTAAAAATGCCCGGCATATATTCCGCAGGCCAGCGTCGAATGCCCGGAATACTGCTGCCCTCTTCCGGCTGTAGGCCAACGATGGTGACCGGTTTTTCCTGCTCGCGCAGAAAACGCGACACGCCGGTAATGGTGCCGGTCGTGCCCATGCTGGAGACAAAATGGGTGATGCGACCTGACGTTTGCCGCCAGATTTCCGGGCCGGTGGTCGTGTAGTGGGCGTAGGGATTATCAGGATTATTAAACTGATCGAGCAGTTTGCCCTCGCCTCGTTCAGACATAGCGAGCGCTAAATCGCGCGCCCCTTCCATTCCCTGCTCTTTAGTGACCAGAATCAGTTCCGCGCCATAGGCCCGCATTGCCGCCCGACGCTCCTGACTCATGTTGTCTGGCATCAACAGCTTCATGCGATAACCTTTCAGCGCGGCGATCATCGCCAGCGCAATGCCAGTGTTGCCGCTGGTCGCTTCAATCAGGACATCGCCCGGTTTAATTTCCCCGCGCTTTTCCGCCTCGACAATCATCGATAGCGCCGCGCGATCTTTCACCGATCCTGCCGGATTATTGCCTTCCAGCTTGACCCAGATTTCACTGCCGTTATCCGGCCCCAGACGTTGTAATTTGACCAGCGGCGTATTGCCGATGGTTTGTTCTAATGTATTCACGTTTTCAGCTCGTAAAAAAGCCCGGTATGCGTAGCGCCACCGAGCGATAACTATACAAATTAACCTATCAGGCCGATTGCGCCAGAGCAAGTTCCTCTTCACGCGTTTCAATACGCTGGTCGCCGTTATACAGACGCGCTTTTTGCAGTCCAACAAACAAACGCTCGCCGCGAACCGGAACATCCTCACCCGCCATCACCACCGTCAGCGGATCGTGATACCACCCCAGCGGCTGTACCACTAACTGTGTATAGTGACCTTTCGGGCTGGCCTCAATGACCTGTACTGGTAGAGGAGAATCCAGGCTGGTGCGGCGGCTAATATCCACCTCCCACGGACGCAGGAACAGATCGACCGGCCCCTGGTACGCGGGCGTATAACCCAGCGGCCAGCGATGCGCGCCAACGTGAAACTGCCCGCCGCGGACGGTGCCTGTCAGGCGGTTCACCTCGCCCATAAACTCCAGTACGAAGCGGGTTGCCGGTTCACGCCACACCCGATCCGGCGCATCAGCCTGTTCGATATTGCCCTGACTCATCACCACCACCCGATCCGCCACTTCCGTCGCCTCTTCCTGATCGTGGGTGACAAAGACGCTGGTGAATTTCAGTTCTTCATGTAGCTGGCGCAACCAGCGACGTAACTCTTTACGTACCTGGGCATCCAGCGCGCCAAAGGGTTCATCCAGCAGTAGAATTTGCGGTTCCACGGCAAGCGCGCGCGCCAGCGCCACGCGCTGTTTTTGTCCGCCGGAAAGCTGGGCGGGGAAGCGATCCGCGAGGTGCGCCAGTTGCACCATCTCCAGCAATTGCGTCACTTTCGTTTTAATCGCCGCCGCAGTTGGGCGGTCGCGTCGCGGCAGCACCGTCAGGCCAAAAGCGATGTTGTCAAACACCGTCATATGGCGAAACAGCGCATAGTGCTGAAACACAAAACCGACTTTACGCTCACGCGCGTGCAGGCGGCTAACGTCCGTACCGTGGAAACGAATATGACCGCTGGACTGATGCTCCAGCCCGGCAATAATGCGCAGCAGCGTCGTTTTGCCGGAACCTGACGGCCCCAACAAGGCAACCATCTGGCCGGAAGGAATATCCAGCGAGATATCATTCAGTACCTGAGTGCGACCAAAGGATTTCTTAATTCTGGCGATCTCAATGCTCATGATTTTCCTCCTGTTGCGCGCGTTTTTCCTGATTCTCCAGACGCCATTGCAACATGCTCTTCAAAAACAGGGTAATAATCGCCATTAGCGTCAACAATGCGGCGGCGGTAAAGGAGCCGACGGTGTTGTAGTCCTGCTCCAGTAATTCAATCTGTAACGGTAGCGATAACGTTTCGCCGCGAATCGAGCCGGACACCACCGACACCGCGCCAAACTCGCCAATCGCGCGGGCGTTGGTTAACACCACGCCGTAGAGTAGCGCCCAGCGAATATTCGGCAACGTCACGCGGCGAAACATTTGCCAGCCGGATGCGCCCAGTAAAATCGCCGCCTCATCTTCCTGACTGCCCTGGCTGAGCATCACTGGCACCAGTTCGCGCACCACAAACGGGCAGGTGACAAAAATAGTGACCAGTACCATCCCCGGCCAGGAGAACATCATTTGCAAATTATGCTCATCCAGCCAGCCGCCCAACGGGCCGTTGGAACCATAAAACAGCAGATAAACCAGACCGGCCACCACCGGCGAGACGGCAAAGGGAATATCCAGCAGGGTCAGCAGTAGCTGACGTCCGGGGAAGTTAAAGCGCGTCACCAGCCACGCCAGCAGAATGCCGAACACCAGATTCACCGGCACTGCGATCAAGGCAATCAACACCGTCAGCCAGATGGCGTGCAGCATGTCCGGATCGGCCAGATTTTGCAGTACCGGCATTAACCCTTTGCTGAACGCCTGCACGAAGATGTAAATCATCGGCACCAGCAGGATAAACGCCGAAACCAGCATCCCGACGCCAATCAGAAACCATTTTCCCCAGTTAATGCGGGGGACGTCGTATCGCTTCAATTGAGTCACTTCCGCCATTAATGACCTACCACACGTCGACCAAAGCGACTTTGCAAGGTATTGATAGAGAACAGCAGCAGCAAGGATGCCGCAAGGATCACCGAGGCAATGGCGCTAGCGGCCGGGTAATCAAACTCCTGCAAGCGCACAAAAATCATCAGCGAGGTCACTTCTGTTTTCCAGGCGATATTTCCGGCGATAAAAATCACCGCGCCAAACTCGCCCAGGCTACGGGTAAAAGAGAGCGCCACGCCGGCAATCAGCGCAGGCGACAGCTCAGGCAGCACGACTTTGCGAAAACTTTGCAGCCGGGTGGCCCCCAGCGTTTGCGCCGCTTCTTCATATTCCGGCCCCAGCTCTTCCAGTACCGGCTGGACGGTGCGCACCACAAATGGAATACTGGTAAAGGCCATCGCCACCGCAATACCGAGCCAGGTATAGGTCACTTTGATATCAAACTGCGCAAGAAACTGACCGTAGAAACCGTTCACTGAGAACAGCGAGGCCAGCGTTAACCCCGCTACCGCTGTCGGCAGCGCAAACGGCAGATCCATCAGCGCATCCAGCAACGTGCGCCCTGGAAAACGGTAGCGGGTTAAAATCCACGCCATCAGCAGGCCAAACACGCCATTAAAAATCGACGCTACAAATGCCGCCAGTAGCGTCACTTTATAGGCAGCCACCACCTGAGGGTTGGTCACGACATCCCAGTATTGCGCCCAGCTCATCTGTGAGAGCTGCATCACCAGCGCGCTCAACGGCAACAGTAGGATCAGGCAGACAAACAGCAAACTGGTGCCGAGGCTTAACGTAAAGCCGGGCAGCACGCGTCGGGAAGAAACGGCAAGCATTACTTACGCCCCGCCGCCAACAGTTTGTCCAGCTCGCCGCCGCTGGCAAAGTGCGTTTTCATCACTTCCGGCCAGGAACCAAACTTTTCTTCCACGCGGAACAGTTCGGTCTGCGGGAATTTATCTGCTTGCTTGCCCATGATTTCCGGGTTATTCACGCGGTAGTAGTAATGGGTGATGATGGTCTGCGCCTGCGGGCTATACAGCCAGTTCAGGTAAGCTTTGGCGGCTTTTTCTGTGCCGTTGGCCTGCACGTTTTTATCCACCCAGGCAACCGGGAATTCAGCAAGAATGTTCGTTTTCGGGATCACCACTTCAAATCCCTGGGCTTCATATTGTTTGCGGATATTGTTCACTTCCGACTCAAAACTAATCAGCACATCGCCCAGACCACGCTCGGCAAAGGTAGTCGTAGCGCCGCGACCGCCGGTATCAAACACTTCGACGTTTTTCAGGAACTGGGTCATAAACTGTTCGGTTTTGGCTTTATCGCCGCCGTCCGCGTTATCCGCCGCGCCCCATGCCGCCAGATACGTGTAACGGGCGTTGCCGGAGGTTTTCGGGTTAGGGAAAATCAGCTTCACGTCGGAACGTACAAGATCGCTCCAGTCGTGAATATTTTTCGGGTTTCCCTTGCGCACCAGGAAACCCATCGTGGAATAGAATGGCGAACTGTTGTTCGGCAGACGGCTTTGCCAGTCGGCAGGGATCAGTTTGCCTTTATCATGAAGAATCTGTACGTCGGTCACCTGATTGTAGGTGACGACGTCTGCCTTCAGTCCCTGCAAAATCGCCAGCGCCTGTTTTGATGACCCGGCATGAGACTGCTTAATCGTCAGCTTATCGCCGCCGTTATCCTTCGCCCATTGTTGCTCAAACGGCGGGTTAAGGGCGGCAAACAGCTCGCGGGAGACATCGTATGAGCTGTTCAGCAGCTCCGTTGCCTGCGCCTGCCCTGCCAGTAACAGCATTGCTGCCAGCGTCAGGGGTCTCTTTTTCAGTAAGTTAACGGCCATTGCGCACCCTTATAAATTTAATGACTTTCTTATGGTCATCATATTTATAACCAGCGCTAAAGGAGTAACGGTTTTATATACCGTTTGATGATTTGAAAGTTGAAAAGGGAATAAGAGAATCCCTCCCCACGCGGCGTGAGGAGGAGACCGGCATCAATCAGACGCCTACGCTTACGCTTTCAGGCAGGGTACTGCCGCCATCAATGACGTTTTGCGTTCCGGTAAGATAGCTGGACTCATCGGAAGCCAGAAATGCCGCCAGTTCCCCTACTTCCAGCGGATCGGCAAGGCGGCGTAGCGGAATGGCTTTTGCCATTTCCGTTAATACCGATTCCGGATCGTCAGGGTTAGACTGACGGGCAATGCTTTCCGCCATCGGCGTTCTTACATAACCGGGGCAAATGGCATTCACACGAATACCGGACTGCGCATACTCTACCGCCAGCGATTTGGTTAAACCGACAATGGCGGCTTTTGACAGCGCATAGGCCGTTTCACCCGGGTCCGCCACCATATCTCCCGTGACGGAAGACATCATCACAATGCGGCCATCTTTACGTTTAATCATCTCCGGCAGGACGGCTTTGGTGACGTTCCAGACACCTTTAATATTAATATCAATGTGGAAATCGCGATCTTCTTCACTCATATCGAGGAAGTTGCCCAGACGGCACACGCCAGCGTTATTCACCAAAATATCAATTCTACCTTCAGTCTCTTTGGCGCGCGCAACCGCCGCCTGCACCGAAGCAAAATCTCTGACGTCAGCCTTAACGGCAGTGCAGCGATGCCCGCGCCCGCCCAGCTCATCCGCCAGTTTTTCAATCTCATCGGAGATATCCAGCAAGATTAAGTTCGCGCCGTGGCGTGCGAATACGCGAGCGATCCCTTCGCCAATGCCCTGCGATGCGCCCGTAATCAATGCTGTCTTGCCCGTGAGTTTACCCATTTTCAATGTCTCCTTTTGAATATGGAGTCTTACACTCCATTAACACTGAAAATACAGTAATAACAAATAAGTGCTGAGGAATAGCTCACTAATTCAGGTAAATATTAGGTAAAAAAATCCCCGCGGAGGCGGGGATGGGCATTTTTATGCTGTTCTGCCTGATGGCGCTGCGCTTATCAGGCCTACCAATCGTAGGTCGAATAAAGCGTTTGCGCTGCCATCCGACAGGGTTTTACCTTATAGCGCTAACAGGCGATCCAGCGACGGCGCAAAATAGTAGCCGCCAGTCACCGGTTTGGTGAAGCGCAGCATCGCGTCGCGTTTACCGTCGGTATCGCCGAACATACTCAGAAGCTGCTGTTCGATATTGTGCAGACGTGCGCAGTAAGCGCAGAAATAGAGACCATGAGTACCGCTGGCGGTGCCGTATGGCAGGCTCTGGCGCACAATCTTCAGCCCTTTGCCATCTTCTTTGAGATCGACGCGGCTCAGGTGAGATGTTGCCGGACGCGCATCGCCGTCAATCTCTTCATTGGCTTCTTTGGTACGCCCGATCATCATCTCCTGATCGTGAATACTCATCCGGTTAAGTTGCTTGAGATTGTGTTCCCAACGCTGCACGAACACATAACTGCCGCCGGCATCCACGCCATCTTTGATCACCGCCACTTCACGGCGCGTCTCTTCGCCCGCCGGGTTCTCTGTCCCGTCGACAAAGCCGCTCAGATCGCGTTCTTCCACCCAACGGAAACCGTGAACTTCTTCTTTCACGTCGATACAGTCGCCGAAGGCTTCCATCGCCGCCTGGGCAACAGAAAAATTCACATCGTGGCGCAGGGAAAGGATATGGATCAGCACGTCATACTGCGTGGCCGGTGCCAGCCCTTTACCATAAGGAATAAAATCTTTCAGTTCTTCCGCCCCGACGCCGCCACTCAGGGCACGCCAGGTATTGTTGCCAAACGCCACAACGGCCCCAAGATGGGCGTCCGGAAATTTGACTTCGAAGGTCGCCAGTTTATCGGCAAATGTTCTGCTGGCCGCGCGCAGGGCGTCCAGGTCGCCTTTCACATTGGCTTCAATCCAAATTGCCGCACGGCAATGTTCCGGCAAAATGCCACTTTGAACCTGAGACATGATTCCTCCTGAAAATGAGAATGCCACGCAGTCGTGGCATTAATGGAGGCTATTTTACCTTGTTTTTAAGCGAAGCGGTTTGTTCAGGCGCAAATTAACGACGCCAGATAATTTTGCGCACGTCCCAGTTTTTTAAGACGTCATCAGGAGGCATTAAGCCTTCCGGTCCGCTCCACTCGCCGGAGAAAACATAGCTAATATGCTGACTTCCCTCGGCTTTACATTCGACGCTGGTATGGCTATCGCTGGAAACCGGCTCGCAGTGACCAAACGCTTTGCTGTAAAGGTCGCTAAACGGCGTACCGATTTTGCCCCCCGCGGCGGTTGGGATATCGCTGTCCAGCACATCAATACGGCTCACGGTTCCCTGCTCGCCGTTGATCACCATCGCGACACTGTCGCCCTTCATCGCTTCGAAAAAGCGCACCACGTTGCCGTTATCGGTTTTCATACCGCTACGCAGGCGATAATCGCCATCTAATGCCTCTGCAATAGCCGGCTCTTCCAGCGGCGTGGCGGCGGTCAGCGCTCCCACGCCTTGCTCAGTGACTTCTGTCGAGGAACCAAACCAGTTCCATGGATTTGCGGCAGACCAGTTGACCGAGGAGAGCGTCGAGCAGCCGGTCACCGCCAGCGGCAGTGCGAGTAAAGTCAAACGCAGCGATTTCATCTCACTTCCTTTCTTTTATTAATTAACGTTGGTTGGAGTGCGGGTTCGCCAAAAAGTGCCGTTATTCTTTCTCAAGGGAAAAACAGGCACGCAAACGTTGATTGGTTAACAGCCAGATCAGCGCGACGATGTCCGCCAGCAGCAGCGCCAGCCCGACGCCGTTGACCGGGTCGCCACCCAGCCACATCACCGGCAGCCAGCACAACGACACCAGTTGAGCAAGGATCAGGAGTCCGCGCAGCCAGCGCCACACACCAGGAACCGCGTCACGCCGCCCGCTGAGTAAAAATGCCACTACCGCCGGAACGCCGGGCAACAGCCCCAGCCAAAAATTGTCATGGTCGGGATAAAAAAAGTTTAACAAAGTATTACCCTGTCCACGGGATGAACCGGCAATGACAAAGAGTACCCAGGCGCGCGCCTGAAGTAGCAGTACGCACCAGAACAGAAACGGCAGG
Organism: Salmonella enterica subsp. enterica serovar Typhimurium str. LT2; assembly: GCF_000006945.2. Classification (GTDB taxonomy): domain Bacteria; phylum Pseudomonadota; class Gammaproteobacteria; order Enterobacterales; family Enterobacteriaceae; genus Salmonella; species Salmonella enterica. Next base: position 2,559,655 of record NC_003197.2, read on the forward strand.
CGTAAACGTCCGTGTACATCATAATCGGCTGGATGAAACTCAGTACTCTTCATCTTCAATCAGGCGTTTACCCAAACTTAGGGCGTCAGAATGCTCATACCCCAGACGTTCATACATGCCCAGCACAACGTCGTTATCATCGCGCACCATAATTTGGATTTTCGGACACCCGCGAGCGATGAGTTTTTTTTCCAGCCGGTTAAGCAACGCATTCGCAATGCCGCGCCCGCGGAACTCCGGGTGAACGCCCAGGTAATACGCCGAGCCGCGATGCCCGTCATAACCGCCCATTACCGTACCGACGACTTCGCCGCTAACTTCCGCAACGAGGAACAAGCTGACATCGTGATTCACCTTGCGTTCAATATCCATTTCAGGATCGTTCCATGGACGCAGCAGGTCGCAACGCTCCCAGAGGGTGATCACCTCTTCGAAATCTTCCTGGCGAAAAACGCGTATTTCCATGGTATTCGTTGCCTTTTCGGGTGGAAAAACCAAGATTATGGCGCAAACATCTGATTCAGCCAATATCTGACGCGATGTAGCGGAAAAAATGGCATAATGGCGATGTGTCACGTATTGAAATGAAAAGTAAAACAATTCTCATCACCAACCGTCGTAACGGATTACGCGATACGATATAACATCTTGAACTTAATTTTCACAACTCAGGCCGTATGAGCACTTTTAAACTCCTAAAAACTCTCACATCGCGCCGCCAGGTACTCAAAACAGGTCTGGCGGCCCTGACGCTGTCAGGTATGTCGCACGCAGTAGCCAAAGAAGAAACGCTAAAAACCAGTAATGGTCACAGCAAACCCAAAACCAAAAAAACCGGCAGTAAACGGTTGGTGATGCTCGACCCCGGACACGGCGGCATCGATACCGGCGCGATTGGCCGCAACGGTTCTCAGGAAAAACACGTCGTACTGGCAATTGCCAAAAACGTGCGCGCTATTTTGCGAAATCACGGAATCGATGCGCGTTTAACCCGGACAGGGGATACTTTTATTCCGCTGTACGATCGGGTGGAAATCGCCCATAAGCACGGCGCGGATCTGTTTATGTCCATTCATGCCGATGGTTTTACCAATCCGAAAGCAGCGGGCGCTTCCGTTTTTGCGCTTTCCAACCGCGGGGCCAGTAGCGCCATGGCGAAGTATCTCTCCGAGCGTGAAAACCGCGCGGACGAAGTGGCGGGTAAAAAAGCCACTGACCGGGATCATCTATTACAACAAGTTTTGTTTGATCTGGTGCAAACCGATACGATTAAAAACAGTCTGACGCTGGGTTCGCATATTCTCAAGAAAATCAAACCTATACATAAATTACACAGCCGCACTACCGAACAAGCGGCTTTCGTGGTGCTAAAATCACCGTCAATTCCGTCGGTGCTGGTCGAAACCTCGTTTATTACCAATCCGGAAGAAGAACGCCTGCTGGGCACGACGGCGTTTCGCCAGAAAATCGCTACGGCGATCGCCAACGGCATCATCAGTTATTTTCACTGGTTTGATAATCAGAAAGCACACACGAAGAAACGGTAATCATGAAACCCGATGCACATCACGTAAAACAGTTTCTGCTACGCCTGCAGGATGATATTTGCCAAACGTTATCCGCTGTGGATGGCGCAAACTTTGTCGAAGATAGCTGGCGACGCGAAGCGGGCGGCGGCGGACGCAGCCGGGTATTACGCAACGGCGGGATTTTCGAACAGGCGGGCGTTAATTTCTCTCACGTTCACGGCGATGCAATGCCCGCGTCCGCCACCGCGCATCGGCCAGAACTCGCCGGGCGTAGCTTCGAAGCGATGGGCGTATCGCTGGTGGTGCATCCGCACAATCCGTATATTCCCACCAGCCATGCTAACGTGCGCTTTTTTATTGCCGAAAAACCGGGCGCCGATCCGGTATGGTGGTTTGGCGGCGGGTTCGATTTAACGCCCTACTACGGCTTTGAAGAGGATGCCGTTCACTGGCACCGCACCGCCCGCGACCTGTGCCAGCCGTTTGGTGACGATGTGTATCCGCGTTATAAAAAGTGGTGCGACGACTACTTTTTTCTCAAACACCGCAACGAGCAGCGCGGCGTTGGCGGCCTGTTTTTTGACGATTTGAATACGCCGGATTTCGACCACTGCTTCGACTTTATGCAGGCGGTCGGCAACGGTTACACCCGGGCGTATTTACCGATTGTCGAACGACGCAAAGCGATGGTCTGGGGCGAGCGGGAGCGTAATTTTCAACTTTATCGCCGCGGTCGCTACGTGGAGTTCAATCTGGTGTGGGACAGAGGCACCCTGTTTGGTCTGCAAACCGGCGGGCGCACTGAATCTATCCTGATGTCGATGCCGCCGCTGGTGCGCTGGGAGTACGACTGGCAGCCAGAAGCGGGTAGCCCGGAAGCGGCGCTGAGCGAGTTTATTCAGGTACGCGACTGGATTTAACTTATTTATAAAGTAAAACAATGCAAACAAATACACGGAAAGTAGTAACCAGTGACGCCAAATGGCATCCCCATCTGGGTATAAGTTTTATTGGCTGCCTGCTTGCCATTACACTAGAAATATATTTTGAAGAAAGAATATTCATCCCTCATAGCGGAGGGGTGAGCTTCGGTCTGATCGTGCTTCTGGTTATCAATATGGTGACCATCCCTGTGGTCATGGCCCTGATAGCATTACTCTGCTTTATTATTCATATTCCGCGTAAAAGCGTTAACTGTATCTTGCTATGCCTACTGTCATGTATTTTGACGATAGCCGGTTTGTTTATCGCCTATCCGGTTGGCCGTTGAATAAAAGCAGGCTCGTAGAAATAAACGAGTTCATTGTAGATAAAGAATTCGGATAACCGCCCGCTGCCGTTATCATTAGTAAAACAGTACAGTAAGCACTCGTAGAATTTGCAGTGGAGCACTACCGCATGGACGAGCGTATTCCTTGTAAAAACCCGCAATGCTCACACTTCATCCTGCCAGCAACGGCTGCCCGCACGGAGGGCTATTGTATGCCCTGCGTCCAGGCGCGCTATCGGCAAGTGCAGGAAGAATATATCCGGAAAAACAGAAAAACGATCGACGCGTTCAGTGGCATTACCAACCCTGTTGAAATGCTTAAACTCGTTCATGAACCCCGGGAACACGATCCGTTAATCGAGTGGATTCCCTGCCCCATTCCGACCGATGAGCTTTACAAAAAGCTCTCCGATGATGAAAGCCGCGACATGGTCGATTATGCAGAAGAATTATTTGATTCCGGATGGCAGGAGGAAGCTCAGGAAATTGCGCTGTGCCTGGCGGCATTTACCCAGGCCAATCTGGATAATTTCCTGCGCCAGGTAATAAATGAAGAAGAACTGGAGCTCTCTTCACCCCTACCTTTTCACCGTGCGCCGCCTGACGTACGCGACGCGCTTTTGCAGAAGGTGGAAACCGATGACGAAAACCGTGACGGCATTCTTTGTGCCCTGGCCTGGATTGGCGATGAGGTTGTCGTTGAGCATTTTAACCGCTGGCGCCAGGAACCACCTGCGTGGAGTGCTTCACTTCATATCCTCCCTCATCGCTATGCTCACCAGGCGGGATGGGAGCTCACTGAAAATGGCCGCAGGCGCGATCTTTACTTTACGCAATGTACCCATCTGGTAAAACAGGCACCTGAACAGCCGGCCGTTTTTCGCGCCGTTGCAGAATATGGTGAAAACTGCCCACACTGTTCCCTGCCGCTAATCAATCTGTTTGAGGTTGCGCCGAGCGCCGTCGGCCTAAGCACGCAGGGTTGGCCCGGTCAAATTCGTATTCTGACCTGTCAGTGTTGTACGGCATATAACACCGTTTTCGCCACCGTCGATCCACAAGGCCAGCCGCGATGGTACGAAAAAAATGCGCTCTCGACGCTGGCGGTGGAGAATTCCGCTGACTGGATAACGCTACCGCTTGATGTTCTGCACCCCGGGGAATCCCGTTTGCCGCTATTCGCTGCTGAAATATTTTTACCCACCACCTTCTCACAGCTCGGCGGCCATCCCGCATGGGTTCAGGATACAGACTATCCTACGTGCCCAACGTGCGCGCAAACGATGATGTTTCTTGCGCAGCTAAGCTATGAAGATATCGAGGAAGAGGAATATGCGGAAGGAATGCTTTACGGGTTTATCTGCCCCTCCTGCCAAACAACGGCAACGTCTTATCAGCAAACATAAACGCTCATCCTCATGATCTGATGACAAAACTGTTTTGCACGTTGTGCGCGCGCTTCCCCGGAGGCGGCGCTGGCGCGCCTTGTCCGGGCTACCAACCACAGACAGCAGCGAATCCGTAGGCCCGGTAAGGCGCCAGCTGCCACCGGGCAATTCCCGACACGCGCACGTTATCAGCAACCGGAGAGCCTCCCCATCAATATCAAGCCCATTGCCGCATCCGTTGATGCAGCGTCAACGACGGTTTTTCGGCAAATAATTGCTGATAATCGGTGGCAAATTGCCCCAGATGCCAGAATCCCCACTGCATCGCGGCATCTTTGACCGTGGCGCTCTGCGACCACGGGCTAATCAGTTCCCGGCGTACTGCGTTTAAGCGAATACGTTTCAGCCACGCATTGGGGCCAATGCCCAAAATGGCGTGAAACGCATTTTGCAGCGTGCGACGGCTTACGTGTAGCTGGTTACATAAGTCGAGCACCGTCAGCGGCTCCGACATATTTTCCAGCACATATTCCCGCGCCCGCGACAGTAGCCTACGATATCCCTGATGGCTGATGCTTTCGGCGCTATGAATCGGCTTCGCCTCTTCCAGCATCGTGCCCATCGCCAGCAATAAATTATCACTCAAGACCTTACGCACCGCAGGTTGATGCAGAGTTTCAGGACTCTCGCTGAAGGTGGCCAGCGCCTGCTGCACAAAGCCCCACAGCGCTGCTTTATGCTGCTCTTTTACCTCCAGCGCTAGCTGGTTACGCAGCATATGCAGCACCCTTTCCGGGTTATGCAAAAACGTGGCCTGACGGGAAATAACATCTTCCGAGATAACGACGCCCAGAATGGTGTAATCATCCGGCGTGCTCAGTTCAAACTCGGTGCCTCCCGGTCGGGTGGCAATCTCGGCGCTGCCGAGCCCCTGCGCGCCGATAAATCCCTGTTCGCCGCGCGTCGCCGGAATACCAAACCAGAAAGAGTTTGGCCAAACCAGACACGACTGACGCAGCGCCAGGCCGGTGTATTCACGGAACACCTGAATCTCATCAAGCAGGATTTCCGTGAACTCGCCATGAAATTTACCCGGGTGTAACTGATCGTAGATCTGCTGCCAGGCGGTGATAGTCAGAGCATGTTCATAGACATCCGTCGTCCGTCGCTGATGAACATTGTCCACCTCGACTCTGGGCGTAAGTTTAACGTCTTCGGGTAACGCTTCATGATAAAGATGGTGCAAATTCGCTGTACGGGTCTTTTTCATGATCTTCTATGCCGGACGCCCGCCAGGACGCCCGGCCCTCCGACAGATTAATTTTTGATGCGATAGCGACTACTGCGTTTACGCAACGCTCCGTCAGAAAAGAGTTGTTCCAGCACGTTTCTGGCCTGCTCCAGCGGCCAGCCAAAATGCGCGGCAACCTCTCCCGCCGTCATTCCCTGGCGTACTGATGCCAGCAGCGCCAATAACGCCTCAGCGAACTCAGGCGTTGCGGGTACCTGGGGTGCTTTCTCAGTCGGCGTTGTCGCACGCGCAAACCCGCCAATCAGCCACTGGGTGTCCTCTTCCGGACGACCAATTTCTTTGCGACTAATCACACGGCCTGTGCGCTGCGCGGCAGCGCTTCCGGCATCCAGCGCCGCACGACACGCCGCCAGATCGCCCTCCACCACCAGCGTGAGCCTGCCAGGGTCGAGCACTTGATGACTGAGCAAACGCACGTTGGCCGCTTTCAGCATAGCATCCGCCGCATCGACGGCGGCGACCATTCCGTCCACTTCCAGTAATCCCAGGGCATTGATCATTGGCAGCCTCCGTTACGCACGCTGGACAGGGTTACGGGCGATATCCAGCACGGCGTCGGTAAAGGCGTTGCAGGCGGCTTTACACGCGGCCTGGCTTCCCGTTAAGAACGCGGCCGAATAGTTGGTTTCCGACGGCGGCGGCACGTAAGTCACCAGCTGAACGTCAGCGGATTTCATCGCCGCGTCAATGCCGAATGTCGCTTCCAGCGGCGGCGCCACCAGGTAGGCCATTGGATCGCCCAGCGCGATACCTGCGGTAGACGAGAGGTACGAGCCGGTACGCGAAACCACATGCGCCAGGAATGCGGTATTTTCCGCATCGTTCGCCCACTGGAACGCCGCGCCGTTTTCAATGCTGGCGACCATTGCATCCAGACCGGCGCGCACTTCCGCCGGGTTCGGTCCGCCCAGCATAATCAACACCTCACCAGCGGTAGGCGACGGCCCGTGAGCCGCCCCGGCATAGAGGGAGCGGCCATAGACCACTTCCACCATCGCCTGTTTTGTCGCTTCGTCAGCGGCAATATAGGTCACATCATCAGAATCTGCCGTGATGAGTCCGAGACTACGTATATGTGGCGGTAATTTAAGTTCCCGCGCAAAGCCGTCATTCACGGAGGCAATCACGCGCATGGCAGTCACTGAAGGTCGAATTAAATCTAATGCAGGCATGATGTCTCCTTAACGGGTCATGTTGATGCCGGACGCTTTCTGCTCCAGCATCCGTTTGGCCAAATCCACAATCACGGCGGCGGCTTCTACTGGCGGCGTCCCCCCCTGATGAATGTTTGAAATACAGGTTCTGTCGGCCTCGACGGTGGTCGCCACGCGCGGGGAATAGACCGCGTAGCAGGAAAGGCTTTCCGACTGCCCCAGCCCCGGACGTTCGCCTACCAGCAGGATGACGACCTTCGCGCCGAGAATTTCGCCAATCTGATCTTCAATCTTCACACGGCCATAGCGCACAAAGAACGGCGTGCCGACGTTCAGCCCGGCCTGCTTCAGACCGGCAAGCAACGGCGGCAGGATCTCTTCATAGTTGGCGGTGATCGCATCCGTAGAGAGGCCATCGGAGACCACTACCTGCACATCCGGGTTCATCACGCACTGTGACTTCAGCGCGTCAATGGCTTCCGGGCTCAGGCGACGCCCCATATCCGGGCGCGTCAGGTACAGGTTTTTGTCGCTGATCTCCGAACGCACTTCCAGCAGCCCTTGCGCTTTTACCCACTCTTCCGGCACTTCTTTGAGCACGGTATCTTTCGAACGGGAGTGATCCGCCAGGAAGCGCAACAGCGCCTGGGTGCGCGGACGCGGCCCGGCACGCCCCGTACAGACGCGTGCCGCAGTACTGCGACGCAGTTCGGTCAGCACGTCCGCACGATGTGGGTTCTCGACGCCAATCCAGGCTTTTGCCTCCGCGGAACCTAAATCCAGCGCGCAGCTTTCGGTCACCGTCGGCGCGGCGCACTGCGGCTTTGCGCCTTCCTGCGTTGACGGCGCGGCGGGCTGCGGTACGTCCTGTCCCATTGACGCCATCACGCTACGTACAATTTCTTCAATCTGTTTTTGATCCATGGTGTTATCCCCGCGTCATCAGAAGAACAGTGACGGATCGCCCGCCCGTTTGGTCAGACGACCGTTTGCCATAATGCCCATCGTTTCCAGCCAGCGTTCAAACTCCGGCGACGGCCGTAAATTCAGCAACTGACGGACGGTGGCGGTATCGTGGAAAGCGGTGGTCTGGTAGTTGAGCATGATGTCGTCGCCGAGCGGCATCCCCATGATGTAGTTACAGCCGGCAGTGGCGAGCAGAATCATCAGGTTTTCGTTAAGGTTCTGGTCGGCGTCGGCATGGTTGGTATAGCAGCAGTCGCAGCCCATCGAGATGCCGCTCAGCTTGCCCATAAAGTGATCTTCGAGACCGGCGCGGATAATCTGCCTGTCGTTGTAGAGATACTCCGGCCCGATAAAGCCCACCACGGTGTTCACCAGGAACGGATCGTAGTGGCGCGCCAGCCCGTAGTTACGCGCTTCCATCGTCACCTGGTCGGCACCAAAGTTCGCGCCTGCGGAGAGCGCAGACCCTTGCCCGGTTTCAAAGTACAGGCAGTTTTCCCCGGCGATGCGGTTGAACTCCGCCCCCACAGCCCGCGCTTCGTCGAGCATGGCCAGCTCGACGCCGAACTCTTTTAAGCCCTTCTCGCTGCCGCAAATGCTCTGGAAAATCAGTCCGCCCGGCGCGCCGCGACGAATCGCTTCGATCTGGGTGGTGACGTGCGCCAGCACGCAGCCCTGGGTCGGAATATTGAATTTATCGATAACGCCGTAAACGGTGTCGAGCACGCGGGTCAGGTTCTCCACGTCATCGGTCACCGGGTTAACGCCGATCACCGCATCGCCTGCGCCGAAAGAAAGCCCTTCGTAGATTTGCGCGGCGATACTCTGTACATCGTCACGGGTATCGTTCGGCTGCAAACGGCAGCTAAAGGTGCCCGGAATACCGATGGTGGTATTGGCTTTTTTGATCACCGGCATTTTCTTGCCGCCGTAGATCAGGTCAGCGTTGGAGCAGATTTTCGCTACTGCCGCCACCACTTCGGAGGTCAGGCCTTTGCGGGTAAACGCGATGTCGTCCACGGAGGTTTCATCGCTCAGCACGTATTCACGCAGTTCGCTGATGCTCCAGTTTTTAATCCGGTTATAGGCCGTTTCGTTGACGTCGTCCTGAATCAGGCGCGTCACGCAGTCCTCTTCATAGGCAATCACCGGATTGTTGCGGATATCCGCCACCGTCATTTCCGACAGTACCTGTTTTGCCGCTACGCGCTCCTGCGAACTTGCCGCGGCAACCCCGGCCAGCACATCCCCCGAACGCAGTTCGTTGGCTTTAGCCAGTACCTCTTTTACATCCTTAAACTGATAAACATTGCCGAACAATGTGGTCTTTAGTTTCATAAGTCGTTCCCTCAGGAAGGAAATGCGAGTGATTTCACCGTCACCGGCACAACCGATCCGCCAAAAAGAGGCGTACCAATGTCGATATAGTCTCCCGCCCGCACGACCACCTCATCGATGACCGCCAGCGGAAGTTGCGGTAACTGTGGGCGCAATAACATGCCCAGCGCTTTACCAAAATCCTGCTCGGCCACCACCAGCAGGGGATGTGGATTGGGATAACGCGCGACAAAAGCCGTCAGCGCGTTGATGACCGTGAGTAATGCGGCGTAACGCACCGGAAGCGTGGCGGGAAGCGCCAGCACGTAAGCGTCGGTTTGCGGGTCGAGATCAAGCTGGAGAAGCGCCTGCCGCCAGGCGTTCACCAGATCGGCGTCATCCTGCGGGATCGCCACCGGCAGGTTGCGCAGCGGCAGTTGGACGTCTTCCAGCCAGATAGTACTGCCGGAAAGCGAGAGCGTATGGGCCCCCGCGCCAATCACCGTGGCGCGCACGGTTTGCGCCGGAAACTGCACGTTCATCTCGCGCAGACGCGGGTGCTCATGCAGCGCGGTCGCCAGCAGCGGCCCGATATCAGAAAAGCAGAACGGATCGGCAGGTTGGTTGCGGTAGCATTCACCTACCCCACCGGAAAGGGTGATCACCTCCGGCGTAATATCGGCGGGCAGCAGCCCGGTTTGCATCAGCGATTGCGCCAGCGGCGAGAGCGCGCCAGTGATAACCTCGACGATGAGATCCGCCATCCGCCGCGCCACCTGTCCCAACTGTGCGGCAGCTAAGGCGCGAGCATCAGTACCCGAACCGAACACCTCATCGATAATCATCTGCCCCGGCTGATGGGCATAAACCACGCGCCCCTGAGCATCGGTTTCCAGCAGGCGACCACCGACGTTAAGGCAGGCGGTGCCGCTGACTTTTCCCGCGTCAAACAGCGCGTAGTTAGACGTGCCGCCGCCGATATCAATATTCAGCACCCGGCACATCCGCTGCTCAGACAAGCTTTGCGCTCCGGCGCCGTGACCGGCAATGACCGATTCCAGATGCGGCCCGGCGCTGGCGACCACAAAGTCGCCCAGCGACTGCGAGAGCGCCATGACCGCCGGACGGGCGTTGCGGGTTTTGGCGCTTTCGCCGGTGATAATGATAGCCCCTGAGTCCACCGATTCAGGCGCGATGCCTGCGGCCTGATACTGGGCCAGAATCAGCGCTTTAAGTTCTACCTCTTTCAGACCGCCCTGCTTATCCACGGGCGTAAAGAAGACCGGGCTTTGCCAGCTAATGTCGCGTTTGATGAATTCGTAGCGCGGCACCTGCGACACCGCCGCACGGTTAACCAACTCCAGGCGCGAGAAGATCACCTGCGTGGTGGTGGTGCCGATATCGATACCGACGCTCAGTAGCTGGCGAGTGTTCACGATTGCGCCTCCGCTTCGGTTTTCACCTGGGCGGCGTCATCTTTCGGCACCAGCATCATCGCCACGCCAATCGCCGTCACGCCGCCGATCAGCTTGCCGACAATCATCGGGAAGATCATGGCGTTCATGTTGGCAGCGGCGAAGCCTAAATGGTCGCCCAGCGCGAACGCCGCAGAGACGGCAAATGCGCAGTTAATCACTTTGCCGCGGGTATCCATCTGCTTCATCATGCCGAACATGGGGATATTGTTCGCCAGGGTCGCCACCATGCCTGCCGCCGCAATATTATTGACGTTCAGCAGTTTACCGACATTCATCAACGGTTTTTCAAACCAGCGGGTCAGTAACAGCACCATCGGATACGCGCCAAGCAGCACGCAGGAGATAGAGCCGATCACTTCAATGGCGCGCATCACTTCGCCGGGTTTGTCGCCTGGCGCCATAAAGATCGGGTCGAGTCCCGGAATCAACTCCCAACCCAACAGGAATTTAACCACCGCAGCTGCCAGACCGATGGTGATCAGCGCTACCAGAAATTTGGCGAAGATCTGGAAACCGTTGATCATTTTTTCCGGGATGAACTTCAGCCCCAGCGCTACCAGCACCGCGACGATCAATACCGGGATCATGTTCATCAGGATCAGCGCGAAGGTAAACTCCACTGGCTGACCATTGATCTGCACACCTGAGTACATGGCGATCAGTCCCCCCGCAATGCAGCCAATGGGAATGGTGACGATACCCGCCAGTACGCCAAGCGCCAGGTAGCGGCGGTCAGACGGTTCGATAATGCCGAGCGCCACCGGAATGGAGAACACAATGGTCGGCCCCATCATCGACCCAAGTATTAACCCTGAGTATAGCCACGCCGCGACATCACCGCCGGCCAGCTCTTTGGCGAGGAAGAATCCGCCCATATCACAGGCCAGCAGCGTACCCGCGAACATGGATGGGTTCGCGCCCAGCATTTCGTATACCGGGATAATAACCGGCCCCAGTACATGCGCCAGCACCGGCGCCAGCGCGGTCATACCGACCATCGCCAGCCCCAGCGCGCCCATCGCCATAAAGCCCTCTTCAAACTGGCCGCCAGACCCCTCGATACTCTTGCCGAATTTACCGAGGAAGCGCGCCGACCCGCCGAACTGCGACAGGATTCTGTCCACGGCGGCAATCAGCATAAAGAACATCATGATGTACATGATGATTTCGTTAATTCCCATAGCCCCTACTCCCTGTCATTTTTGATTTGTAAACCGGATAAGACGTTTACGTCGCCTCCGGCATTAACGCCGTGTTATTGCCGGATGGCGGTGCGAGCACCTTATCCGGCCTACAGGCATTACCCGGCAGCCGCGTACAGGTCGATAATCTGTGCCTGTGTGGCGGTGCGTGGGTTACTGCGCAGACAAATATCCTCCAGCGCGGCTTGCGCCCACGCGCTGTAGTGTTCGGGTTTGGCGCCAGCGTCAGCCAGCCGTTTGCTCTGTCCCACTTCGGCAATCAGCTCGCACACCGCCGCAATCGCATCGCGATCGTCCGATTTCTTATTGGTTAACGCCCGACCTATTTGACTGAAGCGCTCGCGGCAAACCATCCGGTTAAAGCCCATGACTGTTGGCAGCAGCATGGCGTTGGCCTGGCCGTGCGGAATATGCAGCGCCGCCCCAGGCTGGTGCGCCATCGCATGACACAGCCCCAGACCGGCGCTGGAAAAGGCCATTCCCGCCATACAGGAGGCCAGCAACATATTTTCACGCGCCGCCAGATCGTGGCCGTAACCCACGGCTTTCGGCAGCGATTTGCCAATCATCGCTATCGCGCCAATCGCCAGGCTGTCGGTAAACGGCGTGGCGTTGAGCGCGCTGTAGGCCTCAATCGCATGCGTCAACGCATCGATACCGGTCATCGCCGTCACGTTTGGCGGAACGCCTTCGGTCACGGCAGCATCAAGAATCGCCACGTCCGGCATTAGTGACGCGTGCGCCAGCACCTGCTTGCGCCCGCTGACCGCGTCGATAATCACCGTTACGTTGGTGGTTTCAGAACCGGTTCCGGCGGTGGTCGGCACCGCAATCAGCGGCAGACGCGGGCGTAATGTACTGTGCTCGGTCATGGCGCTCAGCGTCTGGTCAGGGTTAGTCACCAGCAGGGCGACCGCTTTCGCCGCGTCCAGCACCGAACCGCCGCCAAAGGCCACTACGCCGTCGCACGCCGCCTCACGCAGTTGCGCCACCGCCGCGCAGACATCGGTGATGCACGGCTCGCCAGGCGGACACGGCCAGACCGTCATCGCCACGCCCTTCATCGCCAGGCTGCGTGCCAGCGGCGCGGTCATTCCCGCCTGATGCAGGAAGCTGTCGACCATCACAAACAGATGGCTTACGCCTCGCGCTTGCGCTTCCTGTCCACAGGCGCCGAGCGCCCCAAGTCCGCACAGCGTGACCGGCGGTACGCTGAACGTTTTCACCCGTTGCAGATTCAGGGTGTCGAATGCCTGAAACAGCGCCGTCTGTAGTTCAGCTTGCATAGAGTCCCTCCGCTTTCGCTCTCCCGCTGTTGGCTATCGCCAGCGGGGTCATAAACAGGCTGTGCTGCGGCAAATGCACCTGTAACTCCGGGAAACGCTGGCGAAATAACGCCTCCACGCCCGGCTGCATACAGGAGCCGCCCGCCAGCCATAAATCAGCAATTCCTTGCCCTTCAATGTGGCGAGCAACGATTTCCGCCATCTTTTCGTACACCGGCTTCACTACCGGCCAAATCTCCTGCGCATTGCTGCGCTTGTACTGTTCCGCCTCTTCCAGGGGAATACGGCGGTTGCCCGCCAGCGTCAGGGAGATATGGTGCCCGCCAGTGGCTTCATCGGCGGAGTAAGTCACCTTGCCCTGTTTGACGATGGCAATGCCGGTAGTGCCGCCGCCAATATCCACCACGCCTGCATTATCAAGCGCCAGCAGATCCGCTACCGCCGTCGGTTCATCCAGTACATGGCTGACTTCTAACCCGGCAGACTCCAGCACGTTGATCGAAATACGCGGGTCGGTGCCTGGCGGAAACGAGGTCGCCGCGTGGGTAAAGCGGCAGCCGAGCTGCTGTTCAAGGGTGTCGAGATGGCGGCGCACGAGGGTGACGGCGCCGAAGAAATCCCAGACGATGCCGTCACGCACAACGTCGGCCCAGTCAAGGCATACCGCCACCGGCTGGGCGTTGCCGTCGACCACCATCGACACCACGTCGCAGGTGCCCAAATCGACGCCCAGCCACAGCGGTGTATCGCTGGCGGCGGGCGTCTGGTTACACAGGGCCGCCGCTTTTTGCAGTCTTGGGGTGAGCCAGAGTTGTTCGTCGTGCGCCATGAGTCATCCCTTATACAATGCGAAACGCATCCACCAGCACGCATCGACGCAGCCGCACAAAGGTACGCGCGCTGGTCACCCCTTCGCCGGTTGGCGTAGTGATAGTCATGGTGGTCCAGCCTTCTCCGCCCAATCCAAGCCCGGCAATGCACGGCCCGTTTTTGACGAAAATGCTGGTGTCGATGGCGTTCGCCATCTGGTTCATGTTGTCGATATTGCGCGAGTGCATCGCCGCCGTATGGTGGCAACCGCCTTCAAGCTGAACCGCCAGGGCGATGGCTTCTTCGACGTTGGCGACCCGCACCACCGGCAGTACCGGCATCATCATTTCAGTAACGGCAAACGGATGGTTGGCGGGCGTTTCCACAAACAGCAGGCGCGTTTGATCCGGGACGTTCAGGCCGATGGCTGCGGCGATCTTGCCCGCGTCACGACCGACCCAGTCACGGCTGACGGTGCCTTTGCCGCGTTCATCGATATTCTTCAGCAGCACCGGCTGGAGCTGTTCGGCCTGAGCGGCGGTCAGTTTCACCGCGTGCTGACCTTCCATCAGACGCATCAGCTCGTCGGCGACGCTATCCACCACAATCAGCACTTTTTCGTCGGCACAGATGATGTTGTTATCAAACGACGCGCCTTTGACGATGGATTGTGCAGCGCGCGGCAGGTCGGCGGTCTCATCCACCACCACCGGGGGATTGCCGGCACCGGCGGCGATCAGGCGTTTATTAGTATGTTTACGCGCCGCGTCCACCACCGCTTCGCCGCCAGTCACCACCAGCAGGCCAATACCGGGATATTTGAACAACCGCTGGGCGGTTTCGATATCCGGGTTCGCCACGGTGACCAGCAAATTTTCCGGACCACCGGCGGCGACCACCGCCTGATTGAGGAGAGTGATTGCCCGCTGAGAGACCTTTTTCGCCGCCGGATGCGGGGCAAACACGACGCTGTTGCCTGCGGCAATCAGGCTGATGGCGTTATTAATCACCGTCGCCGCCGGATTGGTGGACGGCGTGACCGAGGCCACCACGCCCCACGGTGCATTTTCAATCAGCGTCAGGCCGTTATCGCCGGTCAGCACCTGCGGAGATAAACACTCGACGCCCGGCGTGCCGCGCGCCTGCGCCACGTTTTTGGCAAATTTATCGTCAACGCGTCCCATGCCGGTTTCGCTGACGGCAAGTTCCGCTAATTCTCGGGCGTGTTTTTCGCCCGCTTCGCGAATGGCATGAATGGCAAGCTGGCGCATCGCCACGCTCTTCAGCCCCTGCTGGGCCCGTTTTGCTGCCGCCACTGCGTCATCCAGGGAGGCAAAAACGCCCATCTCATGAACAGTACTGGCCGGCTGGCTGCTGTCTTTCATTTTCAGCAGTACCGCTTTCACCACCTGTTCAATATCCTGTTGATTCATGATGTTCAATCCTATTTATGGAAAACCACTTTCCCGCCAGCCACCACTTCATCGACGATGCCAATGACGCACAGATCGACCGGTGATAATTCGCTGCGATGCGCCTGGCGTGCGGAACTGCCGCTGACCAGCAGTACCCACTCTCCGGTTCCCGCCCCGATACTGTCGATAGCGACGGCACACTGCCCGTCGGGGTTGCCCTGGGCATCGATCATTTCCACCATCAGCAATTTGTCATGCGCCAGTCCCTGATGGCGGACGGTACATACGATTTGTCCTGTGACGACTGCCAGTTTCATATCCGCCTCCATGGATTGCCCGTTGGGTCGTAGGCCTTGAATCTGCGCACCATCAGGCAATGGCGCGCATTCATGCCGGATGGCGACGCTGCGCGTCTTATCCGGCCTACCATCAAATGTTGCTGTCGCCTTTGAAGCTGATCGGGAACACTTCTTCCAGATCGCCGTGCGGGCGTGGAATCACGTGTACGGAGACCAACTCGCCAATGCGCTGCGCCGCAGCGGCGCCAGCATCGGTTGCGGCTTTGCACGCCGCCACATCGCCACGCACCATGGCAGTACACAGGCCACCGCCAATCTGCTTCACGCCGACCAGCTTCACGCGCGCGGCTTTTACCATCGCATCGGAGGCCTCAATCAGCGCAACCAGGCCCCGGGTTTCAATCATTCCTAATGCTTCCATCGTGTTTTCCTCTCATTAAAGGGGTCCAGAACGGGACCGTTCATTCAACCAGTGTGTGTAAGCTGCGTTCGCGGCTCACGTCAGCCTGGCGCGGCACGGCTGCCACCAACGCCAGTTCGATAATTTCCTGCACGCTACAGCCTCGGGAGAGGTCGTGAAGCGGCGCGGCAAGCCCCTGAATTAGCGGCCCAACAGCGCGATAGCCTCCCAGACGCTGAGTGATTTTGTAGCCAATATTGCCCGCCTCCAGCGACGGGAAAATCATCACGTTGGCGCGGCCTTGCAGCGGGCTGTCAGGCGCTTTTTGCGCGGCGACCTCCGGCACGAAAGCGGCGTCAAACTGCAATTCACCGTCCACAAGCAGTTGCGGCGCACGTTCGCGAACGAGCTCTGTCGCCTGCTGCACGTTGGCAACATTGGGGTGACGGGCGCTGCCGTTGCTTGAAAATGACAGCATCGCCACGCGCGGCTCTTCGCCGGTAATGGCCCGCCAGGTGTCGGCGCTGGCGAGAGCGATATCCGCCAGCTGCGCCGCCGTCGGCTGCGGCACTACGCTGCAATCGGCGAACCCTAATGCCGGACCGGCATACTGCGGCAGCATCAGGAAAATAGACGACAATGTTTTGCACCCGGGTTGCAGGCCAATCACCCGCAGCCCTGCGCGCAGCACGTTCGCCGTTGACGACAGGTTGCCTGCGATACACACATCAGCCTCACCGGCGCTCACCATGGCGGCAGCGAACATCAGCGGATCGCTAAGCTTTTCCACTGCGTCCGGCGGCGTTTTTTCTCCGGCACGGGCAAGCCAGCGTTGCGCAAAACGCTGGCGCATACTCAGGTTGCTGTGTGGGTCGATGACCTGAATGCCATCCATCGCCATACGATGACTCAGGGCAAACTGACGCAGCGCAAACGGACTGGCGACCAGAACGGGGCGAGCCAGACCGTACTGTTGCAGGTAATGCGCCGCTTTCAGCACGCGTTCGTCCAGCGCATCAGGAAAGACGACTCTGGCGGGGGCGCGTACCGCCAGTTCGCGGGCGCGTTCAATGATCATGGCTTCTCTCCCAACCGTTGTTGAATTTGGGCGACCGTCAGCGGATGTTTCGCCACGCTCAAAATCATCATCACGTAAACCGTACTGGAGAGACGGTTCAGCGCCTGTAAAATGTCCGGGCGCAAGACCTCAAAACTACGGGTAATAAACACTTGTGCGGCGAGGGTTTCTGTTTCGCGGACTTTGGTTCGCAGCAGATTAAGCAGCGCCGCATCGCGACCGTGGCTGGCCTCCGGCACCAGGTGATCGTGGTCGAGGTAGCGCAGCGGCTGGTGGGAAAGGCGATGCAGCTCATCCTCGTTCAGTCCGACGATAGACTGCGCCGCCAGCGGTTCATCTATAGCGTCGGCGCGCATAATGTTGCCCAGCCGCGAGCGGATATCGAAAAGCCACGGCTGCCAGGGTTCCGCCAGTTCGATTTGTAGCCACACGGTCAGCGCGATGGCGCTGTCGAGCGCGGCGCGAAAGCCGAGGCGCGGGTCGCTTTTGGCGACCATTTTGTCCGCCGTCAGATGGGTCAGCGTATCGGGCTTTTTCACCACCGGCTGGCGGCACAGTTCACAGCAGGCCTGTGGGTGCGTATCGCTACTGGTTAAGCCATGTACCGGCTGCGGCTGCTGTTCGTCATCATCGACAAACAGCCGGCCTTGCGGATCCAGAAACTTAATGCGCAGACGGCGACTTTCCAGCAGTTCCCGGGCCGAGGGCGTCAGTCGTGCGTCAGCGGGCAGATGGATCTCCGATCCTTCGCTGAGCGTATGATTCGCTCTGAGCCACGTTTCGGTGATGAAATCGTTCATACGGATTGCCAGTTTGCAGGCCAGGCGACGTACAGAAAGCGCACGGACGTTGGCGTGCCAAATTCAATGCTGGAGCCTTTAGGGATGAACATCACATCTCCGGCTTTGGCAATCATGGTTTCGCCTTCATGGCGTACGTGCAGTTCGCCTTCCAGCACCATGTCGATTTCGTCGTAGTTCAGCGTCCACGGGAAAAAGGCGTTGTCCCACTGCATAAACCCGGCGGCCATGCTGCTACCATCCTGCTCTGTAACCAGATCGGTTAAGCCGACGCAGTGCGGTTCGGCGCCGTCGAAGCGGCCAAATTTCACGCTGCTGCCGTCAATGACTTTCACGCCGCCTTTACCCGTGACGGAGGTAAAGCTCGGCTGCATCGTCCCCAGTTCCAGCGACTGCTTTTCCTTCAGCACTTTTTCCATCAACTGCGCCACCAGGCTTTCAGTAAACTGCCCTTCCGGGAGCTGCGCGATGATGGCTTCCCGAATGCGCTGGCTTTCGCTTTTACACGCCTGCGCCGATGTGGATGCCGGAACGGACTCGTCGCATTCGGTAATCGTGAAGCCCAGTAGTTCCGCCACTTCGCGAGCCTCCGGGGTAATAATGCTGGCGCGCAGCACTACCGACATCGCCTGTTCGCCGCGGGCGTGGGCCGCACGAATATCGTTAGCTGTGATAAGTTTTTTCACCTGCCTCTTCCTCCTGTTCACTGAGAGCCGCCAGATAATCCACCAACTGCCGCACGCTTTGCGGGTCGTGGCCGTTGAGCTCGAAAATCGGCTCCCGGAATCCAATCTCGCAAAGCAACTGCCGCGTAGCGGCGACGTCGGCATCCGGCATGTCCGTTTTGCTGATAACGGCGATATGTCGTTTACGGGTTCCAACATCCAATAACCCGGCAGGTAAGCGACTTTCTTTATCGTTTGCCGCGTGGACATAAATCAGCGTGTCCACATCCTGCAACGTGGTAATTAAGGCGTGATACCAACGGGGATGGCTAAAATATTCACCCGGCGTATCGATATCGCCATGATCATTAAATTCCACGGCCTGCGTTTTTCTGGCGAGGGAATAATTTCCCCGTAACGCGTTAAAAAGCGTTGTTTTTCCGGCACCGACCGCGCCGACAAAAGCAATACGTTTCATTACCGCCACCAATTAACTTTTTGTTAACTCACACAGGGTAAAGTTTAATAATCGCCCCAGCCCGCTGACCGTCTGTAATAGCGCTTCTTCTACTGCGCCGACGGTGCCATAAATCACCAGCGCGCCGCTAAATCTATCGAGAAAACCGATGTGTACATCCGCAGCCTTCATCGCTAAATCGCCAGCGATCATCGCCGTTTCCCCCGGCGTTAAAGTCATAATGCCAATCGCGCCAGCATCGGGAACGCCGATCTTTTTCGCCAGTTCTTCACCAGGGTGCGCAATGAGATGCGCCAGCGTGACCTGTTTGCCCGGCACAAATTCCTGAATAATGCGTTCTTTATTCATTGCTCACCGTCTCCACTGAAACTGCCGTCATCGTGGCAATTTTTTGTCGGAGTAAATAACAAAATTCGGCAAGGTGATGTAAAAGGTGAGGTAGATCACTAAGAGAAAGAAAATAAAAGTGACTTCTGTCGAAGGTGTTAACGATAAATATCGTGGTGCATCACATTTTCAGGCGTCATTCTGAATTTAAGCCTGTTCCGCAATAAATACTCACCGACTATTCTTTGTATTACTACCATTGATAAAAATAATGCGTATCACTCGATTTGTGCATAGTACAGATTCAGTGAAATAAGTAGGGGTAAGCGCAACAGGTTCCAGAATATCCCCACCCGAGCCTTTCATGCCATGGCGAAGCCCAGCGGCGCATAAATAAATATCCTCCGGCATAGCCGGAGGTTTTTCAGATGCGCCTATAAGGCTCTCTTACCAGCCGCGCCCTAACAGGCGCATACGATCTGACATTTGCATCAAACTTCGTTACTTACGGCCCGTAAACGGGCTGCCCGGATACGGGATCGATAATTGCTCACCCATTTTATCCTCTTCAAGCTGGTGCTTTATGTAGTCCTGTATCTTCGCCGTGTTCTTACCCACCGTATCGACATAGTACCCTCTGCACCAGAACTCCCTGTTCCTGTATTTGAATTTTAGATCCCCAAACTGCTCGTAAAGCATCAGACTACTTTTACCCTTCAGATATCCCATGAAACTCGACACACTCATCTTCGGCGGGATCTCCAGAAGCATGTGAATATGATCTGCACAACATTCTGCTTCCAGAATTCGTACGTTTTTCCATTCACACAATTTTCTTAATATGCTGCCTACTGCCCTACGCTTCTCTCCATAGAACGCTTGTCTTCGGTATTTGGGCGCGAAAACTATGTGATATTTACAGTTCCATCGGGTGTGCGCTAAGCTCTTTTCGTCCCCCATTGGGACCCCCTTTTGATTTCTTGTTGAACTTTTGCAGTTGCCAGACCGCAAGATGTTTTAACAAATCAAAAGGGGTTTTAATAACTGGCTTAAAGCTGAAAGCTTTCCGGAACCCCCAGCCTAGCTGGGGGTTTTCCATAGACAAAAAAGCGCAGGAGAACCTGCGCCAGAAGAGAGAGTAATGCGTTATTAAAGCGGCGTGGTTTGCGCTTCAACTACCGCTAACGCCACCATATTCACGATACGGCGTACAGAGGCGATCGGCGTTAATACATGTACCGGTTTAGACACGCCCATCAGGACCGGGCCGACCGTGACGCCTTCGGAACTGGAGACGCGGAGTAAGTTGTAACTAATGCGAGCGGCTTCCATATTCGGCATCACCAGAATATTGGCGGCTCCCTTCAGCGGGCTATCCGGCATCCGGTCATTACGAATACTTTCCACCAACGCCGCATCACCGTGCATCTCACCGTCAATCATCAGATCGGGCGCTCGTTCGCGTACCCGCTCAAGGGTTTCGCGCATTTTGCTGGCGGACAGCGAATTTGAGGAACCAAAGTTAGAGTGCGACAACAGCGCGACTTTCGGCTCAATACCAAAGCGGCGAACGGTTTCCGCCGCCATTACGGCGATCTCCGCCAACTGTTCCGGCGTGGGATCTTCGTTAACATAAGTATCGGCGATAAAAGTGTTGCCGCTTGGCAGCAGTAAGGCGTTCATCGCCCCTGCCGTATGCACGCCGTCACGGTAGCCAAAGACGGCTTTCACGACGCTGAAATGCTCATGGTAGTCGCCGATGGTGCCGCAGATCATCGCATCCGCTTCCCCACGCTGCACCATGATCGCGCCAATGGCCGTATGGTTGCCGATCATCGCACGCTGCGCCTGTTCCTGAGTTATCCCGCGACGCTTCATGATCTGGTAATACTCGCTCCAGTACTCTTTGAAGCGCGGATCGGATTCATTATTCACGATCTCGAAATCAACGCCCGCTTTGATCTGTAGCCCCAGTTTCTGGATACGCATTTCGATCACGCTCGGACGTCCGATCAGGATGGGCTTCGCCAGTCCCAGGGTTATCAACTCCTGGGTTGCGTGCAGCACGCGCGCCTCTTCCCCTTCCGGCAGCACTACGCGCTTCGGATCTTTGCGTGCCTGCGAGAAGATCGGCTTCATGAACAGGTTGGTTTTGTAGACAAACTCGGTCAGTTTATCGATATAGGCATCAAAGTCAGCAATCGGGCGCGTCGCCACGCCGGAATCCATTGCCGCTTTCGCGACCGCCGGAGCGATTTTGACAATTAGACGCGGGTCAAACGGTTTCGGAATAATGTATTCCGGCCCAAAGCTCAGGTCCTGATCGCCATAGGCCGAGGCCACCACTTCGCTCTGTTCGGCGTGCGCCAGCTCGGCAATCGCACGGACCGCCGCCAGTTTCATCTCTTCGTTGATCGCCGTCGCGCCGACGTCCAGTGCGCCGCGGAAGATAAACGGGAAGCACAATACGTTGTTCACCTGGTTCGGATAGTCGGAACGACCGGTACAGATGATGGCGTCCGGACGCACTTCTTTCGCCAGCGGCGGCAGAATTTCCGGTTCCGGGTTGGCCAGCGCCAGAATCATTGGCGCGCGGGCCATTTTCTTCACCATCTCCTGAGTCAGCACTTTCGGGCCTGAACAGCCGAGGAAAATATCCGCGCCGTCAATGACCTCATCCAGCGTGCGCTTGCCGCTGTCGTCTACCGCATAGGCCGCTTTGGTCTCCGCCATATTCGGCTCACGGCCTTTGTAAATAACGCCCTTAGAGTCGCACACCACGATGTTGTGCTTTTGCATCCCCAACGCGACCAGCAGGTTCATACAAGCGATTGCCGCCGCCCCTGCGCCGGAGACGACCATCCGTACGTCGGAAATATTTTTCTCTACGACTCGCAGACCATTAAGAATGGCGGCCGTACTGATGATCGCCGTTCCGTGCTGATCGTCATGGAAAACCGGGATGTTCATGCGCTCGCGCAGTTTCTGTTCAATATAGAAACATTCCGGCGCTTTAATGTCTTCGAGGTTAATGCCGCCAAAGGTCGGCTCCAGCGCTGCGACCACATTGATAAATTTGTCCGGATCAAGCTCATCGACTTCAATGTCAAACACATCGATGCCGGCGAATTTTTTAAACAGAACGCCTTTGCCTTCCATGACCGGCTTGCCGGCCAGCGCGCCAATGTTGCCTAACCCCAGTACCGCTGTACCGTTGGAAATGACCGCGACAAGGTTGCCGCGCGCGGTGTATTTGTAGGCTGCCAGCGGATCTTTTTCGATTTCCAGGCAGGGCGCCGCCACGCCTGGCGAGTAAGCCAACGCCAGATCGCGTTGGGTGGCAAGGGGCTTAGTCGGAGAAACCTGAATTTTACCGGGTACCGGAAATTCGTGGAAATCAAGGGCGCTTTGTTTTAACTGCTCATCCATCTTGTTGTTCCTTTCACGTATCGTTCAAAAAGTGACGCGGCCTGGTGCGCCGCACATTATCACCGTACTGCGCAACACAAACTTTGAAGGTCTGCAAACTATCACGACGCAGCGCAAGAGTTTGTTATCAACTTATAACGGTCATGTTACCTGCTTATACCAGCAATACCATGCCTGTCTGCTATGCTTTTTGGTTATGTAGTGTATCAATCTTTCAGAAGTGTGAATCAACACACTCATCTAACACTTTACTTTTCAAGGAGTATTTCCTATGAACCAGCTAGACGGCATCAAACAATTCACTACCGTCGTCGCCGATAGCGGCGACATCGAGTCCATCCGCCACTACCAGCCGCAGGATGCCACGACAAATCCCTCTTTACTGTTAAAAGCCGCCGGGCTTGAGCAGTATGGTCATTTGATTGAGGATGCGATTGCCTGGGGGAAAAAACACGGCGGTACGCAGGAACAGCAGGTTGCGGCAGCCAGCGATAAACTGGCGGTTAATTTTGGCGCGGAAATACTGAAAAGTATTCCCGGTCGCGTCTCCACTGAAGTCGACGCGCGGTTATCGTTCGATAAAGAAAAAAGTATCGAGAAAGCGCGCCATCTGGTGGATCTCTACCAGCAGCAGGGTGTTGATAAATCACGCATTCTGATCAAGCTCGCCGCGACCTGGGAAGGTATCCGCGCCGCCGGGCAGCTCGAAAAAGAGGGTATTAATTGCAACCTGACGTTGTTGTTCTCTTTTGCCCAGGCGCGCGCCTGCGCCGAAGCGGGCGTCTATTTGATCTCTCCGTTCGTGGGCCGAATTTACGACTGGTATCAGGCGCGTAGTCCGCTGGAGCCGTATGTCGTGGAGGAAGATCCCGGCGTGAAATCGGTACGCAATATCTACGATTACTTTAAACAGCATCGCTATGAAACCATCGTGATGGGGGCAAGTTTCCGCCGTACTGAGCAAATCCTCGCGCTAACCGGCTGCGATCGACTGACTATCTCCCCTAACCTGCTTAAAGAGCTGAAAGAAAAAGAAGAACCGGTGATCCGTAAACTGGTGCCTTCCTCGCAGATGTTCCACCGTCCTACGCCAATGACGGAAGCGGAGTTCCGCTGGGAACATAATCAGGACGCGATGGCCGTAGAGAAGCTGTCGGAAGGTATCCGTCTTTTTGCCGTTGACCAGCGCAAACTGGAAGACCTGCTTGCCGCCAAACTATAAACCTTGCATGGAGTGATTTATGTCCCGTAAAGACCTTGCCAATGCGATTCGTGCGCTGAGCATGGATGCCGTTCAAAAAGCCAATTCCGGGCACCCCGGCGCGCCGATGGGGATGGCGGATATCGCTGAAGTGCTATGGAACGATTTTCTTAAACATAACCCCACCGATCCGACCTGGTATGACCGTGATCGTTTTATCCTTTCCAACGGTCACGCCTCCATGCTGCTCTATAGTCTGCTGCATTTAACCGGGTATGACCTGCCGCTGGAGGAGTTAAAAAACTTCCGTCAACTGCACTCTAAAACGCCAGGTCACCCGGAGATTGGCTATACGCCCGGCGTTGAAACCACCACCGGACCGCTGGGCCAGGGGCTGGCGAATGCCGTCGGGCTGGCGATTGCCGAGCGTACGTTAGGCGCACAGTTCAACCGGCCGGACCATGAGATTGTCGACCACTACACCTATGTCTTTATGGGCGACGGCTGTCTGATGGAGGGGATCTCGCATGAGGTGTGTTCGCTGGCTGGTACGCTGGGACTGGGCAAACTGATCGGCTTTTACGATCACAACGGCATCTCCATTGATGGCGAAACCGAAGGCTGGTTTACCGACGATACCGCCAAACGTTTTGAAGCCTACCACTGGCATGTCGTACATGACATTGACGGGCACGATCCGGAGGCGGTGAAAAAAGCCATTCTCGAAGCCCAGAGCGTAAAAGATAAACCTTCGCTAATTATCTGTCGGACGGTGATAGGTTTTGGCTCGCCGAATAAAGCCGGGAAGGAGGAGTCGCACGGCGCGGCGCTGGGCGAAGAAGAGGTGGCGCTGACCCGCCAGAAGCTGGGATGGCATCATCCGGCGTTTGAGATCCCAAAAGAAATTTACCGCGCGTGGGATGGCCGTGAAAAAGGCGAGAAAGCGCAGCAGCAGTGGCAGGAAAAGTTTGCTGCTTATGAGAAGGCTTATCCTGAGCTGGCCGCGGAGTTTACCCGCCGGATGAGCGGCGGACTGCCGGAGGCATGGGAATCCGCCACGCAAAAATTTATTAACGACTTGCAGGCTAATCCGGCCAAAATCGCCACCCGTAAAGCATCGCAAAATACGCTCAATGCCTACGGTCCCCTGTTGCCGGAACTGTTGGGCGGATCGGCAGATCTGGCGCCGAGCAACCTGACTATCTGGAAAGGTTCGACCTCGTTGAAAGAGGATCCGGCAGGTAATTATATCCACTATGGCGTGCGCGAATTCGGCATGACCGCCATTGCTAACGGCATCGCCCACCACGGCGGCTTTGTACCGTATACCGCCACGTTTCTGATGTTTGTCGAATATGCGCGTAACGCGGCGCGTATGGCGGCCTTAATGAAAGCCCGGCAGATTATGGTCTATACCCACGACTCCATCGGTTTGGGCGAAGATGGCCCGACGCACCAGGCCGTGGAACAACTGGCGAGCCTGCGCTTAACGCCTAACTTCAGCACCTGGCGTCCCTGCGATCAGGTTGAGGCGGCAGTCGGCTGGAAGCTGGCCATTGAACGTCAGCACGGGCCGACGGCGCTGATTCTCTCGCGGCAGAATCTGGCGCAGGTGGAACGCACGCCGGAACAGGTGAAAGCGATTGCCCGCGGCGGTTATATTCTGAAAGATAGCGGCGGCAAGCCGGATATCATTCTGATCGCTACCGGATCGGAAATGGAAATTACCCTACAGGCGGCGGAAAAATTGACTGGCGAGGGGCATAACGTTCGCGTGGTGTCGTTGCCTTCAACGGATATTTTCGATGCGCAGGACGAGGCATATCGCGAATCAGTGCTACCGGCACACGTAACCGCCCGCGTCGCGGTGGAGGCCGGTATAGCCGACTACTGGTATAAATATGTTGGCCTAAAAGGCGCAATTATCGGCATGACGGGATACGGTGAATCCGCTCCGGCTGACAAACTGTTCCCGTATTTTGGCTTTACCGTGGAAAATATTGTAGAAAAAGCCCGCCGGGTGCTAAACATCAAAGGCTAAGGCGAGCGTTAGCAACACAGACTTTGCACAGTCTGCAGACCTGTTCTGTAGGCTGTGCAAAATTACTTCGTAGACTCAGGCGCATCTGACTGCCCGATGACGACCTCATCAATGGATTTATGGCACATCAGGCAAAAGGCCTTTTTTTTATGCGCCTGCAATGTTGAATCCCACGCCGCTGATCCGCCTTCTTTATTCACTTTTTCTCTTATCGCCGCCAGCCGATCTATTTCATAATAAGCGCTCAGGCAGCCACAATGGGGGCATAATACGGGGCCATTATTTATTTTCATACTATTTCCTGCTGTGGTGAGGCTATCGGGTAAAGTAACAATCCTACCGTAACGTAGCAATCTCTATACCATAAATGAAACCTCAATAGGTGTATCCCTATTCTGAAAAGGGGATAACAACCAGGATTCAACGCGTGATCCACAGCGTAGGCCAGGCATCCGGCCCGTGCCAGCTATCGCAGCTCGGTTCTTCGGCATAACGCACCAGACGAAAACGATCGCCATCATAACGCCAGCGCGTCTGGATACCGCAGTCGGTTAACCCCCGCCCTTTCGCCAACGTCACCAGCTCGCGCGTTTTCTCGTCAAAGAAGACGTTCATCAACTCCATGTCATTACTTTCGACGCCGCGATTAAACGGCAGCCGCAAACGTACGGCGCGCGAGACGAGCGTTTTTTTGCGTGAAACTACCCAGGCGAGATCAATAGTGTTATAGGCGCCGGCTTCGCAGTTAACAATCAATAACGCTTTATCATCCGTCAACGCGCTGACCTGCGTCTCGCGACGCAGCGGGTCAAGCGAACAACGAATGCCGTTTACCCGCCATGCTGCGTAGTCCAGCAGATCGTCGCGTTCTTCCTCACTCAGCGGTACGGGCGTTGGATTAATCACGGCGATCCCCTTTAATGCCGGTGCCGGGGGCACGCTGAGCGGCGGTTCGTTTCCTTTTTCAATCCAGGCGGTTTCGCTGCCCACACGTTTTTGTTGCGCGTCGATAAACAGTAATGCCGCTTTTAATCCCGCCAGCGAAAGCGTCTGAACGCCGTTTTTTAAGGTGATGGCCTGCGCATCCTGAATCGTCTGTAAAAATGCGGTGATGGTGGCAGGATCGCCGGTCATGAGATGCCAGGGCGACACGCGCCAGTGTGGACTGTTGAACGAAAGCGGTTTGCCATCCAGCAATAAGCGAGGCGCAATTGCGGCTTCTTTAGCGTCGGGCGGCGCCAAACCGCCGCGGTCGATACGCAGTACCGCATCGGTACGCGCCCCGGCGCTGCGGCTTAATGTCATCACCAGCCCATGATGTTCGCCAGTATTGCGCGCTACGCAAAAATTTTGGTTATTGCAGGTGACCTGCCAGTCGGAAAAAGTCCGTTGCGCTGGCGCAGCCCACAGTAGCTGGACCGGCAACAGGCCAAACAGACAAAAAAGAATAACGCGGTAGCGCATGAACGGAACAACCCCAGATTCAGAACAACACAGCTAAGGCGGTATCTTCCTTGCGCGCCTCAGGGTTCTCAATCAGATTTATCGGATTGGTCTTTTTTGTGTAAAGAAATATATTTCTTTTTTTTCAGTCCATTAGATGAGACGTCTGTAAATAGTTAAGCAATAACACGGTCTTACCGTCCCGAATCTCGCCTGAGCGCACCATTTCCAGCGCCCGGGAAAACGGTAGTTCAAGCACCTCAATCTCTTCGTCCTCCACGCCGCCGCCGATGCTGGCACGCTCGCTATCATGATATTCGGCAATGAAGAAATGAATCAGCTCCGTGACGCCGCCTGGCGACATATAAAGCTCAAATATCTTGCGTACCTCACCAACGTCATACCCTGTCTCTTCAATGGCCTCTTTACGGATACAGACCTCCGGCTCGTCGTTATCAAGCAGGCCAGCGCAGGTTTCAATTAACATACCGTCTTGATTACCGTTGACCCATGTCGCCACGCGAAACTGGCGAACCAGAACCACGGTTTTTTTAGTTGAGTTGTAAAGCAGAATGGTTGCGCCATTCCCGCGATCGTAAACCTCACGCTTGTGACGGATAACCTCGCCATTACGACGGGTCAGGTCATAGGTAATGTTGCGCAGAGTAAAATAATTATCAGAAAGAATTTTATCCTTAATAAGCGTAATGGTTTGCGACATGCTGGCTCCAGGGTGTAAAAAGAGCATTAATATTACGCCGTGAGGTCGGTTTTGTCTGCTGAAGGGTTAATCCTTAATGCCGACTGAACGGACGTACAGCCATATTTTTCTGTCACTGCCATGACCATATTCTGCTTCTCCGGGCCGCAGAGTCCATGCTCGCGATATGATTTGACGGCCGGAGTGAGACTGAGGGAATCATCATGAAATTTACTCTCGTTGCGACGGTTCTACTGACGTTTTCCCTTTCAGCTTTTGCCGTTGAGTATCCTGTATTGACCACCGCGAGCCCTGATCAGGTGGGGTTTGATAGCCAAAAACTTCACCGACTTGATGGCTGGATTCAAAATCAAATTGATGCCGGATATCCCAGCATCAATCTTCTGGTGATAAAAGATAATCATATTGTTCTACAAAAAGCCTGGGGCTATGCCAAAAAATATGACGGTTCCACGCTGTTAGCCCATCCCATTCGGGCGACCACTAACACGATGTATGATCTGGCTTCAAACACAAAAATGTATGCCACTAACTTCGCATTGCAAAAACTAGTGTATGAAGGAAAAATAGATGTCAATGATTTGGTATCAAAATATATCCCCGGCTTTAAGGATATGCCTGGGGATAAAATAAAAGGCAAAAATAAACTCCGCATTATTGATATTCTTCATCACGTCGCGGGCTTTCCTGCCGACCCACAATATCCTAATAAAAACGTCGCCGGTAAATTATTCTCACAGAGTAAAAGCACTACTCTGGAGATGATTAAAAAGACACCGCTGGAATATCAACCTGGGTCGAAGCATATCTACAGCGACGTGGATTATATGATTCTTGGTTTTATCATTGAATCGATAACGGCAATGCCATTAGATCGCTACGTCGAAACCACCATTTATAAACCGCTCGGATTAAAACATACCGTCTTTAACCCGCTGATGAAAGGCTTCACGCCGCCGCAAATCGCCGCAACGGAACTACATGGCAACACGCGTGACGGCGTGATTCATTTCCCCAATATTCGCACCAATACACTATGGGGCCAGGTGCATGATGAAAAAGCCTGGTACTCAATGGGCGGCGTTTCAGGACACGCCGGACTGTTTTCTGACACCCATGATATGGCTGTGTTAATGCAAGTCATGCTCAATGGGGGCGGCTACGGTAACGTGAAGCTATTCGACGACAAAACGGTTGCGCAGTTTACTCGCCGCTCGCCAGAAGACGCTACCTTTGGTCTGGGGTGGCGCGTTAACGGCAACGCCTCAATGACCCCCACGTTCGGGGTATTAGCCAGTCCGCAAACGTATGGACATACCGGATGGACCGGAACGCTGACGTCTATCGATCCGGTTAATCATATGGCGATTGTGATTTTAGGTAACAGGCCGCACTCGCCGGTAGCAAATCCTAAAGTGAATCCGAATGTTTTTGTCAGTGGATTATTACCTGCGGCGACGTATGGCTGGATTGTTGACCAGATATATGGTTCCTTAAAATAAAAATTAAGAGCCTATCTCTGTAGGCGTTATTGGCGCAGCCAGTTTGGACACGGACAGCGCGCAAAAACCGGAGCGTACACGTAGTACGTGAGGTTTGACTCGCTACGCTCGCCCTTCGGGCCGCCGCAAGCGGCGTTCAAAACGCTAACGCGTTTTGGCGAGCACTGCCCAGGACCAAAATGGCAAGTAAAATAGCCCTAATGGGATAGGCTCTAAGAAGGGGTTCTGATAGCGTCCCTTCCTTCAATTTACACTCTATTTTCAATACTAAGATTGTCCTCATCAGGCCTGTTAAACGTCGCCCCGACGGGAAAATGTTTATCGCAGGGCGTTCAGCCCTGCGAGCGTCAACATTTCTGCAAACGGAGTAAGGTTAGCCAATAAGTTTAAGATTTTTTATCACTCAATCATTTAACCGTTCCAGGCCTTAACCGGCCTACAAATACGCTTATTTAGCTAACCAGTCGAGTATCCCCTGCGCAGCATGTCGGCCTTCTGCCATCGCCGTCACCACCAGATCGGCGCCGCGCACCGCATCGCCGCCGGCGAAAATTTTCGGGTTGGACGTCTGGTAACGAAACTCGCTCTCGACGCTGGCGGCAATACGTCCCCAGTTATCCACCTTCACGCCATGCGATTCCAGCCACGACATACCATGCGGATGAAAACCAAACGCCATAATGACCGCATCCGCCGGCATCACGAACTCGCTGTCCGGTACAGGTACCGGGCGGCGTCGCCCCTGACCATCCGGTTCGCCAAGCCGCGTACGCAAAAAGCGAATACCGCTGGCGCGCCCGTGCGTATCCAGCACCAACTCAACCGGCTGAACGTTAAATTCAAAGTTCGCGCCCTCTTCCCGCGCGTTTTTCACCTCTTTTTTCGACCCTGGCATATTGGCCTCATCGCGGCGATAAGCGCAGGTGACGTTAGCAGCGCCATGACGCAGCGCCGTACGTACGCAGTCCATTGCGGTGTCACCGCCGCCCAGCACAACCACGTTAAGGCCCGCAGTATCAATAAACGGCTCGTCAGGCAACGCCGGAAGCCCCATCACCTGTTTGGTATTGGCGATGAGGAATGGCAACGCATCATATACCCCCGGCGCATCTTCATTCGGTAAATCAGCCTTCATGGAACGATAGGTTCCAACCCCAACAAAGACGGCGTCATAACTCTCCAGCAGCGTCTCCAGAGAAATATCTTTCCCTACTTCGCAGTTAAGCTCGAAACGAATCCCCATCGCGCTGAAGATTTCCCGACGGCGCGCCAGCAGAGATTTATCCAGTTTGAAAGCCGGAATACCAAAGGTGAGTAAACCGCCGATTTCCGGATGGCGATCGTAGACGGTGGCGCTTACGCCATGGCGCGCCAGCACGTCAGCGCAGGCAAGACCTGCCGGCCCCGCGCCGATAATCGCCACGCGCTTATCGCTCTTCTGTACGTCCGACAGGTCGGGACGCCAGCCTTTGCTCAGAGCGCGATCGGAGATATAGCGCTCAATATTGCCGATGGTAACCGCGCCATACTCATCGCGGAGTGTACACGCGCCTTCGCATAGCCGATCCTGCGGACAGACGCGCCCGGTAATTTCCGGCAGACAGTTGGTCTGGTGGGAAAGCTCTACCGCCGCATCAATATCGCCGGCTTTCACCAGTTCGATCCACTGGGGAATATGGTTATGCAGCGGACAGGTCCATTCGCAGATACTGTGTTCCCCGCATGTGAGGCAGCGGGACGCCTCACGCTCCGCCTGCGCGGCGCGAAACGGCAGATAAATTTCCTCAAAGGTGGTTTTACGCGCTTCAATCGCCAGTTTATCCGGTTCGCCGCGCGGCGGCGTCGCCTGCATACGCTCGGCTTTGCTGCTTGCTGCCCCACTGTGTTGTGTATCCACGGTATGCCAGGGGCGAATCTCCTGCCGGGCGGTACGCAGCCGTCGCGTTTTAGCCAGACGGGTCAACGAGTCTTCGGTGACCAGTTGCAGCGCATCCGCCGGGCAATTTTCCACACAGGCCGGCCCCTGTTCACGTCCCTGACACAGATCGCATTTATGCGCGCTGGCTTTGAACTGGTTTGGCGCGACGGGCGTCAATACCATCTGCATGGTGCCGAATGGACAGGCGACGACGCAGGATTTACAGCCGATGCACTTCTGCGCATTGACCTGCACGCTGTCGTTAATATGCGCGATCGCGCCGTTCGGACAGCTACGGGCGCAGGGCGCATCTTCGCAATGGTGACATGTAACCGCGCTGCGCTGGTGCTGATGTTTAATGACAGTAATTCGGGGCTGATAGCGCTGTGACGTCAGGACATGTCGCTCATCATTGTGAGCCATTACGCAGGCGACCTCGCAGGCATGGCAGCCCAGACACTGCTGGCTATTGGCCATAATAAAACGATTCATGGCGTCCTTCTGTTTTGGTTGCAAAAACCTTATTCTTTATATGAGCATTGTTATTAACTGACGAAGGCGGGGTCGGCAATGTTCATCTGCCCAGGAAGCACAACTATCTGTCCAGAACCTGTGGCAGATCAATTTATTTCAAAGCAAATGAAATTGCGGTTCAGCTAAATGCGGGGAGTACCAGTGTGACGGTTAAACGCCCGGTCTCGGCCAGTCTGGCTAAGGCTTTTTTCTATATTGTGCTGTTGTCTATTCTGTCCACCGGCAGCGCATTACTGACGCTGACCAGCAGTTTACGGGATGCCGAAGCGATCAATATCGCCGGTTCGCTACGAATGCAGAGCTATCGGCTGGGTTACGATCTGCAAAGCCGTAGCCCGCAGATTAATGCGCATCGTCAACTTTTCCAGCACGCGCTCAACTCGCCGGTACTGCAAAATCTCAACGCCTGGTATGTGCCGCAGGCGGTAAAAACTCGCTACGAGCGCCTGCACGCCAACTGGCTGGAGATGAATAGCCGCCTACAGGACGGCGACATTGCCTGGTATCAGACCAATATCAACAATTACGTCAATCAAATTGATCTCTTCGTTCTGGCGTTACAGCATTACGCCGAGCGTAAAGTCATGCTGGTCGTCGCCATATCGCTGGCGGGCGGTATCGGCATATTTACGCTGGTCTTTTTTACCCTACGACGTATTCGCCAGCAGGTCGTTCGCCCGCTGAATCAACTGGTCACCGCCAGTCAGCGAATTGAACATGGTCAGTTCGCCCCGCTGCCGCTGGATACCAGCTTACCCAATGAGCTGGGATTGTTGGCGAAAACGTTTAGCCAGATGTCGAGCGAGCTGCATAAACTTTATCGTTCGCTGGAAGCCTCGGTGGAAGAAAAAACGCACGATCTGCACGAAGCGCACCGCCGCCTGGAGGTGTTATACCAGTGCTCTCAGGCGCTGAATACCAGCCAAATCGACGTCCACTGTTTTCGCCATATTTTGCAAATTGTCCGTGAACATGACGCCGCTTGGTATCTGGAGTTAACCGTGGGCGATAACTGGCGGATTAGCGAAGGCACGCAAAGCCCCGACCTGCCGATGCAAATGCTGCCAGTGACGATGCAGGACACGGTCTATGGCGAACTCCACTGGCAAAGCCCCAACGTTAATGCCTCTACGCCGCTGCTGAACAGCGTCTCCACGATGCTGGGGCGTGGTTTGTACTTTAATCAGGCGCAAAAACACTTCCAGCAACTTTTGTTAATGGAAGAGCGCGCGACGATTGCCCGTGAGCTACACGATTCGCTGGCGCAGGTACTTTCTTATTTACGTATTCAGTTAACGCTTTTGAAGCGCGCTATTCCTGAGGATAACGCCGGCGCGCAAAGCATCATGGCGGATTTTTCCAGAGCGCTGAACGACGCCTACCGTCAGCTTCGCGAGCTACTCACCACGTTCCGTCTGACGTTACAGCAGGCCGATTTACCCTCCGCATTGCATGAGATGCTGGAAGATTTACAGAGTCAGACCCCGGCCAAACTCACGTTGGATTGCCGTTTACCCACGCTGGCGCTGGATGCGCAAATGCAGGTGCATTTGTTGCAAATTGTGCGTGAAGCGGTCCTGAACGCCATTAAACACGCCAACGCGAGCGAAATCGCCGTGAGCTGCGTCACCGCGCCTGACGGCGATCATACCGTTTATATTCGCGATAATGGCATTGGTATCGGCGAACCGCATGAGCCTGCCGGACACTATGGTCTGAATATAATGCGTGAGCGCGCGGAGCGCCTTGGCGGCACGCTGAATTTTTCGCAACCCTCCGGCGGCGGCACACTGGTCAGTATCAGTTTTCGCTCCTCCAACAAGGAAGAGAGTCAGTTAACGTAAAGAACGGCAAATCGCCGGAAGGCCAGATGTCAGGCTTTCCGGCGTTGGCACAAAAAGTATGCTGTAAAAGCGCATGATAATTTACATTATCTCCTTTATTTCTCCACGTTTGGCTCGTAGCTTGCCGCTACAGTGAAGCAGTTCAAATCTATAACGATATGTAGAAACACGAGGTTTCCCTTTAATGGCGAATTTTTTTATCGATCGCCCCATTTTTGCCTGGGTGCTGGCTATCCTGTTGTGTCTGACAGGGGCGTTAGCCATTTTCTCTTTACCTGTTGAACAATATCCCGATCTGGCGCCGCCCAACGTACGTATTACCGCGAATTATCCGGGAGCGTCGGCGCAAACGCTGGAAAATACCGTAACCCAGGTTATTGAGCAGAATATGACGGGCCTCGATAATCTGATGTACATGTCATCACAAAGCAGCGGAACCGGACAGGCGACCATCACCCTGAGCTTTATTGCGGGAACCGATCCTGATGAGGCGGTTCAGCAGGTGCAAAACCAGTTACAGTCCGCGATGCGTAAACTGCCGCAGGCGGTACAGGATCAAGGCGTCACGGTACGCAAAACGGGCGATACCAATATTTTGACCATCGCTTTCGTCTCTACCGACGGTTCTATGGACAAGCAGGATATCGCCGACTACGTCGCCAGTAATATTCAGGACCCGCTCAGCCGCGTCAACGGCGTCGGCGATATTGACGCTTATGGTTCACAGTACTCTATGCGTATCTGGCTCGATCCGGCCAAATTGAATAGTTTTCAGATGACCACGAAAGACGTGACCGATGCAATTGAGTCGCAGAATGCGCAAATCGCCGTCGGGCAGCTTGGCGGTACGCCTTCGGTCGACAAACAGGCGCTGAACGCCACCATTAATGCGCAGTCATTGCTGCAAACGCCGCAACAATTTCGCGATATCACCCTGCGCGTTAATCAGGACGGTTCCGAGGTCAAACTGGGCGATGTCGCCACCGTGGAGCTGGGGGCGGAAAAGTATGACTACCTCAGCCGTTTTAACGGCAATCCGGCTTCCGGTCTTGGCGTTAAGCTGGCCTCCGGCGCGAACGAAATGGCGACCGCGAAGCTGGTACTGGATCGCCTCAACGAGCTGGCGCAGTACTTCCCTCACGGCCTGGAATACAAGATCGCGTATGAAACCACCTCCTTTGTCAAAGCCTCGATTATCGATGTGGTCAAAACGTTGCTGGAAGCTATCGCGCTGGTTTTCCTGGTGATGTATCTGTTCCTGCAAAACTTTCGCGCCACGCTCATTCCGACGATCGCCGTGCCGGTAGTATTAATGGGCACCTTCTCCGTGCTTTACGCGTTTGGCTACAGTATTAACACATTAACCATGTTCGCGATGGTGCTGGCGATCGGGCTCCTAGTCGACGATGCCATCGTGGTGGTGGAAAACGTCGAACGTATCATGAGCGAAGAAGGGCTCACGCCGCGTGAAGCGACGCGCAAATCCATGGGACAAATCCAGGGGGCGCTGGTCGGTATCGCGATGGTGCTGTCTGCGGTATTCGTGCCGATGGCGTTCTTTGGCGGTACCACCGGGGCGATTTATCGTCAGTTTTCTATTACCATTGTCTCGGCAATGGTGCTGTCGGTGCTGGTCGCCATGATCCTGACGCCGGCGCTGTGCGCAACGTTATTAAAACCGCTGCACAAAGGCGAACAGCACGGGCAACGCGGATTTTTCGGCTGGTTTAACCGTACCTTCAATCGTAATGCCGAACGTTATGAGAAAGGCGTAGCGAAAATTTTGCATCGCAGCCTGCGCTGGATTCTGATTTATGTTCTGTTACTTGGCGGAATGGTGTTCCTGTTTTTGCGCCTCCCCACCTCCTTTCTGCCGCAGGAAGATCGGGGCATGTTCACTACGTCTATCCAGCTACCGAGCGGTTCTACGCAACAGCAGACCCTGAAAGTCGTTGAAAAGGTTGAAAACTATTACTTCACCCATGAGAAAGACAACATTATGTCGGTCTTCTCGACGGTAGGTTCCGGCCCTGGCGGGAATGGGCAAAACGTCGCGCGCATGTTTGTTCGCTTGAAAGACTGGGACGCGCGCGATCCCACCACCGGCTCCTCGTTCGCCATTATTGAGCGGGCGACAAAAGCATTTAACCAGATTAAAGAAGCTCGCGTCTTCGCCAGCAGCCCGCCGGCAATTAGCGGTCTGGGCAGCTCCGCCGGTTTTGATATGGAATTACAGGATCACGCCGGAGCAGGCCATGACGCGCTGATGGCCGCACGAGATCAACTCATTGAGCTGGCCGGGAAAAACAGTTCCTTGACCCGCGTGCGCCACAACGGCCTGGACGACAGCCCGCAACTGCAAATTGATATTGACCAACGAAAAGCGCAGGCGCTGGGCGTATCGATTGACGATATCAACGACACCCTGCAAACAGCCTGGGGATCGAGCTACGTCAACGACTTTATGGACCGGGGCCGCGTGAAGAAGGTCTATGTTCAGGCCGCAGCGAAATATCGTATGTTGCCGGATGATATTAATCTTTGGTATGTCCGTAACAAAGACGGCGGCATGGTCCCCTTCTCCGCCTTCGCCACCTCGCGCTGGGAAACCGGATCGCCGCGTCTGGAACGCTATAACGGCTATTCGGCGGTAGAAATTGTCGGAGAGGCCGCGCCGGGGGTCAGTACCGGGACGGCAATGGATGTCATGGAGTCGTTGGTGCATCAGCTACCGGGCGGTTTTGGCCTGGAATGGACAGCCATGTCTTACCAGGAACGGCTCTCCGGCGCGCAGGCGCCCGCGCTGTACGCTATTTCGCTATTAGTCGTCTTCCTGTGTCTGGCGGCATTGTATGAAAGCTGGTCGGTGCCCTTCTCGGTGATGCTGGTTGTGCCGCTCGGGGTCATCGGCGCGCTACTCGCTACCTGGATGCGCGGGCTGGAAAACGATGTTTACTTCCAGGTGGGGCTGTTGACCGTTATCGGCCTCTCGGCGAAAAACGCGATTCTGATTGTGGAATTCGCCAACGAAATGAATCAGAAGGGACACGCGCTGTTAGACGCCACGCTGTACGCCAGCCGCCAACGCCTGCGACCGATACTGATGACTTCGCTGGCGTTTATCTTTGGCGTATTGCCGATGGCCACCAGCACCGGGGCAGGCTCGGGTAGCCAACATGCTGTCGGAACCGGCGTGATGGGGGGAATGATCTCAGCAACCGTTCTGGCTATCTTCTTTGTACCCCTGTTTTTCGTGCTGATACGTCGCCGCTTCCCGCTGAAGCCGCGCCCGAAATAAGATCCCGGCCAGCCTGATACGAGGTGTCGGGCACAAAAAAGGCGACTTTCGTTGAGTCGCCTTTTCTTATCCCCTATGGGAGCGCGGTGCCTTCCAGGCATTTATTTACGAAGCATGACTTCGATAAAATCTTTCCAGTTCCCCAGTTCACGTTCAATCATAATAGCCTCTCTTATTATTATGGGTATTCTACGTAGTTAGCGGTATAGAGAGAAGTTCATTTAACCGATTGTTGCGATATCCTCTGGTTATGCTGTCTATGATATTACTATGGCGCTGTAGCCATAAATTTTATGTGACTTACTGCAATATTTAGCAACATTAATACCTTTTCTACTACTTTATCAAATTGGGTTAAAAAACAAACAATTGCATATGCACAAAATAGGATTTATACCGCGAAGTATAAACAAGCCACATCTGGAACGTTTTGGAATCATTATTCACATTCACTCAACAATGTTATATTGATTGCCGATCAGCGCTGGATAAATAACCATAAACGGCCACACTTATTATCCCGCAGACGATACTATTGATTATTTATTCGAATTTCGCGTTAAAGGATTCAATATGATTACCCTCTATGGCATTAAGAATTGCGACACGATCAAAAAAGCGCGCCATTGGCTGGAGGAACATGGCATTGATTATCGTTTTCACGATTACCGTGTGGATGGCATAGACCTCCCTCTTCTTAATACCTTTATTGCCGAACTCGGCTGGCAGCCTTTACTGAATACGCGCGGCACAACATGGCGCAAACTGGATGAAGGCCACCGCAGCGGGATTACCGATGCCGACTCCGCCGCTGCTCTCATGGTTGAACAGCCGGCAATCATCAAACGCCCATTGCTCTGCGCGCCCGGGAAGCCTATGCTGCTTGGTTTCAGTGAATCCCGTTATCAGCAGTTTTTTGATGAGGTGTAGTCTATGTCGTGCCCGGTTATTGAGCTGACACAGCAACTTATTCGTCGCCCCTCCCTGAGTCCGGATGACGCAGGCTGTCAGGCATTAATGATTGAACGCCTGCGTAAAATCGGTTTTACCATTGAGCATATGGATTTTGGCGACACGCAAAATTTTTGGGCATGGCGTGGGCGTGGCGAAACGCTGGCGTTCGCCGGGCATACTGACGTCGTACCGGCTGGCGATGTCGATCGCTGGATCAATCCGCCGTTTGAGCCTACGATTCGCGACGGAATGTTGTTCGGTCGCGGCGCGGCGGATATGAAAGGTTCACTGGCGGCCATGGTGGTGGCTGCTGAACGTTTTGTTGCGCAGCATCCTCATCACCGGGGCCGCCTCGCATTTTTGATTACCTCTGATGAGGAAGCCAGCGCAAAAAATGGCACCGTAAAGGTGGTTGAAGCGCTGATGGCCCGTAACGAGCGGCTGGATTACTGTCTGGTCGGCGAACCTTCCAGTACTGAAATTGTGGGCGATGTCGTCAAAAACGGGCGTCGCGGTTCTCTCACCTGTAACCTCACTATCCATGGCGTTCAGGGGCACGTCGCCTATCCGCATCTGGCGGATAACCCTGTTCATCGCGCCGCGCCTTTTCTTAATGAACTGGTCGCTATCGAGTGGGATCGGGGCAATGACTTTTTCCCGGCCACCAGTATGCAGGTAGCCAATATCCAGGCAGGCACCGGCAGCAATAATGTCATTCCCGGCGAACTGTTCGTGCAGTTTAACTTCCGTTTCAGCACGGAACTGACCGATGAGATGATCAAAGAGCGGGTACATGCGCTGCTTGAAAAGCATCAGCTACGCTATACCGTAGACTGGTGGCTTTCCGGGCAGCCGTTCCTGACCGCACGCGGCAAGCTGGTGGACGCGGTGGTAAACGCCATTGAGCACTATAATGAAATTAAACCGCAATTACTGACGACGGGCGGTACGTCCGACGGACGTTTTATCGCCCGTATGGGAGCGCAGGTGGTAGAACTGGGGCCGGTGAACGCCACCATTCATAAAATTAATGAATGTGTGAATGCCGCCGATCTCCAGCTACTGGCCCGTATGTATCAACGCATTATGGAACAGCTCGTCGCCTGATGAGCGTTCCGGTAAGAGGAAATAAGCATGGACTGGCTGGCAAAATATTGGTGGATTCTGGTATTGGTGTTTCTGGTAGGCGTACTGCTGAATGTGATCAAAGATCTCAAACGCATCGACCATAAGAAATTCCTTGCCAATAAACCTGAGCTGCCCCCGCATCGCGATTTTAACGATAAGTGGGACGATGAAGACGACTGGCCGAAGAAAGATCAGCCGAAAAAGTAACCGGATATCATGCCGGACAGGTATCGCTATCCGGCATGGTCCCCACCGCCGGGCATTACGTCGCGCAAACTCTGCGTTCGTCCGGCATCCAACGCAATTAGCGCCTGCGCCGCCTGCGCACGCTGCAACGCCAGCAGAGCTTTACGGCCTGAAATGCGTAGCCGGGCGCACAGTTCGGCATCGCTGGCTTTTTCTTCCAGCCGCCCTCTCAGCGCCGGTAATGGCAATGCGCTGTATTGCAGTAAACGATGCAGGCAACCTAACGATGTCAGTAGCGGACGGTGCGCGAACGCAAAACCGACCAGCTCACGCCAGTCTTCATCATTAAGCGCCTGTTCGCGCAACGCCGCCAGCGGTATCGCCTCGCCGTTCCACTGCGTCAGGATATCCGCATCGCGGCGCAAACGCCGGTGTTCCTGCTGCGCCAGCCGTTTTCCCGCGTCGCTCAGCGGCAATAACGCCATCGCCGTATAGCAACCGCTGCTCGCCTCCCGATGGTTGCCCATCCGTACCAGTACAAAGCCGCAGCGTTGCCAGAAACGCCACAGCTTCGGCGTATAGCCGAAGCTGACGGAAAGATAATCACACTGCGCCGCCTGCATGCACGCGCAGGCAATCAACTGCTGACCGATGCCTTCACGCTGGCGAGCGGGGTGCACTGCGATACGGCTTACGCGACGCCCAACCAGCGTCGCGGCTAAAGGGTCGCTACCGTGCGCCGCCAGCGACTGCGCCACCAGATTCCCACGCGGCCGCCGGAAACCGCACCATACAGCCTGACTGAGTTCTGCGGATAACCCGCCCTCTTCGACCAGCCAGAGGGCGCCCGCCACACGGTTATTCGCCGTAGCCTGCAAGAAATGCTGTCCTGGCGCATCCATCATTCGGCGCAGATCCAGCGGCGAAGTACGATAGTGCGCCCCCGACAGTAACTGATACACAGCCCTCGGCAACGCGGGCGTATTCACCCAGGCCTGTTGGTAAAACGCCGAGATTTCTATCGCGCCATGTGGCGCCTGCGCAAACGCTTCATCGTCGAATATCAGCGCCTCGCTGACGATATTTTCCAGCGGGCATTCTGGCGCCCAGCGGACAGGCTGACGAAGCGTGAAGCGGTGAAGCTGCGGAAAACGGGCGCAAAACTTAAGTAAAAAACCGCGTCCGGTGCCTTCGTAGCCCTGAACGGTGGTGGTGAGTAGTATGCGGGGAAAGCGCGAAACCAGTTGCAGCAGCAGCGGCGTGGGGATTGCCGCCGCCTCGTCAACCACCAGCCAGTCGGCTCTTGCCCCGCTCGCCAGCAACGCATCCGGCGCCATAAAGCAGAACCGCTCACCGGCAAACGCTGCCAGGATATCCGTTGCCGTTTTCGCCGGTGCGGTCACGATAGCCGTGCCCGCCATCCGGGAGATGAATTGCCCGGCCAGCGCCGATTTGCCGCGCCCACGGGGGGCAATCACCGTCGCCACGCCGGGCGGCATTTCACGTAAACGCGATAAGATAGCCGCCTGCTCCGGCTGCGGCTCGCCGGTGGCGGGTCGCCAGCATTCACGGGAAGGATAAGATGGCCAGCAAAACGGCTGGCGCTGTCGCCAAAGCAGCGTTTGCGGATCGCGGGAGAGAGTCCGTTTAAGATGCTGTGCAAACTGCGGTGTGGGGATAGGCTGCGCGCAGTCGCTCCAGCGCAGTGAATCGGTATCAGGCCTGCTTTCCCACGTCTCGTACGGCGGCATCAGCAGAAGCAGCCAGCTTCCGGCCTGCAAGGTCCCGCTCAGGGCGGCAAACGCTGCGGCGTCAAAGCCCTGCCAGGCATCAAATATCGCATGACGGAATTCACGGCCCAGCAGCGTTTGTAACGCCTGTGGCGTACAGCACGGCTGGGCGGGCGCGTCAGGCGCGACCCACAGCCAGTCACCGGGCAATGCAGCGCGTATCGCCTCGGCCCGCTTCCGGCACCACGCCGCATCGCCGCTGATGACCAGTAAACGGCGAATGCCTTCCTGTGTCATTTGCGACGTTAACGCCTGTAGCGCATCGATATCAGACATCCCTGCCCCGGTTTATCAAAAGTTTTTGCCAAACGTATTACATTGCGCCGGGTCACCGCTGTCAAATCCACGCTTAAACCAGCTGTAGCGCTGTTCTGAGGTGCCGTGAGTAAAACTATCCGGCACGACGCGCCCCTGCCCCTGTTGCTGTAAGCGATCGTCGCCGATAGCCTGTGCGGCATTGAGCGCCTCTTCCAGATCGCCCGCCTCCAGTACGCCTTGCTGCTGCATACTGTGTCCCCACACGCCGGCAAAGCAATCCGCCTGTAGCTCCATGCGCACCGAAAGGCGATTCACCTCCGTTTGCGACGCGTTTTGCTGCAACTGGCGTACTTTCGGCTCAATACCTAACAGTTTTTGTACGTGGTGGCCGACTTCGTGGGCGATGACATAACCCTGGGCAAAATCACCGTCCGCGCCCAGCTTATTTTTCATATCATCGTAAAATGAGAGATCGATATAAACGGTGCCGTCCGCCGGGCAGTAAAACGGCCCCATCACGGACTGACCCGCACCACAGCCGGTGCGCGTCATACCACGGTACATCACCAGTTTTGGCTGCTGATAGCCGCGCCCCATTTTTTGAAAGAGTTGACCCCAGGTATCTTCGGTCGTCGCCAGAATCACCGAGGTAAATTTTGCCGCTTCATCATCATTGGGGCTTATCGAACGCGTCGACTGCTGCTGCGAAACCGGCTGGCCGGTCAACAGACCGGTTAAATCCACCCCATAGTACCCTGCGAC
This sequence comes from Salmonella enterica subsp. enterica serovar Typhimurium str. LT2, assembly GCF_000006945.2. GTDB lineage: Bacteria > Pseudomonadota > Gammaproteobacteria > Enterobacterales > Enterobacteriaceae > Salmonella > Salmonella enterica. The sequence goes on from NC_003197.2 coordinate 2,601,838, forward strand.
CAACACCACCACCAACAGAATGATGCCGCCTTTTCCGCGCGGAAGACGAAAGCCTGGGCCACCCAGCGAGGGGCCGCCTGGCCGATTACGTCTGTCCTCTACATTGTTGCTTTCACGACGCCCTTGCCAGCGCATAATCACCTCATTCTCTCTTTGTTATACAGATGATCGTAGGCGGTCAGGCGCAGGATTACCACAGGTAAACGCTATCAGAATGAGGAAAGGATGATACCGGAGAGCGGTTGCCCCCCGGTCAGAAGCGGAATTAATCTAATTTCACGCCCAGGCGATGCGCGACGGCTTCATAGGCTTCAATCAGACCGCCCAGGCTCTGGCGGAAGCGGTCTTTGTCCATTTTGTCCAGCGTCTCTTTATCCCACAGGCGGCTACCGTCCGGCGAAAACTCATCGCCCAGCACCACTTCGCCTTTATACAGGCCAAACTCCAGTTTGAAATCCACCAGGATAAGACCCGCGTCATCAAACAGTTTTTTCAGTACGTCGTTGGCTTTGTAGGTTAGCTCTTTCATACGCGCCAGATTTTCCTGACTTACCCAACCGAACGTTTCACAGTAGGAACTATTCACCATCGGGTCGTGCAGCGCGTCGTTTTTCAGGAACAGATCGAATATCGGCGGGTTAAGCTCCATGCCTTCTTCCACGCCCAGACGCTTGACCAGCGACCCAGCCGCACGGTTGCGCACCACACATTCAACCGGCACCATCTCCAGCTTCTTCACCAGACACTCGGTATCAGACAGCAAACGTTCCATCTGGGTCGGGATGCCCGCCTCGGCCAGTTTGGTCATAATGAAATGGTTGAATTTGTTATTTACCATGCCCTTGCGATCAAACTGTTCAATGCGCGCGCCATCCCCTGCTGACGTATCATTGCGGAATTCGAGCACCAACAGGTCCGGGTTTTCCGTGCTGTATACGGTTTTCGCTTTACCACGATACAACTCAGCTTGCTTTTGCATCTTTAACACTCCTGGGTGTGAATTAACGATAAGTATTCATTTCCTGCTACGCCTGCCGGAGACGCCGGCCTGTAATTGTGGTGCGAAATAGCGGTTAAATCGCGTTTTTGTACCGACGCACACGTTTGCGTATCTTATCAGAAAAAAGGGCCGGATTGCTCCAGCCCTGTTAAATTACTTGTTGAACGCTGCCTGGAAGACGGCAACCAGCGCGTCGTTCTGGCTTTGCGTCAGAGTATGCCCCTTAGGATCGATAAACTGCAAGCTGCTGCGGTTATCTAAATCGCCAACCTGCAATTTATAGTCTCCGGATGCCAGGCCCGGGTCGCTAGCGCCCAGATCCCGCCAGTCGCTGTCAGACAACGGTTTGTACGTTACCGCCATGCTGCCCTGAGAGCGAGTGCTGTCGGTGACTTTCATGCCCACTTTTTCCAGCGCGGCCGGGAGGCGCTGCCACACGAGGTTGAACGGACCGCGAACGACCAGCATAGGTAAACCGGTATCATCAGCGGCGCTCTGCACATCCATCGTTGCGGCGGAACGGTTCTGCGCGGCATTTGCCGCATCCGTAGCGGTCTTATCCAGACCGGCGGAAATGACGTTCATCATTTCCGTGCTATAGCGCTGCAGCGACGCCGCGTCAGCGACCGGCTTGCCAGCCTGTTCCAGATTAACCAGTTTTACCGTTACCGCCTGCTGATAGCCCTGCGGCTTCACCGAGATTTGATAACGTCCACGATACTGTTCGTCTTCATCCAGGCGATTCCAGTTCACCCAATCGGTCGTCAGGGTCTGGCTGGCATCGTCACGTTTTTCAATCGGATAATTTTTCGCCTGAATCACGCTGACGACTTGCGGCCACAGCGTGCTGCTCCGGCCATTTTCCACCAATAGCGTAGCGGTATCGCCAGAGAACTGGGTACGCGCGCCGCTCACTAACGCTAACGGCTGCGCCGGCGGACGGATATCCAACGCCTTACCAACCGCGCCGCTCCCCTTCGTGACCGGAATAACGTAGTCGCCGGTCGTTATCGGCAGGATCATTCCTGCCGGGGCGTGAAGTTCAGCAAGCGGCGCGGCATCCAGATAGGATTCATCGCCGCTTACCTGGCGCTTGTAGCGCGAATCGGAACTACAGGCAGCGAGCAGCAAAACAAGCGAAACACCCGCAACCTTCGCCAGGCGCGACTTTTGTACTGAGTAAGCCATCAAATCTCCCTAAACTTTACAGCAGGCCAGCATGCTGAAGCGCTGCTTTGACGATGTCACGACCATGGTCCGTGATAGGCGTCATTGGCAGGCGCAGCGTGTCGGTCGCCACAAGACCCAATGCCTTACATGCCCATTTCACCGGGATAGGATTGGGTTCGACAAATAGTTTGTTGTGTAACGGCATCAGACGCTGGTTGATAGCGCGCGCCTCGGCAAATTGCCCTTCCGCCGCCAGTTTGCACATGTCAGCCATCTCGCGCGCCGCTACGTTAGCCGTAACGGAAATCACGCCATGACCACCCAGTTGCATAAAGTCCAGCGCAGACGCGTCATCGCCGCTAAGCAGAATAAAATCGTCTGAAACCAGCTCTTTGATCTGGTGAACGCGGGTTAAGTTCCCTGTCGCCTCTTTGATAGCGATAATATTTTTTATTTCCGCCAGACGACCCACGGTTTCCGGCAACATATCGCAACCGGTACGGGACGGCACATTATACAGAATTTGCGGCAAGTCAGTGTGTTCCGCGATGGCTTTGAAATGCTGGAACAAACCTTCCTGCGTGGGGCGATTGTAGTACGGCGTTACCGTCAGGCAGCCTACAATACCGCTATCGTTAAAACGCTGCGTCAGGCTAATCGCTTCCGCGGTCGCGTTTGCGCCCGTGCCGGCGATAACCGGAATACGTCCGTCAGCCAGTTCCAGCGTCATCATCACGACATCGCCATGTTCATCATGGCTTAGCGTGGCAGACTCGCCGGTAGTGCCAACCGAAACAATCGCCGAGGTACCGTTGGCGACATGATAATCAATGAGTTTTTTCAGGCAAGACCTACTGACGTTACCTTTCTCATCCATCGGCGTAACAAGCGCGACAATACTTCCCGTGAACATGGGCCATCCTCTGTGCAAACAAGTCCCTCAATGGTACGTTTGGTATGGCAATAAAAGCAAGCGACCAAAGCCGTTCTGATTGTTGTATGCAGGTTTTTTTTATGGTTTCCTTAAGATTACCTCACCGCTCAAAGGAATAACTGGTTTGACACCGTCATCACAACACTATTTGGTTATCACTGCGCTGGGCGCCGACAGGCCCGGTATTGTGAATACCATTACTCGCCATGTCAGCAGTTGCGGCTGTAATATCGAAGACAGCCGACTGGCGATGCTGGGCGATGAATTCACGTTTATTATGCTGTTGTCCGGCACGTGGAACGCGATTACCTTGATTGAATCGACATTGCCGTTAAAAGGCGCGGAGCTGGATCTGCTGATTGTGATGAAACGGACGTCCGACCGCCCCCGCCCGGCAATGCCCGCGACGGTATGGGTTCAGGTTGAGGTCGCCGACTCCCCGCATTTAATTGAGCGATTCACCGCGCTGTTTAATAGTCATGAAATGAATATTGCGGAGCTGGTCTCCCGCACGCAGCCGGCTGAAGGTGATAAAGCTGCGCAATTATTTATTCAAATCACCGCACATAGCCCGGCGTCGCAAAATTCCGCAAATATTGAGCAAGCCTTTAAAGCACTATGTACAGAACTCAATGCGCAAGGCAGTATAAACGTCGTCAATTACTCACAACATGATGAACAGGATGGAGTTAAGTAATGAATCCACTGAAAGCCGGTGATATCGCACCGAAATTTAGCTTGCCGGATCAAGACGGGGAACAAGTAAATTTGACCGACTTCCAGGGACAGCGCGTTCTGGTTTATTTCTACCCAAAAGCCATGACACCCGGCTGTACCGTGCAGGCCTGCGGCTTACGCGATAACATGGACGAGCTCAAAAAAGCAGGCGTGGACGTGCTGGGCATCAGCACCGATAAACCTGAAAAACTCTCCCGTTTCGCTGAAAAAGAGCTGCTGAACTTTACCCTTTTGTCCGATGAAAACCATCAGGTGTGTGAACAGTTCGGCGTCTGGGGCGAAAAGTCGTTTATGGGCAAAACGTATGACGGCATTCACCGCATCAGCTTTTTGATTGACGCTGATGGTAAGATTGAACACGTCTTTAATGATTTTAAAACCAGCAATCACCATGATGTGGTGCTGAACTGGCTGAAAGAAAACGCGTAAAAGCCTCAGGCCGCGCTGATGTGCGGCCTGGAAAGGGAATGCGCCGTCAGGCTTGCCGCGCCAGACGCCCTTCTCCGGTCATCACCAGATCGGCATCTTTAACCGCCTGCTCAAGCTGTAGCGTTTCCACGACAATCTCTACGCCGGCGCGTAATTCAGCATTGAGCAACCCTAAAAGCGCGGCGCCCATTCCGCCTGCCGCGCCGGGAGCGTTAATCACCTCACGTCCCGTAGCCTGATAAATATGCCGGCCGCAGTTTTCCAGCGCCTCGTCCAGGGTGTTCACCATTTCCGCTGTCGCCCCTTTTTGTGGGCCAAAAATGGCCGATGCGCCCTGAGGACCACACAGCGGATTGTTGACATCGCACGCCTTTAAGCTGATTGGCGGTAGCGGAATCAATTTCTACAATACAGTTTTCCTTCAGCAGCGAGAATTTTGTAGGTTCCGACAATAAAAATGCCGCAACACGGTGCGGCATTAAAAAAAAGAGCGGCTTTCTAAGCGCTTGTCCCTCATCAGGCGTGCGCAAAATGGCGGCAGGGCACTATGATGTCGTTCACGCTTTACAACTTTTGTACTGACCGCTCAGGATGAGGCATCCGTCACCTGACCATCCGGCCAGGCATGGACAACGGCTTTAATCAGCGTCGCCAATGGAATGGCGAAAAACACCCCCCAGAAACCCCACAGACCGCCGAAAATCACCACTGACAGAATAATCACCAGCGGATGCAAATTCACCGCTTCGGAGAAAAGTACCGGTACCAGCAAATTGCCATCCAGCGCCTGAATAATGAGATAAACGGCAAAACAGCTCCAGAATTCCGTCCCCAGACCAAACTGAAACAGCGCGACGCCCACCACCGGAATTGTCACCACAAAGGCGCCGATATAGGGGATCAGAACCGAAAAGCCCACCAGTACCGCCAGCAGTAGCGAATAGTTGAGGCCAAACAGCAAAAAACCCAGCCAGGTCGCTACGCCCACCACCACCATCTCCAGCACTTTTCCGCGGATATAGTTGGTGATCTGCTGATTCATCTCATTCCACACCTGCCCCGCCAGCCCGCGATTACGCGGCAGCACGCGGCGCACGGCATTCAGCATCTGCTCTTTATCTTTTACCAGGAAAAAGACCATCAGCGGCACCAGCACCAGATATACCGCCAGCGTCAGTAGCCCGACTAACGAAGCCAGCGAATACTTCACCACCGAATCGCCCATGTTAAGCATCCGGGTACGCATGTTTTCCGCCATCGCATCAATAATGCCCGCATCCATCAGCGCCGGATAGCGTCGCGGCAAGGTCGCGGCGAAATCGGACAGTTTATTCAGCATACCGGGCATATCACGAATCAGGTAAATACCCTGCTGCCAGGCAATCGGCATCACCACAAACGCCATTAATAACAGAATGCCGACAAAAAGGATAAGGACAATGGAGGCTGCCCAGCGCCGGGAACAGCCAATCGCCTGCAGGCGCGCCGTCGGCCACTCCAGCAGGTAGGCCAGTACGATAGCGACCAGCAGCGGCGCTAACAGGCCGCTAAAGAAAAAGAGGATGCTAAAACCAGCCACCAGAATGACCAGCAAGGCAATCGCCTCCGGGTCGCTGAAGCGACGGCGATACCATTGCATTAACATTTCGAGCATAAAACCCTTCCCAGAACTCAACTGCGGGATTGTGATGCCGAATTGTATCGAAATGTCACAAAAAAGACTTCGCTTTTTATCGTTGATTCAGGAAACTAAAATAGTGAGTCTGTGCTCATCACAGTTACACTTATGAAGTGTCGGAGCGTGGAACGATATTTCACGACGTTGGTCAAAGGGCTATCTCAAAACAACAGGATAGAGGTTATGTTCAGGCAGTTGAAAAAAAACCTGGTGGCAACCCTCATTGCAGCATTGGCTCTCGGTCAGGTCGCGCCCGCATTTGCCGACCCTGCCGACACGCTGCCCGATATGGGAACCTCGGCAGGAAGCACGCTTTCTATCGGACAAGAGATGCAAATGGGCGACTTTTATGTGCGCCAGCTACGCGGCAGCGCGCCGTTAATCAACGATCCGCTGCTGGTGCAATACATTAACGCGCTGGGTATGCGTCTGGTCTCGCACGCCGACTCCGTCAAAACGCCCTTCCATTTTTTCTTGATCAATAATGACGAAATCAACGCCTTCGCGTTCTTTGGCGGCAATGTGGTGCTGCACTCGGCGCTTTTTCGCTACGCGGATAACGAAAGCCAGCTAGCTTCAGTCATGGCGCATGAAATCTCCCACGTGACGCAGCGCCACCTGGCGCGCGCGATGGAAGATCAAAAGCGCAGCGCGCCGCTTACCTGGGTGGGCGCGCTGGGTTCCATTTTGCTGGCCATGGCCAGCCCACAGGCCGGTATGGCGGCGCTAACCGGTACTCTGGCGGGAACGCGCCAGGGAATGATAAGTTTCACCCAGCAAAATGAGCAAGAAGCCGACCGTATTGGTATTCAGGTACTGCAACGCGCCGGATTTGACCCACAGGCGATGCCCTCTTTCCTCGAAAAACTGCTCGACCAGGCGCGTTACTCCACGCGCCCGCCTGAAATTTTGCTCACTCACCCCTTACCGGAAAGCCGCCTTGCGGATGCCCGCAACCGTGCCAACCAGATGCGCCCGGTCGTGGTGCAATCTTCCGCCGACTTTTATTTCGCCAAAGCGCGCGCCCTGGGAATGTACAATTCCGGACGTAACCAGCTTACCAGCGACCTGCTGGATCAGTGGTCTAAAGGCAACGTGCGTCAGCAACATGCGGCGCAATATGGCCGGGCGTTGCAGGCGATGGAAGCGAGCAAGTACGATGAAGCGCGCAAAACGTTGCAGCCGCTGTTAAGCGCGGAACCGAACAATGCCTGGTATCTTGACCTCGCCACCGATATTGACCTGGGGCAGAAAAGAGCCAACGACGCGATTAATCGCCTGAAAAATGCCCGCGATCTGCGCGTTAATCCTGTGCTGCAGTTAAACCTCGCCAATGCGTACCTCCAGGGAGGCCAGCCGAAAGCGGCGGAAACCATTCTGAATCGCTACACCTTTAGCCATAAAGATGACGGTAACGGCTGGGATCTGCTTGCTCAGGCCGAAGCCGCGCTGAACAACCGCGATCAGGAGCTGGCGGCGCGCGCTGAAAGTTATGCGCTGGCGGGACGACTGGATCAGGCAATTTCACTGCTCAGTAGCGCCAGCGCCCAGGCAAAACTGGGTAGTCAGCAACAGGCGCGTTACGATGCGCGTATCGACCAGTTGCGCCAGTTACAGGAACGCTTCAAGCCATACACGAAAATGTAATCGCCGTTTATTAGCCGGATGGCGTCACAAGGAGAACTCATGACCGACACGATTAAAATCTACCATAACCCGCGCTGCTCGAAGAGCCGCGACACGCTGAACCTGCTGAAATCTAACGGCGTGGAACCGGAAGTGGTGCTTTATCTGGATACGCCCGCCGATGCCGCCACCGTGCGGGAACTGCTGCGTATGTTGGGCATGTCCAGCGCGCGCGAACTGATGCGCCAGAAAGAAGATCTCTATAAAACGCTTCACCTGGCGGATAGTGAGCTGAGTGAAGAGGCGTTAATCCAGGCGCTGGTTGAACACCCTAAACTGATGGAGCGCCCCATTGTGGTGGCAAATGGTCAGGCGCGCATTGGCCGACCGCCTGAGCAGGTGCTGGACATCCTCGGTTAACCGTTGAACGCCGCCGTCGCGGCGTATTACAGTTTCAGGATCTCTTTGACAAACGGGATCGTCAGTTTTCGCTGGGCAGTGATCGACGCATGATCGAGCTGATCCAGCGTCATAAACAGCGTGCGCATTTCGCGATCAAGACGTTTGAGTAAAAACCGCCCGACATCTTCCGGCAGTTCAAACCCCCGTAACCGGGCGCGCAACTGTAGCGCCTGAAGTTTGTCTTCATCGGAAAGAGGCTGGAGTTTATAGATTTGCCCCCAGTCCAGACGGGAAGCGAGATCGGGCAAGCCCAGATTTAACTGTCTTGGCGGACGATCGCCGGTGATCAATAACCGCGTCTTACCGGACTCCAGAATGCGGTTATAGAGATCAAAGATCGCCATCTCCCACAGTTCATCGCCAGCGACACACTCAATGTTATCAATACACACCAGCGAGAGGTGTTCCATACCGTCGAGCACTTCCGGCACGAACCAGGTACGTTTATCGAGCGGGACGTAGCCTACCGCATCTCCACGCTGCGACAGTTCAGCACAGGCGGCGTGCAGTAAATGGCTGCGGCCCGCGCCTTCACGCGCCCAAAGGTAGATATATCCACTATGTTCCTGGCGCAACACGTTTTGTAACGCGGCCAGTAGAGAGGCGTTATCCCCCGGCCAGAAACTTGCGAAAGTTTCGTCGTCAGGAAGATAAAGTGGCAAAGAGAGCTGTGCCGGTGTGTTCAGAGATACCTCAACCCAGGATGACATAAAATCGCGCTGAGTTTACCACATAATTCCCGTGAGATAGAACCGGGCAGCATCGCTGCCCGGCAACCCGTTACTGATGCGGGGGCTCCGCATCATTTGCCTCCAGTACCACTTCTTCCGGACGCAACAGGCTAATCAGTTTAAAAATCAGGCTCAGGCAAATCCCGACGATGGTCGCCAGCGCCATCCCTTTCAATTCTGCCGCGCCGATATGCACTTTCGCGCCGCTCACGCCGATGATCAAAATCACCGAGGTGAGGATCAGGTTTTGCGCTTTGTTGTAGTCGACTTTCGATTCGATCAAGACGCGAATCCCCGACGCGCCGATAACGCCGTACAACAGCAGCGAGACGCCGCCCATCACGGGTAACGGGATAATCTGAATCGCCGCCGCCAGTTTGCCAACGCAGGAAAGCAGAATGGCGAAAATCGCCGCGCCGCCGATAACCCAGGTACTGTAAACGCGGGTGATCGCCATGACGCCAATATTTTCCCCATAGGTGGTATTCGGCGTGGAGCCGAAGAAACCGGAAATGATCGTCGACAGTCCGTTAGCGAACATCGAGCGGTGCAAACCGGGATCGCGCACTAAATCTTTTTTGACGATATTCGCCGTCACCACCAGATGACCGACATGCTCGGCGATCACGACCAACGCCGCGGGCAGAATCGTCAGGATCGCGAACCATTCAAAACGCGGCGTATAGAAGGTCGGCAGCGCAAACCAGTGCGCCTGGGCAATCGGCGTGGTATCGACCACCCCCAGCGCGAATGACAGCGCATAGCCCGCCAGCACGCCGATCAAAATCGGAATGATCGCCAGGAAACCGCGAAACAGTACGGAGCCGAACACCGTCACCGCCAGCGTGACCATGGAGATGATAATTGTTTTCGTGTCCGGCGACTGCCCTTGCGCAGGCAGTAATCCGGCCATCCCCGCCGCGACGCCAGCCAGCTCCAGACCGATGACGGCAACGATTGCGCCCATTGCCGCAGGCGGGAACATCACATCCAGCCAGCCGGTGCCCGCTTTTTTAACGATGAAAGAGACCAGACAGAACAACACGCCGCACATAATAAAACCGCCCAGCGCCACTTCATAACCCAGCGGCAACAACAGTAATACCGGGGAAATAAAGGCAAAGCTCGATCCGAGGTAGGCAGGAATTTTACCTTTGCAGATAAAGAGATACAGCAACGTTCCGATACCGTTAAACAGCAGCACCGTCGCGGGATTGATATGAAACAGAACTGGCACCAGCACGGTCGCGCCAAACATGGCGAAAAGGTGCTGTAAACTAAGCGGGATTGTCTGTAAAAGCGGCGGTCTTTCACTCACCCCGATAGCACGGCGCGTCATAGTGTTTTCCTCTAAGTGTGTTTGTTATGAGTGGTTTTATTCAAAAAAAAGCCGACTCTTAAAGTCGGCTTTTAATTATTTATTCACTTATTTGGTACCAAAAATCTTATCGCCGGCATCGCCAAGCCCCGGAATAATGTATCCGTGCTCGTTAAGCCCCTGATCGATAGAGGCGGTGTACAGTTCAACGTCCGGGTGCGCTTTTTCCAGCGCCGCAATGCCTTCCGGCGCGGCGACCAGCACCAGCACCTTAATGCTGCTACAGCCTGCTTTTTTCAGCAGGTCGATGGTCGCGATGACAGAACCGCCAGTCGCCAGCATCGGGTCGACGATCAGCGCCATGCGCTCATCAATGTTCGATACCAGTTTCTGGAAATAAGGTACTGGCTCAAGCGTCTCTTCGTTACGGTACATCCCGACTACGCTGATACGCGCGCTCGGTACATTTTCCAGAACGCCTTCCATCATACCCAGACCCGCGCGCAGAATCGGCACAACGGTAATTTTTTTACCTTTGATCTGGTCGATTTCCACCGGGCCATTCCAGCCTTCGATGGTGACTTTTTCCGTTTCCAGGTCGGCTGTCGCTTCATACGTCAGCAGGCTGCCTACTTCTGAGGCGAGTTCACGAAAGCGTTTAGTGCTAATGTCGTTTTCACGCATCAGACCCAGCTTGTGTTTGACGAGTGGGTGTTTGACTTCCACGATCTTCATACTCTTCTCCTATCCTCAGATGACTGGCAACCACAAAAAAAATCGCCGGATTATACCGCTTTTCCTCTCTGACGCAACACAATGTATGCTTGACCTGGATCAACCAAAAGCGCTGATAGCGGAAAAGTGAGTATAAATCACTCACGTTGAAACAGGCGATAAAGGCTAACAACCGTTTGAATATTAGCAATTTTAAGGGTGAATGACCTGTCCCGACCGCCTGTCGTAAACCAAGTGCTGGATATCCTTTTCTTTTTTACCAACAGGGAAATTTTCAAGCAGCGACCGAAACCATGCAAAAAAAATCGCCCGGATAACCAGGGCGCAGACCACGCTCGCAAACGTTTGCTTTCCCTGTTAGAATTGCGCCGAATTTAACTTTTACCGCAAGAAAAAACGTGGGGAACCAGGCAGTGACCGATAAGACCTCTCTTAGCTATAAAGATGCCGGCGTCGATATTGATGCGGGTAACGCTCTGGTTGATCGAATCAAAGGCGTAGTGAAGAAAACTCGCCGCCCGGAGGTTATGGGCGGTCTGGGCGGTTTCGGTGCGCTGTGCGCGTTGCCGCAAAAATATCGTGAACCGGTACTGGTTTCCGGCACTGACGGCGTAGGTACCAAACTTCGCCTGGCGATGGACTTAAAGCGTCACGACGCTATCGGTATTGATCTGGTGGCAATGTGCGTAAACGATCTGGTCGTTCAGGGCGCGGAACCGCTGTTTTTCCTCGATTACTATGCCACGGGTAAACTGGATGTCGATACCGCCGCCAGCGTGATCAACGGTATTGCCGAAGGCTGCCTGCAATCCGGCTGCGCGCTGGTCGGCGGCGAGACGGCGGAAATGCCGGGCATGTATCACGGCGAAGATTACGATGTGGCGGGTTTCTGCGTCGGCGTAGTCGAAAAATCAGAAATCATCGACGGCTCCCGGGTTGCCGAAGGCGACGTGCTGATTGCACTCGGCTCCAGCGGCCCGCACTCGAATGGATATTCGCTGGTGCGGAAAATTATTGACGTTAGCGGCTGCGACCCACAAACCACTCTGCTGGAAGGGAAGCCGCTGGCCGATCATCTGCTTGAACCGACCCGTATCTACGTAAAATCGGTTCTGGAACTGATTGAAAACGTCGATGTACACGCTATCGCCCACCTCACCGGCGGGGGCTTTTGGGAAAATATTCCGCGCGTTCTGCCGGAGAATACCCAGGCGGTAATTAATGAGTCGTCCTGGCAGTGGCCCGCCATCTTTACCTGGCTGCAAACCGCCGGTAATGTCAGCCGACATGAAATGTACCGTACCTTTAACTGCGGCGTCGGCATGGTGATTGCGCTCTCCGCTCCGGAAGCGGACAAAGCGCTTGCTCTGCTAAACGAGAAAGGTGAAAACGCATGGAAAATCGGTATCATCAAAGCCTCTGATTCCGAACAGCGTGTGGTTATTGAATAATGAATATTGTGGTGCTGATTTCCGGCAATGGAAGCAATTTACAGGCGATTATCGATGCCTGCGAAGCGAAGAAAATTAAAGGCACCCTCAGGGCAGTATTCAGCAATAAGGCCGACGCGTTCGGCCTTGAACGCGCCAGAGAAGCCGGTATTCCGGCGCAAGCGCTGACTGCCGATCGGTTTGACAGCCGCGACGCCTTCGATCGCGAGCTGATTCGCAAGATAGACGCGTATGCGCCCGATGTGGTCGTGCTGGCCGGTTTTATGCGTATTCTGAGTCCGATGTTTGTCGCGCATTACTACGGGCGTCTGCTGAACATTCACCCTTCCCTGCTACCAAAATATCCGGGGTTGCATACCCATCGCCAGGCGCTGGAAAACGGCGATGAGGAGCACGGTACCTCGGTACATTTCGTGACAGACGAACTCGACGGCGGCCCGGTCATTCTCCAGGCGAAGGTGCCGGTTTTTGCCAACGACAGCGAAGATGATATCACCGCACGCGTACAGACTCAGGAACATGCGATTTATCCGCTGGTGATTAGCTGGTTTGCGCAGGGGCGTCTAAAGATGCGCGATAACGCCGCCTGGCTGGACGGGCGTCGTCTGCCGCCGCAAGGTTATGCGTCTGACGAATAATATGTCATCGGACAGGACTGCGTCTGCTTGCCGGATGGCGGCATAAATGCCTATCCGGCCTACTCTTTTCCCTTCCTTTATGCTATCAGTTTATTGTCATATTTTTCTGACGCTGTTGGACATTAACGCGTAATGCTCGCCATAATTATCAGGCAGTGTCCCGTGAATAAAACGGAGTATAGGTAGTAATGGGTCAGGAAAAGCTATATATCGAGAAAGAACTGAGCTGGTTAGCATTTAACGAACGCGTGTTACAGGAAGCAGCGGATAAATCCAACCCGTTGATTGAGCGGATGCGGTTCCTGGGAATCTATTCTAATAACCTCGACGAGTTCTACAAAGTGCGTTTCGCTGAACTGAAACGACGTATTATTATCAGCGAAGAACAGGGTTCAAATTCTCATTCACGCCATTTGTTAGGCAAAATTCAGTCCCGCGTGTTGAAAGCAGACCAGGAGTTCGACGGCCTGTACAACGAATTACTGCTGGAAATGGCGCGTAATCAAATCTTTCTGATCAACGAGCGTCAGCTCTCGGTGAACCAACAAAGCTGGTTGCGCCACTATTTTAAGCACTATTTGCGCCAGCATATTACCCCGATTCTCATTAACCGGGAGACGGATCTTGTTCAGTTTTTAAAAGATGATTACACCTATCTGGCGGTGGAGATTATCCGTGGCGACACCATCAACTATGCGCTGCTGGAGATACCGTCCGACAAAGTCCCACGCTTCGTTAATCTGCCGCCGGAGACACCGCGCAGACGCAAGCCGATGATCCTGCTGGATAATATTCTGCGCTACTGCCTGGATGACATTTTTAAAGGGTTCTTCGACTATGACGCGCTTAATGCCTATTCGATGAAAATGACCCGCGATGCCGAATATGACCTGGTGCATGAGATGGAATCCAGTCTGATGGAGCTGATGTCTTCCAGCCTGAAGCAGCGCCTGACCGCTGAGCCTGTGCGCTTTGTCTATCAACGCGATATGCCCGCCGCGCTGGTCGACGTACTGCGGGAAAAACTGACGATCTCCCGGTATGACTCAATCGTACCCGGCGGGCGCTACCACAATTTTAAAGACTTTATTAATTTTCCGAATGTCGGTAAAGCCAACCTGGTCAATAAACCGTTACCGCGGTTACGCCATCTTTGGTTTGATAAAGAGAAGTTTCGTAACGGTTTCGACGCGATTCGTGAACGTGATGTGCTGCTCTATTATCCTTATCACACCTTTGAACATGTGCTGGAACTGCTGCGTCAGGCGTCGTTTGACCCAAGCGTGCTGGCGATCAAAATCAATATTTATCGCGTAGCGAAAGACTCGCGCATTATTGACTCGATGATCCATGCCGCCCATAACGGCAAAAAAGTCACCGTGGTGGTGGAGTTGCAGGCGCGCTTCGATGAAGAGGCAAATATTCACTGGGCCAAGCGGTTAACCGAAGCGGGCGTCCATGTTATTTTCTCTGCGCCCGGGCTGAAAATTCACGCCAAACTCTTTCTCATCTCACGAAAAGAGGGTGATGACGTGGTGCGTTATGCGCATATCGGCACCGGTAACTTCAACGAAAAAACAGCGCGGCTGTATACCGATTATTCGCTGCTGACCGCCGATGCGCGCATTACCAATGAAGTGCGTCGGGTCTTTAATTTTATTGAAAACCCCTATCGCCCGGTCACTTTCGATTATTTGATGGTTTCTCCACAAAACTCACGGCGTCTGCTGTATGAGATGATCGATCGTGAAATCGCCAATGCCCAGCAAGGCTTACCGTCAGGGATTACCTTAAAGCTTAACAACCTGGTTGATAAAGGGTTGGTCGACAGGCTATACGCCGCGTCGGGTTCGGGCGTCCAGGTCAATCTGCTGGTACGCGGTATGTGTTCTCTTATTCCGCAACTGGAAGGCATTAGCGATAATATTCGTGCGATTAGCATTGTGGATCGCTATCTGGAACACGATCGGGTTTATATTTTCGAAAACGGCGGTGATAAGCAAGTTTGGCTCTCTTCAGCTGACTGGATGACGCGTAATATTGACTACCGTATCGAAGTCGCTACGCCTATCCTCGACCCGCGGCTTAAACAACGCGTCCTGGATATCATTGACATTCTGTTTAGCGACACGGTAAAAGCGCGTTTTATCGATAAAGAACTCAGCAACCGCTACGTACCGCGCGGCAATCGCCGTAAAGTCCAGGCGCAGCTGGCAATTTATGACTACATCAAATCACTCGAGCAACCAGACTAACGCTATGCCAATTTACGATAAATCCCCTCGTCCGCAGGAGTTCGCTGCGGTCGATCTCGGCTCAAACAGCTTTCATATGGTCATTGCCCGCGTGGTTGACGGCGCAATGCAGATTATCGGGCGCTTAAAACAGCGCGTCCATCTGGCGGACGGGCTGGGCGCAGATAACAAACTCAGCGAAGAAGCCATGGAACGGGGGCTTAGCTGTCTGTCGCTGTTTGCTGAACGCTTACAAGGTTTCTCCCCTTCCAGCGTCTGTATCGTAGGCACCCATACGTTACGTCAGGCGCAAAATGCCGCTGATTTTCTCAAACGCGCGGAAAAGGTTATTCCCTACCCGATAGAGATTATTTCCGGTAACGAAGAAGCGCGCCTGATTTTTATGGGCGTAGAACATACGCAGCCGGAAAAAGGCCGCAAGCTGGTGATCGATATCGGCGGCGGGTCAACAGAGCTGGTCATTGGCGAAAACTTCGAACCCAGGCTGGTTGAAAGCCGTCGTATGGGCTGCGTGAGCTTCGCGCAGCTCTACTTTCCCGGCGGCGTTATCAATAAAGAAAACTTCCAGCGCGCCCGAATGGCGGCGGCGCAAAAACTGGAAACCTTAACCTGGCAGTATCGTATTCAGGGTTGGAACGTAGCGATGGGCGCTTCCGGTACGATTAAGGCCGCTCATGAAGTTCTCCTGGCGCTGGGTGAGAAAGATGGCTTCATTACGCCGGAGCGCCTCGATAAACTGAAGTCAGAAGTGTTGAAGCACCGCTCCTTTAATGCGCTCAGCCTGCCGGGTCTGTCTGAAGAACGAAAAGCGGTCTTTGTGCCGGGCCTGGCGATTCTGTGCGGCGTTTTTGATGCTCTGGCTATCCGCGAGCTTCGCCTTTCCGACGGCGCATTGCGCGAAGGCGTACTGTATGAAATGGAAGGCCGCTTCCGCCATCAGGATGTTCGCAGCCGTACCGCAAAAAGTCTGGCCAATCAATACAACATTGACAGAGAACAGGCCAGACGCGTGCTGGAAACCACCATGCAGATGTACGAGCAGTGGCAGGCCCAGCAGCCAAAACTGGCGCATCCGCAGCTTGAAGCGTTGCTTCGCTGGGCGGCAATGCTGCATGAGGTTGGACTGAATATTAATCACAGCGGTTTACATCGCCATTCGGCTTATATTCTGCAACACAGCGATTTGCCCGGCTTTAATCAGGAGCAGCAAATGATGATGGCGACGCTGGTGCGTTACCATCGTAAAGCCATAAAACTGGATGATATGCCCCGCTTTACGCTGTTTAAGAAAAAACAGTATCTGCCGTTAATTCAGCTACTTCGGCTGGGCGTATTACTGAACAACCAGCGGCAGGCGACCACCACGCCGCCGACGCTGCGGCTAACGACCGATGACAGCCACTGGACGTTATGTTTTCCGCATGACTGGTTCAGCCAGAATGCGCTGGTACTGCTTGATCTGGAAAAAGAACAGCAGTACTGGGAAGCGGTAACTGGCTGGCGTCTCAATATTGAGGAAGAAAGCTCGCCGGAGATCGCCGCGTAAATTGTGAGCCAGACGCCGCGCCGCGGCGTCTGTCTTTACTGAATCTCAGATAATAGCTGCGGCTCGCCAATTAAATATCCCTGAAGATAGTCGATCCCCAACGAGAGCACTACGCTTCGTATTTCTTCGCTCTCGACATACTCCGCGACGACCTGCATATTTTTCATTCGCGCTAAATGACAAATAGAAGCCACAATCTGATAATCGAGACTGTTTGACACTATATTGCGAATAAAACTGCCATCAATTTTAAGAATATCGGCGTCGACGTTTTTCAGCCGCGCATAGCTGGCGTAGCCAGTACCGAAATCATCAATCGCTATCTGACAGCCAAACTGCTGTAGCTGTCCCAGCGTCAACTGCGCCTGCTCAGCATTGGTGAGAGAGTTGCTTTCCGTTACCTCAAAAACCAGTTGCCAGGGTTCAACCTGATATTGCGTAAGCAGCTGCTTAACTTCTGCAGGGAAACGAGCGCGGCATACCGATGTTGGCGACAGATTAATGGCAAAACGATGCGCGGGCATATATTCCCGGCTGGCCGCCATAAACCGCAGCGTGTTTTCAATCACCCAAAGATCGATAGCGGAAGACAATCCAAACTCATGCGCCACGGGTAAAAAATTGTCCGGGTTGATAACGTCGCCGTTGTCATCCCTGAGTCGCAGTAAGATTTCATGGTAAACGTCCCCACGAACACCGAAAATAGGCTGCGCCATCAGGAAAAAATGATCGTGCTCCAACGCCTGTTGCAGGCGATTCATCATCGCAATTCTGCCCTTCAAATCGCGCTGCAGGTGCATTGCGCCGCGCCGCTGTAAATCCTCCGGCGCGTTAGTCGTCAACGAAAGATCGGAACTGGTGCTTAATTCGCCCAACAGCAGATAAAGGTGGCTAACCGGAGAACGCACGCAGCAATAGCTCACGCCGACAGGCGGCTGTAGCGGCAGTCCATCCCAGATAAACCGAAACTGCTTAATATGTTTATCCAGCGCTTCAATACGCTGCTGATGCGCCTCTGTATTAAGACGCAGCACCAGGTCGTGCCCTGACATCTGGTAGACGCACTCATTTGAGGCCAGCATCGGCGTAATCCAGTGAGAGAGCTTTTGCTTATACTGGATGCGTAGCATGACGCCATAATTTTTACCCAATAGCTCCAGGCCCGGCACGTGTAAAAAACAGATCGTAGACCAGGGCGCATTTTGGAGCGCGCGGTTTAACGCACGTAAATTGGGAAGATGTACAACCGGGTCAAGATAGGCCAGCCGCCGTGCGCGACCACTCACTACGCGCTGACGCGTGGCCAGTACAGACATATAATTAACAATAAAAGAAAAAACCAGATAGCTCGAAGAGGTAATCGCTAATTGCGTATCATAACCTGAATACCAGGGCATATAACGCTGATAATAATGAATCGACGTAATTAGCACGACGGCCCAGATAATTGAAATAAACTTATAGCCATAGCGCATCGCGCCCCACAGCATGACCGGCAATAATAACGAAAGCGTATAGTTGGTACTAAATATTGAACTATTATCAGTCAATGGCATACACAGTATAAACATTAGTGTAGTCAATACGGCCAGCCAAATAACGATCTCTTTTTTAGTGGCCTTGCTATCAATCTGTAGCTTTAATTGCTGATAATACCCCCGTAGGTGCAGCGGATTGCGAAGAGTACGAATAATAAAATAGCACAATGGCACGCCGACAAGGTTACCGACCAGTAACGCCTGGTAATTAATCAGCGTGTTGATATTAAAGGGCATTACCCCCATCAGGCTGGCTTTGCTTTCGTACATGCCAACAAAAGCGGCAAACTGGTAGATGACCAGAAATAATGTTGCTGAACAAAATACCTGCCAGAATATTCGTTGAAACAGCAGGTGGGCGTCGCCGTGGGAAACATTGTTTCGCCGGGGGGAAAAGACACGATAGCCGCCCCAGCTTAGCACGATAGTAATGATAAAGTGCATCGTCACGGAAAGGGTTTCATACAGCCCTGTCTGCGGGTATCTGCGCCAGAAGATAGCAAGCACAATGCCCGGCAGTGCTGCCCAGCCGAAAAAGAGCATCAGGCTAAGCATAAAAGCTAACGGCAGGTAAAAAAGAACCACATTTCCAGTGCTGGTAAGCGCATAAGTATTTGCGCTACTTAAAACAGGCAGTAAAATCGAAGGGAGAATGAGCGGTAGTCCCCACCATTTATCTCTGATATTTATATAAGTTTTATTTAGTTTCATAGATGCTCAGCAGAACCCCCCAATCCCAAAGGGGCGTTAACAGACAGGCATCCCACCTGACTTTAAATTGATGATGAGATATACATCACACGATAGTCATCGATTGTAATTATTAAACAAAAGTAACATTTGATTTAAGTCAATTATTACCTTTCTCCTGCAGCCTTTATTCGCCTTTTTATTCTTTGTTATCATTAATTTATTATTAATGTAAATACTAAAATTATCTTCCATAACAATATAAGATAAATCAACTGACGCAATTTTACATTAAGAGGAATTGACCATCGGTTCGCAGTATGCCTTAATGTAGAGTGAACGCAGGCTTGTTACGTTCTTCGCCTTGATAATACCCTTGAAGAACCCAGCCTGATCCCGCCCATATCGCTGGGCCAACGTTAAGGAACCCTTTGTGAGTCAGGCCAACAGTATGCGAAAACGACATCGATTTAACACTCGCATGACCCGTATCGTACTGCTTATCAGTTTTCTCTTCTTCTTTGGACGTTTCGTCTACTCTTCTATCGGCGCCTGGCAGCACCATCAGGATAAAAAAGAAGCGCAACAGTCATCGCTTTCTGTCACCACGCCGGGACAACGTTAAGCTGTTATCCGTTAAAAAGCCCGCGCAAGAAAAAGAAGCTTTAGCGTTAACGCAAAAAGACAATCCCACTCAATGGGTTCAGGCCATGATCAGACGCTTAAAGAGCAACCGCGGGATATCCTGCCTGGGTGATAAGATCACATGCGCGGTTACTAAGATTCCCTCGACCGAATACAAAACCCGATAGCCTTCAGCGTGGTTAAACTCCCGGTAGCTGGCACAGCCAATTTTCAGCAGTTCAGGGCAACCAGTTCTACCTACGAGGGGTAAACCTCGTGGGACAACTCCAGTAACATTAATTGCTTCTAAGTACATCAGTAATTGGTTGAACTATAAACTGCCACCTGGGATCAGATTACCAACGTTGACAGGCAAAACTATCAACTCATTACAGCTAAGCTCAACGAATAATTTAGGTCGTTTCGTTGGTCGTAATGTACCCTGGCTCGGTTGGGTTATGACATTCACTACGATTTATGATATCCAGCGTAATATTAAAGATACATTTAATCGTGTGGCGGTTCCTAAAGATCGCATTAAGTGGACGTACTTCTAATGAGAGATATTGAGAAAGAAATTATCGATTTTATCGATCAGGAATATAACACTAAAAAGTACTTTCTCTGTGGGCCAAAGCGAATCATCACGCTTGATACCAGTATTAGGGATGATCTTAAACTCGTTTTTGAAGATAGTGAAGAACTTCTACAAAAGTACTTCAAGCGTTGGAATGTAGATTCAGAAGGATTTGACATACTCAACTATCTGAATCCAGAGTACTTTGGAAGTAAAGAGCCTGATCCGCGTAAGCCACTAACGGTTGGTATGCTCGTTGAAAGTGCTAAAGCTGGGCGTTGGTTATATAGTTGAAGAATAAAGTTACTATATTTTAAATACCCCTTATTTGGGCTGAATCGCCACGGATAACCTGGACACTTCTGAGTCGTTGGTAGATCTTTTTCTTTATCCGTTCACGCTTCAGTAGCTGGAAAAAGCTTTCTGCAACCGCATTGTCATGACAGTTGCCACAACGGCTCATACTGCCCTCCAGTCCGTGCAATTTCAGCCATTCATAGCGGGTGTACTGACTACCCTGATCAGACTGAACCAGCACCTGTTTTTGGGGATGACGTCGCCACACGGCCATCAGAAGCGCATTCAGAACAATATCTTTTGTCATTCGTGGTTGCATTGACCAACCGATAACTTTGCACGAGAACAAATCAACGACCACGGCAAGATACAACCAACCTTCGTGGGTTCGTAATTACGTCAAATTTGCCGTCAGGAACTGTGCGCCACATAGAAAATTCATGAATGCACATAAATAAAAACCCTCTGTAAAAACAGAGGGT
Source organism: Salmonella enterica subsp. enterica serovar Typhimurium str. LT2 (assembly GCF_000006945.2). Lineage (GTDB taxonomy): Bacteria > Pseudomonadota > Gammaproteobacteria > Enterobacterales > Enterobacteriaceae > Salmonella > Salmonella enterica. The sequence continues at coordinate 2,622,757 of NC_003197.2, forward strand.
TAAATTCACCTTTACCTGTTCATGAAAACACAGGAAGGATTATCGGCTTATTCCCACTCAATGGTAGCCGGCGGTTTACCGCTGATGTCATACACCACACGGGAAATCCCGTTGACTTCATTGATGATGCGGTTGGAAACGCGACCGAGGAAGTCATACGGCAGGTGCGCCCAGTGTGCGGTCATAAAGTCGATGGTTTCGACGGCACGCAGAGAGACAACCCAGTCATACTTACGACCATCGCCCATAACGCCAACGGAACGAACCGGCAGGAAGACGGTAAACGCCTGACTGACTTTGTCGTACAGATCCGCTTTGCGCAGCTCTTCAATGAAGATAGCGTCAGCACGGCGCAGCAGGTCGCAGTACTCTTTCTTCACTTCACCCAGAACACGAACGCCGAGGCCCGGCCCCGGGAACGGATGGCGATACAGCATGTCATACGGCAGGCCCAGCTCCAGACCAATCTTACGCACTTCGTCTTTGAACAGCTCTTTCAGCGGTTCAACCAGCCCCATCTTCATCTCTTTCGGCAAGCCGCCGACATTGTGGTGAGATTTGATGACGTGCGCTTTACCGGTTGCAGACGCCGCAGATTCGATAACGTCAGGGTAAATGGTGCCTTGCGCCAGCCACTTCACGTCTTCCAGTTTGAGCGCTTCTTCGTCGAACACTTCTACAAAAACACGACCGATGATCTTACGCTTGGCTTCCGGATCGTTCTCGCCAGCCAGCGCGGACAGGAAGCGCTCTTCTGCCGGTACGTGAACGATATTCAGGCCAAAATGGTCGCCAAACATGTCCATCACCTGCTCGGCTTCGTTGAGACGCAGCAGGCCGTTGTCGACGAATACACAGGTCAGATTTTTACCGATCGCGCGGTGCAGCAGCATTGCGGTGACGGAAGAATCCACGCCACCAGAGAGGCCGAGGATCACTTTGTCGTCGCCCACCTGCTCGCGAATGCGCGCCACGGCGTCGTCGATGATCTTCGCCGGCGTCCACAACGCTTCACACTGGCAGATATCGCGTACAAAACGCTCCAGCATGCGCATACCCTGGCGGGTGTGAGTCACTTCCGGGTGGAACTGTACACCGTAGAAGCGTTTTTCTTCGTTGGCCATAATGGCGAACGGGCAGCTCTCGGTGCTGGCGACGGTCACGAAGTCGGACGGAATCGCCGTCACTTTATCGCCGTGGCTCATCCACACGTCCAGCAGCGGTTTGCCGTCTGCGGTCAGGGAATCTTCAATACCGCGAACCAGCGCGCTGTCGGTCAACACTTCGACCTGCGCATAACCAAATTCACGCTCATTAGAACCTTCTACATGACCGCCAAGCTGCATCGCCATGGTCTGCATACCATAGCAAACGCCAAATACCGGCACGCCTGCTTCAAAGACATACTGCAGCGCGCGCGGGCTGTTTTCTTCGGTGGTGCTTTCCGGGCCGCCGGAAAGAATAATGCCGCTTGGGTTGAAGTCACGAATTTGTGCTTCTGTCACATCCCACGCCCACAGTTCACAGTAAACACCCAGCTCACGCACGCGGCGCGCAACCAGTTGAGTGTACTGAGAACCGAAGTCCAGAATGAGGATGCGATGCTTATGAATGTTTTCCGTCATTGACGCTTATTCCGAGGCAAGTGAAACAGATTAAATAAATCGCCCGACACGAAGGTCGGGCGAAGAAAATCAGGAGCCCAGACGGTAGTTCGGGGACTCTTTGGTGATGGTCACGTCGTGAACGTGGCTTTCCTGAATGCCCGCACCGCTGATACGCACAAACTCCGCTTTAGTACGCAGTTCGTCGATGGTAGCACAACCGGTCAGCCCCATACAGGAGCGCAGGCCGCCCATCTGCTGGTGAATGATCTCTTTCAGGCGACCTTTATAGGCTACGCGACCTTCGATACCTTCCGGCACCAGTTTGTCAGCGGCGTTGTCGCTCTGGAAGTAACGGTCGGAGGAACCTTTGGACATCGCACCCAGCGAGCCCATGCCGCGGTAAGATTTGTAAGAACGGCCCTGGTAGAGTTCGATTTCGCCCGGGGATTCTTCCGTACCCGCCAGCATGGAACCCACCATTACCGCGCTTGCACCTGCGGCAATCGCTTTGGCTATGTCGCCGGAGAAACGGATACCGCCGTCAGCGATAACCGGAATACCGGTACCTTCCAGCGCTTCAACTGCGTCAGAAACAGCGGTGATCTGCGGAACGCCCACGCCAGTCACGATACGAGTGGTACAGATGGAACCCGGGCCAATACCGACTTTCACCGCGCTGCAACCGGCTTCCGCCAGTGCGCGAGCGCCTGCGCCTGTCGCGACGTTGCCGCCGATGATTTGCAGGTCAGGATATTTAGCACGGGTTTCACGGATACGTTGCAACACGCCTTCTGAATGACCGTGAGAGGAGTCGATCAGCAGTACGTCAACGCCTGCCGCCACCAGCGCGTCAACGCGCTCTTCGTTGCCCGCGCCTGCGCCGACCGCCGCGCCGACACGTAAACGGCCCTGCTCATCTTTGCAGGAGTTTGGTTTACGTTCCGCTTTCTGGAAATCTTTTACGGTAATCATGCCAAGCAGATGGAAGTTATCATCAACGACCAGCGCTTTTTCTACGCGTTTTTCGTGCATTTTTGCCAGCACGACTTCACGGGCTTCGCCTTCACGAACGGTCACCAGACGCTCTTTCGGCGTCATGTAAACGCTAACCGGCTGGTTCAGGTCAGTCACAAAACGCACGTCACGACCGGTGATGATACCCACCAGCTCGTTATCTTCAGTCACCACCGGATAGCCCGCAAAACCGTTACGCTCGGTCAGGGCTTTCACTTCATGCAACGTGGTGGTTGGCAGGACGGTCTGCGGGTCGGTCACTACGCCGGACTCGTGTTTCTTCACGCGGCGAACTTCTTCCGCCTGGCGCTCAATGGACATGTTTTTGTGGATAAAACCAATGCCGCCTTCCTGGGCCAGGGCAATTGCCAGGCGCGCTTCCGTCACGGTGTCCATCGCCGCAGAAAGCATAGGAATATTCAGACGAATAGTTTTCGTCAACTGCGTGCTGAGATCGGCAGTATTCGGCAAAACGGTGGAGTGAGCGGGAACAAGGAGGACGTCGTCAAACGTCAGGGCTTCTTTAGCGATACGTAGCATGGGCAATATCTCACCTGGGAGGTTAATAAATATTGCCGCGGCATTATACAGAACGTAATCGGTTGCATCTACATTTTTTTGCAAATAGTGCTTGCGATCCCCCGTGAGCAGGTTACTATCGATTGAATAACCTGCTGATTTAGAATTTGATCCCGCTCACATGTTATCCTCTCAAACTTCCTCAATTTTTACCGTAAGCCGCCTTAACCAGACGGTTCGTCTGCTGTTAGAACAGGAGATGGGACAGGTATGGATCAGCGGCGAGATTTCTAATTTCACGCAGCCTGCGTCGGGCCACTGGTACTTTACGCTCAAAGACGATACCGCTCAGGTGCGCTGTGCGATGTTCCGTAACAGCAATCGCCGGGTGACGTTCCGCCCGCAGCACGGGCAGCAGGTGCTGGTACGCGCCAACATTACGCTGTACGAGCCGCGCGGCGATTATCAAATCATCGCCGAAAGTATGCAGCCCGCGGGCGAAGGCTTGTTGCAGCAGAAATATGAGCAGCTAAAAGCCAAACTGCAGGCCGAAGGCTTGTTCGATCAGCAGCATAAACAGCCGTTGCCCTCCCCGGCCCACTGCGTTGGGGTGATCACTTCGAAAACCGGCGCGGCGCTGCACGATATTCTCCACGTGCTAAAGCGTCGTGACCCATCCCTGCCCGTTATTATCTATCCAACCGCAGTCCAGGGCGACGACGCGCCGGGGCAGATCGTTCGTGCTATCGAACTGGCGAACGCGCGCGGCGAATGTGATGTACTGATCGTCGGGCGCGGCGGCGGTTCGCTGGAAGATTTGTGGAGTTTTAACGACGAACGCGTGGCGCGGGCGATTTTTGCCAGCCGCATTCCGGTGGTCAGCGCCGTCGGTCACGAAACGGACGTCACGATAGCTGATTTTGTCGCCGACCTGCGCGCGCCTACGCCATCAGCAGCGGCAGAAATTGTCAGCCGTAACCAGCAGGAGTTGTTGCGTCAGATCCAGTCCGCCCAGCAGCGTCTGGGCATGGCGATGGACTACTACCTCGCCAATCGCAGCCGCCGTTTCACGCAGATTTTTCACCGTCTGCAACAGCAACATCCGCAACTGCGTCTGGCCCGTCAGCAAACCGCGCTGGAACGTCTACGCCAACGGATGGGATTTGCGCTTGAGGCCAGGATTAAGCAGGCCAATCAACGCCAACAGTGCGTAAGTCAACGCCTGAGCCAGCAAAATCCGCAGCCGCGCATTCACCGCGCGCAGTCGCGCATCCAACAGCTTGAATATCGTCTGACGGAGAATATCCGCTCACGGTTAAGCGAACAGCGCGAGCGTTTTGGCAACGCGGTCACGCATCTGGAAGCGGTCAGCCCGTTAGCCACGCTGGCGCGCGGCTATACGGTTTCGACGACAACGGACGGCAAGGTGCTGAAAAAGATCAAACAGGTCAAAGCAGGCGATATCATGACCACGAGACTGGAGGACGGCTGGCTTGAAAGTGAAGTCAAATCCGTCACGCCGGGCACGTAATCCAACACTCCCCCACCCTTTGCAGCGCGATGTTGGGTTTCGACTTCGCCTCAGCCAACCTACGCGCCACGTCGGATAAGGTGTAGCCATAATCTGACGATCAACCGGTTTGTCATTCGCCTCAAAACCGGGCAGGGAACACCCGCCCGGTTTTGTCTAACTTACCAGTTATAGCGCAGATTGAGGCTACCGTTCAGATCGCCAAAGTCATTGCTGCCAGTCTGCCCGGCAACCTGAGCGCGAACGCTCCACTGCTTATCGATATCTGCCTGCAGACCCACTTTCAGCTCCGCACGGTTAGCCGGAAGATCCTGTTTCACCGTAGCATCATCAAACGATACCGACACATCATCGCTGGTGTGCAGCCAGTTAGCTTCAGCAAACGGCTGGATAACCGTACGGCTGCCTTTGTACAGCTTGCCGTCAACACGCAGACCCAGACGCGTTGTCCAACTGTCGCCATCCTGACCATCAATCCGGGTGCCGTAGTTATCCTTCACGCTATCCGCTGAGTAATTCTGCCAGACAACCTGCGCCTGCGGCGTCAGACTGACAGTATTACCGTTGCTAAGCGCAATATCGTAGCGATAACCAGTTTCCAGCGAGACGGCGTTAGCGGTTGAATCATAAGATTCAGATCCCGCATCACCGCTCTCTACGCTGTTGTTGTAGAAACCATATTGGTACCAGCTGTCGACATACGCGCCGCTATGCGTTTGGGCATCGGCAAACCAGGTGGCATAGACGCCAAGGTTGTAGCCGTCTACGTTGCCGCTACTGGTGAACTGGCTACCGTCTGCGCCACGGTTACCGGTGCTGTCGGTATCGGCGTTGATGTAGCTCGCCATGACGCCAACGGTAACGCTCTGCTGGCCGTTACCCCAGGCCAGAATGTCGCCGCCTAACTGGAACTGGGAGTAGTTGCTGTCCATATCGATATTGCCGCTGACAGCCTCGGATTCCGCTTTACCCGCTTTGAAGCGCGCCCATACGCTGCCATCGGCATTACGATACTGGCTGCCCTCGCGGTCATAGAGGGTCTGCATTTGCAGGTTGCGCGCCATCCACTGGTTGCCCATGTACGCGCCGATATCCGCACGGTACTGCGGTGCGACATCGCCGCCGTGGTCCGGAGGCGTGACATCGCCGCCGTCGCCGCCGTCGTCCGGAGGCGTGACATTACCGCCATCGCCGCCGTCGTCCGGAGGCGTGACATTACCGCCATCGTCACCGCCATCCGAAGGCGTGTCATCACCGCCGCTGTCGTCATCATCAGACTGTGCTTTTGACGCCAGATACCAGTCGTTGTCACTTTCATTCCAGTACAGACGGTAGGTATACAGACCGGCGTTAACCTCATTTTTTAGCTCAAACGCATCGCTGGTCGATACGCCGCCAACATCCACCACTTCGATACCGTTAGTGGTCTGTGCTCCATCGCCGATGCCGTTGATGTACAGATCGGTGGTGCCGGAAGCATCGCCGGTAATGACCAACTTATCGGTTGCCGAATCATCGTCGCCCAGGACGGTATTCAGGTAAAGCGAGCCGCCGTTGCCGGTGTAATTGCCATCGACATAAAGCGTATTGCCAGGCGTGCTGGAGCTGCTACCACTGGTCATTGTCCCCATGTTGATCAGATCGCCATTGAGGGTGAAGATAGCGCCTGTTTCCTCGCTGTTGCCGAAGACCAGCGTCCCTTCGTTGGTCACCTTACCGTTAACGGTCGTACCATTGCTGCCGCCGAAGGTCGCCCCGGAGGCGACGTTCACCGCCTGCTGGCTGCCCATCTCGCCAATCGAGCCGTCTCCGGACAGCCATAGCGTGCCTTCCTGTACGTTGGTATCGCCGCTATAGGTGTTCGCGCCGCTCAGCGTCAGTTTACCCGCGCCCAGTTTGGTCAGCGATTTACCGTCCCAGTCGCCGTTGCCGGTTTTATCGCCCAGTACGCTGGTGACTTCAAAACTGTCGCCTGCGCCCAGGGTAAACGTGCCGTGTGCTGGCGTCGCTGACGTGGCGGTCGCATTCCAGCTCAGCCCTTCGGTAAGCAGATATTCTGACGCATCTTCAGGATTGATTGTCCCGGTTACGGTCAGATAGTCCGGCTTGTCAGTGAGGTTCATCGTCAGGCTGGTAAAGTCGCCGCTGATATCGCTGGTCATATCCATCAGTTTAAAGGACTGGAACTCCGCGTCGGAGGCGCGCGCTTGCAGGCTGGCGTCGCTGACGACCAAATCGCCGCCAAGCGTGGCGCTGCTGCCGGTAATCAGCGGTTGCACTGAGTCACTATTCAGCTCAACGTTCAGCGTACTGCCATCTTGCTGAATTAACGCGCTGTCGCCGAGATCCAACGAGGTGCCGAGCGCCAGTTGGGTCGTCGCGCCGCTATGAGTGGTGATGCCGCCCACCGCGCTGACTTCACCGTCTGCGTCCAGCACCAGCGTGGCATTATTGTCTACCAGACCGGTGCCCAGCGCCGTCGTACTGGCGGCGACCAGCGTACCTTCATTGATGGTGGTGCCGCCGCTGTAGTCGTTGTCGCCAGAGAGGATCAGCGTGCCTGCGCCTTCTTTGGTCAGCGATTTACCGTCCCATCTGCTACCCGGATCCAGCGTATCGTCAACGTCTGTCAGTGTAGCCGCAACGTTAAAGCTGCCGTCAGGGTCGCTCAGGGTAAAGGTGCCGTGGGCGTCGGTAGTGGCGTTGTCTCTGTCCGCATACCAGGAGAGGGAGGCCGTCAGATCATAGTGGGTGTTGTCTGCTTCATCGACTTTTCCGTCGATAGTCAGGAAGTCAACATCTTCTCTATTCATTCCCGCGACGGTCAGATCGTCGAAATCGGTCGTAATGGCGCTGTCGCTGCCAATCAGCGTGTAGGTGTATGCCTCAGGCGTCCAGCTGTCTGTAACGCTGCCAATGCCGGTAACATTCAGCGTGCCGCCCAGCGCGACGCTGTCGGCGGTAATCACGGCGTCGTCGGTGGCCGCGCCGAGGTCAATACTTAGCGTACTGCCGTCTTCCTGGGTGAACTGGCCCGCGTCAAGGGTGCTGCCCGCTGCCAGCGCGGTAGTGGCGCCGCTATGGGTGGTGACGTTCGCAAGCTCAAATGCGCCGTTGGCATCCAGTATCAGCGTACCGCTGTTGTCGATATTGCCGCTGCCCAGCGCGTTGACGTTGGCGGCAATCAGCGTGCCGTCAGTGATAGTGGTGGCGCCGGAATAGCTGTTGTCGCCGCCTAACGTCAGCTCGCCGGTACCGGTTTTGACCAGCGAACCGCTGCCGGAAAGCGTATTTTCCAGCTCGCCCTCACCGACCTGAAGCACACCGCTGTTGGCAACAGCTCCGGTACCCAGCGAATCCGCATGGTCAGCCGTCAGCGTACCGCCGATAATGGTGGTGCCGCCGGAGTAACTGTTATCGCCGCTTAACGTCAGTTCGCCCGTACCGGTTTTGACCAGCGAACCGCTGCCGGAAAGCGTATTTTCCAGCTCGCCCTCGCCGACCTGAAGCACACCGCTGTTGGCAACAGCTCCGGTACCCAGCGAATCCGCATGGTCAGCCGTCAGCGTACCGCCGATAATGGTGGTGCCGCCGGAGTAACTGTTATCGCCGCTTAACGTCAGTTCGCCCGTACCGGTTTTGACCAGCGAACCGCTGCCGGAAAGCGTATTTTCCAGCTCGCCCTCGCCGACCTGAAGCACGCCGCTGTTGGCAACAGCTCCGGTACCCAGCGAATCCGCATGGTCAGCCGTCAGCGTACCGCCGATAATGGTGGTGCCGCCGGAGTAATCGTTGCCGCCGCTTAACGTCAGCTCGCCGGTACCGGTTTTCACCAGCGAACCGCTGCCGGAAAGCGTATTTTCCAGATCGCCTTCGCCCACCTTAAGCACGCCGCTGTTATCGATATCGCCGCTGCCCAGCGAATCCGCATGGTCAGCCGTCAGCGTACCGCCGGTAATGGTGGTGCCGCCGGAGTAAGTGTTGTCGCCGCTTAGCGTCAGCTCGCCTGTGCCGGTTTTCACCAGCGAGCCGCTGCCGGAAAGGATGTTTTCCAGCTCGCCTTCGCCCACCTTAAGCACGCCGCTGTTGTCGATATCGCCGCTGCCCAGCGAATCCGCATGGTCAGCCGTCAGCGTACCGCCGGAAATAGTGGTGCCGCCGCTGTAGTTGTTATCGCCGGTCACGATCAGCTCATCGCTACCGCTTTTGACAATTTGGCCCTCGCCGGTCACGTTGTTATCCAGCGTGCCCTGGCTCAGCGCAAGCGTTGCGCTTTCTGCAATCGTCACATCGCCAGTGCCGAGCGCGGCGGCGTCTTTGGCGGCCAGAATGCCGCCGTCAATTTCAGTATCGCCGTAGTCGTTGCCGGTGTTGCTGAGGATCAGCGTGCCGTCGCCTTGTTTGGTTAGCTTGCTGCCGTTCCAGTTGGAGGTCGCCGTGGTTTCGTCCAGTTCGCTGGTGACGGTAAAGGTACTGCCTGCATCAACGGTAAAAGTGCCATGCGCAGCGCGCGCAGAATTTGCGCCCGCGTACCAACTCAAGCCCGTAGACAACTCGTAGTTGGTATTATCATTCGCATCAACGCCCGCGTTGATCGTCAGATAATCCGGCATAGCGGAGGTGTCAGCATCCAGTGTTACGCTGTCAAAATCGGTAGTGATTGCAGTTTGCGAATCAATCAGCGTGATCGATCCAAAGTGTTCGTCGGTTTCGGGCGCGACAAAGGTGGCCGTTGAGCTAAGGTTCAGCGTCCCGTCCAGCGTGACGTTGGCGGCTTTGATAATTGGCGCGCTGTTGGCGGTATCCAGCGTCGCGTTTATCTGGCTGCCGTCCTGCAAGGTCAGGGTATTGTCCACCGTCAGCAGCGTACCTGTCGAACCGCTCGCGTTGCCCAGCGTAATATCGCCGTCGTTGGTCAGATTGCCGACGGTTGACGGGTCGGTCATGTTCCACTGGCTGGTGTCGTCGAGCGACAGCGTAGTAAACATCGCATCTACACTACCGGTTAACGTGGACCCCTGGCTTAAAGAGAGCGATGACGATGACGCGTCAGTCTGGACAATGTTGCCGGTCAGCATCGTTTTTTCGGCCTGAATAGTCGCTTTGCTGCCTAATTTGATCGCGGTCGGCGCCGTAAAGGTGCTGTTGGTGAGCTCAATGGGGTCGTTAATGGTCGTGCTGCCATCAATGTTCAGTGCGACAGTTTTTGAGGTGACGTTTGCGTCGCTGACCGTCAGCGCGTTGAGATCCTCATACCCGTCGAGTTTTCTTTTGCTGGTTATAAAGATACCGTCGCCGTCGGCGTTGATGGTGGCGCCGTCGATCCTGGCGTCCGACGCCAGAATATACACGCCCGTACCGGCAGAGGTAATGTTGCCGCCTGTAATATCCAGGGTAGTGGCGTTATTGGCCTGTACCGCCGCGCCGCTGGCATTGGTATGTGTTATGGTCGCGTTGGTGAGATTAAGAGCGGCCTTATTGGTACCCTGGATGGTGCTCATCGTACCTGCAGAGCTGACCGAGCTATCAGACAGGTTCAGGGTGGAACCCTCGTCTGTCGCGGTGTTTCCGGCAACAACGTTTATCTGGCCTTGCGCCAGGGTGATTGTGCTACCGTCCAGCACGTTCAGCGTACTGCCTTGTTGCACCTGCGCGCTGCTGCTGTTAGCTGCCTCAACGATGGTACCGTCCAGCGTTGCTTCTGAACCCGTATACAACGTCATTACGCCGAAATTGCCGTCAATCGTTAGCGTACTGTCTGTTAACCTCAGTGTGCTGCCATCCGCTGCGGAAATACCCTGGGTATAAATACCCGTAGTGGTTATCTTCGCGTCGGTAAGCTCAAGGATAGCGTAATGATCCAGCGAAATGGCGTTGGAAACATACTTACCGCCATCCGGATCATCAGCCCCGCCTCCGCTTGTTTCAATGACGAGCCCCGTCCCTGTGACCGTGGTGGGCTGCCAGCCGACGGTGGCGACACCCGAGACATATAGCGCCGCGCCTTCATCGGTGCCCGAATAGCTTATCGGCGGCGTTGACGCATCCAGAACGTGGGGCTGCGCATCAGCATATGATACCTGATTATCGGCCATAGCCAGCGGGCTGAAAAATCCGAGCGCCGCAGCCACGGCGCAAGCCAGCGCCGCGCGCGTTGCTTTTATTATTTGTCCATATTCGGACTTTTGGTTTGGAGAATGGGTTTCACTCGCGCATACTTGCGCTTTAACTTTGCTGTGGCCTCGCGCCAGTTCTGAAGCCACGACATACATATTTCGCACGGCGCTCCAGACAATACTGTAAGTCCTGTTCAATTTTTAAATTTCCCTTTAATAACGTTCACGAAGCAAACTGGATTTTGATTGGGCTGCAAATAGCCTTTAAATGCTACATTATCAATGAGTTAAATAATAAATAACAAAAATACAGCTCTATGAATGGTTGCAATCACCTGAAACAATATATTATCCAAGCCAAATTATTAACTAATTTCAAGGCTTATTTCAATGCCAGGTCAATTTCTGGTTGATTTATAATTGATATAAATACATTCATCCATTTAATAAATATTTATATCGTGAATAACATTTAATAACTTCATATATTGAAATAAATAAATGCGTGAAACAAAAAGGTGTGATTATCATGCGACACCTGGCGTTATTTTAAATATACTCGTCATACTTCAAGTTGCATGTGCTGCGGCTGCGTTCCCTCACCCCAGTCACTTACTTTAGTAAGCTCCCGGGGATTCGCTCGCTTGCCGCCTTCCTGCAACTCGAATTATTTAGAGTATATACGTAGCGCCAGATGCCGGGTTGCAGAAGGGAGACGGCGCTTTTACACACGCGTGGCAAACGGTGGTGACGCCAATTAGCAGAACATATACTTTTCAATGAATGCTACTTTCACTTTTTCATGAAGCTCAATTGAACGTGAAAAGCAGATTATTTTCGTGCCAGACGCATAATACGTTACTCCACGCACGTCGCATAACCCGCTGAGCCTGCCGGCTTAATGGCGCAGTTTTGACTCTTGGTATTCTCATCTACGCCGCAATACATGCCGCCGCTTGAGGTTGATTTAGATAAATAGGGATAGCCCTGCGTCGGCCAGCCTAACGAGCTAATTGAATGATACAGCGTCAACAGGTCGTTATTATCCGGTGCTTTGCTAAGGCTACCGCACTGTTTGGCAATATCCCATTTCGTGTTGTCCACCGTATGCGCCATCGCCCAGTACTCGTTATTTGCATGCACTCCGTTGGTAAATACTGGCGTTACGCCTGACAGCATCTCAGCCTGAAGCCACGGACGATGCAGCGTTTTTCCGTTGACGGATGTCGTATCCGACATATTTCCCCAGAACAACGCTTTATCCGTATCCGGGCTGGTAAGTACCATAAAAATCACATCCAGCGATGCGTGAAGAGTCGTATTGTCCGTCACTTTCACCGTGAGTGGCGTTTTCAACCCCAGGCTTTTATCCTGATTAAGCGTAAACGTTGCCGTACCGTCGCTGCCGGTAGTGCCGGTAAAGACAATCCCGGTGGTGGTCATACTTTGGCTGGCGCTTGCGGGAGTCAGCTCTTTAAGCATGAGATCGTCTGCTCCGGCATCCGCTGCCACGTCGCCATCCGTTATCACCATACCTGCCCGATTTTTCGAATCGCCACGTGACAACGTAAAACCGACGTTGGCGACCGGGTTACCGCTGCTATCTTTTACCGTCACCGTTAACGGCATCGCGCTTCCCTTCGCCACTACCGCCGCATTTTTCGCGCTGTCCATCGCCGTCGAGGTCAGCGTAATACTGGCAGGAGTAGAAGTACGCGGCTCGACCAGACACACCTGAGCGCCGGTGGCAGTCGATGAACTGGCGGTGCCCTTACCGCCGCTATTCAGGTTTATAAATTGGTAATATCCGGTATTCGGCGCACGATCCGCCGCCCACCAGGATTTGTTCCCCGCCACCGGCCAGCCGTAATTTGTACCGATTGCGCCGTTAGGATTGTCGCTATACAACGTTTGCAGATCGCCCGACAACGGCTGGTATTCCGCATCACAGCCGGTTGCGCCCGCTTTTTCAGTGTTCGCTGCGGTGACTAAGGGCCATGTTTCATTGTTAACCAGGTAAGTACCGCTATTCGACGTCATCTCCGCCGCCAGCAGCGGACGCCGGAACTTCACGCCCGCGCTGTTGGTTACGGTTTCCGGCATGTGTCCCCAGTATTTAGCTTTATCACTGTCCGGGCTGGTAATGACGGTGAAAATGACGTCCATATCGCTAACTGTCAGCGGATCGTCGACAAGCATCGCCTGTAGCGGTGTTCTCAGGCCACGGGAATCATCCTGCGTCACTTCGAGTTGCGCTTTACCATCCTCATCCGTAATGCCATACCAATAACTTGTGCACGAAGATACCGTGCAGTTAAACGTCATTGAGCCCGTAGACGGCGCAACCGATGTGAGTACCATGCCTCCGCCGGAACTGCCATCAACGACACCCGCCCGGTCTATCGAAAGCGTTCGTCCCAAACGGATAGCGGTATTGGGCTGCGGCGTGCCGGAACCATCCCTCACAGTGACGGTCAACGGCAGGCTCTCGCCCTTCTTCGCCACTGGAGCGCCTTTATCCGCATCCATGTCGCTGGAGGTGAGTTCTATCGACAAGTCCCGGCGCTTTGCCAGACAAAGCTGCGCCGTGGCGGTATTGGCTTTGGTTGTCAGCGTATTATTATCGCTGAGTCTGACATACTGAAACTGACTGTCTGAGTGCGTGGCATCCGGTACTGAGTTACCCGCCCCCCAATATTTTCCTGATGCCACCGGTAGGCCAAGCGTTGTCGTGAGTGCGCCATTGGGATAATCGGTATATAGCGTCTGTAAATCATTTACCGTCGGCAACCCCAGCCGATCGCACGGGCTGGCGGTGTCCTGATACATATTCGGATAACGGCTCCAGGTATACCAGGTCTCGTTATTTTCCGTATAACCCGACGTGTCCGCCGTTGAAGAAAGTTCAGCGCGCAGCAGCGGTCGCTTAAATTCAACCCCCTTACTGTTGGTAAAGGTTTCCGGCATATGGCCCCAGTATTTGGCCTTATCGCTGTCCGGGCTGGTCACTACGGTAAAGATTGCGTCTTTGCTGTCTGTCAGGTTGCTGCCGTCCATCGTGGCGGCGCTGATAGTGGTTTTTAAACCGGCGGTACTGTCCTGCGCAAGGGTAAATGTCACCTGTCCCTGGGCATCAGTTTGCGCATACAGATATTTCGCCGAGGTATCCAGCAGGTATGTCGCCAGGCCGGACGGCATCACATTACGCAGCGTAATATCGTCTGTGATGCTTGAGGACGATGTGGCGCTGTTGGCGCGATTGTACGAAGATCCGCGGCTGATTTTCACCATCACGTTTTTCATCGGCTGACCTGCGGCGTCTTTCACGTCGATGGTGGCGGCCATCTGCTCGCCCTTCTTCGCCTTTGCGCTTCCGGTGGTTTCATCCTGGCCTGCCAGCGTCAGCGTCAGGCTGGCGGCGGCGCTGCGCGGCGAGGCAAGACAGGTCTGCATGTAGTACATCGAGGTGCTGGTCGTCGTTTTGACATCATTGCCGTCGTTAAACAGGTTGACCGCCGCATAGAGCGACTTCGTGCCGTCTGACGATATCACGTAATCCCCCGCCCACCAGTAGCGGCTGACGTTGTTGTTGCCTGAACTGGTCATCGGCCAGCCGTTACGGCTGCGCATGGCGTTATCCGGGTATGTCCCGTACAGTGTCTGGAGGTTGGCTACGGTCGGTAGCGTGTCGCGCCCACAGCCGCCACCGGTGCCGTTCCAGGCTTTATCGACGGTTATCATGCCCCAGGTTTCGCCTTTGTCGTAGTAGCCGTTGGCGATGGTCAGCGTTTTGCCGGGCGTAGCGCTAAACTCGCTGGCCAGCAGCGGACGCCTGTACGCCACGCCGCTGCTGTCGGTCAGCGTTTCCGCCATATGGCCCCAGTAGTTGGCCTTCGGCGTGTCCGGACTGGTGACCACGGTAAAGATGACCGGCAGCGGCGCGCTCGTTACGCCGTTGTGTTCTATCGCCGCCGTCAGCGGCGTTTTAAAGCCCGCGCCGCTGTCCTGGCTGATATTCAGCGTCAGTGTGCCGTCGGCGCCCGTGGCGGTGTAATAGTTAGCGCCGCTGCTACGCCCGTCGCTGTGGTTTATCTGTATATCCGCCGCCGCCGAGCTATTCACCTCCTGATTCGCGCGCCCGACGCTGTCGCCGCGCGTAAAGATAACCGGCGTGTCGGCGGCCGGGTTGCCCTGGGCATCCCGCGTGGTGATGATGACCGGGATGGTCTCGCCGACTTTCGCTTTGGCGAATCCGTCGCTGTCGTTATACACAGGCGAAGTGAGCGTTATCTGCGTCGCCGCCGGATGGGCGTTTTGCAGGCAGACAAAATAGAGTTGTTCATTCCACAATAGCGAACCGACGCCGCCGTCGCGCAGATTAATCGACTTAACGTAGCGGTTTTGCGTACTCCGGCTCAAATCGGCGGTGCTGTCCTGGTAGTTTTTACCGTCCAGCGGCCAGCCCTGCTGCGTATTCATGGCGCCGCCGGGCCTGGCGTCGTACAGCGATTGCATATCGGCAAGGGTCGGCACGTATCCCGCGCCGCAGGCGTCGTTCGCCATTTCAAAATCGACGATTCCCCACGCTTCGTTGTTTTCCGTATTGTCGCCGTGGGTAACGCCGCTGGCGATTTCAGCCGATAACAGCGGGCGCTTAAACACCTCGCCGTTGGCCGCCGTCGTCGTTTCCGGCATATGGCCCCACATTTTGGCTTTGTCGCTGTCCGGGCTGGTGACCACGGTGAAAATAGTGTCGATGCTGGCCGTCGCGCTGGCGTTGTCGTACAGCGCCGCCGTAATCGCGACTTTCGTCCCGTGGGTGTCCGGGCGGGTGACGTTGATGATTTTGCTGCCGTTTTCACCGGTCATGCCGCCGATTTTGGTGGCGGTGTCGTTGAGCGAATCGCCGTCGATCACCACCGCCGAGACGATGCCGTCGCCGCTACCGGCGATATGTTTCTCCCCCTGGCGGGTATAGCCGTCGCCGCGGCTTAACACGAACGGCGCTTGCGGCAGCGGATTGCCGCTGGCGTCTTTTACCGTCACTTTAAGCTGGAGCGTATCGCCCTTTTTCACCTTCACCGCGTGTTCGCTGTTTGCGTTATACCACAATGCCGCATCCACCGGCTCAATGGTGATAGACGCCGCCGTCGGATTTTTGCTGACCAGACAGCTCACGTAGTCCGACGCATCGCCGGAAGCGGTATAGCCGCCCGCAGCCAGTGATACCGCCTGCCATGTAGCGGCGCTGGCGAAGGTGGATGACCAGTAGTCATACTCAGTCGGCCAGCCGGATACGGTGTGGATTTTATTGCCGTCGCTGGAGGCATACAGTGCGGCAAGCTGATCGGCGCGCGGCAGATGGCCGGCCTCGCAGCCCCCGGCGTTGGGGTTATTCAGCGCGTCGGCGTGGCTGACACGCGCCCAGGTTTCGTTATCCTGCTCCTGGGTACGGGTGGCGGCAGTCGCTTCCGCCGCCAGCTTTGGCCGCTGGAATTTCATATCACCCACGGTGAGCGTGTCCGCCATATGACCCCACATCTGCGCCTCCGGCGTATCGGGGCTGGTGGCAACGGTAAATTTCACGCTGCGGTTGACGGGCGTGGTAATCAGTGAGTTGACCGGCAGTACGCTCAGCGGCGTCAGCAAGCCCACGCCCTGCGGCTGTTCAATCACCAGCGTGGCGTTGCCCTCGGCATCGGTCATGCCCTGGTACGTCATCGACGCCTGGGAAGAGCCGAAAGGCGTTCCGCCCATCACCAGCGTTCCGTCGCTGGGATCGGTAAAGCCCGTGGTGGCGTTGTCGCGATTTTTGCCGTGCGACATGGTGACGGTAAAGCTGGCGTTAGGCACGCTTAACCCATTCAGCGCATTGACGGAATGGACGTTCATCGTGATTTGTTCGCCGACTTTGGCTACCGCATTGCGTAACGACTCATCGCCATTAAAGTAAACGTCCAGACTGGTCACCAACTCATTGCCGGAGCAGGAGAGATAGTTCGGTTCGGTGCCGCTGAACGTGCTGTCCGCACCGGTCGCCAGGTTGACGTGCGCGGTGGTGGAACCATCAGTATCCGCCGCGATATAGCTGTGTTTCTGCGTCGGCCAGCCGTAGGTCGTTTCCATCGCGTTGCCGGAATGGGCCTGATACAGCGTATCCAGCAACAGTTGCCCCGGCACCTGGCCGGTACCGCACTGGTTCGTCGCCGCCGTTACCGAGTTAAACGTCGCCCAGTATTCGTTATTCTCAAATTCGGAACCGGTATCCTGCGCGGCTTCGTCCGCCAGCAGCGGGCGTTTGTAGATATTGCCCGCTTCCACCACGCCCTGCATATGGCCCCACATGCGCGCCTGCGCCACGTCCGGGCTGGTGACGACGGTAAAAATCACGTTCTGCGTCGCTTCCGTGCCGTCGAACAGCACCACGCGCACCGGGGTTAATACGCCCGCCCCCTTGTCCTGAGTCAACACCAGCGAGAACTGACCGTTGGCGTCGGTGACGCCGTGATAGTGACCGTCGCTGCCTTCCAGATTGGTGATAATTACCGGATCATCCGTCCACTGATGCCCGCTATCAATATCGGCGTTCTTTTGATTCTGGCGATTTTGCTCGTCGCCCAGGTAGACGTTAAAGTAGCGATAAGGCAGCGGTTTATTGGTGGCGCTGTCGGTGACGGTGATCTTCATGTTGATCTCTTCGCCCACCTTCACTTTCGCCGCGTTGACCGTTGAATCAAAATTATCGGCGCTAATCACTAATTTCGGCGTGACCGCAGGCGGGGCTTTATCCACGCAGCTAACCAGCGATTGCGTGGCGTCCGGCATCTGCGTAAGGGCGCGGCTGCGCATATCAATGCTGATATGGTCAGTGGCAGTCGATCCCTGGGAGGAGGACCAGTACTCTTCGTCACCGGATGTCAGCCCTACCGGCCAGCCGAGGGTGGTGGCCAGATCGCCGCGCGCAATTTTTAACCCTTCCAGTTGGCGTGCATCCGGCAGAATATCGCAGTGCGCGTCGGCGTGGCCCCAGTTGAACTGCGCCCAGGTTTCATTGTTGATGCTGGCGGTGCGGTCTTCACTGTCGGTTTCCGCCGCCAGTTTGGGGCGGTAAAAGGTGTAGCTTGCGCCGTCCACCGTGGCGGTGGACGTCTCTGCCATATGACCGTACATGTTGGCGCTGCTGCTGTCCGGGCTGGTGAGGGTGGTAAAAATCACGTCCACGCTGGCTTTCAGCGCTGGCGCGCTCGACGGGTGCGCTATCAGCGGCGTTTTAACGCCCGGGCCGTTCGCCTGGGTGACGACCACGGTCGCCACGCCCTCGGCGTTGGTCGTACCGTGATATTCCGTGGCGGTGGTGGTCAGTTCGGTGTTGCCGACGCGCACCGGCGCGGCATTGTTTACCACGCCCTGGCGGTTTTGCGCGTCGCCGCGGGTAATCACGAAATCAACGTTGCCCTCCGGTTCGCCGCCGCAGTCTTTGGTCGTTACCGTCAGCATGATGCTTTCGCCCGCTTTGACCTTCGCGGCGTTGAGCGACTCATCCAGATGATCGGCGGCGAGCGTTACCGGGTCGCCCACGGCGGGCGCGATATCCACGGCAAACTTTTGATCAAGCACTTCGACCGCCGTGTTATAAGGCACGCCGGTGCGGGTAAGCAACCACAGCGGCGGTATGGCGGTTGAGGTATCCAGTTGCGACCAGACCACCAGATGGCGGCCCGCCAGATTCTGCGCGCAGAAACTTATATTGCTGACGGGTTGTGGATCAAGCGGCGTGTCCGGCGTGGCGGCGTCGGCCCACACCAGCGTAACGGCGGGCGCGCGTTCAGCCTGCCAGGCCAGCGGCGGCACGGCGAAGATATCGCCTTCGGTGTCGTGCGGATTGGTTAAGGTCAGCGCGCTGCCGACATCACTGGTGCTGAACTGGCTGGGCTTCGCGGAGTAGTCAACAGGATTCGCCGCATCAGAGCGCAACTGCACGCTGCCCTGATATACCGGGATCGTTACACTGTCGGCCTGAGGCGGAGTGCCATTAATAGCCGCAGTTTGCTCAGTGAGTTCCTGCCATGCGCCGCTGCTTCGCACGGCCTGCGCGAAGAAAGGCGTTAAACTGAGGGCGCATAGCAGCAGCCAGGGTAAAAAACCGACACACTTTTTCGATTTCACTGACGTACCTGAGAAAAGTCCATTTCGTTGCAGTTCATTCCATGAATACAAAAACGTAAAAATACATCGCTACCGGAACAGCGCCAGCTACAAGGGATACCCAGGTTGGGCGCCGCAAAGCGTCACCCAACATTCAAACGCGCTCCCGGCCCCATTCCCCATTCACTACGGCACCCGGCACGAGCCTAAGCCCGAGGTCGTCGCTTTTTCACGAGTACAGGTTGTCTGGCCGGTCGTTTCGTTAAATGAACAGTAGTACTTATTGCTTTGACCTTCATCTTGCGACACATAGTCCCAGGATGATGTCGTCGGCCATTGCAACGTGCCGATAACGCTCTGCAACGCTTTCAGATCGTCCAGCGAGGCTATATTTTCCTGCGATCCGCAAAGATGCGTCAACGACGTTTCCACGTGTTCGGACTGATAATAATAGTTCGTCCCCCAGAATTCATTATTAAACGGCCAGGTATCCCGGGGCGCGGCAGAGAGCTCGGCTTTCAGGTACGGGCGGCGCAGCGTAACGCCGTTCACCTGCACGGTATCCGGCATATGACCCCAGTATGACGCATACGGCGTATCCGGGCTGGTTTGTACCGTAAAGATTGCATCTACGCTCGCCGCCTCATCAAATTGATTCGCAAGCGCCGCCGTGACAGACGTTTTTAACCCCAGCGATTTATCCTGAGTTAACGTAAACCGCAACTTACCGTCATCGCCGGTGAAGCCAGACCATTTTGTGCTGAGGCCATTCTGGTTATTAAACGCCACTGCCGTACCCGCAGGTGCAACCGGCGCCAGCATCATATTCGCCGGCGAAGTTGTAAACGGAACCGGCTCGCCAATCACGCCTGGTTCAATGTATTGCTTATCCACCGCACCGCGCGAATAAGCGTAATCACGCGTCAACAGTACGGCCACCCCGGCCTGCGGCTGCCCGGCGTCGTTAGTCACCGTTACCGTCATCGGTATCGTTTCGCCTTTTTTCGCCACGGCCGCCGATTTATCGGCGTTCCATGCGTCGGAAGAGAGCGCGATATTCAGCCCGCTGCGCGATGTTGTCAGGCAGAGTTGTAAGTAGTAGTTACCCGGGTTTTCCGACATGCTGTAGTTTTTCCCCGTCTTGAGATCTTTATACTGCCAGTAAAGGGTTGAGCCTTTCAGCAGGCTATCCCCCGCCCACCACCGCTTCCCGACGGGCAATCCAATATCGGTCGCCACCTTGCCGCTTGGGTGATCGTTGTACAGCGCAGTGAAATCATCTATCGCAGCCATCTGGTTCATCGGACATCCGCCGTAATTACCGGTATTAAAACTATTCACCATGATCCAGTTTTCATTGGTTTCGAAATAGGTATCCGTGTGCGCCTCCGATGAGGGCTCGCCTGCCACCAGCGGGCGCTTAAACTCCGCACCGTTGCTGGCGGTGAAGGTCTCCGGCATATGGCCGTACATGTTGGCCTTGTCGCTGTCCGGGCTGGTGAGGACGGTGAACACCACCGGCAGCGATGAGGTCGCCGTCGGCGTATCGTTCAGATTCGCGGTCAGCTGGTTTTTCAACCCTATGCCGCCGGGTTCGGCAAGCGTCAGGGCCAGCGTACCATCCGCGCCGGTGGCGCCGGTCAGAACCGATGTGGCATAGTAAAACTGTTGCTGCGCACCGGTGAGCGGCGTCACCGTCATGTTGGTGCCGTTAGTGGCTACAAATTTATTATAGTCAGGGTTGCGCGCCTTCCCGGCGTCACGTTTAAGCGAAAAAGTCGCATAAGGCACCGGGTTGCCCATCGCATCGGTAGTGGTGATGAGTAGCGGGATCGACTCGCTGTTTTTCGCCTTCACCGCCTGAATAGCGTCATCCATCGCCTGCGGGGAGGTGAGGGTAATCTGCGTGGCCTGCGGCAGCGGCGTCGTGGCGCAAATTTGATACTGCCAGGCAGTGCTGGTCGCGCTGTTTTCTGACCGACGCGAACCATCAGCCAGATCGACTGCGTAATAGAAGTCAAGTTTTGCCCCGCTGGAAAATGACGTCGAGTTCGATCCGCTCCAGTAAGAATAGTAGACCGGCCAGCCCTGGGCGGTATTTATCGTTCGGCTCGGGTATTTGCTGTAGAGCGAATCCAGCGCCTCAACGGCAGGGTAATAGCCCGCCGCGCAACGGGCCGGATTGGCCCCTTCACTGGCTGGCCCATGAAAAACCGCCCAGGTTTCGTTGGTTTCTTGCTTAGACGCAGTATTGTCCGTACTGGACAGCTCAGCGTACAGCAGCGGGCGCTGGTACACCGCGCCATCCGCCGCCGTCAGCGATGGCGCCATATGCCCCCACATGCGGGCAACGCTGACATCCGGGCTGGTGACGACGGTAAAGATAGTGTCGATGCTGGCACTCACGGCGGCATTTTCATACAGCGTCGCGTTAATCGCGGTGCGGGTGCCGTGGGTGTCCGGGCGGGTGACGCTGATGATACGGGTGCCGTCAGTGCCGGTCTGCGACCCCATTTTGGTGGTGGTCCATGCCAGCGATTCGCCGTCGATCACCACGGGCGTCACGATGCCTTGCAGATCGTCACCGTCCTGAGCGGTATACTTTTCGCCCCGGCGATCGTAACCGTCGCCGCGGGTGAGCACAAACGGCGCTTCCGGGATCGGGTTGCCGCTGACGTCCTTCACCGTCACCTTGAGCTGCATCGTCTCGCCCTTTTTCACTTTGACCGCGTGGACGTCGCTGCCGTCGTACCACTGCGACGGATTGACCGGTTCAATGGTGATGGACGCCGCCACCGGGTTATCGCTGGCCAGGCAGCTGGCGTAAATCGAGACGTTGCTGTTGGCAAATTCACTGCCGTTCGTCAGCGCGATCAGTTTCCAGGTGGTGGCGCTCTGGTAGGTGGACGACCAGTAGTTAAGATAGGTCGGCCAGCCCTGAATGCTGTGAATCTTGCCGCCGCTGTTGGCGTTATACAGCGCCTCAAGCTGGTCGATGCGCGGCAGGCGGTTCGCCGCGCAGCCGCCCGCATCCGGGTTGCCCACCGCGTCGCTATGGGCCACGCGCGCCCAGGTCTCATTGCTCTCGTCCTGGGTACGCAGCGGGTTGCTCACTTCACCCGCCAGTTTGGGCCGCTCAAAGGTCCAGTCGCCCACGGTAATCGTGTCGGCCATATGGCCCCACATTTTGGCCGCTGGCGTATCCGGGCTGGTGGCGACGGTAAACTTCACGCTGCGGGAAACCGGCGTGCTGATTAATGAATCGACGGGCGCAATATTTAACGGCGTCAGCAGCCCCACGCCCTTTTTCTGGGTGAGGATAATGGTCGCATCGCCGTTAGCGTCGGTGATCCCGTGATAAACCTGCCCGGCAACGTAGCCCACGTCGTCAAACTGCATCTCGCCGTTGCTGGTATCGGTAAAGCCGGTCGTCAGCCCGTCACGCCGCCTGCCGTTCGCCATGGTGATGGTGAAGTCGGTATTGCCGATCGCCATGCCGTTAAGGGCGTTGCGCGAATGGATGTTCATCTTAACCTGTTCACCCACTTTGGCGTCGGCGTTTTTGATCACCGGGTCGTCGTTGAAGTAGACGTCCAGCACCGCCACCATTTCATTGGCCGAGCAGGTCAGGTAGTTGGGCGTATCGGTAAATTTGCCGCTATCGCCGTTTTCGAGGTTGACGTGTACCGTCCCGGAGGCGTCGCTGTCGGCGGCGATGAAATAATCTTCAGTCGGCCAGCCGTGCTCGCTTTCCATCTGTCCGCCCGCATGTTCGCTGTACAAATGCGCCAGCGACGACTGATCCGGCACCTGGCCGACACCGCACTGCGCGGTGGCCGACGCCACGGAGTTAAACGTCGCCCACTCTTCGTTATTTTCGCTGAATTGGCCGTCTTTATGGCTGGCCTCCACCGCCAGCAGCGGACGTTTGTACAGGTTGCCCGCGTCCACCACGCCGCGCATATGGCCCCACATGTTGGCGCCGTCCACGTCCGGGCTGGTGACCACGGTGAAAATTACGCTAAAGGACAGCTCGACGTTGCCGCCTTCGTCGTCCGGCATCACGATGCGGATGGGCGTTTCGACGCCCAGGCCGCTGTTATGTTTTAACGTCAGGTGCGCCTGGCCGTTGACGTCAGTCACGCCGGTATAGTGCTCCGGCGACGAGGCGCTCATACCTTCGGAATCAACGGTGACCCGCAGGTTATCCCATGCGTCCTGATGTTCCCCTTTGCGGTTTTTCGCCGGGTCGATAAACAGCTCCATGTAGCGGTAAGGCAGCGGTTTTTGCGTGTCCCGGTCAACTACGGTCATCGTCAGATCAATCGACTCCCCCACCTGCGCTTTATACGGTCCTTGTGGGGAGAGAGTAATCTGCGGGTGCGCCGCAGGCTGGGCTTTATCCACACAACTGACCAGCAGCGTGTCGCTGTCGGCGGCCCTGACGACCGATGCGCTGTTCATATGTACGGCAGCGTGGTAGCCGCTCAGTTGGTTTTTGGTCGATGACCAATATTCAGCATCGCCCGCCACCGGCCAGCCGGTCCAGGTTTCCAGCGTGCTGTGCTCATGTCGCATCTGCACCAGCTGTTCGGCGTCCGGCAGAATGTCACAGTGGTTATCCGCGCCGCTCCAGGTAAACAGCGCCCAGGTTTCGTTGGTATCGACGACGCTTTTGTCAGCGCCGCTCGCTTCCGCCGCCAGCTTCGGGCGGGTGAAGGTGTAGGTTATACCGTTCAGCGTCGCGGTAGCGCTCTCTATCATGTGGCCGTACATACTGGCCTTATCGCTGTCCGGGCTGGTGATGGTGGTGAAAATGACGGCGGTTTCAGCCGTAAGCGCCGGAAAGTTGACCGAGCTGACAACCAGCGGCGTTTTGACGCCGGGGCCTTCCTTCTGGGTGACCACCACCGTGGCGTTGCCGTTGGCGTCAGTGACGCCGCGATATTCCGTTTGGGTGGTCGTGAGCTCGGTATCGCCAACGCGAACCGGGTTGGCGTTATTGACCACACCCTGGCGGTTTTCCGCATCTTTACGGCGGATGACAAACGGCGCGTTGCCTTCGGGCGTGCCGTCGCACGCTTTGGTGGAGATGGTGAGGGTGATGCTTTCCCCCACCTTCACTTTTGATGCCTCAAAGGCCGAATCAACGTGATCGCCGCTGACTGTAACCGGCGTGTCGGTGGCCGGTTTAATGTTGAGCGCCACTTTCGGGCTTAACAGCGGAATGGTCGCATAATTCGGCACCCCGGTACGCGTAAAGAGCCACAGCGCGGGAACGTTGGTTTCATCTTCCACCTGCGCCCAGGCCACCAGCTGTCGCCCGGCGAGGTTTTGGGCGCAAAAGGTCAGGTTCGGAACCGGCTGCGGCGAGAGCGGCGTGTCGGGCGTGGCGGCATCGGCCCATACCAGGCCCATGGCGGGCGGCTGGCGGTTTTCCCAGGCGATGGTGGGCGGATCGCTAAAGAGATCGCCTTCGGTATCGGTGGAATTGACCGCCCGCATCGAGGTTGAGGTAGCATCCGCGCTAAAATCGCGCGGCATGGCGCTGAATTCAATATCGTGGGTTTTGCTCGGGTCAAGCAGCGTACTTCCCTGGTAAAGGGGGATAATAGCGCCGTCGGCCAGCGGCGCGGTGCCGTTAACCGCACCGGTGACTGAGTTCAGCTCTTGCCAGGTTCCGCCCTTCAATAGCGCCTGCGCAGGTGCGATCGACACTGCAAACATGATCAGTAATGTCAGTAAGAAATGTACAACTTTATTCACTTGCCGATTCCTGTCCATGAGCGATAGCCACCCGTTTTCATTCTCTGTCGTAATTCAACCCACTTTGCTTAGCGCGCGGCTAAGCAAAGTGCGCGGAAAATACCACTCCCCGCGGGGAGTGGTATGTTGAGGACAACTTATTTGCGTTTGTAGTCGATGGACAGACCAAAGCCCTGGACACCGTCGCTACCCACGGTAACGCCGCCGTCTGCTCCCTCGAACGCCGTTTTCGCTTCGGCGTTGGTGACAGGGATGACAAGGTCTTTATCGTTCCAGCTTTCGTTGACGATACCGCCGGTACCGGTACCTGCAATTTTACTGGTGCCGACGAATTTCCAGCGGTAGTCATACTGGTCGGTAACGTTTTCACCGGCATCATAGGTACCGTTGCCGTTCTTATCGCTCCACAGCAATACCTGATAGGTGGTATTCGTTTTGAGTGTCGTCCCTGAATTCTTCAACAGGTTGGTATTCGAATCTTTCTCATGAATAACCACATGGACGTTTTCATCCACCACCGGACCTTCCGGAATTTCGTCATCATCCGAACCACCGCCCGCATCGGTCGACAGGTCTTTCAACAGCAGTTCGGTTGCCACGGCAGGGTCACCGGTGGTAGTGGTTGGCGTGATTTTGATACCGATATAACGATCCGCATCAGCGGCCTGGATTTCATAACTGTCACCAGTACCAAGATCTTTGGGGTCGCTGCCATTCTGATCGCTAAAGCTCACCCATTTCACGGTGGCTTTAGTTGCCGTGTTGTCGGTGTCCAGGTCGCCTTCCGTATCGCCAATCGCCCAGTTCACCGTGACCTTATCGCCAACGTGGAACTGCTTATCGCCTTCGGTCACAATTTTACGATCGCCGCGATCGATAGTTACCGTTACGTGATCTTTGTCGGTATCCGCAGTTTTATCCGCCGCACGGGTAATCCACGGCACCGTACCCTGAATGGTGCCCGTCTGTTCAGAGACAATCTGCCACTGCCCCGATTTCAGATTACCGTTTGCCGCCACCGCTGGCGCGGCGCAATACCCGGCAACTACTAATGCTAAAGCGACCTTCGTCAGCCGCCGTTTTACTGTTGCTTGCATTCAGACTCTCCTTTTTCTCAAAATTCAGCGGCTGGCTGGTCAGCCACAACGCTGACGCTATTTCTGACTATACGTAACGCGTATGCCGTAACCCTGAACGCCATCTTCCACATTGGCGGCAAACTTCTGCGCCGCCTCTTTATTGGTTACTGGCAGGACAAGATCTTCATTCATGGTGTTGGCCAGCGCGCCGGTATGTCCGTTTGTACTCTGCCCGGTAAACTCCCACTGGTAGTCGTACAGCGCCATCTCTTCTTCCGTGAGCTGCTCGGACATCTGGAATACGCCGTCTTTATTTTTGTCGCGCCACAGCAGGAAACGGTAAGCATTATTGACCGTAGGGTGCTTATCTTCTTTGCCGATAAGGTTGACAGGGTTGGCGGCTTTGACCTGATAAATCACCGCATTCAGCGCGCTCAGGTTGTCGCCGATAAAAGTGACATCAACGTAGTTACTGTCGCCATAGGCGTCTGCTTTCGCCTTCCAGCGGAAAGTCCCCGGCAGGGTGCTGGAAAGCGTCACCGTCCCCGCTTCTTTGTCACGACTGGCAATAAACACGCAGGGGGTTTCCGTGGTGCAGGGCGTCTGGGCCAGGGTGACTTTTTTATCATTGCTGTCGTACAACACGGGCGTCATGGCATCGTCCACCAGTTCGTTACCATTGCGATCCGTGGAGTCGCCAAAGGAATCGGTGATCAGCAGATCCATCACCACGCCGTCTTCGCCATCGGCCAGCGCGCTGGCTTCATGGCTGTGATCGCTGCGATCGGTATCGGCAATGTTGTCGACGATCAGCTCAATTTTGCGATCCTGCTGGACGGTGATTTCCACCACGCCGGAGTTCTGCTTATTGCCCTTTTCATCTTCCAGCGTCATGCGTACTTTCCAGGTGTTCAGGGCGGTGCGCTGCTCTTCGGTATCGGCATTAACCCAGGCAGGAAGCACCAGATTCCAGCTGTTATTGTTGCCTTCGGTTAACGCATTAGCTTTTACCACCGGCATCACCAGCGTACGGGCGGCGTTGTTTTTCGCCTGCCAGGAGGCAGAAATAATTTTGTAATGGTGGTTAATCAGCGCGTTGACAGTCCATTTGCACTTTTCCAGACCAACAGCGGCCTCAGGCGTATCTTCAATCACGCATTCCGGGTGTTCATTGGTGGCGTCAGCCTTCAGCCACAACGTGACGTCCAGCGGATCTTTCTCACGATATTCGAGAATGATGAAATTGTTACGATCGACAAAATCGGTGCGGCTGCCCATTAAGGAGTGCTGAATTTTAACGTTTTCCGGATCGAGCTGCGCCGCCAGCGGCGTGCCTATCTGGTAGTTCACGGTCGCGTTAACGCTAAAGTCGTTACTATCGCCAGTACCGGCTTTGTAATCCGTACCAACCGTGACCAGCGGTACCGGCGTATATTCCAGCCCCAAAGTGACGGCATGAGGATCTTTTTGCAGATTATCGGTGCCAAACAGCGCTACTTCATCGCCGTAGTACTGTTCGTAAACTAATTTAGCGCCAAGCTGCGGATAAAACGGCAGCCAGCTTTCCATGCGGATATCCCAGCCGCGCGCGGGTCGTTCTTCATAAAAGTCGAAATCTTCGGAGTCTTTCCAGTCAGAAAGAGGATGGTAATAGTTGCCGGAGAATTTCAGGTAATCCGTCCAGGCTTCAGTTCCCAGACCTAATCGACGGTGACCGCGCGTAAAATCGTAGTCATAGAATGCGTTGCCGCCAAGCAGCCAGTTGCCGACGTTCTGGCGAACGCCAAGCCCAAAGTTACCAATGGTGCGGTCTTCCTTACGCTGAGCCGAAATCTGGCTAAAGAAAAGCGTGCTCTGGTTGTCATACCAGGGAATAAAATAATCCAGCGAACTGCCGTCCAGATCGCCGCCTTCGCCCACGGACAGGCTGGTACGGATCTTGCCATAAGGTGACATTACACCTTCAAGATATGACTGTGCTGAGGAAGTGATTTGGTTTTGCAAATAGCTACGCGCCTGGGATTCCAGCGCTTCCGGGGTGAGATTATCAAAGCCCTGGGTGGCGGAATTAATAAAGTAGTCAGCGCCCTGTTCTTTAAAGGACTTTCCTTTATTTTCCTGTTCTTCTTTTTTCGCGGATTCGCTGGCTAAATCAGGCAGGGAGGAGTGGCTTTCATCATTTGCAGATGCAGAGTTATCTGCGCCAGAAGCCGCAACTGAGACTCCAGACACTAATAGCAAAACCAGAATGCGAATCCTTCGCACCATATGATATCCCTGTCGTTAAATAAAAACGCCTCTATGAAAAGATATTATATGGATGATTCAGATGGAATCATAACTAACAGGCCTAAATATATTCCTAAAAAGAAAAGTTTAATATGAAACAGATTTATAATATTGATATAATAAATAAAAAGAAAGCTGTTATTTATTTCTAATATTAATTTTCGGGAATAATATTCCCTATAAATAGTTGAATCAATAAAAAGAATAAAATAACCGCCGGGCAGGATACTATGCTGATATTACGGGAGTATCGAATAACGCTTTTGCCCTTAGCCGGATAAGACGTCGGCGCCTCTGCTCTGCGGCGCAACGTCGACAGCGGTTTTATTGATCGGAAATGACGAAATTAACCCGTTTTTTTGAAATTAAACCATGACCGTTCTGGCAAAAATAGTCCACTGCGCCGCAGGCTTTCAAAACCTGTAACGGCTGGCGGCAGTCAGGACAAAGTGCCTGTAACGAGAAATCTTTAGCGCATGTCTCGCAATGCGCTGTATCGCCATTGCGCTCCAGCGCGTGATGGCAAACGGGGCAGGTTATTTCCATAACATTCTCCTCAGGCGCGTGACTTACTTTTACTTGAAAGGCCTGATAGCGCAGCGCTTGTCAGGCCTGGAATATTACTGAAAAAGCATTACTTGCTTTTCTTGATATGTTTCATCAGACGCTTACGTTTGCGCATTTGCGTTGGCGTCAGTGTGTTACGCTTGTTCGCATACGGGTTCTCCCCTTCTTTAAACTGAATGCGAATCGGCGTCCCCATCACTTCCAACGACTTGCGGAAGTAGTTCATCAGATAGCGCTTATAGGAGTCTGGCAGATCTTTTACCTGGTTGCCGTGAATCACCACAATCGGCGGGTTATAGCCGCCAGCGTGGGCATATTTCAGTTTTACACGGCGACCACGCACCAGCGGCGGCTGATGATCTTCCACCGCCATCGTCATGATACGGGTCAGCATCGCAGTGCTCACCCGGCGAGTGGAACTGTCGTAAGCCTCGCGTACGGACTCAAACAGGTTGCCGACGCCGCTGCCGTGTAGCGCAGAGATAAAATGGACGCGGGCAAAATCAATAAAGCCCAGACGGAAATCCAGCGTCTCTTTCACCTGCTCTTTGACTTCCTGGCTCAGGCCATCCCATTTGTTGACTACGATAACGAGTGAGCGCCCACTATTGAGGATAAAGCCCAGCAGAGACAAATCCTGGTCGGAGATCCCCTCGCGCGCATCGATAACCAACAGTACGACGTTAGCGTCTTCAATCGCCTGCAACGTTTTAATCACCGAGAACTTTTCTACCGCATCGGTGATTTTTCCGCGCTTACGCACCCCCGCCGTGTCAATCAGCACATATTCCCGTTCGTCGCGTTCCATCGGGATATAAATGCTGTCGCGAGTGGTGCCCGGCATGTCGTATACCACCACGCGCTCTTCACCGAGAATACGGTTAGTGAGTGTGGACTTACCTACGTTCGGGCGACCGACAATCGCCAGCTTTATCGGCAGGCTTTGCGGGTCAAAATCATCTTCCGGCGCTTCTTCACCATTTTGTTCCGCCTCGAACTGCGCCCAGTATTCCGCGTCTTCATCCACCTCTTCCTGCGGCGCGACATCATCCATCCACGGCAGAAGCACATGTTCCAGCAGGCTCAATACGCCGCGACCATGTGAGGCGGCGATAGGGTAAATTTCGCCTAATCCCAGCGAGTAAAAATCGACAACCGCCTGATCGGGATCGAGACCATCCGTTTTATTCGCCACCAGGAAGGTCGGTTTTTCACGGGAGCGCAGATGTTTGGCAATCGCTTCATCCGCCGGCATCAGACCAGCGCGCGCATCTACCATGAATAACACCACATCCGCTTCTTCAATCGCCAGCAGCGACTGTTCCGCCATCCGCGTTTCGACGCCGTCTTCGGTGCCGTCAATACCGCCGGTGTCGATACAGATAAACTCGCGGCCTTCAACCTCCGCACGACCGTACTTACGGTCACGAGTCAGACCCGGGAAATCCGCAACCAGCGCATCTCGGGTGCGGGTCAGACGGTTAAATAGCGTGGATTTTCCGACGTTAGGGCGCCCGACAAGCGCGACCACAGGTACCATGTTTAAAGCCTCATTTAAAAAATCATCAGACAACGCGCGTCATTTTTACGCCGTTGTTAAAAACAGGAAAACGGCCCCTACACCAGGAGCCGTTTTTTAAAACACACAACCGTGACGATTAACGCGTAATCGCGTAGACCGTACCGTCTTTGGCCTGGATGAGCAGTTTACCATCCGCCACCGTCGGTTCGGTCAGAAAACCGGAACTGTCTACTTTTTGTTGGGCCACAAAACGCCCGTCATCGACATTAATCCAGTGCAGATAACCTTCGCTATCGCCGACGACTAAATCACCATTATACAGCACCGGGGAGGTCAGCAAACGGTGCAGCAAATCGCTTTGCGTCCACAGCGTTACGCCGCCGTCAGTGGTCAGCGCCAGCACGCGATCGTTCTGATCGACCAGGTAGATACGGTCTCCGTCGACGATAAAGTCATTGACCGAACCCAGCTCGCGTTTCCACATAATCTGACCACTGCGCAGATCCAGCGCCGTTAAGTTACCATTATACGCCAACGCGTAAACGACGCCGTTTACCACAACCGGCGTGGTATCGACGTCGCTCAGACGGTCAATTTCCGTTGGGCCAGTGGCCTGGGAGATACGCTGCTGCCAAATCATCTGCCCTTGTTGCATCAGCACGGCGCTGACGCGGCCATTATCACCACCAACGATAGCCGCGCCGAACGCGGTTGCCGGCGCAGATTCGCCGCGCAGCGACAGCGAAGGCATATCCAGGTTCACCGTCCATTTAATGGCGCCATCCGCCTGATTTAGCGCCTGCAACTGACCGTTGCTGGTATGGATAAGAACGATTCCATCACTGACAACCGGACGAGACAACGCTTCGCCTGCGACCTTCGTCTGCCATGCTGTGGTACCGTCGCTGGTATTCAGCGCATAAACCTCGGCCTTTTCACTGCCGATATAGACGTGACCGCCCGCGACAGTGACGCCGCCGGACAACAACGCGGACGAACGAGAGAACCAGCCGTCTTTCTCGCCCAGATTCACAGACCAGATCTCTTTGCCATCATCCGCATTGAGCGCTTTTACCACGCCCGCGCGATCGGCTGCATAGACCACGTTATCTACCATTACCGGATGAAGGTTAGAATAAAATTCGCCAATTCCGTTACCGACAGAGGTGCTCCAGACAGTGGTCGGGGTAAACTGGTTTTCAACCTGCGGTAATGGAGACATCTTGACGACATCTTCTTCGCCGCTAAACAGTGAACAGCCGCTGAGCAGGGTAACGGAAAGCAACCCTGGCAGAAGTAATTTACGCAATTGCATCGGGTCCCTCTCAGATGGACAAATTATTGATTTTCATCTGCATCATTTCGCTCAACGCCGGAGAAGCATCGCTATTGACGCCCGCTTCCCATGCGCTGCGCGCGCCTTTTTTATCACCCTTACTCAGCAACGCTTCGCCGCGCAAATCAGCGACAATGGCTGTCCATCCTTCGCCTTTAACGGCATCCAGAGTTTTCAGCGCGGCGTCGGCTTGCTTAAGCTGCAACTGAACGCGAGCGAGACGCAGATTAATCACCGCTTTGAGATTTTCATCGCTGGTGGCCGCCAACCCCTGCTGCAACTGGGCTTCGGCTTTTTTAAGTTCATTCTTATCCACAAACTGCTGCGCCAGTTCCATAGACGCCAGCGCACCATAGGTGTTTTTATTCTCAGCCGCGAATTTTTCAGCGGCGGGAATGCTATCCGGCTTATCGGCGCTTACCGCCGTCACCGCATTTTGATACGCCAGAGAAGCAGCACGCGCGGACTCCGTCTGATGGCTGCTCCAGTAACGCCAGCCAACCAGCGCGCCAACCCCTAAAATCACTCCGACAGCCAGCGCTTTGCCGTTTTCGGCAAAGAAGCGTTTAATCGCATCCACCTGGTCGTGTTCGTTCTCGTAAATTTCCACGCTGTCCTTCTCCTTAGCCCAATAAAGTGCGCAAATGCGCGGCGACGCTGTCCTGCGCCACTGCCGTTTGCTCACCGGAGCGCAAATCCTTCACTACAACAGTCCCATCGGCGACTTCAGATTCGCCAAGAACCAGTGCAATACGGGCGCCCCACTTATCGGCGCGGGCAAACTGTTTCTTAAAGTTGCCGCCGCCGTGGTTTGTCATTAGCTTCACGCCTGGCATTTCATCGCGCAGCCGCTCCGCCAGCGTCATTGCCGCAGACTGCGTTTGTGCGCCGGCAGCCACCAGGTATATATCGACAACAGGAGAGGCAATAAATTCCGGATTAACTGCCTGAACTAACAAAACAAGTCGTTCCAGGCCCATCGCAAAGCCCACTGCCGGGGTAGCGCGACCGCCCAGTTGTTCCACCAGACCGTCATAACGACCACCCGCACAGACGGTGCCTTGTGACCCCAGACTGTTTGTTACCCATTCAAATACGGTGCGGTTGTAGTAATCCAGACCGCGTACCAGACGCTGGTTGACGGTGTAGGCAATTCCCGCCGCGTCCAGCAATTTACACAGGCCGGCAAAGTGCTCGCGTGAATCGTCATCGAGATAGTCGCCGAGAGCGGGCGCGTCGTTGAGCAGCGCCTGCACGTCCGGATTTTTTGAATCCAGCACGCGCAGCGGATTGGTATACATACGGCGTTTGCAGTCTTCGTCCAGCGTCTCTTGATGCTGTTCGAGGAACGCGACCAGCGCATCGCGATAGTTCGCACGCGCCTCTAACGAACCAATAGAGTTCAGCTCCAGGCTAACGTGTTCAGCGATGCCCAGCGCGCGCCACCAGCGTGCGGTCAGCATAATCAGCTCCGCGTCAATATCCGGGCCTTGTAAGCCGAAGACTTCGGCGCCTAGCTGATGGAACTGACGGTAGCGGCCTTTTTGCGGACGCTCATGACGGAACATCGGCCCGATATACCACAAACGCTGTTCCTGATTGTACAGGAGACCATGTTCGATGCCGGCGCGTACACAGCCCGCCGTACCTTCAGGGCGCAATGTCAGGCTATCGCCGTTGCGATCCTCAAAGGTGTACATCTCTTTTTCAACTACGTCAGTAACTTCACCGATCGCACGTTTGAATAACGGGGTCTGCTCTACAATCGGCAAGCGGATTTCACTGTAACCGTAGCTGCCGAGCACGTTTTTGAGTGTGCCTTCAATGCGCTGCCAGATGGCGGTTTCGCCAGGCAGATAATCGTTCATGCCGCGAATGGCTTGAATGTTTTTTGCCACGTTTATTCTCTTTCTGAATATAAAAATGAACCCTCAGCGCTTCCCCGAACGAACCGGGAGCCATGCGGGTTCAATCATACACGGGAAGCGCGCCGCTTCCCATCACGTTCTTATTTTTCAACCTGCAGCACGTCAATCCGACGCGCTTCATCAAGTTGACTTGCTTTCGCGCGAATACGGGATTCAAGCTGCGCGATCATATCGTCGTTATCGAGTCTGTCCTTACGCACGCCGTCTTCATACAGGCCGCTTTTCTTATTGCCGCCCGTCACGCCCAGCGTCGATACCAGCGCTTCGCCCGGCCCGTTCACTACGCAACCGATGATCGAGACGTCCATCGGGGTGATGATATCTTCCAGACGCTGCTCCAGCGCGTTCACCGTGCCGATAACGTCGAACTCCTGGCGAGAACAGGTCGGGCAGGCGATGAAATTGATGCCGCGCGCGCGAATGCGCAGCGACTTCAGAATATCGAAACCGACTTTGATCTCTTCCACCGGGTCGGCCGCCAACGATACGCGCAGCGTGTCGCCGATACCTTCCGATAACAGCAGACCTAAACCGATCGCCGACTTGACCGCCCCGCTACGCGCGCCGCCCGCTTCGGTGATCCCCAGATGCAGCGGCTGATCGATCTGTTTAGCCAACAAACGATAAGACTCAACGGCAAGGAATACATCGGACGCTTTTACGCTCACTTTGAACTGATCAAAGTTGAGACGATCGAGATGATCGACATGGCGCATGGCTGATTCCAGCAACGCCTGCGGCGTCGGCTCACCGTATTTTTCCTGCAGATCTTTTTCCAGCGATCCGGCGTTTACGCCGATACGAATAGGGATGTTTTTGTCGCGCGCGCAGTCCACCACCATACGAATACGTTCTTCGTTACCGATATTGCCGGGGTTGATACGCAAGCAGTCAACGCCGTATTCCGCTACTTTCAGCGCAATGCGGTAGTCGAAGTGAATATCGGCAACCAGCGGGACGTTAACCTGCTGTTTGATAAGCTTGAACGCTTCGGCGGCGTCCATTGTCGGTACAGAAACACGAACAATATCTGCGCCAACGCGCTCCAGCGCTTTGATCTGATTAACCGTCGCTTCCACGTCAGTGGTACGCGTGTTAGTCATCGACTGGACGGCGATAGGGGCACCATCGCCAATCGGCACATTCCCAACGTAAATACGTGTCGATTTTCTACGTTGAATCGGAGCCTGGTTATGCATGAAAAACCTCCCGCGTTACCCGTCTGTTACTGCGCCGGTGTCGGTTCGGCATTAAGGGTCAGACGCGCAACCTGATTAGTTCTGATAAAGCGGCTCAGATCGACAGGTTTTCCTTGATACTGGATCTGCACCGCGGCCGGCGCGCCAATTTTAAGTTTATAAGGCGCCTGACCGGTTAGGTTTAAATTACCATCTTTACGCTGCATACCGCTAAACAGCTTCTTACCCGTGGCGTCAGTGACTTCGAGCCAGCAGTCAGCGGTAAAATTCATCACCAGCGCGTTCGGATCGGCAGCAGGCGCCGCTACGCCAGCCTGACTGGTCGGCAGCGCGGACGGCGTCTCCGTTGCCGCTGGCGCGGCAGATGTCGCAGCCGTATCGACATTCGCCTGCGAAGGCGCGACTACCGTATTTTGCGTCGCCGCCGCCGTTGGCGCTGGCGTTTGCGTCGCCGCCGTCGAATCAACCGGCGTCGCAGGAGCCGGAGCCGTTTGCGCTGGCGTCGTATCCTGGCTTGTCGCGGCACCGGTGTCCAGCGGTACGCTTTGGCCGCTGTCTTTATCTGCGTTCAGTTCAGCCGTGCTTTGATCGGCCATCGTCGTGATCTCTTCCTGCTGCGCCTTGTGGTTCTGCCACCACCAGGCGCCGGTCAGCCCTACGACCACAAACAGTACCAGCCAGGTAAAAGACATTAACCAGCCGTCGCGTTTTTTACGACGCTTTCCTAATGAGAAACTCTGCATCGGGGCGACTTTAGCGGCGCGCAGCGGAGCTTGTTTTTCCAGCCCCGGCAGCAGTTCCTCTTCTGGAACATGCACCAGACGCGCATATGAGCGGATATATCCGCGCAGGAAGGTTGAAGCAAGATCGGACGGCGCCTTATCTTCTTCAATATCGCGTACCGTAGAAACCTTCAGGCAAAGTCGCTCAGCGACAGCCTGCTGGCTGAGTCCGAGTTGTTCACGGGCATTGCGCAGACGAACGCCGGTGGTTTGTGCTTCATTTTGGTCGTGCGTGGCTTCAGTATTCATTCGCTACAGCTACAGGTACGTGTAAATTAGGATTCAGGCGCCGACGAGCCGTAATGCCCGCCCACACCGCGAAACATCAGGTTAGTTAACCTTAGTCAGACAGTATAAGCCTGTCAGGCCGCAGATGACAAAACCGCTAAGACACAAGGCTAAACTCTTGTTGCACCATTACATACTGCCTTAAAGTCGACAAAAACGCACCGTTATTATTGACCAGACAAGTACAACGCCAGACATTATTCAACTGACATTGCGCCACGGTATAATGAATGCCCCGTGGCGCAACTGCTATCAAATAGCCTTGATGTCAATCACCTCTCCCTGCATACGCTTACGCAGGGTACGTTTGGTACGGTCAATCACATCGCCAGCCAACTGTCCGCATGCCGCATCAATGTCATCGCCACGCGTCTTGCGTACGATGGTCGTGAAACCATAACTCATCAAAACCTTAGAAAAGCGATCGATACGGCTGTTAGAGCTGCGGCCATACGGCGCGCCAGGGAACGGGTTCCACGGAATCAGATTAATCTTACAAGGCGTCTCTTTTAGTAGCTCCGCCAGTTGATGCGCGTGTTCAGTGCCGTCGTTAACGTGGTCAAGCATCACGTATTCAATCGTCACGCGCCCCTGATTGGCGTTGGATTTCTCCAGATAGCGGCGAACCGCGCCCAGGAACGTTTCGATATTGTATTTTTTGTTGATCGGGACGATTTCGTCGCGAATAGTGTCATTCGGCGCATGTAAGGAGATAGCCAGCGCGACATCTATCATATCGCCCAGTTTATCCAGAGCAGGCACCACGCCGGACGTTGAGAGCGTGACACGACGTTTGGACAGGCCGAAACCAAAGTCATCGAGCATAATTTCCATCGCCGGTACGACATTGGTCAGGTTTAGCAATGGCTCGCCCATCCCCATCATGACCACGTTGGTGATCGGACGCTGGCCGGTGACTTTGGCCGCGCCGACGATTTTCGCCGCACGCCAGACCTGACCGATAATTTCCGATACGCGCAGGTTGCGGTTAAAGCCCTGCTGCGCAGTTGAACAAAACTTGCACTCCAGCGCGCATCCTACCTGTGAAGAGACACACAGCGTAGCGCGGTCGTCTTCCGGGATATAGACCGTTTCAACGCGCTGATCGCCGACAGCAATCGCCCACTTGATGGTGCCGTCTGAAGAACGCTGCTCTTCAACGACCTCCGGCGCGCGAATTTCCGCGACCTCTTTTAATTTGCCGCGCAACACTTTGTTGATGTCGGTCATCTCATCAAAATTATCGCAGCAATAGTGATACATCCATTTCATCACCTGATCGGCGCGGAAAGGTTTTTCACCTAAGTTTTTAAAAAACTCGCGCATCTGCTGACGGTTGAGATCCAGCAGGTTGATTTTTGTTTCTTTGTTAGGAACTACCGGGGTACTGCTTTCAGGTGTGACAATTTGTTCAGACATATGCTATTCCGGCCTCGTTATTACACGTTATGGCCCCTGGAGGGTTGAAAAAAGAAACGCCCCGGTAAGCTTACTGCTCGTCCGGGGGCGCTGCATTGTACAAATTCTGGCGTAAGGATGCCACGTCTGCACGCGGCATTAGCAAAAATAATATTTGAACCGATAATTTATCGCCAACGCATTTACAGCGTGAAAGACGAAGGAGATTAACGGGTGCGCGGGCACACTTCGCCTTCACCGAAGAAAAAGGCGATTTCGCGCTGCGCGGATTCCAGCGAATCCGAACCGTGGGTGCCGTTTTCAGTTAAGCTATCAGCGTAGTCGGCGCGCAGCGTACCCGCCAACGCGTTCGCCGGATTGGTGGCGCCAAGCAGATCGCGGTGACGCTGTACCGCATTTTCACTTTCCAGCACGGATACCACGATAGGGCCAGAGGTCATGAACTCCACCAGACCGTCAAAGAACGGCTTGCCGTCGTGCTCAGCATAGAAGCCGCGCGCCTGCTCAACGGTCAGGTGCAGCATTTTAGTGCCAACAATTTTGAACCCTGCAGCTTCAAAGCGCGCAAAGATGCTGCCAATAACGTTTTTTGCCACCGCGTTGGGTTTAATGATGGAAAAAGTCCGTTCAATAGCCATGTTTACCTCTGAAATATGTTCTGTTGTTATGTCAGGCGCGGATTATAAAGAGCATCCCATCAATTGCCTATGGATGCAGGTAACATTTTTTTAAAATAAAATGAGCATTAGCAACAAAAGTTAAAGGCGCACAGCAAACTCAGGGGACTGACACAGCACGCAGTGCGTGTGTTCAGGCGTGAGAGCATGAAAAGTACGTTTGCAGATGTCGCAGGTGAGCGTATACGCCGTACTATGCCGCGTTGAGGCGGGTTCCACGTCAAACCGCAGCCGCAGCGCCTGATGCGGACATACCGCCGCACAGCCGCCGCATCCCGTACAACGCGCCGCCGCTATCGTCAGGGTATTGTCGTCAAACTGGATAACGTTTTCCGGGCAGCTTCGCCAGCAGGCGCCGCACATCCTGCACTCTTGCGGACTGATTTCGGGTACGCATTCGCTGAACGCGGAAAACGCCTGTCTGAGACGCCGTTTCCCCGGCTCGACGGCGCACGGGGTAATGGCGTCGCGCGGAACATGAAACAGAGTGCGCCGCGAGGCGTTAATCTCCGCGCCGACAACGTGTTTGAAAGACCAGCCCGGCTCGCCGTAGCGGCGCAGCGCTAAATTTAGCCTCGCCAGCGCCATCAGCCACTGCGCCGATCGCTCCACCGCAATATCAATAAAGCGAATACCGTACTGGCTGTGCCAGAGAAGCAGTTCATCGACCGTTGGCGCCTGTAGCGAAAACGGCCCCACCAACGTATCCCCCTGCACAAAGCGTTTAACCGGTTTGATACCGGTAATGGCGTCAACAGGACAGACAAACAGACAGTCGCCACAGGCTATGCAGCGCGTCGTATCTATGCTGACCTGCCCCTGCGCCAGCGAAAACGCCTGCGCCGGACAAACATCGGCGCAAGCGCGGCAGGAAGAAAAACGAAAGCGACGACGGACGCAGGCCTGCGTCACGTCTACCGCCGGATCGATCGTCAGGTTAACCATCAGCCAATACTAAAGAAGACGTAGCGCAGCATAATCTCGCCGAGAAGCAGCAATACGCTGCCCGCCACCAGCGTCCCTCTGGCGTTTCGCAGACCGCCTGCGGCAAAGCAGAGCATTCCCGCCGCTGAGACACACCAGCCGAGAAGATAGACGTCACGCAACTGCGCCAGCGCCTGTAGCGGATGATGCGGGAAAGTGACGACCGTCGTATCCACCGCATTAATATCCGCCAGCCATAGCGGCTGCATGATCAGGCGAATCAGCACCATCAGTGCGACCACCACCACAGCGCAGCGCATTGCGGCGCCAGCGTTGCGCAGATAAGCCAGCGCAATGACTACCGAGCCGATAATGCCTGACGTGCCAAAGAACAGCGCCAGCGTGTTGCTATGCTGCCAGGTCGCCACCGAGGCATGGATATAAACCTGCGCCATGCAGAATACATCCACCAGCCCAAACGCTGCCGCCAGCGCCAGCAGCGGCTGCCAGCCTGGCTTTCGGAAAAACAGCAGCACAATCCCTAGCCCCAGCGCCGCCAGATAAAGGCTGGCAAAGACGATTTCGCGACTCAGCCACGAACTGGCGACATGACGTAACGCATTTAGCGCATTCAGGGGATAGCCCATGTGCAGCGCTGAAGCAAGCAGCCCCACGCAGGCCAGTACAAACGCCCCCGCCATCGCGGGAAGCGCGCCGCGTGCAGGCACGCGTCCCTCTACGGCGTACTGGCGGCCCAACGCCAGCCACACTGTCACGCCCACGGACCCTTGCAAACAGAGCGTAAAAATCAGCAGCGGTAACTCATGCATGGCGTTTACCCTCTTTTTCTGCGCCCTGATGCGCTTTGACAACCAGATTAGGTTTGGTTATGGATGAATCTGGCAGCCCGTTAACGTCGCATACGCTACCGTACTTCGCGCGCAGTTCATCAATCGGACCAAACTTGATGGCCTCCAGCGGACAGGTCGCAACACAGACGGGCGGTTCACCTTTCGCCAGTAAATCAACGCACATGTCGCACTTAGACATTTGGCCGGTCTGCTCGTTAAGCTGCGGCGCGCCATAAGGGCAGGACCAGGCGCAATAGCCACAGCCGACGCATTTGTCGGTATCAACGCGCACAATGCCGTCACCCGGGCGTTTATGCATAGCGGTAGTCGGGCAATTTTTGGTGCAGACAGGGTCCGCACAGTGGTTGCAGGAAATGGAAAGCGTATAAGCAAATACGTTATTGCTGACCCCACCCTGCCCGGTCGGGATGAAACTTCCGCCCTTGACTTCATAGACGCGGCGGAAACGACGGCCTACTTCCAGATTGTTTTTGTCTTTGCAGGCCACCTGGCAGGCTTTACAACCGGAGCAGCGTGAGGAGTCGATGAAAAATCCCAGTTGTTTATCGCTCACCGGCGGGTAATGTGTAAACTGACTCATGCTTTAGCCACCTCCACCAGCATGGTTTGATGTGAATTTCCCTTCGCCAGCGCGGTAATACGGGCCGAGCTGAGGACGTTCGCACAGCCGCCTTTATCAACGCCGTTTTCATCCGGCTGCCACCAGGCGCCAGCCTGCATCGCGACAACGCCGGGAATAATGCGCGGCGTCACTTCCGCCGGGATTTCGCAAATCCCGCGTGAGTTATGAATGCGCACCATGTCGCCATGCGTAATGCCGCGCTTTTGCGCATCCTGCGGGTTGATCCACAATGTCTGCTGCTGCACTTCAATCAGCCACGGGTTAGCGTATTGCGTTGAGTTGGCGCGGTTTTTTCCTTTCCACGTAATTAACTGGAGCGGAAAATCTTTCGCCAGCGCATCCTCCGGGCCTTCATGCGCGGGAACGTAGTGCGATAACGCCGGGATTTCCGGATGCTGCATGTCGTAGAGGCGCTTCGAGAAGATCTCTATTTTCCCTGACGGCGTCGGGAACGGATGATTTTCCGGATCGCGAATATTGTCTTCAAAGGCGATAAATGGCGCGCTTTTGAACAGATGCTGACGGGTCTTTTGCAGCGTGGCGAAATCCGGCAGATTTTCGTCCGGCATCGCCAGGCGCGTCTGTTCCCAGATGTGTTCAATCCACGCTTTCTCATCGCGCCCCTGGCTAAATTCATTCTCAATGCCTAATTTCGCCGCCACCTCACGTAGCCAGTCGTAGTCGGAGCGCCGCTCAAATTCAGGCTCAATCAGTTTTTCAGAGAGTATCAGGTAGCTTGCCGTGCCCCAGGTTTCACCGATGTTCCAGCGTTCCATAAAGCTGGTTTCCGGCAGCAGTAGATCAGCGTATTTCGCGCTCGGCGTCATAAACAGATCGCTGGCGACAATAAACTGGATCTTTGATTCATCCTCCAGTACGCGTACCGCCTGGTGCAGATCGGGGTTCTGATTCGCCAGATAGTTCCCGGCCAGCGAGAACAGAATACGGATGTTACTGTCCAGCTTATCGGCATCTTTCAGCCCCATATCCGGCGTCACTTTGCTGGCGTCGTCTGCGGCCTGCACCCAGTTCATCACCGAAATTTTGGCTTTTACCGGGTTATCCGGCATCTCCGGACCCGCGGCGAATTTACGGTTAGCGCAGCCGCCGTAACCCGCAGCCCAACCGCCTTTGATGCCGACATTACCGGTAATGGTCGCCAGTAGAGTCGAACCGCGCGCGGTGCGCTCGCCGCAGTTGTGGCGCTGTGGTCCCCACCCCTGAATCAACGCGGCGGGTTTGGTATTCGCGTAATCACGCGCTAACTGGCGAATGGTTTGCGCCGGCACATGGGTGATCTTTTCCGCCCACTCGGGGGACTTAACGACACCGTCTTTGGCGCCGGTCAGATACGCCACCAGCGATTCGTTAGCCGGTACGCCTTCCGGCATTGAGTCTTCATCAAAACCGATAGCGTAACGCGCAATAAATGCGCGATCGTGCAGATTCTCGCTGATGATGACGTACATCATCGCGTCCATCAGCGCATTGTCGGTGGTGGGCAGCAGCGGGATCCACTGATCCGCCAGCGACGAAACGGTGTCGGAATAGCGCGGATCAACCACGATAAACCGCGTACCGTTCTGCTTCATCTTCTGCAAGAAATAGTTGGTATGACCAAAAATGGTCTCCGTCGGGTTATGGCCCCACAGAATCACCAGTTTGGTGTCCAAAAGCGTATCCAGTGAACTGCCGCTGGCGGCAATGCCGTAAGTATAAGGCGTCGCGGCCGCCGTGTTGCCCATACTCACAGAATGGTAGCTTTCGAGATATCCGCCGGTCAGATTCAACAGGCGACGTGCCATTTTATCGCCGGAAAAGGTGCCGCCGGAAACGGCGGTACCAACATGAACATAGCGCGAAGCCGGGCCATATTTTTCAGTAATCGATTTTAAATTATCGGCGATTAAGGTTGTCGCTTCATCCCAGGAAATTCGCTCAAATTTTCCTTCACCGCGTTTTCCTACGCGCTTCATGGGATATTTAAGTCTGTCAGGATGATAAACAAATTTACGGTATGCGCGTCCACGAACACAGGCACGCATCACCGGCATTTGCGCATCCAGCGCATTATCCGGTCGCGTTGAAATTCGCGTCACGATACCGTCACTAACATGCGCCCGAATATCGCATTTGCCCCCGCAGTCAAAAGTGCTGCATGTCTGAACGACTTTTTCCGCAGGCCTGTTTTCAGTTGCCGTCACAGCGCGCGCCTGAGCGGTAGCTGGCGAGGAGACAAACGGTAACGCAATAAGCGCGGAGCTGGCCTGGATAAAGTGGCGGCGAGAAATAGCGGGCTGTTCGCCATTTCCCTGGCTTTTTATATTTTTCATGATCCGACTCGTCAAATAAAAACCCATTCTCACGTTTTTATGCGCTGGTTCTCTTGATATTTATCAAGCTCCCTCATTAAGGGTAATTCCGGAAAAATTAATAATTCTCATTAACTTTAAATTAAATGAAATTCATAATTTATTCTGAAGAGTTGTTAACGTATTAATTCAAAATTAACCGCTGCAACCTGACCGGACTCATCCATTACGACAAGTTGATAACGTCCAGCGATATTGAGTAATAAAGAAAGGCGATTATTTTCGCCATTAACAGGTTCGCCATTTAAAAACCACCAGCGACGCCCTTTGCCGCCGGTAGTCGAGACGGGCAGCGTGACGTTTTCCTGGCCTGGCAATTGCCTGATCACCGCGCCATCCCTCACTCCTGACAGCATTAACGGCGCGGCGTCATTGCCCTGTAGCGGCGGACAGTGGTCGGACGCCGCGGGCAAGCGGGCGCTACGTCTTTCCGCAGGCGGCAGCCACGGCTCCAGCGGCCGCGGCCAGACGATAAACGTATGCGCACGCGCCTGCGGACAGTCGGCAGCGACACGCCGCCCCGTATCATCCAGCCAGACCGGGAAACGAATACCGTTGATGTCTTCCTGCTCAGGTAACAGCAGCGTGGGCGGCTGGCTGTCATCGAGCAGCCATGTCGCCAGTCGGCGGCGACAGTTGCTGTCTCCGGCAGGCAGAGTCTGTCCGCCCGGCCAGCAAATGACGCCGCGGCTTACCGCCTGCGGACGCGGATCTTCCGGCAGGCGTCCCGTATGCGCCAGTAACAGATTATTGACCTGGTTAAGCAATGGCACCGCGCTGGCAAAACCAAATTGCCCCACCACAGGCGTGCCGTCGGGTCTGCCTGTCCAGATACCGATGATATAGCGCGCGTTAACGCCAATAGCCCACGCATCGCGATAGCCGTAACTGGTGCCGGTTTTCCACGCCAACGGCACAATGCGCGGCAGCGCGTTATCCGGCAAGGGTTGCGCTTCATCCGCCATAATCCGTCGAATGATCCACGCCGCTCCCGGCGACATTAATGGTCTTTCCGACAGCGGATCGTCCGGCTGTAACCGTAGTTTCGCCGCTTTCCCATGACGAGCGAACGCGCTGTATGCCGCCGCCATCTCGTCAAGCCGCGCGCCCGCGCCGCCCAGAATCAGCGAAAGATTGGGCGCCGCGCCAGCAGGCAAATATAGCGGCAGGCCGACGTTACGCAGTTTTGCCGCAAATCGTTTCGGCCCATAGGCTTCAAGCACCTGAACGGCTGGCAGATTCAGCGAGCGTACCAGCGCGTCGCTCATGCTGACCGGGCCGTGAAATCCGCTGTCGAAGTTTCCCGGGCGGTAATCTCCGGTACGGCGCGGAACGTCCTGTAATAATGATGCGGGATGGATCAAGCCGTCATCCAGCGCCAGACCATACACAAAGGGTTTGAGTACCGATCCCGGCGATCGGATCGCCGTTACCATGTCGACATGACCAAAACGGCTGTCGTCATTAAGGTCTACCGATCCTACCCAGCCGCGCACGCTCATATCGGTATGATCGACGACGATCATCGCCAACGAACTGCGTGCAGGCAGCCGCCCTTTCCATGCCCGCGCCAGATCTTCCAGTTGCCGCTGCAACCCGGCGTCCAGCGTGGTCACAATTTTGTCGTTCTGGCTTTTACTCAACATCATTCGGGCAAAAAGCGGCGCCAGTTGCGGCATTTGACGCGGCGCCAGCCAGACCGGTTCTTCACGCGACTCGCGTACCGTTTCGGCAGGCCAGACGCCCTGCGCCGCCATCCGATCCAGCACTTTATTTCGTGCCGCTTCGGCTCTCGCAGGCCAGCGGTCGGGGCGTAACCGGCTCGGCGCCTGCGGCAATACGGCCAGCAGCGCCGCGTCAGCGTAGCTCAGGCGCGCGGGCGGCTTGCCGAAGTAGGCCCAGCTTGCAGCGCCAATACCCTGTAGCGTGCCGCCGAACGGCGCGCGGTTCAGGTACAGCGTCAGGATATCGCGCTTGGACAAATGCCATTCAAGCTGGAGGGCGCGCCAAAGCTGGCGGATTTTACCGCCGAACGTGCGCGAATGCGGGTCCAGCAGTCTCGCCACCTGCATAGTCAGCGTACTGCCGCCGGAAATAACGCGCCCGGCGGTAAGATCCTGCCATGCCGCGCGCGCGACGGAGAAAGGGTTAACGCCAGGGTGCCGCCAGAACCAGCGATCTTCGTAATTGATTAGGGCCTCCAGGTAGCGGGGAGAGACCTCTTCAATCGTCACCGGATAACGCCAGATCCCCCCGGCGTCGGCAAAGCGCCACAGCGGCGTACCGTCATGGGCTACCACGACCCGCGCAGGATGGACCTCATTGAGCGGCAGCGGCCAGAG
Organism: Salmonella enterica subsp. enterica serovar Typhimurium str. LT2; assembly: GCF_000006945.2. Classification (GTDB taxonomy): domain Bacteria; phylum Pseudomonadota; class Gammaproteobacteria; order Enterobacterales; family Enterobacteriaceae; genus Salmonella; species Salmonella enterica. Next base: position 2,667,673 of record NC_003197.2, read on the forward strand.
TTTATCCGCTGCCCATAACGCCAGGAAAATAAAAAGCGGCGCGCCCGCCAGCCACAGCCAGCGGCCACGTTTACCACGCCAACCGTTCATTTAAGGCGTCACAATCAGCAGCCCCTCGCTCGCGCCGGTTGCCCGCCACTGAGGCGCATACATCGATTCCACCTGCGGTTGCGCAAGCTGGTACGTCCCCGGCGTTACCGCGCGCGCCAGGTAGACCAGCGTCACGGGCTGGCCCTCATTGACAACGACGGCAGCCACAAACCGATCGTCGCGGAATTCCATATACTGAATATCCGCCTGCTGCATCTGATTAAGCAGATTTTGCACTTCGCTACCGCTCTCCGGCAGGCTGGCGCTGCTGTCAGCCAGATTCTGGTTTTCCAGCTCCAGCCCGGCCGGGAGCAGGTCCACCACCAGCGCATCCGGCACATTGCGATCGGCCACTACCGTTAACCAGACCAGCACCAGTTCGCCGCTACGCAACGAGGACAGCGATTTACGCTGACCATCGGTCCCCAGTATTTGTCGTTCAATCTGCAAAACGTTGCTGGCAGGCTCAGGCGCAGATGAGGGATAGCCGCTGCTATCCAGACGCAGCCATAGCGGCTGGCTACCGGTGTTCGTCACCTCAAGGGCGGCCAGCTGGTCAGCATCCAGATTACGGGTCAGCGCCTTGTCGCCCGACAGCGGCTGCGCCTCTAACGAGGTCTGCACCTGCCAGGCGCCCGCGCTGGCCTGTCGCGAATGCGCGGCGAGGAACAAGGCATTGTTCTCCTGGGTAGAGAGCCAGCGCTGACCGAAGGCCTGCTCAGAAAGCGAGCTTAATAGCGCGTTTTGCGCGTCCGGTCTGAGGTTGTTCTCTTCCAGTAGCGACAACATCAGAGCGTTATCGCGCAGAGAACTGCCGTAATCCGCTATCCATTGCCGTTCGTCCTGACGCGGCGTATTCAGAGCCAGCGTAATGGCCTCTTCGCCGCGTCTGGCATCACCCATCGTGTTTAACGCGATGCCCAATTGCATCAGCGGCAGTCCTGAAGCCGCCTGACTACGGCGCTCCCAGATTTCGCGCAGCGTGCCGAGCGGCGCTTTCTGCTGACGCGCCAGTACCAGCGCAGCGTAAGCCTGAGCGGCAAAAGTACTGGCCTGAGTATTATCGCTATAACGAATCAGCATCGTACCGGGATCCTGCAGATAGCGCAGCAGTCGCTCATTGCCCCGGTTAATGGCCTCCGGCGGGACGCTATATCCCTGCTCGCCCGCGCGAATAAGGAAATCCATCGCGTAGGCCGTTAGCCAGGGCTCTTCCGCCCCATTTTCATCCCATAGCGCAAAACCGCCGTTATCACGCTGCATCTGTAGTATCCGGGAGATGCCGATATCTACCGCAGCGCGCCGTTTTTCATCGCTATCGCCGGTAATACCGAGCGACTGCAATTGAGCGGCATTGGTATACAGCGCCGGGAATAACCCACTGGTGGTTTGTTCCAGGCACCCGTACGGATATGCTTTCAGCTCGCGAATGTAGCGCGCCAGATTGAGCGGCGGTTTTCCGCTTAACAGCAGTTGTCCCTGTAACGTGGCTGGCGAGATGTTTGCCAGATGCTGCTCTGGTACATGCCAGCTCTCTCCCGGAGCCAGCGCAATGCCGCTATTTACCGTTTGGGCAGGCCAGGCCGGACGCACGCCGATTTGCCACTGCTTATGCTGCGCGTCGAGGGTTTCTCCCGGCAGATTCAGACCGCTAATGGTCGCCTGGATTTCGCCTTCGCCAAAACCTTCCAGCGCGCGTACCGGAACGAATAAGGTGGTGCGCACGCCCGGCGCCAGGTTGACCGGTTGCGGCTGCTGGCTAAGCAGTTCCAGTAACCCACTGGCGGCGAGCGCAATATTCAGCGTCTGCGGACGGTCGGTCAGATTGGTGACGTCCAGCACCAGTCGCGAAACATCCCCTCCCGCCAGAAAACGCGGCATATTCAGCTCGGCAATCACTGGCGCGGCGACAACGACTTTGCTTTCGCCGCGACCAAAATCGTCCGCTGTCCATGCCTGCGCCATAACCCGCAGTTCGCCGTTAAAGTCGCCAATCGGCAGCGTTACGACCCCTTCGCCCTGCTCATTGAGCGTGATCGGCTGCGCCTGCTGCGCGATGATATTGACATGGTTTACCGGCGGTTTTCCGCCGCGCTTAAGGTCGTCGCCATCGCCGCCAAAACGCAACGCCGCCAGCCGCCCCTGCCCTTCAATGACCTGGCCGTAAATATCGTAGATATCCGCACCGTAGCGTTTTTGACCGAAGAACGCCTGCCACGGGTCCGGCGTCGCGTAATCGGTGATGTTCAATACGCCGCTATCGACCGCGGAGACCAGCACGTTGATCTGTTTTGGCATTTCGCCGTGTTTAACGCTGGCTTTAACCCTGACGGTGAGCGGCTGATTCGGGCGCATTTTAGCCGGGCTTTCCAGCGCCAGATCGAGGCGGCGGTTGTCATCCCCCAGCGGTAGATGTAGTAACCCCACGGCGCGTTTTGGCGTCGCGGAACGAGATTTATCGCCGGGACGCACCACCAGCGTACTGAGATAGAGATCGTGGCGATTCCAGGTTTTATCCACCGGAATCGTGAGCTCCAGCCCCTGCGCCGGCACGTCGATCGCCTGCCACCACAGCGGACCATCGCTGGACTCCACCATCGCATAACCTTTACCGGCGACCGGCGCGGCGATATGCAATTTCATGGTATCGCCTGGACGATAATTCGCTTTATCCAGTTTGAGGGTGACGCGATCCGGACGCGCCGCGCCGCTACCGTCGCTGTTATCCTGCCAGCTATAGCCGGCCCAGAAACGAACGCTGCTGACCGTCTCATTCGGCGCTTTGACCTCCAGACGGTACGCGCCCCATTCCACCGGGAAGCTGACTTTTCCGGTTTCATCCGCGTTCAGATCCAGCGTCTGCTCGCCCTCCACCAGATCTTTTTGATCAAACTGCGACTGCCAGCCTTCGCTTTCCGACCAGTTCCAGTAATAGTCGCGACGCTCGCGGATGAGCCGCACCTGTAAACCGGACACCGCTTTTTTCTCGCCCTGCGCGTTGGCGTAAACAATATCGAATGCGGCGTTGCTGTCTTCGTCGACAATCGGTTGATTAACGGTGGTATCCGTACGGTAGTCGTATACCGCTTTGGCGGCGAACTGTGGACGAATTCCCGGTAACGTATCGGCAGGCCAAATCGCCTGCTCTACGCGACGAGTGACCGGACGACCGCCAGACTCCAGCAGGCTGGCCTGTAGAATTACCTGCAGCGGCGAATGCGCTTCTTGCCACTGGCTGGCAGCACTCACTTCACCACGTCCGCCTTTATCCAACGTCAGTTGAACTTCGTCCAGGCTGCGCGAAAGATTCTCTTCGGCAATATTGCCGAACTGGAAGCCAGGCAACGCCGCGACAGCGTCGCGCAGGGGACGCAGGAAAAGTTGCCCTTGCAGGGTATTGCCGTTAGCAGGCGCGCCATACAAGTAATAGCCGACAACGGAGAATTTCACCTCATCCGCAGGCGCCAGCGGTGTTTTTTGCGCCGTCAGGTTGAGCGCCATCCGCTCCGGCATAAAGTCTTCCACGTGGAAATCCCAACTCCGCAGCAAATTATCGCCGGTGTTGGCGCGGACATGCCACAAGCCGGTCGGCGCGTTGATATCCAGCGGATAATTCAAACGGTATAGCCCGTTTTCCGGCTGGCTGACGACGGTACGCATCACCTGTCCGTCTGGTTTTACCACTTCCAGCTTAACGGGTTGATCGGGCAGCGTTTTACCGTCGCTATCGCGCAGTAATCCGTTGAGGATAACCGTTTCGCCCGGGCGGTAGAGATCGCGCGGGCCGAACATAAAGAACTGCTTGCTGTAGCCGGGCGCGCCAGCGACATTAAATTCCGACAGATCCAGAGCCGGAAGCGTGAGATCGAGCAGCGTGGTCTGCTCCTCTTTACGCGCCAGTAATAGCGCCGCCGCTTTATCAGCCTCCAGTTGCACATGTCCCTGCGCGTCGCTCGTCGCCTGCGCCAGCGTCTGCCCTTTATCATTCAGAAGAACGATCTCAATTCCCGACTGCGCCGCGCCGTTTTCCAGGCTTTGCGTAAAGATATCCAGCCGATTATGGTAACGGTGCGCGGACACGCCGATATCGCTAAGGGTAAACAACGTAGCGGCATTACTATAGTTGTAGTGTCCAGCCTGATTCATTACCGCCACATATACGCCCGCCTGTTGCAGCGGCTTAATATCGCTTAATGGCAGCAGCAGTTTCTCACGCGTATTGCGCGCCGGATTAAGATCAAAACGACCGGTATAAACCAGATCCGCCATTTTCAGCAGATTGTCGGACTCCCAGTTAGAGAGAGAACTACGGTACTCCCACTGGCTGACAAATGACGCCAGCGATCCGGGCTTAACGCGGAAAAAGTTCACATCAACGTGGTTGACGTTAAGCGCCATGACCGGCAGTCCTTCCGCGATTTTCCCCGGTAGCAGCGATCCCCGGCTGGCAAAGCCGACGCTGGGCTGGACATCACGCGTGGTAATCGTTTTTTCATAAGACTTGCCGAAGGTGGCGTTATTCAGCGCCTTAACGGCGGGATCAACCGTGACCACCAGCACGCGCTCAGGTTCCAGATGACGTAACCTTAGCTCTTTTAAATTTGGCGCCAGCTCCCATGCGCCGTCAACGCTGCCGCTTTTCTTATCAACCACGTGAACCACACGGGAGAAATCCTGTTCAGGATCTAAAGGAATTGAAAACGTCAGCACCAGCGTCGCCGCGCCGTCGAGCTGCGCTTCGGAGGCGTCTAATAGCGTGAGCGCTTTGCCCTGGCTTTGCTGCGCCAGCTTTTGTAGCTGTGCCGGGTCTTGCGCGGGCGAGGGCTGCGCTACGGCTGGCGCTTCGCTTTTAGTCGTCGGGGCGGTTTTATCGTTGTTATCGCATCCCGCCAGCGCCAGCATGATCATGCAGGCCACCACGCGTAAATGTTTCATCTTTCATCCCTGGCCTTAACGGCCTGTCAGCAACGGTTGATGAGATATTATGCGCGAGAAATTTTATTGTGTAAGTCCGTATTACTGTGATGATGCGAAAATTTTACGCAGAAATGTGGTTTCGCCAGCCAAAACAGCCTCTTCTACTTGTCCCTTTTCGGGAAACGTCCGACAATTTGACCATAATCAGGTAACAATGGAGATGCCCATGACCACCGCCTTTTTTGTCGCCGCCGACTGGCTTGCCGAACATATTGATGATCCGGAAATACAGATTCTTGACGCCCGTATGGCGCCGCCAGGACAGGAACATCGTGATATGGCGGGCGAATATCGCGCCGGACATATTCCCGGTGCGCTGTTTTTTGATATTGAAGCGCTCTCCGATCGCGCATCGCCGTTGCCGCATATGATGCCGCGCCCGGAAGCGTTTGCGGTAGCCATGCGTGAACTGGGTGTTCGTCAGGATAAACACCTGGTCATATACGATGAAGGCAATCTGTTCTCCGCTCCGCGGGCATGGTGGATGCTGCGCACGTTCGGTGCCGAGAAAGTGTCCATTCTGGCGGGCGGACTGGCGGGCTGGCAGCGCGACGAATGGCTATTGCGCGAAGGCGAGGAAGCGCATGAAGGAGGCGAGTTTGAGGCGAAATTCGCGCCGCAAGCCGTGGTGCGTCTCACCGACGTATTGCTGGCAAGTCATGAAAAAACCGCGCAAATCGTTGACGCGCGTCCGGCGGCGCGTTTTAACGCTCAGGCTGATGAACCGCGTCCGGGACTGAGGCGCGGACACATTCCTGGCGCGCTAAACGTCCCGTGGACGGAACTGGTGTATGAGGGCGAATTAAAGACCACTGACGAACTGAATGAGGTTTTTTTCAGCCACGGCGTGAGTTTCGACAGACCGATTATCGCCAGCTGCGGTTCCGGCGTGACGGCCGCGGTCGTGGTGCTGGCGCTCGCCACGCTGGATGTGCCTGACGTCACGCTTTACGACGGCGCGTGGAGCGAATGGGGCGCGCGTACCGATTTACCGGTTGAACCCGCTTAATATCCGCCATGCCGGATGGCGCTCACGCTTATCCGGCCTACCGTTCAGGCTGATGTAAAACGATCTACAGACATTGTTTTTATTCCGCTCTTTTCCGCTGTCCTGCAAACGGGCATTATTTTCTCTTAATAAAATCCTATTTTTTATCGGTAAATACTTTACGTCCGGTATAAGGAGTATCATTACCGCTGTTTTTGTTTTCACCGGAAAATAACTCCTGTAAATATAATTTTTTAAGGATGGAAAATGGATATTTCACTCACTAATTTAATTGAGTTGGTTAAAAAGGTTAACCGTAATAAGGTACCTACTCCTATGTCTGCCGAGGAAATAAGTCGTCTGCGAGTGCGTAAGTATCGCGATCCGCAAAATACGGAAACCACTGAGTTACCTGAAAGCCTGAAGGCGCTACTGGCCTACGACCGCGATCTCCTGAGCAATTATAATATGCCTGTGATTGAAACATTACAAAAATCTATTGATAACGAGGGAGTAATTCATTCTTACTCCCCTGATGAAGAGGCGTATTACGGCGTTGGCATGGATAGCTCAGGTATTGATATTGAAGATCTGATGCCTGTCTGGAGTAACGATCCCCGTCTTCCGGCATTAATTCGTATCGATCATGTCGGCGATCAGGCCATTTTTATCTATATCACAGAACGGGATGCCAACGGCGAATACCCTATTGCCCGCATGGAACGTAATGAATTCTGGCTGGCGGAGTCTTCCCTGGTGGAATATCTCTATAATATTATTTCGGGCGCTAAAGACATTGGCTTTACCGAAGAGGATTTACATCTTCCGCAATGGAAGGCACAGCAAAAAATGAATGAACAACGCGATGCCGCTTTACTTGACCTGGAGGATTATCATGAGGCGTTTTGGGCAAAACTGGACGCGCTCGTCGATTAATCGACATGATGTCGGGTGGCGCTCACGCTTATCCGGCCTACCGTTCAGGCTGATTTAAAGCGAATCTACATAAATTCTGTTTAAGCAGGCCACAAAAAAACCGCTCAATTGAGCGGTTTTTTTGTGCTGGTCCGGTTCGCGGCCTTTCCAGCAGGCTTTGTTGCCATAGCAACGCAGGCACACCGTAGGGGATTAATACTCCCTTTTAAGGGAGCAAATGTCAATATGATTTACCGGGAAACTATTCAATATTTGAGGTATTATCTTTCCCGGCCCTTTCCGCCGTCTCGCAAACGGGCGCTGGCTTCAGGAGAGGATAACCCATGGCCGTAAGCGCAGGCACACCGTAGTGCCTGCTATCACGGCATTATCGCCAGCGGTGCTGCCGTGATGCGGTCTTCGCAAGGACCGCAACATGAAGGTACGATGCTTTTGTGTCGTGCTTCTTGTTTCTGGCACGTTGTGTCTTCACGCAGACAGAAGCTACCCAGGTAATTCTGTTCCCGTAACGCTCAACGTCCAGAGCAGGTAAGCCAGGAGGCCGCCCTGTTGGGCGGCTTTCTTTTCTTCAGATGATGCGGTTCTGTTTAAAATCGCGCAGGAACCCGCCCCAGCGGCGCTCGTAGAACGGCGCGATATGCTCGGTGATAAAGTGGCTGATACCCTGCTCGCCCTTCCTCACCTGACAAATATCGATCGGTTCGTCACCCGGTAACGTGTCGGTCGCCACATTGCCCGCTGCGTGAATGATCTCTTCAATTTCGCCGTCAGCCTCAATGCCAATCAGCAGATTGGGTTGGGCGTCCGCATGTTCTTTAATCGCGCAGAGAAACGCGCGTTTCACCGGTTTGATGGTTTTAAACAGCGTAGTGAGGGAATCAATCATCTGCGACGGCGGCTCGGCCACTTCGGATAGAATAAGCGACTCGCCGCCTTCCAGCACTTCCTGCGTACTTAACGGACTGCCTTCCTCAGCGAGAAGCAGGCTGATTTCACGCGGCATAAACTCTTTGCCGGTCGGCAATTTAGCGTTGAGGAATAGCGTTTCGCCAAGCGTCATTTCAAACAGCGTGCGCGCCGGCATCACCACAAACGCCTGTTCGTCTTCCACGGCCTGCTGCAGCGCCTCCAGAGAAGTAAAGAAGGGAATGACGGTCGTGCCGTCTTCTTTTTCCCAGTGCTGCAAATCCAGAGCGCTGTCTTCCACAATCGCCTCGCCTTCGGCAGCGCTGCCCGGCACCCAGACGGTGGACTCCAGTAAGGTACGGAAAAATGCCGGACGATGCGCGGGCTCAGTCGCCGCTTTCTCCAGCAAGATTTCTAATTCATTTTTAGTTTCGGACATAGGAATCACAAATTATGTATATGGGTTGTAGGCCTGATAAGACGCACGGCGTCGCCATCAGGCAAAATGCCGGGTGGCGCTTCGCTTACCCGGCCTACAAAAACACCGTTCAGGCGGTCAGCAAATTCGCGATGGTGCGCACACCCAGACCGGTTGCCCCGGCAGCCCACTGCTCAACCGGCGCTTTGCGATAAGTGGCGGAACAGTCAATGTGCAGCCAGCCTTCGCGGTAATTTTCAACAAAGTGCGACAAAAAACCCGCGGCGGTGCTTGCCCCGGCGGGATAAGCCGCGCTGCCGGTGTTGTTCAGTTCCGCAAAGTTAGACGGCAGCTGGTTACGGTGGAACTCCGCCAGCGGCAGACGCCAGAACGGTTCATTTTCTTGCGCCGCGCTGGTCAACAAGCGCCCCGCCAGCGTATCGTCAAAACTGAATAGCGCATGGTAGTCGTTACCCAGCGCTGTTTTCGCCGCGCCGGTTAACGTCGCCATATCAATGATTAGCTGCGGGTGTTGCGCGCTGGCGTCAATCAGGCCATCCGCCAGTACCAGTCGCCCCTCCGCATCGGTATTCATGACTTCGACATTCTTACCATTACGGTAGCGAATAATATCGCCCAGTTTAAACGCATTGCCGCTGATCAGATTATCGGCGCAGCACAGGAACAGTTTTACGCGTTTATTCAACCCACGGGTAATGGCGAACGCCAGCGCGCCCGTTACTGTCGCCGCGCCGCCCATATCGGATTTCATTGAGTCCATAAAAGCGCTTTGTTTGATACTGTAGCCGCCGGAGTCAAAGGTGATACCTTTACCGACCAGGCAGGCATAAACCGGCGCATCTTTGTCTCCCGTCGGGTTGTAATCCAGCGCCAGCAGCACCGGCGGACGCTCAGAACCACGGCCTACGGTATGCAACCCCATATAGTTCTGCTCGCGCAGATCTTCGCCTTTGGTGATACGGTAAGTGACGCTATCGCACGCGACGCTGCACAGCAGATCCACTGCGCGCTGCGCCAGTTGCTCCGGCCCAAGCTCTTCCGCCGGAGCATTAATGGTGTCGCGCACCCAGTCAATAATGGTCAGGCGGTTATCCAGCTCCTGACGTTGGGCATCGTCTAAATCCGGCCACATTACGGTACGGACGCCTTTTGGTCCTTTGTAACCCGCCCAGAATGCCCAACAACGCTCGGTATCCCATCCTTCGCCTGTCAGCGCGACCTGTTTTATTCCCAGGCCGTCGATTTTACGCGCCGCACGCTGGATCAATCCCAGATCGTCTTTACCGTTAAGATGCAAGGTAATACCGTCGTTATTAATACTGTAAGTGGCTTTATCGCCCCAGCGCGCATCGGCAGGCTGCGTGGAAAGCGTAATTTTCATGGCTTCTGTCATTGTTATTTTCCTTATTAGCAAACGGGCCGCCGTAGGGCAGCCCGTTAGATCTTTTGCTAAATGATTCGCGTTGCAGGAAGGCGGCAAGTGAGCGACAAATTCGTCGGGAACGAATTTGCACAGCCAAAGGCTGCCTCTGGTGAGGGACAAGGATGTCCCTCATCATCCCCGGGAGCATAGCAAACTATGTGACTGGGGTGAGCGAACGTAGCCAACGCACCTGCGGCGAGGATCATGACGCAAAAATTACTCTGCTTCATCCAACCAGACTAGCAGAATCGCCTCCAGAATTTTTTCATTGGATGCGTTAGGGTCGTCGTCAAAATCGTCCAGTTCGCAGATCCACTGATGCAGATCGGTGAAACGAACGGTTTTAGGATCGACATCAGGATATGCGTCGTATAACGCTTCGCCGATCTCGCGGCTATCGGTCCACTTGAGTCCCATACTACCCTCTGTTAATGCTCACGCGCATGGTTGATTGTGTAACGTGGAATTTCGATAACCAGATCGTCGTCGGTAACGCGGGCCTGGCAGCTCAGTCGACTTTCCGGCTCCAGCCCCCACGCTTTATCCAGCATATCGTCTTCTTCTTCCGAACTTTCCGGCAAGGAGTCGAAGCCTTCACGTACAATACAGTGACAGGTGGTGCAGGCGCACGATTTCTCACAGGCGTGTTCAATCTCGATGCCGTTGCGCAGCGCAACGTCAAGAATGGTTTCACCGGTCTCAGCTTCCAGAACTGCGCCATCCGGACAAAGATCCTGATGAGGCAGAATAACAATCTTCGGCATGTTAAACCTCGTCTACGGAATGGCCTTTCAACGCGCGACGAACCGACTGGTCCATGCGGCGAGCGGCAAATTCCTGGGTTTGTTTATCTACGTTTTTAATGGCTTGTTCTATGGCGTCAACATCATCGCCTTGTGCGACCGCGCTTAAATGTGCGGCGGCATCATCAATGCATTGACGTTCTGCGGCGCTTAACAGCGCGGCGTCGGCAGTTAGCGCGCCGGTCAAACTTTCCAGCACGCGCGCGGCTTCGACTTTTTGCTCCGCCAGCATACGCGCTTTCACGTCCTGCTCGGCAAAACTCATGGAATCCTTGATCATCGAGGCGATTTCGCCATCGGTCAGGCCATAGGAAGGTTTGACCTGAATGGAGGCCTCGACGCCGGTGGATTTTTCCATTGCGGTGACGCTCAACAGGCCATCGGCGTCTACCTGGAAGGTCACGCGAATATGCGCCCCGCCCGCCGGCAGCGGCGGAATCCCGCGCAGCGCAAAGCGCGCCAGCGAGCGGCAGTCCTGCACCAGTTCGCGTTCGCCCTGCATCACATGGATAGACATCGCGGTCTGGCCGTCTTTGAAGGTGGTGAAATCCTGCGCGCGCGCCACCGGGATAGTGGTGTTGCGCGGAATGACTTTTTCCACCAGGCCGCCCATCGTTTCCAGCCCAAGAGAGAGTGGAATCACGTCCAGCAGCAGCATTTCGCTGTCCGGCTTGTTGCCGACCAGAATATCGGCCTGAATCGCTGCGCCAATAGCGACCACTTTATCCGGGTCAATAGCGGTTAACGGCGTGCGGCCAAAAAATTCGCCCACCCGCTCACGCACCAGCGGTACACGGGTCGAACCGCCGACCATGACCACTTCCAGAACGTCCTGGGGCTCAACGCCGGCATCTTTCAATGCGCGACGGCAGGCCAATAGCGTGCGCTTAACCAGCGCGGAAATGAGATCGTTAAACTGCTCGCGAGTGATCTCCCCCTGCCAGCCCGCAACGTTAACGCGAACGGTATCGGCATCGCTTAAGGCGATTTTCGCCGCAATCGCGGCATCCAGCAGTTCGCGCTGAACGCGATTGTCGCTACGATCGGCAATTCCCGCCTGCTCACGAATATAGTCCGCCAGCAGATGGTCAAAGTCGTCGCCGCCGAGCGCAGAATCACCGCCCGTCGCCAGCACTTCAAACACCCCGCGGCTCAGGCGTAAAATAGAGATATCGAAGGTACCGCCGCCGAGATCGTAAACAGCAATAACGCCTTCTTTGCCTGAGTCCAGACCGTAGGCAATCGCCGCCGCCGTCGGTTCGTTGAGCAGGCGCAGCACATGCAGGCCTGCCAGCCGCGCGGCGTCTTTCGTTCCCTGACGTTGGGCATCATCGAAATAGGCGGGAACGGTAATCACCACGCCATCCAGCTCGCCGGAGAGCGATTCGCTAGCCCGCGCGGCCAGCGCTTTGAGAATATCAGCCGATACGCGCACCGGATTGAGCAATCCAGCCGCCGTGTCAATCATCGGCAGCCCATTAACGCTTGCCTTAAACCGGTAAGGCAGATGCGGATAGCGCGTCTGGATATCCGCCAGCGAGCGTCCCATCATGCGTTTCACAGAGCTGATAGTGTTGGCCGTATCCTGCGCGGCATTGTCACGCGCAGCGTAACCGACCGTATGGCCCTGCTGCTGATAGTGAACCACTGAAGGCAACAGGTGGCGCCCTTCGTGGTCAGGCAGAGTTTCCGCCTGGCCGCTGCGAACCGTCGCAACCAGAGAGTTGGTAGTGCCTAAGTCGATGCCCGCCGCCAGACGACGCTGATGCGGCGCGGCGCTCAGACCAGGCTCACTAATTTGTAATAAGGCCATGTTAGATTCCAGTTAAAAATCGAGCAGCTTTTCTTCGAGTTGTTCTGCGCTGCTTCGCAGTTTATCGAGAAACCGCAGTTTGCGCACCGTATCCGCCGCCGCGTCCCACGCGGCGTTGTCCAACTGTTCCACCATTTGCTGAAGACGAGCATCAAACATCTTTTGTACGCGTTTGATGAAGCTTTCCAGCCGCGCGTCGTCTTTTGATTGTTCGATATCGTCCAGCTCTTCGCGAAGCGTGAGTTGTTCCATCAGAAACGCGGTGTCGCGTACCGTATGTTGCTCGCTGGCCAGATCGAACCCGTGTAAGGAAAGCAGATACTCCGCGCGCGTCAAAGGGTGACGCAGCGTTTGCCAGGCCTGGTTGATCGTGGCGGATTGCTGGACGGCGGCAAGCTGCTGCGCCTGAGTGCCGTTGGCAAATTTGTCAGGGTGATACTGGCGTTGCAGATCCTGAAAACGAAGGCTCAGCGCCTGGGTGTCAATCTGATAACGGGCTGGTAAGCCAAAGAGGGTGAAGTAATCCATAACATTCTCAGGGATAGCCTGTCAGAACAAACCCCACACGCAGGCGACCACGGTGGGGTTATACCTTCTTACTTCGCGCCGCAGATGCGTTGTCTGCGCGGGTTCCCCCAGTCATTTACTCAAGTAAGCGCCAGGGGATTCACTCGCTTGCCGCTTTTCTACAGCACGAATGCTCGGTATAACAGCGGAACACGGTTACACGTGGAAGCTTTCGCCGCAACCACACTCATCTTTCACATTCGGGTTGGAGAATTTAAACCCTTCGTTCAGACCTTCTTTTACGAAGTCCAGCTGTGTACCGTCCAGAAATTGCAGGCTCTTGCCGTCAACCACTACCTTAACGCCTTTGTCTTCAAACACGGTGTCTTCCGCCGTTGGCTCGTCAACAAATTCCAGTACATAAGCCATACCTGAGCAGCCGGAGGTTCTCACGCCCAGACGCAGACCAAACCCTTTACCACGGTTGGCCAGGAAGGTATTAACTCGCGCTGCTGCACTGTCGCTAAGTGTAATCGACATAACAAAACCTCAATGTTAACGTTCTATTTTATTTCGCTTCGCGTTTGCTTTTGTAATCCGCAATAGCGGCTTTAATCGCGTCTTCCGCCAGAATAGAGCAGTGAATTTTCACCGGCGGCAGTTCCAGTTCGTCTGCAATGTCGGTGTTTTTAATCGCCTGCGCTTCGTCCAGGGATTTCCCTTTCACCCACTCCGTTACCAGAGAACTGGAGGCGATAGCGGAACCGCAGCCGTAAGTCTTGAAGCGCGCGTCTTCAATGATACCTTCATCGTTAACTTTAATCTGCAACTTCATGACGTCGCCGCAGGCCGGCGCGCCAACCATGCCGCTTCCCACGTTATCGTCGTTGTTGTCAAACGACCCTACGTTACGCGGGTTCTCATAGTGATCGATTACTTTTTCGCTGTAAGCCATTATAAATTCTCCTGATTCCGATACCGATTAATGATGTGCCCATTCGATGCTGTTCAGATCCACACCCTGCTTGTACATTTCCCACAGTGGAGAAAGGTCACGCAGACGGCCAATGGATTTACGAACCAGATCAATGGTGTAGTCGATCTCTTCTTCAGTGGTAAAACGACCTAAAGAGAAACGGATAGAGCTATGCGCCAGTTCGTCATTCATGCCCAACGCACGCAGCACGTAGGACGGTTCCAGACTGGCGGAGGTGCAGGCGGAACCGGAAGAGACCGCCAGGTCTTTCAGCGCCATGATCAGCGACTCGCCTTCAACGTAGTTAAAGCTCACGTTGAGAATGTTTGGCGCGCCCTGCTCAAGGTCGCCGTTCAGGTAAACTTCTTCAATATCTTTGATGCCGTTCCACAGACGGTTACGCAGACCGCGCAGACGGGCCATTTCGGTCTCCATCTCTTCTTTCGCGATACGGTAAGCTTCGCCCATGCCGACAATCTGGTGGACAGGCAGAGTACCAGAGCGCATACCGCGTTCGTGCCCGCCGCCATGCATCTGCGCTTCAATGCGAATACGCGGCTTACGACGCACATACAGCGCGCCAATGCCTTTCGGACCATAAATTTTATGACCGGAGAAGGACATCAGATCCACTTTCAGTTGGCTCAGATCGATAGGCAGTTTGCCCACGCTCTGGGTGGCATCAACGTGGTAGATGATACCGCGCGCGCGGCACATTTCGCCGATGGTCGCGATATCCTGCACCACGCCGATTTCGTTGTTCACGTGCATGATGGAAACCAGAATGGTGTCGTCACGCATCGCTGCTTCGAGCTCGTTGAGATCGATGATGCCGTTGCGCTGCGGCGCCAGGTAGGTCACTTCAAACCCTTCGCGCTCAAGCTGACGGCAGGTGTCCAGCACCGCTTTGTGCTCGGTCTTGCTGGTGATGATGTGCTTGCCTTTTTTCTGATAAAAGTTGGCAGCGCCTTTAATCGCCAGGTTATCAGACTCCGTCGCCCCTGAGGTAAAGACGATTTCACGCGGGTCGGCGCCGACCAGTTCAGCAATCTGGTTGCGGGCGATATCGACGGCTTCTTCAGCCTGCCAGCCGAAACGGTGTGAACGAGACGCCGGGTTCCCAAAGGTTCCGTCCAGGGTCAGAAACTGCATCATTTTCTCGGCAACACGCGGGTCCACCGGCGTGGTTGCGGAGTAGTCGAGATAAATCGGTAATTTCATTGCTCTTAAACTCCGTACATCACTCAATGCAAGGAATCAGGCAACCGGCTGGATGTACGACCGTGTTGACGGGACGTCCGCGTCCCGGCCTGATTCTGAATTCTTTTTTACGCTTCATCCTTCAGACGACCGCGGCGTTCACCGCATGAGGCCGCCAGAAGAGATGGCGTAATATTTTAATTAAGCGCGTAATTTAACGTCGATAGCGTCCTGCGCACGACCGCTGGCGCGCGGCGCGTCATGCGTGTGCTGGCGACCAGACACATCCAGAACTTCCTGGTTATTCACCAGCTCGCCTAAGGTAATATTGTTGAGAAAACCGGTCAGGCGATCGCTTAAATCACGCCACAGCGCATGGGTCAGGCATTTATCGCCGCCCTGGCAGCCGCCTTTGCCCTGGCAACGGGTCGCGTCAACGGATTCATCAACCGCGCTGATCACTTCGCCGACCGCGATACTGCCAGCATCTTTACCCAGCAGATAACCGCCGCCCGGCCCGCGTACGCTGGAAACCAGACCGTTTTTACGTAAACGGGAAAATAGCTGTTCCAGATAAGAAAGGGAAATCCCCTGACGTTCAGAAATATCAGCCAACGGTACCGGGCCCGCTTCGGAGTTGAGCGCAACGTCTAACATTGCGGTCACGGCATAACGCCCTTTAGATGTCAGTCTCATGTCTTACTTAACCTCAAACTCGCCCCTGCCCGGGGTTTTTTATTGTAAAATGGGGGTATTGCATAGCAGGGACAAGTCTGACATTCCCGAGTAATTTGGTCAACTATTTACTTGAGTAAATTAGTCAGGTATTTAGCGTTCCGTGCGATATTGACGCGGTTACTTGCCTTTATTCTGCTGCTCAATAGACGCCAGAATCCCACGCAGAATATTCAACTCCTGGCTTTCCGGGCGGGCGCGGGTAAACAGACGGCGCAATTTATTCATCACCTGCCCCGGATGGTTTTCGCGAATAAAGCCAGTGGAGAGCAACGTTTGCTCCAGATGGCCGTAGAAGCGTTCAAGATCGTCCACCAGCGGATACGGCGTCTCTTCATGATCTGCCGCGTCGCCGTTTTCCTGCGTCGCCAGCCAGGCCATGCGGACTTCATACGCGATGACCTGTACCGCCATCGCCAGATTCAACGAGCTGTACTCCGGGTTAGCGGCAATAGCGACGTGATAATGGCATTTTTGCAACTCATCGTTAGTCAGCCCGACACGCTCACGACCAAAAACCAGCGCAACCGGCGTATTTGCCGCTTCCGCCACGCTTTTTAAGCCGCACTCGCGCGGATCAAGCATCGGCCACGGCAAAGTGCGGGAACGGGCGCTGGTGCCGACCACCAGGCTACAGCCAGCCAACGCTTCATCCAGCGTATCGACGATCTGCGCATTACCGATCACATCGCTGGCGCCTGCCGCCAGGGCGATGGCCTGGGAGTCCGGTTTCACCAACGGGTTTACCAGCCACAGGTTAGTTAAGCCCATGGTTTTCATAGCGCGAGCCACAGAGCCCATATTGCCGGTGTGGGAGGTTTCCACCAGCACAATTCGAATGTTTTGCAGCATTGTCTTTCTTCAGCTAAAGATTATTCTGACATCTTACCATAAAACCAAGACAGATTCCGATCTCGCTGCTATACTCTGCGCCGTTTTCCCGTTCTTTAACATCCAGTGAGAGAGACCGATGCATCCGATGCTGACCATCGCCGTGCGCGCAGCGCGCAAGGCGGGTAATGTAATTGCCAAAAACTATGAAACTCCGGACGCTGTAGAAGCGAGCCAAAAAGGCAGTAACGATTTTGTGACCAATGTAGATAAGGCCGCTGAAGCGGTGATTATCGACACCATTCGCAAATCTTACCCGCAACACACTATTATCACCGAAGAAAGCGGTGAGCACGTTGGCACAGATCAGGATGTTCAATGGGTTATCGATCCGCTGGATGGCACCACCAACTTCATCAAACGTCTGCCACACTTCGCTGTTTCCATTGCTGTACGCATTAAAGGCCGTACTGAAGTGGCTGTCGTGTACGATCCGATGCGTAACGAACTGTTCACCGCCACCCGCGGTCAGGGCGCGCAACTGAACGGCTACCGTCTGCGCGGCAGTACCGCTCGCGATCTGGACGGCACTATCCTCGCTACTGGCTTCCCGTTCAAAGCCAAACAATACGCGACCACCTACATTAATATTATCGGCAAGCTGTTCACCGAATGCGCCGATTTCCGCCGCACCGGTTCCGCCGCGCTGGATCTGGCCTATGTGGCTGCAGGTCGTGTCGATGGTTTCTTTGAAATTGGCCTTCGTCCGTGGGATTTCGCCGCGGGCGAACTGCTGGTTCGTGAAGCGGGCGGTATCGTCAGCGATTTCACCGGCGGTCATAACTACATGATGACCGGTAATATCGTGGCGGGGAATCCGCGCGTCGTTAAAGCCATGCTGGCGAATATGCGCGACGAACTGAGCGATGCGCTGAAGCGCTAAGTCTCTTCGGCGGATGGGGCCACTCATCCGCCGTGCCTTTTCAGGCGTTTTTCCTAAACACAGCCTCATCGCTTTACTTGCCTGCATGTTTTTGTACGATCGCTCCCTGCTCCGCTATTGGCATAAAGCGGCAAGGAAGCGAACATGACCCTTCAACATACCCGACGCATCGTCAAATCCCTTTTTATTCTGTTTATCATTGTGGTCTGTATTTATCTGCTACCCCGCGTAGCGATCAATGCCTTTTATTACCCGGACAATAAAGTCTATGGGCCAACCCCTGCCGAAGCTGAATCCATTACCTTTACCGCCAAAGATGGCACGCATCTGCACGGCTGGTTTATTCCCACTGCTTTCGGCAGGCCGGAAAACGCCGTCGCGACGGTGATTCATGTCCATGGCAACGCCGGAAATATGTCGGCGCACTGGCCGTTAGTCAGTTGGCTGCCAGAACGCAACGTAAACCTGTTTATGTTTGATTACCGTGGTTTTGGCGAATCTGAGGGCACCCCATCACAAGAGGGGCTACTGGACGATACGAAAAGCGCGATAGATTATGTGCGGCATCGCGCCGACGTTAACCCCGAGCGCCTGGTACTGCTGGGGCAGAGCCTGGGCGGCAATAATGTACTGGCCGCCGTAGGCCACTGCGTAGGCTGCGCAAATATGCGCTACGCCGACCAGGCGGGCATACGTGCGATTATCCTTGACTCAACGTTTTTATCCTATTCCTCCATCGCCAACCAGATGATCCCGGGCAGCGGCTATTTGCTTGATGACCGCTATAGCGCGGATCGCAATATTGCCAGCGTCAGCCCCATTCCGGTATTGATTCTTCATGGCACGGCAGACCATGTTATTCCCTGGCAGGACAGTGAGAAATTGTATGCCCTCGCCCGGGAGCCCAAACAAAAAATCTTCATTCCTGACGGCGATCACATTGATGCTTTTTCCGGACGTTATGCAAACCTTTACCGTGATGCAATGATTAAATTTATTCAGACCGCGCTATCCGCTAAATAGCGCGACGCTGTATATATGCATATTTTATGATTAAGAATATATTTATTATACCGATAGTAAAAACCATTTTTTCCCGTTAGCGAAGGCGGTGGATTAGCGCTAGCGTAACAGTAATATTCAACTGATTTTTATAACAATTTATTTTCATTTGTTTTTCCTGAATATTACTGTGGAGTATGTGATGGCTATCAAAATTACGCCTGACGAGTTTAGTTTGCTTATCCAGCGATTAAACAAAAAATGGCGCGTGTTTGCCCCGTCCGCAGAGTTTCGCGGCGGACGTTTTTCCGACACTGACAACATTATTTATCAACGGATTAGCGGCTGGCGCGATCTCATCTGGCACGAGAAATCGCACATGTCGCCGAATACCATTATCGCCCCTATCACCGAAACGCTCTTTTATTTCGATAAAGACACCATTCAAATTGCCGAGACAGACACTTCCCCGATAATCATCTTTGCCCGCGCCTGCGACATTAACGCCATGTCGCGGCTGGATTATATGTATTTATCAAATGGGAATAATTCCGATTACAGTTATCAACTGCTACGGGAGCATATTCGTTTCGTCCTTATTGAGTGTGAAGAAAGCTTCGAAAATTGTTTCTGCGTCTCAATGGGTACCAATAAAACTGACTGTTATAGCGCCGCCATGCGTTTTAGCGATGAGGGCGCGCTTGTCAGCATCCGCGATCCCTTTATCGAGGCGGCGATACAAGGGCTGGGGCAGGAGGCTGACTATACCCCCTCTTTCGTCAGCGAAAACCGGGAAACCGTCGTCACGCCGGACAGCGTTTGCCACGATCCGCAAAAAATTCGCGACATTCTCACCCACCATCCGCTATGGGACGCCTACGACAGCCGCTGCATCAGTTGTGGCCGCTGCACTACCGGGTGCCCAACCTGTACCTGCTATAGCGTCTTTGACGTCGCCTATGATGAAAATCCGCAGCGCGGCGAACGCCGTCGCCAGTGGGCAAGCTGCATGGTGCCGGGCTTTAGCGACATGGCCGGCGGTCATGGTTTTCGCGAAAAACCCGGCGAGCGTCTGCGCTACCGCGCCCTGCATAAGGTCAATGACTACAAAGCGCGCAACGGCATTGAACATATGTGCGTCGGCTGCGGCCGCTGCGACGATCGCTGCCCGCAATACATCAAATTTTCTTTGATTATCAACAAAATGACCGCTGCCGTTCGGCAGGCGCTGGCAGAGGAGGCATAACGCATGTCACATTGTTCCTGTCATGATAAACCGCAGCACAGTTTGCTGCCTGCGGCGTACCGCATCCTCAGTATTACTCGCCACACGCCGCTGGAGTGGAATTTCCGCGTGGCCGTCGATTTTCCCGCGCACTGGGGGCAATTTGTTGAGGTGTCGCTGCCGCGCGTCGGCGAAGCGCCCATCTCCGTTTCCGACTACGGCGACGGCTGGATAGATCTGCTGATTCGTAATGTCGGAAAAGTGACCAGCGCCCTCTTTACGCTGAAAGAAGGCGACAACGTGTGGCTACGCGGCTGCTATGGCAATGGCTATCCGGTCGATACGCTGCGCCATAAGCCCTTACTGGTTGTCGCAGGCGGTACGGGCGTCGCGCCGGTGAAAGGCTTAATGCGCTATTTCGTTGAGAATCCCCAGGAAATTGGTCAACTGGATATGATTCTCGGCTATAAAAATCGCGATTGCGTGCTGTACAAAGAAGAAATGGCGACGTGGCGCGGCAAACATAATCTGGTACTCACGCTGGATGAAGGCGAGGCTGATGACCGTTACCAGATTGGCCGGGTGACCGATCGGCTTGCCGACATGACGCTTAGCGATATCGACACTATGCAGGCCATCGTCGTTGGGCCGCCAATAATGATTACCTTTACCGTAAAAATGCTGCTGCAAAAAGGGCTCAAGCCGGAGCAAATCTGGGTGGACTACGAACGCCGGATGGCCTGCTCCGTCGGGAAGTGCGGCCACTGCCGTATGGGCGAAGTGTATGTCTGCACCGACGGTCCGATATTTAACTACGCCGTCGCGCAACGTTTTGCCGATTAAGGAGAACATCATGAGCATTGATATTGATATCATTAAAGCCCGTGCGAAAAACGAATATCGCCTGTCAAAAGTGCGCGGCGAAGCCATGATCAGCGTCCGCATTCCCGGCGGTATTTTGCCCGCGCATTTGCTAACGGTGGCGCGTGACATCGCCGAAACCTGGGGCAACGGACAAATTCACCTCACTACCCGCCAGAAGCTGGCGATGCCGGGTATCCGTTACGAAGATATCGACAACGTGAACGCTGCGCTGGAGCCGTTTCTTCGCGAGATTGAAATAGAACTGTGCGACGTCCAGGTTGAGGATACCAAAGCGGGCTATCTCGCTATTGGCGGGCGAAATATTGTCGCCTGTCAGGGGAACCGCATTTGCCAGAAAGCCAACACTGACACGACCGGTCTGTCCCGTCGTCTTGAAAAACTGGTCTATCCCAGCCCTTATCATCTCAAAACGGTCATCGTCGGCTGCCCGAATGATTGCGCGAAGGCGTCAATGGCCGATCTGGGGATTATTGGCGTGGCGAAAATGCGCTTCACTGCCGATCGCTGTATCGGTTGCGGCGCCTGCGTGAAGGCCTGTAGTCACCACGCGGTAGGCTGCCTGGCGCTGAAGAACGGCAAAGCGGTCAAAGAAGAGTCCGCCTGTATCGGCTGCGGCGAGTGCGTGCTGGCCTGTCCGACGCTGGCCTGGCAACGTAAGCCGGATCAGCTCTGGCAAGTCCGTCTGGGCGGACGCACCAGTAAAAAGACGCCGCGCGTCGGCAAGCTCTTCCTCAACTGGGTGACTGAAGATGTGATAAAGCAGGTGATCGTTAACCTGTATGAATTTGAAAAAGAGATGCTCGGCGGAAAACCGATCTATCTACATATGGGCCATCTGATCGACAAAGGCGGCTACCTGCGTTTTAAAGAACGGGTACTGCGCGGCGTTCAGCTCAATCCGGAAGCGATGGTCGCCGAACGCATTTACTGGGCCGAAGACGAATCCGTCGCGCGGATGCATCTCAAACCCGCCGGGCACTAATCAACCACGCCATGGCCGCAGCCCGCCCACAGGCTGCGGCACGCTAAACCACATGACCAGCGCCGCGACAAGCAGTATGCCCCCTCCAGCCAGCGCCAGCGTTGACCAGCCTACCTGCCGCCATAACGCCGGCGCTTTGTTTCCACTGAGTTTCACCGCCAGAGCACGAAAAGTGTGTACCAGCAACGCCAGCGAGGTAATCGTTAGCGAGGTTCCCGCCGCCATCGCCAGTACCGACGCCATTCCCCAGCTAAAAACGCCAATCACTTTACTGAATAACAGCACCATTATCGCGCCGGAACAGGGCCGCATCCCCATAGACAGTACGATCATGAATCGCGCGCGCCAGTCATCGCCGCTATGCAATTGTTCCTGCGTCGGTAGATGCTGATGTCCGCAGCCGCATTTTTCATGGTGAACATGGCGCGGCGTAAAAGCGATAAAGACAGGTTTACGTAGCAGCGCGCGTAACCTTTTTATGGCCCGCCAGCACAGCAAAATGCCCAGCCCGCCAACTAACGCATAGCTCCCCTTTTCCAGCCAGAAGCCGCTCAGATGGAGCTGCCTGGCCGGAAGTTGCAATACGGTCAGCACGCCCACCACCAACCCGATAGCCACGAGCCCCTGTAATAACGCGGCGGCGAGGGTTAACACGATACTCGATTTCAACTTCGAAGGATGCGTCGCCAGCCATGTCGCGATCACCACTTTGCCGTGTCCCGGCCCCAGCGCATGAAGCACGCCATACATAAAACTCAGCAGAAGCAACGATCCGCCCGCCCGCTCAGGATGCGTCGCCACCGCGTTAAGCAGCGCGCTCAACTGCTGATTCACGTCCCGCTGCCAAAGAGCGCTTTTCAACATCACCTGCGGCCAGGCCTGCCACATCCACAGACCGCCAACCAGCATCAGCAGCAGGAATAACGCCAATGGCCACAGCGAGAGCCAGCGCCGCCCCGGAGTGCGTTGAGAAAAAATTACTGACATTGCAAGGTCACCGTTTGGGCAAACTGTTTACCTAAATCCATATCCTCCGGCGGCGCGTCCTCTTTATCCAGCGACTGGGCGAAACGTAGCGTCTCTTCGCCGGGCGCAGGAGTATAAACCTGAATCCGACACTTTTCGCGCAGCGGTTCCGGCATCGTGATATCGCTGTCCTGGTCATAATGCATATCGACATAATAAGAGGGATCAAACGTTGAAAAGGTATAAGTCTGTCCGCTTAACGGCTGCGGTTCAGCCAGCGGTAGCGTAAAGGTCAATACCGCCTGATGCGCGTCACGCGTCATACCGTATTCTGTCGGCCTGTTTTTAAACTTCACTTTCGCGCCATTGCGCCACACTTCTGTAAAGTAGTGCTGCCCAAGTACGTTAGCCATCACTTCCGCCGCCAACTTTTTCCATATTTCTGACCCCGGTGCCGCGTTTCCGGCGTCATACAGCAGATCTGCGGACGTCAGCGCGTCCATTGTCCAGCGCATTTTTAACGCCACAAATTGCTCATTTTCACTGACCACCTGCGTTTGCAGACGGATGAAGCTGTGCGGATGCGCCGCCGCCACGAAAGATAAAACGGCAAGAAATAGTGTTAAGGCGCTGCGTTTCACTGGCTTCATCTGTTCCTCGCGATAAAAATTCTGTGACACTCCTCAGCATTCCTGGCCTAAAAGCACGCTTATCACATTTTTCACACGCAAACTTTAGCTATCCTTACCAGACAAACTAACGGGAGACCTGACAGATGATGCCGACAATTGCCCCACCATCTGTACTTTCCGCTCCCCAGCGCCGCTGTCAGGTATTGCTGACGCTTTTCCAGCCGGAGCCAATTGCCACGGTGGAAATCTTCAGCGCGCTTAATGGCGTTGATGATGATACTGCCCGTGAGGATATCACTGAGACAAGCCTGGAGATCCAGCGCTATCATCGCCTTGCCATCACAACATGCCAGAACGGTTGCTATCGGATCGAAGGTACAGCACTCGATCAGCGCCTTTGCCTTTTACACTGGCTCAGGCGCGGCCTGCGTTTATGCCCGACCTTCGTCACGCAACAGTTTACCCCGGCCTTAAAAAACGCGCTAAAGCAGCGCGGTATCGCGCGTCCGCTGTATGACGATATTAATCTGCACGCGCTCATCAATCTGTGCGCCCGCCGGTTGCAAAAACCATTTGAACATCGCGACGTGCAGTTCCTGCGTCTCTTTTTACAGTATTGTCTGCTACAACACCATGCCGGCATCACCCCGGAATTCAACCCTGTGCAGCAGATTTGGGCGCAGTCGTGCGCGGAATATCCACTCGCCCAGGAAATTGGTCGTCACTGGCAGCGCCACGTGATGCAGGCCGCACCGCTCAATGAAGCGCTGTTTATGGCGTTACTGTTTTCAATGATTCGCCTCCCCGACCCGATTCGCGACACGCATCAACGGGCGCAGCAACTGCGACTGGAGGTGGCGCGGCTGGTGCTGCGCTTTCGAGAAAAAGGGAACGTACGCTTCAGCGACGAACAAGGGCTTAACGATCAGCTGTATGTCCATCTCGCCCAGGCGCTGAACCGAAGTTTATTCACGATTGGCATCGATAATACGCTTCCGGAAGAGTTTAACCGTCTTTATCCGCGTCTGGTTCGCACCACACGTGAGGCGCTCGCCGGATTTGAAGCCGAATATGGTATCCACTTTTCCGAGGAAGAGACGGGGCTGGTGGCAGTGATTTTCGGCGCCTGGCTAATGCAGGATAACGATTTGCATGAGAGACAGATCGTATTGTTAGCGGATAAAAATGATGCGCTGGAGACGCATATTGAGCAGCAACTGCGTGAACTGACCCTGTTGCCGCTGAATATCAGACGGATATCGCTCCAGGCGTTTCAAAAAGAGGGATGCCCGCGCGGCGTAGCGCTGATTGTTACCCCTTACGCCACGCCGCTACCGCTCTTCTCACCGCCGTTAATTCATGCGGATCGCGCCCTCACAGAGCACCAACAGCAGCAGATCCGCAAGATCCTGGAATCATGACGCGGCAACCACTTTGGGCCGAAGGAAGATAGCGGGCAATGCCACCAGCGCCATAATCCAGAATACGCCGCCGCCCAGATGTTGATACAGAAAACCGGCAAATACCGTCATAATCGCGATACTGCCGCCCATCGCCACAGCGGAATAGACGGCCTGCAAACGAATCACCTCGCTTCCCTGACGCGCAGCGATATAGCGCATGGCGGCCAGATGGCAAACGGTAAACGTGCCACAGTGCAGGATTTGTATCACAATCAGCCACGGCAACGCCGTACTCCAGCCCATCAGTCCCCAGCGTACCACGCCGCACACAGCGGAAAGCAACAGCAAGTCGCGGGCGCTAAACCGGCGGAATAGCTTTTTACTCAGGGCGAAAATGATCACTTCCGCCACCACGCCCAACGACCATAAATAGCCGACCGCCGATGCTGAATAGCCAGCCCCCTGCCAGTAGATGGCGCTAAAACCGTAGTAGGCGGCGTGCGCCCCTTGCAGCAAACAGACGCAGGCGAGAAAACGCCAACTTTGTGCCACCAGCGTACGCCAGGCGGGCCAGCCTGCGCTCTCCTGCTGACGGCTTTCCCCTTGCGGCGGCACGCTGGGACGTAACAACATACCCAGCAACATCGAGGCGACGCCGAGCGTCAGTAGCGCCAGAATCGCCTGGTAATCGTATAAACTCACCAGCTTACCGGTCAGCGCCGACCCTATCACGAAGGCGATGGACCCCCACAGCCGCACCCGACCATAGTCCAGGGTAATTTGCTTTTGCCAGGTATTGGCCAGCGCATCGGTCAGCGGCACCAGTGGCGAAAAGAAGAGGTTAAACCCAACCATCACCACCATTAGCCACGCGACATGCGTTCCTGCCCAAAATGCCAGCGCAAATACCAGCGTCAGCAATGCCAGGACGCGCAGCGCGGAGATCAACCGCGAAGGATCGCTTACGCGAGGCGCAATGAGCAGACTACCGAGAAAACGCGCGACCAGACCCACGCCCAGCAGAAGACCGATGGTTTCCGGCGTTAGCCCAAGACCTTTGAGCCAGACGCTCCAGAAGGGCAGAAAAATACCGTAACTAAAGAAGTAGGTGAAATAACTGAGCGCCAGCCAGCGCGTGGAATGCAATGCCATGATTCCCTCCCGTTTGGAGGCGATAGTCTGGCGGTAAACGGTTGCGCTGGCAAGGGTAACATAAGGTTAACAGGCGGAGGGAGAAGTTCAAACGGCAACGCCGCCGGATAATGACTTCCGGCGGCGTCACGTTATGGCGCATAAGTAATGCCCGACAGACGCAGCGCCATCGGGCCATTTTCACAACACAAGCGCTTATGCGTAAACCGGGAAGCGTGCGCAGATATCCAGCACTTTCGCTTTCACGCGTTCAATGGTGGCTTCATCATTGATGTTGTCCAGCACGTCACACATCCAGCCAGCCAGCTCTTTCACTTCCGCTTCTTTGAAGCCGCGACGAGTAACCGCCGGAGAACCAATACGGATACCGGAGGTCACGAACGGGCTCTTAGGATCGTTCGGCACGCTGTTTTTGTTCACGGTGATGTTAGCACGGCCCAGCGCGGCGTCAGCTTCTTTACCGGTCAGGTTTTTATCCACCAGGTCCAGCAGGAACAGGTGGTTCTCAGTGCCGCCAGACACCACTTTGTAGCCGCGGTTCAGGAACACTTCCACCATCGCTTTGGCGTTTTTCGCCACCTGCTGCTGGTAAACTTTGAACTCCGGCTCCATCGCTTCTTTCAGCGCTACCGCTTTACCGGCGATCACGTGCATCAGCGGGCCGCCCTGCGCGCTTGGGAAGACGGCGGAGTTCAGTTTTTTATACAGCTCTTCATCGCCGCCCTTCGCCAGGATCAGGCCGCCGCGCGGACCCGCCAGGGTTTTGTGGGTGGTGGTGGTGACAACGTGAGCGTGCGGAACCGGGTTCGGGTAAACGCCTGCGGCAATCAGGCCCGCCACGTGCGCCATGTCGACAAACAGGTATGCGCCGATGCTGTCAGCGATTTCACGCATTTTTGCCCAGTCAACCACGCCGGAGTAGGCAGAGAAGCCACCGATAATCATCTTCGGCTTGTGCTCTTTGGCCAGCTTCGCCATCTCGTCATAGTCAATTTTACCGGACTCATCGATACCGTAAGGTACGATGTTGTACAGTTTACCGGAGAAGTTAACCGGGGAGCCGTGAGTCAGGTGGCCGCCCTGCGCCAGGTTCATACCCAGAACGGTATCGCCCGGCTGCAGCAGCGCGGTGTAAACAGCGAAGTTAGCCTGAGAACCGGAGTGCGGCTGCACGTTAGCGTAGTCGGCGCCGAACAGTTCTTTCGCGCGGTCGATAGCCAGTTGCTCTACGACATCAACGTATTCGCAACCGCCGTAGTAGCGCTTGCCCGGATAACCTTCAGCGTATTTGTTGGTCAGCTGAGACCCCTGCGCCTGCATCACGCGCGGGCTGGTGTAGTTTTCGGAGGCGATCAGTTCGATGTGCTCTTCCTGACGTACTTTTTCCTGCTCCATAGCCTGCCACAATTCGGCATCATAATCGGCAATGTTCATTTCACGCTTTAACATCCGCATCTCCTGACTCAGCTAACAATAAAATTTGTGCCTGAAAAGGCAGTCCGTGGGACTTCGGCCAACAGTATAACCGAATCATTCTTCGATAACAGGTCTTGACAAAGGTTTTTACGCAAACGATTACCTATGCGTCAGATAAGGGTTTCCTGAACGAGAGTCTGACGAATTTCAACGGATTTCTTTTCAGCTTTGTGATGCAGATTTTTCACGTTGTTACCTCCATAACGTAAAGCAGAGAAGATCCATTTACAATGCAAGGGTATTTTTATAAGATGCATTTGATATACATCATTAGATTTTCACATAAAGGAAGCACGTATGCTTGACGCACAAACCATCGCTACAGTAAAGGCCACCATTCCCCTGCTGGTTGAAACAGGACCGAAACTGACCGCCCACTTCTACGACCGTATGTTTACGCATAACCCGGAGCTCAAAGAAATCTTCAATATGAGCAACCAGCGTAACGGCGATCAGCGTGAAGCCCTGTTTAATGCTATCGCGGCCTACGCCAGCAATATCGAAAATTTACCGGCGTTGCTGCCGGCGGTAGAAAAAATCGCGCAGAAGCACACCAGCTTCCAGATTAAGCCGGAGCAGTACAACATCGTCGGGACACATCTGCTGGCGACGCTGGACGAAATGTTCAACCCGGGCCAGGAAGTGCTGGACGCGTGGGGCAAAGCCTATGGCGTACTGGCTAACGTCTTTATTCATCGGGAAGCCGAGATTTATCACGAGAACGCCAGCAAAGACGGCGGCTGGGAAGGCACGCGCCCCTTCCGCATCGTTGCGAAAACCCCGCGTAGCGCACTGATCACCAGCTTTGAGTTTGAACCAGTCGACGGCGGTACGGTGGCGGAATACCGTCCCGGGCAGTATCTGGGCGTCTGGCTGAAGCCGGAAGGTTTTGCGCATCAGGAGATCCGCCAATATTCACTGACCCGTAAACCCGATGGCAAAGGGTACCGTATTGCCGTGAAGCGTGAAGACGGCGGCCAGGTATCAAACTGGTTACACCATCACGCCAGCGTAGGCGATGGGGTGCATCTGGCTGCGCCGGCAGGTGACTTCTTTATGAATGTCGCCGCTGATACCCCCGTTTCGCTGATTTCCGCTGGCGTCGGCCAGACGCCGATGTTAGCGATGCTCGATACGCTGGCGAAAGAACAGCATACCGCGCAGGTGAACTGGTTCCACGCGGCGGAGAACGGCGACGTCCATGCGTTTGCCGACGAAGTGAGCGAGCTGGGCCGTACACTGCCGCGTTTCACTGCCCATACCTGGTACCGCGAGCCGACTGAGTCCGATCGCGCCCAACGCCTCTTCGACAGCGAAGGGCTGATGGATTTAAGCAAACTGGAAGCCGCGATCAGCGATCCAGCAATGCAGTTCTATCTTTGCGGCCCGGTAGGCTTTATGCAGTTTGCCGCAAAACAACTGGTTTCACTTGGCGTGAATAACGAAAACATTCATTACGAATGCTTCGGCCCGCATAAAGTGCTGTAATTGCAACAAATCCTCTGAAAAAACGGGCGTTATCGTTAAGGCGAACGCCCGTTTTCCTCCCCGTTCCCCTGCTTATTGCGCTGCTTTTTATGCCTTTCTTTTACAAAAAAGGGGAATAAAAAAAGTCTGTGCAAATCGTGTTATTATTAACGTTTGACTTAGCTCGTTAGGGCATCTTTTTATGCAGCAACCTGTTGTACGCATTGGAGAGTGGCTGGTTACACCTTCTGTTAATCAGATCAGTCGTCAGGGACGCCAGATTACTCTTGAACCACGGCTGATCGATCTTCTGATGTATTTTGCGCATCACCCGGATGAAGTGTTAAGCCGGGATAACATTATTGATCATGTCTGGATGCGCACCATCGTGACCAACCATGTTGTCACCCAAAGCATTTCTGAACTACGCAAATCATTAAGAGATGGCGGAGACAGCAATGCTGAATACATCGTTACCGTACCTAAACGCGGCTATAAGCTGACGGCGCCGGTTATCTGGTGCGAAGAAAATAGCGATGAGATCGATAATTCATCAACGTCGCCGCCGCCGCCGATCGCAGCGACGAATGCAGAACCGACGGAGGGGGTTACTGCCGCTACGCCTGTGCCGCCCGCCTCTTTGCAAACGCCGACTAAAAAGGCGAAAAAGCCGCGTATTGCCGCTTTCTGGACGTGGGTGATGTTCCTGCTCTCGCTGGCGACGCTGGTGGTGTTTATCGTGATGTCGGTGGTAGATCATAATGCCGCGGTAACAAAAACGCGGTTATTACTTAACCCACGAGATATAGATGTTCGTTTTGAAGGCGGCAATTCCTGTAATAACTGGGTCTCGCAGGAGTCCTACGCCATCGGTCTGGGCGGCTTAATCACCGACCTGCTGAACACCTACTCGACTTTTATGGTGCACGATAAAACCAATTACCGGGTCAATGAGCCAAGCAGCTCCGGTAAGACGTTAACCATTCAGTTTGTCAATCAGCGCCACTATCGGGCGCAGCAGTGCTTTATGTCTGTAGTGCTCATTGATAACGCCGATGGTTCAACCATGCTGGATAAGCGTTATTTCGTCACCAATACTAACCAGTTGTCCATCCAGGATGATCTGTTTAATAGCCTGTCTTTCGTTTTAACACAGCCCTGGCCTAATCGTATGCGAGAACAACTGGCCCTGTTCAGAACGCCGCAAAATACCGCACTGATGCGTTTTTATGAGGCGCGCCAGCTTATTCTGAGCGGCGATGCGCAGGCGCTAGGTAAAGCCAGCGATATTCTGAATGGCATTATTAAGGAAACGCCTGATTTCAACTATGCCTATGAATATAAAGTGCTGGTAGATGTATTACGGCAATCACAGCAGCCGTTTGATAAAGAACAAGTGGCCGCACTGAACGAAGAGTTTAAAAAAATAGATCAAATTCCGGGCGTTGAGAAAACGTCTGTTTATTATAAAATCAAGACCGTCGATCTGTTAGGCAAAGGTGATATCGATGCAGCGTATGAGGAAATCAATAAAAGCATCGAGCTTGAAATGTCGTGGTTTAACTATGTCCTGTTGGGGAAAGTTTACGAAATGAAAGGTGAGAATCGTCTGGCCGCTGATGCCTATCTGACCGCCTTTAATTTACGTCCAGGTGAAAACACTCTGTACTGGATCGAGAACGGCGTATTTCAGACATCCGTTCAGAAAATTGTCCCTTATCTGAATAGTTTTCTGGCAGAAGATTAAATTTAACGCTGAACCATGACAAATAAAAGCGAAAAGATATTAAATTTTTCGCTTTTATTTTGTGAAAAACATGTTGCCAAAAATAGCTTATGTTAATTTTGGCAACATATTCATTGCAAAGATATGTAAATATAACTCTTTGTAATTAAACGATGTTTATCCTTTAATGATATTTTCCATGATATTTATATGTTAATTCAAAAAAATCAATCTATCAGTTTTTTCATGTTTGTGTTTATTTCACTTTTTCTTTAGGACTTATCTCAACCCATTCGTTAATCTTGTCGACAGTTGAACGGGCACGCAGCATATATGAAGCATAAGCCCGGTTCTTAAAAATACAGCTCAGGAGAAATGAACATGAGTTCTGTCAAAAAGATCGGGCTATTTGCCTGTACTGGCGTCGTTGCCGGTAATATGATGGGGAGCGGGATTGCATTATTACCCGCCAACCTTGCCAGTATTGGTGGCATTGCCATCTGGGGCTGGGTAATTTCTATTATTGGGGCAATGTCGCTGGCTTATGTTTATGCGAGGCTGGCAACCAAAAACCCTCAACAGGGTGGCCCTATCGCTTATGCTGGGGAAATATCTCCGGCGTTTGGTTTCCAGACCGGCGTTCTTTATTATCACGCAAACTGGATTGGTAACTTAGCCATCGGTATTACCGCGGTTTCTTATCTTTCTACGTTCTTCCCGGCATTAAATAATCCAATACCGGCAGGTATTGCCTGTATTGCTATCGTCTGGCTGTTCACCTTTATTAATATGCTGGGTGGGGCCTGGGTCAGCCGCTTGACAACGATTGGCCTATTCCTGGTGCTGATCCCGGTAGTCTTGACCGCAGTCGCCGGCTGGCATTGGTTCGATATCGCGACCTATCACGCGAACTGGAACACGTCCACGACGACCGACTCTCACGCCATTGTTAAAAGTATTCTGCTCTGCCTGTGGGCGTTCGTTGGCGTTGAGTCTGCCGCCGTCAGCACCGGCATGGTGAAAAACCCGAAACGCACCGTACCGCTGGCAACCATGCTGGGTACCGCGCTGGCAGGCATCATCTATATCGCTGCGACTCAGGTTATCGCCGGGATGTTCCCAGCTTCCGTTATGGCCTCTTCCGGCGCGCCGTTCGCTATCAGTACCTCCACGATTCTGGGTGGCTGGGCTGCGCCGCTGGTTTCCGCCTTTACCGCTTTCGCCTGCCTGACGTCTCTGGGCTCCTGGATGATGCTGGTCGGCCAGGCTGGGGTTCGCGCCGCCAACGACGGCAACTTCCCGAAAATTTACGGTGAAATGGATAAAAACGGTATTCCGAAAAAAGGTCTGCTGTTGGCTGCGGTGAAAATGACGGCGCTGATGATTCTGATCACCATCATGAACTCCAGCGGCGGTAAAGCGTCCGACCTGTTCGGCGAACTGACCGGGATTGCCGTACTGCTTACCATGCTGCCGTACTTCTACTCCTGTGTTGACCTGATTCGCTTCGAAGGGTTCAACATCCGTAACTCGGTAAGCCTGATTTGTTCTGTACTGGGCTGCGCATTTTGCTTCATCGCACTGATGGGCGCCAGCTCCTTCGAACTCTCCGGCACCTTTATCGTCAGTCTGATCATCCTGATGTTCTACGGTCGCAAAATGCACCAGCGCCAGAACAACGACAGCGACAACAATACGGCTGAAGCGCTTTAACCGCTAACTCCTTTTTCTCAAAGCCCCTTTCGTCACCTGCTATAGCGTAGCGGGAGGGGCCCACTTTACCAGGAACAAGACTATGAACGTTATTGCTATCATGAACCACATGGGCGTCTACTTTAAAGAAGAGCCTATTCGTGAACTGCATCGTGCACTGGAAGGTTTAAATTTCCGTATCGTCTATCCAAACGACCGAGAAGACCTGCTGAAGCTGATTGAAAATAACTCCCGCCTTTGCGGCGTCATTTTCGACTGGGATAAATATAACCTTGAGCTTTGCGAAGAGATTAGCAAGCTGAACGAGTATATGCCGCTGTACGCCTTCGCCAACAGCTACTCTACGCTGGACGTCAGCCTCAACGATCTGAGAATGCAGGTTCGCTTCTTTGAATATGCTTTAGGCGCCGCAGCCGATATCGCGGCGAAAATTCGCCAGAATACCGATGAATACATCGACAATATTCTGCCGCCGCTGACAAAAGCGCTGTTCAAATATGTGCGCGAAGGGAAATATACTTTCTGTACGCCTGGCCACATGGGCGGGACCGCTTTCCAGAAAAGCCCCGTCGGCAGCATCTTTTATGATTTCTTCGGCCCGAACACGATGAAATCCGATATTTCGATTTCCGTTTCTGAACTGGGTTCGCTGCTGGACCACTCCGGCCCGCATAAAGAAGCGGAAGAGTATATCGCCCGCGTCTTTAACGCCGAACGTAGCTACATGGTGACGAACGGCACCTCTACGGCGAACAAAATCGTCGGTATGTACTCCGCGCCGGCAGGCAGCACGGTACTGATTGACCGTAACTGCCATAAATCGCTGACCCATCTGATGATGATGAGCGACATTACGCCGATTTATTTCCGCCCAACCCGTAACGCCTACGGTATTCTTGGCGGTATTCCGCAAAGCGAGTTCCAGCACGCCACTATCGCTAAACGGGTAAAAGAGACGCCTAACGCAACCTGGCCGGTCCATGCTGTTATTACTAACTCAACCTATGACGGTCTGTTGTATAACACTGACTACATCAAGAAAACTCTGGATGTGAAGTCCATTCATTTTGACTCCGCCTGGGTGCCTTATACCAATTTCTCCCCTATTTATCAGGGTAAATGCGGTATGAGCGGCGACCGTGTGGAAGGCAAAATCATTTATGAAACCCAGTCCACGCATAAACTGCTGGCGGCGTTTTCACAGGCATCCATGATTCATGTTAAAGGCGACATTAACGAAGAAACCTTTAACGAAGCCTACATGATGCATACCACCACTTCTCCGCACTACGGTATCGTAGCGTCTACTGAAACCGCAGCGGCGATGATGAAAGGTAATGCGGGTAAACGCCTGATTAACGGCTCTATTGAACGTGCGATTAAATTCCGTAAAGAAATTAAACGCCTGAAAAGCGAATCTGACGGCTGGTTCTTTGACGTATGGCAGCCGGAACATATCGATGGAGCTGAGTGCTGGCCGCTGCGTTCAGATAGCGCATGGCATGGCTTCAAAAATATCGATAACGAACACATGTACCTCGACCCGATCAAAGTCACTATCCTGACGCCGGGGATGAAGAAAGACGGTACGATGGATGAGTTCGGTATTCCGGCAAGTCTGGTCGCCAAATATCTCGATGAACGCGGCATCATCGTAGAAAAAACCGGTCCATACAACCTGCTGTTCCTGTTCAGCATTGGTATCGACAAAACCAAAGCTCTGAGCCTGCTGCGCGCGCTCACTGAATTTAAACGCGCCTTTGACCTGAACCTGCGCGTCAAAAACATTCTGCCGGCACTGTACCGCGAAGCGCCTGAGTTTTATGAAAATATGCGCATCCAGGAACTGGCGCAGAATATTCATAAACTGGTCGAACATCATAATCTGCCGGACTTAATGTACCGTGCGTTTGAAGTGCTGCCGAAAATGGTGATGACGCCGTATACTGCGTTCCAGAAAGAGCTGCATGGCGAAACGGAAGAGGTGTATCTTGAAGAGATGGTTGGACGCGTCAACGCCAACATGATCCTTCCTTACCCTCCGGGAGTGCCGCTGGTGATGCCTGGTGAAATGATCACCGAGGAAAGCCGTCCGGTACTGGAATTCCTGCAAATGCTGTGCGAAATCGGCGCCCACTATCCGGGCTTCGAAACCGATATCCACGGCGCCTATCGTCAGGCAGACGGACGTTACACCGTTAAGGTGCTGAAAGAAAATACGAAATAAGTACCAAAGGGAAGTGGCTTGCCACTTCCCTTTTTTCACGCAGCAAGGAGACTTTATGAAAACACCCTCACAACCGCGCGCGATTTTTTACATCGTGGCGATTCAAATTTGGGAATACTTCAGCTTTTACGGCATGCGTGCCTTACTCATCCTTTATCTTACCCACCAGCTTGGTTTTAATGACAGCCACGCGATCAACCTCTTCAGCGCCTACGCCTCTTTAGTTTACGTTACCCCTATTCTTGGCGGCTGGCTTGCCGACCGCCTGCTTGGCAACCGCGTGGCGGTTATCACCGGCGCCCTGTTGATGACGCTGGGTCATGTGGTATTGGGCTTAGAATCTGATTCAACGTTGAGTTTATATGCGGCGCTGGCCATTATTATCTGCGGCTACGGCTTGTTTAAATCCAATATTAGCTGTCTGCTGGGCGAACTTTACGCCCCTGATGACAACCGCCGCGACGGGGGATTCTCGCTGCTCTACGCCGCCGGGAATATTGGATCGATAGCCGCGCCGATCGCCTGTGGTCTGGCGGCGCAGTGGTATGGCTGGCATGTCGGCTTTGCGCTGGCGGGCGTGGGAATGTTCATCGGCCTGCTCATCTTTTTAAGCGGTCATCGCCACTTTCAGCAGACGCGCGGTGTTAATCGCCCCGCGCTGCGGGCGGTTAAATTCGCCCTTCCAACCTGGGGTTGGCTGGTATTAATGCTGTGTATCGCACCGGTATTCTTCACCCTCCTGCTGGAAAATAACTGGTCTGGCTATGTGCTGGCCATTGTCTGCGTCTTCGCGGCGCAACTTATCGCCCGTATTATGGTTAAATTTCCCGAACACCGTCGCGCCTTGTGGCAAATCGTTCTGTTAATGATCACCGGCACTCTCTTCTGGGTTCTGGCGCAGCAGGGCGGAAGTTCGATCAGTTTATTCATCGACCGTTTTGTCAACCGCCACTGGCTAAACATGACCGTCCCCACCGCATTGTTCCAGTCGGTCAATGCGATTGCGGTGATGGCGGCGGGCGTGGTGCTGGCGTGGCTGAGCAGCCCGAAAGAGAGCGCCCGCTCGGTGCTGCGCGTCTGGCTTAAATTTGCCGTGGGGCTGGTATTGATGGGCGGCGGTTTTATGCTGCTGGCGCTAAACGCGCATCAGGCCCGGTTAGACGGGCAGGCATCAATGGGAATGATGATCGCAGGGCTGGCGCTGATGGGCTTTGCGGAACTGTTTATTGATCCGGTCGCGATGGCGCAAATTACCCGCCTCAACCTGCCTGGCGTCACGGGCGTACTGACCGGTATTTATATGCTGGCGACCGGCGCGGTCGCTAACT
Source organism: Salmonella enterica subsp. enterica serovar Typhimurium str. LT2 (assembly GCF_000006945.2). Classification (GTDB taxonomy): domain Bacteria; phylum Pseudomonadota; class Gammaproteobacteria; order Enterobacterales; family Enterobacteriaceae; genus Salmonella; species Salmonella enterica. Next base: position 2,703,424 of record NC_003197.2, read on the forward strand.
GGCTGGCTGGCGTGGTCGCGCAACAAACCACGGAATCGCAAATTAGTGATACGGCGGTAGCCGCCTACGGACACTTTTTCTCGCAAATGGGCGAGTGGACGCTAAGTTGCGTGGCGCTGATCGTCGCCATTGTCGGCCTGAGATGGGTTTGCACCCGGACTACATCGGCGCTACCGCAGGGCGATTAAACGGTGGTTCGCTGCCCACAAGGAGGAGACGGGCAGCGAATCGGCACATCAGATAGCCGCGTCGTCTTCTTCGCCAGTACGGATACGAATAACGCGGGCGACATCAAAGACAAAGATCTTACCGTCGCCGATTTTCCCCGTCTGCGCGGTACGAATGATGGTATCAACACAGGTATCCACGATGTCGTCAGGCACAACGATTTCAATTTTTACCTTCGGCAGAAAATCCACCATATATTCCGCGCCGCGATACAGCTCGGTGTGGCCTTTTTGACGGCCAAAACCTTTGACTTCAGTGACCGTCATGCCGGTAATACCTACCTCGGCCAGCGCTTCACGGACATCGTCCAGCTTGAAGGGTTTAATAATCGCATCAATCTTTTTCATGCTATTCCTTGAAAAGGTCGCCTGTGTTTTGATCGGTTAAACGTAACATATTTCGCGCTACTTTACGGCATGAAAACTACTCTTTGAAATCATTCGCATCCAGTTCGTGACGGGAGAGTAGCTTATAGAATTCCGTGCGGTTGCGCCCCGCCATCCTTGCCGCGTGCGTCACGTTACCTTTGGTAATTTGCAGTAACTTGCGCAGATAGTTCAGTTCAAATTGGTTTCGCGCTTCGGCAAAAGTTGGCAGCGCGGTGTTTTCGCCTTCCAGCGCCTGCTCGACCAACGCATCGCTGATCACCGGCGAAGAAGTTAACGCCACGCATTGTTCAATGACGTTGACCAGTTGGCGCACGTTGCCCGGCCAGCTTGCCGTCATCAGCCGTTTCATTGCATCAGTAGAAAAGGCGCGAACAAACGGTTTATGCCGCTGTGCCGACTGTCTGAGCAGATGATTAGCCAGCAGCGGAATATCCTCGGTACGCTCCGCCAGCGCCGGAATTTTCAGGCTCACGACATTCAGCCGGTAGTACAAATCTTCACGAAATTCGCCCCGCGCCATCGCCTTCGGCAGATCGCGGTGCGTCGCGGAAATAATTCGCACGTCGATATCAATATCGCGATTGCTGCCCAGCGGCCTGACTTTGCGCTCCTGTAACACCCGCAGCAGCTTCACCTGTAACGGCGCGGGCATATCGCCAATTTCATCCAGAAACAGCGTGCCGCCTTCCGCCGCCTGGAACAACCCTTCACGATTGCTCACTGCGCCGGTAAAGGCGCCGCGCGCATGGCCGAATAATTCGGACTCCAGCAACTGTTCCGGTAACGCGCCGCAGTTAATGGCGACAAACGGCTTGTTACTGCGCGGGCTGGCATTATGAATCGCCTGTGCGAAAATCTCTTTCCCGGTGCCGCTTTGTCCGTTAATCAATACGCTGACATCCGACTGCGCGACCATGCGCGCCTGTTCAAGCAGTCGCAGCATCAGCGGGCTACGGGTAACGATAGCGTTGCGCCAGCTATCGTCCGTCGCGGGAGCGGACTGCTCCAGCGCTTCATCTATCGCTTTATATAACGCGTCTCTGTCGATCGGCTTCGTCAAAAAGCTGAATACGCCTTTCTGGGTAGCGGCCACCGCATCCGGAATAGAACCATGCGCCGTCAGAATGATAACCGGCATTCCCGGCTGTACTTTCTGAATTTCTGTGAACAGTTGCATACCATCCATTTCGTCCATGCGCAGGTCGCTTATTACCAGATCCACTTTTTCCCGATGTAGTACCCGTAGTCCTTCCTGGCCGCTCTCTGCGGTCACGACGCTGTATCCTTCACTGGTCAGGCGCATACCGAGCAATTTCAGTAATCCGGGATCGTCATCGACCAGCAGCAGGTGCGCCGGTTTACGGCTTATCATGGCGTTACCTCATCTTGTGACGGCGACGGCGCCGCGCCATCTTCAGACGTCGCGGGTTTGTCATTCGTATGCGGCGTATCGGCGTTGTAATTCCCTGCCGGTTTTCGTGTCGAAAGCTGGCGCTCAATATCGGTTAAACTCTCCAGCTTACGGGTGGTAAGATCGAGCTGCGTTTGCAAGGCCTGTTGCTGCTGGCGCAGCGCATCCAGCTCACTATCTGACATTTGCTGGAGTTTGCTATAACGCTGACGTTCGGCAGAAAGCGCCAGTTGCAGCGCCTGACCGTCATGCCAGATTTGGTAGACGGGCCGTACCTGAGCCGGTATTTGCGCGCTTAACGCCTCCAGACGGGTCACTATGGCGCGCCGCTCCGGCGGCGTAATTTTTGCATCCGCCAGTAAAATCCCGCGCCTGAAGGCATTTTGCCAGTTATCATCCGTCAACGCGCGCGCCTCTGCGCGCGACTGAACCGGCATCAGACGATCGGCGCAGTCAATCGTGCGTAGCCAGTACAGCGGATTCGTCTCCACCGCCTGCCCGCGTAGCGACCAGATATCCGCGCACGCCGTCGGGAGATAATCCGCCAGTTGATAATGGGGGAGCGTGTCCTGCGCTGCGCTACCGGGCAGTTGCTGTGAAGCATGGGGAACACATGCGGTCAGCGCCAGACACGATATGCCCACCGGTATTCCCCACCGCAAAAGGCATCGTTTAATAGTTTGGACGAAAACGTGTGACATACGCACCAGGCTTAAATTCATATTAGTGTTTGTCAGATGCAGGCAATGGCAGCGAGATGCGAAAACAAACTTCCTGCGCGTTGTCATCCACCAGTTGGATCTCTCCCTGCATTCGACGAATACAATCTCTGGCGATACTCAGCCCTAACCCACTGCCTTTTACCGCCCCTTTTCGCTGGTGGCTTCCCTGGAAAAAAGGCTCAAAAATCATTTCTCTTTCGGTTTGCGGAATCGGCTCGCCGCTATTAACCACATCGATATAAACCGTGGAGCCCTGAGAGCGACTACGGATACAAATGTTACCGGATTCAGCGCCATAGTGCACCGCGTTGGAATAGAGATTATCCAGCACGCTCATCAGCAACATGGGCTCTGCTATGCAGCGTTCGGCCTCCAGGTCGACATCGGTATGCATCATTTTAGCGCGGGCAGGCAAACTGTGGGCGGAAACCACCATATCCACAAGCGGCGCGATATCGACCGCTTCCAGCTCTGTGGCACTGTCTACCAGTTTCCGGTTGTAATCAAGCAATTGCTCAATCAATTTTTGTAAATTACGACTGCTGTCATCCAGAATATCGACCACCTCTTTTTGCTCCGGCGTCAGCGGCCCAACCACCTGATCGGCCAGCAGCTCAGTCCCCTCGCGCATACTGGCCAGCGGGGTTTTCAGCTCATGGGACAGGTGACGTAGAAACTGATGGCGCTGGGATTCCAGCCACGCCAGACGCTCACTCAGCCAGATAATGCGCTGCCCCACCGATCGTAATTCACGCGGACCGGTAAAGGTGACGGTATTCCCCAAAGAACGGCCTTCGCCCAGGCGATTAATCATCCGTTCAATTCCTTTCACCGGCCCGATAATCATGCGGGTAAAAAGTAGCACCATCGCCAGGCTCACCAGAAATAGCACCAGCGCCTGCCAGCCGAAAAATTGTCCGCGCTCGGCGATTTCTTGTTGTAACTGCTGCCCGCGCGAGTAAACCACGGTACGCGTCGCCTGCACCATTTCCGTATTCGCGTTGGCAAAGGCCTCCAGGCGCGCGGCCGCTGCCGCTTCCGGGCCGCTATCTTTACACTGCAATTGCGCCAGCGCGTTTAAATCCTGGCGTAACGCCTGATACAACTTATCATCCGGCAAGACGCCGGCATGGGCGTCCAGCATATCGCTATAGCGCTTACGCTGGCTTTGATACACTTTTGCCAGCGTCGGATCGTCAAGCACGCAATACTGTCGGTAGCTTCGCTCCATCTCCAGCGCGACGTTGGTCATCGCCTCGCTGCGCCGGGCGTCAATAAGCGTGCTGCGGTTAGTCACCGCAGCCTGATCGCTTAACGCGTTAAGGCTTTGCCACGCCTGCCAGGCCAGAACCAGCAACGGCAGCAGGATCAGCAAAAAGGCCAGCATGACCAATTGTCGTAAAGAACGGGGGAAAACAGACCAGCGCTTCAACGTGTCGCTCACATAAAAGAAGAATAAAAAAGATGCTAACCGAGGGAAGCGCCAGATACAACAAAGCCGGGCTAAACCCGGCTTTGTTATGGAATAAGGCGGTGCCTAACTCGACGTTTCGCCCGGAGGTTGATAAAGCTACGCTGTTATCAGAAGTTGGACGGCAGGCACCTTGTTGTGCGTCATTCGAAGTTTATGTAGCGCGTCCCTAAGGGGCTGACATAAGAAGGTGAATGAGCCACTGGTTACCATTATGCAGTAATTGTGCCAACATTCAAAAGAATTTGTTAACATAATGATAGATATGAAAAATATCGTTATTCATGCTAAAAATGGCTCTGTCTGTTTTTTGCCCTTTCTGTCGCCAATCAGCAACACCTGCAACACCTAAAAATAAAACAATTTAAAATCAAATAGTTAAATGTCTCTTTTTGGCGACAACCTATCCCCCACTCATGTCGGGATTTCCCGACACTTTAATCTTGCGGCATAAGCGCTAGTTTATTGCCGGATGGCGGCGTAAACGCCTTATCCGGCCTACCGCTTGACGTTCAAGACGGTAGCTACAACCGCGCTTCCCCGTGGGCCTGATAAGCGCCGTCTACAAAAAAGCCCCTCGTGAAGAGGGGCTTAATGGCTATCGGGCTAATTAACCAAGCTGCTTACGCGCATTACGGAAGATACGCATCCACGGGCTATCCTCGCCCCAGTTTTCCGGGTGCCAGGAGTTGGCGACGGTGCGGAATACGCGTTCCGGATGCGGCATCATAATCGTCACCCGACCGTTTTCGGTCGTCACCGCCGTGATGCCGTTCGGCGAACCGTTCGGGTTAGCCGGATAGGTTTCGGTCACCTTACCAAAGTTATCAACGTAGCGCAGAGCGACCAGGCCTTTGCTCTCAAGCGCGGCAAGATGCGCATCGTCACGCACCTCAACGCGCCCTTCCCCATGGGAAACCGCAATCGGCATCTGTGAGCCTACCATTCCTTGCAGCAGCAGCGATGGGCTTTGCGTCACTTCTACCAGGCTGAAGCGGGCTTCGAAGCGGTCAGAATGGTTACGTACAAAACGCGGCCACAGTTCGCTGCCCGGGATCAGCTCGCGCAGATTCGACATCATCTGGCAACCGTTGCACACGCCCAGCGCCAGCGTCTGCGGACGATGGAAGAAGGTTTCGAATTCGTCGCGCACCCGATGGTTAAACAGAATGGATTTCGCCCAGCCTTCGCCCGCCCCCAGCACGTCGCCGTAGGAAAAGCCGCCGCAAGCCACCAGCGCATGGAAGTTACCCAGACCGATACGACCGCCCAGCAGGTCGCTCATATGGACGTCAATCGCGTCAAAGCCCGCACGATGGAACGCCGCCGCCATCTCCACGTGAGAGTTCACCCCCTGCTCGCGCAGTACAGCGACTTTCGGTCGTGCGCCTGTCGCAATGTACGGCGCGGCGATATCTTCATTAATATCAAACGACAGCTTCACGTTGAGGCCCGGATCGGTATCATTCGCTTTCGCCTCGTGTTCCTGGTCGGCACATTGCGGATTGTCGCGCAGACGCTGCATCTGCCAGGTGGTTTCCGCCCACCAGACACGCAGTGTAGTGCGGCTTTCGCTGAATACCGTCTGGTCATTAGCGGTAATCACAAAGCGATCGCCAGCCAGGGCCTGACCAAGGTAGTGGACGCAGTCAGCAAGGCCGTACTGCGCCAATAGCGCTTCGACCGCGTCTCTGTCTTCAGCGCGTACCTGAATCACGCCGCCCAGCTCCTCGTTGAACAGTGCGGCCAGATGGTCATCGCCCAGCGCGGCAATATCGACCTGCACGCCGCAGTGGCCGGCAAAGGCCATCTCGGCCAGCGTCACCAGCAGACCGCCGTCGGAACGGTCGTGCCAGGCCAGTAATTTACGCGCAGCGACCAGCGCCTGCATGGCGTCATAGAAGCCTTTCAGTTGCGCGACGTCACGCACGTCCGCGGGTTTGTCGCCAAGCTGACGATAGACCTGCGCCAACGCCGTTGCGCCCAGCGCGTTGTGGCCCTTGCCGAGATCGATCAGCAGCAAGGCGTTATCTTCCGTTGAAAGCTGCGGCGTAAGGGTGTGACGCACGTCTTCCACGCGGGCAAACGCGGAAATCACCAGCGACAGCGGCGAGGTCATTTCGCGCTGTTCGTTGCCTTCCTGCCAGCGGGTTTTCATCGACATCGAATCTTTGCCCACCGGAATAGTCAGGCCAAGCTGCGGACAGAGTTCCTCTCCCACCGCTTTAACCGCGTCATATAAACCGGCATCTTCGCCAGGATGACCGGCTGCCGCCATCCAGTTAGCGGAAAGCTTAATGCGCTTGATATCGCCAATCTGCGTCGCGGCAATGTTAGTCAACGCTTCACCGACGGCCAGACGGGCGGAGGCGGCAAAGTCCAGCAGCGCCACCGGCGCGCGCTCGCCAATCGACATCGCTTCGCCGTAGTAGCTGTCGAGGCTGGCGGTAGTGACCGCGCAGTCAGCCACCGGGACCTGCCACGGGCCAACCATCTGGTCACGCGCCACCATACCGGTGACGGTACGGTCGCCAATAGTGACAAGGAAGGTTTTTTCCGCCACGGTCGGCAGATGCAGAACACGCTTTACCGCGTCGGCAATCGTGATATCCGCGCGGTTCAGCGCATCGCCTTTCGCCTTCAATGTTTGCACATCGCGGGTCATTTTCGGCGTTTTGCCCAGCAGGACATCCAGCGGCAGGTCGATCGGCTGATTGTCGAAATGGTTATCATGCAACGAGAGATGCTGTTCTTCGGTAGCGTCGCCAATGACCGCATACGGCGCGCGTTCGCGCTTACACAGTTCATCGAACAGCGGCAACTGGTCAGCCGCGACCGCCAGCACATAGCGCTCCTGGGATTCGTTACACCAGATTTCCAGCGGGCTCATGCCCGGCTCGTCGCTAAGAATGTCGCGCAGTTCGAATTTCCCGCCGCGCCCGCCGTCGCTCACCAGCTCCGGCATGGCGTTGGAGAGACCGCCCGCGCCCACATCATGGATAAACAAGATTGGGTTAGCGTCGCCCAACTGCCAGCAGCGGTCGATCACTTCCTGGCAGCGGCGTTCCATTTCCGGGTTGTCGCGCTGAACAGAGGCAAAATCGAGATCCGCATCAGACTGGCCGGAAGCCATTGACGATGCCGCGCCGCCGCCGAGGCCGATATTCATCGCCGGGCCGCCAAGGACGATCAGCTTCGCGCCCACGACGATCTCGCCTTTCTGCACGTGATCGGCGCGAATATTACCGATCCCGCCCGCCAGCATGATCGGCTTATGGTAGCCGCGCAGCTCTTCGCCGTTGTGGCTGTTCACTTTCTCTTCATAAGTACGGAAGTAACCGGTCAGCGCCGGGCGACCAAATTCGTTGTTAAACGCCGCGCCGCCCAGCGGACCTTCGGTCATGATATCCAGCGCGGTGACAATACGTTCCGGCTTGCCAAAATCCTCTTCCCACGGCTGTTCAAAGCCCGGAATACGCAGGTTGGAAACGGAGAAGCCCACCAGCCCGGCTTTTGGTTTCGCGCCACGCCCGGTGGCGCCTTCATCACGAATTTCGCCGCCGGAACCGGTCGCCGCCCCCGGCCACGGAGAGATGGCGGTTGGGTGGTTATGCGTTTCGACCTTCATCAGAATGTGCGCGGGCTCCTGATGAAAATCGTAACGGCCGGTATTGTGGTCGGCGAAGTAGCGCCCCACCGCAGATCCTTCCATCACCGCGGCATTGTCTTTATAGGCAGAGAGCACATAGTCCGGCGTGGTTTCGAAGGTGTTTTTAATCATTTTAAACAGCGACTTCGGCTGCGGTTTACCGTCGATAATCCAGTCGGCGTTAAAAATCTTGTGGCGGCAGTGCTCGGAGTTCGCCTGGGCGAACATGTACAGTTCGATATCGTTCGGGTTGCGCCCCAGTTTGGTAAACGCCTCCTGCAAATAGTCGATTTCATCTTCCGCCAGCGCCAGACCAAGACGCAGGTTGGCGTCAATTAACGCCTGACGGCCTTCTCCCAGCAGATCGACACTGGAAACCGGCGCAGGCTGATGGTGGATAAACAGTTTTTCCGCATCGGTTAAAGAAGAGAACACCGTCTCCATCATACGGTCGTGCAGCTCTGCGGCCACTTGTCGCCACTGTTCCGCCGTCAACGTCGAAGCCTCGATATAGTACGCTACGCCGCGCTCCAGACGATCAACCTGTTGCAGGCCGCAGTTGTGGGCGATATCCGTTGCTTTTGAAGACCAGGGGGAGATGGTACCAGGACGCGGTGTGACCAACAGGAGTTTACCCGCCGGCGTATGGCTGCTAAGCGCCGGGCCGTATTGCAGCAGACGGGTAAGCTGCGCCTGCTCGCTATCATTTAACGGGGCGTTCAGGTCAGCAAAATGGACATACTCAGCGTATATATTGTGGACCTGGAGGTTGGCAGCCTGAAAGCGCGCCAGCAGTTTATTGATACGGAATGCAGACAGTGCAGGCGAACCACGCAGAATTTCCATCATAAGTCTCTCGTCTTCTAAGCTTTGGTGTGCGCAAGGGGGGAAACGGCCGTCATTATAAAGAATCTGACGCGCCGACGAAACCGTTTGCGTAGAAATAAAATCACCGCTTTTTCTTGTCATACGGTGCGGCTATCGTTGCGAATAAGTTGCCAACTGGCGCATTGTTACGCAAAATGCCGCTCATTAATGACTTATCTATTGCAGCAAAACATCTTTTTCAGCCCGAGGCAACGCACGATCCAGAGAATTAACTAATTGAAAAAATTAAAGATTAATTATCTGTTCATCGGCATATTGACGCTGCTGCTGGCAGCAGCCCTTTGGCCCTCAATCCCCTGGTTCGGTAAAACCGAAAACCATATCGCCGCGATTCAAGCCCGGGGGGTACTGCGCGTCAGTACGATCGACTCGCCATTAACCTATTCCGTTATCAACGGTAAAAAATATGGTCTGGACTATGAACTGGCGCAGCAGTTCGCCAACTATCTCGGCGTGAAGCTGAAAGTGACGGTGCGCCAGAATATCAGCCAGTTGTTTGACGATCTGGATAACGGCAATGCCGACCTGCTCGCGGCTGGGCTGGTCTACGACAGCGCACGCGTTAAAAACTATCAGCCCGGCCCCATGTATTATTCAGTTTCGCAACAGCTCGTCTACCGGGTCGGACAATATCGCCCACGTTCGCTGGCGACCGTTAACGAGAATCAGCTTACCATTGCGCCAGGGCACGTCGTGGTCAATGATTTACAGCGTTTAAAAGAGACAAAGTTTCCCGACCTGAGCTGGAAAGTGGATGATAAAAAAGGCTCGACGACGCTGCTGGAAGAGGTCATCAGCGGCAAACTGGATTACACCATTGCCGATTCAGTGGCGATCAGTCTGTTTCAGCGCGTTCATCCCGAGCTGGCCGTGGCGCTGGATGTCACGGATGAACAGCCCGTGACCTGGTTTAGCCGACTGGACGACGATAATACGCTCTCCGCCGCGCTGCTCGATTTTTTCAATTCGATCAATGAAGACGGTTCTCTGGCGCGGATCGAAGAGAAATATCTGGGACATGGCGATGATTTCGACTACGTTGATACCCGCTCTTTCCTGCGAGCGGTAGATAACGTCCTGCCGGAGCTGGAACCGTTATTTAAAAAATATGCCAAAGAGATAGACTGGCGCCTGCTGGCGGCGATTTCTTATCAGGAATCACACTGGGACCCGCTGGCGACCTCGCCAACCGGCGTGCGCGGCCTGATGATGCTGACTAAAAATACCGCCCAAAGTCTGGGGCTGACCGACCGTACCGATGCGGAGCAAAGCATCAGCGGCGGCGCTCGCTATCTTGAAGATATGATGGCTAAAGTTCCCGAAACCGTTCCGGAAGACGAGCGTATCTGGTTTGCTTTAGCCGCCTACAATATGGGTTATGCGCACATGCTCGATGCCAGATCGTTGACGGTAAAAACCAAAGGCAATCCGGATAGCTGGACCGATGTGAAGCAGCGTTTGCCTCTGTTAAGCCAAAAACCGTATTACAGTAAGCTAACCTACGGTTACGCGCGTGGACATGAGGCTTATGCTTATGTGGAAAATATCCGTAAATACCAGATAAGTTTGGTGGGGTATTTGCAGGAAAAAGAAAAGCAGGAAGCGGAAGCTATGAAACTGGCGCAGGATTACCCGGCGGTGTCGCCGGAGGAGCTGAATAAAGCCCCCTTCCCCTTCCTGTCGTTTTTATCGCAGTCATCAGGCTACCTGACGCATTCGCCGTCTTTACTGTTTACGCCGCAGAAGAAAGAAGAAAAATAGCGCGATGGTCTTATCGGATGGCGACGCGCAACGTCTTATCCGGCATTGCGCTATACTGCCGGCCCCGCGCCTTCCGCACGGTCGGCTTTCTTCAGAGCTTTAATTTCCTGACGACGCATACGGAAAAAATCACTGAGCAGCGTCGCACATTCATCGCGCAACACCCCTTCAATAATCTCGACCCGGTGATTCATTCCCGGATGGTGCAGCACGTCAATTAGCGATCCGGCCGCGCCAGTTTTTGCATCGCGCGCGCCAAAGACAACGCGTCCAATGCGGCTATGCACCATAGCGCCTGCGCACATCACACAGGGTTCCAGCGTGACATACAGCGTGGTATCCAGTAACCGATAATTCTGCAATACCAGACCGCCCTGACGCAGCGCCATTATTTCAGCATGCGCAGTAGGATCGTGGCGGCCAATGGGTCGATTCCAGCCTTCGCCAATGACGCGATGGTTATGCACCAATACCGCGCCAACCGGGACCTCGCGTTCGTCCCAGGCGCGTTTCGCCAGCGTCAGCGCGTGGCGCATCCAGTATTCGTGATCTAATTCGACATCAGACAAAGAGGTAACTCCGGTAATGAAAGCGGGCGGCATTATACACAGACGCTATGCGTTTCACTATTCGAGCTGCTGCAACTCGCCGTGCGGCGTCACCCGCCAGCGATGCTGGCAAAAATAAAGCAGCGGGTTATCCTGTTTGCTGTCGCTGTAGCCGCTATAAAGACGCAGCGGCGTACCGATTTTACGTTCCAGTTGCGCGACTTTTTCATGGCCCAGACAGCGCACGGTTAATACCCAGCCGCCATACCGTCGCGCCATCTGGCTGGCGATGAGGTTAACGCGCGGCAGCCACGGCGTATCAAAATAGACTTGCTCTACCAATGATTGCGGAGAACCGGTAATAAGCCAGATATCCGCGTCAGAGCTCAATAGATAGGTGGTCAGACGCTCCTGTACAACCGGAAACGCCGTGACGTTAGCGCGAAACCAACGGACAAAATCCGCCTGATGCGCCTGCAAACGCGTTTCGCTATGGCCAAAAGTACAGCCCCACAACAACAGACTCATCGGCCAGCGGGCCGCACGCCCTTTTACCAGTAAACCGATACCGATAATGGGCAACAACGGCAGTACGAGCAGCGCATTTAGCGGCTGACGGCGCAGCAAATAACGCAGAAAACTGCCGAACATATCCTGTTGATGTAACGTTCCATCCAAATCAAAAAAGACGACACGACGCTCGTGGCTGACCAAACCTTACTCCTCTGGATCATTGAACCCCAGCAGCCAGGTAAAAATAAACCCGGCAATTACCGCTATTAAATAGCCTAACAGATAGAACAGGACTTTTCCGGCAACAATTGTTAATGCCAGCGGCAAACCGGAAATACCAAAGGTAATTACCGTCGCCACTTTCCAGTAGCTGATCAACGCCCCGCCTACCGCGCCGCCGAGGCAAGCGCCAATAAATGGCTTACCCAATGGCAGCGTGACGCCAAAAATCAGCGGCTCGCCAATCCCCAGCAGTCCGACAGGAAGCGCGCCTTTAATCACCTTTTTGAGTCGCGCATTGCGGGTTTTCATCAGTACGGCAATGGCCGCGCCTATCTGACCAACGCCCGCCATCGCCAGGATGGGAAACAGCGCGTTATAGCCGTGCGCTTGCACCAGCTCCACATGAATAGGCACCAGCCCCTGATGCAGCCCGGTCAGTACCAACGGCAGGAAGGTTCCGGCTAACACCGCGCCCACCAGAAAACCGCCGCGATCGATAGCCCAGGACGCGCCGTGAGCGATAGCGTCTGAAATCCAGCCGCCAAGCGGTTGCAGAGCGACAATCGCTACCGCGCCGGTGATAACAGTCGTCAATAAAGGGTTAAGAATTAACTCCAGCGACCCCGGCAGCAGCTTACGGAACTGGCGCTCAATCCAGCACATTAACGCCACCACCAGCAGGACGGCGATAACGCCGCCCCGTCCCGGCTGAAGCACCTCGCCAAAGAGCGTAATCTGCGCCAGTTGCGGGCTGGAAAGGATCCCCGCCATCACGCCGCCTAACGCCTGCGATCCGCCAAAGACTTTCGCGGTATTGACGCCAACCAGAATGTTCATGATAGCGAACACCGCGCTACCAAATATCCCCATCAGGCCCAGCAGGTTAGGATAATGGACGGCAACATCGCCGACGATATCCGGACGTTTAAGAATGTTGATAATGCCGGTAATCAAGCCGGATGCGATAAAGGCGGGGATAAGCGGTATAAAAACATTCGCCAGCTTACGCAACGCATCGCTCATCGGCGCTTTATACTTCGCTTTCGCCTCGGATTTGGTACGCGCCATAGCGTCATCCGGTTTTACACCACCTGCGGCAATCTGCACGCGCATCGCATCAACCACCTGCGCAGCCTTCCCCGGCCCAACGATCAGCTGATGTTGCTCCCCTTGCTTTACGTATCCACTGACGCCAGGCAACGCTTTTAAGCGCGGAATATCCAGTTGGCTGTCGTCCTGTACCTCCACCCTGACTCGCGTCATACAGTTTTCCAGGCGCAGAATATTTTGCTCTCCGCCGATACCACGTAAAATGTCGCTGGCGAGCGCTGCCGTCTTATCCATACACACCTCTTTAGTGTTCTAACGCCGCCCTTAAAAAGCCCTGATGAGCGGCAAGTTTTTCCCTGGCGGCTGCAGCATCCAGCCCCGTAAGCGCCATCAAAATGGCGGGCTTAACCTCAAAATCGGTCTGTTTCAGCAACGCTTCTGCTTCTTCACGACCTATCCCGGTCGCTTCAACGACCATCCGACACGCGCGATCGACCAGTTTGACGTTGGTGGCTTTCATATCCACCATCAGGTTTTGATAGACCTTGCCGAATTTCACCATCGCGCCGGTAGAAATCATATTGAGCACCATTTTCTGCGCGGTGCCGGATTTCAGCCGCGTGGAGCCGGTAAGCGCTTCCGGCCCGACAACGGGCGAAATAGCGATATTAGCCTCCCGCGCAATAGGCGAATCTGGATTACAGGAGACGGCAACAGTGGTACAACCGGACTGTCGCGCATAGCGCAGGCCGCCAATCACATAGGGTGTACGACCCGACGCCGCGAGCCCCACAACCAGATCCTGTTCTTGCAGATTTAGCGCGACAAGATCGTCTTCGCCTGCCTGTTGGCTGTCTTCCGCGCCTTCGACCGCTTTCAGCAACGCGCCCGGCCCACCGGCAATCAGCCCGACGACCAGACCGTGCGGAACGCCAAACGTCGGGGGGCATTCAGAGGCATCCAGTACGCCAAGCCGACCACTGGTGCCCGCGCCCATATAGATGATACGTCCGCCAGACTTCAGCGCCGCCGCAGCGGCATCCACCGCACGCGCAACGTCAGGCAGAGTGGCTTTTACCGCTTCCGCTACCAGCGTATCCTGTTCATTAAAACGCTTAACTAATTCAGGAGTAGGCAACGCATCCAGATCCATCGTTTGCGGGTTACGGGTTTCAGACACTAAGGTACCAAGATTCATTTTTGTCCCTCTGGAATTTTTAATTCATAATAAGCGTCCATGATGGAATAGAATATTCCCCCAGGCGAGTGAAATTTCGTTTTGTCGTCGCCATCACGTTTCGCAGGAGCTGCCCATGAACTGTTTGATTCGTATTCGCCAGCGTTATCCGGATCTCGCGCAAAGCGACAGGAAACTGGCGGATTATCTGCTCGCGCAACCGGATACGGCGCGGCATCTGAGCTCGCAGCAACTGGCGGCTGAAGCGGGCGTCAGCCAATCCAGCGTAGTCAAGTTCGCGCAAAAACTGGGGTTTAAAGGGTTTCCGGCGTTGAAACTGGCTCTCAGCGAAGCGTTGGCCAGCAATCCTAATCCGCATTCCGTTCCCGTTCATAACCAGATTCGCGGCGACGATCCGATGCGCCTGGTCGGGGAAAAATTAATTAAAGAGAATGTGGCGGCGATGCACGCCACGCTGGACGTTAACAGTGAAGAAAAGCTGTTAGAAAGCGTCACGATGCTGCGCCACGCCCGCCGTATTGTGATCACCGGGATTGGCGCCTCTGGGCTGGTGGCGCAAAATTTTGCCTGGAAGCTACTGAAGATTGGCATTAACGCGGTGGTTGAGCGCGATATGCACGCCCTGCTGGCGACGGTGCAGGCGCTGGCGCCGGAGGATCTGCTGCTGGCGATCTCTTATTCCGGGGAACGGCGCGAGCTGAACCTGGCGGCGGACGAAACATTACGCGCAGGCGCGAAGATCCTGGCCATTACCGGTTTTTCTCCCAACGCCTTGCAGCAGCGCGCCACCCGCTGTCTGTATACGATTGCTGAAGAGCAGGCGACGCGCAGCGCCGCTATCTCCTCGACACATGCGCAAATGATGTTGACCGACTTACTGTTTATGGCGCTGGTACAACAGGATTTAGAGCGGGCGCCGGAGCGTATTCGCCATAGCGAGGCGCTGGTAAAAAAACTGGTTTGAAAATGGCTCTTCCGCCTCATGCAGAAGAGCTATCAAGTTTATTGCGCTTCTTTAGCGTGAATCAATTGCGTCAGGAGTTTGTTAACCGGTACGGCAATATTGTTCTGAGCGCCGATTCGCGCAATCGCACCATTTAAATAGTCGATTTCGGTCAGTCGGCCTTTATGTAAATCCTGATGCATAGAAGGATAGTGGTGGCCGCTCTCACGCGGATCGAACACTTTCTTCACCGTATTCATCACCATTTGCTCAGTCAACGGAATATTCTGGCTGGCAGCAACTAACACAAACTCATCAACTACCGCTTGCGCTAAATCTAAAGCACCAGGCCGCTGACCAAATCCGCCGACATTACAATCCAGTAACGCGCAATAGGTGTTCATTACGCTATTAAAGGCTGCTTTCTTCCAGATCGATAATAATACGTCAGGGCTTATTTCAGCATTCAATCCAGCACTATTAAGGGTGGCAATGACCTTAGCCTCTTGAGCCGAATCCTGGCTGGCTATCGGCTGCAGTTCAATCGTTCCGGTACCGGTGGCCATAATATGCCCAGCCCCCTCCAGTTCGCTGGACCATAACGTCACACCCGCATAGATTTTCTGCCGATCGACATATTTCTCCAGGGTTTCGATATTTCCCAGGCCGTTAGATAAAATCATCACGACCTTCGCGGCTGGCAGCAGCGGCTTAATACGCTGTAACATGCTATCCAACTGCATGGCTTTGGTAAACAGAATAACCAGCTCAAACTCCCCCTGGGATTCATCAGCCAACATAGCAGGGATGGGGTAATACTTCTGAGTCGTTTCCGTTTCGACAAACAACCCCTTGCTACGAATAGCGTCGACATGCTCCTGCCAGCCATCAATAAGCGTCACGTCGTGCCCGGCCTCCAGCAGCATATAGCCAAAACGACATCCCATAGCGCCTGCACCTGCGATTGCAATTTTCATTTTTATTTCCTTATTATCTGATTAATGAATTTTGGCTAAAACCGTTGCGACATATTTTTTCGTTATCAGGGTCAACACGACTCCAATAAGCAATAGCACCGTTGTCAAAATAAATACTGTATTGTAGCTTCCGGTATATTTTGCAATAGCGGACGTGACGTAAGGAGCAATAACCGCACCGACGGCAAAACCAAAATACATAAAGCCGTAGTTTAGTCCCTGGTTACGCATACCAAAATTCTGGCTGGTCAAGCCAGGGAAGATAACTAATATACCGGCATAAGCAAAGCCCACGCCCAGAGCGCTGAAATAGAATACCGAAGTATTACCGTTGAAGAACAACAGCAGCAGCATACAGACGCAGGTAAAAAGATAAACAATAACCAGCGTATTATAGCCGCCTAATTTATCGGTTAACCCTCCCCAGAACAGGCGACCGATCGAGTTAAATATCGAGACCAGGCTAACGACTAATGCACCGGACAGTAAACCGTACTGCGTCATACCAATTTGCGCAGAACTTGAGCTAATTACCATCCCAGAGAACACGCCCAGCGCCAGAATCATAAACAGCAGCCAGAAGCGCAGATCTTTCAGCATGTGCCGATAGTCTTTATCCAGTGGCGAGGCTTTAATTCCTCCGCTATCTTTTGCTGGCGCGCTACGAATAAAGAACTGGACGATAAAAATAACCACCAGATAAACAATACCCAGATATAACAACGCCCGACTAACATCATGAGTTTGCGCCATAAAATATTCGGCCAGGCGGGTGCAAAGTAGCGTTCCGACGCCAACACCCGCCAGTACGATACCGCTGGCAAGACCGCGACGGTCAGGGAAAAATTTCAGAATATTATTAAGATTACCCGTAAAAGCCAGGCCCGATCCCAACCCGGCAATGACGCCGTAGGTTAAAAACAGCATGGGCAAATTATCCACAAACCCGGACAAGATAAAACCTAAAGAAAACAGGATACCGCCGATAACTATCGCCTGCTTTCCTTTACCATTGTCGATCATTCTCCCACCCCAAATCATCGGTAAAGGAATGATCCCCATGTTGATAGAGAATGCTAACGCCAGCGTAGCCGGATCCCAGTGATATTGCGCCATGAGTGGTGTTTTGAAATAGCTAAATGCGTAGACGCCCCCGAGCACAAAATTGATGCACACGTGAGCGGCAAGCATTCCCCAGCGGTTGATTGATGCCGACATAATTTTCCCTTTTTAAAATGCACTGATCACAGTTTAAAAAAAGCAAAATAGGCAAACAATTTGGTATTTTTTATAATCGTTATAACAAAACCCAATCGATTGGCATTAAATTTTAATGAATATCAAACAACTACATTCCTTCCTGATATTGTGTGATGAATTACATTATGGTCGGGCAGCCAGTCGCCTGTTTATCACTCAGCCATCATTAAGTCAGCAAATCAAACAACTTGAGTCATCACTTAAAACAATATTATTTAAGCGAAAAGGTAGAGGAATTAAATTAACAAAAGCAGGCATTATTTTGCAACGACACGCTAACAAAATAATGCTGGATTTAAAAAATGCCGAAAATGAACTTCTTCCCTATCAGGATCAACAGCGCGATACTATTTCAATCGGGGTGTCAGGCAGCTACCTGGTCCTGCCCGCTTTTCGCAACTTTATGGCGCACCATCCGGAAATATCTTTAAATGTTAAAGAGTTCTCAACTGAGCAAACCATTAAAAAGCTGACGGATAGCGCCGTTGATATTGGCATTGTTTATCGAACAGCGCTCCCTGCCCAGCTAAGCTCGACCATGCTGTTTGAAGATGAAATTATCGCTGCAATCCCACTTTCTCATCCTCTGGCGACACGCGAACGTCTGCATCTAAAAGATTTAAACGACCAGCCCATTATCGTGCTTAATGACTCTCTGCTATTAAGAGGGATCATCACCACAGAATTTAATAACCGCAAAGTCGTTCCTAACGTCATCTGCGAACTGGATAACCACTACTCATGCCTTGAGTATGCCGAAGCGCAGATTGGCATCGCATTTATTACCCGCTCGCTAACCCATTTATCGACACCCAAAAATGTTCGCCTGGTTTCACTGGGCATCCCCGCATTCTTTATTCCTGTCATGCTGGTGCACAGTAATGACCTTTCACTGGATAACGCAACCATCTGCCTGCTCAAGCAGATCAAAAATTTTTACACTGTAGATAACAAATCAGCGCCAGAAAAGAGCTGGCCCGAGCAGAAAATAGGCGTATAATGCCCGCCCGATTTGTGTTGTTTCTGAGAATTTCCTGATGGCGCTGTTAATCACCAAAAAATGTATCAACTGCGATATGTGCGAGCCGGAGTGCCCGAATGAGGCGATTTCAATGGGCGACAGCATTTATGAAATTAACAGCGACAAATGCACCGAGTGTGTAGGCCATTACGAAACGCCGACCTGTCAGAAAGTCTGCCCAATCCCCAATACGATTTTGCAGGATCCCGCCCATGTCGAAAGCGAAGAACAGTTGTGGGATAAGTTTGTTCTGATGCATCACGCAGATAAACTGTAAGCGGGTTAACGTATTTCCAACGCAACAATGTCTGATGGCGCTATGCTTATCAGGCCGACAATATATCGGCCTGTAGGTCAGATAACGTGTTTACGCCGCCATCCGGCAAATCTAACTTTCCAGAATGACCGTAGCGCAGGCGTAATGGCGTTCATCGGCCAACGTGACATGCATGTGCGCCACACCGAGTTTTTCCGCCAGCGTTAACGCCTCGCCCCACAGCCGCAAACGTGGTTTTCCCAGCTCATCGTTAAACACTTCGAACTGATTGAACGCCAGACCGTTGCGGATGCCGGTGCCAAAAGCTTTCGCTGCCGCCTCTTTGACCGCAAAACGCTTGGCGAGAAAACGCACCGGCTGCTGATGCGTCTCCCAGATAGCCCACTCGTTGTCACTGAGCACACGCCTTGCCAGACGTTCGCCGGAACGGGAGATCACTGCTTCAATGCGGGCAATCTCTACAATATCCGTTCCCAGGCCGAGAATCGCCATTAGCCGCGCGCTTCCAGCATCAAACGTTTCATTTCAGCCACCGCCTCTTTCAGCCCCGTCATCACTGCCCGACCAATAATGGCATGACCGATATTGAGCTCGTGCATTTCCGGCAGTGCGGCAATAGCTTTGACGTTATGGTAGGTCAGACCATGACCCGCATTTACTTTTAGCCCCAGACGGGCCGCCAGGGTCGCGGCGCTGGCAATACGCGCCAGCTCTTTTGCCTGTTCCGCATCGGTTTCTGCGTTGGCGTAGCAGCCGGTATGGATTTCGATAAACGGCGCGCCGACTTCCGCCGCCGCGTTGATTTGCGTTTCATCGGCATCGATAAAGAGCGAAACCTGGATGCCAGCCGCCGCCAGGCGCGCACAGGCATCACGCATTTTATCGCGCTGTCCGGCCACATCCAGACCGCCTTCGGTGGTGACTTCCTGGCGTTTTTCCGGCACCAGACAACAGAAATGCGGCCTGGTTTCTACGGCGATCGCCAGCATCTCTTCGGTCACCGCCATCTCCAGATTCATACGCGTATGCAGCGTCTGACGCAGAATGCGCACATCGCGATCGGTAATGTGGCGACGATCTTCGCGCAGGTGTACGGTAATGCCGTCCGCGCCTGCCTGTTCAGCAATAAACGCCGCCTGTACCGGATCCGGATAGTCGGTGCCGCGCGCATTACGTAACGTGGCAATGTGGTCAATATTGACGCCTAACAGTAATTCAGCCATGACAATCCTCGTTAATCTTTCTTCGTTTTTACTGTGCGTTTGGGCATAAATTGCCGGAACAGCTCCCGGCTTTTTAACGGTTTTCCCCCAAGATACGGCTTTAATGCCATACGGGTAAAGCGTTTAGCGGCACGCAGGGTATCTACATCCGGAAATTCCCGCGCCTCCAGCGCTTTCAGGTGCCGTCCGGTAAAGGTGTTGTTATCGATGACGACGCTGGCGAAAAAGCCTTTTTCTTCGCGGTAACGGTAGGTCATGGTGTCATCCACCCGTTCGCCGCTGCCTGCACAGTGGGTGAAATTGACGCCATACCCCAGATGACCCAGCAACGCCAGTTCGAAACGTCGCAACGCCGGTTCAGGCGAGCCGGTGGTTCCCGCCAGCGCCTGAATACAGTTCAGATAATCAAAAAAGAGTTCGGAGAAGCGCGTTTCATATTCCAGTACGCGAGAGAGGAGTTCGTTGATATACAGGCCGCTATAGAGCGTAATACCGCTTAACGGCAGCGCCAGAGAAACTGCCTCGGCGCTGCGCAGGGTTTTCACCTCGCCGCGTCCGCTGTAGCGTAACAATAACGGTGTAAAAGGCTGTAACGCGCCTTTCAAATTGGAACGTTTAGATCGCGCGCCTTTGGCGACAAGGCGCACTCGCCCCGATTCTTCCGTGAAGACGTCCAGCATCAGGCTGGTTTCGCTCCAGGGGCGACTGTGCAGGACAAATGCGCGCTGCCACCCTTCCACGCTGTGTTAACTCACAGATCGTCTACGTAACCGAGACTGCGCAGAGCGCGTTCGTCATCGGCCCAGCCGGATTTCACTTTCACCCACAGTTCCAGGTGTACCGGCGCTTCAAACATCTCCTGCATGTCTTTACGCGCTTCAATACCAATGGTTTTGATTTTGGCGCCTTTGTTGCCAATCACCATCTTCTTCTGCCCTTCGCGCTCGACGAGGATCAGCCCGTTGATATCATAGCCGCCGCGTTCGTTGGTAACAAAACGTTCAATCTCAACGGTAACGGAATACGGCAGCTCGGCGCCGAGAAAACGCATCAGCTTTTCACGGATGATTTCAGACGCCATAAAGCGCTGAGAGCGATCGGTGATGTAATCTTCCGGGAAGTGGTGAATCGCTTCCGGTAAATGTTTACGCACGATACCGGCAATGGTATCGACGTTCATACCCGTTTCAGCAGAGATCGGTACGATATCAAGAAAGTTCATCTGGCTTGCCAGGAACTGGAGGTGCGGCAGCAAATCGACTTTTTCCTGCACGTTATCCACCTTGTTAACGGCGAGAATAACCGGTGCTTTGCCATCGCGCAGTTTGTTCAGGACCATTTCGTCGTCCGGCGTCCAACGGGTGCCTTCCACAACGAAAATCACCAGCTCAACGTCGCCAATCGAACTGCTCGCCGCCTTATTCATCAAACGGTTAATGGCGCGCTTTTCTTCCATATGCAGACCCGGGGTATCGACATAGATTGCCTGATACGGGCCTTCGGTATGAATACCGACAATGCGGTGGCGCGTGGTCTGCGCTTTACGGGAAGTGATCGAAATCTTCTGCCCAAGCAGTTTGTTCAGCAAGGTGGATTTGCCAACGTTCGGACGTCCGACGATGGCAATAAATCCGCAGTAAGTTTTGTCAGTGCTCATTCCAACTCCAGTTTTTTCAGCGCCTGTTCGGCGGCAGCCTGCTCCGCCTTACGACGGCTGGAACCCGTGCCAACCACCGGTTCGCTCAGGCCGCTGACCTGGCAGTGGATAGTAAATTCCTGATCGTGCGCCTCGCCGCGTACCTGCACAACCAGGTAAGATGGCAGCGGCAGATGGCGACCCTGCAAATACTCCTGCAAGCGCGTTTTCGGATCTTTTTGTTTATCGCCCGGACTTATCTCATCCAGACGGGTTTTATACCAGTTAAGGATTAACTGCTCGACGGTCTGGATATTACTATCGAGAAATACTCCGCCGATTAACGCTTCAACGGTGTCCGCCAGAATGGACTCCCGACGGAATCCGCCGCTTTTTAATTCGCCCGGCCCTAAACGCAGGCACTCGCCTAAATCAAATTCACGGGCTAATTCCGCCAGCGTATTACCACGTACCAACGTGGCGCGCATACGGCTCATATCTCCCTCATCCACCCGTGGAAAACGGTGATAAAGCGCGTTAGCGATAACGAAGCTCAGGATTGAATCGCCTAAAAATTCCAGGCGTTCGTTATGTTTACTGCTGGCGCTGCGGTGAGTTAATGCCTGCTGCAACAGCTCCTGATGATTAAAAGTGTAGCCCAGCTTCCGTTGAAGCCGATTAATTACGATGGGGTTCATGCGATACCAATAAATGAATGCGTCAACAATCCAGCACACGAAACAGACCTGATACACGTCATCTGTCCTGCCGCATCGCTGCAGCGGAAAGAAGGTTGTCTATAACCAACGCTGTTTCGTGTGCCGTGGCGACCAAACGGCGCCAACCTAAAACTTCGGGGGAATATTCTATACACAACGACAGGGGATGTCGTTAGTCTTAGGGAATTTATCCAGGAAATAATTCACGCTGCCGCTAAAAAGACGGCAGCGTGAACGATCATTTCATCACAGTTAGTGAATACCGCCGATACGACTCAGGCGTACGCCTGTCGGCCACTCCCCTTCCTGCTTGTCAAAGCTCATCCAGATAGCGACCGCTTTACCGACCAGATTCGCTTCCGGAACAAATCCCCAGTAACGGCTATCCGCGCTGTTATCGCGGTTGTCGCCCATCATGAAATATTGTCCCGGCGGTACAACCCAGGTCGCCAGCGGTTGTCCTGGCTGTTGGTAATACATGCCCAACTGATCCTGAGCTATCGGCACCATCAGGATGCGGTGCGTCACATCGCCCAACGTCTCTTTACGTTCGGTCAGGCGAATGCCGTTTTCTTTCGTCTCGTTTAGCGGAACTTCAAAAAAACCGCTGGTCGCTTCTCCGCCGTTACGGCGGGCAAAAGTCTGTACAAAATCGCTCGGCTCAACGTTAGAGTAGGTAACCGGCAGCGCATTTTCGCACGCCTGACCGGAGCTACAGCCAGGCTGAATCGTCACCTCTTTCGCAACCGGATCATAAGTGATTTTATCGCCCGGCAAACCGACGGCGCGTTTGATGTAATCTAACTTAGGATCTTCCGGATATTTAAATACCACAATATCCCCGCGCTTTGGATGACCGGTCTCAATCAGGGTTTTCTGGTAGATCGGATCTTTAATGCCGTAGGCAAATTTTTCCACCAGAATAAAATCGCCGATAAGCAGTGTCGGCATCATTGAGCCTGACGGGATCTGAAAGGGTTCATAAAGAAATGAACGAACGATCAGAACGATCGCCAGAACCGGGAAAACCGACGCCCCAGTCTCCAGCCAGCCCGGCTTAGGCGCCACTTTATTGAGCGTAGCGTTATCCAGCGCATCTCCCGACGCCGTTTGCGCGGCAGCCTGGCGCGCCCGACGTTTTGGCGCGAAAACAAACTTATCAACGCACCATAAAATGCCCGTCACCAGTGTGGCTATCACCAGAATCAGGGCAAACATGTTCGCCATGCCAACTCCTTAGGGATTATTTATTGTCTTTACCGACATGCAGAATGGCGAGGAACGCTTCCTGAGGCAGCTCGACGTTACCGATCTGCTTCATGCGTTTCTTACCTTCTTTCTGTTTCTGCAGCAGTTTTTTCTTACGACTGATATCGCCGCCGTAGCACTTCGCCAGCACGTTTTTACGTAACTGTTTTACCGTCGAACGGGCAATAATATGCGTACCAATCGCCGCCTGAATCGCGATATCAAACTGCTGGCGTGGGATCAAATCTTTCATCTTCTCCACCAGCTCGCGACCACGGCTTTGCGAGTTATCACGGTGCGTGATCAGCGCCAGCGCATCGACACGCTCGTTGTTGATTAACACATCAACACGCACCATATCGGAAGCCTGGAAGCGCTTGAAGTTATAATCCAGAGACGCATAGCCGCGCGACGTTGATTTCAGACGGTCAAAGAAGTCGAGCACCACTTCCGCCATCGGGATTTCATAGGTCAACGCGACCTGGTTACCGTGATACACCATGTTAGTTTGTACGCCGCGTTTCTCAATACACAGCGTAATAACGTTACCTAAATAGGCTTGTGGTAACAGCATATGACATTCGGCGATAGGCTCGCGCAGTTCATAAATGTTATTCAACGGCGGCAGCTTGGAGGGGCTATCAACATAGATAGTCTCTTTCGCCGTTGTTTCTACTTCATACACCACGGTCGGCGCAGTGGTGATCAGATCCAGATCGTATTCGCGTTCCAGACGCTCCTGAATGATCTCCATGTGCAACAGGCCGAGGAAGCCGCAGCGGAAACCAAAGCCCAGCGCCGAGGAGCTTTCCGGTTCATAAAACAGTGAGGCATCGTTCAGGCTCAGCTTGCCGAGCGCGTCGCGGAAACTTTCATAATCGTCGGAGCTGACCGGGAACAGACCTGCATAGACCTGCGGTTTCACCTTCTTAAAGCCCGGCAACGCTTTTTCCGCTGGGTTACGCGCTGAGGTTAAGGTATCGCCAACCGGCGCGCCGAGGATATCTTTAATGGCGCAGACCAGCCAGCCTACTTCGCCGCACTTCAGCTCGGTACGATCAACCTGTTTTGGCGTGAAGATCCCCAGGCGGTCAGCGTTGTAGGTCTGCCCGGTGCTCATCACTTTAATTTTGTCGCCTTTACGCATGGTGCCGTTTTTAATACGCACCAGCGATACCACGCCCAGGTAGTTATCGAACCAGGAGTCAATAATCAGCGCCTGCAGCGGGCCGTCCGGATCGCCTTGCGGCGGCGGGATATCGCGCACCAGGCGTTCCAGAACATCCGTCACGCCGACACCCGTTTTGGCGGAGCAGCGTACCGCGTCCGTCGCATCGATACCGACAATGTCTTCGATTTCTTCCGCCACACGCTCCGGATCGGCGGCCGGCAGGTCAATCTTGTTAAGCACCGGCACCACTTCAAGATCCATTTCCATCGCGGTGTAGCAGTTCGCCAACGTTTGCGCTTCTACGCCCTGGCCGGCATCCACCACCAGCAGCGCGCCCTCGCAGGCGGCTAACGAACGGGAAACTTCATAGGAAAAGTCAACGTGTCCCGGCGTGTCGATAAAGTTCAGTTGATAAGTTTCACCATCAGACGCTTTAAAATCCAGCGTCACACTCTGGGCTTTAATAGTAATACCGCGCTCACGCTCAAGATCCATCGAATCAAGTACCTGAGCTTCCATTTCACGGTCAGACAGGCCACCGCAGATTTGGATAATACGGTCAGACAGCGTCGATTTACCGTGGTCAATGTGAGCAATGATGGAGAAATTTCTTATGTTCTTCATAAATATGAATTTTTCAACTCGCTATGCTGATAAATTTTTCTTGATGGACACAGCGGTGGACATTCCACAATAACTACCCCATCAACGACTGGCGTGCATATTACACTGTAGCTTTGAAATCGTCAGCATACGATCTGCTGATCAACATACGATGTTACATCACAATAGAGGTCTATACGATCTATAAACCTATAAACACGGTTACAGTCAGTCCTGACTAAACAGCAGCCGGCCTACCGCAGTCACGTTCTTGCAGACAACGTGACTGCGGTAATCCATCCCACCGGATTGTCTTCAAATTCTCCATGTTGCTGAATCGGCTAACAGCTTCTTAAACGATCGGTATTAGGCTAGGTTCTAAATCTTGCCTGAATGAAAATAAATGTAATAATGATAGCTTGGTATTGACATATAGATTGAAAAAGCGCATGAAAATAGGATTCCAACCAGCCATATTGCAATATGCATATACAAGTAACGAGGCGACATCAAACCTTGAGTTATTAAATAAATGGAGAATAGAATCCCCAGATATTGAGAAGGAGGAGCGTAATAGTATTTACGACAAAATAATAGAAGCAAATCATACCGGGAGCTTATCAATTACTGCTCATCATGTTACCTCTATTCCGGTATTTCCTGATAATTTATCCGAATTGAATTTATCTTCATGCTATACACTGGAGTCTATTCCAAATCTTCCTGATGGGTTAAAAAGTTTAACTATATCTGGAAATCAGACCATTAAAATTTCATATTTCCCAGATAGCTTAGAGTCACTATCTATAGATATGCAGGCATATGAAGAAAATTATACTTTCCCCGCATTACCTTATGGATTAAAGAGTTTTACTGCATGCTATGGTAAATTTTTGCCTCCCCTTCCTCCGCATCTATCTTCTTTGTCATTGCAAAATTTCTCTGAAATATTATGTGCTGAGTTACCATATAAATTAGATAAATTAGATTTACAAAATTGCCCTTTCTTGCCATTAATGAAAATGTTACCTGAGGAGTTAAAAGAACTAAGTATTGAACTTATACGAACAGTTCCCGGTACTGTTATAGATGATATTTTGCCTGATAAGCTAAAAAAATTAAGTATCAACTTTTGTGATAATATTAAACTTCCAGTTAAGCTTCCTGTTAATTTAAAGTCTATCAATTTATCCTCAAGGACCCCTATTGCATGGGAAATACCAACCTGCAATCTGCCTGCACATATAGATATTAGTACCGATGGTTATGTTAAGCTTAATCCTGAATTTCTTACCAGGAGTGATATTACCTTTAGTAACAAACCTGCAGGAGATGTGTTAAGTTTTCAGCCTGGAGATGTGGTTTATGGTTTATGTAAGGCAAGAGATCGAGTAAATACTTTAGTTAATTCGTTATATTATTTTTCAAAAAAAGATATTATTATTCAAAATACATTAACAGATGCGGTCTGGGACAGGAAGAATAGAGCCGTGTTTAATAAAGATGAGAAGATAGCAGAAAGATTGAATGATGTTCAGAGAGGGATTTTTTTTAGAGAATTTTTATCTCAACATAAAAAATACAATATTACCGAAGATAAATATTCAGACTTATCCAATGAGGAGTGCTGGATAAAAACAAGTAAAGCCGGTCTTGAATTTCAAACACGATTGAGGGAACGGTCAGTTATTTTTGTCATTGACAATTTAGTTGATGCTATAAGTGATATCGCAAATAAAACAGGAAAGCATGGTAATTCTATTACAGCACATGAGCTAAGATGGGTATATCGGAATCGACATGATGATCTGGTAAAACAAAATGTTAAATTTTTTCTTAATGGTGAGGCTATTTCACACGAAGATGTTTTTTCATTAGTTGGTTGGGATAAATATAAGCCTAAAAATAGAAATCGTTGACTTTAAAAAAATATGCAATTAATATATTTATATATAGAGCAGCCCTATTGGAGTTAAGGATATATACTCCCCCTAACTCTAGACTACATGCCAACTTTACTTAGTATCATATTTTCTTGCTACATATCTGTTTGGCAAGGGTATGAATAAAAAACAAGATTAATTTAATTGATATCGCAACAGATAAGCACCTGCATTTATCTTTAAACTTTTTTATGGCCAACCAGATTTTTCACCATCTGCGCACGTTTATTCGGGCATGCGTTGAAAACCTGCAAAAAAAGAAAAATATCGATGCTTATTATTTTTTCTTTAATTAAATTTTCGCTCAACAAACTTAATTATTAATCCAATGACAGTGAAGTGTGAACTATGCTGAGCATAAACGACATCAATAGCAAGGGCAAGGGCAAGGGCAAGGGCAAGGGCAAGGGCAAGGGCAAGGGCAAGGGCAAGGGCAAGGGCAAGGGCAAGGGCAATCTGAGTATTTACAGGTGAAATTATGAAAAATAGTATATTTTTACCATTGCTTCTGGTGCTGTCGGCAACGACCTTTTCGGCATTGGTGATGGCTGCCAGTCATTCTCCCCACCAGATAATACAAAACATTTTTCCAGTGGCTGGCCGCCAGATATCCTGAAGCAACTGAATTGGTCTCAGGTTTGTGGTTGTTAGTATACTGAATATTACTTCAGGATGGCATGTTTTATTGACACCAGCCTGATTTTTCACAACGTTATATTACCCGTTTACAGATAATTCCCAGCTAATAAATCAGGAAGTTCCAGATGTAACAGAAGTTATGAGGTGTATTAATTGATAGGTCTAACAGGCTTGAATTACTTTTCTTTAAAAACTACTGCATGTAAAAGGGTCTCCTCTTGTTGTGATGAGATTCGTATATATTTATATCTTAGTGATTTATGGATCATACTTGTGGTTTTCCTTAGGAGGTAACATGTTTACAATTAATAGTACTAACAGGGTGGCGAGCACAATCGCTCCATATGCATGTGTAAGCGATGTTAATTTAGAGGACAAGGCTACATTTTTAGATGAACATACCTCAATACATGCGAATGATTCTTCTTTGCAATGCTTTGTCTTAAATGATCAGCATGTTCCGCAGAATACATTAGCTACAGATGTTGAAGGCTACAATAGAGGATTACAGGAACGTATAAGCCTCGAGTACCAGCCCCTGGAAAGCATTGTTTTTCTACTCGGCACCCCTGCAGTTTTAGAGACTAAAGAGTCTTTATCATTACCAGTTTCCCCGGATGCTTTAACCCAAAAACTATTAAGCATTAGTAGCAATGATGAATGTAAATTATCAGGTAGCACCAGTTGCACTACCCCAGCCAGTCATAACCCACCGTCCGGTTATATCGCTCAATACAGGCATTCTGCAGAGGTTTTCCCGGATGAATAAAACAAAGCGTTATAAATAGCTGCGCCGAATAGTAGATCACTTTGATTGAACTCAGTCCGGATTGTGTGATTTGATCAATCGCCAAAAATCACAAATCACCAACCGGACTAAGCGATGCCGATCATAGCACCAATTCCCCGTACCGAACGACGCCTGATGCAGAAAACTATCCATAAAACGCGTGACAAAAACCATGCCCGCAGACTGACTGCCATGTTGATGCTGCAACCCGGGAGACAGTATCGGCCACGTTGCCAGAACGCTCTGCTACGCCCGTTCACCCATTGGACGCTGGATTAACTGATTCACCGCTGACGGTGTGGAGGCGCTGGACAAGTGTGATGCGGATAATCCTCATCATATGGTCATGTATTTTTCATAAACAATAAAGCTCGTCCAGGAGTGCACTAAATAACAGATTGTTAGAGCTTGCTTAAACATCAGTCGTCTAAGTTTACCTTAAAGCAAGTGGCGTTTTATGTCCCATATATGCCCCATCACATCCTCGTTCCATCATCAAACTCACTGGATCTCATGATGTTGTAGGGAAGTAAGCCGGAGAGATAATTTCCTTCTGTGCCGTGCCGGCAGAAGAATTTATCTGGCACGCTGTCTCGCGCTGTATGGAGTGTGAAGAGCCAACACCCGGAATTGATTGAACAAGTTACTTAACACGCAATAGCTCAGAGTATCTTGTGGTGTACCGCAGCGAAAGTATTTCTCGCTTCATAGCCCACTGTTGCGGTATCCCCTGCCCGGTGATTTTCTGGTTGTATTGTCATGTGCGCATATTTAAGCCAGTTTAGAGACTGGGAATTTTCTGTACAGCGTCGACAGCCCCGCATCATAAATAATCGTTACCTGCTGTCGCGGTACTCCTGCCCTAATCAGGCGCCCGGCCTGCGCTCCCAGTGGATGGGAGCCAGTAAGGATTTGAATAGCACATGAACTCACTCTCATATGAATTAATTTACATTGGAAAGAAAATATAATAGCGCTTATCATTTTTATTTAAGTTAAATATTTTATAAATGGTTTTTATTTACTCACCTGATGGTAATGAATAACGTTTAATATCTATAGTAAAGGATGCTGTAACCGTAAGGATAGTGTGCCAAAATTTAACAGGCAACGTATTATTAAACACGTTAAGAGCGTATTTTTAGCAATGATTTTAATATTACCATCTTCACTATATTCTGCTCTTACAATAGCGGCAGACTCTCAAGATCATAAAAAAGAAGAAACAATTAAGCCAATGCCTCAAAAGTGGTGTAATCTTTGGCCTGCTGGCATACCCTTCCCTGAAGATTGGTTTAAAATGTGTAGAGGTTATTGAGTATAAATTTAATATACTAACCAGTAACCATATCAGTTATGACAGACAGGTCTTCTTCATATTTGCTATAAATAAGGCCTGAGCTTTCCTGACAAATTATAAACTACTGGCTGGTTTCTCCGGCCAGACAGGCTTTAAAGTATCAACACGGTTTACCTGTACCCGGTACTTTCTCCATGCCAGAAGAGAAGCTTTTTCTTTATCGGTTGCTTCGTCCAGATCCACTGCATCCTGTAACGGCGCGATTTTTTCAGATGCCATTTGCAAAAGACGGCTTTTGGTCCCTTCAGCTTCACGAAGTCTGGCCGCTGTTTCCGCAGCTTCATCCTTCACCCACGCCTTACCATCCCATTTCTGGTATTCACCGTCTGGTGAAACTGATGTGACATTTTCAGGTAGCGGGCCGGGAGCGGAAATATAAACCTGATTGCCGGTTGTTGTGTCGTAAACCGTCTCGCCGCGGTGGTCCTCATGCAGACTCCACGTTCCGGTTTCAGCATCAAATATCGCAATATGACTGGCTGGAATATCCGGGGGCGCAATATCCGTACAATTTGCCGGTAATCCAGTGTGTGGCGGGATATATGCATCACCTGCACCAATAAATTCGTTTGTATCTGAACGCAGATTAAAAATTTTAATTGTCTGCGGGGTATCGCTCATTTTAAACGTCATTTTTTACTCCGGATAAATATTCAGGTTTCAGGTGCTTTCCATGAGAATTGGGGCTAAGGAAAACAGCATGGCTATGCGCACCAATATAAATATCATCAACCTGATGACGGGGACTGATGCAGGTGTTACCTGATTTTTTGCAATACGTTCTGTAATCACCAAAACCGATATATTCCGTTCTGGCGTTCGGACAAAGCGCCTTTGACGGACAGTATGCCGTTGTACTGAATACAGCATTCTGGCGGGCGCTGGCGTATTGCCAGTTAATTTCCGTGGTGCAGTTAATAAAACCATCCCACGCCAGCTTCATTTGCCGGGCGACACTGCCCGGGGATACCTGACCACACCCGGCCCCCATCGCAGGGAATACTACCGATTTAATTTTCCTGTCTTCCCCGGCGCTTTTATTGTGCTGAAATATCGCTAATAACGCTGCACGTGTTGCATTATAAACCGCGTCGGTGCCGTCGATTATCAGCGGAACGCGCATCGTCGGGGCGTGAACCAGCCACGGATATTTACTGTTACCCGTTTCAATAACAAAGGCGGTGCCGACGGGCTGTTCTCCCAGATATTCACGGAGGATATGTTGCTGTACCCGTTCCTGTAATTGCGGCCCGAAATATGCCGTAATAGCAGCATCCACACCACCATCCATAAGACCAAAGCTGTTGGCCGCACTGACCATGCAGTCAAATTCCGGTATGGTTTCAAACGGTCCGGGGATAATTTCCACATTTTCGGTATTCTGAAAAGAATGTTCAAAAGCCACGGCCATTGCTGGCACGGGTGCTGAAAGAATTAATTTAATCATGCCAGCCTCACTATGTAGTTAAATGCAATATTTTTAACCGTGGTTTCCGCATTACCGTCTGCGTCCACAATAACGACGTGACCGTGTGGACCGATATACATGGTGTGCTCGTGTCCTCCGATATAAACTGTATGCGCATGGTCGCCAGCGGCCTGTGTCCATGCACCACCTCCAGGCTGAAATGAGGTGTGATTGGAGTCTCCCCAGTATGAATTGATATAACCGCCGAACTGGTGAGTATGGTTGCCCGTGGTATTGGTCGATTTCGTGCCGTAATCAAAAGATGAGGTAGATTTTGTCCCTAAGTCAGTATCCTGCGCCCGCGCGGTGTGCGAGTGCGATTTATTGCCGTCCATTTCTTGCGACAATACGGCACGTCCACTGATGGGCTTACCCTTTATTGTCCAGCCTCTCATGTCAGGGATAACGCCGGACGGATACGCTATAGCCAGTAACGGGTAAGCAGATTTATCGAAGGACTGCCCCTGCATCAGAGCGTAACCTGCCGGAGTAGCATCAGATGGCCATGCAATCGCCGCCCCTACTGGATGCGAATCCGGAGGTGGGTTTAGTGTGGTGTAAAGCATTGCCCATTCGGACCACTCAGCATCGGCGGTATCTCGATGGCTGCGAATATATGCGGGCGCTGGCGCACCATTTGTCCCGCTCCAGCCAATGAGGATTTCCCCATCACCGGTTCCGGTCAGACGTAAAATATTTCCGTATTGCGTCGGATAGCCATTGTTGTAGACCTCGCCCATTATCAGGCCGCCATCGCTGCCTCTTGTCGTGCCAGTCAGTGCCGGAAGCGCGCCGCGTGATGCAAGCCTGTTCGCTGCGACAGCCGTACCACCAGCAGGCAACGCACCAGCAGCCTTATCAATTGTGCTCCGTAAACCAACGTATTCGATAAGACCTTCAATGCTTTTTCCTGACAGCGCCGTCAGTGTATCGTCCAGCGGCTGCTTGCCCGCAATCATGTTAGTGATAGTGGTAGCAAAATTAGGATCGTTACCCAGCGCGTCAGCCAGTTCCTGCAGCGTATCCAGCGACTCAGGTACGGAACCGACCAGTGCAGCAATCAGTTTACGAACAAACTCAGCGTTTGCAGTCTGAAGTCCCTTAGCGTCATCTGGCGGCGTCGGTGTGGTCGGCGTTCCAGTGAATACCGGACTGTCCAGCGGCGCTTTGGTCTGTACCTCGTCCATGACAGCATGGACCGCCTTTGGCGTGGCTGCCAGCGCTTCGCTGTCACTGTCCGTGGCGCTGCTTAACTTAACGATACCTTTTTTCGTCAGGCTGGCATCTTCCAGGGAAATCACGTCCGCGATGTCTTCTGCCCGTTTTGCGGCATCTTCTGCTCTGGTGGCTGCTGCTCCGGCAGCAGTACTGCTTTGCGCCGCCAGTGATGCGCTGGTATCAGATGCGGCGGCGTGATTGGATGCCTCCGATGCTGATGACGAGGCGGCTGTTGCGCTGGCCGCTGCTGTACTTGCTGACGTTGCAGCGTTTGTCTCAGATATTTTTGCTGCGGCTGCCGATGCGGCTGCCGCCTTTTCCGACGCTGCCGCCGCAGTGGCTGACGCACCTGCATCACCGGCACTGGAAGCCGCCTGCGTTTCTGACGTCTTCGCGGCGGTTTCGGATGCTCCGGCGCGCGCTGCTGATGTCTGCGCCGCCGTCGCGCTGGCGGCTGCGGCAGCAGCTGAATCGCCGGCGGCAGTACGGGAGACATCTGCATTCGCTTCAGATGTTTTCGCTGCGGCTGCCGATGCGGCTGCCGCCGTTCTGGCTGTGTCAGCCGACGCCGCGCTGGCTGATGCCTCCCCGGCTTTTGTGGTCGCCGTACCTGCGCTGCTCTCCGCAGATGCTGCGGATGAGGCTGCCTGTGTGGCTGATGCTTCTGCCGCTCCGGCTGCATTCACTGCTGCCGTGGCGCTTTCCGCTGCCTGACCTGCTGATGTCTGCGCCTGTTCAGATGCCTGCCCTGCGGCGGTGGCATTCCGCGATGCCTCCGATGCCTGGCGGGCAACTTCTTCCACCATCGCCTCAAAACGTCGCAGCGCCTCCGGGCGGACGTCGTCTTCCGTCATGGCCCCCAGAAAATCATTCAGGGTGCCCGGTTTTGAATCATCGTAGACCGTAATAACTCCGGCATGTGACGGGGGATACCCTTCCACCAGGAGCGTGACTGTGTACTGCCCCTGCTCCACATCCATGCTGTAGCGCCCGGCGTCATCCGGATTTTCCGATGCCACCGTATTCACGACCACCGTCGTACTGGTCCGGCAGGCCTTCAGCTGAATGGTGCAGTTCTGTACCGGCGTTCCCGTACCATCTTTCAGTACGCCGGAAATAAGTACTGGCATATTGCCTCCATAAAAAAGCCCGCCCGCAGGCAGGCTTCAGATTCATTCACATCTCAGCACTGATTATCCGGGTCACGTAAATATGCCGGCAGCGAACACTGGACGCTCCGCGTGATTATTTGTCCCTTTGCCTCGCGGTGCTGTTTCTGCCCGCGGTCAGTACCGGTATAAATCCGGGTCTGGTTTTCAATATTGCTGTTACCGCTTCCTCTTCCGTTATCGGCAACGGCAGCGGTGGAAAATAAAACGGACAGGGAAACCCCTGCCGCCAGCGAAATTACGCGCGACATAGTCATATCTGTTCCTTGTTAAACGAAAGAGACCGGAAATCCGGTCAGTTTGTGAAGTTGTTCCCCGACCGGGAAACCATCACCAGCGGCCAGACGGAAGCAGACGTGGTGTACTGCCCACGAACCCTCAGAGAAACGCTGATATCCACGACAGGTGAAGTGGTGTAGACCGAAAAGACAACGGTCTGATACATGGCCGGAAGCCCTGCGGTATACGGGATAACCTCCGCCGTTTTCACCTGGCCGTTAATATTTATCGTGACGGTGATGGCACCGGAGCCACCGTTACGCTCACAGTTAGCCATCACCGTGATGGTTTTCCCTATCTGATAGGTGGCGCTGTCGGTATACCGTGTTGAGGTGCTGCGTTCGTCGTTCGTCTCCCTGATGCTCACGCCCTGCATGACTTTTGAGCCGCAGATATCACCGACAAACTCTCTTGCTTCTATCACGCCAGAAAACTTACCGGAGGTGGCATTGATTTCTCCCGTAAACGAGCCAGATACAGCGTTGATATGCCCGCTGATATCCGCATTTTTCGCAGTCAGCTTTCCATCCGGCGTCAGGGAAAATGCCGGAGGATTCCCGCCACTGGTAATGGTCGGCGCGCTCAGATATTTCAGGAACGCCTCATTCATGATTATCTGGTCGCCCTGCATGACGAATCCGGGCGTCTCGTTTCCGTTTGCCGGGTTAATATAAGCAATGCGATCCGCCGCCACCAGGAACTGGCTTATCTTCCCGTCAGGCATGTCTTCCATGCTCAGTCCAAGTCCGGCCACATAATATTTGCCGTCTTTGGTCTGCTCTATTTTGACGCCCCACATGGCGTTCCATTTATCGTTAGCATCCTGCCACTCCTTCGAAAACTGCTGCAGTTTGCTGGCGTTATCCTCCGTCAGTTCCACCTTCTCCAGCAGTTCCTTACCCAGGTGACTTTCAGTTATCTGCCCTTTGAAAAAATCCAGATAGCCTGCGGCATCGTTGCTGGCCTGCCCGGTCGCCTCCACGAATGCGGATTTACCGACCTGATTTACCGCCCGGATATAAAAATAGTAATCCCTGCCGGGCCTGATATTCACACTGGCCGCTATCCAGTACAGCGCCGTTCCCAGATATCGTGCGGCGTTTTCCACCTGATGGATATCCGTAATCTGCGCGTCTGAAAACCAGAACTCATACTGCACCGTCGGGTCGTATACCGCCTGACGCGGTGTGGCTGTAATCTGGAAATAGCCAGGGGTGAGTTCGATAAATGATGGTGCCGCCGGCGCGGAGATGCTGAACTGTGTGCTGGCCGGGTCTCCCTGTTGTCCCTGGCTGTTCACCGCCCTGACGGACAGGGTGTAGCGCCCCGGCGTCAGCCCCCGGAACCGGTACTGCGTATCCGGCGTTCCTGCGCTGCTTACCAGCCGGTCACTGCCATCTTCCGCCGCCACGTTCAGGCGCAAAGAAAACGAGGCGCCCTTAACGACTCGCGGTGTGTCCCAGCGCGCCAGTACCTGATACTGTCCCTCCTCCGCCAGAATTTCTGTGGTCAGATGCTGTATCGCCGGGGGAACGGTGCCGTGAATCGTTCCGGGTTGCGGATCGAATGATGCCCCGTTGTCCACGATGGACTCTTTTTCCGGCACATGCTGTACGGCGGTGATGGCATACGTTCCGTCGTCGTTTTCCCGGACAGCCACACACCGGAAGAGACGCTGGCGCAGCGACGGCAGTTTCAGCCCCCAGACGCTGTATTCCGCCACGCCGTCCGGTATCCGGCTGACCTGAACCTGCACACCGTCGGTAACAGACTGCACGTCCACGCTGACCGGCAAGCCTTCGCCATCCATCAGGCTTATCAGCGTGGTGCCGGACGACGGCAGGGTAATCTCCCTGTCAAGGGTCAGAATGCGGCGGGCGCGGTCAACGGACAGAATCCGCCCGCCCAGGCTGATGCCGGCATAATCCTCGTCGCAAACCTCAATCACATCACCGGGAACGTGGCGCAGCCCCTCCGCACCCACACTAAAATCAACCGTCTGGGTTTCCAGCAGCTCCGTTTTTATCAGCCACAGCCCGGCGCGGTGCGCCTGCCCGCGACTGGTACAGCCAAACGCATCCATTTTTACCAGATTGCGTCCGTAGTGACTGATGGCGACCGTGTCTTCCACCAGTTCCGTGGATGTCTGCCAGCCATTATCAGGGTCGATCCAGTTCACCTCTACCGCATTATGGCGGTCCTTCCGCGCACTGAAGCTGTAACGGAACGGTGTGCCCTCATCCGGCATTACCACATTGCTGCGGGTATAGGTCCAGACTGTATCCGAGGGCCTGTCCTGCACGAAGGTCATCATCTGCCCGTTCCACACCGGCATACAACGCATGGCGGAGCAGAAGTCGGTCAGCACATCCCACGCCTTACGCTGCTGTGCCAGATACGCATTAAAGGTCATACGCGGCTCTGTCCCGCCGAATCCGTCAGGGACCATCTGGTCGCAGTACTGGCCTATTGCATACAGCGCCCACCTGTCCACGTCCGCCGCGCCGATTCGCTGTCCCATGCCATAACGGGGATGTGTCAGCACATCCCAGAGACACCACGCCGGATTATTGCTGTATGCAGGCTTGAACGTGCCGTCCCAGATGCCGCTGTAGGTTCGCGCTACCGGATCGTAATTCGACGGCACATGAATAATCCGCCCGAAAAAATGGTAATTTCGCGTCACCTGCTGGCTGCCGAACTGCTCAGACTCCACCTGCAGGCCAATTACGGCGGTGTTGGGATAGCGCTGCCGGACATCAATAATCTCGGTATACGACGACCAGACCGTGTTGTTCTGTAACTGGTCAGTGGTACTGTCTGCCGTCACACGTACCATCCGGATACCAAATGGCCGGGGAGGGAGATTATCCACTATCACCGAGGCCAGATACTGTGTGGTTGTTTTCCCGGTAATCGTAATCTCTTTTTCCACCACCCACTGACCATAGCGCTCAAGATGGATTTGCAGCCTGACCGATGTCGGATTGCGGTCGCCCTTGCTGTTGGCCTCCACCAGTGACTGCACGCCGAACGTAAAACGCAGGCGGTCAATATTTGCAGCCGTGATGGTTCTGGTCACCGGATTGTCGTATTTGACCTGTACACCAAGCACCGTCTCGGCGCCGGACGATTCAAATCCCTCCAGCGGGGTCTGTTCCTGCTCACCGACGCGGTATACCACCTTCACGCCGTGGATATTCGTGTTACCGTCGCGGTCCACCACCGGCGTCTGGTTTACCAGAACACTTTGCAGACCGTTCACCGGGCCTTCTATCGGTCCCTCGCTGATGGCATCGATGACGCTCAGCAGCTGCGTGGATTTAAGGTTATCCGGTGCCTCGCGGGGCGTATGCCCTTTTCCGCCGCCCTTTCCCATTTATTACCCCGTAAAACGACAAAACCGCCCGGAGGCGGTTCTGTCTGAATCTGTTCTGTTGTCAGCGGCCAATCACCACAACCTGACCACCATCTCCTTCATCAGCGGTACTGACTTCCTGGGAAATCACGCGTGACCCCACCTGCATCTCGCCGTACAGCACCGGCAACGTGTTACCGTTGGCAACCATATTATCCAGCGACGAGAAATACGTGTTCTGCCTGCCGTTATCGGTCTGCCTCATTTCGGACATTTTAGGTTTTGGTGCCAGCATCTGCGCCACACCGCCCAGAACCATCGACGCCCCGGTCATATACATACCGGATACCGCCGCCGCTCCCAGCCAGCCTGCCGGGTTCCACCAGGCAACGGCAATCAGCGCCGCACCAAGCACCGCCTGAAACACCCCGCCAGATTTGGCCCCGCCCAGACGCGGCACAATATGAATCACCGCGCCAGGCGGCAGCGGGTCATGCAGGCTGGTTGTCAGGGTATCAGCCGTAACATCGTCTCCGGCTATGCGTACCTGATACCAGCCGTCGTTCAGTTTCTGCCGGAGACCGGGCAACTGTACCGCCAGTGCCCGGACAGCTTCAGCACCACTGGCTACCTGCAGGCTGACGCGGCGGCAAAATCGTTGCAGATCCCCGTAAAGGCAGATGCGCGCCATGCCCGGTGTCGCCAGATGGAGTGCGTGCGTCGTTGCCATTTGTCGGTATACCTCTCACGTTTACTCAGTTGTTCAGGAATATGGTGCAGCAGCTCTCCGTCGCCGCAGTAAATCGCTGCGTGGTTCGGAACGGAGGAGCCAAAGCAGCAAATCAACACGTCGCCGGGCTGCGCACTGGCTGCGCTGACACGGTAAAACCCCGTCGTCTCCAGATTATCCAGATAGAGATTGTCACCATGCCGCCACCAGTCGTCGTCCCGGTGAAAATCCGGCATATCAATCCCCGCCAGATGATAGGCATCACGGAACAGCGTGTAACAGTCAAAAACCCCATGTTTATAATGCCGTCCGGTCAGGTGTGGCACACAGCGGAATTTATGTACCTGGCCGGCGCATACCAGCCACCACGGCAGGTCGCTTTGAACCTGCAGCCTGCGGTCCACATCGCTCAGATACGGCTGGCCGCCAGGATGGCTGTGAACCAGCGCCACAATATCCCCCTGCGTTTCAGCCCTCAGCCAGTCCTCCGGCGCCATACGGAAATAATCCTCCGGCGCGGCAGAAATATTCACACAGGGGAGATACCGTTCTCCCGCCTGTGTTCTCACCACGAAGCCGCACGACTCCGCAGGCGCACACCGTCGGGCGTGCGCCAGAATATCCTGTTCTTTCATGATGATTTACTGTGAAAGTTTATTAATGGAGAGGAAACCGCCAAAGTTTCCGGTATTGTTACGCAGGGCGCATCCCCGGGCGCAGCGGCTGCAGGCATCTTTTGCCGGATCGGCGGTAGGGTTATCAAATTCATCTGCGACAGCTGGTCCCGTATAACCGCATTCGTCAGAGCGGTATATCCATGTACAGGTATTGGCCAGCATAATTCGCCCGGGGAAGACACATCCGTCCGTTTCAGTCGGTGTTGCCAGGACAAATGTCGCACTTACCGCCGTCAGATCACTGCACTGCTCGATCACCCATCGGCTTACGGATTCCTGCTCCGGGTCAGCCTCCTGGTTGCCGTTTTGAAAATTCACGGCATCGAGAAACCGGGCATATACTATCCTGCGGATGACCGTCGCCCCAACCAGGCTATGCAAATCCTCCACCATTCCGGTCACCATACCGTAAAGATTGGATACCTTCAGTGACGGGCGCGCAGCTGCGCCTTTGCCGTTCATTTCAAATCCGCAACCGTCTACAGGATAAACGTCATATTTCCGTCCCTGCCAGGTAACCGCCTCCCCCTTTTCATTTGCCTCGTTACAAAAAAAATAACGATCACCGCCAGACTGTGTCAGATCGATTTCCCACAAAGTGATCCTGGCGGACTGCGCCAGTTTAGCGGATTCGTTCAGCGTATCCTGCGAAATGTCCTGCATCACTCCTCCTCAGATAACAACCTGTTCAAAAGTCGTGGTCACAGTCACCCAAAGAGAGCCAACGTTAATCGACCATTTGCGGCAAATCACCCGAATTTGTGTCCAGGTATAAGGCGGCGTCCAGAGAAAGGATTTCACTCCACCGTGGCGGGATAAAAATGCCTCAAGGTTCTGATGTTCTCCCTTACGAATCCGGACCGTTACGTTATACTTCGCCAGATGGTTGTTCAGCCCGGCTGGACGCCGTTGTTCATACCCGTCACCCAGTTTTATGGAGGTGACTTTTGGTTCTGATTCCACTGTCATATCAGGGCGGATCTTCCAGTTAAATGTTTCCATTGTTATCGCCCTCCTCCAGCAATACCCCCGTCACGCGACTGCTGTTGCCAGAAATCAATGGCGGCTTTTTTTCCAATGTTATATACGGCCTGTAATGCCTGCGGACCAATCTGTCCGTTGCCGGCGTCGTTGTGGATTTCAATGTTGTACTCAGGCGCAAACATCGCCATCCCTCCTGAACCGGCTGCCACGACACCCAGCTTACCGTCAGCACCACGACGAAGTGGTAATATTGCCTCCGGTCCTGCCTCGCCCATCACCCCGGCACCTTTGGCAAAAGCAAAAAATGTCGGGCGATTAACAATGCTGCCGCTGTACTGGCTGAGTCCTGCCGAACGGTACACGCCGCCGTCCGCATTCGGAATAACCGACAGCGCCGCAGAACTGTATGCCCCTGATGGTGTACTGCCGCCTGCCGATGTGCCAAAGCCGAACATTGCCAGCACTGAACCCAACAGTTTAGAAGCCGCAATACGTGCCTCCATTTTTGCAAGGTCAGCCAGGATGGAGACCGTCAGGCTCCGGAAACTGCCCTTTCCGGTCACGGCAAAATTCGCGATACTGTCCGCCATGCCGTTAAATGCGTTTGTGAAAACGTTCTCCGTCATGCCTGCCACATTGCCGCCCTGCGCCAGAAAGTTATCCAGCGCCCGCGACGCCCCCAGCGTCCAGTCTCCCTGCGCAGCGTCAACTTTCGCATTGTAATCCGCCCACTCAGCCAGCCGGCGATCGAGACTGCCCTTCAGCGCCTGCTCCGCCTGACGATATTCGTCAGAACCGTATGTCCCTTTTGCCTTGCTGTCGCGTTTAAGCTGCTCCAGTTGTTCCTGGTAGTGCTGCTGAATTTTCAGACGCTCTTCGTATCGGCCACGTTGCTGATCGCCCATACCCATTGTGGCCAGCGCCATTGCGTGCTGTTGCCTGACGCGGGATTCTTCGTCAGCGAGCTGGCTGGTCAATGTGAGCGTCTTTTTCTTCAGTTCATTAAGGGCATTCTGGTGTTGCAAATCCTGTTGTGAGATATCCAGCTTCTGTAGCGCAAGCGCAATTTCATCCTTATGTGCCAGTACGCTTTGTTCATCCGCCGTCAGTTTTTTACCGGACAAATCAGCGATGCGCTGCTGAAATGACAAAAGCTGCTTATGCGCTTCCGTCATTTTTTCGGTCGTGGAAAGCTTCGCGGCGGTAATCTGCCCTTCAGTCTGCGCCTGTTGCTGGCTGTACTGCAAAAGCAGTCGCCTGGCCTCGTCGTTGTGGTAAGTCTTTGGCTTTTTCGCCTGTTGTGACAACGCCTTTTTATGACGTTCATTTTCGCGCTCCAGTGCGGCATTGCGTACAGCAGCATCGGCATACTGCATGGCGGTAATGCGCGCCACCTCCCGTTGGTGCCGCAGGGATTCAGTTTCATTATCCCGGTTCAGCGCGGCGTTCTGCTCGTTCCGACGTTTCTGCGTTTCCTGATAATTACGCTCTGCCTGCGCCTTCGCATCCAGCAGGTCCTTCTGGCGTTTCTGTTCCTGAAGTTCGTTCAGCTGCTGCTGATCGTATTCAGTCTGGGAAGAAGACACCGTCCAGGGCGTTTTTCTGTCGCGCGCGATTTTTTCCTGCAGTGTCGCGATCTTTTCATCGAGCGTGTCTTCCCGCCCGATATCCAGCATCCGATCCCATGCCCACTTCGCCGCATCACCGACAGCATTCCATGCTCTTTCAATCCAGCCCAGATTGTCGTGTACGTCCCCCATCCGCTTATTCATTTCTTCCGAATACGCGGACATGGCAATTTTCGCGGCATCAGCCACTCTTCCCTGCTCGCCCAGTACCCTGATTTGTTCAAGCTGGGTGGCTGTCAGAAAATGCAGTGTCCTGTCCAGTTCTTTCGCCGCATTCACCGGATCATCCCGCAGGCGTTTAAACTGGCGGATGGTTTCATCCACTGATTGTCCCACGTTTTCCTGCATTCTGGTCGCGGTACGGGATACCATTGCCATTGCCTGCCCGGTAAACGCTCCGCTACCGACCACCTGTGCCAGCACGCCTGCAGCATCGTGCTGCGTGACGCCATTTCCGGCGAGCGACTTCGCCATCGCATTAAGCTGGCCTGTGGTTTTTCCGGCATAACTCCCGGTCAGAATAAGCTGTTTATTGAACGTCTCGCTTTCCTTAGCGCCTTCATAGTAGGCCTTGCCCAGCCCGTAAACAGCAGCAGCCACGCCGCCAGCCAGCCCGCCGAGCATCATGCCCTTCGGAGACATCAGTTGCTCGATCCACCCGGCGCGGTTAGCGAGCGTGATACCACTTCCCCGCAGT
This sequence comes from Salmonella enterica subsp. enterica serovar Typhimurium str. LT2, assembly GCF_000006945.2. Lineage (GTDB taxonomy): Bacteria > Pseudomonadota > Gammaproteobacteria > Enterobacterales > Enterobacteriaceae > Salmonella > Salmonella enterica. The sequence goes on from NC_003197.2 coordinate 2,745,492, forward strand.
GCCCCGAAATTCCCACGGGCCAGCTCACCAGCCAGCACGCCCAGTTCACGACGGGCAGCAGCGCTTTTCAGTCCTAGCGTATGGGTGGCAGTTCCGGTACGCTCCAGTTTACGGATATAAATATCTGCGGCGCTACTGACACCCAGTTCAGCCGCCTTCACCCGCAGCAGCTCGGTACGGGAGAGGCCCTGTACCGTCGTCTGCTCTTTCAGGCGGCGTATAAACTGTGCTTTTTTCTGCGTGGCCAGCGCTTCGGCATCGGTAAGCTCACGGGTCTTCCTGGCGGTTTCAGACACCAGCGCCAGATAATCGCCCTGTGAGATATCTCCGCGTCCTTTCGCCTGTCGTACCTGCGCCTGGATACGCTGCAGCTCCTGCAGACCACCGCTTAACTGTTTTACACTGTCAATCTGGCGGTAAAAAGCAGCACTTGTCCTGTCCTGTGCTGCCGCCACAGCCGCTGACTGCGCCTGTTCCTCACGCAGTTTCCTTCCCAGTGCCTCCACCCGCTGTCGCGTCTGATCCACATCCGCCGCCAGACGCGTACTGGCCGCTGCGCTTTTCTCCACAGCGGAACTGTACGCGGTACTGCTGGCAGTCACTTGCTCCAGACTGGCGGACGTCCGGCGCGTCGCCTCCGTCTGCTTATCCAGAAAACGCTGCATCCGGGCCGCTGAACGTTCTGAGTCACCAGCCGCATCGTTCAGCAATTTTTTAATGCGCGGAACTTCGTTTCGGAACTCTGCGCTGTCGATACTTAAATCAATGACCAGGTTCGCTATCTGGTCCATAGCGGACACCTCCGGTAATACCTTCGCCCAGGATCATCAGTTCATCATCCGTTTTTTCGTGCAACGACTCAGGATCAGTGATCAGGCTGAACATTTCTGCATCGTGATGCGTGCCTGTAACCAGTCCGGAAATCAGCGATTTCAGCGTTGCAAACTCCGCATCCAGCAACATGTCACTGAAGCTGTTCTTCCCGAAATGCTCCGCCCACTCACCCAGCTCTGTCGCACTCATTTCCGCCAGCATCTGCCGCCAGTCTGGTCGCCGGAACTCACGCGCGAGCCGCATCACAAACGCCAGCTCCCGGTTCAGGACTTTTCCGGCGTGGTCGTGTCCTTTTCACTCCCGCTGTCGTCTTCCTGCGATGCCGGAAGACGCATACCACTCAGGGACAGAACCATATCAGCGCCACGTCCCAGCGCCTCATAAGACCATTCCAGTCTGACGGACTCATACAGGGCGCGGGCCTCCTCCTCTTTTTTGCTTTCACACAGGGAGCGGGATACCAGCCATGCATTAATATCCACCCCCATCTGCATAAATTCTGTCTGACGCTCTGCTTCCGTCAGGGTTTCAGGCTGTGCGTCATAGTCTGCCGTCCGCTGCTGAATAAACTTCAGATAATCCACACGTTGCAGGGCAGAAAGCTCACTGAGCACGATGGAATGCCCACCGTAGTTAAAGGTGTCTGTATTGAGAAACATGATGATTTTCCATAGAAGCCCCGGAACCGGGGCGGACTGATAAGAGAGGGTTATGACGCCGTCACTGTCACTGCTGCCACCGCGACAAGACTGCCGTCACTGCTGATACCAACAATATTCACGCTGCCCGCCTTCACGCCTTTAACCGTGGCCACATTATCCTTCAGCGTGACGGTGGCGATCAGCGGATCGGCGGTCGCAACCTGCAGCGTTTTATCTGACGCGTTATCAGGTTTTACCGTAAATGTCAGCGTGGTGGTGGCTCCGGCAGCCACCGTGGCACTGGCCGGCGCAACGGTCACGCCGGATACGCTGACTACGTCAGGTGTATCCTCCTCCGCAAGAGAAGGACGCCCGACGCCGGTGATTTTTACGCTGCGTGTCATCACCTCTTTGGACGTCACGGTTTTACCCAGTGAACTCAGCCAGCCGCGGAACACATCAACCGTCCCGTTAGGATACCTGATACGGAAGGCGCGAACTTCGCCGGTGTCAAACAGCTCAACCAGTTTTTTCTGTCCGGTCTCACCGGGTTTCCAGGCCAGCGTGGCCGTGGTGTCACCGACGCTTTTCTGCCCCTGCGTAGTGCTTTTCCAGTCGGCATTTTCATCATCAAGATAGTCATCGTCTTCCGCATCTGCACTCATTTCTCCGGGCTGCAGATCCTTAATACCTGCCAGTCGCAGCCAGTCATCATCAGCCAGTGGATTTTTAAACGCATCGCCGCTGCCGGTATACAGCCAGAATGTGGTTCCGGCGCCTTTCGTTTTTACCAGTGGGTTTGGTGTTCCCATCATATCCTCCTCAGTTGGTATAGGTGATCCGGTAAGTAATTTCTGCCATCCCCCACGTTGCCATTTCGCTGTCACGCTGGTAGTCATAACCCAGCGGGGTCATGGTATCGATAAGGCGCTCCAGACCACTAACCTCTTCCAGCGCAGGAAAGATTTTTTCTTCCATCCAGATATCAAGCTCTGTATCAGGAGCCTGAGCCCTCAGAAAAACTGCCGTATGGAGAGTAGCCTGCCAGTCATCCTCATCGGTCATAAGGCCTGTATACTGTGCGTCTGTCAGCCAGACAGCTATTGCGGGTAAATCTTCCTGTTCTACGAAAGCAGGAAGTCCATCAAAAAGAGTGACAGGTGCGCCAGTCACGGATTCCAGCTTTTCCAGAACGGCCCGGCGGATTAATGTGTGTTTGCTCATCAGAATGCCTCCTTTCCTCCCCGGCCTGAAGGCCGGGGAGGAAAGGAGGCGGTTTTCCGGCTAACTGTCTTTTGCATAATCACATTTTCCTCTTTAATATGTGAAGCCATGAAACGCGCATATAAATACCGGTTTTACCCCACGACTGAGCAGGCTGAGCTTTTAGCTCAGACGTTCGGTTGTGTGCGTTTCGTCTACAACTCCATCCTCCGCTGGCGTACCGATGCGTACTACGAGCGAAAGGAAAAGATCGGTTACCTACAGGCCAACGCTCGCCTTACGGCGCTGAAAAAGGAGCCAGAATTTGCCTGGCTTAACGACGTTTCCTGCGTTCCCCTCCAGCAGTCTTTGCGCCACCAACAAACCGCCTTTGCTAACTTCTTCGCCGGACGGGCTGCATATCCGGCTTTCAAAAGCAAACGGCACAAGCAGGCGGCTGAGTTCACTGCGAGCGCGTTTAAATACCGCGACGGCAAGCTGTACATGGCAAAGAACAAAATCCCCTTAGACGTGCGCTGGAGTCGTCCGCTGCCGTCCGTGCCGTCTACCGTCACCATTTCCAAAGATGCCGCAGGGCGGTACTTTGTTTCGTGCCTTTGCGAATTTGAACCCGCATCACTGCCGATCACCTCTTCAATGGTCGGCATTGATGTTGGTTTAAAAGATTTGTTCGTCACCGATACCGGATTCAGGTCCGGCAATCCCCGCCATACCGCTAAATACGCGGCTCGCCTGGCACTACTCCAGCGCCGGTTAAGCAAAAAGGCCAAAGGCTCAAAGAACCGCGCCAAAGCCCACTTAAAGGTAGCCCGACTCCACGCGAAAATTGCTGATTGCCGACTGGATGCCCTGCACAAGGCCACCCGCAAACTGATTAACGATAACCAAGTTGTATGCGTCGAATCCCTGAAAGTGAGGAACATGATCCGCAACCCGTCGCTATCCAAAGCAATAGCAGACGCGAGCTGGGGCGAACTTGTGCGCCAGCTCCGGTACAAAGGCGAATGGGCGGGGCGGTCAGTGGTAGCCATTGACCAGTTTTTCCCGTCCTCAAAACGCTGTAGCTGTTGCGGTTTCATCATGAAAAAAATGCCTCTTGATGTTCGTAAATGGCAGTGCCCTGAGTGCGGAACTGACCACGACCGGGACGTTAACGCGGCACGTAATATCAAAGCTGCCGGGCTGGCAGTGTTAGCCCACGGAGAGCCTGTAAATCCTGAATCGCTCAAAGCGGCTTAGATTCGGCTCGTTGAAGTGGGAATCCCCGTCCTTCAGGGCGGGGAGCAGTCAACGTGAAAGATAAAGCCTCAGTTGTTGTTTCAGGGCATACCCCAGTTGCTTCGGTATTTCCTCGTCAATCAAGCTTTGTGTGGCGCTTTCGAATGCCTGAGTCAATGGTCCGGAAAGAGGAATTTTCACTACATCGATTGGATAACGGTTTTTCCCGTTAACGCGTCGCATAACATGCCAGCGTCCGTTAGCCAGTTGCTGAATAAAGGCATCCCGGAACAGATATGGCCCGATTTTAAGCACACTTCCGCGATACAGCAGTTTGCCCCTCCGTTTGCTCATCCTGACCTGTGCAGCGCCCAACTTTATGGCGGGAAGGTTTCCCCGGTTAATCCGTATCCGGGCAGAGCGTTTACCGTCTGTACCGGCTTTAAATAACCTCACCCTCTGGCGAACCAGCTTCAGCGGAAGTCCTCTTACCTGGTTATCTCCGGCGACAGTCTCCCGCGCCACCTTACGGGTTGCCACTGAAACAGCTTTCTGCGCCACGCGATTCACAGCCCAGATACTGGCCCGGGGAACCATCTGTCGGTCAAGGCTGTTCAGATTCCGGATCGCATTTTCAAGCCCTTTCATCAGAATGCCTCCGGGAAACCCCGGCCTTTAGGCCGGGGAGCAGTCAAACATTCCTCCCGTCCTGCGCCGGTTATCCGTCGGCGGCGTCCCCCTGCCCAGCAGAATAATACTGCTGTCTCCACCAGCCGGAGTGATGCGATCCACCCAGAAGGTGTCACCGAGAATGGTTAGTGTGTCCGGGCGCTTCAGATGGACTGTCAGGGATGTTTTGACAAAAAATGTAGGCTTGTCTCCCTCAATCCGGACACCTCCGGCGGCATACGACACACTTTCAGGATCGTCAAATACGCCCGTAAGCGTGGCCCCTGCCAGAACGCCGGAGGTTATTGTTGCTACCGTTCCCATCACCCGGAGGATGGCATCATCAGCCTGAGAAATCGCGGTATCAAACAGGTTTTCGGACTGCGACATATCGCCACCCTTACAGTTCAATAATAAGTCCTGCAGCAATCAGCTCGTCCACATCGTGTTGCGAAATACGCGCCGGGTTTCCCGCCATAACCATATCCAGTTCCCGGTTACTGTCCGGATCGATGGCGCAGATGTGTAGTGTACGAAGCGCCCTGATAAGTACCCGTTCGGATCTTTGCCCGATCCCGGGCGGCACTATGGATTCATCACTGTCATTTTCCACAGCAGGCAAATGCTCCGCCTCCGCTTCCTCTTCCCATTCCATGACACGCTGGCTGAGTTCAGCGGCGCTCCCGGACACATCCGGATCACGACCAAGCCGCGTCGCAAGCTCCCGCAGACGCTGTATATTCTCTTCTTTTGTTGCCATAAAAGATCCTCCCGCAATTTGTAACAATAAAGGCCTGAATCAGGCCTTTTGGGATGCTTAACCGACAGTGACAATGACAAACTCATCCGGGTCCGGCAGGACCATCAGCGGCGCAGACTGCGTCATGGTATATTCATTCGCCGGATCCCCCACCGTCAGCCAGTGTTTGGGATAACGGGTGGCGGCAACAATACCCTCCGCGAGCGCCTGTGAATCCTGAATGGCACCATAGCAGCGGATACCTTCTGCCGCCGTATTTCCCAGAACCAGAGTCCCTTCAGGCAGGTAACGCTTTTCGGTCCCGTTATCAGCAACATAGGATGTTTTAGCCACCACAATGGCCAAATCTCCGTAATACCCCTTGAACGACACCACAGCCCCAAGGTCCTTCACCGCCGTTTCCAGCTGAGAATTTGAACCGCGGCGTGTATCCAGTTTTTCACGGAACAGCTTAAAACCGTTCAGCAGACGCCAGACTTTCCCGTCCATCACGGCAATATTGATCAGACCGGATGCCTGGTCGCAGTACATATCCAGATCATAAGTCGGGTCAAAGGTTTCCCTGTCCTGCTCTGACCATTTTTTACCTGTGGCCTGAATAATGTTATTCCCGGCGGAGCGACCAAAATCCACCTCCACGGTGTCAAACTGCTCGCCCTGCATGGTGTATTTCCCGTTCAGCACCGCACTGACGGCCTGCATCTCCTCCACCTGGACGATGGCCTTCTCTTCCTGCTTCAGGTTATCGGTCAGAATGCGCAGACGACGGTAGGCCGGATCGTTAAGCCTGGCCGGGTCTTCACCCGGCAGACGCTCAACAACCTGCGCATAGTTAACTTCATGCTTCGGTTTGACATACCCCGGACGCAGTACGCGCGTTTCCCCGCCGCGGTTACGCAGAACCTTCCCTCCAACCACCGGAGATACATAAGCGGCAATCGGTGTTTTTCCGGTAATTTTGTCCAGCATGACTTCCTGGGTAGGAAATGTCACAGTACGGCGAAAAAACAGGCTCAGGAAGAGTGGGTTAAATTTAACTTTCTGCTCGGTATAACCCAGCAACTGGCGGGTGGTAAACAATCCCATAAATGGTGTCCTCCGGACGTTAAATACGATAAAGGCCGCTTCGCGGCCTTCTTATTACGGTAAAGCGGCGTGACTGACGGCGCTTCCGGCGAATGCATTTGCCTGCTTAATGGCATCCACACTCTTCGGCCATGCCAGTGATTCTGTGGCAAAGGTGCCGCTCTTCCAGTACGTCAGCAGGTTTTCCGACCCGTCCAGCTCAAGGGCCAGAACCCCGACCGCCGTTCCGGCCTTCTGCCCGTCCCAGGCCACCAGTTTCCCGGTGGTATCATCCAGCATCAGGGGCGTCAGCATCGGTGTGGCCGCCGTTATCCCGCTGACTCCCGTTGCGGTATGTGCCGGATCGTTACCGGCGAAAATGCGGTTATCCGCACGTTTCTCAATAGTGGTGGTAAATGACATACTGTCTCCTTATCAGGTGGCTGAAGTACCGGGAATACTCATCAACAACGTCGTTTCGGTATCATTACTGTGGCCTTTGCCGCCGGATATGGGGCCCGGGGAATGAGACTGCATGAAAGCATCAAATGCGTTGTTCATGCTCAGCCCCGCATTACCGGATTTGTCCGGCGCGGCAGCCAGCAGGTCACGGGCCTGATCTGTGGTCATACCAGGCATGACAGCCAGTTTTTCCGCCAACTCTTCACGGCCTTTCGCCTCATCAAGCGCCATCACGGCATCATGAAGTGACGTTGCCGCAGCGATCGGCGATGCTGCCAGAATGGTTCTGGCCTGTTCCACCGTCATCTCTGGCATGGCCGCCAGTGTCTGTGCGAGTGTTTCCCGACCACCAGCTTCTTCCAGGGCAAGGATACGGTCAGCGGTGCTGGTCGTGTCCGCCGGCGCGGCGGCAGCCAGAATAGACTTCGCCTGAGCAACGCTCATTCCCGGCTGCCCGGCCAGCATCTGTGCCAGTGCCTCATGCCCCCTGGCCTCCGGGCAACCCAGAATTCCCATTACGCGCTGGTTTTCCTGCGTGACAGCGTCAGCTGCACTTAATTCAGGCATAGTGCCTCCTGTCTTGTTACTGTTGATAGCTTCTGCCATCACGCCGATGGCGTCAGCAGCATTCACCATTCCATCTGCCAGTCCGGTAGTGATAATGGCCTGCCCGTCATACACTGCCGCCTCCGTCGCCATTACCGCATCGACAGACAACCCCGTGTACCGGGCCACTTTTTCTGCAAACATCTTTCTGGCCTCGTCCATTCGCTGCTGGTAGTCGGCATAGACACTTTCCGGTAATTTCTGGCTGGGCGTCAGATCAGCCTTGTGTGCGCCAGAATAGATAAGGGTGATATCGATCCCTTCCTGTTTCAGTTTTTCGGCGTAGCTGGTATGCGCCATCACCACACCAATTGATCCCATTCTGGACGTCTGGGTCACAAGGCGGTGCGAACAGGCTGCCGCCAGCAACATGGCCGCCGAACAGGCTGTTTCATTTGCCAGTGCCCAGACAGGTTTCTGTTCGCGCATCCGGTAAATCATGTCAGCACAGTCAAACGCCCCGGCAGCCTGACCGCCGGGACTGTCAATATCCAGCAGAATGCCTTTTACCTCCGGATCTGAAACCGCCTGTTGTAGCCGGGCAGTGACACCGTCATATCCGGTCATCCCTGAAAAGGGACGCATTCCGCCGAGTTTATGAACCAGTGTTCCGGTCACGGGTAATACCGCAATACCGTTCACTACCTGATAAAAACGTGCCTGCGGCTTTCCGGTCGCCATAAAATCGCCTGTGACCAGTGCCATATCCGACTGATCCAGACTTTCGTTATTACCGGGAATGTGCAGGCTGTTAATGCCTGACTCCCTGCCCAGCGCGCAAAAGAAAACCCGCGCATAGGCGGGTTCAAGCAGCAACGGAGCACTGGTTGCCTGGCTGATGATGTGCGAGAGATTACGTTGCACGCTTTTCCTCCTCCGTCTGACGGCTCGCCGCGATCTGTTGTTGATAGGTATCAGTGATCCATACCGGACGCGAAAGTCCGGCTGCCCGCCGTTCTTCGGATTCCCTGACCTGCTGGCGGAATATCTCCTGGTAATCCTCGCCCATAATGGCGAGTTCTTTTTCATAGGTACTCAGCCCGGCCTCAATACGCATCACGGATTCCTGAACCTCCTTGAGTCCGTCAATCGCCATACGTCCGGCACCAATCCACTCCGAGCGGCTCCAGCTGGATCGGGCCTCCCAGAAGGAAAACCTGGCCCGGGGTGCCCGGATAACTCCCCGTATCAGCGCCTCCTCCAGCCAGCAGGAAAACATTTGTGTCGCCAGCCGTCCGGCAATGAACCGGCGCCGCCCCAGGAAATAGCGCCAGGACTCATTGGCAGATGCGCGGGCGCTGGAATAGCTGACCTGAGAATAATCACGCGAAAGCTGCTCATAAGAGACCCCCAGCCCGGCGGCAATATACCGGAGCAGCGCCTGCTCCAGCGCTGAAAAGCCATTATCGGAATCCTGCGCAGTCTGCAGATTCAGCTCATCACCCGGGTACAGGTGGGGAATTTTTACACCGCCCAGTTTGATACTGTTGGTACTGTAATAGCGGGCATAATTTGCCAGCATGTTAACAAGGGGCGTATCTTTGTTATCTGCCGCCGTGATGTATTCAAAGGCTTTCTCGGAATCGAGTTCGCTTTCGATCGTGGCGGCGTACATGGCTTTGACAATCGCGGACTGAAGCTGCGTTGCCTGCAGGGTATCAAGCATCTTCAGCCGCTCCATCACACTGTAAAACTGATTGGCACCGCGCGTCTGTCCGTCCTCAACCGGCTCGAAAATATGTAACATCGCGGGTCGTCCGGACGGCAGAAAACGAGGAATACGGGTCCAGCGTTCCCCACCAGCCACCGGCCAGTCATCATCACAGACATGATAGGCGAGGGCTTTTCCATTCCGGTCCGTTTCCACTCCTGCGCGAAGCTGGCGGTTTCCGCGGGCATACCCCGGCGTGTCCACCCGTTTCGGACTGACAGCCTTGAATCGGGTACGGAAAACCTGCGTGGTTTCAGCGTCCCAGACAGGCTGGAGAAAAATTTCACCATTAAAGGCGTGAACGCCCACGCCTTCACGGATGAACTCTGTAAAAGTACGCTTCCCCTCGGCATCCATTTCGCCAAAAATACCATCGCAATATTCTGTCCATGCAGCTTCAACCTCATCCACAAAACTCTTCGCTGCGCTCTCACGCATACCAAGATAGCGCCAGTTTGGACGATAGCTGATAAGAAACAGGTGTCCGACAATATGATCCTTGTGCAGCGCCACCGCATTTGCTGCAATACCATTATTACGGACCAGATCATCAGCCCGCGCATTGCCGAGGCGCAACGAAGGCAGCAGCGCGGCATCCACGCTTTCCGCCGGGGGCATCCAGTCAGCCATCTGTCCGCCGAAACCGATCCCCCCGCCGGTGTATCCCAGACTTTCCCGCAGCGGCGTGCCGTGAACATCCACCAGAACCGGGGTGCGCTTCACAGTCTCACCCCCACAGGTGCCCGGCGGCGACCATTGCACAGTGACGCCTCAAGTTCCGCGACATATTTTTTCAGATCCCCTACCGATGTCGCGGTAAATTCAACCCGTCGCCCGTCTTTCTGAACCGTCGCCACCCGTTTTCCCGTCATCAGGTCATGCAGCGCGACGCGGGCTTCCTGTAGCTCAGTGATTGTTGCCATTAACTCCTCCTGCCAGCATTGCGGCCAGTTGTTCAAGTGTCGGGGTATCCTGCTCTTCGCTTTTCCTTGATGTCGCCAGCGCCTCCAGATCCAGTTGCCAGCGCTGCACAGACACCCGTAACGCTGCACTGGCATAGACAAGACAATCCAGCGCTTCGTTACGACGTCCTTTGGCATCCCATAACAGCCGGAATTTTCCGTTAACCAGTTTCTCCACCAGCTCTTCGGCTACCAGTTGCTTCGCTTCCACCTCCGTAAAAACATCCGGATTATCCGGAAAGCGGATCGCATAAGGCGTGGCTTCGTCGGCAGGCGCAGTAACCGCCCCCATTCTGGCGTAAAGCATTTCTTTGGCAGTATCAGTACCGATTTCGCACAGGAATACCCCGCTCTGGTTGCGTTTTTTAGGCATGGTAATAACGGGTTTTCCGTAAACGGAGGCCCCTTTGACAGGCAGCACGCGGAAAATGCCGTGTTTTTTTGAGCGTTTATAGACGATTTCTGCATCGATACCGCCGATATCCCAGCAGATACGGGAAATGGAAATATCCGTCCCGTCAGCATGACGATATTTTTTATTAATGACGGCATCCACACGCTGCAGGGTATCTTCATCATCATGCCGTCCCATGATAATTTGCTTATCAATAAGGAAAGCCTCTTCGCCCGGCGCCCAGCCCCAGACATACATTTCATAACGGTTACGCTGGGAGTCGATACCAGCGGTCAGATACACCACCCGCTCCGGAACCGGCGCCGCATAATGAATCACTTTTTCCAGCAAAAGCTCATGGCTGAGTTTTTCGGCCACCGCCTCTTCATAAGGCTCGCCCAACGTGGTGTTTATAAAGGTTTTCACACCATTTGGATCTTTCAGCGCATCCAGCCAGTCATAAATAATCTGTATCCAGGTGGTAAAGGGACTGTAAGCCGTCCAGATATGAAAGGTAATGGATCGTGGCGGCGGAACCTCCTCACCGGACGCGCTGAAATAAGCCAGTCCATCGCGTGTCCACATGCCTGTGTTATCGCAAATCCAGCGGCCTGCTTTCTGATCAAGTTCCGATTGACGGATCACGCATCCATTATGTTCACAAAGGTAATACACCGTCTCCGGCTTGCTTTTCTCCCATTTCAGACCGAACGGCGTACTGCCATCACCGAATTTAAGGTACTGTTCTTCGCCACAATGCGGACACGGTACATAAAAACGCATAAAATGCGCCGATTCATTTGCCGCCTTTTCAATCTGGCATGACCCTTTGACTTTTGGTGTGGAGCCCCGAATGGATTTAGGCCAGACAGAACCTTCAATACGTTTATCCCCCAGCAGCGTCGGCGAACCTTCTTTCTCGACATCCGGCTCAAAAGATGACAATTCGTCATAGCAGACCACATCCACCGATTTTTCACGGTAGTTTTTGGCTGCTGCACCGCCGAGGCACCAGAACCCGACACCGGAAGAAAAGCGTTTCAGGGTAAGCGTGTTATCACGATGTTTACGCCCGAACCAGGGGGCCAGCTCCAGCAATACAGGAACATCCCTGATAGTCGGCTCCACGTGGGATTTCATAAAATCCTCAGCGGATGAGTCGGTCGGCTGGAACAGCAGGCTGTTGCGCGACTTGTGCTCTATGAAATAGCCTTCCACCCCCAGCAACATTTTGGTATAGCCCACGCGGGCAGACTTAATGAGGTTTACAACGCGGATCAGTTCATACCCCATCGCGTTCATTATCGCTACCTGAAACGGCAGCGTTTCCCATTTGCCGGGGGTGTAGGAGGACTCTTTTGGCAGATAGTAATACTCATCAGCCCACTGCACGGTGGTAAGCGGTACGGGAATATGAAGCGCTATCAGCCCGTTAGTTATGGCTCTGTTGGCATTATTCGCCCTGCGCTCTCCGGAAATCATCGGTCCACTTCTCCACATCCGCTATCGTGGCGGCCCTGCCTGACGCCCTGGCGATTTCCGTTCTGACCACATCGATGTGCGACTGGCACAGATCAGGATATTTGCGCTGTAATACCAGCGGTACCCTTGACAGTATCCCTGCTATTTCCTGAGCCACCCGTTGCAGGATGTAGGTGAACAGTTCGGTCTCAAGAACCAGCCCTTCGCGCTCAGCATTTTTAAGTTCCTGCGCATCCGCCTGGGCTTTTGTCAGGCGGTAGCGCTCATAGTCGATGGTGCCGGGATTAAGATCTGATTCCGCAGCGGCACGTAAATCATCAACCTCTTTACGCAGCTTTTCATTTTCAATAGACGCATCACGCTCCGCGTACCATGAAATCGCTGCCGCGGTGTCGAACACTGCTTCGTTACCTTTTCCTCCTCCGGAAACAAGTGGCAGCCCCTGGCTTTGCCAGGCTGTGACAGTTCTGACGTCACAACCAAAAATTTCAGCCAGTTTTTTTTTATTCACGTTCATGGAAAAGTCTCCCGGAAACAGGAAAGGATCTGCGATCTTCGTTTTTAACTAAAAACGTTATCCAGCAGATCCTTTCTTTTTTTCTAAAAAAACCTTTAAAAACAGGAAATAAACAATAAGAAGAACGGATCTGGCTTTTCTCTGAAAATTTTCATAAGGAGTGAAATCCTGCGACGCTGCCGCCCCGTAACAGGCAGAATTCCCGGAAAGGACCCTGGAAAAAACCGAACAGTTATTGTTACAATATAACAATTAATCATTTTAACGCTGACTGAGGGTCTTACATATGAAATTCAAGAGTATTGCTAAAACTGTTTTTCTTTTTGCACTGCTAACCTCAGCTGGCTTTGCAACTGGTAAAAACGTGAATGTCGAATTCGATAAAGGACAAAATAGCGCCCGCTATTCCGGCGTAATAAAGGGATACGATTACGATACATATAACTTCCAGGCCAGAAAGGGGCAGAAAGTACATGTAAGTATTTCGAATGAAGGCGCAGATACCTACCTGTTCGGGCCAGGAATTAGCGATTCCGTTGACCTGTCCAGATATTCATCTGAACTGGATGGCAATGGCCAGTACACGCTACCGGCGTCCGGAAAATACGAACTGAAAGTACTTCAGACACGTAATGAAGCTCGTAAAAACAAAGCGAAAAAATACAGCGTCAATATTCAGATAAAATAAATGCCAGCCTGGTCAGGGGGTTCGTTCCAACACCAAACTTTTCAGCCACTGGGTTATTTCATGAGGTGTACCAGTTTTTAGCGTCTGGTTACGTTTTTGAGGTGTACGAAAACTGGCTTATATCAGTACGATAAAAACGCGATGTGGTAGTACGCAGACCCAGAGACATTGTCATGTTTATGCATTTCTGAAACTCCCCCGCAGGTAAGCTCCTTTTCCCTCCTGCGGGAATTTTTTATTTGCACTGCGTCCGGATGTACTCCTGCAAATACTTCAGTTTTTCCTGATCGCTGATGATTCCGGCGCGGATATCGAGAACGTTTTGTCCAGCAACTGGAGAGAGTTCGACGGTGGCAGCATTGCCCACGCGGCGGGTACTGGCGGTTTTGGTTGTGGTTGTGGTTGGCACTGTACAGCGTCCTTCGACACGCACCCGGCTACCAGCAGCAAGGCGGCGCTGCAAATCAGTATTCCTGTTTTGTGCATCAGCTAGTTCCTTTGTGTATTTTGCATCGAGGGCGGCAACGTCACGCTGGCGCTTCGTCATATCGGTAATTGTCTCGTTCGCCAGCTTCAGGTTGTGAGTAGCAGTATCACGCTGGTACTTGTAAGTGATAGCGTTATTGCGGTAGTGATTTGCCAGCCGACCGGCAACAATTAGCGAGACGAGCAACAGGCCAACAAACATCGTTTTCCAGTTGAACATCATGACAGGAACAGAGCACGCTCCGCCTCACGCCGACGGGTAAGCCCGTTCAGTACCTTGCTACCAGCCTTATTCCAGCGCAGGAACTCATCAGCGGCGCCAGCGTAATCACCAGCGTTTAGCTTCCGCAGCAGAGTTGATGTGGATAATGTCCGGGCGCCGAGGTTGTACGCGAACGACACCAGCGCATCAAACTGGCCTTGCGTCAACTTGACCTTAACCAGTCTGGACACATCATTTTCATAACCGACTAAACCAGTTTTAAGCAAGCGCTCGGCAGTAGCCTCGTCAATCATCATTCCGGGCTTAACTGGCTTACCGTCAACAGAGTGGGTCCAGCCATAACCAATCGTCCAGGGATCTCCCCCCGTTCCCGGGTCCGGATAAGCTTTCAGGCTACAACCTTCAAACTCTTTGATTAGGGTAATGCCTTTTTCACTGATTCTCATCATTAACCCCTGCACGTTTTTTGAGTGCGCTAATTGCGATTTCGCGCAGCTTGTCCACACCGACAAAGCCAATAATTCCGCCAACGAAAGGCGAAATGGAAACCGGCAGGCCTACCACATCAAGCGCACTGGTGACACATAAGGAAAGAGCGCCACACAGGACGCCCTCAAGCCATTTATTTTTACGGGTGGCGCCGTCGTATATCAGTCGGCCGTAGGCAATGAGTCCGGCCATTAACGCCCCAAGTATCTGGGGCCACGCATTTTTGAGTCCGGTCAAAACCGCAGCCCAGAATTCAGGAGTCTTGTCATTCATTTTCATAAGCCTCACCTCCGATGATTTCGGATGGTAACTAGAGTGAGTGAAATGGTTGGGTTGCAGGGTTTAATATCTTGTAAAACAGGATTGCCTGTGGTTGCAGAATCTGAAAGTAAAATCACGCAGAGTACAATTTTAATGGAGGTGAGGCACAAATACTGCAAATTTAGCTTTTAGCTTAATTGATTGCGTGCTGAGTGAATTCTGTTTGACAAAAACATGCTATTTATAGAATGTTAATTCCATGTAATAAAAAGGATGTGTAACTCATCATGCCAGCAGGAATTAAACCAATATTTATCAATAATATGATGTCAATATATGGATTATCCAATCCTCATGACAGCAAGGTATTTCCAGACCTTCCAGAACACCAAGATAATCCTTCGCAATTACGCCTCCAACATGATGGTCTTGCTACCGATGATAAAGCCAGGCTGGAACCAATGTGTCTTGCTGAATACCTTATCTCTGGACCAGGAGGAATGGACCCTGATATCGAAATTGATGATGATACCTATGATGAATGCCGTGAGGTACTATCACGCATACTTGAAGATGCATACACTCAAAGCGGGACATTCCGCAGACTGATGAATTATGCCTACGACCAGGAATTGCATGATGTAGAACAACGCTGGTTGCTGGGAGCCGGAGAAAACTTTGGTACTACCGTAACTGATGAAGACCTGGAGAGTTCAGAAGGCAGAAAAGTGATTGCCCTCAACCTGGATGATACAGACGATGATTCAATACCAGAGTGTTATGAAAGTAATGATGGCCCACAACCATTTGATACAACACGCTCATTTATTCATGAAGTAGTACACGCGTTGACTCACCTTCAGGACAAAGAAGATAACAATCCAAGAGGCCCGGTAGTCGAGTATACCAATATCATTTTAAAAGAGATGGGTCACACATCACCACCAAGAATCGCCTACGAATCTAGTAATTGACACTCATCAAAAAATGCAAAATCCCACGATGCTACAACACAGTAACCAGTTCAGGTCAGCAGTCCATAGACACTGGCTCCTGTCAGGATGCCACCTGCTAACCCAGTACCGGAAATCGGATCGGACATTCATCCCCCTCTGGTTGTGTGGGTCCTCTCAGTTATGAGGGGAAATAAAAAAGGCCGCCGAATGGCAGCCTCAAATGGAATATGTATTAAATTGGAGGTTCTAACGGTCCCGCCAGAATCTCAGCCTCTCCGTTGTGACAAATGTCATCGCCCTGCGTCAGATGCCAGACACCAATAATAGTCTGACCAGTTTCCAGGTCCTCGGTTACGCCGTGGGTGTAGTAAGCAACCTGAACCCTGCCGTTGTGCTGTATCCAGTAGAAGCCTTCTTTCATTCTAATCTCTCCTCTTCTTAAGAGGAGTTTAGCTATTGGGATTGCAGGTTGGCGTTAGAAATACTAAATCATCAATGAAGTATTTCTCTGGTCCGCCATCGAGGATTCGAACCCCGAACCACAGAGGTAGAAGCTCCGTGCTCTTTCCAGTTGAGCTAATGGCGGAAAAAATTGACCAGTGAAGTCCACTGGTCATGGGTCATGCAGTTGTCTCTGCGAAACGGGTGTATCCCCACCCAGTGTTTTCAGTATCGAGAGCATTATCAAATGCCATATTAACTATAGCATCGCAGAAAAAAGTCATACTGATAATTCCCAATGACGCACTTCTGAAAGGCTCTATGGTTGTATTGCGTTGTACATAGCGCAAAAAATACCGATTGGCAGACTTAGAAATGGAAAACCCCGCACGATGGCGAGGCTTGAATTTGTTTGGTCGACGATTGAAGCTATGGCGACGATATCAGATTTACATAAAATATAGCCGTTTTAATCCAGTTTTGCAATCACCACGTCGCCAGCTTCTCAGCAAGCAAATCCCTTTTAATGACTATCCAGCCGCTATCGCGTAATCCGCTCAATATCTGCTCTACTTTTCCAACGAACATGTCTAGACCAACCTGCCGAATGTCTTTGACGTTACCATCGCGGATCTTAATCAGAAGGTCGATGTTAAGCATGTCGACGGCAGGCTGAACCTGGCGTGTTGGCGATGGTAGTGTCTGACTGAAATAGCAATCCTCCAGTTTTTCGAACACCTCCCAAGCCTGATCTGTTTCGAGCATCTTGGCGTGGCGGGCAGCGCCGCGTTCTGTCCAGAGGATTAGGGAACGGGCATTTTTACCAACTAACCCGATTGTTTCGGGTCTGTTCTTGAACTCGCGTAATTCGTTTTTTTCAATTTTAAAAAAATGCTTTCCTACAACGAATCGCGTGGTGTTGTTCAGAAAGTTATCAGAAATGTTTTTGATTTTTGTGCCGTATAAGTGCGCCAAAAGTTCGGTAGTAATAACGGGAATTTGGTTATGGGTAATCGGGGAAAGAGTTTCGACAGAGATTTGAGTGGTCATAATGACGCCCTCCGGTGATTGTTTTGTTTATCACCACCGCCGACGCCAATCGGATTGGGTGGTGAGACGTACAGGGTTGGCGTAACCAGATCACCGACCGGCGAGCCTTTCGGCTCCCCCATACGCCCCACCATAATTCAAATGCGCGTATACAAACGACAATAAAAAACACGCTCGCGGCGTGTCTCTGTCGCGGTGAAATTCCGGGACGCCAATCCCGACGCCAGATTTTGCTGGCGTACTGGGAATATAGCCCCGGATAACTGTTTGTGTCAATTAAGTGCGTATAGGTTGAAAGCCACCTGTTCCGAACGCGACTCCGATACACTCAAAAGAGACGCCTGATCAAGACGCAGAAATATCGCGCGCATGGTCAGCCAGTGTCTGGTGAAGGTTTCTGACCAGTTCTTTTCGCTAACGCCTACCAGTCCCGCTAACTCTTTATATTGATAAACCTCACGCCCGGCTAATTCAGATTTGACATCCTGTGCCGCCAGCCAGATTAATGCCCGGAGTCGTTCCTGTGTTTTACCGGCCATCTTCTTTCCGTCGAGTTGCGCCGCAAACGCACTCCAGCCCCACTGTGTTATTTCGACCTGGTGTTCCCAGCAGGTATTCTCACTGTAATTCCACAACAACCACGCCTTGTAGTGTTCATCGAGTGAAAGAACCGCCCGGCGCCATGAGGCAGTGGAATATTCCACAGGCTTCACCAGCGGGATAGCGCTTCCTTTCGCCAGCGACTGCTTGCCGGGGATTGGCGGGTTATTTAACGTTATCCAGCTTTCTGTTTCCTCGTCCCAGATACGCTGTTTTTTTCGGGGATAGTTTTTCGTGTCGAATTGCGCGTTCTCCAGCCAGGCCAAAAGCTGCCCTTTAGTCTCCCCGCTTAAATCGGCTGTCGCTACCATTAGCTGCTCACGTACATACTGGAGGTATTGAGTGTTCATTGAGTAAATCCTGTGAACTGATAAATACGAACAAAATTGCGCAGGATGCGGTAGTCAACCAACACCGACCCCGGACGGCGGTATATGCGGAGGCGCTGCCAGCGCATGCGGAGTATCTCGATCAGTTCTGGTTTCATGCGGCCTCCAGCTTTTTTAGCGCACGCAGATCCGCCAGAGCCGCGAGCCTGATTTCCTTCAGCTCCTCGACCGTCCAGCGGTGCGGGGTGTTATTGTTCTCGAGTGCCAGCACCGCCGCCTCACCGTAACGCTCAACCAGCGCGGTACGATATGCTTCGATGTTCCCTGATTTGTAGACGTTGCAGACATCACACTGAAGATGGATGTTGAAGCGAGTAAAGCGCAGATGCCCGGCGGCGGCCGTACTCCTGTAATGGCCTGCATGCCATGCGAACGCCGTCTTCGTTCCACAGGAGATGCAACCGAGTCCTTCTGCCAGTTCGGTTTCACGGCAAATGTCATTTACGGCGCGCTGCGTCAAGTCAATCCAGTGCTTCAGCGGCTTAACCGCGGCTTTCCGCTGGCGCCAGGCGGCGCGTTCTTTTTTCTCAGCGGCGCGCTGAAGGGATTGCGCCTTACGTTGCGCGGCTTCGCGAGCTTTTCTGGTTTGTTCTTTGCCGACGGCGCTGGCACACTGGTACGAGCAAACGATCTGCCCCTCGCGTATCGGGTGAAACCACTGGCGGCATTCTTTGTTTGCGCACTTACGGCGCGGTAATTTAGCCATGCTCACCCCCAGACCTTTTGGCGTAAGGATTTTGGCGTCCGCACCCGGTGTGCATATTCAGGTAATTTCGCGCTGACAGTCCAGGTAATGAAGTCAGGGTTCAGGCTCTTTCCTGTCCTTATGCCCCGCTTCTGATAATCCGATATCAGCGTGTCGGCCTGCTCGGTTGTGCAGTCATGATGATGGAACCAGGAGTATTTCATCGCCATCACCCCGCCCAGCTCATGAGCTGGGCGGCGGCGTTCTCGGCCTCGCGCTGAGTACGGAATGTACGTGATAAAATCCAGCGCCAGAGAACATCAAGCGCGGATTTATACAACTGCTGAAATTCGACCTCATCCATGCTGGAAAAAGCGATGCTGCGGGGATGTTTGCGAAGGGTGCCGTCCGGTAACTGGATGGCGTCATAGTGACCAGCCTCAACCGTCACCCATGCGCGGTAGGCATCGAATGATTTACACAGGCTAATCCCGTTTGTTACCCGGCGGTTTGCAATCTGTTCCAGATACTGTTCAGCCGCATCCAGTAATGCGCTTTCATTCCCGCCATATGCAGCGAGAAACTTTGCATAACCGTTTACCAGTTTGCGCTCATTGGCAGAAATGGCGCCGCCGGTAGGTTCCCAGTATTCAAACCCAAGATTAAGCAACGCGAAAAAGCGGCGATGGAATGCAGGATTCCTCACCTGACGGAACTCAGCCACCAGCACGGCGCCGAGTTTAATTTTTGACTGCAGAATTTCGCTGGTCTCCGGCGTAGCGGGGATCAGAATTCCAGATGACTGCTTGATGAGTTGTAATTCGTGCGCCATGGTATTCTCCGTGGCGCATAATTGTCAGGTTACTGGTTGTTCAGGCCAGTGCGATAATTATGATTGCGTGCTTATTGTTAAGTCAATTATTAGAGCCCATCTCTCTGACAACTTCCATAATGGTATCCTTAGACCAGTACAAATCATCTCTTGATAGCTTTCGGTTTGTTACAGAACCGTTTTGGGTTGATAGGATATAGCGATCACCTGATGCAAGTCTAAAAGACAAAAGTTCTATTCCCTTAGCATCAGTTATAGTCACCCGCAAATTATCAGCAAGATCTGATAGGACTCCCTCTGCCACGTAACCCCCCTGAGCGACACACGGACGCGGTTAAAAATTGTCGGCAGCAGCATCAAAGGGATACGCAAATTGCGATATTCTGAAAAATGCGCGCCAGCATTAAGCGCAATGTTAATAAAACCAGTCGTCAGCGCTTTCCCACGTTTCCTGCAGAATGCTCTGTATACGTTTTTTATCGCCATCAGCAGCACCGACGATACTCAGACCATCCTGACTGCCTCGACGGATGGTTAAGTTGCAGTTTTCATACTGATTCTGGAGACGGGTAATTAATTCTTTTTCAAGCGCAGGAACGGCACCTTCCGGAAGCTGTTTTGCCCGGCTGATAACAAGTTCAATTCTCATAATTCCCTCTACATTCAACCACTGTATATAAACACAGTATACCTGTTAGAAAGAATATTCAAGGGGTGAATAGCACTTTTTGCAAAGGCTAGTGTGTTGTTTCATATCACATTTTAGGCAAAAAACCCGCCGCAGCGGGTTCAGATAAAAGAAAACCCGTACTCGGCGGGTTCACATTCATTCAAATTACGCTTACTTCTTGGTGTTCTGCTCCGACATTTCCATATATCGCCATGCTAACTTTGTCTCGATCTTCCTGTGATTTTGCTGCAATGTTGAAAACAGATTTATCTAATCGCTTATAGTCTTAGACATTTCGAATTTTTCACCGATTGGCTTTAGCTCATCAATAGCCTTATAGATTTCGTCATTTGATGGTTTTTTACCAGAATAAGCATAGTTGTAAGCATAAAAAACATCTCCTCTGGTATCCTTGAGCTCCATAACAGGAACCTTTTGAACTTTTCCATTGTTATTACTTATTGGGATAAACTTGGAGTCATGTTGGCTTGAATACAACCTTGGCTCTTTTCCTTCTTCAAAAATCATTCGCTGATACATGAGCTTATCCTCGTAATTCATCAAATAATTAACAACAAAAAGTTAGTGTGATTGTACCTAATAATGCTTTTGCTTTCTGCTGTGGATTTAACCAGCTATCATTCCTCCTGCTGAGGTGCTGCCGCAACTCGCAAAGCATCTTCAAGATTTGTGACGTATTCAGAGATGGCCACCTCATCCTCTCCAAACTCATAGAGCACGTCAAGCAGCGCCAGCACGGTGGCGGGGTTAGCGGCGGCAATAAATTCCGCGTCACGTTTCTCAACAGTATGGGCCAACGTCACTTCTTCACCGCAAAGAGAAAATGGCGTTACCGTGATGCCATTGAACAGTGATGAGGTGCGGCGCCAATTCCCCGGCGTAGCCCTCTCAGCCACTTCACGAAGCGCCCGTTTGTCGATGTTGCTCATTGGGCTCCCCCCTTGTTGATGCTCATTTTGGATGCTCCATAAACCTGCATTACCGGGCTTTTCTCCAGCACCGGCAGCGCTGAAAATCCCGTTACCTGACTACTGCTGTATCGCCTGAGGTCATAATCAATCACCGCACGCTGGTCTCGGAAAATGCCGCAGCGGCCATGACGAATGAAGCCGCCTCGCTCCAGCGCGATACGCAGATATTTCTCCGCCGTGGTTCGGTGCACGCCAAAAATCGCAACGACGTCGTTCGTCGTGATGCGCCCCTGCTCTTTCACCAGACCGATAATCCGCTCAAGAATAATCATCCGTTCGCTTTGTGTTTTAGGTCGGGCCATTTTTAACCCCTTATTTCACAATCCGGAGGTGGCTAACGTTTTTCCGGTAGCTTTCCCAGTCAAAATTCACCCACATCCCTCCGTCCATCTGGAGGCGATCGATAACCCTCGCGCCCAGTGAATCCAACAGCCCCTCGTGGTTAAGATTCGTCAGAACGCCAACAGGTCGCATCGATGAGAGACGGCGATCGATAACCTGATTGAGAATGACCTTCTCACCACTGCTTCCGCGCTGAATACCGACTTCATCCAGTACCAGCAGGTCAACTTTACAAAGGTCATCAAGCAGGGACGCTTCTGATTGCCCACCGTCGTAGCACTCACGAACCCTGAGCATCAGGTCAGGAATAGTTACCACCAGAACGCTATGACCGCCGGCCAGCAGATGATTTCCGATTGCCGCCGCAAGATGGTTTTTCCCGGTTCCCGGACCACCGCTGAACACAAAGCTCGCAAATCCACTACCGAAGTTCTGGGCATAACTTTTTGCCATCGTGTACGCTTTTCGCTGCCCCTCCCCGCTTACTTCGTAGTTAGCAAACGTACAGCTACGATGGAGATCCTGAATGCCAGATCGCCCGAAAATCTTCTCGGTGCGGGATTTCTGATTCATCCTGTCAAGCTCTTCACTGCGTTTACGCCCTTCGGCTTCCTGCCATGCC
The DNA here is from genome assembly GCF_000006945.2 of Salmonella enterica subsp. enterica serovar Typhimurium str. LT2. Lineage (GTDB taxonomy): Bacteria > Pseudomonadota > Gammaproteobacteria > Enterobacterales > Enterobacteriaceae > Salmonella > Salmonella enterica. The sequence continues at coordinate 2,767,763 of NC_003197.2, forward strand.
CGCCACTCATCAGCAGTCGAGAATTTCGGCTGCACACTGGCTGGGATAATTCTTTTCAGGCGATCAAGCGCACTGCCAGTACCGATTACGTTTTTCATCGTTACCCCCTGAATCCGGTAGGAATGGTTTTGTCTGGCGCAGAAATGTGGTTCACATCTCTGCCAGCTCTTCGGTCGTTGAGAGCGAACTTCGGTTTGAATAGTCCCTGGTAGCCGTTGGCAATGCTTGTGTTGATGACGTTTACCGGATCGTGGCCTTCATCCAGGCACTCCTTCAGAAGCCTGAAAGCTTTTGTTACCGTCAGTTCGGTTTTTATGGGCTTTCCGGATTGCTGGCGGTATGTGACCCATTCGTTCCACGACGCAGCATTCAGCCATTCGGGAACAGGAATACTCAACGGATCAAACTTCACTTTTCCCTTAGGGGGATTAAAGGGGGTTAGATCTTTTATATTTGTCTTTGGAATAATGTCTTTGGTGTTCCCTGTTTTCGGGGATGCCCTTCCCTCTTTTCGGGGATAACTATCCCCGTTTTCAGGGATGGCTGAATGGGGTAAAACGCTATCCCTGTTTTCAGGGATAACTATCCCCGTTTTCGGGGATGCCCTTCCCCCTTTTCGGGGATAACTATCCCTGGTTTCAGGTACAGAAATAATCCATGTGGCAATTTCATCATCAGGAAAAGACACCGGACATTTTGAGCAATGTGGCTTGGAATAAGCCCATTTATCCAGGTTTGTATTAATCCCTATGTATCTTGTTTGACCAATACGGCGCAGGATAATGATGTTACGATAGGCAAGACTCAGCACCGCTTCGGATACATGCTTTACCTTCAGTGTTGTCTTATCTGCAATGAGGCTGTTGGCAATACGATCTGATTTTTTCGACCAGCCATAAGTCAGCCGGATAATCGCATTCAAAACACGGAACTCACGCCCCGATAGTTCAACGATACACAAGGCGTCCTGGATCTGATTAGCTAAACGTAAATAGCCATTTTCCAGATCAGCCATACGGCACTCCTGTTGCGTCGGTATCGGCGCAGGGAATTTGTATATTTCAGCGGTATTTGACATACTCATCTCCGCAATTACCTACCGTTTTTGCACCAGAAAGCCGTTGGTGACCCCTCACCGCGGCTTTCGCCTTTTTAGTTGCTGCCATTTTCAGTCCCACCCCAGCGCATCCGGCCTGGCTCGTTCAGCCTTTAGCCCGGCATCAGCGAGAATCTCTACTGCTGTGAGATAGTTTCTGGATACCAGTACCGCTTCCGGTGGCGCGGCCTGAATCCCAAGAAAAGCCAGCTCTTTCGCCATGTTGCAGAAATATCCCTCAGCTTTACGCCTGCTGACTGTCGACTCGCTGATGCCCATATGCTCGGCGTATGATTTCTGCCCTACTGATGCAAGCCGGTTGAGCAGGACGCTCTCTATCTCAATCGGGTTGATTTCTGGTGGGTCTAACTTTCGTGCAATTGCGTTCTCCATGGGTAAATATCCTCTATGGTTATTTGGCTGATGCCTCTTGGCTTGGTAAGCCATCGGTTGGGTTTGGGTATGCTGCTGGGTCAATCTCGTGAGGAGTGACTTTCCATTCAAGAATTTCACATAACGGCAGGATGCGACGGGGAGGAATTACTCCTTTTCTCAGCCACTTGCCTACAGCTTGAGACGAGATACCAAAATGTTCGCCGATGCTCATTTGAGTCATGTGGTTACTGATTTTGATTTTTAATTGGTTGTCCATTTGGCTCTCCAGTTCTACGAGTTGGTAGCTGGAGATTATCACGTAAAACTTTAGGTTCCAACAAAAATCAATCTAATAGTTCCAATGAATAAAGAAACTGAAGGTTGTAAAATGTGAATATGAACAAAAATCTTCATCCCATTTTCGCCAAGCGTATCCAGCAAGTTCTGGATGAGAACGGCTGGTCTATGGCTGACCTCTCACGGCGCGTAATGCTTTCTCACACATCTGTGAGAAAGTGGGCCTCTGGCACGTCTGTAGCCAGCGGAGAGCGCTTGAAAAGGTTATCGGCGGTGACCGGAAGGCCTGAATATTGGTTCTTCATGGAGCCAGGGGATGAAAGTGAAGGCGAAAGGGCTGAACCTAAACCCAGAGTCCTTGATGAAAAAGAAGAAACATTGCTTTCTCTTTTCAATCAACTCCCGGAAGCAGAGAAACTGCGTGTTATCCTCCATACAAAAGCAGTCCTCCAAGAGATGGATCTGCTGAAGAACAACGTTTTTGATCTAATTAACGACCTCAAAAAATAGAACCAAAGAACTCATCCATACAGGTAGCACCTCTTTAGGTGCTATTTTTATGCTCCAAGATAGAACTTTTAGTTGCACTTTTTGCTTTACAAATCGAACCTTTGGTTTTATCGTTAGTTTCATCGACAACAAGCGCATCGTTGTCAGGTGTAAAACGTTCCGCTGGCCGGCGATAAGGCAAACGAGGGTGAGAATGATTGATTTCGCACGTAAACCAGCTCGACAGCAGGCCGTCCCGCTCAACCGGATTGAGGTTTTAATCCGCCGCCTCTGCTACCTGCTGGCGCAGAAAGGAGATCCGGATGCTTAAACAATGCGGTTACTGCCGCAAATCCATTGATGAAGGCAAAGAAGTAAAAAACACCCTTCTCTATCTCAACGGCTCGCAACTGGCGCGCAAAGAAAAGGAATATTGTTCCAGGCAGTGCGCTGAATACGACCAGATGGCGCACGAAAGTTAAATAGTAGTTCCGAAATATGAAATGAAAAATTCGCCATTAATTTGGCGTGGCTTCCTACACCCTGAATTTAAGACTGGAGAAATTATGGAAATCGTAAAAATCGAAATGAACCTGAAAGCAGTTAATAAGAGCATTGCTTTATTCAATTGCGAAAAGAAAGTCTCAGGCGTTATTCACTCAAATTCAACTGGCGAAACCACTGTGATTCTCGACGGTGGATATGTACTCGGAAAGTTCGACTGTCCTCATTGTGCTGTAAAAGCCATTTCGCTGCTCACAGTCAAGGTAAGTGATGGAGAACAAGCAGGGTTTGGTAATTACCGAAGTTACAAGCTTGATTACTCAGAAAAATTTTATCAGACCATCCATTAAGAAAACGCCCACCGAAGCGGGCGTGCCCTGTCCGGTCCAACCGACCAAAGCGAACCGGACCTAACAACCAGATATATCGGGGTGCTGTTAAGGCACCTCCATTCTACACGAATTGAGGACAAAACAATGAGTGGAACTAATCCTGTATTTTTAGTCCGCAAAGCAAAGAAATCATCAGGCCAGAAAGACGCTGTACTCTGGTGCAGTGATGATTTTGAAGCGGCAAATGCAACACTGGATTATCTTCTGATTAAATCCGGTGCGAAGCTGAAAGATTATTTCAAAGCTGTCGCTACTAATTTCCCTGTCGTTAACGAGCTGCCGCCGGAAGGCGAACTGAGCCTCACTTTCTGCGATTACTATCAACTCGCTAAAGACAATATGACCTGGACGCAAATCCCCGGCGTCACCCTGCCATCATCTGAAGCCGCCGCCGCGGCGCGCCAGCATATCGTCGATGGTGTTGATACCGAAACAGGCGAAGTGCTGGAAGACCACACCGAAAATTTTGGTAACGAAAGCAACAGCCCTGCCCAGGCAACAGCCCCAGCCCCCGAGCTGACTGTTGTCGCAACTATGCCTCTCCGTCACCGCGTTCTTGCTCAGTACATAGGTGAAGGTGAGTATCTTTATCACGTCGACGCCTCCCAGAAAAAAGAAATTCTGCGTCTCGAAATGGACACCGATAATTCATATGTCCAGAACCTGCTGCTTGCCGCCGAGAATGTTGAAGCGTTCAAGAAAGCCATTGAACATGACATTCACAAAATAGTGAATGCCGTTAAAAAAGTATTCCCTGTCGATGGAAAAACTCCTGAACTGGCGACTGTTATCCAGTTCCTTAAAACATGGTTCGAGACGGAGCATATCGATCGCGGTTTGCTCGTTAAGGAGTGGGCGAAAGGCAACCGTGTATCGGCTATTCAACGCACTGAAAGCGGCGCCAACGCTGGCGGTGGCAATAAGACTGACCGTAACCCTGATTACGAACACACTCTCGATACTCTGGACGTAGAGATTGCAATGGCCACTTTGCCTATGGACTTTAATATCTATGAGCTACCTGGCAGCGTTTACCGTCGCGCAAAAGAAATCGTAAAGAAAAAGGAAAGTCCGTTCAAAGAATGGTCCGCAGCACTTCGCGCAACGCCCGGTATCCTGGATTATTCCCGCGCCGCTATTTTCGCGCTGATCCGAAGCGCACACCCTGAGTTTTATCACTACCCCGGACGCCTTCAGGGGTATATCAACGCCAACTTAACGGAGACTGATCACGAGAACCCCACCGAGGAAGCTCTCACGGCTGCCCGACACACTCCGGAAAAAGACGCGGTAGAAGAAGCCAACCGACAGCTTGCCGCCGCGCGCGGTGAATATGTGGAAGGCATCAGCGACCCGAACGACCCAAAATGGGTGAAAACCGGGACAAGCCAGCCGACCACCGAACCTGAACTGGTTAAAAATGTTGGCAACGGTATTTTCGACGTGTCCGCTTTAATGCAGAACTCATCAACTCATGGCACAGAAACGAATCCGGAGACCACCAGCAATGTGCAGGTTCAAAAAGCTGACAGTGATGAAAAACAGGCTGGTGATGCGGTGCAGGCAGGCGAAGACGATCTGGGTACTGGTAAAGAAGCAGTTACCGTAGAGAACCAGAATCAGGCTGAGGCGCAACAAAACGTACCGGAATCGCAACAAGAAGAGCCAGAAGCAGCCTGGCCGGAATACTTCGAGCCGGGCCGCTATGAAGGTGTACCAAACGAAGTTTACCACGCCGCCAATGGGATCAGCTCAACTCAGGTGAAAGATGCTCGCGTGTCGCTGATGTACTTTAACGCGCGTCACGTAGAGAAAACTATCGTCAAAGAGCGCTCTCCAGTGCTTGATATGGGCAACCTGGTACATGTTCTGGCTCTACAGCCGGAAAACCTCGAAGCGGAGTTCAGCGTAGAGCCGGAGATCCCTGAGGGTGCTTTCACCACCACCGCCACCCTGCGCGAGTTCATCGACGCGCACAACGCCAGCCTGCCAGCGCTGCTGAGTGCTGACGATATCAAAGCGCTGCTGGAAGAGTACAACGCCACCCTGCCGTCGCAGATGCCGCTTGGAGCTTCGGTAGATGAAACCTATGCATCGTATGAGCAGCTTCCCGAAGAATTCCAGCGCATTGAAAACGGCACCAAACATACAGCCACGGCGATGAAAGCCTGCATCAAAGAGTACAACGTCACCCTGCCCGCGCCGGTTAAAACCAGCGGCAGCCGTGACGCGCTGCTGGAGCAACTGGCAATAATCAACCCTGACCTGGTCGCTCAGGAAGCGCAAAAATCGTCGCCGTTGAAAGTCTCTGGCACGAAGGCCGATCTGATTCAGGCCGTGAAATCAGTCAACCCGGCAGTGGTATTCGCCGACGAATTGCTGGATGCGTGGCGGGAGAACACCGAAGGGAAAGTGCTGGTCACCCGCCAACAGCTCAGCACCGCGCTGAACATTCAGAAAGCCCTGCTGGAGCACCCGACCGCCGGCAAATTGCTGACTCACCCAAGCCGCGCTGTCGAGGTTAGCTATTTTGGGATTGATGAGGAAACCGGGTTGGAAGTTCGGGTACGCCCTGACCTTGAGCTCGATATGGGCGGCCTGCGCATTGGCGCCGACCTGAAAACTATCAGCATGTGGAACATCAAGCAGGAAGGCCTGCGTGCGAAGTTGCACCGGGAAATCATCGATCGGGACTATCACCTGAGCGCGGCCATGTACTGCGAAACTGCGGCGCTGGACCAGTTTTTCTGGATTTTCGTCAACAAAGACGAGAACTACCACTGGGTCGCCATCATTGAGGCGTCTACCGAGTTGCTGGAACTTGGCATGCTGGAATACCGCAAAACAATGCGAGAGATAGCAAACGGCTTCGACACTGGTGAATGGTCAGCGCCTATCACAGAAGACTACACCGACGAACTGAACGATTTTGATGTGCGCCGCCTTGAAGCGTTGCGCGTACAGGCATAAGGGGAAAATCATGGAAAACACAAATATTGTTACCACTGAGCAGCAGGCACCAAACACCATTTCTGCCAGTAACGCAATTTTTAACGTTCAGGCACTGGGTCAGTTAACAGCTTTCGCTAACCTGATGGCAGACTCACAGGTGACGGTACCGGCACACCTTGCAGGGAAACCAGCCGACTGTATGGCTATCGTCATGCAGGCTATGCAATGGGGCATGAACCCTTACGCTGTGGCTCAGAAAACACACCTGGTTAACGGTGTTCTTGGTTACGAGGCACAACTGGTCAACGCAGTAATCGCAAGCTCCAGTGCCATTCATGGCCGTTTTCATTACCGCTATGGGGGTGACTGGGAGCGCTGCACCAGGACACAGGAAATCACACGCGATAAAAACGGTAAAAATGGGAAGTACACCGTCACTGAGCGCGTTCGTGGCTGGACAGATGAGGACGAGATCGGCCTGTTCGTTCAGGTTGGTGCCATTCTGCGAGGTGAATCTGAAATCACCTGGGGAGAACCTCTTTACCTCTCCGGCGTTGTTACCCGCAATTCTCCGCTATGGGTTTCAAACCCTAAACAGCAAATTGCCTATCTGGGCGTTAAATATTGGGCTCGCCTGTACTGCCCGGAAGTGATCCTCGGCGTGTACAGCCCTGATGAGGTTGAGCAACGAGAAGAACGCGAGATTAACCCTGCTCCAGTCCAGCGCATGAGCGTACAGGAAATCACCAGCGAGGTTAGCACCAGGACCAGCGCGCAGGAGTCGGCAGCTAACGTTGATGCTGTTGCCGACGATCTTCGCGAACGCATTGATACAGCAAGTTCCGTTGATCAGGCAAAAGCAATCCGTGCGGATATCGAATCACAGAAAGCGTTGCTGGGTACTGCGCTGTTCACCGAATTAAAAAACAAAGCAGTGAAGCGCTATTACCAGGTCAATGCACAGAACAAAGTCGAGGCAGTGATCAACTCAATTCCAAACCCTGGCGAACCGGAAGCCGCAGAGATGTTTGCTAAAGCTGAAAGCACGCTTGGCGCTGCTAAACGTCATCTTGGCGACGAACTGCACGATAAGTACCGCGTCACCCTGGACGATATGAAACCGGAATACATCGGCTAATTGCATCGGGAGGGGGTACGCCCTCCCACCTGAGGAGGTTTTATGCGCCTAATAAATCGCAGTAAGCAATCGCCATTGGGCCGTCGCGCATGTGATGTTGCACTGGCGGCGCATCATGAAAAGTTCGGCGATTACGGCAGACAAAAGCACGTTACCAATTACACCGTTGTAGTGGATGGCGTAAAGGTGCCTGTTGAAGTAGTTAACCGGGCCACCAGCTACGTAGCCACCGCAATGATCGGCGTCCGGAAACTTAGAAATCTGCCAGCACAGGCAAACTGAATATTAGCGATGGCCCGCTGCGGGGCCACTGGAGAAAACGATGAGCAAAAAAATTAGAGACTTTGAATTGATGAGCACCCGCGAAATTTGCTGCCAGCTCAGGATTTCTTCCAGGACGCTGGAGCGTTACCGTAAGCGACCAAGCGACAACAACCCATTCCCGGAGCCTGACTGTTCATATATGGGTGGCTCCAACAAATGGCTTAAAACCAAAGTCAATGAGTGGCAGGTCAGGGAAATGTCACGACCAACACGCCGTCCAATGTCGCATCTGAATCTGCCCCGTGACAACAAAGGTCGACTCATCCGGTCTGACGTGGCGTGAACTCCAGAACATCGGGCTCGATGATGCTCATCAGTCGGGCCCACCATTTACTATAAGCTTCTCTCATTTCTTCGATATAGGTGTATTTGTCGTACACCGACCACACTCCAGGCAGTTTGTGCCCGAGCATCATCTCAGCAATATGTGGTTCAGTCAGCTCGGAGAAATTCGTTCGCGCAGTTCTGCGTAGATCATGGATCGTAAAGTGCGGAACCTGCTCGTTATAAGCCTTCAGCATGAACTTAACAAGGTTGCTGCTGATGCTCATATGAAAGCCTTCGCTCATCGGCTTGTCTGCATATTTTGAGAAAACAAAACGGCCTGGCGCCAGCTCAATGGCTCGTTGTATCAGCGGGAGCATTTCAGGGATGATCGGGCGGATTATCGGCTTCTTACTTTTCCGTCCCGTTTTATGATTTTCCCACGGTACGGTCCAGACGCCCTCCTCAAAATCGAAATGCGAAACTTCAGCCTGACGGAGTTCACCGACCCTGCACGCCCATATCAGGGACAATTTATAAAGGATCTTGTTTCGCTCAATAAGGCGGGAATCCTCAATAGCTCGCCAGACAATCGCAATTTCTTTGCGATCCAGTGTTCTCTCCCCCATTTTCTTCTGAATACCAAAATCACGACCGGACATTTCAGAAAGTGGGTTAACCTCAAGCAACTGGCGCTTCACTGCCCATGAGTAGCACTGCCGACCGTTACTAATTACTCGCCGGGTGATCTCAGTGTATCCCTGCGCCAGTCGGTCCAGAACTGTAAGCCAGTTGTGCAGCGTCAACTGATGCGCCGGATACTTACCCAGCTTAGGGAATACATGCAGCTCAAACGAACGCAGTATTTGATCGGATGTTTCTTTCTGAACGCATACCATCGCATGCCATTCTCTGAAAAGTTCCTCGAATGTGTACTGGCTGTTGATTTTAGCTTTATCGAGGCTTTGCCTGATCCGCGGATTTTCTCCCCGGGCAAGAATGGCGGCCCACTTAGTTACCTCTTCGCGCGCGGCCTTCAACCCGAATTCCGGGTAACTGCCGATCGTCATCTTGTCCTGCTTACCCAGGAAACGGAATCGGTAGAAAAAAGTGACGGCGCCCTTTTTGGAAATGCGCACCCACAGACCGTCCCGGTCTGCCTTCTCCTCAACTTTATCGCGTTCGCGCCCGAGGCACGACTTTAGATAACTATCTGAAATAGCCATGATTTATCCCTGCATGTGTCCATCAGAACGGAAGATTCTGTGTCCATCATAGGATATGGACGCACTGGTGGACACAAAAACCATGACTCATGATGTCGTAGGTTGACTGTACATGCAACCAGTATCATTTTTGTGAGCGCTTATTTTGCGGGGATCTTGAGAGGATTTTGTCGTAGGTTTGCGGAGGGTGGCGGGGTATCAATTATCGATGTGAGCAATGATCGAAAAGTTACGTATGTTCTTCATAGAGATAAATTATTATGCCTTACGCCTGGTTGACCAGACTTTAGAGGTCGCTGTTCTGAGCTTAACGTCTGTTTTAACTGAAACGCCGCATTCTACACTACAACGCTAAGGCGAGGAAATGTTCATAGTGTAAGGAGAGCGGGAACTGGAAAACGCCTCGCTTTTTTCCTGTAAAACACCGCAACGCAGGAAAAGCGCATGCTTATCGGGACAACAACCCAACGCGGCAGGTGTACCGTTGGGCAAAACGTTTACTGGCGCGTTTCGATTGAGGTAGTTTCGACGCGAACAAGGTCAGGCGGGAGGGCAACGTTTAAAATCACCGGCTGCCAGGCGTCGCGCTCCGCCAGTTTTCGGGAATAACCGCGGGCAACCAGAAAACCGCCCACGCCGCCCAGCACGGCCCCGCTTAATGCGGCAAGGTCAGATCCAAACAGCATCTGAAAAAGCGCCGCACAAAGAAATAGCCCCGCTAAAGGCGACATATAGACCAGCAACGCCGAACCTAAAAGGCTTTTTTCGGCGATGCCCAACTCGACTTTCTGCCCCGGCGCCAGCGGCTCCGCGCTTGGCACAACAATGGTATGCGTGGTTTGCGGCCCTAATTTATTCAGCACGCGACTGCCGCATCCCGCACGGGAGGCGCAGCTGCTGCATGACGCTTTAACGTCGCAGCTCACCACCGCCTGACCATTCTGCCAGGAGACAACGGTTGCCCACTCTTTAATCATTGTACTGCCCTGAATTTGATACTGTCGGCAATGCGCTTCGCCGTTTGCGGCGGAAGCTCGCCGACAATGGTGATTTCCGCGTTGTCGCGAACGCTGCTATAAACCGTTCGGCGCCCGGTGCGCAGCATCTGATCGCTGCTGTTTTGCGTCGCCCGGTTCACATTGACGGAAAAGCTAAACAGACCGTCAGAATAAAGCCGCGATTCGATAGGCAGGTTATCCATCGTCGGCAACGGACGACGGCTGCTGGAAACTTCGCTAAAGCCTTGCGGCACCCAGGATGGACTCCAGTTAAATTTCGTTTTTTCGCCACCGGGAACAGAAAGCAGCGGCGGCAGATTCGCCTTCGCCAGCGCCTGCATGTTGCTGCCGATATCCTGGCTCACCGTGAACGCAATAACGCGGAACTGCTCCAGCGTCTCGCCATCGCGATCCAGCAGATCAACGCGCATCGGCAGTTTGGTGTCCATGTCCATCCAGACGATATAGCTGTAACGCGTACCATCGCGCGCCACAACGCGGATAACTTCGCACAATCTGTCTGCGATACGGGTGCGTCCGACAGAAATAAAGTCGTAGTAAGGCGCCAGGCGCTTAAAGTCGGTGTAAATCAGGGAAGGCAGAGAATCGACAATATAATCACCGTTCAGGGTGAACGGCTCAAGGCCCGGTTCAAAATAACTGATTTCATTACCACGCTGTACGACCTCCCGGCGGGGACCGTCCAACTGTAGCAATTGCGCAAGCGGGCGACCATCCAGGCGTGCGTGTCGATAACGCAGAGATTCAACGCCTTGTTTCGTGATGCTGACGAATGACAGCTCGTAATTCAGTGACTGACTGGCGATGTTCATCTGCTGCAATAACGCCCCGGACGCAGGGTCGGCCGAGGCGTTTGCTGAGAAGAACAGGCTAGCCGCCACAAGGGACATGGCAAACCAAAGTTGCTTCATTACTGCGATTGCGTTCCTAAAGTTTGGATTCCTGGCACCTGTACCGCGGCTTGCTGGGTTTGCGCCTGCTCAAACTGAAGCTGTTCGGAGTGCAGTCGGCGCTGCAGTTCATAGTCCTGCAACATGGCATTAATGCGACGACGCTGCTCCTGTACCTGCTGTTGCTGACTGCCGACAGGCGCTGCTTCAGAAGGCACTCCCAGACTTACCGGGCTGGCTTTCCCCATCATAGGCAGGGTATTGAAAACCGGCGTTTCAGGTTGTTGGGATGTTTCAGATTGCCCATTATAGTGCTGGACACCGACGATAACTGCAAGTGAAACGCACGCCGCCACGCCCATTTGGGTAAGCTGCGCCGCCCACGGACGCACTTTTTTCCAGAACGGCATTTTCTGCCATTGCTGCGGAGCGGGTTGGGCCTCAGGGATTAATGGCGACACCTGACGTACTGGCTCGTTTTCAATAGCGGCCATCACGCGAGCGGATATATCGAAATGGAGAACGTCAGGCGTATCCCCCCGCATTGAATCGCGGATCAGGTGATAACTCTCCCAGGTTTTCTGCATTTCCGGGTCGTGCGTAAGCGCTTTGAGCAGCTCACTATCCAACGTTTCGCCATCCATCAAAGCGGAAAGTTTTTCTTTCTGCATGCCTAATACCTTTTCCAGTATCCCGCTATCGTCAACGCCTGATAAGCGGTTGAACTTTATTATCAATAGCTTCCCGCGCCCGGAAGATACGTGAACGCACCGTCCCCACCGGACAATCCATGATAGCCGCTATCTCTTCATAGCTCAGGCCATCCAGCTCCCGTAAGGTGATTGCCATACGTAAATCTTCCGGGAGGGACTCAATAGTTCGGAAAACTATCTGTCTCAGTTCTTCTGACAACATTAAGTTCTCAGGGTTCGAAATTTCTTTCAGCGCGCCGCCGCTTTCAAAGTTTTCTGCTTCAATCGCGTCTACATCACTGGAAGGCGGACGACGCCCCTGCGCAACCAGGTAGTTCTTCGCGGTATTGACCGCAATACGATACAACCAGGTATAAAAAGCACTATCCCCCCGGAAAGAATCCAGCGCGCGATAGGCCTTAATAAATGATTCCTGTACGACATCGGGAACGTCGCCCGATGGCACATAGCGGGAAACCAGACTCGCCACTTTATGCTGGTAGCGCACTACCAGTAAGTTAAAGGCTTTCTGATCTCCCTTCTGGACCCGTTCAACCAGGACCTGGTCCGTTAACTGCTCGCTCATCCGAGGTAATGTCTCCCCAAACCAAATTTCCACGCGCTTTCGAAACGCCACTCCATAAGCCGCACTATGAGCAAGCAACAGGTTAGAGTGTCTATGTTTCGTAAAGTTCCGTTACGCATTTGTTTTTGTTTGTCATGTTGTAGACAGGTCTTATCTTCCATTATAAGTCTACAGATGCTGAACAACGCACTATCTGTACAGAAATGCCCATTTCGTCGTTTGCAGAGTAACCTAACAGCATCTTTATTTCACTACAAAATCCGACGCTAACACCCTGCCCTATAAAATATTTTTTGCCGTTTATCTCTCGCCGTATTTTTATTTTATGTTTAATAAGCACAACACCAGCGAAATCATAACGTGCTTTTTAGCGCCATATAGTGCTAATCTGCCGCAACCATGTTTAGTAAATTAAACAAGAACCATGATGACAACTCCTGAACTGTCCTGTGATGTGTTAATTATCGGCAGCGGCGCGGCCGGACTCTCGCTGGCGCTGCGTCTGGCTGAAAAGCATAAGGTTATCGTCCTGAGTAAAGGGCCGGTGAGCGAGGGCTCCACGTTTTATGCGCAGGGCGGTATTGCCGCCGTGTTTGATGAAACCGACAGTATTGCGTCGCATGTCGAAGATACGCTGATTGCCGGCGCCGGAATTTGCGATCGCCACGCGGTGGAGTTTGTCGCCAGCAACGCCCGTACCTGCGTGCAGTGGCTTATCGATCAGGGCGTCCTGTTTGATACGCATGTCCAGCCAAACGGCAAGGAGAGCTATCATCTCACGCGTGAAGGCGGCCATAGTCATCGCCGTATCCTTCATGCCGCCGACGCTACCGGAAAGGAAGTCGAAACCACGTTGGTCAGTCGGGCGCAAAATCATCCTAATATTCAGGTGCTGGAACGCAGCAACGCCGTTGATTTAATTATCTCCGATAAAATGGGTCTGCCGGGGCCTCGCCGGGTCGTCGGCGCCTGGATCTGGAATCGCAATAAAGAGTGGGTTGAAACCTGTCATGCGAAGTCGGTGGTGCTGGCGACCGGCGGCGCCTCAAAGGTTTATCAATATACCACTAACCCGGATATTTCCTCCGGTGACGGTATCGCGATGGCCTGGCGCGCAGGCTGTCGGGTCGCTAATCTGGAATTTAACCAGTTTCATCCCACCGCCCTTTATCACCCGCAGGCGCGTAATTTTCTCCTTACCGAAGCGCTGCGTGGCGAAGGCGCATACCTTAAACGTCCGGACGGTTCACGGTTTATGCCGGACGTTGACGAACGCGGGGAACTGGCGCCGCGCGATATTGTCGCCCGCGCTATTGACCATGAGATGAAACAACTCGGCGCAGACTGTATGTTTCTCGATATCAGCCACAAGCCTGACGATTTTGTCCGCCAGCACTTCCCGATGATCTATGCGAAACTGCTTGATTTGGGGATGGATTTAACCAAAGAACCGATTCCCGTTGTTCCTGCCGCACACTATACCTGCGGCGGCGTGGTCGTCGATGATTATGGTCGTACCGATGTAGACGGCTTATATGCCATTGGCGAAGTCAGTTACACCGGCCTGCACGGCGCTAACCGTATGGCGTCCAACTCGTTGCTGGAATGCTTAGTGTACGGCTGGTCCGCAGCAATGGATATCGACAGGCGAATGCCTTCTGTCCACAGCGTTGACGCCCTTCCCGCCTGGGATGAAAGCCGCGTGGAAAACGCCGATGAGCGGGTGGTGATTCAGCATAACTGGCATGAACTGCGCCTGCTGATGTGGGACTATGTGGGCATTGTGCGCACGACGAAACGGCTGGAGCGCGCCCTACGGCGTATTACCATGTTGCAACAAGAGATTGACGAATATTACGCCAACTTTCGCGTCTCGAATAATTTACTGGAGCTGCGCAATCTGGTGCAAGTGGCCGAACTGATTGTGCGTTGTGCGATGATGCGTAAAGAGAGTCGGGGGCTGCACTTTACGCTGGATTATCCGCAACAACTGGCTGAATCAGGCCCATCGATCCTTTCGCCGTTAACGCCTCACATAAATAGATAAAATGCCTGGGTCAGCGCCGTATAACTTTCAGAATAATGCTGGTCTGACCCGCGAATTACTAATCTGTCGCTAAAGCACTCCCCGGCTTGCGGGGAGAATGCGAGCAAAACCCGGTGCGGCAAGCGCGCTTCGTTTTCCGCAACGTCAGTACGTAGCCGCAAATGCCATCCCATGTTGAGCGCTTGCTGCGTAAAAGCGTTACCTATTTGTTCCGGCAAGACTACGCAAAAAAAGCCATCTTCGGTAATACAATCCGCCGCAATAGCCAATAACGTCTGGTGATCCAGCGTAGCGGTGTAACGCGCCTGCTCCCGCTGCGGCGTGGCGCATTCCACACCGGGTTCGTAATAAGGCGGGTTGCTGATAATAAGATCAAAGCGTACCGTCTGGCGAGGCGCCCAACGCTGAATATCGTCAGTATGCACCGTTATTCGATGCGGCCAGGGAGAGTGAGCAACGTTTTCCTGCGCTTGCATGGCAGCCCCGGCATCCAGTTCCACGGCGTCAATAGGCACATTGTCATCCGTCCGCTGCGCCAGCATTAACGCCAGCAGACCGCTTCCAGTACCGATATCCAGAATTCGCTTTACATCCGCGACCGGCGCCCACGCCCCGAGTAAAATACCGTCAGTTCCCACTTTCATCGCACACCGATCGTGTGCGACAAAAAACTGTTTAAACGTAAATCCGTTACGACGAAGAACGGAGCCAGACTGAGACATGTAAAAACAACCTTGCAAAAAAACGGCGACAGCGCCGGGTGAAAACAATACCTGAGAAGGGATATCCATACAAACAGATGAAGATTGCGGCCGTAACGTCTATAATCAGCGCCCCACACAGAGGTAGAACATGACTGTAACGACTTTTTCCGAACTTGAACTCGACGAAAGCCTGCTGGATGCCCTCCAGGATAAAGGTTTCACTCGCCCGACCGCCATTCAGGCTGCCGCCATTCCGCCTGCGCTCGATGGCCGTGATGTACTCGGTTCTGCGCCGACAGGCACCGGTAAAACGGCGGCATATCTGCTGCCGGCGTTGCAGCACCTGCTCGACTTTCCGCGTAAAAAATCGGGGCCGCCGCGCATTCTGATCCTGACGCCAACCCGCGAACTGGCAATGCAGGTTGCCGATCACGCTCGTGAACTGGCTAAGCATACTCATCTGGATATCGCCACGATTACCGGCGGCGTGGCCTATATGAACCATGCTGAAGTGTTTAGCGAAAACCAGGATATCGTGGTCGCCACGACGGGCCGTCTGCTGCAATATATAAAAGAAGAGAACTTTGACTGCCGGGCGGTTGAAACACTGATCCTTGACGAAGCTGACCGGATGCTCGACATGGGCTTCGCTCAGGACATTGAACATATCGCTGGTGAGACCCGCTGGCGTAAACAAACGATGCTGTTCTCCGCCACGCTGGAAGGCGATGCGATTAAAGATTTTGCCGAGCGCCTGCTGGAAGACCCGGTTGAGGTTTCTGCCAATCCGTCAACCCGCGAGCGTAAGAAAATTCACCAGTGGTACTACCGTGCCGACAATTTCGAACATAAAGTTGCGCTGTTGAAGCACCTGCTAAAACAAGACGATGCAACCCGTTCTATCGTGTTTGTACGTAAACGTGAACGCGTCCATGAATTGGCTGAAACACTGCGTCTGGCAGGGATCAACAATTGCTATCTTGAAGGTGAGATGGCGCAGATCAAACGTAACGAAGGTATTAAGCGTCTCACCGACGGTCGCGTTAACGTGCTGGTCGCGACCGACGTCGCGGCACGCGGGATTGATATTCCTGACGTCAGCCACGTCATTAACTTCGACATGCCGCGCAGTGGCGATACCTATCTGCATCGCATTGGTCGTACAGGCCGTGCTGGCCGCAAAGGCACTGCAATCTCGCTGGTAGAAGCCCACGACCATCTGTTGCTGCTGAAAATCGGTCGCTACATCGAAGAGCCGCTAAAAGCGCGCGTCATTGATGAGCTTCGCCCGACCACGCGTGCGCCTAGCGAAAAGTTGACCGGCAAACCGTCGAAAAAAGTGCTGGCGAAACGCGCCGAGAAGAAAAAAGAGAAAGAAAAAGAGAAGCCGCGCGTGAAGAAACGTCACCGCGATACAAAAAATATCGGTAAGCGCCGCAAGCCAAGCGGTACGAAAATGCAGGAGCAATCCAGCGAAGAGTGATGATAATGCCGGGTTCGTTAACCCGGCATTTTTTTATCTTCCACGGTAAAACACGCCTCCATACACTGCATAAATATCTGCATTGCCGGGCTGACCGCTTTCCCGGCATGATGGGCGCACAGCGCCATGATCGATAGCGACGGCGCGCCAAACGGCAGCTCTTTCAACTGACCGGTACTAAGTTCTCGTTCAACGGCAAAACGTGGTAAAAAGCTGATGCCCAGGTTAGCAGCCACACACTGTTTAATGCTTTCAATACTCCACAGTTCAATGGTGTTTTCCAGCGTAATCCGCCTCTGCCGTAGCGTACTTTCAAACAGCTGGCGGAAGACACATTGCGGTTCATTGATGATGAAGCTACAGGGAATATGCTGATCTGGCTGCGTAAAATCAGCATCCTGTAGCAGTGGAGAGGCCACCAGCGCCAGCGACTGCTTCCCCAATTGCTGCATCGTGAGCGCGTCATCATTACCTACGCGATAAAAAACGCCCAGATCGACCTCGTCATTCAGCAACGCATCACGTATCACATAGCAATTCAGCGACTGTAGCGACAATCTGACATTCGGCGCTCGCAGCTTAAAACGTTGTAAAACCTGCGGCATTTTGTACGCCAGTAAGGTTTCACCTGTCGCCACGCGCAGCTCTCCGCCGGGTTCCGCATCCTGTCTTGCGGCTTCACGAATCGACTCCATCACACGCGTCAGTTCATGGATATGCGGCATCAGCTTTTTCCCCTCATTGGTCAGGCACATTCGGCGCCCTATTTTCTCGAACAGTTGCAGGGAAAACTCACGTTCAAGCTGTTGAATATGAAAAGTTACCGTCGACTGAGTGCAGCACAGCTTTTGCGAAGCCCGCAGAAACGAGCCCTCTTCCACTACCGTTTTCAGCGTAATAAACCGACGCAGATCCATAACCACCAACCTATCGAAAATCTCGAATTCAGAATTAAAAAACATTCATTTTTTTAAATATTTCATATCGGGTACTGTCTGCTAAAACAGAGGAGATGACAAGTGACACCGATGCTTTTAAGCGCTTTCTGGACTTATACATTAATCACCGCCCTTACCCCCGGCCCTAACAATATTCTCGCGCTTAGCGCAGCAACTGCACATGGTTTTCGGCAGAGTATTCGTGTACTGGCAGGTATGAGTCTGGGATTTTTGGTCGTCATGCTGCTGTGCGCCGGGATCGCGTTTTCCCTTGCGGTTATCGATCCGGCAATCATTCATTTGCTCAGTTGGGTGGGGGCTGCGTATATCCTGTGGCTGGCGTGGAAAATTGCTACCAGTCCAGCGGCGGATGAGAACGCCAGACCAAAACCGGTTGGCTTTTGGGTAAGCTTTGGTCTGCAGTTTGTGAACGTCAAAATTATTCTGTACGGCATTACCGCTCTGTCTACATTTGTTTTACCGCAAACGCAGGCGCTGAATTGGGTCATCGGCGTCAGTATATTGCTGGCATTGATCGGCACGTTCGGTAATGTGTGTTGGGCGCTGGCGGGACATCTGTTTCAGCGGGCGTTTCGCCATTATGGTCGCCAGTTAAATATCATTCTGGCGTTACTGCTGGTGTACTGCGCGGTGCGGATTTTTTACTGACCCAAATAAAACAAAAGCGGAAAAGGCCCGGCCTCTTCCGCTTGTTATTACCGGATAAGCCTTACAGGCTTTCGGTAAAGGTACGAGCGATAACGTCGCGCTGCTGTTCCGGCGTCAGGGAGTTAAAACGCACCGCATAACCAGAAACACGAATAGTCAGTTGCGGGTATTTTTCCGGATGCTTAACCGCATCTTCCAGAGTTTCACGACGCAGAACGTTAACGTTCAGATGCT
Organism: Salmonella enterica subsp. enterica serovar Typhimurium str. LT2; assembly: GCF_000006945.2. Classification (GTDB taxonomy): domain Bacteria; phylum Pseudomonadota; class Gammaproteobacteria; order Enterobacterales; family Enterobacteriaceae; genus Salmonella; species Salmonella enterica. The sequence continues at coordinate 2,786,082 of NC_003197.2, forward strand.
GACCGCCTTCAACGCGTACTTCCGGTTTAACTTCCATCGGAATTTCACGGTATTCAATCTCGCCCAGTTTGCTGACAGCCACAACTTCATCTTCAGCAAAGCCGGATTTTGCAACGATGCAGCGCGCTTCGCCTTTTTCGCTGTCCAGCAGCCAGAAGGAATTCAGCAGGTCGTCGTTAGCGGCTTTAGTAATCTGGATACCTGTAATCATGTGATGCCTCCCCAGGCAAAATTATTTGATTTCGGTCGGCCTAATCCCGGCCAATTGGTAAAACCATTGTTGCTTGAGTGTATATATACCCTTCGATCACCCTTCATTCTTTGATTTAAATCAATAAAAACCACACCACAAAAAGGGTGATGAAGGGAATTTATTGTTTTACATCAACTTACACCATTCAGACCTATAAACTTTTTACATAAATTTTCAACTATCTTTTGTAGGTAACCGTTTTTGTAGCACGCAGGATTTTGCACTGCAGAAAGAAGCAGTTAAGCTAAGGGAACTGGAAATTCGCAGGAGAGCGAGATGGCGACTGAGTTAACCTGGCACGATGTGCTGGCTGATGAGAAACAGCAACCTTACTTTATCAATACGCTTCACACTGTTGCTGGCGAGCGTCAGTCGGGTATCACGGTCTACCCGCCGCAAAAAGATGTGTTTAACGCCTTTCGCTTTACGGAACTGGGCGACGTTAAGGTGGTGATCCTGGGACAAGATCCTTACCACGGCCCCGGCCAGGCACATGGTCTGGCGTTTTCCGTGCGTCCTGGGATCGCTCCCCCGCCATCATTAGTGAATATGTACAAAGAGCTGGAAGCCTCCATTCCCGGCTTTGTTCGCCCCGCGCACGGTTATCTGGAAAGCTGGGCGCGCCAGGGCGTACTGTTACTGAATACGGTGCTCACGGTACGGGCAGGCCAGGCGCACTCTCATGCCAGCCTGGGGTGGGAAACCTTTACGGATAAAGTGATAAGCCTGATTAACCAACACCGCGAAGGGGTTGTCTTCCTGCTGTGGGGCTCGCACGCCCAGAAGAAAGGCGCGATTATTGATCCACAGCGCCACCATATTCTGAAAGCTCCGCATCCCTCGCCACTCTCTGCGCACCGCGGATTTTTTGGCTGTAACCATTTTGCGCTAACGAACCAATGGCTGGAACAACACGGCGAGAAAACTATCGACTGGACGCCAGTATTACCGGCTGAGAGTGAATAACGTTGGCGACTCGCCGTTTTATCGCCCGGATAACGGCGCGAAAGCGCCTTGTCTGACCGGGCGGTAGAAAGTACATCATTGGCCCGGCGCGCGTTGCGTCACCGGGCTGCAGCCCTTACGCTTTATTCTGTCGCCACCACTCGGCGAGCAGTACGCCTGTCGCAACCGACACATTCAGGCTTTCCACGTTCCCGGTGCCGTTAATTTTCACGCACAGATCGTCGGGTTCGCGCGCCGCTTCCGGCAGGTAGTCATATTCACGGCCTAAGACCAGCACCATCTTTTCCGGCAGGGTCGTACTAAAGAGCGCCTGACCGCGATCGCTGGACGTCGTCACCACGGTGTACCCCGCCTGACGAAAATCATCCAGTACGTCAACAATGCTTTCACCAGTGATCGGCTGGACATGCTCCGCCCCGCCTTCCGCGGTACGAATCGCCGCGCCGGACTCCAGCAACGCCGCATCCTGTACCACCACGCCTTTCACGCCGAAGTGCGCGCAGCTACGCATCATGCCGCCCAGATTATGCGGGTTAGCGACATCTTCCAACGCCAGCACGCAGTCTTGATCCGCCGCCTGCTTTACCCATTGCTTAACGGTCGTACCGTTACGCTTTTTAATCAGGAAACACACGCCACCGTGGTGCTCAGTCCCGGAAGCTTTTGCCAGTTCGGCTTCATCCACCACATGGTAGGCTTTACGATTCGCCGCCATCCAGCGCAGCGCCTCTTTAAAACGCGGCGTTACGCTTTGGATAAACCATGCGCGCACGATGGCGTCAGGACGGCTCTGGAATAGCGCCTGGCAGGCGTTTTCACCGTAGACGCGCGTCTCTTCCGCACGCTGGCGACGCAAAACTTCAGGGTCAATAAAACTTTTACCGCTAATACCACCATGATCGACTTTCTCAGGCGTTTCATCGCCTGGCGCGCGGGACACGGTGCGCCACGGCGAAGTTTCATGTTTACGGTCACGGCTCTGATTATTTCGCTCATCACGGGCGGGGCGACGTCCACCGTCAGTGCGAGACTTTGCTGGGCGGCCTCCCCCTTTCCCGGTACGCGGGTTATGGGTGCGTTTATCAGAGTCATCATCACTACGGACATACATCACTTTGACTTTGCCGCTTTTGTTTTTTAATTCATCGTTCATGCTTTTCTCCACCAGCGCTGCGCGAAGCGCGAAGATTACCCGATGTGCATCCGGTTAGCCATGATTTCGTTTAAAAGCTTGCGACTATTGTACTCATTGAATAAAACACATTGTTGTTTAGCACAGACTCCTCGATAATATGTAACATTATAGAAACATCCCGCGCGTAGCGGGACGTCTTCCGACGTATTCAGAGGTTAGCTATGAACACCGTTTGTACCCATTGTCAGGCCATTAACCGCATCCCCGACGATCGGCTTCAGGATGCGGCAAAATGTGGACGCTGCGGTCATGAGTTGTTTGACGGAGAAGTCATTAATGCGACCGGCGAAACGCTGGACAAACTGTTGAAGGACGATCTTCCAGTGGTGATCGACTTTTGGGCCCCCTGGTGCGGCCCTTGCCGTAACTTTGCGCCAATCTTCGAGGATGTCGCAGAAGAGCGCAGCGGTAAAGTCCGTTTCGTCAAAGTGAATACCGAGGCGGAACGGGAACTCAGCGCCCGTTTCGGTATCCGCAGCATCCCGACGATTATGATTTTTAAACATGGACAGGTGGTCGATATGCTTAATGGCGCAGTGCCTAAAGCGCCTTTCGACAGCTGGCTGAACGAAGCGCTGTAAACGCCACGGGGCGCATCTTGTGCCCCGTTTTCACCTCTGCCACAATAGCGTTTTTCTCCGCAAACGCTTTCTATGACCAATAACGCTGTCCTTCAGTTACGCGCCGAACGGCTTGCGCGCGCTACTCGCCCTTTTCTTGCCAGAGGCAATCGGGTTCGCCGCTGTCAACGCTGCCTGCTGCCGCTAAAATCTTGCCTGTGTGATACGTTAACGCCTTCTCAGGCGAAAAGCCGTTTTTGTCTGGTCATGTTTGACACTGAACCGATGAAACCCAGCAATACCGGCCGGCTGATAGCCGATATTTTGCCGGATACCGCGGCGTTTCAGTGGTCGCGTACCGAGCCGCCGCAGGCGTTGCTGGAGCTGGTACAGCATCCGGATTATCAACCGATAGTGGTCTTTCCTGCGTCCTACGCCGGCGAAGCGCGCGAGGTCATTTCCACCCCGCCCGCCGGGAAACCGCCGCTGTTTATTATGCTGGACGGCACCTGGCCCGAAGCACGTAAAATGTTTCGTAAATGCCCTTATCTGGATCATCTGCCGGTCATTTCCGTCGATTTATCGCGTCTTTCAGCTTATCGTCTGCGTGAAATCCATGCCGAAGGGCAATATTGTACCGCCGAAGTCGCCATAGCGTTGTTAGATCTGGCGGGAGATACCGAGGCGGCAACCAGTTTAGGTGAACATTTCACCCGTTTCAAAACGCGCTATCTGGCAGGAAAAACGCAACATCCGGGAAACGTCACAGCATAAAATAGCGAAAGCGTTTAAAATTATCCGGTCACTTCTGTGTAAGGGAAACCGGTATGAGCCAGCAAGGACTGGAAGCGCTACTGCGACCAAAATCGATCGCGGTGATTGGCGCATCAATGAAGCCCCACCGCGCGGGTTACCTGATGATGCGTAACTTGTTGGCGGGCGGATTCAATGGCCCCGTCCTTCCCGTGACGCCCGCCTGGAAAGCCGTTTTAGGCGTCATGGCCTGGCCGGATATCGCCAGTCTTCCTTTCACCCCCGATCTGGCTATTTTATGCACTAACGCCAGCCGTAACCTGGCGTTACTGGACGCGCTTGGCGCGAAAGGGTGTAAAACGTGCATTATCCTTTCTGCTCCCACGTCGCAACATGAAGAACTTCTTGCCTGTGCCCGGCATTATAAAATGCGTCTGCTGGGTCCAAACAGTCTTGGGCTCCTCGCGCCGTGGCAAGGGCTGAATGCCAGCTTTTCTCCCGTCCCGATTAAACAGGGCAAGCTCGCTTTTATTTCCCAGTCTGCCGCCGTGTCCAATACTATTCTTGACTGGGCGCAACAGCGTGAAATGGGCTTTTCCTACTTTATCGCGCTGGGCGATAGCCTGGATATTGATGTCGATGAACTACTGGACTATCTGGCGCGCGACAGCAAGACCAGCGCGATTTTGCTCTATCTGGAACAGTTAAGCGACGCCCGCCGTTTTGTTTCCGCCGCCCGTAGCGCTTCACGTAACAAACCGATTCTGGTGATTAAAAGCGGCCGAAGCCCGGCAGCCCAGCGTTTACTTAATACCAGCGCGGGAATGGACCCTGCGTGGGATGCGGCCATCCAGCGCGCAGGCCTGCTGCGAGTCCAGGATACGCACGAGCTTTTTTCCGCCGTCGAAACACTGAGCCATATGCGTCCGCTACGCGGCGACAGACTGATGATCATCAGCAATGGCGCCGCGCCTGCCGCGCTGGCGTTAGATGAGTTGTGGTCGCGTAACGGCAAGCTGGCGACGTTGAGCGAAGAGACCTGCCTGCAACTACGGCAGGCGCTTCCCGCGCACATAGATATTGCCAATCCGCTGGATCTGTGTGATGACGCCAGCAGCGAACATTACGTCAAAACGCTGGATATCCTGCTCGCCAGTCAGGATTTTGACGCGCTTATGGTTATCCACTCTCCCAGCGCTGCCGCGCCGGGTACAGAAAGCGCCCATGCTCTGATCGAGACGATTAAGCGCCACCCCAGAGGCAAGTTTGTTACGCTGCTGACAAACTGGTGCGGCGAGTTCTCGTCTCAGGAGGCAAGACGGCTATTCAGCGAAGCCGGATTACCAACCTACCGTACGCCGGAAGGCACGATTACCGCGTTTATGCATATGGTGGAATACCGGCGTAACCAGAAGCAACTGCGGGAAACGCCAGCGTTGCCGAGTAACCTGACGTCCAATACCGCTGAGGCGCATAATCTGTTACAGCGGGCGATTGCGGAAGGCGCCGCCTCACTGGATACCCATGAAGTACAGCCGATTTTACACGCCTATGGGCTGCACACGCTCCCAACCTGGATTGCCAGCGACAGCGCTGAAGCGGTGCATATTGCCGAACAGATAGGCTATCCGGTAGCTCTCAAGCTGCGCTCGCCCGACATTCCGCATAAATCTGAAGTTCAGGGGGTCATGCTTTACCTGCGGACCGCAAGCGAGGTACAACAGGCCGCGAACGCTATTTTTGATCGTGTAAAGATGGCCTGGCCGCAAGCGCGGATTCACGGTTTGCTGGTACAAAGCATGGCTAACCGCGCCGGCGCGCAGGAGCTTCGTGTGGTGGTCGAGCACGATCCGGTGTTTGGTCCTTTGATTATGTTGGGTGAAGGCGGCGTAGAGTGGCGTCCGGAAGAGCAGGCTGTCGTCGCGCTGCCGCCGCTCAACATGAACCTGGCGCGCTATCTGGTGATTCAGGGCATTAAACAGCGGAAAATTCGCGCCCGTAGCGCGCTGCGTCCGCTGGATATTGTCGGTTTAAGCCAATTGCTGGTCCAGGTTTCAAACCTGATTGTCGACTGCCCGGAAATTCAGCGTCTGGATATCCATCCGCTGCTGGCTTCCGCCAGTGAGTTTACCGCGCTGGATGTGACGCTGGATATTGCCCCGTTTGATGGCGATAACGAAAGTCGACTTGCGGTACGCCCCTATCCCCACCAGCTTGAAGAGTGGGTGGAGATGAAAAATGGCGATCGCTGCCTGTTCCGTCCTATCCTGCCGGAAGATGAGCCCCAACTGCGACAATTCATCGCACAGGTCACCAAAGAGGATCTTTACTACCGTTATTTCAGCGAGATCAACGAATTCACCCATGAAGATTTAGCCAACATGACGCAGATCGACTACGATCGAGAAATGGCCTTTGTGGCCGTGAGGCGGATGGACAATGCTGAAGAGATCCTCGGCGTAACGCGCGCGATCTCCGATCCTGACAACGTAGATGCCGAATTTGCCGTATTGGTGCGTTCAGATCTCAAAGGGTTGGGTTTAGGACGCCGTTTAATGGAGAAATTGATTGCCTATACTCGCGATCACGGATTGAAGCGGCTGAACGGTATTACGATGCCAAACAATCGCGGCATGGTCGCGCTGGCCAGAAAACTGGGATTTCAGGTCGATATTCAGCTCGAAGAGGGCATCGTGGGATTGACGCTGAATCTGGCCAAATGTGATGAATCGTGAGTAATGTACTGGAAATGTTGACCACTTTAACGGGTACTGATGTTATTATTGCTCGCTTATGTCGTCTGCATAGCACAGAGGACCCTTCAATGAACAGAGAAGAAATGCACTGTGATGTTGTCAAAATTTAAGCGTAATAAACATCAACAACACCTTGCCCAACTCCCTAAGATTTCTCAGTCAGTTGATGATGTAGATTTCTTTTATACTCCTGCTACTTTTCGGGAGACACTGCTGGAGAAAATCGCCAGCGCGACGCAGCGTATTTGTATCGTTGCCCTGTATCTGGAACAGGACGATGGGGGTAAAGGTATACTCGACGCGCTCTATGCGGCTAAACGGCAGCGTCCTGAACTGGACGTGAGGGTGCTGGTCGACTGGCATCGCGCGCAACGCGGGCGCATTGGCGCAGCGGCCTCGAATACCAATGCAGACTGGTATTGCCGACTGGCGCAGGAAAACCCCGGCATTGATGTCCCGGTTTACGGCGTACCGATTAATACGCGAGAAGCGCTTGGCGTACTGCATTTTAAAGGCTTTATCATTGATGATAGCGTCCTGTACAGCGGCGCCAGCCTGAACGATGTCTATCTCCATCAGCATGACAAATATCGCTACGATCGCTACCAGCTGATTCGCAATCGGCAAATGGCAGACATCATGTTTGACTGGGTGACGCAAAATCTGATGAATGGCCGTGGTGTGAATCGTCTGGATAATACCCAGCGGCCGAAAAGCCCGGAGATTAAAAACGATATCCGCTTATACCGTCAGGAGCTGCGTGATGCGTCATATCATTTTCAGGGTGACGCTAATGACGAGCAGCTCTCCGTTACGCCGCTGGTCGGGCTTGGAAAGTCCAGTCTGTTGAACAAAACCATTTTCCATCTCATGCCCTGTGCGGAGCATAAGCTCACCATTTGTACCCCTTACTTCAATCTACCAGCGGTACTGGTGCGGAATATTATTCAGCTACTGCGCGACGGAAAGAAAGTCGAAATCATTGTTGGCGATAAAACCGCGAATGATTTTTACATTCCGGAAGATGAACCGTTCAAGATCATTGGCGCGCTGCCCTATCTCTATGAGATTAACCTGCGCCGCTTCCTGAGCCGTTTACAGTATTACGTCAATACCGATCAGCTTGTGGTGCGTCTGTGGAAAGATGACGACAATACCTATCATCTGAAAGGGATGTGGGTAGATGATAAATGGATGCTACTCACCGGCAACAACCTGAATCCCCGCGCCTGGCGTCTGGATCTGGAAAACGCCATTTTGATCCACGATCCTAAGCAGGAGCTTGCCCCTCAGCGGGAAAAAGAGCTGGAACTTATCCGAACGCACACAACCATCGTAAAACATTATCGTGACCTGCAGAGCATTGCCGACTATCCGATAAAAGTGCGTAAATTGATTCGCCGTCTGCGCCGGATCCGCATCGACAGATTAATTAGCCGTATCCTGTAATCGAAGCCCCGTCCTGTACGGGGTTTTCTCTTAGGAGTGAACTGGTGCGCGTGTTGATTCCTTTTACGGTGTTGTTTCTCTCCGGGTGCAGCCATCTGGCTAACGACCACTGGAGCGGTCAGGATAAAGCCCAGCATTTTATGGCATCAGCGATGCTATCGGCAGCCGGTAATGAGTATGCGCGTCACCAGGGAGTAAGCCCTGACCGCAGCGCAGCGATAGGGCTGATGTTTTCTTTGAGTCTCGGAGCCTCAAAAGAACTCTGGGACAGCCGCCCGGAAGGCAGCGGCTGGAGCTGGAAAGATTTTGTCTGGGATGTCGCTGGCGCGACAACCGGTTACGCTATCTGGCAAATGGCGCGATACTAAAGGCGTAAGCCCTTTCCTTTACGGTGCAACATCAACGAAACCAGGAAAGCCAGAACGGCCATCGCGGTAACATACCAGAAGAACGAACTCTCCATACCGACAGATTTTAGCGACAGCGCGACATATTCCGCAGAGCCGCCAAATAACGCGTTTGCTACCGCGTAAGATAAACCGACGCCCAGGGCGCGAACCTGCGCCGGAAACATCTCCGCTTTCAGGATCCCGCTAATCGAGGTATAGAAACTCACAATCAATAGCGCGCATATCACTAAAGCAAATGCGGCATAAGGCGACGTCACATTCTGCAACGCGGAGAGAATTGGAACGGTGAAAAGCGTCGCGAGTGCGCCAAAACATAGCATAGAGGTGCGCCTGCCAATCTTATCGGATAACGCGCCGAATAACGGCTGCACCAACATGAAAACACACAGCGCAGCCGTCATAATGCCGCTGGCGACATTGGCATGCATACCTGCTGTATTTACCAGATATTTCTGCATATAGGTGGTGAAGGTATAAAAGCACAGCGAGCCTGCCGCGGTGAAACCAAGCACCATCAAAAAGGCTTTGCGATTACGCCACAAACCTTTCAACGAACCGGCTTCTTTTAATGCGCGAGTCTCATGCTTCGAGGTTTCATCCAGCTGGCGACGTAGCCATAACGCCACAACCGCCAGCACGGCGCCCAGCGCAAAGGGAATACGCCATCCCCAGGCACGAAGCTCAGCATCGTCCAGAACCTGCTGCAAAATCACAACGACCAGCAATGCCAGTAGTTGGCCACCGATAAGCGTAACGTACTGAAACGACGCGAAAAATCCCTTACGACCTTCAAGCGCAACTTCACTCATATATGTCGCGCTGGTCCCATACTCTCCCCCTACCGAGAGCCCCTGAAATAACCTTGCAATAAGTAGCAGCGCCGGTGCCCAGGTGCCGATGGTATCGTAACCAGGTAAGCAGGCAATCACCAGCGACCCCATGCACATCATGCACACCGAAATCAACATTGAGGCTTTGCGCCCGCGTCGATCTGCAATGCGTCCAAATAGCCAACCACCGATAGGCCGCATTAAAAAACCGGCGGCAAAGACGCCTGCCGTTTGCAAAAGCTGAGTAGTGGTATTACCAGAAGGAAAGAAGATATGTGCAAAATAGAGCGAGCAGAAAGAGTAGACGTAGAAATCAAACCATTCCACTAAGTTTCCGGAAGAGGCCCCCACGATAGCCCATATGCGTCGCCGCATCTCCGGAGCCTCAGCGTTGTTTTTATCTATACGCTGAATAATTTCTGCCATACTGTTCTCCTTGTTGCCAGGCTTAATCGGCCTTTTATTTTGGAGATTCAGATTACGCGAGACCCAAAAGTAAATAAAGTGTTAATTATTTGTTTGCTAATTTTTATCCCCACCGTGCCTGATGCTGGCGTTTCCGTTTCAGATAGTCTTCGTCCTGACGGATTTTATCCCACCAACCTTTGAAAACCGTTGCCGCCGCGGCCTTAATAGGATCATTACCCCGTGTATTCAGGCTGCCGTCTTCTGCATACTTTTTACCGCCTTTATAGTTAGCGTATCGCCTGGCGCGGGTGTATCCCATCTGAATAAATTTACGCGCCATGTCCATACCAACGAAATCATCCTGCTGCCGGTAAGCTTCGAACAACTGGTAGATCTGTTCTGCGGATTTCATCGCCGATGCTTCATCTTTATAGCGCCAGAAAGGAAGAATTTCGCTTTTGTAGGGTTCAACCAGTAGCACCCCCTGCTCGCCTCGTCCAACCTGATACAATTCAGGCTGCTGGCGGAAGTCGATGCTGGAAAAGTCCTGCTGGTAGTTAAAAGGTTTGATAGCCAATGAAAATCCTCACTGCTTATATAAGCACGTGTAAAGGATAGTTCATCGTTAATGATTGGGTGGGTTGTGCTCTTATCAGTTCTACAAGAGCACCAACTTCGTAGGCGGGATAATTCCTGTAGGCCGGATAAGGCGGAGCCGCCATCCGGCAGAAACAGACAAAAACAAAAGGCCCTGTCTTCCGACAGGGCCCTTCGTTTTATTTGATGCCTGGCAGTTCCCTACTCTCGCATGGGGAGACCCCACACTACCATCGGCGCTACGGCGTTTCACTTCTGAGTTCGGCATGGGGTCAGGTGGGACCACCGCGCTAGTGCCGCCAGGCAAATTCTGTTGCCAGAAACGAATCTTTTACACCGATGCTGCGTTGGCTGCATTCGTAAAGTCAGTCACATACTTCTGTATGCTCCTTCCTTTCCTTCATTTGCCGCCTTGCCTCAGCGTAAAATCTTTCGTTCCCGAAAATCCGGAATCACTGCTGAAAATCGTCTTCTCATCCGCCAAAACATCTTCGGCGTTGTAAGGTTAAGCCTCACGGTTCATTAGTACCGGTTAGCTCAACGCATCGCTGCGCTTACACACCCGGCCTATCAACGTCGTCGTCTTCAACGTTCCTTCAGGAGACCTAAAGTCTCAGGGAGAACTCATCTCGGGGCAAGTTTCGTGCTTAGATGCTTTCAGCACTTATCTCTTCCGCATTTAGCTACCGGGCAGTGCCATTGGCATGACAACCCGAACACCAGTGATGCGTCCACTCCGGTCCTCTCGTACTAGGAGCAGCCCCCCTCAGTTCTCCAGCGCCCACGGCAGATAGGGACCGAACTGTCTCACGACGTTCTAAACCCAGCTCGCGTACCACTTTAAATGGCGAACAGCCATACCCTTGGGACCTACTTCAGCCCCAGGATGTGATGAGCCGACATCGAGGTGCCAAACACCGCCGTCGATATGAACTCTTGGGCGGTATCAGCCTGTTATCCCCGGAGTACCTTTTATCCGTTGAGCGATGGCCCTTCCATTCAGAACCACCGGATCACTATGACCTGCTTTCGCACCTGCTCGCGCCGTCACGCTCGCAGTCAAGCTGGCTTATGCCATTGCACTAACCTCCTGATGTCCGACCAGGATTAGCCAACCTTCGTGCTCCTCCGTTACTCTTTAGGAGGAGACCGCCCCAGTCAAACTACCCACCAGACACTGTCCGCAACCCGGATTACGGGTCCACGTTAGAACATCAAACATTAAAGGGTGGTATTTCAAGGTCGGCTCCATGCAGACTGGCGTCCACACTTCAAAGCCTCCCACCTATCCTACACATCAAGGCTCAATGTTCAGTGTCAAGCTATAGTAAAGGTTCACGGGGTCTTTCCGTCTTGCCGCGGGTACACTGCATCTTCACAGCGAGTTCAATTTCACTGAGTCTCGGGTGGAGACAGCCTGGCCATCATTACGCCATTCGTGCAGGTCGGAACTTACCCGACAAGGAATTTCGCTACCTTAGGACCGTTATAGTTACGGCCGCCGTTTACCGGGGCTTCGATCAGGAGCTTCGCTTGCGCTGACCCCATCAATTAACCTTCCGGCACCGGGCAGGCGTCACACCGTATACGTCCACTTTCGTGTTTGCACAGTGCTGTGTTTTTAATAAACAGTTGCAGCCAGCTGGTATCTTCGACTGACTTCAGCTCCGTGAGTAAATCACTTCACCTACGTGTCAGCGTGCCTTCTCCCGAAGTTACGGCACCATTTTGCCTAGTTCCTTCACCCGAGTTCTCTCAAGCGCCTTGGTATTCTCTACCTGACCACCTGTGTCGGTTTGGGGTACGATTTGATGTTACCTGATGCTTAGAGGCTTTTCCTGGAAGCAGGGCATTTGTTGCTTCAGCACCGTAGTGCCTCGTCATCACGCCTCAGTGTTAAAGTGAACCGGATTTACCTGGAACACACACCTACACGCTTAAACCGGGACAACCGTCGCCCGGCCAACATAGCCTTCTCCGTCCCCCCTTCGCAGTAACACCAAGTACGGGAATATTAACCCGTTTCCCATCGACTACGCCTTTCGGCCTCGCCTTAGGGGTCGACTCACCCTGCCCCGATTAACGTTGGACAGGAACCCTTGGTCTTCCGGCGAGCGGGCTTTTCACCCGCTTTATCGTTACTTATGTCAGCATTCGCACTTCTGATACCTCCAGCAACCCTCACAGGTCACCTTCGCAGGCTTACAGAACGCTCCCCTACCCAACAACGCATCAGCGTCGCTGCCGCAGCTTCGGTGCATGGTTTAGCCCCGTTACATCTTCCGCGCAGGCCGACTCGACCAGTGAGCTATTACGCTTTCTTTAAATGATGGCTGCTTCTAAGCCAACATCCTGGCTGTCTGGGCCTTCCCACATCGTTTCCCACTTAACCATGACTTTGGGACCTTAGCTGGCGGTCTGGGTTGTTTCCCTCTTCACGACGGACGTTAGCACCCGCCGTGTGTCTCCCGTGATAACATTCTCCGGTATTCGCAGTTTGCATCGGGTTGGTAAGCCGGGATGGCCCCCTAGCCGAAACAGTGCTCTACCCCCGGAGATGAATTCACGAGGCGCTACCTAAATAGCTTTCGGGGAGAACCAGCTATCTCCCGGTTTGATTGGCCTTTCACCCCCAGCCACAGGTCATCCGCTAATTTTTCAACATTAGTCGGTTCGGTCCTCCAGTTAGTGTTACCCAACCTTCAACCTGCCCATGGCTAGATCACCGGGTTTCGGGTCTATACCCTGCAACTTAACGCCCAATTAAGACTCGGTTTCCCTCCGGCTCCCCTATTCGGTTAACCTTGCTACAGAATATAAGTCGCTGACCCATTATACAAAAGGTACGCAGTCACCCCACCCCAAAGCATTCACCGCTTGTTTTGTGTGTTGGGCGTCGCAAACGACGCTCCGCCACCGCGATGCTGCTTTGCAGGGCCTTCAACACCAGAGAATGCTTTGGTGGTGGGGCTCCCACTGCTTGTACGTACACGGTTTCAGGTTCTTTTTCACTCCCCTCGCCGGGGTTCTTTTCGCCTTTCCCTCACGGTACTGGTTCACTATCGGTCAGTCAGGAGTATTTAGCCTTGGAGGATGGTCCCCCCATATTCAGACAGGATACCACGTGTCCCGCCCTACTCATCGAGCTCACAGCACATGCGCTTTTGTGTACGGGGCTGTCACCCTGTATCGCGCGCCTTTCCAGACGCTTCCACTAACACACATGCTGATTCAGGCTCTGGGCTCCTCCCCGTTCGCTCGCCGCTACTGGGGGAATCTCGGTTGATTTCTTTTCCTCGGGGTACTTAGATGTTTCAGTTCCCCCGGTTCGCCTCATTAACCTATGGATTCAGTTAATGATAGTGTGACGAGTCACACTGGGTTTCCCCATTCGGGTATCGCCGGTTATAACGGTTCATATCACCTTACCGGCGCTTATCGCAGATTAGCACGCCCTTCATCGCCTCTGACTGCCAGGGCATCCACCGTGTACGCTTAGTCGCTTAACCTCACAACCCGAAGATGTTTCTTACGATTCATCATCGTGCTGCGAAAATTTGAGAGACTCACGAACAACTTTCGTTGTTCTGTGTTTCAATTTTCAGCTTGATCCAGATTTTTAAAGAGCAAATATCTCAAACGTGACTCGTAAGTCAGTTTTGAGATATTAGGGCAGGTGACTTTCACTCACAAACCAGCAAGTGGCGTCCCCTAGGGGATTCGAACCCCTGTTACCGCCGTGAAAGGGCGGTGTCCTGGGCCTCTAGACGAAGGGGACGTATCAGTCTGCTTCGCAAGACGCCTTGCTATTTACTTTTCATCAGACAATCTGTGTGAGCACTGCAAAGTACGCTTCTTTAAGGTAAGGAGGTGATCCAACCGCAGGTTCCCCTACGGTTACCTTGTTACGACTTCACCCCAGTCATGAATCACAAAGTGGTAAGCGCCCTCCCGAAGGTTAAGCTACCTACTTCTTTTGCAACCCACTCCCATGGTGTGACGGGCGGTGTGTACAAGGCCCGGGAACGTATTCACCGTGGCATTCTGATCCACGATTACTAGCGATTCCGACTTCATGGAGTCGAGTTGCAGACTCCAATCCGGACTACGACGCACTTTATGAGGTCCGCTTGCTCTCGCGAGGTCGCTTCTCTTTGTATGCGCCATTGTAGCACGTGTGTAGCCCTGGTCGTAAGGGCCATGATGACTTGACGTCATCCCCACCTTCCTCCAGTTTATCACTGGCAGTCTCCTTTGAGTTCCCGACCTAATCGCTGGCAACAAAGGATAAGGGTTGCGCTCGTTGCGGGACTTAACCCAACATTTCACAACACGAGCTGACGACAGCCATGCAGCACCTGTCTCACAGTTCCCGAAGGCACCAATCCATCTCTGGAAAGTTCTGTGGATGTCAAGACCAGGTAAGGTTCTTCGCGTTGCATCGAATTAAACCACATGCTCCACCGCTTGTGCGGGCCCCCGTCAATTCATTTGAGTTTTAACCTTGCGGCCGTACTCCCCAGGCGGTCTACTTAACGCGTTAGCTCCGGAAGCCACGCCTCAAGGGCACAACCTCCAAGTAGACATCGTTTACGGCGTGGACTACCAGGGTATCTAATCCTGTTTGCTCCCCACGCTTTCGCACCTGAGCGTCAGTCTTTGTCCAGGGGGCCGCCTTCGCCACCGGTATTCCTCCAGATCTCTACGCATTTCACCGCTACACCTGGAATTCTACCCCCCTCTACAAGACTCAAGCCTGCCAGTTTCGAATGCAGTTCCCAGGTTGAGCCCGGGGATTTCACATCCGACTTGACAGACCGCCTGCGTGCGCTTTACGCCCAGTAATTCCGATTAACGCTTGCACCCTCCGTATTACCGCGGCTGCTGGCACGGAGTTAGCCGGTGCTTCTTCTGCGGGTAACGTCAATTGCTGCGGTTATTAACCGCAACACCTTCCTCCCCGCTGAAAGTACTTTACAACCCGAAGGCCTTCTTCATACACGCGGCATGGCTGCATCAGGCTTGCGCCCATTGTGCAATATTCCCCACTGCTGCCTCCCGTAGGAGTCTGGACCGTGTCTCAGTTCCAGTGTGGCTGGTCATCCTCTCAGACCAGCTAGGGATCGTCGCCTTGGTGAGCCGTTACCTCACCAACAAGCTAATCCCATCTGGGCACATCTGATGGCAAGAGGCCCGAAGGTCCCCCTCTTTGGTCTTGCGACGTTATGCGGTATTAGCCACCGTTTCCAGTAGTTATCCCCCTCCATCAGGCAGTTTCCCAGACATTACTCACCCGTCCGCCACTCGTCAGCAAAGCAGCAAGCTGCTTCCTGTTACCGTTCGACTTGCATGTGTTAGGCCTGCCGCCAGCGTTCAATCTGAGCCATGATCAAACTCTTCAATTTAAAAGTTTGATGCTCAAAGAATTAAACTTCGTAATGAATTACGTGTTCACTCTTGAGATTTGGTATTCATTTTTCGTCCGAGGACGTTAAGAATCCGTATCTTCGAGTGCCCACACAGATTGTCTGATAAATTGTTAAAGAGCAGGTGCGACGCGGCTTGCAGCTCACCGTCGCGAGGTGGCGTATATTACGCTTTCCTCTTTTTGAGTCAAGCCTTTATTTTCGCTTTCCTCACAGACTTCTTAACGAAGCTTTTCTGACCCGGCGGCCTGTATGCCGTTGTTCCGTGTCAGTGGTGGCGCATTATAGGGAGTTATTAGAGCCTGACAAGACCTAAATGCAAAAAAAAGCTCAACCGTTCACTTTTCAAACAACATTTGAACCAAAAGCCTATTTTCGCCTGGTTTTTAAACAAAAACGAGCCCGTCAGGGCCCGTTTTATTCAAATTTGTGACTTACTGCACTGCCACAATACGATCATCATTGGCTTCAAGGCGAATCACTTTGCCAGGAACCAGTTCACCAGACAGGATTTGCTGCGCCAGTGGGTTTTCGATCTGCTGTTGAATAGCACGTTTTAACGGACGCGCCCCGTAGACCGGATCGTAACCGTTGGCGCTCAACAGTTTCAGCGCCTCGTCGGAGATATGGATTTCATAACCACGTTCTTCCAGACGTTTGTACAGACGCTGCAGCTGGATCTGAGCAATAGAAGCGATGTGTTGTTCACCTAACGGATGGAATACCACAACTTCATCAATACGGTTGATAAATTCCGGACGGAAGTTTTGGCTAACCACACCCAGCACCATCTCTTTCATTCGACCGTAATCCAGTTCGCCAAAGCGCTCCTGAATGAGATCGGAACCGAGGTTAGAAGTCATAATGACCACCGTATTACGGAAGTCGACCGTTCTCCCCTGCCCGTCAGTCAGTCGACCGTCGTCCAGCACCTGCAACAGAATGTTGAATACATCCGGATGCGCTTTTTCCACTTCATCCAACAAGATGACGGAATAAGGGCGACGGCGCACCGCTTCCGTCAAATAACCGCCTTCTTCATAGCCGACATATCCCGGAGGCGCCCCGACCAAACGAGACACGGAGTGTTTCTCCATAAACTCAGACATGTCGATACGCACCATCGCGTCGTCGCTGTCGAACATAAAGTTAGCCAGTGCTTTACACAGTTCGGTTTTACCGACCCCCGTCGGCCCCAGGAACAGGAAGGAACCAATCGGACGGTTCGGATCGGACAGCCCAGCACGGCTACGACGTATGGCGTTCGATACTGCTTCAACGGCTTCATTCTGCCCGATCACACGGCTGTGTAACTCTTGTTCCATACGCAACAGTTTTTCACGTTCGCCTTCCAGCATTCTGGAAACCGGAATACCGGTCCAGCGCGCTAGCACTTCGGCAATTTCCGCATCCGTTACTTTGTTACGTAACAGACGCATGGTTTTACCTTCCGACTGGGTCGCGGCTTCCAGCTGTTTTTCCAGCTCCGGAATTTTGCCGTACTGCAGTTCAGACATTCGCGCCAGGTCGCCAACGCGACGCGCCTGCTCGATGGCAATCTTCGCCTGCTCCAGCTCCGCTTTAATAGTTTGCGTACCAGAGAGCGACGCTTTTTCCGCTTTCCACTCTTCTTCCAGCTCAGAATACTGGCGCTCTTTGTCGTCCAGTTCTTCGTTGAGCATATCGAGACGTTTTTTACTCGCCTCGTCAGACTCTTTCATCAACGCCTGCTGTTCCAGTTTGAGCTGAATAATGCGGCGGTCGAGTCTGTCCAGCTCCTCCGGCTTAGAGTCAATCTGCATACGAATGCTGGATGCAGCTTCATCGATGAGGTCGATAGCTTTATCCGGCAACTGACGGTCGGCGATATAGCGGTGAGATAATGTTGCCGCCGCCACAATCGCCGGGTCAGTGATCTGCACATGGTGGTGCAGCTCGTAACGTTCTTTCAGGCCACGCAGAATAGCGATGGTGTCTTCCACTGAAGGTTCTGCGACAAACACTTTTTGAAAACGACGTTCCAGCGCCGCGTCTTTTTCAATGTACTGACGGTATTCATCCAGCGTGGTGGCGCCCACACAGTGCAGTTCACCACGCGCCAGCGCCGGTTTCAGCATATTCCCGGCGTCCATTGCGCCATCAGCCTTACCTGCGCCAACCATCGTGTGCAGCTCGTCAATAAACAGGATGACGTTGCCTTCCTGTTTCGCCAGATCGTTCAGCACGCCTTTCAGACGCTCTTCAAATTCGCCGCGATATTTCGCCCCCGCCACCAGCGCGCCCATATCCAGCGCCAGTACGCGGCGACCTTTTAAGCCTTCAGGGACTTCACCGTTAATAATGCGCTGCGCCAGTCCTTCAACAATTGCCGTTTTACCGACCCCTGGCTCACCGATTAACACCGGGTTGTTTTTGGTACGACGTTGCAGTACCTGAATGGTACGGCGAATTTCTTCATCACGACCAATTACCGGGTCAAGCTTGCCTTGTTCAGCCCGCTCGGTCAGATCGACGGTATATTTTTTCAAGGCCTGACGTTGGTCTTCAGCCCCTTGATCGTTCACGCTTTCACCTCCGCGCATCTGTTCAATTGCCTGAGTGATATTGGCCGTGGTCGCACCGGCTGATTTCAGCAGATCGGTTAACGTGCCGCGAGACTCAAGCGCCGCCAGAACAAACAGCTCTGACGAAATAAAATTGTCTCCCCGTTTTTGCGCCAGCTTGTCGCAAAGGTTCAGTACGCGTACCAGTTCCGAAGAAGGCTGTACGTCGCCGCCGGTGCCTTCCACCTGCGGTAAACGGCTCAGCGCCTGATCGATAGCGGTGCGCAACTGGCCAGCATTAATGCCGGCGGAGGTTAATAAAGGACGTATCGATCCCCCTTCCTGGTTCAGCAAGGCGCTCATTAAATGAAGAGGTTCGATGAATTGGTTGTCGTGCCCCAGCGCGAGCGACTGGGCATCGGCAAGAGCAAGCTGGAATTTGTTAGTAAGACGATCCAGACGCATAACTCCTCCCATAACAGGTCAAAATTGCTACTGGAGATTAAATGAGGTCATCCCTCAATTATTCAAGGTGAATGACCTGAATTATGTGAAAAGAAAGTTACCCGTACCGGATCGTCTTGATTCTTTAGGTTATATCAGCCAAATAAAACTTGCCATACGACCTGTCGTCTTGTCGCGACGATAAGAGAAGAAAGTCTCACTTTCGCTAAAGGTGCAGCGATCCCCGCCATAGACATGTTCAACGCCGGTATTCGCCAGACGTTGGCGTGCAAGCTGATAAATATCCGCCAGAAATTTTTCCCCGTGCGGCAAAAATGCGCTATCGGCTTGCGCATCTTTTGCTAAAAATGCGTCACGCACTTCCGGCCCCACTTCAAACGCGGTCGGGCCGATCGCCGGACCTAACCAGGCGATGATATTTTCTGGTTTGTCAGCAAAGCAGGTGACAGTTTCCTCCAGTACGCCTTCACATAATCCGCGCCAGCCCGCATGAGCCGCCGCCACTTCTGTTCCCTCACGGTTACAGAATAGCACAGGCAGGCAGTCTGCCGTCATTACCGCGCAGACGGTTCCTGGCGTATTGCTGTAAGACGCATCCGCACGTTTGGAGGCATAAGGTTCTCCGGTAAGCCTCAACACATTTTTACCGTGAACCTGTTCAAGCCAGACAGGTTTCGAAGGCAGATTGCCCGCCGCAAACAGACGCTTGCGGTTCTCTTCAACATGCTCCGGGTTATCGCCGCAATGCGCGCCCAGATTCAGCGAGTCGTAAGGCGGTAAACTCACCCCGCCAATACGGGTAGAACTACAGGCTGCGACGCCTTTCGGCAGCGGCCACTGCGGGACAATCAGTGCATTCATAACCAGTCCACATCATCTTTATGATCTTCAAAATCGGCGCGCATCGCATCGATAAGGTCCACCATATCTTGTGGAATCGGCGCGTGCCACTCCATTTCGATACCCGATACAGGATGGTAGAGACGCAGCATCGTTGCATGAAGCGCCTGGCGGTCAAACTTACGCAGAGTGGAAATAAACTCTTCCGATGCGCCTTTCGGTGGACGTGGACGACCACCGTAGACCTGATCGCCCACTAACGGGTGCGTAATATGCGCCATATGCACGCGGATCTGGTGCGTACGCCCGGTCTCCAGACGCAGCCTAAGACGCGTGTGCACACGGAAATGTTCCATAATGCGGTAGTGGGTCACCGCCGGTTTGCCCATGGGATGCACTGACATATGGGTACGTTTGGTCGGGTGACGACTGATGGGTTCATTCACCGTTCCTCCCGCCGTCATATGTCCGATCGCGACCGCTTCATATTCGCGGGTGATCTCGCGCAGCTGCAAAGACTCCACCAGGCGCGTTTGCGCCGGAACGGTTTTGGCCACCACCATCAGCCCCGTCGTGTCCTTATCCAGACGATGTACAATGCCCGCGCGCGGGACATCCGCAATCGGCGGATAATAATGTAGCAACGCGTTCAGTACCGTACCGTCCGGGTTACCCGCGCCAGGATGTACCACCAGATCGCGTGGTTTGTTGATAACCAGAATATCGTCATCTTCATAAACAATATCTAACGGGATATCCTGCGCTTCAAAACGAATCTCTTCGTCGATCTCCGCATCAATAGCCACCCGCTCGCCACCTAACACTTTTTCTTTTGGCTTATCGCAAAGTTGACCATTGACCAACACGCGCTGATTCAAAATCCATTCTTTTATACGCGAACGTGAATAATCCGGGAACATTTCGGCCAAAGCCTGATCTAAGCGTTGACCGAGTTGGTTTTCGGAGACCGTTGCGGTGAGTTGTACTCGTTGTGCCATATACAGCTTCTTCGTTTAACGTTGGGTTTTACGGCTTTGCCGTTTAATATAGTGTGCTATTGTAGCTGGTCTTAACCGGGAGCAGGAACAGAGAATCTCCCGTAAAACATTTTGAGGAAAGTCAAAACGTCATGACGCGCATGAAATATCTGGTGGCAGCAGCCACGTTGAGCCTGTTTCTGGCGGGTTGCTCGGGTTCAAAGGAAGAGGTGCCCGATAATCCGCCGAATGAAATCTACGCGACTGCTCAGCAAAAGCTGCAGGACGGTAACTGGAAACAGGCAATAACGCAATTGGAAGCGTTAGATAATCGTTATCCATTCGGACCGTATTCTCAGCAGGTGCAGTTGGATCTTATCTACGCCTATTACAAAAACGCCGATTTGCCGCTAGCGCAGGCCGCCATCGATCGTTTTATGCGTCTTAATCCAACGCACCCTAATATTGACTATGTCATGTACATGCGCGGCCTGACGAACATGGCGCTGGATGATAGCGCGCTGCAAGGTTTCTTTGGCGTCGATCGCAGCGATCGCGATCCGCAACATGCGCGGGCGGCGTTCAATGACTTTTCGAAACTGGTACGCAGCTATCCTAATAGCCAGTACACCACCGATGCCACTAAGCGTCTGGTATTCCTGAAAGACCGTCTGGCGAAATATGAATATTCCGTCGCAGAGTACTATACCGCGCGCGGCGCATGGGTTGCGGTCGTAAACCGGGTAGAAGGTATGCTACGCAATTATCCTGATACGCAGGCCACGCGCGATGCGTTGCCGCTGATGGAAAACGCCTATCGTCAGATGCAGCTGAATGCGCAGGCTGACAAAGTCGCGAAAATTATTGCCGCTAACAGCAAAAACACCTGAAGCAATACAAACAAGCAAAACGGCAGCCTTCCGGCTGCCGTTTTTTTATTCGGTATCTGATGCAACAGAAATGATTTCACTGCAACGCATCCAGTCAAATATGGCCTGCTTTCAGCCATTCCTCAAGTAAAAGATCGCTTCTTCCTGCGATGCCTCACAAAAAGTTCGCCTTGACAAAAAGTGACAAAATAATGTGATTTACATCACACATTTTGACATTAAGAACGGTATGCTGGAATCACCAAGACGGGAAAGACAAGAGGTAAAATTTATGACAATGAACATTACCAGTAAACAAATGGAAATTACTCCGGCAATCCGCCAACATGTCGCAGACCGTCTCGCCAAACTGGAAAAATGGCAAACTCACCTGATTAATCCTCATATCATTCTGTCTAAAGAGCCACAGGGCTTTATTGCTGACGCCACCATTAATACACCGAACGGACATCTGGTCGCCAGCGCAAAACACGAAGATATGTACACCGCTATTAATGAATTGATCAACAAGCTGGAACGGCAGCTCAATAAAGTGCAGCACAAAGGCGAAGCCCGTCGTGCCACCGCATCGGTGAAAGATGCCAGCTTCGTCGAAGCAGAAGAAGAGTAGTCCCTTACATTGAGTGTATCGCCAACGCGCCTTCGGGCGCGTTTTTTGTTGACAGGATTAAAACAGTACGGGTACTGTACTTACGTACACAAAGGAAACAGTTATGAAGCTCACCCGGTTTTTCTTCGCATTCTTTTTTATCTTCCCCTGACCGGGAGGCGTTTCGTCATGTGATAAAGAATGCGAAGACGAACAAGAAGGCCTCCCCCACCGGGAGGCCTTTTTTATTGATAACAAAAAAGGCAACACTATGACATCGGAAAACCCATTACTGGCGCTGCGAGATAAAATCAGCGCTTTAGACGAAGAGTTACTGGCCTTACTGGCAAAACGACGCGCGCTGGCGATTGAAGTGGGACAAGCAAAACTACTGTCGCATCGTCCGGTTCGGGATATCGATCGTGAACGCGCGCTGCTGGACAGGCTCATCCATCTCGGTAAAGCCCACCATCTCGACGCACACTACATTACCCGTCTGTTCCAGCTTATCATTGAAGACTCCGTGCTTACTCAGCAGGCGCTGCTGCAACAACATCTGAATAATACTCACCCTCATTCGGCACGTATTGCGTTTCTTGGGCCGAAAGGCTCCTATTCTCATCTCGCGGCGCGCCAGTATGCTGCACGCCATTTTGAGCAATTTATTGAGAGCGGTTGCGCAAAATTCACCGATATTTTTCATCAGGTCGAAACCGGCCAGGCCGATTACGCCGTGGTTCCGATAGAGAACACCAGCTCCGGCGCTATCAATGATGTGTACGACTTATTGCAACACACCAGTCTGTCGATTGTCGGTGAGATGACTGTCACTATCGATCACTGCGTGCTGGTTTCCGGCGCTACAGATCTGAATACCATCGAAACGGTGTACAGCCATCCGCAGCCGTTTCAGCAGTGCAGTAAATTTTTGAGCCGCTATCCGCACTGGAAAATCGACTATACCGAGAGTACGTCGGCAGCGATGGAAAAAGTCGCGCAGGCAAACTCTCCGCGCGTCGCGGCGCTCGGCAGCGAGGCAGGCGGCATGTTGCACGGATTACAGGTGCTGGAACGCATCGCCGCAAACCAGACGCAGAATATCACCCGCTTTCTGGTACTGGCGCGCAAAGCCATTAATGTTTCCGATCAGGTTCCGGCAAAAACCACTCTGTTAATCGCCACCGGGCAGCAAGCTGGCGCGCTGGTCGAAGCGCTGCTGGTGCTGCGTAACCACAATCTCATCATGACGAAACTGGAGTCGCGCCCCATTCACGGCAATCCGTGGGAAGAGATGTTTTATCTCGATATTCAGGCGAACCTGGAGTCGCAGGTAATGCAAAGCGCGCTAAAAGAGCTGGGCGAGATCACGCGCTCAATGAAAGTGCTTGGCTGCTATCCCAGCGAAAACGTCGTGCCGGTAGAACCTGCCTGACGTTCAATAAAACGGCTTTTCTTCATCCCTGCGACGGCTACCTGCAGGGTGAAGATGGCGCCGGAGAGCGGATAATCCGCCACTTCCTGAGCAGACATATTTTCTCTGGTAGTTGTAATAAACAGCGTTTTCATATCTGCGCCGCCAAAGCAAACCATCGTCGGACAACGTACCGGCAACCGGTACTCTTCCAGCTGCTCTTCTTGCGGTGAGAAACGCGCCACGCGCCAGCCGTCAAACATCGCGCTCCAGTAGCACCCTTCGCTATCCATCGCCGCGCCGTCGGGAAGTCCTTCTCCTTCGCCAAAATGGCGAAAAAGTTCACGCTTGCCCGGATCGCCATGCTTATCAAGTAACGTGCGGTATATCACGCCATTCGGCGTATCGGAGGTATACATCCACTGGTTATCCGGGCTGAACGCCAGGCCGTTGTGTCCCTGGATATCGCACTGGATCACTTTTGCCGTCAGGTCATGATCGATCCGCATCAGCAACGCGCCATTATAGTCACCTGGCGCCCAGAACGTTCCGGCATAAAAACGTCCATCGCCATCAGTGCCGCCATCGTTAAAACGCGCCAGTTTCGTATTAGAGGGATTGTCGCAAACCTTACGCTGCAATAATCCATTTTTATCGGCCAGCCAGATAGCATGACGCATGGCCACAATAAATCCGCCCTGCTCACGCAAGGCAAAACAGCCCACCTCTTCCGGAAACACCAGCACGCTATGCGTCCCACTCGCCGGATGGTAACGATGGATCTCCTGTTCCAGGATATCGGTCCAATACAGCGCGCTTTCATCCTCGCTCCATGTGGGGCATTCTGGTAGATGTCCGACATAATCAAATAAAACGTGCGGCGTAGTCATAACGGTTCCTTAAACGAAAAAAGCCAGCAAAGCTGGCTTTTAGTATAGATGTCATCATTATGGTCGGCTGTCATTCGCCTGACGCAATAACACACGGCTTTCATTCTGGAAGCGTCTGGCATAATCGCCAAACCAGTGTTCAACTTTGCGAAAACTGTCGATAAAAGCCTGCTTATCACCCTGTTCCAGTAACCCGATCGCATCGCCAAAACGTTTATAGTAACGCTTGATAAGCGCCAGATTGCGCTCCGACGACATAATAATGTCCGCATACAGTTGCGGGTCCTGGGCGAACAGACGCCCGACCATCGCCAGCTCCAGTCGATAAATCGGCGATGATAGCGCCAGAAGCTGCTCAAGCTGGACGTTCTCTTCCGCCAGATGCAGCCCATAAGCGAAGGTAGCAAAGTGGCGCAACGCCTGGATAAAAGCCATGTTCTGATCGTGCTCGACAGCGCTAATTCGATGCAACCGCGCGCCCCACACCTGGATTTGCTCAAGGAACCACTGATACGCTTCCGGTTGACGCCCGTCACACCAGACCACCACCTGCTTCGCCAGGCTCCCGCTGTCCGGACCAAACATCGGATGCAAGCCCAACACGGGGCCATCATGGGCCGCCAACATTGCCTGCAACGGACCGCTTTTCACCGATGCCAGATCGACCAGAATACAGTCGGACGGCAGGGGCGGCAGTTGCGCTATGACCTGTTCAGTAACATGAATCGGCACGCTGACGATCACCATTCCGGCATCGGCGACAATGTCCCTGGCGCGCGGCCAGTCCTGCTGTTCCAGAATACGGACCTGATAGCCCGACAGCGTGAGCATTTTTTCAAACAGACGCCCCATCTGTCCGCCGCCGCCCACAATGACGACCGGACGCAGAGAAGGACAAAGCGTTTTGAACCCCTTATCATTTTCGCTGGAGTAAGATTCACGCATTACCCGGCGCAGGACATCTTCAATGAGATCGGGCGGGACACCGATCGCTTCTGCTTCCGCCCGTCGTGAAGCCAGCATAGAGGCCTCACGCTCCGGCACGTAAATAGGCAGGCCAAAACGGCTTTTCACCTCGCCGACTTTGGCAACCAGTTCCAGGCGCTTAGCCAGTAAATTCAACAACGCTTTATCGACATCATCTATTTGATCGCGTAATGCGGTCAATTCAGCAACCATAACAACCTCTTATGCGACGCGCACCGCCAGCTGGCCGCTCAAATCTTTATGAATTTCACGTAACAGGGCATCGGTCATCTCCCAGCTAATACAAGCATCGGTGACGGAAACGCCATACTTCATTTCGCTGCGCGGCTGTTCGGAAGACTGGTTACCCTCATGAATATTACTTTCAATCATTAAGCCAATGATTGAACGATTGCCATCTTTAATCTGCGCAACCACAGATTCGGCAACGGCTGGCTGGCGGCGATAATCTTTATTGGAGTTACCATGACTGCAATCTACCATCAGCGAAGGACGTAGTCCCGCCTGTTCCATCTCTTTTTCACACTGAGCGACATCTGCCGGGCTATAGTTTGGCGCTTTGCCGCCACGCAGAATCACATGGCCATGCGGATTTCCCTGGGTTTGCAATAACGCAACCTGACCGGCCTGGTTAATGCCAACAAAACGATGAGGTTGCGCAGCGGCGCGCATGGCGTTAATCGCTGTCGCCAGGCTGCCATCCGTGCCGTTTTTAAAGCCGACCGGCATAGAAAGACCAGACGCCATTTCGCGGTGGGTTTGCGATTCGGTTGTGCGCGCCCCTATCGCCGACCAGCTAAACAGATCGCCCAGGTATTGCGGGCTGTTCGGATCCAACGCTTCGGTCGCCAATGGCAACCCCATATTCACCAGTTCCACCAGTAGCTGACGCGCTATTTTCAACCCGGCTTCCACATCAAATGAGCCATCCATGTGAGGATCGTTAATCAGCCCTTTCCAGCCGACGGTAGTTCGCGGCTTTTCAAAATAGACGCGCATTACCAGATAGAGGCTATCGCTGACCTCTGCGGCAAGGGCTTTAAATCGACGGGCATATTCCAGAGCGGTTTCAGGATCGTGAATAGAACAAGGACCGCATACCACCAACAGACGCGGATCGCGCCCGGCAATAATGTCAGAAATGATTCCCCGGGACTGCGCTATCTGCGCTTCCTGCGCCAGGCTCAAGGGAAAGGCCGCTTTAAGCTGCTCCGGCGTCATTAATACCTGTTCATCGGTGATACGTACGTTATTCAGCGCGTCTTTTTGCATGATGGCGATCCTGTCTTTTCTTGTTTGCGATAGTTGATCCTCCACGAGGATGTTTAAACCATACCACAAAAAGTAAAGATTTCAATCCATATTACGTAAAATAAACTTTACACCATGCGCAATCGTCGATTAATCTCCCTCATTTCGTATCAAAAACTTTACACAACAAGTGAATTATTTTATTCCCAGCCTCAGAAAAGCGGTAAAATGAGCGATGCTCGCTATTTTTTGATTATTTTTTCTCCGCACACATATTTTTACTTTCTGATATAGGGTGATTAATACCATTATCACAAGAATTTAATATCAGGGATATCACTTAAATTATTCATATTATCAATAAGACATAATGACGATATGGCAAAATAATGTTATTTTGCTACAAACAATCACGGATGTATTTTAATGCTTTACGACTGAAGATGGTGGGGACTTGTTAATGCGTTTTTCTCACCGATTTATCCTTCTGTTATCGCTATTATTAGCAAGCTTGCCTCTGTATGCTCAACGCGTCACGGAAGAAGAGAAATCCGTACGCGCCATCGTCTCCGGTATCGTCAGTTATACACACTGGCCGGCGTTATCCGGGCCGCCAAGGCTATGCATATTTTCATCTGCGCGTTTTGTCAGGGTACTTAGCGAAGAGGCTGACTGGGCTTTCCCTTATCAACCGCTTGTCATCCGTACCACACAAGAAGCCCTGAGCGCCCGCTGTGATGGTTTTTACTTTGGCAATGAATCGCCAGCTTATCAGGTGGAGTTAACGCGTCATTATCCAGTTAATGCCTTGTTATTAATTGCCGAGCAAAATACCGAATGTATTATTGGCAGCGCATTTTGTCTGATCATTAACAATGATGAAGTCAAATTTTCCGTCAACCTGGACTCCCTCTCGCATAGCGGCGTGAGAGTAAATCCAGAAGTATTAATGCTTGCACGGAATCAAAAGCATGAATAAGGAATTTTCTCTGTCCAGGCCAACATTTAAACGCACACTACGGCGGATTAGTATAATCAGCGTGCTGCTTACAATGACATTGATCTGGCTATTAATTTGCGTTGCGTCTGTCCTTACGCTCAAACAGTATGCGCAAAAGAATCTCGATTTGACCGCCGCCACAATGGCCCATAGCCTTGAAGCGGCACTGGTATTTTCCGATAACGCGGCCGCAGCGGAAACGCTCGCCACACTGGGACGCCAGGGACAATTTTCAGCGGCGGAGGTCCGCGATAAAAATGGCCGTACTATCGCCTCATGGCGCTATGATGCGCGAGCCGCAGACGATAAGCTCATTGGCTTAATTAGCCACTGGCTTTTTCCATTGCCGGTATCACAACCCGTCTGGCACAACGGCAGGGCCATCGGCGAAGTACGGCTTGTCGCCCGCGACAGCCTTATTGGTCATTTTATCTGGCTATCGCTGGCAGTGCTGACAGGATGTATTCTGCTGGCATCCGGCATTGCCCTGCTGCTCACGCGTTATTTACACAATGGCGTTGTGGATGCGCTGCAAAATATTACTGAAGTTGTACACGACGTTCGCACTAACCGAAATTTTTCACGCCGGGTACCTGATGAGCGTATTGCGGAATTTCACCTGTTTGCGCAGGATTTCAATAGCCTTCTGGATGAGATGGAAGAATGGCAGCTACGGCTTCAGGCTAAAAATGCCCAGTTACTACGTACCGCGTTGCACGATCCGCTGACGGGGCTTGCCAATCGCGCGGCATTTCGCAGCTGTATTAACGCGCTGATGAAGGACAATTCCGCTCGTAGCAGTTCGGCATTGTTATTTCTGGATGGCGATAACTTTAAATATATTAATGATACCTGGGGACATGCGGCAGGCGACCGCGTACTTATAGAGGTTGCCAAAAGATTAGCGGAATTCGGTGGTAGCCGTTATCAGACTTACCGACTCGGCGGCGATGAATTTGCGATGGTGCTTTACGATGTACATTCGGAATATGAAGTACAACGTATTTGCGCAGCGCTATCCCAGGCGTTTAATCGACCTTTTGAACTGCATAACGGCCAGCGAATAACGATGACCCTGAGTATTGGCTTTGCGCTGACATGGGAACATGCCACTGCCGAAAAACTACAAGAACTGGCCGATCGAAATATGTATCAGGCTAAACACCGGCGTGCGGAGCGCTCGCTAAACTAAGGAACGGGCCTGGCCGTTTCTGACTCAGCGTTGAGACCACTGACCCAGCCTAATCATGCAACCATCTATGGCGTGGAGCAAACCCATAAAAAAGGGGCCAGCGTAATGCCAGCCCCTTCTTTTCTACAAGCTTTCGGATGTTGCGAAAGCGCGTTCTTAGTTAAGACGCTCTTTGATACGAGCCGCTTTACCAGTACGCTCACGCAGGTAGTACAGTTTAGCTTTACGAACAGCACCACGACGTTTAACAGCAATGCTGTCAACTACCGGAGAGTGAGTCTGGAAGACACGCTCAACGCCTTCGCCGTTGGAAATTTTACGAACAGTGAATGCAGAGTGCAGACCGCGGTTACGAATAGCGATAACCACGCCCTCGAATGCCTGCAGACGTTTCTTGGTACCTTCAACAACCCATACTTTCACTTCCACGGTATCGCCCGGACGGAAGGAAGGTACGTTCTGCTTCATCTGCTCTTGTTCAAGTTGCTTAATAATGTTGCTCATAATTTAATCTCTTATCCTGGGTAAACTGATATTCGGGGGCCTATGCCATCCCATCATGTTTATGCTGCTGTTGTGCGTGTTCTGTTTTGAACTCCGCCAGCAACCTTGCTTGCTCTTCAGTCAGAGCCAGGTTTTCCAGAAGTTCAGGTCTTCTAAGCCAGGTTCGGCCCAGCGACTGTTTCAAACGCCAGCGACGTATCTCAGCATGGTTTCCCGACAGCAATACTGGCGGTACTTCCATCCCCTCTAACACTTCAGGGCGCGTATAGTGCGGACAATCCAGCAACCCATCAGCAAACGAATCTTCGATTGCTGATGCCTCATGCCCCAGAACCCCCGGTATAAACCGGGCGACGGAGTCAATCAGCGTCATTGCCGGTAGTTCGCCACCGCTGAGAACGTAATCGCCAATTGACCATTCTTCGTCAATTTCGGTCTGAATTACGCGCTCATCTACGCCTTCGTAGCGACCACACACCAGAATAAGCTTCTGATTCGTGGCCAGCTCGCTAACGCCCGCTTGATCAAGCTTGCGTCCCTGAGGCGACAGATAAATCACTTTAGCGCCTTCACCTGCCGCGGCTTTTGCTGCGTGAATGGCGTCCCGCAAGGGTTGCACCATCATTAACATCCCCGGTCCGCCGCCGTAAGGACGGTCGTCCACGGTACGGTGCCGGTCATGCGCGAAGTCGCGAGGACTCCAGCTTTGGATGTTCAGCAGGCCTTTTTTTACTGCCCGGCCAGTTACCCCGTAATCGGTAATTGCGCGGAACATTTCAGGAAACAGGCTAACTATGCCAATAAACACAAGCCAATCCCCATAACGCCATTTATTACCGTTTATTCGGTGGTTTAAAAACCAGGATCCCAGTCTACTTCGATAGTACGAGTAGCGAGATCGACTTTCTTGATAACCTGCCCATCGAGGAACGGTACTAGTCGTTCCTTGATACCAAATGCATCTTTCAGGTTCGCCTTAATGACGAGAACGTCATTCGACCCGGTTTCCATCATGTCGATAACTTTACCGAGATCGTAGCCTTCAGCGGTGACTACCTGGCAGCCCATCAGGTCTTTCCAGTAGTAGTCTCCCTCCTCAAGCGCAGGAAGTTGCGAGGAATCCACGACAATTTCGCAATTGGTCAGAAGATTCGCGGCATCTCGATCGTCAACGCCTTTCAGCTTGATGATCAGATCCTGATTGTGGTGCTTCCAGCTTTCCAGCTGTACCTGCTGCCACTGACCCGCCTTCTGGATAAACCAGGGCTGATAGTCAAAAATGCTTTCGGCGTCTTCAGTGGAGGAAAACACTCTGAGCCAACCACGGATACCGTATGAAGAACCCATTTTCCCCAGTACAACCGGTTCAGCGGGTACTTGTGCGGCGAGTTGCTTGCTCATCATGACCACCGTGACAGATTAAGCTGCTTTTTTTACTTCTTTGATCAGCGCCGCAACGCGATCGGAAATGGTTGCGCCCTGGCCAACCCAGTGAGCGATGCGATCCAGATCCAGGCGGGTGCCTTCTTCTTTTTCGCTAGCGATTGGGTTGAAGAAACC
The DNA here is from genome assembly GCF_000006945.2 of Salmonella enterica subsp. enterica serovar Typhimurium str. LT2. Lineage (GTDB taxonomy): Bacteria > Pseudomonadota > Gammaproteobacteria > Enterobacterales > Enterobacteriaceae > Salmonella > Salmonella enterica. The sequence continues at coordinate 2,816,784 of NC_003197.2, forward strand.
AACGCGCTCAATGAAGCGACCGTTGCGTGCATTACGGCTGTCGGTGACAACAACCTGGTAGAACGGACGCTTTTTAGCGCCGTGACGAGCTAAACGAATAGTTACCATAACATCCTCTTGTGTGAATAAAACAACCGGGCCCCATCGAGGAACGGAGCCCGGCGTCATATTAAAAGCCCGAAAATTTTACTGATTTCTGGGAAAAAAGCAATCAACATGTGATGAAGCTTGATTCCAGGGCGTGACCGTTGCAGCCAGTTTGGCGTCGGCGTGCGCGCAGAAAGCGGAGCGTACACGCAGTACGTGAGCATTTACTCGCTCCGCTCGCCCTTCGGGCCGCCCTAAAGGGCGTTCAAAACACTATCGTGTTTTGTCGAGCACACTCCGGCGTCAAAATGGCAAATAAGGTAGCCCGATATATTTATCTACCCGGGAAGCCTGGCGGCATCATCCCCTTCATACTCCGCATCATCTTCGCCATCCCGCCCTTCTTCATCTTCTTCATCATGCGCTGCATGTCGTCGAACTGTTTCAGAAGGCGGTTAACGTCCTGCACCTGCATCCCACAGCCCTGCGCGATACGACGCTTGCGGGAACCTTTGATGATTTCCGGCTTCGCGCGTTCTTTCAGCGTCATCGAATTGATGATCGCCTCCATACGCACCAGCACCTTGTCATCCATCTGCGATTTAACGTTGTCCGGAATCTGCCCCATGCCCGGTAATTTGCCCATCAGACTGGCCATACCGCCCATGTTTTTCATCTGTTTGAGCTGTTCCAGGAAGTCGTTCAGGTCGAAACCGTCGCCTTTCTTCAGTTTGGTCGCCAGCTTCTCAGCCTGTGCGCGGTCAACTTTGCTTTCGATATCTTCGATAAGAGACAGTACGTCGCCCATGCCGAGAATACGCGAGGCGATACGATCCGGATGGAATGGCTCCAGCGCGTCGGTTTTCTCGCCGACACCGAGGAATTTAATCGGCTTGCCGGTGATATGACGAATAGAGAGCGCCGCACCGCCACGCGCATCACCATCAACTTTGGTCAGCACCACGCCGGTTAACGGCAGCGCTTCGTTAAAGGCTTTTGCGGTATTCGCCGCATCCTGACCGGTCATCGCATCGACGACAAACAGCGTTTCTACTGGCTTGATAGAAGCGTGGACCTGTTTGATTTCGTCCATCATCGCTTCGTCAACATGCAGACGACCGGCGGTATCCACCAGCAGCACGTCGTAGAATTTGAGCTTCGCTTCTTTCAGCGCGGCGTTGACGATATCAACCGGTTTCTGGCCGACATCAGACGGGAAGAAATCCACGCCAACCTGCTCAGCCAGCGTTTCGAGCTGTTTGATCGCCGCCGGGCGATAGACGTCGGCAGAGACGACCAGCACTTTCTTCTTGTGCTTCTCGCGCAAGAATTTACCCAACTTACCGACGCTGGTGGTTTTACCCGCCCCCTGCAGACCCGCCATCAATACTACGGCTGGCGGCTGCGCAGCTAAATTCAGCGTCTGGTTCTCTTCGCCCATCGCCGCAACCAGTTCGCTACGGACAATCTTGACGAACTCCTGCCCTGGGGTCAGGCTCTTGTTAACTTCATGACCAACCGCTTTCTCTTTTACGCGATTGATGAACTCACGCACTACCGGCAGCGCAACGTCAGCCTCCAGCAGCGCCATGCGCACTTCGCGCAGCGTCTCTTTAACGTTGTCTTCAGTAAGGCGCCCACGGCCACTGATATTGCGCAGCGTGCGCGACAAACGATCGGTTAAATTATCAAACATTGTCTCTCGCCTGGGGTGGAAACGGTTGGTCGCCGCAGCGACACAGTTACAGAATTTCGCCACAGTATACCATGAAGCCGTCTTTGTTGTTATGCAACGGTTGGAGCTGCGGTCACGTAACGCTATACTGCTTCTCTTTCTCACTGGTCAACTGTCGACACAACTATGCCCGTTTTTGCTTTACTTGCCCTTGTCGCCTACTCCTTCAGCCTCGCGCTGATCGTTCCCGGACTGTTGCAAAAAAACAGCGGCTGGCGGCGTATGGCTATTCTTTCTGCGGTCATCGCGCTGGTGTGCCATGCTGTCGCGCTGGAATCGCGTATTCTGCCCGGCGGCGACAGTGGACAAAACCTGAGCCTGCTGAATGTCGGTTCGCTGGTCAGCCTGATGATCTGCACGGTGATGACCATTGTCGCGTCGCGTAATCGCGGCTGGCTACTTCTGCCTATTGTCTATGCTTTTGCGCTGATTAACCTGGCCTTCGCCACGTTCATGCCTAATGAATATATTACGCATCTGGAAGCGACCCCAGGCATGATGGTGCACATCGGTCTGTCGCTTTTCTCTTACGCGACGCTGATAATCGCCGCTCTGTATGCGCTACAGCTGGCGTGGATCGACTATCAGTTGAAGAACAAAAAGCTGGCGTTTAGTAATGAAATGCCGCCATTGATGAGCATTGAGCGCAAAATGTTTCATATCACGCAGATTGGCGTCGTACTGCTGACCCTTACTCTGTGTACCGGCCTGTTTTACATGCATAACCTGTTCAGTACTGAAAATATTGATAAAGCCGTGCTCTCTATCGTGGCATGGTTTGTCTATATCGTTCTGCTGTGGGGGCATTACCATGAAGGCTGGCGGGGTCGGCGGGTCGTGTGGTTTAACGTCGCAGGCGCGGGTATTCTGACGCTGGCCTATTTTGGTAGCCGCATATTACAGCAATTTGTAAGCTAAGCTTTTAAAGGAGTTTCCCCTGGAACACATCTCCACCACCACGCTGATTATCATATTAATCATCATGGTGGTCATCTCGGCCTATTTTTCCGGTTCCGAAACTGGAATGATGACGCTAAACCGTTACCGTTTACGCCATATGGCGAAGCAAGGTAATCGCTCGGCAAAACGGGTAGAAAAATTATTGCGTAAACCCGATCGACTGATAAGCCTGGTGCTGATCGGCAATAACCTGGTCAACATTCTTGCCTCGGCGCTCGGCACGATTGTGGGTATGCGGCTTTACGGCGACGCCGGCGTGGCTATCGCCACCGGGGTACTGACGTTTGTCGTGTTAGTTTTTGCTGAAGTCCTGCCCAAAACTATCGCCGCGCTCTATCCGGAAAAAGTGGCCTATCCCAGCAGCTTCCTGCTGGCGCCGTTACAGATACTGATGATGCCGCTGGTGTGGTTACTTAACACCATCACCCGCCTGCTGATGCGTCTGATGGGAATTAAAACGGACATCGTGGTCAGCGGGTCGTTAAGCAAAGAGGAATTACGCACTATCGTGCATGAATCCCGTTCGCAAATCTCTCGCCGCAATCAGGATATGCTGCTGTCGGTTCTCGATCTGGAAAAGGTCAGCGTGGATGACATCATGGTGCCGCGTAATGAAATTATCGGGATCGATATCAATGACGACTGGAAGTCTATCGAGCGGCAGCTCACCCACTCGCCGCACGGACGCATTGTGCTCTATCGCGATTCGCTGGATGACGCCATCAGTATGCTGCGCGTGCGTGAAGCCTGGCGGTTAATGGCCGAGAAAAAAGAGTTCACCAAAGAGATGATGCTGCGCGCCGCCGATGAAATCTATTACGTCCCGGAAGGTACGCCGCTCAGTACGCAACTGATTAAATTTCAGCGCAATAAAAAGAAAGTCGGACTGGTCGTCAACGAATATGGCGATATCCAGGGGCTGGTCACCGTGGAAGATATTCTCGAGGAGATCGTTGGCGACTTCACCACATCGATGTCGCCGACACTGGCGGAAGAGGTCACGCCGCAAAACGACGGTTCGGTCATTATTGACGGTACCGCCAACGTCCGGGAAATCAATAAAGCGTTTAACTGGCACCTGCCGGAAGATGACGCGCGCACCGTCAACGGGGTGATTCTGGAGGCGCTGGAGGAAATTCCGGTTGCTGGCACGCGCGTGCGCATTGAGCAGTACGATATAGATATTCTCGATGTACAGGAAAATATGATTAAGCAGGTAAAGGTTGTACCGGTAAAACCGCTGCGCGAGAGTGTGGCGGAGTAACACAATGGCGAACTCCGGTTCGCCTTTTTTATCGCCGTCTTTTAAGATTCCATCAATTCCTGCCATTTACTTAACAATGCAATAATGTCTTTTCAGGCATTCAGAAAGGATATTGATGTTATGTCAGAAGATTATGTAATTGAATGGGATAAGAATTTTGCAGACGACCTCAACGTCGTCGCCAACGTTTTTTTATCACACAACCCAACCTTATGGCCCACTATTTTCTCTCAACTTTCGACGCAACCTGAAATCTTTGAAGACGAAGATGAAGACGAATATGGGTTGCAGGACGTCCTGGATTGTAGCGGTGGCGATCTCGGAAATAACGAGCTGGCACAGGCATTTTTACAAGTTCTACGCGGCGAAGGATTTATTCACCTCGTTGACTGGAAAGGTGAAGATGAAGAAGGCGAACTGGCTAATTTTGCCGCAGATCGCTTTTATGAACTCACAAAAAACCTGACGGATTCTGAGGAATTAAGAAATCTTCTTGTCGAAATAACCCAAGAGGATGAAATCTCCGATGTCTGTGAAGCCGGGGACCGTTACCTTGACGAGATCTTTGAACGCATCCAGACCGAACTCAATAAGAGGGGCTTCCAGATTTTTGATCTGAATGAAGGATCTGACACCTATAATGTGGTCGTTCTGCCAATGAGCGAATATAAAAAAATAGAGGACTTCAACACGCCGTGGCTGGAAGTGCAGGATTTTTTAAGCTAAAAAAATGGCCGACTTTACATCGGCCATCAAACTTTTACTTCGCCTTCGCTACAGTCACCATCGCCGCGCGAATGGTACGACCGTTCAGCGTATAGCCTTTCTGCATAATACCCAGCACATTGCCTGCCGGAACCTCTTCCGACTCCACCATCGCAATCGCCTGATGCACGTTCGGGTCCAGCGGCACGTTGGTCTCAGCAATCACTTCCACGCCGAATTTACGCACCACATCCAGCATAGACTTCAGCGTCAGCTCAATCCCTTCGACCATTGCCGCCATATCCGGATTGGCTTTGTCTGCGACTTCCAGCGCGCGATCCAGGCTATCGATGACCGGCAGCAATTCGTTGACGAACTTCTCGAGAGCGAATTTATGCGCTTTTTCGATATCCTGTTCAGTACGACGGCGCAGGTTTTCCATTTCCGCTTTGATGCGCAACACGGTGTCGCGTTCGCGAGTCTGGGCTTCTGCAAGCTGAACTTCCAGATTCGCAATTTTTTCATCGCGCGGATCCACCTGCTCAGCAGAATCGTTTGGTTCAACTGCCTCAACCTCTTCGTGCTGATCCATGATAATTTCTTCCGGGGCTTGCCCCTCAGGCGTTTTCTGTTCTTTACTACTCATGAATTTCTCCGCGTTTTTTTCGCATTCATCTCGCTAACTTCGCTTATTATGGGGATCAGATTCAGGGTTTCAAGGGAAGTACTCACATTGTCATCAATCTTCGCTACAAGGACCTCAGAAAAATGAATAATCATTTCAAGTGTATCGGCATTGTGGGGCATCCGCGTCATCCCACCGCACTCACGACACATGAAATGCTCTACCGTTGGCTATGCGATCAGGGTTATGAGGTCATTGTGGAGCAACAAATCGCCCACGAATTACAGCTAAAAAATGTGCCAACCGGCACGCTGGCGGAAATTGGTCAACAGGCGGATCTGGCGGTAGTTGTGGGCGGCGACGGCAATATGCTTGGCGCAGCGCGTACGCTGGCGCGTTATGACATCAATGTGATTGGCATTAACCGCGGTAATCTTGGCTTCCTGACCGATCTCGATCCGGACAACGCCCTGCAACAATTATCTGATGTGCTGGAAGGGCGCTATATCTCCGAAAAACGTTTTCTGCTGGAAGCGCAGGTCTGCCAACAGGACCGCCAGAAGCGTATCAGCACAGCCATTAATGAAGTGGTGCTGCATCCGGGAAAAGTGGCGCATATGATCGAATTCGAGGTTTATATTGATGAAACCTTCGCTTTTTCACAGCGATCTGATGGTCTGATCATTTCTACGCCGACCGGCTCCACCGCCTATTCGCTCTCCGCAGGCGGCCCTATTCTGACCCCTTCACTGGATGCCATCACCCTGGTGCCGATGTTCCCGCATACCTTGTCGGCACGCCCGTTAGTCATTAACAGCAGTAGCACGATTCGTCTGCGTTTTTCGCATCGCCGTAGCGATCTGGAAATTAGCTGCGACAGTCAGATAGCGCTGCCTATTCAGGAAGGAGAAGATGTGCTGATTCGCCGCTGCGACTACCATCTCAACCTGATACATCCCAAAGACTATAGCTATTTCAATACATTAAGCACAAAACTCGGCTGGTCAAAAAAATTATTCTAATTTTACGTTAGCCTCTTTACTGTATAAAAAACCAGTTTATACTGTATTTAATTACAGTCATGGTTTTTCATACAGGAAAACAGCTATGTTGGCGCAACTGACCATCAGCAATTTTGCTATCGTTCGTGAGCTTGAGATCGATTTTCAGAGCGGAATGACCGTCATTACTGGTGAAACCGGCGCGGGTAAATCTATTGCGATTGATGCCCTGGGTCTGTGTCTGGGCGGTCGCGCTGAGGCCGATATGGTCCGTACCGGAGCGACCCGCGCCGATTTGTGTGCCCGCTTTGCGCTGAAAGACACGCCTGCGGCATTGCGCTGGCTGGAAGAAAACCAGCTTGAAGAAGGTCGCGAATGCTTACTTCGCCGCGTTATCAGCAGCGATGGCCGCTCACGGGGCTTTATTAACGGCACCGCTGTGCCCCTGTCTCAATTGCGCGAGCTCGGTCAGTTGCTGATTCAAATTCACGGCCAACATGCGCACCAGCAGCTTACCAAACCCGAACAGCAAAAATCGCTGCTGGATAGCTATGCCAACGAAGCCGCTTTAGCGCAGCAGATGGCTGCTCGCTACCAATTATGGCATCAAAGCTGCCGCGATCTCGCCCATCACCAGCAACAAAGCCAGGAACGCGCCGCGCGCGCGGAACTGCTGCAATATCAGTTAAAAGAGTTGAACGACTTTAATCCGCAGGCCGGCGAATTCGAGCAAATTGACGAAGAGTACAAACGGCTGGCCAACAGCGGGCAGTTGCTTACGACCAGCCAGAACGCTCTGGCGCTACTCGCGGACGGCGAAGACGTTAACCTGCAAAGCCAGTTATATAGCGCAAAACAACTGGTTAGCGAGCTGGTAGGTATGGACAGCAAGCTTTCCGGCATCCTGGATATGCTGGAAGAAGCCACTATCCAACTCACCGAAGCCAGCGATGAATTACGCCACTATTGCGAGCGTCTGGATTTAGACCCCAATCGCCTGTTTGAGCTTGAACAGCGCATCGCTAAACAAATTTCGCTGGCGCGAAAACATCACGTCAGCCCGGAAGCGCTGCCGCAGCTTTATCAGTCACTGCTCGAAGAACAGCAGCAGCTCGACGATCAGGCCGATTCGCTGGAAACGCTAACGCTGGCGGTTAATAAGCATCACCAACAAGCGCTGGAAACGGCGCAAGCGCTGCATCAACAGCGTCAGTTTTACGCCCAGGAGCTGGGGCAGTTGATCACTGAAAGTATGCATTTACTTTCGATGCCGCACGGTCTGTTTACTATCGACGTGAAATTTGATGAGCATCATCTGAGCAACGACGGCGCCGATCGCGTGGAGTTTAAAGTGACGACAAACCCAGGTCAGCCGCTGCAGCCTATCGCTAAAGTCGCGTCTGGCGGTGAACTGTCGCGCATTGCGCTGGCTATTCAGGTGATTACCGCGCGCAAAATGGAAACGCCAGCGCTGATTTTTGACGAGGTCGATGTTGGCATCAGCGGCCCAACCGCCGCCGTGGTCGGTAAACTCCTGCGTCAGCTTGGCGAATCCACTCAGGTGATGTGCGTCACTCACCTGCCACAGGTAGCCGGGTGCGGTCACCAGCACTTCTTTGTCAGTAAAGAAACAGACGGGGCAATGACCGAAACCCATATGCAACCTTTGGATAAACGTGCGCGTTTACAGGAACTGGCCCGCCTGTTGGGAGGAAGTGAAGTTACGCGTAATACGCTGGCAAACGCAAAAGAACTGCTGGCGGCGTAAACTTTTTTATCTCCCGAAGGTCTGAGTTCACAACAAAAACGCCGTAAGACCCGACAGCAAAAGGTTTTAAAGTGATGAAAGGTCTATTATCATCGGCATATTAATATGAGCCACGTACTGCTCAGGCCCGAAAAGGAACCCAATCACTATGCGCTGTAAAACGCTGACTGCTGCCGCAGCAGTACTCCTGATGTTGACCGCAGGCTGTTCCACTCTGGAGCGAGTGGTTTACCGACCTGACATCAATCAGGGGAACTATCTTACACCTACGGATGTCGCCAAAGTGCGTGTTGGTATGACGCAACAACAGGTTGCGTATGCTTTAGGCACGCCGATGATGACCGATCCTTTTGGTACGAACACCTGGTTTTATGTCTTCCGCCAGCAGCCAGGACATGAGAACGTGACGCAGCAGACTCTGACGCTCACCTTTAACAGCAGCGGCGTGTTAACCAATATTGATAACAAACCGGCGTTGACGAAGTAATTTTGTGATACCGCCTGATGAGGTTACGTTCATCAGGCCTGCAAACCTCTCCCCCGCCATTTGGTACGAATTTGCCTGATGGCGCTACGTTTATCTGGCTTACAGGCACGCCTGTGCTTCAGGTGTGGTACGGCTTTCACACCGTTATCCGGCAAAAGAGGCTAATTATCTACCAGCCGATTTTTCGGCGCGCTGGCGGCGTAATGCTTTTGGATCGGCGATTAAGGGACGGTAAATTTCAACCCGATCGCCATCCTGCACCGTATCGGTGAGTTTTACCGGACGACTGTAGATACCTACTTTATTTTTCGCCAGATCGATATCCGTGCGCAATTCCAGCAAGCCGGAAGCGCGAATCGCCTCTTCGACCGTCGCGCCCTCCTCCAGCGTTACGCGCTGCAAATACTGCTTTTCCGGCAGCGCATAAGCCACTTCAACCACAAGTTTATCCGGCACGGTAAACCTCTTTGGCGCGAACCGTAAACGCCTGCACCATGTTGGACGCTAACTCTTTGAATATACGACCAAACGCCAGCTCAATGAGTTTATTGGTAAACTCAAAATCAAGCTGAAACTCAATACGGCACGCCTCGGGGCTGAGCGGGGTAAATTTCCAGCCGCCGATCAGCTTTTTAAAGGGGCCATCCACCAGATGCATCAGAATGCTCTGGTTACGCGTTAGCTGATTACGCGTCGTAAACGTCTTGCTGATACCCGCCTTCGACACGTCAACAGCCGCCGTCATCTGTGCTGGCGATGACTCCAGGACGCGACTACCAACACACCCAGGCAAAAACTGGGGATACGATTGCACGTCATTCACTAACTGATACATCTGTTCCGCACTGTAGGGGACTAAAGCAGTCCGACTAATCTGAGGCATAGCAATTCCCATCAACATAAATCGTGTAAATAATACCACTTATCAGCGAGTAAAAAAAATGCTGTCCCCAACCGTCATGCCTTAATTGTGCGTGCATAGCCCAACTCATGCTAAGATAGATTTTTGCACCTCATCAGGACGTAATGGGGTGTTTTCGATATCAGATTACCTATGAATTCACGACACTTATGACGAAGAAAAAAGCACATAAACCGGGCTCAGCCACCATCGCGCTGAATAAGCGCGCCCGGCACGAATACTTTATCGAAGAAGAGTTCGAGGCTGGTCTCGCCCTGCAAGGCTGGGAAGTAAAATCTCTGCGCGCAGGAAAAGCCAATATCGGCGACAGTTACGTTATCCTCAAAGATGGCGAGGCCTGGCTGTTTGGCGCAAACTTTACGCCGATGGCGGTCGCCTCGACACATGTTGTATGCGACCCAACCCGAACCCGCAAACTGTTGTTAAATCAGCGTGAGCTTGATTCGCTGTATGGCCGTATTAATCGTGAAGGTTATACTGTCGTCGCGCTTTCTCTGTACTGGAAAAATGCCTGGTGCAAAGTGAAGATCGGCGTGGCGAAAGGTAAAAAACAACATGATAAACGTTCCGATCTTAAAGAACGTGAGTGGCAACTGGATAAAGCACGCATTATGAAAAATGCAGGCCGATAATAGACATTTTTTGTGACCAGCTTCTCAGTATGAAGCTGGTCAATGTTCATATCTCATGCATGCCTCGAAAATATATTCTCTGTGTCTGACGCTTATCAATAGCAATAAATACCACAACAAGAATATATTCTTTGTTTAAAAATTTTTATAGTCTAATAACACAATACTTCAAATGATTTTTATAAAATTTAATATTGCTGAATACCTTCACAAAAAGTATTGTTTTTATGTTAAAAGAGAAAAAGAAGAAAAAATTAAAATTCATTATAAAACATAAAGATAAATAAAAAATTATCATGTATTGTTAGCCCACCCTACATCTCCTTAACACAAACTCCGTTATATTTCAGACGCACTAACACCTTTATCAATAGATCTTAATTTGCAGAAAGATTTTTTTCTGACTATATCATCTAATACGAAAGCACTAGTCAGGCACAAAAAACAAAGGGTTATTCGGCGAGAAAACCAGACCTCCACCTACGCTCATAAAAAAGAATATGGCTACGGAAATTCATCTCTCACGATGAACGGGAAGGCTCGTCTACGCATTTTGCCCTGAACGTTGTGCCCGTTAATTAATACACAGAGCAAATCCATCAGGAGCTGATTTATGCGTCTACTCGCCGTGGTTTCGAAATTGACTGGCGTCTCCACCACTGTGGAATCCTCAGCGGTCACTCTTAACGCCCCGTCAATTGTTAAATTATCAGTGGCCCGGGAGGAAATTAGTCAACTTACGCGCATTAATCAGGATCTGGTGGTGAGGCTCCATTCCGGCGAAACGATCACGATTAAAAACTTTTACGTTACCAACGATCTGGGCGCAAGCCAGTTAGTACTGGCGGAAAACGATGGCACGTTATGGTGGGTAGAAAATCCGCAAGCCGGGCTACATTTTGAACAAATCGCTGATATTAATGAGCTGCTGGTCACTTCTGGCGCTTCCCATGAAGCAGGCGGCGCCGTTTGGCCGTGGGTACTGGCTGGCGCGGTGGCGGCTGGCGGCATTGCCGCTATCGCGTCTTCCGGCGGCGGCGATTCCCACCATCATTCGGATGGCGATAATCCGCCCCCCGATAACACCAATCCTGACGGTAATCCCCCTGATAACAGCAATCCCGGCGGCAGTACCCCCAACGGCAATACTCCAGGTAGCAGTAATCCTGTAGATACTACCCCGCCTCTCGCTCCCGGCGAATTATTGATTTCAGCGGACGGAAAAACGGTAAGCGGGCAAGCCGAAGCGGGCAGTACCATTACCATCAAAGATCCCTCAGGCAACGTCGTTGGCGAGGGCAAAGCGGATAGCGACGGTAAATTTAGTATTGATCTGACAGCGCCACAGATTAGCGGCGAACAACTTACCGTGACCGCGACTGACGATGCCGGCAATACCGGCCCATCGGCAACCATTGATGCGCCCAACATTCCTCTCCCCGATACACCGGTTATCACCGCCGCTATCGATGATGCCGCTCCCCTCACCGGCACGCTGAGCAATAATCAGTTTACGAACGACAATACCCCCACTCTGGAGGGCACCGGCAGCGCAGGCACAGTCATCCATATTTACGCCAATGGTCAGGAAATAGGCTCAACAACGGTTGATACCAGCGGAAACTGGCATTTTGCCATTACCAGCGCGCTAGCGGATGGGGAAAATCATTTCACCGCCATTGCGACTAACGTGAAAGGCGAAAGTAGCGAATCAGCCCGCTTTACGCTGACTATCGACACACTCATCCCCGATGCCCCACGTGTTGAACTGATTGCCGATAACACCGGTTTGCTCACCGGGCCGCTACAGAATAATGACCGAACTGACGAGGCAAAACCGCTATTTTCCGGGCAGGGAGACGCAGGCAATACCATCACGATTAAAGAAGGTTCAACCGTTATCGGCAGCGCTACCGTAGACGAAAATGGACGCTGGACCTTTACGCCGACTACGCCGTTAAGCGATGGCGAACATACCTTTACCGTCGAACAAAGCGACAAAGCCGGAAACACGAGCCGCGTGACGACAACGCCTACTATCATTGTGGACACCACGCCGCCTGACGCCGCTATCATTGATAATGTTGCGAAAGACGGCACAACCGTTAGCGGCACCGCTGAAGCTGGCAGTACTGTGTCGATCTATGACCCGGCGGGAAATTACCTGGGCTCCACGATTACCGGAGAAAATAACCACTTCAGCATCACGCTGAATCCGGCTCAGACCCACGGCGAGCGTCTGGAAGCGCGTATTCAGGACGCCGTCGGTAACATCGGCCCCGCCACGGAGTTTACCGCTTCTGACTCACAGTATCCTGCCCAGCCGACTATCCTTACCGTGACGGATGACGCTGGCGCCGTTACCGGGCTGCTGAAAAATGGCGATGCCACAGATGATAACCGCCCAACCCTCAGCGGTACTGCTGAACCAGGCAGTACGATATCGATTAACGATAATGGCTTTCCTGTAGCGACCTTTCCGCCCATTGTCGCTGACGCTGACGGCAAATGGAGCTTTACCCCCTCGCTGGCGCTTGCCGATGGCGACCATGTCTTTACCGCTACCGCGACCAACGATCGCGGCACCAGCGGGCAGTCCGTCTCCTTTACCATTGATATCGACACGCAGCCGCCGGTGCTGGAAGGCCTGGCGGTTAGCGACGTCGGCGACAGACTCACCGGCACTACGGAAGCTGGCAGTACTGTGGTTATCAAAGACAGCCTGGGAAATACGCTCGGGAGTGGAACGGCAGGCGACGACGGTACCTTCTCAATAGGTATTAGCCCGGCGAAAATTAACGGCGAAACATTAAGCATTAGCGTTACCGATAAAGCCGCGAATAGCGGTCCGGTAGAAACGCTGAACGCGCCGGATAAAACTGCGCCTGCGGCACCGGACGGTCTTACCGTGGCGACCGACGGTCTGTCCGTAAGCGGTCAGGCGGAAGCCGGGGCAACGGTCACTATCCGCGACAGTAGCAACACCGTACTTGGCAGCGCCGTCGCTAATGGCAACGGACAATTTATCGTTCCGCTGAATACGGCGCAGACTAACGGCCAGGCACTTATCGCTACCGCCACCGATGTCGCGAAAAACGAAAGCGCCGCCGCGACGGTTATCGCGCCGGACAGTACCGCGCCAGAAATGCCGAAAAACGTGGTAATTAGTGAGGATGGCACCAGTATCAGCGGCACCGCCGAACCGGGTAGCGCCATCACGATCGCCACGCCGGACGGCAAGCCGCTTGGCAGCGGCAAAGCAGATGGCGAAGGTCATTTTACCCTTCCCCTCGTCCCCGCACAGACCAACGGCGAACAGGTTACCGTCACCGCCACCGACAGCGCCAACAACGTCAGCCCGCCAACCACAGCGCAAGCGCCCGATATCACCGCCCCGGATAAGCCCATTATCACTCAGGTACTGGACGATGTTGAAAGCTTCACCGGGCCGCTGGTTAACGGACAAACCACCAACGACAACCGTCCCACCCTTAGCGGTACGGCGGAGGCCGGCGCGCGTGTCGAAGTCTTTGATAACGGCTTTTCACTGGGACTCGCCACGCTACAGCCCAACGGTGCCTGGACGTTTACGCCGTCGCAAAATTTAGGTGAAGGCGCGCATCGACTGACCGTAATCGCAACCGACGCTAAAGGCAATGCCAGTCAGGCCGCGTCATTCGACCTGGTGGTCGATACGCAATCGCCGCAGCAACCGGTAATCACCTTCATTACAGATGATGCGCCGGGTATTCTCGGTAGCGTCGCGCATCTGGGGCTCACTAACGACAGCACGCCAACGATTAATGGTACAGGTGAACCGGGTTCCACAGTACACCTGTATCAGAATGGCGCCCGGATAGCAGATATTATCGTCGGTAATTCCGGCGTCTGGAGCTACGCTTACACCACGGCCTCGCCACTGGCGGACGACACCTACACCTTTACCGTGACGGCCAGCGACAGTAACGGCAACACCACGCCTTTTTCGACCGATTTTACGATTACCATTGATACCCAGGCCCCTGCCGCCCCCGGCGTTATCGGCGTAGCTGACGGCGACGGAAATACGATTGATACCAATCAGATTACCCAGGAATCCCAGCCCCGGTTGAGCGGTAGCGGCACCGCAGGCGACACAATCATCCTTTACGATAATGGCAATGCCATAGGTCAGGCGCTGGTCGGCACGGACGGGCGCTGGCAGTTTACGCCGCCTGCCGCGCTGGGCGACGGCGACCACCTTCTGACCGCTCGCGCCAACGATCCGGCGGGGAACGAAAGTCCCGAATCCATCAGCTTTACCCTACGCATCGATACCCAGGCGCCGGATGCGCCGCAGATCGTGTCAGCCGCCATCACCGGCGGAGAAGGCGAGGTGCTACTGGCAAACGGCAGTATTACCAATCAGCGTATGCCGACCCTCAGCGGCACCGGCGAACCCGGCACCATCATCACCCTGTACAATAACGGCGTAGAACTGGCTACCGTCCAGGTCAATCCACAGGGTAGCTGGACCTATCCGCTAACCCGTAATCTGAGCGAAGGGTTAAACATCCTGACGGCCACCGCCACGGATGCCGCAGGCAATAGTAGCCCGACCTCCGGCGTTTTCTCCGTTACCCTTGATACCCAGCCTCCAGCGCAGCCTGACGCGCCGCTAATCAGCGATAACGTCGCGCCGGTTATTGGCAACATCGGCAATAATGGCGCAACGAACGATACCACGCCGACCTTCAGCGGCACGGGAGAGATCGGCAGCACGATAATTCTCTACAATAATGGCAGTGAAATTGGTCGCACAACGGTAGGCGATAACGGTAGCTGGAACTTTACGCCTGCGGCACTGACGCCAGAAACCTATACCATTACCGTCACGGAAACCGATAGAGCGGGCAATATCAGTCCACCTTCCGCCTCAGTCACTTTTACGCTAGACACCACTGCGCCCGCCAATCCGGTTATCACTTTTGCCGAAGATAACGTCGGCGAAGTCCAGGATACTATTGTCAGCGGCGCAACCACTGACGACAATACACCGGTCATTCACGGCACTGGCGACATCGGCAGCATTATTACGCTCTATAATGGCAGCAGCGTTTTAGGCGTAGTCACCGTCGATGAGACCGGCACCTGGACGCTGCCGGTGACCAGCGCGTTGCCGGATGGCGTCTACACCCTGACTGCCATTGCCGCCGATGCCGCCGGAAACAGCAGCGGCGTATCGAACAGCTTTACCTTCACCGTCGACACCGTTCCGTTGCAGCCGCCCGTCGTCAATGAAATCCTTGACGATGTTGCACCAGTGACCGGGCCATTAACCGATGGCGCCTTTACTAACGATCGGACGCTGACTATTAACGGCAGCGGCGAAAACGGCAGCACCGTCACGATTTACGACAATGGCGTGGCAATAGGGACGGCGCTCGTCACCGACGGGGTCTGGACATTCAATACGCCCGAATTATCAGAAGCCAGCCATGCGCTAACCTTCAGCGCGACTGACGATGCTGGAAATACCACGGCGCAAACCCAGCCGATCACTATTACCGTGGATATCACCGCCCCGCCCGCGCCAACAGTCCAGACGGTGGATGACGATGGCACGCGCGTCGCCGGAATTGCCGACCCTTACGCTACCGTTGAAATTCATCATATCGATGGCACCCTGGTCGGCAGCGCTGTCGCTAATGGCACCGGTGAATTCGTCGTTACGCTCAGTCCGGCGCAAACCGATGGCGGTACGCTGACGGCAATTGCTATCGATCGCGCGGGGAATAACGGCCCGGCTACGAATTTTCCCGCTTCCGACAGCGGTCTGCCCGCCGTCCCGGCCATCACGGCGATTGAAGATGATGTCGGGAGCGTACAGGGGAATATTGCGGCGGGCGGCGCCACGGACGACACCACGCCGACGCTGCGCGGCACCACGGATATCGGCTCTACCGTTGAAGTTTTCATTGATGGCGATTCGGCAGGCTTTGCCACCGTTGACGCCAGCGGGAACTGGATCTTTGAGATCGCGACGCCATTAAGCGAAAGCACACATTACTTCACCGTCCAGGCAACCAATGCGAATGGCCCGGGCGGCCTGTCCGCACCGGTCGGGATCACTGTCGATCTTAGCGCGCCGGCGCAACCGGTTATTACCAGCGCAACGGATGATGTCCCCGGCATGACCGGTACGCTGGATAACGGCGCGCTCACCAATGATTCACGCCCGACGCTCAACGGAACGGGAGAAGCTGGCGCCACGATCCGCATTCTGGATAACGGCGTAGAAATCGGTTCCGCCACGGTAGATCAAAGCGGCAACTGGCGCTTCACCCCGAACGCGCCGCTGGAGAGCAACGCGCACATCTTTACCGCCGTAGCGACCGATCCCGCCGGCAATAGCGGCCAGCCTTCGGACGGCTTTACGCTGAACATTGACGCGCAGGCGCCAGATGTGCCGGTTATCACCTCCGTGATTGACGATAACAATCAACCGACCGTTCCGGTGTTACCGGGGCAATCCACCGACGATCGGCAGCCAATACTGAACGGAACTGGCGAACCTGGCGCGACAATCACCATTTTTGATAACGGTACGCCGCTTGGCACGGCTCAGGTAGGCGAAAACGGTAGCTGGACCTTCCCGGTGCCCCGCAATTTGTCAGAGGGAAGCCATAATCTGACGGTTAGCGCTACCGATCCGGCGGGCAATACCAGCGCGGTCTCCGCGCCGTGGACGATCGTGGTCGATATTACGCCTCCGGCGATCCCGGTTCTCACCTCCGTCGTGGATGACCAGCCCGGAATTACCGGCAACCTGGTTAGCGGGCAGCTAACGAACGATGCGACGCCCACCCTGAACGGGCGCGGAGAGGCAGGCGCGACGATTAATGTCTATCTTGACGGTAATCCCGCGTCCATCGGTACCACGACGGTGAATAGCGACGGCACGTGGAGTTTCACGCCGCAGACGCCGCTTGCAAACGGTAGCCACACGTTCACCCTTAGCGCCACCGATCCGGCGGGTAATAGCAGCGCGGTGTCCAGCGGATTTGTGCTGACGATTGACGCCACACCGCCCGCCGCGCCGGTTATCGCCAGCGTGGCAGACAATACGGCGCCGGTAACGGGCATCGTCCCCAACGGCGGCTCGACGAACGAAACCCGACCAACACTCTCGGGTACCGGTGAGGCGGGTACAACCATCTCGATTTATAATGGCAGCGCGCTGGTCGGCACGGCGCAAGTTCAGGCCAACGGTAGCTGGAGCTTTACACCGTCTACCTCGCTGGGCGCGGGCGTCTGGAACCTGACGGCGACAGCAACCGATGCGGCAGGCAATACCAGCGCCGCGTCCGAAATACGCTCGTTTACTATTGATACCACGGCTCCCGCCGCGCCTGTTATTGATACGGTCTACGACGGTACGGGCCCCATTACCGGCAATCTGAGTTCAGGACAGATCACAGACGAGGCGCGCCCTGTCATTAGCGGCACCCGTGAAACCAACACAACTATTCGTCTCTACGATAACGGCACGCTGCTGGCTGAAATTCCCGCCGACAATAGCAGTAGCTGGCGCTACACGCCCGACGCCTCGCTGGCGACGGGCAACCATGTAATTACCGTCATTGCCGTTGATGCCGCAGGCAACGCCAGCCCCGTTTCGGACAGCGTTAATTTCGTCGTCGATACTACGCCGCCGCTGACGCCGGTAATCACATCAGTCAGTGACGATCAGGCGCCAGGCCTCGGCACGATCGCGAACGGCCAAAATACCAACGATCCTACGCCAACCTTCAGCGGCACCGCAGAAGCCGGCGCCACGATCACGCTCTATGAAAATGGTACGGTCATTGGCACGACAACGGCTCAGCCTGACGGCGCGTGGAGCGTCTCCACCTCAACGCTGGCAAGCGGAACGCACGTCATCACCGCCGTCGCCACCGATGCCGCAGGAAACAGCAGCCCGAACAGTACGGCTTTCACCCTGACGGTCGATACCACCGCGCCGCAAACGCCAATCCTGACGTCCGTGGTGGATGACGTCGCGGGTGGGGTCACAGGAAATCTCGCTAATGGTCAGATAACCAATGATAACCGCCCCACGCTGAACGGCACTGCCGAAGCGGGCAGCGTGGTCAGTATCTATGATGGCGACACTCTGCTTGGCGTCACCTCGGCTAACGCGAGCGGCGCGTGGAGCTTCACGCCGACGACAGGGTTAAACGACGGCACGCGCACATTAACAGTGACCGCCACCGACCCGGCAGGCAACGTTAGCCCGGCCACCAGCGGTTTTACTATCGTGGTCGATACCCTTGCGCCAACGGTTCCGCTTATAACCAGCATCGTTGATGATGTCCCGAACAACACCGGTGCCATTGGCAATGGACAATCGACCAACGACACACAGCCGACGCTCAACGGTACTGCGGAAGCCAACAGCGCGGTAAGCATCTTCGATAATGGCGCGCTGGTCGCGACCGTGAACGCCAATGCCAGCGGCAACTGGAGCTGGACGCCAACCGCCGCGCTCGGCCAGGGAAGTCACGCCTATAGCGTTAGCGCCGCCGATGCGGCTGGCAACGTTAGCGCCGCTTCGCCATCGATAACGATTATCGTGGATACCATTGCGCCCGGCGCGCCCGGCAACCTGGTCATCAATGCTACCGGTAATCGCGTGACGGGCACCGCGGAAGCAGGCAGTACAGTGACGATTACCTCTGAGACTGGTGTGGTACTGGGAACCGCCACCGCCGACGGTACAGGCAGCTTCACCGCCACACTCACGCCCGCGCAGACCAATGGTCAGCCGCTACTGGCATTTGCCCAGGATAAAGCAGGCAACACAGGCATTGCCGCCGGATTTACCGCGCCCGATACGCGCGTGCCGGAAGCACCGATCATCACCAACGTAGTGGATGATGTGGGTATTTATACCGGCGCTATCGCCAACGGCCAGGTCACTAATGACGCACAACCCACATTGAATGGTACCGCTCAGGCGGGCGCCACGGTGAGCATTTATAACAACGGGGCGCTGCTCGGCACCACCACGGCGAACGCCAGCGGAAACTGGAGCTTTACCCCGACAGGCAATTTGACCGAAGGCAGCCACGCCTTCACCGCCACCGCGACTAACGCCAACGGTACAGGCAGCGTCTCCACCGCCGCGACGGTGATTGTCGATACGCTGGCGCCCGGTACGCCGTCAGGTACGCTCAGCGCCGATGGCGGTTCACTTTCCGGGCTGGCAGAGGCAAACAGCACCGTAACCGTCACGCTGACGGGGGGCGTGACGCTCACCACCACCGCTGGCAGCAACGGCGCATGGTCTCTCACCTTGCCGACAAAACAAATTGAAGGTCAACTCATTAACGTGACGGCGACTGACGCTGCGGGTAACGCCTCTGGCACGTTAGGCATTACCGCGCCGGTTCTGCCGCTGGCGGCAAGGGATAACATAACCAGTCTTGATCTGACCTCTACCGCCGTCACCAGCACGCAAAACTATTCGGATTACGGCCTGCTGCTGGTTGGCGCGCTTGGCAATGTCGCCTCGGTTTTGGGTAACGATACCGCTCAGGTTGAGTTCACCATTGCTGAAGGTGGTACGGGCGACGTCACCATCGATGCCGCCGCAACGGGAATCGTGCTTTCGCTGCTCAGTACTCAGGAGATTGTGGTACAGCGCTACGACACCAGCCTCGGCGCCTGGACGACGATCGTCAACACCGCCGTTGGCGACTTCGCGAATTTGCTTACCCTGACCGGGAGCGGCGTTACCCTGAACCTGAGCGGCCTGGGCGAAGGCCAGTACCGGGTACTCACTTATAACACCAGTCTGCTCGCTACCGGGTCATATACCAGCCTGGATGTCGATGTACACCAGACCAGCGCAGGTATTATTAGCGGGCCAACCATCAGTACCGGCAACGTCATGGCTGATGATACCGCGCCGACGGGCACCACGGTCACCGCCATCACCAACGCCAACGGCGTCAGTACGCCGGTCGGCGCGGGCGGCGTGGATATCCTGGGGCAATACGGCACGCTGCACATTAATCAGGATGGCAGTTACACCTACACGCTGACTAAGCCCACGGCGGGATACGGACATAAAGAGAGCTTCACCTACACCATCACCCAGAATGGCGTCGGTAGCAGCGCCGCGCAACTGGTTATTAATTTGGGTCCCGCGCCTGTACCGGGCAGCGTGATAGCGACAGACAATAACGCCTCGCTGGTCTTTGATACTCACGTTAGCTACGTCAACAACGGCCCCTCGACACAAAGCGGCGTCACGGTATTAAGCGTCGGACTTGGTAATGTACTGAACGCGAATCTGCTTGATGATATGACTAATCCGATCATCTTTAACGTTGAAGAAGGCGCTACGCGAACCATGACGTTACAGGGAACCGTCGGCGGCGTCTCACTGGTTTCCACGTTCGATCTGTACGTTTATCGCTTCAACGATGCCATTCAACAATATGAGCAGTTCCGGGTTCAAAAGGGCTGGATTAACACCCTGCTGTTAGCCGGACAGTCCCAGCCGCTGACCCTGACGTTGCCTGGCGGCGAATACTTGTTCGTGCTGAATACCGCCAGCGGCATTAGCGTCCTCACTGGCTATACGTTGGCGATTTCCCAGGACCACACCTATGCCGTTGACAGTATCACCGCCAACACCACCGGCAACGTACTGACCAATGATGTCGTCCCTACGGACGCCCTCCTCACTGAAGTAAACGGCGTGGCGATTGCGGCGACCGGCACAACGGAGGTAAACGGGCTGTATGGCTCGCTCATCATTGACGCAAGAGGCAACTATACCTACACGCTGAAGAACGGCGTCGGCGCCGACAGCATTAAAACGCCGGACAGCTTTATCTATACGGTCAAAGCGCCAAACGGCGATACCGATACGGCCTCGCTCAATATCACGCCAACCGCCAGGGCGCTGGATGCGATTAATGATGTCAGCGATACCCTCAGCGTCGCCACGCTTCAGGATACCGCTGCCTGGCTGGACTCCAGCGTCGGCAGCGCCAGTTGGGGGCTACTCGGCAAATCGGGCAGCGGGAGCGGCACCTTTGACGTTGCAACGGGCACCGTACTTAAAGGCGCGTCACTGGTTTTTGATGTCTCCACGCTCATTACGCTGGGCAATCTGAATATTAGCTGGGCCATTCAGGAGAACGGGACCGTCATACGCAACGGAACCGTTCCGGTGGCGAATATCACGCTGGGCAGCGCGACGGTGACCGTTAACCTGAGCGGCCTGGAGCTGGATGCCGGAACGTACACGCTTAACTTTACCGGCACCAATACCCTGGCCGGGGCGGCGACGATCACGCCACGCGTCATCGGCACCACCGTCGATCTGGATAATTTTGAAACGTCCGGAACGCATACCGTTCTCGGCAATATTTTTGACGGCAGCGACGCGGCGGGGGCGATGGATCAGCTTAATACGGTGAATACCCGCCTGAGCATTAGCGGGTATAACGGCAGCGCCGCCACGCTGGACGCCGCGGCGAATACCACCAGCGCCACGATTCAGGGACATTACGGCACATTGCAAATTAACCTTGATGGCGCTTACACCTACACCCTGAATAATGGCGTCGCGATGTCGTCCATCACCAGTAAAGAGGTCTTTACCTATCAACTGGATGACAAGATGGGTCATACGGATAGCGCCACATTGACCATTGATATGGCGCCACAAATCGTCAGTACCAACCAAAACGATGTTCTCATCGGCTCCGCCTATGGCGATACGCTGATTTACCACCTGTTAAACGGCGCGGACGCGACCGGCGGCAACGGCGTCGATCGCTGGCAAAACTTCTCTACCGCGCAGGGCGACAAGATCGATATCCACGAACTGCTGACCGGCTGGGATCACCAGGCGGCGACGCTGGGTAACTTTGTTCAGGTTCATACCAGCGGCGCCAATACGGTGATATCCGTCGATCGCGACGGCACCGGCAGCGCGTTTAAATCAACCGACCTTGTCACTCTGGAGAATGTGCAGCTCACGCTAAATGATCTGTTGCAGAACAACCACCTGATAACCAGCGGTTGATAAAAAAGCCCCGAACGCCACGACGTTCGGGGCAACAAGCGGTGATATTTAAAAGGGATAAACTATGGGAAGAGTCGCGCCTGTCGCCATCGTACTGGCATTTGCTTTGTTTCATCACCAGCCCCGGGGCGCAGAAGCGCCGCCAATGATTACATCCGAAGGATTAGCAACGGACCAGATGCTTCCTTCGCTGGATGGCTCCGCCGCTGAGTTGCCGCTCAGCGCCGCCGCGCCGGGCAACCTGACGCTCAATGACGCGGTCAATCGCGCCGTTAACTGGCATCCTTCTATTCGCGAAGCCATCGGCAAACTGCTCGCACAGAATGAACAAATAGAGGTCGCCAAATCGAAATATTATCCGCAAGTCAGCGCTGGCGTGAACAATGGGTACAGCAATACCTACACCGATCACGGGTATAGCCCCTCGCTAGTGCTGTCGGTATCGCAAATGCTTTATGACTTCGGCAAAGTGGCAAGCCAGGTTCGCGCCGAAACCGCAGGCGCAGCGCAGCAACAGGCCAATGTGTTGCTCAGTATTGATACCGTCGCGCACGAAACCGCCAACGCCATTGTACAAACGCAGAGCTGGCAGCAAATGGTAGAAGCGGCGGAAGAACAGCTCGTCGCGCTGGACAGCATCGGTAAACTTATCCGGCAGCGCAGCGATGAAGGCGCTACGTCGCTCTCTGACGTGGTGCAAACCGAAGCCAGAATCGAATCCGCCCGCTCGCAACTGGCGCAGTATCAGGCCAATCTCGACAGTGCGAAAGCCTCACTGATGAGCTGGCTGGGCTGGAATTCGCTTAACGGCATCAATAATGACTTCCCGGCGAAACTTGCTCGCAGCTGTGAGACGGCGACTCCCGACGATCGACTGGTGCCCGCGGTACTGGCCGCCTGGGCGCAGGCCAACGTTGCGCGGGCGAATCTGGACTATGCCAGCGCGCAAATGACGCCGACGATTTCGCTCGAACCTTCTGTACAACATTATCTTAATGATAAATATCCCAGTCATGAAGTGCTGGATAAAACCCAGTATTCCACCTGGGTAAAAGTTGAGATGCCGCTTTATCAGGGCGGAGGGCTGACTGCCCGACGCAACGCCGCCAGCCATGCGGTAGACGCGGCTCAGTCGACCATTCAGCGCACCCGGCTTGATGTCCGCCAGAAACTGATGGAGGCGCGCAGCCAGGCAATGAGTCTTGCCAGCGCGTTACAAATCCTTCGTCGGCAACAGCAGCTTAGCGAACGTACGCGCGAACTGTATCAGCAGCAATACCTTGACCTCGGTTCCCGCCCGCTGCTCGACGTGCTTAATGCGGAGCAGGAAGTTTACCAGGCGCGTTTTGCCGAACTGCAAACGGAAAGCCAGTTGCATCAGTTGCAACTGAACTGTCTGTATAACACCGGCGCGCTTCGTCAGGCGTTCGCGTTAAATCATCGCAGCATTCAATCCGTGGAGATCCAGCCATGACCCGCGCCGCCCCCGATGTAGAAGAGGTACTCAGTGAGCGCGCGCTAAGCCAATGGGCGCAGGCCATCAGCTATGTCGCCGGTCATTATCGCGTTGCCTGTTCTCCCGGTTCAATTCAGGCCAACGCCCCGTGGCTTAGGGGTAAAAGCAGAACGACCGCCTTAACGCAGCTCGCGCGGCAGGCGGGTTTATCCTTTCATGCGCCGGACATAGACAAAACGGCATTTAGTCAGTGGCGATTGCCGTTGGTTGTCGAGCTCCGGGACGGGCAGTTATTGGTCATCGAACATGTTAATGGCGAAGAGGCGGTAGACGTTTTTGTGATTGAAGAAGAGGGTCAGCGTAACCGCCTGACGCTCAGCGAGTTATTGCCGGAGATCCTCTATGTTGCCGCGCTACGCCCGCTATCGGCGCTCAAGGATAGCCGCGTCGACCGCTATATCTCCCGCTTTAAACCCGACTGGATGCGCGAGCTGGTTCTGCAGGATATTCGCCCTTATTTACCGGTAATGGTCGCCGCCTTTCTGATTAACGTGCTGTCGCTGGCCGGGATTGTGTTCTCTATGCAGGTTTACGATCGGGTGATCCCCGCTCAGTCATATCCTACCCTGTACGTGCTCTCCTTCGGCGTGCTGGTAGCGGTGCTGTTCGGTTTTCTGCTGCGTGAAGCGCGTACGCACATTATGGACGTGCTCGGTAAACGCGCCGATATGCGCATTTCCGATCGGGTATTCGGTCACGCGTTAAGGCTGCGCAACAGCGCTATTCCCCGTTCCACCGGCAGTTTTATCTCGCAGTTACGCGAACTAGAGCAGATCCGCGAGATGATTACCTCTTCAACGCTGGCGACCATTGTCGATCTGCCTTTCTTTTTCCTGTTTATGATAGTCCTGGCGATTATTGCCCCACCGCTGGCATGGATAGCGCCCGTGGCGGCTCTGCTGATGATCCTGCCGGGCGTCGCACTGCAAAAAAAACTGGCTGTCCTCGCCAACCAGGCCGCCCACGAAGCGACGCTACGCAATGCAGTCTTGGTCGAAAGCGTTCAGGGGCTGGAGGATATTAAACTGATGCAGGCGGAGAACCGCTTTCTTCAGCAGTGGAATAGCTATATCCGTATTACCGGCGAGTCGGGTCTACGCACCCGCAAACTCACGCAAGGGCTTATCAGTTGGGGGATGTCGGTACAAAGTCTGGTGTATGCCGCAGTGATTATGTTCGGCGCGCCGATGGTTATTGAAGGCAGTATGACTACCGGCGCCGTGGTCGCCGCGTCGATGCTCGGCTCGCGGATGATCGCGCCAATGGCTAACCTGTGCGGCGTGCTGGCGCGCTGGCAGCAGGTGAAAGCGGCGAAGATGGGTCTCGACAACATTATGCAACTGCCCACCGAGACACAGCATGACGATAGCCTGATACACCGCGACATCCTCCACGGGCATTACCTCTTTGAAAACGCTCAGTTTCGTTACCATAACGACGATCAACGCATACCGTTGCGCCTCGTGCGTCTGGAGATCATGCCAGGCGAGCGGATTGCGATACTGGGGCGTAACGGTGCGGGTAAATCCACACTTTTACAGGCGATGGCGGGCGGCCTGGAGATGATTCAGGGAGATGCCCGGCTTGATAATCTCAGCTTGTCGCACATCGATATGGCGGATTTACGCCGCAACATCGGCTTTCTTAGCCAGAACGCGCGGCTTTTCTTCGGCACCCTACGAGAGAACCTGACGCTCGGCGCGCCGCACGCCAACGATGAACAGATTTTTGACGCGCTCGAAGTCAGCGGCGGCGCCGTCTTCGTCAGGCGGCTGGCAAAAGGGTTGGATCATCCCATTATGGAGGGTGGTAACGGCCTGTCCGGCGGGCAGCGTCAGTCCCTGTTGCTGGCGAGAATGCTGCTGCGCTCCCCCAATATTGTGCTACTTGACGAACCCAGCGCCTCGCTGGACGAGCATACGGAACGAGAGTTTATTCAGCGGTTACATCAGTGGCTTGGCAATCGAACCCTGGTCGTCGCGACGCACCGGGTACCAATACTGGAGCTGGTTGAGCGTGTCGTTGTCCTGAAAGAAGGACAACTGGTGATGGATGCGCCAAAAGCGCAGGCGCTTAACGCGGATCGGATGCAAAGTCACCGTCGGGAGTGGAAAAATGAAAATCAATCAGCATGATGCCGCGATGGACGATCCCGATATTCAGCGTGAACGGGCGTTTTCCGGCGCGGGTCGTATTGTTCTGATCTGCTCACTGTTATTTCTCATTCTCGGCATCTGGGCGTGGTTTGGCCGACTGGATGAGGTTTCCACCGGCAACGGGAAAGTGATCCCCAGTTCACGCGAACAGGTTCTGCAGTCGCTGGATGGCGGCATTCTGGCGCAGTTGACGGTGCGGGAAGGCGACAGAGTTCAGGCTAACCAGATTGTCGCCCGGCTTGATCCGACGCGTCTGGCGTCCAATGTTGGTGAAAGTGCGGCAAAATATCGCGCTTCACTCGCCTCCAGCGCACGGTTAACCGCGGAAGTCAACGACTTACCTCTCGCCTTCCCCGCTGAGCTGAACGGCTGGCCGGATCTGATTGCCGCAGAGACGCGTCTCTATAAAAGCCGCCGCGCGCAGCTGGCCGATACCGAAGCCGAGCTACGGGATGCGCTGGCGTCGGTTAATAAAGAGCTGGCCATTACCCAGCGGCTGGAGAAAAGCGGCGCGGCCAGTCATGTTGAAGTGCTGCGCCTGCAACGACAAAAAAGCGATTTAGGCTTAAAAATTACCGATCTGCGCTCACAATATTATGTGCAGGCACGCGAAGCGTTATCAAAAGCGAACGCTGAGGTCGATATGCTCTCCGCCATTTTAAAAGGACGCGAGGATTCCGTCACCCGCCTTACCGTGCGTTCACCGGTACGCGGCATTGTTAAAAATATCCAGGTCACGACGATTGGCGGCGTGATCCCGCCTAACGGCGAGATGATGGAGATAGTGCCGGTAGACGATCGTCTGCTGATTGAAACCCGCCTTTCGCCGCGTGATATCGCCTTTATTCATCCCGGCCAACGCGCATTGGTTAAAATTACTGCTTACGATTACGCCATTTACGGCGGGCTTGACGGCGTGGTGGAGACCATTTCACCGGATACCATTCAGGATAAAGTGAAACCGGAAATTTTCTACTATCGCGTATTTATCCGCACCCACCAGGACTATCTACAAAATAAATCAGGACGCCGTTTTTCGATTGTTCCAGGCATGATCGCCACGGTAGATATCAAAACCGGTGAAAAAACCATTGTCGACTATTTAATCAAACCGTTTAATCGCGCGAAAGAAGCGCTGCGCGAGCGGTAAATCGTTGAAGATAAGAAGATACGGGGGCTGGTCACGCGTGTCACAAGTCTGTTATACTTATCTTACACATTGGGGCTGATTCTGGATTCGACGGGATTTGCGAAACCCAAGGTGCATGCCGAGGGGCGGTTGGCCTCGTAAAAAGCCGCAAAAAAATAGTCGCAAACGACGAAACCTACGCTTTAGCAGCTTAATAACCTGCTTAGAGCCCTCTCTCCCTAGCCTCCGCTCTTAGGACGGGGATCAAGAGAGGTCAAACCCAAAAGAGATCGCGCGGATGCCCTGCCTGGGGTTGAAGCGTTAAAACGAATCAGGCTAGTCTGGTAGTGGCGTGTCCGTCCGCAGGTGCCAGGCGAATGTAAAGACTGACTAAGCATGTAGTACCGAGGATGTAGGAATTTCGGACGCGGGTTCAACTCCCGCCAGCTCCACCAAATAAAACAAGGGGTTACGTGAAAACGTAGCCCCTTTTTCTTTGGTAGTGGCGGCAAAATGGCGACAGCGTGTCGGACTGGCGGCAACAAAAAACCCGCCATTAAAGCGGGTTCTGTTCAGAAACTCATGTGGCCTTGACCACCTTTTCCCGGATGTGGTGGCGCAGAAGAAATTAGATTCGGTTTTATAATGTGCCGTACAAACGTTTCATGAGTAACGAACGTACAGCCACAATTTATATTTTGGCACTGGTTGTAACGTTCTTTTGTCGTAGCTGATACCTGAAAGCTGCTTCTGGTATGTGCTGCATGACCGCACTCTGGACAGTTCATCATTGCTGTTATCCCACCACTTTTGCCATAATCGCAATAATGATACAGCATTATTCAATATTGAGAACCAATCATTCAATTTCAAGATCATCAATCTTTACTTCAAGCTCCATGCTGGTCGTAAATCCATTATCCGGGCTGACAGAATGCGTCAGGGTGGTAATGGTCCATTCTGCATCATCAATCGGCTGCTTAAATCCCGTCACCTTCACCGGCATTTCCGTATAGAGATCAGCCCGCCCCTCAGCGAGCTGTAGGGAAAATGAAGCAACCCCGCGCTGCAGGCGTTCCCACTGCATTTTTGCTGCGCGCTCTGCATTGCTCCGGTTGGCGTAGGTACGATTAAGAACCAACACGTTTTCATCCGTTCCCACCAGATAATCACCCTGTTTTGCTTCCGGCTCTTTGGGTGTGGTGGCTTTCTTTCGACGACGCTTAACACTGGTTGTCTCTTTTTTCCTGGGTTCACGCGTATGCAACCAGCTGGCAATAACACCGGTATAGGCACCACGATCAGCAAGGGTGAACCGATGACCGTCACCGGCTTTGCGCGTGATGGTGATAACCGGCAGCGGCTTGCCGCTTGCCGTTCTTCCCTGTCCCTGCCGGATAAACAGCAGGTTCCCGTCTTTAACGGAAGCAATCGCCCCATACTGTCTCGCCAGTTTCATCAGAAAACTTGCATCGCTTTCATTGGTCTGGTCCATATGATCCAGCGCCTTATCCGTCAGGTCTTGACCCAGCGCCACTTTGAGGTTATGCCGGGCGGCGATTTCCTTTACCACCTCCCCCACCGTTGTCTGATGCCATGATTTTTCGCGCCGTGTATTGAGGGTTTCACGGAAATCTGCGCTACGCGCCCTGATGGTCAGCCGGTCAGGGGCTCCGCTGTGTTCAATTTCATCTACGGTAAAAGCCCCTTTAGGGAAAAGCGGCTGGCCTTTCCAGCCCAGCGCCAGATGAATAACAGCACCACGGCGCGGCAGAACGATCTGCCCGTCGGCGTCGTCCAGCTCCAGATCAAGCTGGTCTGCTTCAAAGCCCCGGTTATCCGTCAGTGTCAGACTCATCAGGCGCGCGTCCATCACCGTCGTCACGTCTTTGCCTTCGATGGTGATACTGAAAGCCGGGCTTTTGCTGTTCAGATTCAGGAGATCAGAATTAAAGTTCACTGCAGCAACCCTCCAACCGTGTTTTTAATCCCCCCAATAGCAGATGCTGCAGAGTCCTGCAGGTTGCTGAGCTGGTCACTCAGGCTCCCGAACATGTCAGAGAGCGACTCATCAACCCGTTTGAGGGTGATCGTAAACTCAATGCGCCTGGGCATTCCGCTGGCAAAAAACTCCGTCTTTGTCTGGCTCAGACTCTCAATAACAAACATGCCGTAAATGGTTCCACTGCCTTCAATCAAAGGCCATGCCTTGCCCAGTTCAGCCATTTGTTCAAGCGCCAGTAATGACAGCCTGCCTCCGGTCACTTCCGGCAGCAGAACCCCGGACAGTGTCAGTGAATCATTATCCGGGCCAAGAAACTGCGTTGACGGGCGGCGGTTCACCCGGCTGTTGGCGGTGTGTCGCCAGCTGCGCTGATACTGCAGTTCCTGATAAGGGACAGTGCGCAGCATAAATACATATAAACCCAGCACCATCATCATGATTCATACCCCCCCTGATCGCTGAAATTGCTGCGCGCTTTTGCCCTGGCCCTGCGTTCCCGCTCGTCAAGCTGGCGTGCCACTTCACGGGCAATATCCTGCGCACTCTGTCCCGGCTGCGCGACGATATGAATGGGCGCATTTATCTCATAACGAATAACTGACGGCGGGCTGTCAGCCTTAACTGGCTGCGTCTGGTATGTCCTCGCAGGCAGACTGAACGGATGAAGCGGAGCCACTTCTGCAGGTGTCGCAGCTACCCCCATCACGCCAGCAACGACAGAGGCCAGCGCAGCAGTACGCCGCCTGCTGGTAACATTTGCCGGTCCGTTCACAATTTCAGGGCCATTTTCTCCGACAATGCCAAACTGCCCGCGTGGAATGATCCCGCCCGTGTCGTACATCCCAGCGTAAGCCGGGAACCCGCCTGGCGGCAGCACCACTTTGCCGTCACTGTTCACTGTGGCGGACTGCTGCTGCGTAACCTGCGCAGGTAGTTTCGCCTTTGCCGCCTCCTTACTGACAATACCGAGCTTTTCCAGCAGCCATGACACACCGGATTTAAGTGACTCAAGTGGGTGCATCACCATATTCAGACCTTCCGCCAGTGCCTCACCAAACCGACGCCCCATTGCAGCTGCGCTGTTCAGTTCTTCGGAAGTGGATTTAACCGGGGTAAGTAAATCATTGAACCAGCCCCACAAGGCCTGCACCCTGTCACCAATCCACTGAAACACGGGTCTGAGCGGCTCAAAGGCAGCGCTGATGGGCGCAGCAGCGGCTTTGAACCCTTCCACCACGCCCCCCAGAAACGCACTGATGGGCTGCCAGTATTTCCAGATAACCAGCGCCACGCCTGCCAGTGCAGCCACAACCAGCCCTACAGGACTGAGCAGCGCACCCAGCAGGCTACCAACAGCAAATAATGCCACGCGCAGCAAAGCCAGCGGACCAGAGATCAACAAACGCAGCACGCTACCTGTACGTGTGGCAGCGGCGGCTGCAGAAGGTAACGCTTTAACTGACAGCATGGACAGGCCAAACCGGATAACCGCCAGCGGTCCCAGCACAGCAGCCACCGCCACTGCCAGCGCCCCCAATCCAACAGTGATGGCTGCCGTAGCTGCCGCCACTTTCATCAGCGTGCCAGCCAGCACGGGATTCTGCTCAACCCAGCGACGCAACGCCCCGGTCACGCGCTTAACCATGCCCATAATATCCATCAGCGGCTGGCGCAGCGTTTCCCCCAGGCTGCTGAAAGCGTTCTGCGCGCCCGTCTTAACCAGCAACCACTGTGCAGACAATGAATCCTTGTTAATGTCGGATTCTTTCTGCATGGAGCCATTAGCACCACTACCTGATGTGAGTTTCAGCTGGCGCTGCAGCTCCGGCAGGTTGTTAGCCAGCTTTGCCGCATCATCGCCAAACTCTTTGCCAAAAATCATTGTCATGGCTGACAGGCGTTTATCCTGCGGCAGATTGTTGACCTTCTCCAGAACCCGCTGAATTGTGCCCATGGCATCGGTGGTCATCTGCTTTTCAATCTCCGCCGGATTGAGTTGCAACAGATTCATGCCTTCAAAAAATCGTTTACTTTGCATGGTGGCAATGGACAGTTCACGCACCATGGCATTAGAGGCGCTGGCGGCGATTTCCGGGGCAGCCCCAAGAGAAAGGAATGTTGAACCCAGCGCCGCGGCCTTTCGGAAGTCAAGGCGGTCAGCCACGCCCCCCATACGCTGCAGGACGTTGATAATGTCCCCACCCTTTGACATGGCGTTATCGTCCAGGTAGTTCAGCGCATCGCCCAGTTGTTCAATATTGCGCGTCGGAACTTTATAGAGCTGCGCGATTTTCCCCAGCCCTTCTGCCAGTTCATCTGCGGGCAGCTCAAAGGCCGTTGCCGCTTTTGCCGCCGTGGATGCAAAAGCCAGCAGGTCACGTTTCTGCTCTTCGTAAGGATCGTCCTGATTGGTCACCCCCATGCGAGCACCACCTTCAACCAGCGCGGCATAGTCTATAGCGCCGTTCTCCATCGGCAGCTGTTCGCTGGCGGCCTTGATGGCATCCTGCATGTCATAAAACTGTTTTGTGCGGTTGCCATTATCGTCTCGCAGCCCGTTTACCTGCTTTGCCACGCCTTTCATGGCATCTTCCATGCTGGCGTAGCTCTTAACTGCCGCCACAACAGGTGCGCCCATTGCCACCCCTGCAGCCGTAGTGGTAGCCCCTGCCCCGGCGATGCGATCCCGCACCTCAAGACGGCGCGAATACTGATCGCGGACGGCGTTCATTCGCGCCTGCTGTTCGCCCAGGCGTTTAAGGGATTTCTGCTGCCGGTCCAGGGCCTGCCGGGTTTCGTCGGCATTCTGCCGCAGTTCCCGCTGCGCACTACTGAGCTTTTTCGTGTCCAGTCCGGCTTCATTGAGCGCAAGACGCTGGCGCTGCACTGACTGACGTAGACCGTTATATTTGCTCTGTAACTCCGTAACGCGGTTCTTTGCCTGCTCAAGCAGCCGTGCCTGCGCCGCCGTCGGGCGGTTGGTGGCAGAGAATTGCGTGGCAAGTTTCGCAGCTTCTTCGCGTGCGGCTTTCAGGCTGTTACCGGTGACTGCCAGCTGCGCGCTGGCCTTGCGGAAACCGTCAATGCGGCCCGCCTGAGCATCTAATTCTTTTAAACGGGCGCGGCTTTGCTGAATCGCTGTAGCCAGCTCTTTTGAGCTGGCCTGCGCGGATCGAAATGGGCGGGTGAGCTTGTCAACCGCATTAAGAATCACCTGCAGACGCAGGTTATTGTCACTCATCGCTGGCCCCGCTTCGCTGAATTGCCTTATACCGCCACGCCAGCACCTCAGTCAGCGGCATAACGTCAGTGATGGATGGCGACCAGTGAAAGATGGTGGCGATATCCGCCACAAGATCATCAATCGTCAGGCTGTCGGTAAACCGGCAAGCACCGACTTCTTCAACAAAAAAGTCACCACCTCTACCGACAGCGCGGTGAGATCGGCGGGGTCCAGCTCTGCCATTTCCTGCGCGGTCAGCGTCGGGGTGGAGATTCGTGGGATCACAGTCATCATTGCGCCCACGTCCATATCCATAATGGCCTGCAGACGGGTGCCACGCAGTGCGCCGGACTGAGGCTTGCGCAGCACAATTTCGGTAATTTCAGTTTTACCGCGCATGATGGGAGTATCCAGTTTTACGGTCTTTTCAGTCAGCTTGTCGCTCATGTTCGTATCCTGTTAATGAAATACTGGCGCGGCTGCCCGCGCCGTTAAGGTTAATCAGAGGCCGAGGGCATTACGGTGTGCTTCCATCAGGTCCACGCCGCCAACGATTTCTACCATGTTGACCAGATCGACCTCATAGAGCACCTCACCATTAATGGTCAGCTTCGCGTAGCTGTTGGTACTGCTGACTTTGGTGCTGCTGCTCTCGCCGGTTTTCCACTCGCCGGAATCCACTTCTTTATGGCGCCCGCGCACAACCAGCTCAACGGCCTGCACTTCGCCGGTATCGTCACGCTGAATGGAACCGGTGAAACGCAGCTGGATGCCGTCAACGGTTGCCTTGCCCATCTGCTTGAATAACAGCAGCTCGGTACCGCCGATTGAAAATTCCGTGTCCAGTGCACCGTCATCCAGCCCCATGTCCACATCCACTGCGCCCGGCATACCGCCGCCGCGATACTTCTCAAACTTGCGGGTAAATTTCGGCAGGGTCAGAGACTCAACGATCCCCTGCCAGTTGTTCCCGTCGTTGAACAGGTTCAGGTGTTTTAACTTGCGTGGTAAAGCCATGATTCCCCCTTATGCAGCGACACGGCTGGCAAAATCGACCAGGTAACGATCGGTGATGCGCTGGCGCAGCATCAGGTTTTCAAGCGGAGGCACCGGCGTGTAGTCATAATCGATGGTCAGTTTCCCGGCTTTAAGGGTGTCTTTATCGTTAACAGACTCATCCAGCCAGCAGTCACCACCAATCAGGTATCCCTGGTTGACCAGACTGCGCATCTTGGCGCGTAGTCCTTCAATAATGTCGCGGGCCAGCGACGGATTAAGCACGCCATCCACCGCCCACATGTGCGCCTCCGCCATAGTGTCAGCCAGCACCTGCGCCGTGCGGGTGTAGTTCTCAAAGGCAAACAGCGGATCGTCACTGAGACAACGGGAACCCCAGAAGCGGAAGCCGTCTTTGCGAATCAATGTGGTGACGTCATTTTTGTTCAGCAGTCCCGCATCGGTTGCCGGGTCCTGCAGATCCCAGAACACATCAGCGGAAATGCCGGTGACACCGTTCACACCCACATTGGACAGGGTTTTATGCCAGCCGATCTGCTCGTCGATTTTGGCACGCAGGCCGAGCGCACGGGCGGAGGCGTAAGCCGTCGCGTCTGCTTTCAGCACGGTGTCAAAGTTGATGAAGTCAGGCCAGATCAGCATTCCCTCGCGCTGACTGAAATTCTCGCGATAGGCAATAGCTTCCTCCACCGTTTTGCAGCCATTAGCAGCAAGGTAGGCAAACCCGCGCAAGCTTTGCGCCACGCCCAGCAGTTCAGTAGCAACGGCCTGAGTGTCATGTCCCGGCACCCCAAGAATGCGCGGCTTGACACCGAGCTGCGACTGCGCCGACAGTAGAGCTTTCATGCCCGTTTTCTTACCGTCGGAAGTTACGCCGCCGATAATATTGGAGGTGGTTTCCGCTTCGGTTTCTCCCTGCGCCACACGCACAACGACAGTCACGGGTTTTGCCTGATCTGCAATCGCGTCCAGCGAGCGGGCCAGCGTGCCGGACTCCCCCGCTTTACCGCTGGCGGTGAGCACATCAGTCAGCAGGACCGGCTTATTGAGGGGGAACACGGACGCATCAGCATCATCGCCGGTGCAGACCATGCCCACGATGGCAGTGCTCACCGTGGTAATAGGTCGGGTGCCCTCGTTGATTTCAACAACGCGCACCCCGTGGTGGTAATCCTGAGCCATAAGGCAGTCTCTCCGGTTGACAGGGATACCTTATGTTCTGGTTGCCAGGCGTGCGGCGCACGTATTTCACGATGTGTCAGTGCTGGTACAATATCGCCACTTTCAACGCGACTGATTTACAGGGAATTTCTTGTAAAGAGTGGAAATGCTAACATCAAAAAGCAATCCAACACGATGACGAGTTTCACCGGCGGCAAGCAACCGTCCGGCCTGCTCCCATTGCTCCGGAGTGAGCTTTGGACGCCTGCCACCGACTCGCCCTTGCGCCCTCGCAGCGGCAAGTCCGGCGCGGGTTCTTTCCACAATTAATTCCCTCTCCATTTCAGCGAGTGCGCCCATGATATGGAAAAAGAAACGCCCCATTGATGTGGAAGTATCTATGCTATCCGTAAGACTGCGGAAATTAATGCCACGCTCCCGCAGCTCCTCTACCAGAACGACCAGATGACGCATACTGCGACCCAGGCGATCAAGCTTCCATACAACCAGTGTGTCCCCTTCTGATAACGTCCTGAGCAACTTTTTTAATCCGGGCCTTTCTGATTTGGTCCCGCTTATTTTGTCTTCAAAAATCAGTTCACATCCTGCGCAATTCAGCGCGTTTCGCTGTAAATCAGTATTCTGGTCATTTGTTGACACCCGTACATAGCCAATTTGCACAACAGGCCCCCTCGCAAAAGGCTGGGATCATGCCATTTACGACCGTTTTCTGCATTTTCATAAACCTCGGTTTAGGCGAAACAGCAAAGCAAGCTGCGGGCGCAGTCCAGAAAACTGGCGATGAGATGAGCGGGAAGTTAACCCTGCCACAGACATCTTCCTTCGGCGTGAATACTAACAACACACTGGGCGGTAGTTCCATCGCTATCGGTGATAACGATACCGGGCTCAAAGGGAACGGCGACGGTAATCTGGCATTTATGGCTAACAACGTGCTGGCAGGATATTTTAATGAAAATGAATTGCAGCACAGTAAAAAGATGCTGACTAAAAATTTTCAGGCTCTTGTTGATAATAACTGGCCGGAGGGGGCGGGGGGATTTTCTGGTCAGTTAAGCAGTGAAGCACCGTTTAGTGTACCAATGGTTCACCGTCAGAATAATGATAATAATTTTTTCCCGCTCCTGAAAGGAAAGGTCTCACTGGAGTCTGGCTATCCTGTAGCCGCCTCTTTCGGAATATTAACTAGTGGGAATACTAATTTCCCACAAATTGCAATTCATGCAAAAACAGACTTTGATGTTAACGATAAAATATGGGTATTTGATGTTGCAACCGGAGAATTTCGCGCACCGGGAAGGATTACTGCTACAGAAATTTTATTGAGCGGTAAAAGCCGTGTTGGTCCTGATGGTAATTTATATGGTGATGTGTGGGGTGGCTGGCTGAATGACTTCCTTATTAATAATTACAACCGTAAAAATACTGCCAGCCTCGGTGATTATGGCTGGGTTCGTGACGAAAGCACCGGGTTTATAATGCAATGGGGGACACTTGGTAGCTCAAACGGAACCTACAATTTCCCGCGAGAGTTTCCGACATCCTGCTTTGCTGTATTTGTCACCAACACTAATCAGCAGGGAGGTTCAGTGGATAATGCGTTTGGATACCCGGTGAGTAAAAGCCAGTTTTTTGCCGCAACTAAAGCATCAACAGACGGAAATGTCGTAAATGGCTATCCTGTAGCCTGGTTTGCGATCGGGAGATAATTATCAATGAGCGATTATTATTACAGCTTTAAAGAGAAAGGTTTTTTCTACAAGCCGGATACCGAATCGGGCGATTTCCCGACTGATCTAATTCCTCTGACTGATGAACATTACCATGGACTTATGCAGGGTCAGGTGGACGGAAAATATATTGAGCACAGGAAAGGAGGCCCGGTACTGGTTGAGCATCGCGAATATACGCCTGAAGAACTGGTTGCACAGGCTGAATCCAGAAAAGCGGAACTTCTTGCTGAGGCAGAGTCAGTCATTGCGCCACTGGCGCGAGCGGTAAAATTAAAAATGGCTACAGATGAGGAAATCAAGCGGCTGGAGGCATGGGAACTCTACAGCGTACTGGTAAACCGGGTGGATACCTCAAACCCTGACTGGCCGGATAAGCCAGTCAGCCAGTAGTCGTTATTGTGGTAATGCAGGCCACCTGATTGCGGTGAAGGTGGCCTCATCTGAAACGTCTGTTAAGTCAAGCGATTTAAGAACATTGATATAGTTCATCCACAAAATCAAAGCCGCTTTATTTTCATCACTGATAATTCCCAACGTTAATTCTGTGCGCCAGTCCTTAATGGCATTATCTGCATCGTTAAGTAATTTCTGTCGGGTGGTTTCGGCCTTAGCCTGATAATCCACCGGAACGGGTAAAACCTTACCATCTCTGTACAACCATGAGCCATCACCACGACAATCATCAGGACAGTCAGCAGCGTCTATTTCCGCAACAGACATATTAACCGGCCACAACATTGATACAGCATATGTGTTTCCACGTTGCGGGACTGGATGATTAACAACACCCCAGATAACCCCTTCAGGATCGTACATAATTTTTGCAGTATCATCAGAAAATAATGACTGACATTCATACCAGTCCTGCCCGTCTTCCGATTCCAGGAAATATGCACCTATATTTATTTCGGCCTGAGTTTTACCCCTGCTTACGGGGTCGTCAATAAGTCTGAAATTTTTGATATTCTGATATTTTTTCATTATGCCGTTCCCCCTTGTACGGTATACCACTGATTCCCGACTCGTTTTTGCAAAGGCGCATAATTAATACCATCAATATTTTCGCCTTGTGCATCTTTCCAGACGGAGGTAACTACATATCCGGGAGTGTTAGGCCAGGAACCTGCATTGTTCCAGGTAGTCACTGATGTGCCAGCCCCTAACTGAACATCTGCGACGAAATTATTATTAATCCACAGACTCAGCCAGCTATTCCCCCAGACAGAACCAAAGATGTCGCCGTTATTCTGATAGATGGCCCCGCCTGCACGAAGCGTGTTAGCGGTGATATCGCCATTGACCGTAAAGACAATCGAACCATCAGGATTTCGCTGGCTGTATAAATGCCATCCCTGGTCGTCGTCCAGTTCAATCACTGTAGGCCTGTTTGCGTCGCCCCATAAATTAAACGTGGCTGTCATTGTCGAATTATTATTACTCGTCAGTGACAGTTTTTTTTCTTTGCCTGCGCGAATAGCTCCCAGAACCATCATTTCACCGGGAGCGACACGAACGGTGTGCTGGCTATTCGCAAACGTATCCAGTATCCCGTCACCATTCTGTTTAAAGCCGGTATCGTTATCACCAATAGCGATGGAACTACCGCCCAGTGTGTTATTAGTATTCACGCCGAAGGAAGATGTCTGTGGCAGGGTTAACTTCCCGCTCATCTCATCGCCAGTTTTCTGGACTGCGCCCGCAGCTTGCTTTGCTGTTTCGCCTAAACCGAGGTATGTGAGAAGGCCGGCGATATCTTTTCCGCTTAAATTCGTCAGTGTATTGTCCAGCGGTTGCTTTCCAGCCAGAGCGTTTATCATCGTCGTGGCAAAGTTCGGGTCATTCCCCAGAGCCGCTGCCAGCTCGTTCAGCGTATCCAGTGCTGCAGGCGCAGAATCCACCATTGCCGCAATAGACGATGCCACAAATTCCGTGTTCGCAATCTGTTTAGTGCTGTTACCCGCCGCTGGCGTCGGTACCTTTGGAATCCCTGTGAGTGTCGGGCTGTCCTTCTGCGCATACTGTGAATGCGGGTCCGGCGCAGCAAGATGCTTTGCCATCAGGTCGTCTACATATACCTTCAGCTCCAGCGCCTTATCATCTACATATTTACGGGTTGCCAGCACTACTGCAGGGTCAATTTTCAGGGTGATGTTATCGGTGCTACTGGTAATCAGTACCATGCGCACGGTCTGCGTACGTCCGCTCCCTTCTGTCAGCTGCGGCTTGTAGCTCTCAGGGCAGTTACCCACGGCGATCAGTGCGCCGGTTTCATCAAACAGGCCGACCTCACGAATCCACCATCCCCCCTCAGTTTCCGGGATCACTTGCTCAGCAATAATCTGGCTGCTGTTCTGCGGGTCGATATACAGCATATTCAGCGCTGCTCGACGCTTCTCAGCAACTAACGCGGTCTGTTGCGCGCTGGGTGTGGGCAGCACACCGCCACCGTCGCCCACCGCCATATGGGTAATTTTCAGCGGGACACCGAGCGCGGCGGCGCTTGCCAGTTTCGCCGCGCCGATCTCCGTCAGCAGGGTATAAAATTTTGCGCTCATGGATTCACTCTCATTGTGTCAATAACATGGACTGCCCCGCCTTCATGTGCGGTGCCGCCGGAAACAATCGTTTCATTGATATACGGATACACCGTGATTTCTTCACCAAGGTAGCTGGCTGCACCAACCCAGTAAGGGCCGCTGGTCTGCATATTAATGGACATACCTGTCATGTGGCGGCTGCATGGTTTGGCATCGCTTATCAGGCGCTCAAGCTCCAGATAGGTGTCTTCGGTGATACCATGATCCTGTACGCCAATATCCAGACGGAACGTCCCCGGCGTTTCGCCGGTCTGCCACCACTCATTGATGCGGATCAGGAAGCCGAACGGCTCTACCACGCGCCGCACGGCGCTGGTTGTCCCCTTGTGCTGATGGATATAAAAAGCGTCCTGCACAACGCGGCGCTTGACGCTTTCTGTCCAGCTCTCATCCCAGCGGTCAACAGAAAACGCCCAGGCCAGATAAGGCAGGAATCTGATCGGGCAGGTTGCCGGGTTCCACAAATCACGCAGCGATACCTGCAGATCGGAAATCCCGCTGCAGGTCTGCGCCAGTCGGCGCTCAAGCGGCGACGAACCCGGCGGCAACAGACTATTCATCCGTGCCCCCGTTGGTAACGCTCCATTCGGTACAGGATGCCGCCTGTGTCTTATCCAGCACCACATCCTCCAGAGGGGACGTCAGCTCCACACGCTGGACGCCCTCCACGTGCAACGCGGCATAAATGGCGCTGCGGCGGATATCACGTCCCAGCCGCGTCTGACTGGCGATGTACCTCTGCAGACTGGCTTTTGCCGCCACCATAACAGGCTCCGCTTCCGGCCCTGGATAAAGAAAAATGGTAGCCTCCACCCGGTACGGTATGATCTCCGCACTACGAACCGTCAGACGGTCAGCCACCGGGCGTACACTCTCACTGTTCAGGGCTTTTTCAACCACATCCAGCAGGTCTTTTACTGCTGTACCGTCACCCTCACGGCTCAGCACGGTAAGTACCACCTCTGCAGGGGCCGGACTGGTTGCGCTGGCATCTGCCACACGTCCGTCCGCACTTCTGGCGTGAAATTCATAGGCTCCCGTAGGGCCAGCAACGGACAGTCCCTCAAATGCTGCAGGGATGCGCTGGCGCAGCGCCTCATCATCTTCCATCACTGCGGTGACCGGCGGTACTGCATCATTATCAGCAGGAACTACCGTCAGACGTTTCACGTTGCAGTTGGCTGCCAGCTGCTCAAGATCATTTCCCATCGAATAGGCCACCATCACCGCCTGCGCAGCCTCGTTAATACGCTGGCGCAGCAGGATTTCGCGGTATGTGCTTTCCTGCAGCAGCTTGGTGACGGGTTCAGATTCCAGCGCCAGCGTGCGCCGCACCGCGTCCTGTTCATCCACAGGATAAAGAGCCACAAAAGCGGCCTTGCGCTCAGCCAGCAGCGTCTCAAAATCCGGCACGTCCACTATCTGTGGCGGCGGTAACCGGGAAAGGTCAATGACTGCCATTGTCTGCTCCTGTTGATATGGAAAGGGAAACCGGTGCTCCGTTATTACTATGTCCCGTAAGCTCAACCACCATAGAGCCGTCAAAATTGCCGTTGATGGTGATGGAGTCCAGCGTAAGGCGCGGCTCCCAGCGGTTCAGCGCCACATAGACTGCAGACATAATCTGCAGGCGCAGTGCCGGGTTCTGCGGCTGGTCAATCAGCGCGAACAGCAGCGAACCGTATTCCCGCCGGGCAATGCGGCTACCCTGCGGTGTCAGCAGAATATCCCGCACCGACTGGCGCAGATGGTCTGTATCCGCAAGGGCCTGCCCGTCATTCCGGCTCATACCGATATACAGCGTCATACCGGACCTCCCGATGTATCCCCGCCTGACTTAACGCCAGTGTGACCGTGTTTATCCATCACGACCCCGTTAGAACTCATTGCGCCGCCGCCCTGGGTAACGCCGCCGTTGATCACCACCTCGCTGTTAATGCGTGTTGTGTCAGCCTCCACTACAAACTCACCGGTTTTTAGGGTGATATTGTCCGCCGCCTCGATCACCATGGATTTGATACCCCGGACATGCCACCGCCCGGTGGCGGGTTCGTACTCAAACCATCCACCGTCCGGGTACTCCGTCACGCAGCCGTCCACAGAATCCGACGGCGGCGCAAACTGATTGGAGTAGATGGCAGGCAACGCAAAAGCAGTTTCCAGATTGCCGCCCATGCTCAGTACCACCACCTGCTCATCCGGCGACGGGCACCACCATGTACGGGCACCACCGGCACGCAGCGTCAGCCAGTTAATCCAGTTGGTTTCAAGCTCGCCCACTCTCACCCGGCACAGCCAGTTTTCCCGGTCCACTTCGGTCACGGTGCCGGTGCGGATCAGGTTGGTGATAAGGCGCATAATTTCGGTCAGTTGTGCATTCATAACGAAAGGTTGCCATCAGAGGGAAAAGGTAGGCAGCGCGGGCGCTTGTGCCAGCAGTGGCACAAAGATCACCCCGCCAGCCAGCGCAGCAGGGTGTCGCGGGTGACGGTTTCCACTTCTTCATTCACGCCCAGCAGGCGGCGCTCTGCGTAGCGGACCTCCGGGCCTTTTCGGCTGACGCGATCCCGCAGGCCGTAATGGTGAACACGGGCAATGCGCTGCACCTTGCCATCAAACTGCACGCTGGCGGAGTCCGCACTGGCGGTGGTTTTCAGGTATTTTGTGGTGCGAAGCTTTGCAAACATCTGGCGTTTGATGCGTCCCTTCTTGCTGCGGGCAGTCACCCGGCGCGGCTCATAGCCGCTGCCGTCAGGATTACGCTGCAGCCTGATGTTCTGCTGCTGCGTCCGGCGCAGCTGTTGCGCCAGTTGCCGCATCATACGGCTGCGCGCGGCAGGCTCCAGATTCGCCAGCAGCGCCGTCAGCCAGTCATCCACCTTCTGCAGCTCATCCACGTTTCACCGTCCACATTTCTTCGGGTTCGTCCGGCTCCGGCACCGCTTCAACGCTCGATACGCTGCCGTCAGTGCTGACCAGCACACGCTCAGTCAGTTGCAGGTTCATGCTGATATCGCACACATCGTTTCGCAGAATATCCACTTCAAAGGTGAACAGTTTTTCGCGCAGATCCGGGTTGTTGATGGCGTCCGGCTGACTGGTACTGAGCCACAGCAGGACTGGAGCCATCAGCAGATTCTGGTCGCCGCTGAAATCCTCGATCACCACGTTCAGGGTGTAGCGGTATTCCCATGACATAGAACTGGCTCCTGTTGCCACCAGTGAGCCGTTATCAACGAAAAGGTGCAGCTTGTCCGGGTTGTCCCGGACATAGGCAACCGCTTTATTCAGGGCGCTGCGTAAGGACTGCGGTTTGTTCACTGTCTCGCTCCTGACACGCAATAATCGTGTCCACTTTGTCAGCACAGACCGCCCAGGCGGCCTCGGTTTCATCCAGCACCGCGTTCAGATCGCCGTTACTGCGCGGCGCTGACCTTTCCAGACGGCACTGCGTCACTCTGGGACAGCCACTCACGGTAAGCTGCACCTCCGGCGAGGGCCGGACGCTCCCGCAGCCGGATAATGTCAGCAGGCAAAGGAGTATCAGCCCAGCGGCGCAAATCCTCATTTTCACGTTTCAGTTCCTCGATCCGGTGCTGGCGGCTGCGCAGAAGTGCGGTGGTCTGTTCCGCTGCCGCATAAAGCCGCGCCTGCTCCCGGCTGTTGGTTTCGGTCAGAATGGACAGGCCGATCAGCTGGCTGTTTTTCTTCGTCAGCTCCTGCGTTTTGCTTTTCAGCACCGCGCCCTGCGTCTCGATGGTGTGGCTGGCATTGTTAAGCCGCCACGACTGCCAGCCCAGCGCCGCAAGTACCAGCGCCAGAACCACTGCCAGTAAACGATTCATTCCCGCAGTGCCTTTAGCTCATCTTTTATTGCTAAGCTCATGGCTACTGTAAAAACACACACCATCCCCGTGAGCTTCCATCCGGCAAGCAATATGACAAAGGCAAGAGCGAGACGCTGATACCAGATGAGAGGTACTTTATCCATTAGCCCCAGCACCCTGCTGAGCAACTGACGGACGCGTAGCCGATCCCCCCCCCGTCAGGGTGCAGGAGTACAAACCAGCACAACAAACCAGTGAAAAAGCGGCATACTCAAACCACATAACCAGCGCCAGTGGGAAAAGCGCATGAGATGCCGGGAAATTCACATCAACCATCACAAGGAGCGCCAGAACCGAGAACGGCAGCCAGTAACTTTTTAACCATTTCATTTCGCTATACTCCTTTTAAGCACCAGGTCATTTCCCGCGCGCGGCGGTTGTCCAGCCCCTGATTAAACACACCTTTGACATATACCCAGCGCGGCAGCTGATGGCAGGCATCCGCCCAGCGCCGCTGGTTCAGCAACTTAACCAGCGTGGAGCTGCAGGCGTTGCCGGTGCCCACGTTGAAAGCAAACGACACCACCGCGTCATAGACCTTTTGCGGCATCGGCTGTACCACACATTTATCCAGTGCCCGCTCCACGCGCAGCACGTTGGTGATAAGTCCCTGCGCCGCCTGCCGTTCCGTGATGGTTTTTCCAGGCACCACACCGGACGTATTGCCGATCCCGTCAGTCCAGACGCCCGCGCTGCACTGATAAGGCTGCAGGCGGCATCCCTCGTAATCGGCGATCAGTTTCAGCCCCTCAACGGAGGTATGAAGCGACTGAAATCCGGGCAGCGTGGCGGCGATAGCCAGCACCGCCACGACAAGGCAGCGCTTAACGATTGAAGGATTCATATTCCCCCCGCGAAATCTTGCCGCCACGTAACAATTTGAAAGACTGGTGTTTGTAGTACCAGTTGATAGCCAGCATCAGCACACCAATCAGTACGCCGCCAACCGTTGACGCATCCTTGAGCGACAGATCGCCCAGCCATGCCAGCAGCACGGCGATGCAGTAAGTGATAAAGGCGCTGATTCGTTCAAGCGTCATAATTCAGTCCCATAGCTGGACGGTCTGCGCCGTGGTTGACGCCGTAATGTCCGGCAGCTCCACCTGCAGCCCGTGCGGTAAAAATGGGCCGTACTCAGCCAGCCCCGGATTTGCATGCAGAACCTGCTCAGTGACACCCTGCGTGCGCCCGTAATGACGCCAGCAAAGCGCGTCCACCGTGTCATACTGATGCGCACGCACTTTCATCAGATAAGCTCCACCGTACAGTGCGGTACATCCTGCACCCGGCTGATGGCCCAGCGGGCATCACGCCACAGATCGCCGCTGGCCTCCGCCAGCTCCTCCCCTCGCTTCACGCCTGACGCCGTGGCGTCATAGTCCTGATAACGCTCATTAAGCACAGCGCGCGCCCAGCAAAAAACAGCGTTGTGGTAGTGCCGGATACGCTCGCTTTTACCGTCCAGCATTTCTGCGGGAACCTCAGCAAGTGTCCGCCAGCCCAGCATCTG
This sequence comes from Salmonella enterica subsp. enterica serovar Typhimurium str. LT2, assembly GCF_000006945.2. Lineage (GTDB taxonomy): Bacteria > Pseudomonadota > Gammaproteobacteria > Enterobacterales > Enterobacteriaceae > Salmonella > Salmonella enterica. Next base: position 2,861,013 of record NC_003197.2, read on the forward strand.
CTGACGGTTGCGGAAGTCGTACAGCTCAGCGTTAACCTCAGAGATCGCCGTCAGCACGACCTGCTTTAAACGCGGCTGCGTCACCGTGCCGTCAGTGCGCATCACACTGCGAAATTCCGACAGGTCCACATCAGGCCAGAACGGCGTATTTTTGATGACCTCCGCCTGTTCCGGTGCCTGTTCGGGCGCAACAAACTTCATGCGGCTTTCTCCTGAATAAGTGGGCGGTGGACGGAATTTTGATGTGGCAGTGCCTTTCGCCATCCCGTGCCGCCCGTGCGCGGGGCACGTTCGTTAGCGGCTGTCATTGCGCAGTCTGCGCTCCAGCTGCTGCTTTTCTTTTTTCACACCGCAGCGGGGATCGAGCTGCAGCGCATGGGTAAGGTGATTCAGGGCAGACGCCGGATTGCTTTCGCTCAGTACAGCGCCGATGGCTTTATGCAGGCGCGCCCGCGACTGGTCCGGCATATCCAGATCAGTTGTCAGGTCCAGCGTCTGCAGAAGCAGATCGGCATCAAAACCGGCAGCGGCCAGCAGAGCGCTTTGCGCCGCGTCTGCCATTTCTTCTGCCAGCACGGTCTGCACGTTACGGTTGCCCAGCGGCATCACCCAGCCATGGCGCAGCGCATGACGCCCGATTTCCAGCGCACCGGCATAATCACCGGCATCGATACGCCACAGCATCACGTACATCAGCACGTCATCCTGCTGCGCACCTCCGGCAGCCAGCACGCCCTCCGCCCAGGCGGAATATTTCGGCAGCAGCTCCACCTTGATTTCCGCCTTTTTCACCGTGGACTGGATGCCTTTAAGGCGACGGCGATCTTCTGCCAGTTGCAGCAGCATCAGGTCATAGCCAGACGCATGGCGGCGAACACTGCCGCCCTCACGGGCGGCCTGTTCGGCCTGAATGCGCAGGCGGTGCTGCCGTGCGGGACTCAGGCTCATGCGTTACTCTCCATTTCCTGACTCTGCGGCTACAACAGGTGCGGCAGGCGGAGTGAAATCACTCATTTCGATGTTTTCCACCAGTGCCGCGCAGCGGTAGTCCTCGACCACATACGCCTCGTTAACGGATTCAAAGTTTTCAATCCGGTCACGTTTCGGGTTGTCGATAACAGAACGGCGGCGGGTGTCTTCCTGCCAGTAGATGGACAGGTTATCCAGTCGGGTGATTAACAATGCATTTGCCGGGAAGAAAGGCGCACGCACAGCCTGCAGGCCGCCCATACGTTTCTGGCTGATGATCATATCGGCGGCAATTTTTTCGCTGTTGTCCTGCTCTTTGTTGACCAGCGGGAAATACTTGTCAGACAGCAGTTCACGACCACAGACAACAACCAGCTCATCATCATCCTGATACTCCACATCGATCAGCTCGTTGACGGCATCCATCACCACAGCGTCAAGGTTTACATACTTACCACCCGGACCTACTTTTACCGGCTCCGCAGTAGTGGTGCCGTCTTCTGCGGTTTTACTGCCCATAACATGATCCGGCGCGTCTTCGCGGATTTTCTGTAACCAGCCTTTATTGACGTCCTGCAGCAGCGGGTTTTCAGCACGATTTGAGGTTTTGGCGCGCTTCACGCCGTTAAAGCCGATCATGATGCGGTCCAGCGCCTGACGCTTGACGATGGCGTTGCGGATACGCACCTGGAAGTCCTGGAACTTGGCCCACAGGTCCAGTTTTGCGTAGGTCAGCACCGTATCAAAGTTGGTCTGTTCGCATTTGTATTCCACGTCTTCCATCAGCGTCGGATCGGTAGGCTCGCGCTCTTTGGTGGTGGTATCGGTGGTTCCGGCAATGGTGCTGCCAACGCCCAGCCCCAGCAACTGTCCTGACTGTTCAGTGACCGGCGTGATGTTAATCAGCGTCAGGAAAGCGGCGGACTGCTGGATCTGGTCTTCCAGCGTCTGCTGCACGGACGGCTCCACGGTAAACTTGCTGGAGAGTTCTTCAACCTCCACACTGTTCAGGCGCGCCAACTGCTGCAGGTAAGCGTTAAAGGCAAAGCGGGTTTTCTTTTTCATCGGGTTTTATGCTCCATCAGCAATTGGTCAGGGTGCCTGCCGGTGCGTCACCGCCCGGCGCGCGCTGGCGGTAGTCTTTACGGCTGTCTTCGCTGCTAAGCTTCTGCTCTAGCTCGGCAAAGGCGGCCAGCTGTTCCTGCAGGGAGGACTCCAGCTCAGAAAGGCGCTTGTCCTGTTCGGACAGGGATTTATCAGTGCGCTCGCTCAGGTTCTGCTGCTCGGAGGCGACCAGTTCCACGGCTTTATGCACATCGGAGAAACGCGCCTCATCGGTCTGCTCTTTTTTGGTGAACAGCGCGGTGACGCGGGCAAAGAGGGACGGCTTTTCGTCCTGGACCTCTTCCAGTTCGATCAGCGTTTCGACAGCTTCCGAAAACAGGTTTTCAGGGTTCTGCTTACGGTTTGCCAGCGGATTATGTGCGGCGCTGGCGCTGAAAGCCAGCATTTCGGTGCCAAGGCTCGCAGGATCGTCCGTCGCACCCAGCCCCACAAGGTAGGCTTTGCCGGTGTCGGCAAACTTCGTGCTGACCTCCATGGAGGTGAAAAGCTTCTGGCCTTTTTTCACCAGTTCCACCAGGGCGTCAGTGGGTTCGATATCGGCATAAAGTGCCATCTTGCCCGCCAGCGGGCCGTCCTGGATTTCTTCTGCAACCAGCCCCGTCACCCTGCCATAGCGGTTAAAAGTGCTCTCCGGCAGATAAGACTTGATGTGCTCAAGGTTAATCAGCGCGGTATAGACCGTCGGGTTGTAGCTGGCAGCCATCTGTACCAGCCATTCACGCTGGATCTCGCGCCCGTCAGTGGTGGCACCTTCCACCCCGATGCGGAAACGCTTTGCTTTCACTGTCATGAGCCGTGCTCCGTTAGAAATAACTTACTGGAGCCTTATGTTTGCGGTGATAGGGGGAGTGAGACAACGCGCTGTATTTGTACGGTAAACCACACAAACCGCAGCCGGGGAAAGCCGCCATCCAAGGCCGTATGTTTGGGCCATGAACACGACACTGACCCCCGCAGACCTCGATCCCCGTAGGCAGGCCATGCTGCTGTACTTTCAGGGATACCGCGTAGCCCGCATTGCTGAAATGCTGGGCGAAAAAGTTGCAACCGTTCACAGCTGGAAAAAACGCGACAAGTGGGGCGACTATGGGCCGCTGGATCAGATGCAGCTCACCACCGCCGCACGCTACTGCCAGCTCATTATGAAGGAGCATAAAGAAGGGAAAGATTTCAAAGAAATTGACCTGCTGGCGCGCCAGTCGGAGCGCCACGCGCGGATCGGCAAGTTTAACAATGGTGGCAACGAAGCCGACTTAAACCCTAACGTCGCCAACCGCAACAAAGGCCCACGCCGTCAGCCGGAAAAGAATGTTTTCACTGATGAACAGATCGAAAAGCTGGAAGAAGTCTTCCACGCCTCTATGTTCGACTATCAGCGTCACTGGTTTGAAGCCGGGAAAACAAACCGCATCCGCAACCTGCTCAAGTCGCGCCAGATTGGTGCCACGTTTTATTTTGCCCGTGAAGCATTGATTGACGCCCTGCTGACCGGACGCAACCAGATTTTCCTTTCTGCCAGTAAGGCCCAGGCACACGTCTTTAAGCAGTACATCATCGACTTTGCAAAAGAGGTTGATGTGGAGCTGAAAGGCGATCCGATGGTGCTGCCCAATGGCGCAGCCTTGTACTTTCTCGGCACCAACGCCCGCACGGCGCAGAGTTACCACGGCAACCTGTACCTTGATGAGTATTTCTGGATACCGAAATTCCAGGAGCTGCGCAAGGTTGCCTCCGGGATGGCCATTCACAAGAAATGGCGACAAACCTACTTTTCCACGCCGTCCAGCCTGACGCACAGCGCGTATCCGTTCTGGTCCGGCGCGCTGTTTAACCGGGGCCGAGCCAAAGCGGACAAGGTGGATATTGACCTGACCCACAGCAACCTTGCGCGCGGCCTGCTCTGCCCTGACGGACAGTACCGCCAGATCGTCACCGTGGAAGATGCGGTGCGCGGCGGCTGTAACCTGTTCGACCTCGACCAGCTGCGCATGGAGTACAGCCCGGACGAATACCAGAACCTGCTGATGTGCGAATTTATTGACGATCTGGCGTCAGTATTCCCGCTCAGCGAGCTGCAGGCGTGCATGGTGGACAGCTGGGAAGTCTGGACCGATTTTCAGGCACTGGCGCTGCGCCCGTTTGGCTGGCGAGAAGTCTGGATCGGTTACGACCCGGCGAAAGGTACGCAGAACGGTGACAGCGCAGGCTGCGTGGTTATGGCACCACCAACTGTACCGGGCGGGAAGTTCCGCATTCTGGAGCGTCATCAGTGGCGCGGGATGGACTTTCGCGCCCAGGCGGACGCTATCAAAAAGCTAACGCAGCAGTACAACGTGACCTATATCGGCATCGACTCGACCGGCGTCGGGCACGGTGTTTATGAGAACGTAAAAGCGTTCTTTCCTGCCGTGCGGGAGTTTGTCTACAACCCTAACGTCAAAAATGCCCTGGTGCTCAAGGCGTACGACATTATCAGCCACCGCCGTCTGGAGTTTGACGCCGGGCACACCGACATTGCGCAGTCCTTTATGGCTATCCGCCGCGCCACCACCGCCAGCGGCAACCGTCCAACCTATGAAGCCAGCCGCAGCGAAGAGGCCAGCCACGCAGATTTGGCCTGGGCAACGATGCACGCACTGTTTAACGAACCGCTGCAGGGCGAATCCGCCAATACCAGCAACATTGTGGAGATTTTTTGATGAGTGAACTCGAAGCCTTAACCAGCTCAACGCCAACAGAAGCTACGGTGCCTAAAAACGCAGGCGTAACTGCCGAGGCTTTCAGCTTTGGTGACCCGATCCCGGTGCTGGACCGCCGCGAGCTGCTGGACTATGTGGAATGCGTACAGATGGACAGATGGTATGAGCCGCCAGTAAGCTTTGACGGGCTGGCGCGAACCTATCGCGCCGCCGTGCATCACAGCTCACCGATAGCAGTGAAACGCAACATTCTGACCAGCACCTTTATCCCGCATCCACTCCTGAGCCAGCAGGCGTTCAGCCGGTTTGTGCAGGACTATCTGGTATTTGGTAACGCCTATCTGGAGAAACGGACCAACCGGCTCGGCGGCATTCTGTCGCTGGAGCCATCACTGGCGAAATACACCCGCCGTGGGATCGATTTAGACACCTACTGGTTTGTGCAATACGGCATGACAACGCAGCCCTACGAGTTCACCAAAGGCAGCATCTTTCACCTGATGGAGCCGGATTTAAACCAGGAGATTTACGGCCTGCCGGAATACCTGTCTGCCATCCCTTCCGCCCTACTGAACGAGTCCGCTACGCTGTTCCGTCGGAAGTATTACATCAACGGCAGCCACGCGGGTTTTATCATGTACATGACCGACGCCGCACAGAACCAGGAGGACGTGAACAACATCCGCCAGGCGATGAAAAGCGCTAAGGGCCCTGGCAATTTTCGAAATCTCTTTATGTACTCGCCCAACGGCAAAAAGGACGGGATTCAGATCATCCCGCTGTCAGAGGTGGCGGCAAAGGATGAATTTCTGAATATCAAGAACGTAAGCCGTGATGACATGATGGCGGCGCACCGCGTACCGCCGCAGATGATGGGCATCATCCCCAATAATACCGGCGGCTTTGGCGATGTAGAAAAGGCCAGCCGCGTATTTGTGCGCAATGAATTGATACCTTTGCAGGAGCGAATGAAAGAAATTAATGAATGGATAGGGCATGAGGTCATTAAATTCAAAGCATACATTCTTGAAGTAATATAAATATAGAAAGAGTGCCTTTAACAAAGGCACTCACCTCATAATATATCCAGCGCTAAAGATAACTAGAAACCAATATCTTATGAAACTAAATCTTGGCAAGCATCTCGTCTAAAATCGCTTGCCTTTTCATTCTATCATCCGTAATGTCATCGATCGACAAAACAATATCGACAGCTCTTTGAAAGGTTGCCTTTATTTTATCTCCATGTTTTGTCATCTCAGTTATAATTTTATTACAATAAATATCCATTTTCTTTGAGCCAAACTTTGGAATGTCCTTTCCAGCAATTAACACGCAAACAACAGCCATTAGATGCCATTTATACTTCCTAATGTTTTGTGGGATATCTGCATTCGATGTAAGCAAGTGAAGTCTATATAACGTTAGACATGCCGCATAAAATACAATTTCTTTCGTGTCATTAGAAAATATTTTCTCAGCCAGTAATTCGTACATTCGCTTTGGGTATCTGTATGAAAGATCTGGCCGACGGAAAAACATAGCTGCGACACATTTAGCCGCCATATGAACTGAAAACACCCTTACTGCAGGTATATCTCTACCGATAAATTGTCTTTCACGTCTTTCTAAATATAAGCGGCCGTCTTGTCCTTCATATGTGTCAAAGTACGCTTCGACTTTTTTAATTATTGGACGAAGAGAATAGAATTGTGTTTCGTCAACTTTAGTTTGGCTGTTAGTGGCACGAACTAGTTCTGAAAAAACATCTTCATTCAATGTTTCAACAACCTTCAAATTAACCATCATAGTATCATCTAATGAATCACGGCACTCATAAAGTACGTTAGATGTTTGACAACCGTTGACTATTTGAAAATTTTCCAAATGCAATATACTGCCTTGAAGCTTTACATCTGGGCTTACTATGGTAATCCCATTATTAAGAACAGGAAATCTTGAGGCCGCATCTCTATCTTTAATTGTCTCAGCAATCGACGCATTAACAGGGTTGTCTATTCCCAAGAAAGCTCGGACGTTCTCAACAAAAACATGATTACGAAGAGAACCCTCCTCCGTCATTAAAAGATTACTAACAAAATCCTTTGCTTTTACAACCGCAAGATAAGCCTCTTCGATCCCATTAATTTTTGGTAGAGGAGCATTACTAAACAATGGCAATTCAGCATTAACCACAGAGTATGTATCAATCCAAGTCCTAGTTAATTCATCACGATCTACAAACTCAACACTAACATTACAAAAATAACCTAATTCTTCGATTTCTTTTATAAAAAGTTTTCGCGCGGACTCTAACTCTCTAGGGCTCTTATATATTCCTGTGGCAACATATTTAGCGGTAAAACTTGGGCGGCCGCCTCTTATCTTAGGAACATTTTTTATCACCACGTCAAATACTTCATGTGCATTTTTTTGGATATCATCTAAACAAGAGTATGGAGACTCATCAATGAATCTAAAAACAGATGCTTTAAATTTTAAAAAATCGCCTAAATCAAATGATTCGCTACGCTTTGATTGTATAAAAACGATATCGACATCGTGATTTTTACGTTGAGAGGAAAAAATAGAAGACGCATCTTCCGGAGAGATGCATAACTCTTCGTCAATTATGATAGCAATACCATCCATGCCATCATCACCAGCTCCGGTCGTTACATCATCTATTTCAAAATCCATACTGATTCGAGAAGATAGCATGGCTTTGTTACAGAACAACTCGAACTGCACATCCTCTTCATGATTTTCAATACCGTAACTCTTTACGAAGCTATCAAGATGAGCCTTAACAATTCTATGCATGAGACATCCCTTTGCGAAATGACGAATTTTTCTTATCGTACCACTTGATTTCATCTTTTGACATGCTTGCGCGCGCTCGTATCCCCGCCACGCCTGCCCGCTTTATGTAGTGGTTTTCATGCACCTGCATGATCTACGCAAAAGCCCGCCAGAACTGGCGGGCCTTAACACAAAAGATCCTCAAACGATCATGCGATCTCATGCAGCATAGACATGCGCGTTTATGCAGAATGTGCAAAATCGTAACATAGTCCGTAAGCGTGAAACCTAGAACGTGACAGCCTTGTCAAAGCCAGAAATAATTGTATAAGAAATAGACGAGTTATCAGCCTTGTTCACTTTGAACTTGGCACCTTTGTAAGCGATAACATCACTTCCCTTAGAATCTACAGAAAAATCTGTTGTAAATGCTGCACGAGCCATATCGTTTGCAAATTCACGATAGGTGAACTTCATTACACCGCCTGCATTTCCATTGTATTCGATAGTCTTAACCAATGAGTTACTCACTCGACACAGTCCATCAGGAACACGTTTGATAGAAATTTCTGATGCAGAATAAGAAGTGCCATTTGGCGGTGATATCTCATTTTTTGCAGCATCGTAACTAACATAATCAACATAGTTACCGATTTGCCCATAGAGATTTTTTAACGCAACAGCTTGAGGGTTATGATAATTGCGGTAAATTCCATTCCCCTCACTGCAATATGTACCAGCAGCGATAGAAGACAATGCACCATTAGCCGCACCAAGTTCTAGTACGTCCGTTTTAAATCCAGTAGCAGATGTGATAATGGGATCGCCCATGTAGGCGGTAGCACTTTGCCCAATAGCAGGCTTCACCACTTCAATAGCAGTGATATTTCGGTTAGAAGCATGTGGCACGCAACCAGTTAGGATTACAGCAAGAGATATTGTTAACGCTACATTATTAATTTTCATTTTTAGCCTATTATTCTTTTCTTGACGAAAAACAAGGCGATATCTGATTGACATCGCCTCTCACTCATATGTAACCCTTTTTGATTAGTAAAAACAAGCGTCTATTGACAAAATCAATGTAGCCAGCTGTCGTCTTCCCACACCTTCTGCATAATTTTCATCACTTGTTTTCTTTCTTCATCCAGTTGCAATCCGGTCAGTTCCACACCGTTAGAGCTACCTTTGCGGATACGAATTACCGTTTTGGGATACAGGGGGCGCAGATTGCGGTAAAGCTCGGATTCAAGGGCGTCCAGGGTAGACTGGCTAATCTTCTGCTCTTTATCGATCATTATTTCAATGCGCATAAAAGTCACCTCAATTGATGACATCCATTGAGCGGTTGTATTCGTGGGTTCTGATTTTTGCCATGAGTTCATCTGTCAGTTCAGAAACCCACTGCAGGGCCAGCCCCTTCTCTTCATCACTACACTCACTAGCCGCTACAAGCTTAAGAAAAAAATCAATGCGCTGGAGCTTCAAAGACTCCAAAAAATAGTCCTGCATCTTTCCTCCTATGACACCACAAGCAATACTGTACATATAACCACTGTTTATATTTACAGTATATAATAATCTTACTGATGTAAAACGTTTTTTACGTTCATCAGCCTGATATGCCTGGTATTATTAAGAGCACGAATTGTTAACCCGCGTAATTAATACTGGTTCCGCCACTTATCATCTTCCTTCAGACGCTGGTTCCGATAGAAGATACGCAGGCCTGCTCCTGATGGAATACTGCCACCGCGAAGGAGCAAATCGACTTCTTTCTCGCTGCCATCAAATCCTCTGGACTTCAGTTCATAGACGAGCTGCTGATGCTGATGATCTGTAATTCGCTGTTTGTAGTCTTTACGCCTTTTCGGTTTAACCAGGCGCAACCTTGCTGCCAGCTCCCGGCGATCTTTTTTGCTCATACTGTACAGGTAATCGTGCAATTCCTTGTCATCCATGCGGGTAATGTCCGTTCTGGTGCCCCCATCAGCTGATTTATCTTTCTCCTGTTGGTTCAAATTTTCAGCAAGGGGACAGTTATTGCCACGAGTCCAAGGGGCGCAAGCGCCCTGGTCGGCTGCCGCCTCCTGAACGTCAACGGCCTTACGAACCTTTTTCCACTTCATCGCGTGCGTGCAAATCTTGCCCTCTGCAATCGGGGACCAGATGCCATAGATACGGATACCGTGATCGCCGTAGGCGCTCGGTTCGTCGTTAAGCTCATAAGCTGTGCGGACAAGGTGATGTTTGCGGGGAACCAGTACACCGCCCTGTTTCATGATGTAGGTGGCAAAGCAACCTGCATCCGCAGCTGCCAGTACCGCATCCAGACGCGGATTATCCAGTACCGGCGCACCCGCTTTGCGTTCGCCTTGTACTCTCGCCGCCTGACCTGCCAGCAAGCGCAGCTCGCGGTATGCCTGACGCCCCGGAATACCAAAGAAACGAAATTGCTGGACACGGTGCAGCGACGCCCAGGCGCTGACATGCTCGGCGCTATCACGCAGTGGTCTGCCGGTTTCTTTGCTGATTTCTTTAGCCAGCCCGCGCCCGTCGATGTTCTTACTGATGTATTTGGCGATGTAGCTTGTCGGCGTGCCCTTGCGCGGGTTGATTAGCTCGGACTTGAAGCGCGGCCCGGTATTGGTGCCCAGCTCCTCGCGGTCTTCACGGATGGCAAACTTACGCAGCAGCGCGGTGATGGAACGACGGTCTTTTTTGCGCATAAAGCACAGAAGATGCCAGTGCACGGTGCCGTCATGGTGCGGCTCTGCAACGCGGACGCCGTACCAGCGCAGCCCGGTCTTGTGCATGGCCTTGCGGAAAGCGGCGAATGTATCAACCAGATAGTCACTGCTCTGCCGGACCGTGGCACTGGTCCACTTCGGATTAGGCCTGCCGTTGTTGAGAGTTGCGTGGAAGCGTGACGGGCAGGTGATGGTATAAAACACCGCGCAGTCTCCGCGCATTTCCGCGATCAGCTCCAGCCCCTTAACACAGGCCATCATTTCATTACGGCGGTGCGCCGGGTTGCTGTTGCTGGCGTTCACCACGTCTTCCATGTCCAGCGTGTCGCCGTCTTCGTTGATCAGCTCATGCGAGCGGAAGAACTCCAGCGATTTGCGGCGCTGCTCGCGTTTGTGGATCACGGCTTCGTAGCTGACATACGGTGAGGCTTTCTTGTTGACCAGGCAGACGGCGCGCAACTGCTCCTCCCGCCACTCGCAGCGCATCTGCCACAATTTGCGACACCACCAGTCCGCGCACAGCATACGGGCCAGCGACGGTGGGATCAGTTCATAAGGCACCGGCTTACGGCGGCGCTTTTTGCGGCGCAACTGCTCAAAGGCTGGCGGAATGACCTCAAGGCGCATGGCTTCTGCAGCAACCCTTTCCCATGCCTGGCGGATTTCTTCTGGTTTAACATCGTCACTGACAAACAGATCACCGCAGGCCGCATCAAGACACATGCTCATATGTGCCGCAACCAGCGTGGATAGGCGTTTGACCTGATCCTGATTCATTTCAGGGAGTACCAGCAGCCCCTCCAGCCCGTCGTGGCTCGCCATGAACCGGAAAGACGCAGACACCTGGCTGTCACGCACGCGCTCCAGCCGCTCAAGACACGGCCTGATTGTTTCGCGCAGGTAGCGGGAATAAGCTTTTGCTCTGCCCAGGCTATGGAAATATTTAATCCGTTCAAGTAGCGGCTTGCTGATATGCGCCGGTTGGGCGCCCACGTCGGCAATAATGACCAGATCGGGATTAAAACGTTGCTGCTCACGCGCCGTTTTGGCATGGCTAATCAGCCGATCCTGCTCTATTTCACGCTGGACAGGATCACGGGATTCATTGAAGAAATAGCGTTCCCAGACCTCATCGCTCAGCGTCTCACGGCGCAACTGCTCCTGCTCGTTATCCGCAGCGTAAAGAGCGATCAGGTTTGAAAGCGCAGACTCCGGCGCAACTTCCGCTGGGTCCAGATACGGGTTAACCGCTTTTTTTGGGGTATTCCATGGAAAGACCACGGCGGCCTCATTCGAACCGCCGGTGGTTGGTGCATTATGTAATGTGAATTTACTCACTGCCACGCCCGCACCTCAGTTTCTACCGAGATATCAGGACCAGACGCCAAATCAACACCAAACCAGCATGCTGATTTTGTGGCGATGATTTCTACTGCAGTTTTACTATCACCGGCAGCCACGCCCATGCTGCGCTTAGCGGTTATACGATGGCGAGTAAAATCACGATAAAGCGAACGGGTCAGAGACGTATCGCTGTTGGACACGATAACCGGATGACCTTCTGATGACCGGCGTTCAAGAATAGACGCCAGATGGAACTGATCATTCTCTGTAAAACCAGCTGTGTGATATCCGTTAAACGTGCCGTCATATGGTGGATCGCAATAGACAACATCACCCGTTTGCAGCAGTGCCAGTGTCTCGTCATAGCTGGCGCAGATAAACGTTGCGCGTTTTGCTTTTTCTGCAAATGCACGTATTTCGTTTTCAGGGAAGTACGGCTTTTTATAATTACCGTAAGGAACATTAAAATAACCGTCCAAGTTATAGCGACACAGTCCGCGATAACCATGGCGATTTAAATATAAGAAATACAATGCCCGTTCAATTGCGCCACCATGGCGCAAGTTAAACTCCTGTCTCGTCTTATAATATGCCTCTGGATCATTACGGGCTTCAAAAAGATATCTGCCCTCTTTGATGAAGTATTCAACATCATTCTTAATCACCTGATAGAGATTAATCAGGTCTGGATTAATATCCGCGACAAGATAATGAGGATAGTCTGTCTCTATCATCACAGCGCATGAACCCGCGAAAGGTTCAACCAGTCGCGGGCCTTCTGGGAGGTGTTTTTTCAGTTCTGCCATGATGGCGGTTTTATTACCCGCCCATTTCAGGATGGTGCTCATACAGCACCTCCGTTGTAGTGTTTGCCTTTCAGCTCTGCGATTTCCTGACAGGTGATGCAGCACTGCACGCCCGGAATGGCGCGGCGGCGTGCTGGCGGGATCGGTGCATCGCAATCAATGCAGAGAACACGGGAAACGCCCGGCGTTTTATTGCGGGCGGTATGGATGTGGCGCTGGCGTTCTTCTTCAACGCGCTGCTGTACGAGGTCCATTGAATCAGCCATCAGTGGATCTCCTGCGCTTCGTTCTGAATCTTCACCGCTTCTTGACGCAGCAGCTCAGCCGCTTCCGTGTGGTTAAGCTGACGTGACACGATATGGGCAGCCAAAGAGTCCAGACGTGCTGCCATCAAATCAGCGCGTCCACGGCGTTCTTCCATGCGCGCATCAGTCAGCAGCTGATTAAGGCCAGCATCATCTGGTCCGGTTTTAGTGATACGGGTTTCAATATTTCGCATTGTTGTTTCTCCTGAATTTGGGCAATAAGAAGCCCGGCGGGTTTACGCCATTAATTTCTGTTGTGGGTTAATTCGGCATAGTTAGCCGTTTTGGAAATAAGCTCACCACTGCACGAAAATGATTCATTGCTTTAATCAGTTCCCGCTTTTCGTCAGTAGTCAGATCACTAATATTGACGCTATGACGTTCTGCTGGAATCTTTGCCATATAGAATATGGCTGCCAGTGCCCTCTCATTTTGTTTATTGTTAACATCCCTTTGGTCGCGCATATCTTCAATGAACCTTTCAAGCTCCGACTCAATATTCAGGCCGAACACTTTTGCGCGTAATTCAGCAATATGATTCAACCCATCCAGGCGTTTGCCGGGGCTTAGTGGAACTGTCGCCACCGGGCCATCAATAGCCATTCTCCCTCCTATCTCGTCGTACATATACCTATTTGAAGTTGTGCCGGGAATTTTTTCACACGCCCGGCGCGTGCCTTAGTGGTAGACTATTTGCGCCAACAATCACCTACCCCTCGAAGGAGAAACCTGATGTCAGACTCTGACAACTTCCATGTATTGCCTCGTCCTGCCCCTGCACCTAAGCCAGAACCGGGGCAAGATAAAAAATAGGAATCCGGCATGACTAAACAAAGCTCCGAATATTTCCAGTTGCATTACTGCTATTACCTTGAGCTTATGACAGCGACACTTCACGGTAGGGCTGACAAATTGATGACTGCTATTCAGATTATTAGCGGTACTGCTGTCATAGCCGATACCGGGCTGGAATGGGTATTCGCTTTGCCCGTTGTTGTAATCGCAACAATTCAACTTGTGTGGCAACCCGCAATTATTTCCGAGCGTGCTAGCGTACAAAGCCGTCAGTACGGTGAATTGCTTTATGCTGGGGATGAATTGACCCCGGAACTGATTGCACAAAAATTGAAAACACTGCATCACTCTGATTCCGCACCTTTCGGTTCTTTGTTAAATCCAGCCTACAAAAGAGCAGCTATTGCATGTGGTCGGTCTGACGACACTAAGCTCAGCTTCCAGGAAAAGCTTTTCGCCTGGTTTGCAGGATGCCTGCCACGTTAAAACTTAGACGTTGTAGCAATCTCTTTTTACCTATTCCCCGGACAGCCTGCTGCCGGGGAGACAGTTCAATACATGGATGCCACTTTTTTCCGCAAGGTAAATAAATCCAGCCGTGACCGTAGTGCATTGCTGGGCTTTGCTTAACGAGAAGTGATGCAAAAGATGGTTCTCTAGTCAGCATAGCCACCTCAGATCAGACCGAATGAAGCGCCGAGGCCCGTCACGGTATCCACCGCGCTTGCCATCGCCGGGTTAGCCTGCAAACGTGCCTGTATGGAAACGGCAGCCAGTGCCATTAAGCGAGTAACAGAGTTGATGCTACTGATAACATCGCGGCGGCCTGCAGTAGTTTTCACATCACCCGATACAGCACCGGCAGCAATACGTCCGATTTCAGCAGTAGCGCTCATGACATAATGTGGCAGCTTCTCTTTTGCCACTTCGTTCATCGGTACGCATGGCAGGCAGTGAATCTGAGCCAAAAAACCGTCAACGAGCGTAGAGTCCTCAGTAAGATCGGTAAGCAGCCAGATCTCCGACGGCGTGAGCTGATGCGGTTGTTCCGGGTTCAGCTTGTTACGCAGCGTCTGGACTTTCATTCCCGCGCGTTCTGCCAGCTTCGCCATGTTGTGACGCAGCGCGAAAACCCGGCAGGCTTCGTCAAAGTGTGGATGTTTGGAAATCTTATAATCAAACATGCAAGCCCCTTAGAAAGTTCTCATAATCGAACTTACTAACCAACAATGACGCGGAAGTTGGAATGACCAAGAGACTCACGAACCTGGTCGGTTTTGTACATCAGGTACCGCAGGCTTACACGTCCTTTATTTTTTTCTTTCTTCACCATGTACTTAGCAAGCTGACCATGGTGAATTTTTTGATACACAGAGCCACGGGAGATACCTTCCCACTCCGCGAACTCAGCAGGCGTTGCCATCTCTTTTGGTACACGAATTGAAATATCAGTACTCATAGTGCAGTATCTCTTAGTTTGGGTTCGTTTTATCTTGTTTTATGTGGTTTGGTTTTGCTTTTCAAACCATGAATGGATATTAAGATCACTTTTTATATACGTCAAGAGGTTTGATTATGAGTTTAATCAAGGCGGGGAATGATAGTGGTGGGCGCGATGCGATTAACAGGCTTATTAAGGCTTACAATTTCAGCTCACGACAGCAGCTCTGCGAACATCTGGAAGTATCAAAAAGCACTATGGCTAACAGATACTTAAGGGATAGTTTCCCTGCTGAATGGGTAATTCAATGCGCTCTTGAAACA
Organism: Salmonella enterica subsp. enterica serovar Typhimurium str. LT2; assembly: GCF_000006945.2. Taxonomy (GTDB): domain Bacteria; phylum Pseudomonadota; class Gammaproteobacteria; order Enterobacterales; family Enterobacteriaceae; genus Salmonella; species Salmonella enterica. The sequence goes on from NC_003197.2 coordinate 2,876,372, forward strand.
GGAATTTCCCTTCTATGGCTGGCTACGGGACAAGGAGATATGTATGCGTGTGAGAACGAAGAAAGAAATCTCAAAAACGAAACCTCCGTCACGGTAAGACCACTTTCTAAAATTGTTGCTCCTAGCATCAAACATGTTGAACTGAAGAACGGTGAACTGCAGCCAAGTGATGAAATTCTTCTTGATAGCAGACTGCTCGATGGTGACTCATCCAACTCTTTATTTGTAAAAACAGCTACTGATAGCTTTGTTGTGGATACGTCTGTTAAACAAGTCAGTAATGGCTTCTGGTTAGTCGATATGGACGGAGTTAAAAGCATCGTCAAAATCGCTCGCGTTCCAGGCAACAAAATTGTAGTTCACCAAGATGAAACATCATTTGAATGCTCGGTCGACGACATTGAAGCTATCGGGCGTGCAGTCAAAGTAATCAAGAGCCTCTAACTTATGAGCATCAGAAAACAGCCTAACGGAAAATGGTTGTGTGAATGCTACCCGAACGGACGGGATGGCAAACGTGTACGCAAGCAATTTGCGACTAAAGGCGAGGCCATAGCATTCGAAAACCACACCATGGATGAGGTGAACAAAAAACCGTGGCTGGGGGAGAAGGAAGATCGGCGGCATTTGTCAGAAGTGATTGATCAGTGGCATTCACTTTATGGGCAGACGCTGGCAGACCCCAAACGCCTGATGGCAAAACTCAGCATTATTTGTAATGGCTTGGGCGATCCCATTGCCTCAGAGTTAACCGCAGGCGATTTTACGAAATACAGGGAGGCACGGTTAAAAGGCGAAGTAAAAAATGAAGATGGCGTGCTTATGTCGCCAGTTAAGCCCCGTACGGTAAACCTTGAACAACGTAACCTATCATCTGTTTTTGGCACACTGAAAAAGCTGGGCCACTGGTCAGCACCCAACCCGCTCGCTGGGCTGCCAACATTCAAAATCGCAGAGGGCGAACTGGCGTTCCTGGCACCGGAAGAAATTAAACGTCTACTGGATGCCTGTGCTGATTCTCAGAGTCCCAGTTTGCTGATGATTGCAAAAGTATGCCTGGCAACTGGCGCCCGATGGAGTGAAGCTGAAAACCTGCAGGGCCATCAGCTATCAAAATACCGCATCACTTATACCAAGACGAAGGGCAAGAAAAACCGTACCGTGCCAATATCTCAGGATCTGTATGACGAACTCCCCAAAAACAGAGGGAAGCTATTCACGCCATGCAGAAAAGCTTTTGAGCGTGCAGTAAAAAGAGCTGGTATTGAGCTACCAGAAGGCCAATGCACCCACGTGCTGCGCCATACCTTCGCCAGCCACTTTATGATGAACGGCGGAAACATACTGGTACTGCGCGATATTCTGGGCCACGCAGATATAAAAATGACGATGGTTTACGCTCACTTTGCCCCTGACCACCTCGAAGACGCAGTGACGAAAAACCCGCTTCACAACCTCAATTGGAAACGCTAATTTATGGCGGCATTTTGGCGGCAGGGCACTAAAAACGCGTAAAACGGACGAACACTGAATAATATTAACCCGCTGTTTTTAAACGCAATACACTGTTTTTACTATACTAAAAATGGTATGTAGGAATTTCGGACGCGGGTTCAACTCCCGCCAGCTCCACCAAACATTCATTCATGATGCATCATGAACCTTAAAAAAGCCTGTAACTTCAATGAGTTGCAGGCTTTTTTGTTGCATGTGTGGTCATGATCTCTGTATGAATCTTGAGCTTTTGGCACCATGTTTAGCACCACGGTATCGTGGGGCTAAAAAAGCGTGGTGCTAAAACATGCCTAACCAACTGAAACCCTTAACAAATGTGGAGATCGCTGGCGCGAAGCCCCGTAGCACAGACTATGAGCTACGGGACGGTGAAGGCCTGTACTTGCTGGTTAAGACTTCAGGGAGGAAGGCCTGGCATTTCGAGTATTATCATCCCGTCACCAAAAAGCGCACCAAAACCAGCCTTGGCCCTTACCCGGTCGTTACACTGGCCATGGCTCGCGAAACTCGCACGAAATACAGACGACTGCTCTATCAGGGCATCGATCCCCGTCAACACTTAGCAGGAATAGCTGAAGAAAAACGCATCCAGAATGAATGCACGCTGGAAAAAGTTGCGGAACAGTGGCTCAAAGAGAAGAAACGGACCAGCGATCTTAGCGAAGATCACGCCAAAGATGTCTGGCGCTCGCTGGAGATGCACGTCTTCCCCTCTCTGGGTAACACACCCGTTACCGAGATCCGCCCGAAGATGCTCAAGGAACACCTCACCCCGCTGGAAGAACAGGGCATCCTCGAAACGCTGCGGCGAGTCATCTCACGGCTTAATGAAATCTTCCGTTTTGCCATCTCCGAAGAGCTCATCGAATTCAATCCGGCTGACAACCTGGTCGCCCGCTTCAAGAAACCAAAAAAGCAGAACATGCCCGCCCTTCACCCCAGTGAACTGGGCAGGCTAATGCTGGCGCTACAGAACGCTTCTATCCGCAAGGAAACCCGCTGCCTTATCGAATGGGAGCTACTGACCTGGGTTCGCCCCGGCGAGGCCGTCAGCGCCCGCTGGTGCGACATCGACATGAAAAAAGCAGAATGGCGCATCCCCGATACCTTTATGAAGATGAACCGTTCGCACACGGTGCCGCTTAGCAAACAGGCGCTGCGCGTTCTTCAGATCATGGAGCCCGTCAGCCGCCATCGTCCGTGGGTCTTCCCCAGCATCCGCAAACCACTGGAGCATATGCACCAGCAGACCGCGAACGCCGCGCTTATCCGCATGGGGTTCGGCGGCGAACTGGTCGCCCACGGCATGCGCAGCCGCCAGGACCGCAGGCGCAGGTCATTTTCCCCGTGAAGTCCTGGAATCTGTGCTGGCACACCAGAAAGAAGACGAGATCGAAGCGGCCTACAACCGCAGCGACTATCTGGAACAAAGGCGACCGCTGATGCAGTGGTGGGGAAACTACGTTGATGCCGCCAGACGGCAGGCGCTGCTCGGTGCAGAAGAACCGCTGCAAATCGTGGAAGGAGAATAATGTGACCAGTCCCATTCGTCAGAATCTGTTTGAACGGGAATGTGATATGCCGCTTCTGGAAGCGCGGCATCTCGCCCTTCTGCTTCTAGGCCTCGATGCTTCCCAACCTGCAAACGCCCTGCCGGAAGAACATCAGGAAAACTACCGTATCCTGCACGACGCCATCAGCCGGACCATTAAGGCAACAGGCATGGTCAGTGCCCCGGCGAACAAGCGCATGTTCTATGCCGATGAGATGTTTGCCCTGGCCTGGCGGCTTATTGATGACGAACTGACGCCGTCAGAAGTAAAAGACCGTAGCCTGAAGGCGGTGATGAAACTGTCGCGTAATAGCCGTGGCCGCAAGTGGCTGAAGACGCTCGGCGACGACGCACTACCGGATCTCACGGCTTCAACACAACCTTCCCTGCGTGGAATGCATAAGCGCGACAAAGCACGGGAGAATACTGCCCGACTCTGCTGGCTGCTGGTTCAGCTTCTGGTTGAGGAGACTGATGGGCGTTATGGGACGTCGGATAAACCGGCTTCTGACCAGATACTTCGAAAGCTGAAGACGCTGGCTAAGGAACAGGAATTGCCGTCGGATGGGCTTGGACGGGGGACATTTTATGAGGTGTTGAAGATGGAAAGAGAAAAGTGAGTATAGGTAATTGATATCTGTGTAAGATGCAGCGAACCGAATAAAATCTGAAAGCTCAGACGTATAGTCTGCTTCGTCCTGTGAGTTCAATAGGTTGATGCAACGCTATCCTTAATCAAGGGGGACGTTGCTTGTGTAACATTTAATCTACGGATATTGGTCATTAATGCGGGTTGATGTTGTACTGTCATGATTGAGCGACCTCAGGTTGAGGGTGGGGCTCACTTATATACGTGTATCCATTATTAGTAGGTAAATTCATGTATATTGGCTACCTAATTTAGCCACTCCTCCGCACATAGTTAACTCCTGATTTGAGATAGAGAGGGATTATGATGCTAGGAAGATTTATTGCTTAGCATATAGCAGGTGATCTTTTACCTACTGGAGTGGTAAATTACCCCTATTTTTCAGTGAATGTTTTGTCAGGGAGTATTAATTTCGTGGAAAACGATAAGGTGAAGTTAGGAAGAAATGATAAATGCTGGTGCAAATCAGGACTTAAGTATAAAAAATGCCATCTCGATCGAGACCGTGAAATGCCGGTATCTAAAGCCGAAGCCCTGAAATTTTCAAAGTCTAATTCGCAGAGAAAGGCGTGTTATGCACCAGCATCCATGCACGAAGATTGTGACAAACGTATCGTTCAGGCGCACACGCTTTCTAAGAGCAGTAGCCTTAAGGCGATCGCCGACTCTAGTAATCATGTTATGGGAGTGGTAATGAACCTGCCGAGCCTGATAAAAAACAACGGAAGATGGGTTCCAGAGAAGATTGGTATCAATCAGGCATCCACTTTTACCGGATTTTGTGCAGTTCATGACAGAATATTATTTTCATGTCTAGAGAACGAAAAATTTACAGGCACGGATGAGCAGTGTTTTGCCCTAATGTTTCGTTCGTTATCTAAAGAAATTTACGCCAAGGAGGGGGGAAGACGGTCTTCCGATTTTGCTAAAAATGCCGATAAAGGAAAGTTACAGGCCGAACAAGTCTATATTCAGGAATTTGTCAGCCTGCATCAAAGCGGTTTGAATGCAGCAATAACTGAACTAAATAATCTTAAAACTAGCCTCGACCGCATTCTGCTTAACAGACAGTTTTCAGAAATTGAAAGTGTTGTCTTCACGTTTTCAGAACCATTACCCATTGCGGTTTCGTCAATTCTTTCACCGGAGAGGGATTTTGATGGGACCAAAATTCAGGATTTGAACGATCTTACCGTGTCGGCGGAACAGGTCTGCTTCAATGCTTTTTCCAGCGAAGGTAAGGGATATGTAGTGTTCAGTTGGCTGGGAACTTCAGCAATTATCAGACGTTTTGTGCGATCACTAATTAAGGTTCAAACTGACAGGATTTTCAACACCCTCCTGTATTTTTTCTTCACAAAAGCTGAAAATACATACTCATCTCCTGAGTGGTGGGACAGCCTCAGTGACAAACAGCGAGAGAATATCGGCAATATGATTATGTCGGGTGTTGACTTTTTTGATAATTCTACATTACGCGTCGATCATTCAGTTGATTATAACTCTGCTGCGCTTGCAGAGATAAGATACAGCAACAGCGAGATTTCCAGTTGAATGCTTTAATGCCATTAGAAAAAACGGGCCAATCAGTTGTACCGAAATTGTAACGATAAGATGTCACCGCCTTTTGCTGCCAGATCGGCATCTTTCGACAAACTGATGTAGGCTGCTGATTTCCGCTTAAGCGGAGGTTATCAGGTTAGGGATGCTATCTGCAGATAGGCTATAGTAACTGGGTACTCTCCCCAATTGTAATTGACCTGCTCTCCGTTAATGAACAGGTCACAATCGTTGTAATGCGGCCATTAGGAGTTTCCATCGTAGTATTTTATCCAGTCACAATCGGAGTAAAAAATAAACATATATTCTATCAATTCACTCATTAAATTTAATCTAGCCTACATACACCAGCTGGTTTTATTTTTTCAGTAATGAAAATTAACATATCGATTTCATTCTTCTTAGGGACTAACATCGAAACCCCATGTACAAGACTATTTCTAACCTCAGTAATTTTTTTAATAAAAGTTGCATCTTGCCTAGAAATTATTTTGTTTTTTACTAAAGCATTGACTACTTTCCCTATAAAAAGAGGGCGATTAGGTTGTTTAGCCGAAAAAACCTTATGCCTTGCAATTTTTTCAAAATTAATCCAAGCAGAGATGAAACAAGTAAAGCCAGATACAAACATATATTCTTCATGATCAATGTCTGGCAGGTGCCCAACAACTGAACGAATCATGTCATCTGGTAAGTTGAAAAGTTCACGTTCAAGATCTTTCGCTACAATAACTCCAGTATCAATTAAGTTAAAATCACTTTGCAAAACAATTAATTCCTTGTGCAACTGCGGTAAGGAACCCTTATATTTATCATTTAAGACAAAGTAATATTTTTTAATAGGACATATATCATGCCAGTAATCCCTTAACCCTTCAAAATCATCTTTTATTTTATTAACAGCAGCTAGTACATTATTAGATGCATCTTCTGGTGCATACACCTGATAATATACCCCCTGCCCCTTAATAAAACCATCATTCTTTCTGTCTCCAATATTTCCATAAGGCTTCACCTGCTGAAAATCTGGCGACTTATAGTACATTATTTTTGAAAACAAGTCCTCAAAGCGAACTCCGTCAGACTCATAGACTTGGAGATGAAACATGTTTCTAGCAATAGATAATGAGATATCATCCATAGTCAAACCTTGCATAATTAGAGTAAATTCAACAACATTTACTTATCTAAGTTATATGAAACTTGGCGTTACCACAATAACAGAAAATATTAAATTGTTAGTTCTTCTGACTGCCCCTGTTGATTAACACACCGCAACTTAAGTAATGCCATCATCAGTGGTTAGAACAGTTAACAGCTTCCTCGCTTACAACTGACGATGAGATAGCGGCAGCTATTGTGAAGTGTTTGTAGTCGTGCGTTGCCATTCGTTAACCATAGCAAATATTATCTCGACGGAGCTCAACTGGATAAAAACCATTTATTTTCAATAAATTAATCTAACACCATCAGTTTTGATGGCAAAGAAAATCTTCCCGGACTCTTTACTTTCTATCCGGACTTAACTTTTTCACCCGGACCTATACCTCCCCTCCCCGTTCCGCGCTATAACCGCCTCGACACTCTGTTCCCGTGAGGTGCAATCATGAAAATCCGTGCTGACAGTAACGATGCTTTTCCCGAAAGCGGCAACGTGCGTATGCGGCAGGTGGTCCAGTTTCTGGCGATGAGTGAATCATCGGTTTACCGCCTGATTAAAGACACCGACTTTCCCCGCCCCGTCCACCTCTCTTCCCGACTGGTGGTCTTCGATGCTGCGGAAATCCGTCAGTGGCAACAGCGCCGCACCGTCATCCGTTAATCCACGCTCAGGGATGAGCCGACTGATACCCCATCATGAAACGCGCGCCCTTTCTCTGTAAGCAGTCTCCGGACCGCACGCTCGAAGTGGTGATCCTTGCCGGAAGCCTGGCATGGGAAACCTCACGCGTGTGGCGAAAAGATCCCGACCGGGAAGATGATGTTCCTCCGATGGTACTCGGCCCGAATGAACTGGCCGATCTGAGCAATCTGACCATTATCAGGCCCGACACGCTCTACGTCCGGGTACTTCGCACCGGCGATATCAGTGAAGAAGATCTGCTGAAAATTGCCGTAAAACTGGCGCACGCGGGTGTGCAGATGGCCCGGCTGATGAGCCCTGACGGTGAGTTACTGGAGAACTGGACCGGGCAGCTTGAACGCCTGCGACAGGAAAGGCCTTCCGATATCCTGCCGGATCACTTCCGCCTCGATGAAGAGGCGCTGTGGTTTGACAAGCTCACCGAACGGCGCGACGGCGAAAGCGACGTCCAGCCCCAGCGCATCTGTTCCCCTCTGCGCGTCACCGCCATCACCTGCGACAGCCATGACGGCAGCTATGGCCGACTGCTGGAATGGCACACCACCACCGGGCAGTTGCGGCGCTGGGCCATGCCGATGGCGATGCTCAGCGGCAACGGCGAGGAGCTGCGGCGCATCCTGCTGGAGAACGGTCTGACCAATATCTCCACCCGCCCCGCCCTGCGCAGCCTGCTGTGCGAATACATCTCACGGTCACTCCCCGGACGCCGGGTCACCTGCGTGGAGAAAACCGGCTGGCACAACGGGGTATACGTGCTCCCGGATGAAGTTATCGGTCCCGATGGCGACAATGTCATCCTTCAGGGCAGCCACTACCTGACTGGTGGCTTTGCGCAGGCAGGGACGCTGGCAGAGTGGCAGGAGCAGGTCGCCGCACTCTGTGCAGGCAACTCGCGTCTGGTCTTTGCCGTCTGCTGTGCGCTGGCCGCCCCGCTGTTGCGCCTGACCGGAACGGGTGGCGGGGGTTTCCACCTGCGCGGTGAGTCCACCGATGGCAAGACCACGGTGATGAAAGTGGCCGCTTCCGTCTGCGGTGGCACGGATTACTGGCACTCCTGGCGGGCCACCGGGAATGCGCTGGAGGGAATTGCCAGTCGCCACAATGATGCCCTGCTGCCGCTCGATGAACTGCGCGAAGTGGATCCGCGTGAAGCCGGGATGATTGCCTATATGCTGGCAAACGGCCAGGGCAAGGGGCGCGCCCGCACCGACGGCGAGGTACGCAACCGCAGGCACTGGACGCTGCTGCTGTTCTCCACCGGGGAGCTGTCGCTGGCGGAACACACCGAACGCGCCGGGGAGCGTATCTACGCCGGGATGGACGTGCGCATGGTACAAATCCCCAGCGACACCGGGCAGCATGGCGCGTTTGAGCAACTACACGGCTTTGCCAGCGGCCAGCAGTTCGCCGATACCCTCTGCGACAGGGTGGCCCGCTTTCACGGCACCGCCTTTCGTGCCTGGCTGGCCTTCCTCACCCACGACCAAGACGCCAGCACCACGCTAGCGAGAGAGTTACTTCGCCGCTACCAGAACGCCCTGATGCCGGACAACGCTGGAAACCAGGTGCAGCGCATCGTGGCCCGTTTTGCCCTGCTGGCGGCGGCCGGAGAGATAGCGACGCTGCACGGCATCACGGGCTGGCAGAAAGGCACGGCGTATGAGGCGGTGCAGATCTGCCTGCACGCCTGGCTGAACGAGCGCGGCCATATTGCCAACCAGGAAGATGAAGGCGTGCTGGCGCAGATCAAACGGTTTATCACCGCGCACCAGTACAGCCGCTTTGCCTCGTGGGATGGCCCGGACCGCCCGCTGAATATGGCAGGCTTTCGCCGGGTGGAAAAAGATCCGCTGACGGGCGAGGAACACACACTGTTCTTCATCCTGCCGGAGGGCTGGCGGGAAATATGCCGGGGATTCAGTCCCGCCAGGGCGGCCAGATTATGCCAGGAAGCAGAATGCCTGCAGCCCGGCAGCGACGGGAAATACCAGTCGCAGGTTCGCCTGCCGGAGATCGGCAAAACCAGGGTTTACCGGCTTACCTCCCGCATCCTCAGTATCTGAGTGCAGTCTAACGTGTCTTAAAAAAAGGTGGTACAGGGTGGGACAAGTGGTACACGCAGAGCTGGCGAGGGTTACAGCGTCCCACCTTAGAGAATTTGATTAAAAAAAAGTGGTACAGGGTGGGACAGCCGTTGCTAAATCTGTCCCACTTTTCCGACTGGCATTTTTCAGGTGGTACAGCGCAAAGCCACGGCTGGCGCGGTTGTACCACTTGTCCCACCTGTACCACCTCAAAAACAGAATGAATGAAAATGGCGAAAAGGGAGTGAAAAGGCAAAGGCTGAAAGGAAGGGAGAAGAAGGGGAACGGACTTGCCCGAAAAATTCCGAAACATAAACAACATACGAAGTTGAAGCAATAACAACAACGTACATTTCAAGCGCTTAGAAGCGAGATTTCACGTTACAGTAACAATTTAATATATTGATATCATTAACTATTCCCCTTATCTTATATTCATAATATAATCATTGCTAACATTAATAAAAAGTCGAGAACTGCAATGGAACTCAGAAGAATATCTGTAAATAATTTGTTCGGAATTTTAAACTATGATATTGATTTAGGGAACTCAGAAACAATTATTATTACCGGACCAAATGGTTACGGAAAAACCATGCTTTTAAAGATAATTGACAACATTTTAAATAAAAATATAGATTTTTTCTTTGATTTGCGATTTGAAGAAATAAAATTTGAACTTGACACCATATTACTATGTATAGAGAAACAAAAAAATAAGAATGTTGCAGTTACGGTAGTCGATTATGTAAACGATAAAAAACGACAGGAAGTATTCACTCTAAATAAAAACAAAGAACTTGACGTCGATTATTTTGATGAAATATATAATAAACTATTAATCTGTGACAACATAGATTCTGATCCTATACTAAAATCTTACAATCATGAGGAAATATTAAATTACTATAAAATTAAAAAAATAAAACTTCATAAAGAAAAGCATCATAAAAGTGATTTCTTGGATAAATCCATTCCTAATGCAGAGTTAACTTTTATCAAAGCGCAAAGGATAGAGAATATAAAAAATGAAAAATCAGCAATCGAGTCACAAGCAAATTTCCTTCTTGAGTTGATAAAAAGAGCTGCTGAGGAATCAGCACAAATAAGCCAAAGACTTGACTCCACATTTCCAGCAAGATTATTTGATAGCATTAACGAAAATATATCTTCAACTTCTATCAATGACAGATTGATAGGCATTCAGAGAAAAAGAGAACTTTTTATGAAGTTCGGGATAATAAAGTCTGAAGATACTTTTATCCCTAGAAAATTCAGCAATGCAACATTAGGAAAAGAGTACTCAACCGTTTTAAATCTGTATATTTCAGATGCTTTAGAAAAACTATCACCTTATGAAGAATTATTTGAAAAAATAAATTTATTTGTTAATTTATTGAACGAAAAAATGCTTGCATTTAAAGAAATCAAGATCAGTAACGAGCATGGATTTTATTTTCAAAGTGATAATGGAGAAAGAATATCATTAAGTAACTTATCTTCAGGTGAGCAAAACCAAATAGTCATCTATTTTGATCTTATATTCAAAGCTAAACAAAATTCAGTAATTCTTATTGATGAACCAGAAATCTCTTTACATGTTGCTTGGCAAAAAGAATTTCTTGATTCAATAGCAAGAATACAAAAACTTAATGAGTTCTCTAAAATAATTATTGCTACACACTCGCCTCAAATAGTTAATAATAATTGGGATATAACTTACGATTTATTCGAGAATAACAATAAAAACATGGAGGGACAATGAACAGCCTCCGTGATATCACCGGTGTTTCAGACTGGATATCTGGAATGCTTTTGCTTTTTAGATCACCAAAATATAGCAGGAAGATTTTTTTCACTCTAGAAGGAGAAAGTGATATTAGATTTCTTAATACTCATTTTGCAGATGAGAGAATCCATTATGATTCGCCGTGTAGTGGTAAACCAGAAGTAATAAATGCTGTGCAATTATTGCGCTCTCATGGAAAACAAAACGTATATGGTTTATGCGATGCTGACTTTGATATTTTAGAAGGTAACAGCTACGAAAACATTCATTTTACGGACTGTCACGATCTCGAAATGATGTTAATAGAAGGTGGTTCATTTGACAAATTTATTTCTGAGTTCTTAAAGACAAGTATACTTAGAATACATACTCTTGAAGATATACGAAATAATCTTAAAGAATCTATAATTGACGTGACTTACAAAATAGGAATACTAAAATGGCTTAATTTCAAAAATAATTTATTGTTAATGTTTAAAGGAATGAAATACGATAACTTCATAACCTTTGTGGACTTTAGTGCGAATATAGACATAGATAATTACATTCAGCACATCCTCGACAGAAGTCCTCGAAAACCTCCACACTGTGATTTCAATTTTTTGAAAAAAGAGTACCAATTACTTTATAACAAACAAGCAGATTATAAATATGTTTGCAATGGACATGACTTTACGTATATCACCATGATGGCCTTTCACTCAGAATTTTCCCGTGATAAGAATATAACTCAAGAAAAAGTTGAATCACATTTAAGAATAGCATACTCAGCAACTGCATTTCAAAGAACAAATATTTATAACGAACTTTCGGGCTTAATAGATAGCCATAATATTTAATAAATTACATTCAAAAAAAAATAGCGAAATACACCGTTTCAATACCGAAATGGTGTATTTTTCAGAAAAAAAACCACCTTCATTAAAATTAAATATAACCCATTGTTTTATTAAATAAAAACACGAGTGGATGAACAATCAATGCAAATAACCTCATATATTACCAGACAATATCAATGTACTTCCGGGGTTATTTTTCTTAAAACGGTGATACTGGAGGATCAATTCTGCAAGCTCATCGTCAACAGCATAAAAATACGCTTCCGGTACATCAAGCGCTGCTGCCAGCTTACAGACGAGTTTGAAATCGGGTGCATGGACTTCCTTTTCATACGAACTGATACGCGCGCTTGCGGATTCTTCATCCAGCCCAGCGAGTGCACCCAGTTCCGCTTGCGTCAGATCAGCCCTGACTCTTGAAATCTTTAATCTTTTACCAATCACGATTGCAATCCTGCACCTGAACATGCAGGAATTATCCCTCTCTGGGCAGCAACCATCTTCAGGCATTCCCTTACCTATTCATGTATTACTTGAATTTTGATTACATTTAGAGCAATATTCAAGAATTGCGTGATTTATCACGGTTAAAAAGAGAAAACCGATGAAAAAGTCAACAACCAAAGACTGGCACCCCGCCGACATCGTTGCCGCCTTACACAAGCGCGGTACCAGTCTGGCGAAGCTGTCGCGGGAAGCGGGACTGGCCTCGTCAACATTGTCGAATACCCTGACGCGCCCGTGGCCGAAAGGCGAGTGGCTGATTGCCATCGCGCTCGACATGCATCCATCAGAAATCTGGCCCGGCCGTTACCTCAATTCCAGTAACAAACGTGAACCCCGAAAACCGCTTCACCCGATGACAACAACCGACAACTCCGGGACATAACGACCCGCGCTGTGAGTGGCAGGACGCATTAACCAACGACACCTGACAGGAGAGTTGTTTATGCACACCGAACCACAACCATGCACCATCGCACCACTCGCAGGAGGCCGCCATGTTTCTGGTCTCCCTGGCTGAAGGCTTTATCCACCTGTTCCAGGCCGCAGGCAAAATCTTTCTCGACATGATGACCGGGCTTATCCCGATGCTCATCTGCCTGCTGCTGGCCATCAATTTCCTGATGAAGCTGGTCGGTACCGTCAGAATGGAGAAGGTCGCTGCCCTGCTCGGCCGCTCGCGCATTCTCACCTACGGCGTGTTGCCGGTGCTCGGCTGGTTCTTTATGAGCAGCCCCGGCGCGCTGACGCTCGGTAAGCTCTTACCTGAGAAGAGTAAACCCGGCTATGAAGATGCGCTCGGCACCACCGCCCATCCCCTCACCAGCCTGTTTCCCCACGTAGTGCCATCAGAGCTGTTTGTCTGGCTCGGCGTGGCTGCGGGGGTTAAGGCACTCGGTCTGCCCGTTACTTCACTGGCGCTGCGCTATATCGCCGCCGCCATGCTAATTGGCCTGATACGCGGGATTATCACCGAGTACCTGTTCCTGCGGCTCAGCAGGCGGGGGAATGCGCCATGATGATTTACTGCGCACGTATTACTGCCATCGGGCTGTTTGTCGCCGACGGCCTCACCGACAAGATGCTCATCACCTTCGACAGCAACGGGCCGAAGGACTGTCTCGATTACTCGCTGTCGCTGGAGCCGTCGTTCCGGGAAGAGAGCCTGATGATACTCCCCGGCGACCGCCTGCTGCTGGCAGGGCATGATTATCTGGTGACTGCCGTCGGCAAGGGGGTACAGCAGGCGCTGTTTGAACTCGGTCATCTGACGCTGGTGTTTGACGGTGACCTGAAGCCCTGCCACACCGGGGCGATTCATCTCTCCGGCCCGGTGCCGAAACTCCATGACCTGCACGGCAATCTGGTGATTGAGGAGGGACGGCCATGAACACGGTACTTATTCCTCCCGGTCCCGGCGGCTACGGTAAAGGGCTTTGGCTGCCCGTTGCCAGCGGCAAAAAGGTGCTGTCACTGACCGGGCGCGAGATTCATCCGGTGGCGATAGAAATCGGTGCGCTCACTGAATCGGAAGTGGTGAACGGCTTCTCCGATATCCCGCCTGATAACGACATCCTGTGCGTGGTGATTAACTGCGCCGGGTCCCTGCGCTGCGGCCTGTATCCGCAGAAGGGCATCCCGACCATCAATGTGCTGCCCACCTGGCGCGCGGGGCCGCTGGCGCAGTTTATTAGCGAGGATAACTACGTCTCCGGCGTGACGATAGAGCAACTGGTTCTGGTGGATACGGCCGAAGCGCCGGACGGTGAACCGGAGCCAGTGTCTGTCACGGCACCACGGATTATCACCACTCCGCCGCCTGCACGTGGCGCGGAAAAACTGGTTCGCATGGTCGAGCGTACCGGCACCGCCGTCGGACACGTTATCGCCCTGCTGTTTGCCGCCAGCCGTGAGGCGGTGGACGTGTCGCTGCGCAACGTTATCCCGTTTATGGCCTTTGTCTCACTGCTGATTGCCCTGGTGCAGGAAACCGCACTCGGCAGCCTGATTGCCCACGCCCTGACGCCGCTGGCGAACTCGCTGTGGGGACTGGTGCTGCTGTCGCTCATCTGCGGCATTCCGTTTCTCTCCCCGGTGCTCGGGCCGGGGGCAGCCATCTCGCAGGTCATCGGCGTGATGATTGGCACCCAGATTGGCGCGGGCGCGATATCCCCGGCCTTCGCCCTGCCCGCGCTGTTCGCCATCAACGTGCAGGTCGGCTGCGACTTCGTGCCGGTAGGTCTTTCGATGCAGGAGGCGAAGCCGGAGACCATCGCGAAGGGCGTCCCTGCCTTTCTGCTCTCACGTCAGTTAACGGGGCCGCTGGCGGTCATCATCGGCTGGCTGTTTTCCCTGGGCTTATTCTGAGGACATCATCATGAACAAAATCAGAGCCGCCGTGGTGGGTGCAGGTATCTACGGCAAACACCATATGAACGCGTACCGCCATAACCCGGACACCGTGCTGGTTGCCATCTGCGACACCGATACAGAACGTTGTGACGACCTTGCCATGGCGTACGGGATCCAGGGCTACACACGACTGGATCGGTTACTACAGCAGGAGGCTATTGATATCGTCTCGGTGGCGACACCGGATCCGTACCATACCGAATCCATCCTCACCGCCCTGCGCCACGGTCAGCATGTACTGGCGGAAAAACCGCTCGCCACCTCAGTACGCGAGTGTGAGCTTATCGTGGAGATGGCGCAGCAGCGGGACCTGCTGGTCGGCGTCGATTTCCACAAACGCTGGGACCCGGCAGTAATGCGCATTAAAGCCGAACTGGAAAATCCGGAGACCGGATGCATCCTGCGCGGCCATATCAGCATGGACGACGTGATAACGGTCCCGACGCAGTGGCTGAACTGGGCGGGCGCAAGCTCCCCGGTGTGGTTTCTCGGTTCCCACTGCTTTGACCTGGTGCGCCACCTCTCCGGGCAGGAGGTGGTATCGGTGTACGCCGTCGGACAGAAGCGGCTGATGGTCGAATGCGGCCTCGACACCTTCGACAGCGTGCAGAGCCTGCTGACAATGGCCGACGGCAGTTCGTGGGGGGTGGAAAACTCATGGGTGCTGCCGGAGGGCTTTCCGAAGGACAACGACGGGCGCATCGACATTCTCTGCGAGGCAACCTATATCCGCAGTACTTCCCAACATCGCGGGCTGGAAATCACCACGCCGGCCTTGACGCTCACGCCCAACAGCTATTTCATCAACTACCGCAACGGCGTTGCCAGCGGCTTTGGTATCGACCCGATCAATGATTTTGTGCGGGCGGTCAGACATAAAGCCCCCTACCCGGTCACCGCCGAAGACGGGCTGGCGGTGAGCAGGATCTGCGAGGCGGTACACCGCAGCCTTGAGAGCGGGAAACCTGAAGATGTTTAAACAAACGGCGCAGGGTAGCTCCCTGTGCCAGTTCCATATGATTTTGCTAATTCTACTTACTGGTCTATTCACTCGTCAGGCTTTGGCCCGCAGATATATTAATGTTTTCCATCCTGCCGCAACAAAACCCCACACACGATTGTACGTTTTTTAGTCATTAAGGTGAATAGCGGTATTTTATGGCTATGACCTTTTTCACCTTCCTGCCAATAGTATCATGCTAAACCTCTCATTTATGTTTATTGCGCCAATAATAGTCAACAAGTATTTCAAAAAAGTCCCAAGCAAATTATAATGCTGGAGTTTCATAATGTCCCTTTAAAAACCATTTTAAGAAGAGCTATTATGTCCCTCCCTACAAATTTTAATGATATTCTTCGTTTTTTTGAAAAAGATTACGATACAGCCAAAGAAGATAATGCTTTAAGTGCACGCGGCCAATTTCTGCAACTTTACCCCCTTAATCACCTAAAAAAAATGACGCTTGATGACTATGTCATCGGCAAAGGTACAGCTTCATTTTGTGCTTGTGTTGAAGTAAAAACCAGAACATGGGCAAATATGCAAGGTGCGACGGCGCTCAAATTTGGTATTTATTATGGAAAATCAAAATCAGATCCAACCGTCCGCTATCGTTTTACTCAGAAATTTGGCGATGATGATAGTACTAATAAAGAAGTTTTCGCTAATGTTAAAGACGCTTTACTAGACCTAATACAGTCAGGGAAAGAATTAGATTTTAGAGCGATTGACGAGAACCCCCTATCCCAAATGTTTAAGGCTAAAATATTGAGCCTTTACTTTCCAGAACACTTTATAAACATTTGCAGCAAAGATCATCTTAAAGAAATTGCTATGGAAATGGGTATAAAAGAGCAACAGTTTATTAGTAAATATCAACATTTGTTATTCAAGAAAAAACTAGAGCATAAAATCACCCGAAACTGGAGCAATCCAAAATATATGTCCTTCCTTTATGCCCAGTTCATACGTAAGGATCTTAGCAGCGCTCCTGCTGTGATAGTTAAAAAACCACAAAAAAGAAACCATCCCGAAGTCAATTTCGAAGAAATAACGGACAATCGTGATTTAATAGGCAAAAAAAGCGAAGAATATGCATTAAACTGGGAAAAAAACCGCCTAATCGGTCTCGGCTATTCAAAACTAGCTGAGGAAATAGATGATCGCCGTAATCGTCCAACTTATGGTTACGACTTTCTTTCTTTTAATGCCCCAGGTGATGAGCGATACATCGAAGTTAAATCAATTGGCCGGGATGGAAAAGAGGGAGCATTCCGTTTTTTCCTCTCAGGAAATGAACTCACCGTTTCTAATTTAAGTAACCACAGTAAAAACTATTATTTTTATCTTGTACAGTATGGGAAAGATGGAGAGCCATGCAATCTATATGTAAAACATGCTCAAGATCTTTACACTAATAGTGAAATGTCCCCTTGTGCTTACGTTGTTAGGTTCGATCTGGAAGAACCTGCTTAATAGTTTCGACAACCTCCGGCTCATAACTTTAAAAGTGTGAAATCAGGCGCAGAGTTCCCCCTGCGCCTTCACCTCAGTGATGCTGTAACAACACCTGTGAAATCTTCCTCGCTTCACCTGCCGGATCCGCCGCATGCGTGATCGCTGATCCCACAATCACTACATCCGGGCCTAACAGTGCGTAGTCCTTCACAGTCTGGCTACTGATACCGCCTGCCACGGCAATCCGGGCTTTCCGGCGCACCTTCAACATCGTTATCAAATCATCAATCGGTTTGCGCCCTGCTGCCTGCTGGTCGGTGCCTGTGTGTACCGCCAGCATATCTGCCCCCGCCTCCTCCAGCAGGCGGACTCGTGCGGGGAGATCGTCGACGCAGATCATATCCACCACCACCTGCTTTCCGGCCTCTTTTGCCGCGCGGATGCACGACTGGATCGTCAGCACGTCGGTCACACCTAACACCGTGACATAGTCTGCCCCGGCGTCGAAAAGCAGCTGCGATTCAAAATGGCCGCCATCCATAATTTTCGCATCCGCCAGTACTTCCTTATGCGGGTATTTTTCTTTAATGGCTTTAATCGCGTTCACGCCTTCCCGAATAAGAAAGGGTGTTCCCACTTCAATAATATCAACGTCATCAACCACCTTATCCATAAATACCATCGCTTCAGGCAGGGTTAACTCGTCCAGGGCAAGCTGTAATTTCATGTTGGTTTCCTTGTGTCGAATGACTATTCGAGGTTGGCGTGCAGCGCAAAGCCTTTGGTTAAGCGATATCCCGTCGACTGCGCCAGATTCACAATCATGGCGTCACCCAGCACCATGACCGCCTCTTCAAACAAGCTGCCGCCGGGCAGAATACCTTTCACATTCTCGGGTCCATCCGGCAGTTTGTCGGAATAAGCCGGGATCCTGACCGCCACCCCCGCCAGTTTCCCCAGCGTGGACTCGGGGAAAATGGTCAGCAAGGCCACAGTGCCACCCAGTTGCTTCGCTTTCGTTGCCACATTCACCAGCGAAGCCGTTTCACCCGATGCACTCGCCAGTAACAGCAGGTCGCCTTTTTGCAGCGCAGGCGTGACCACATCGCCGACAACATGCACCTTCAGGCCGATATGCATCAGGCGCATCGCAAAAGCTTTCAGCATCAACAGCGAACGCCCTGCGCCAAAAACAAATACCGCTTTCGCGTCAGCAATGGCCTGCTCCAGACGCGCCAGCGCAGCGCCATCAATCCGCGACATCGCCTGATTCAGGTCGCTACAGGCAACGCCTGCAACAGATTGCGTTTCCATCATGCGTCCTCCTGACAGAGCGGGAATAAATCATCCTCATACTGGAGCATCCCCATGATTTCCCGGACATAGTTATCGACATGCCCCAGAAAATGAAAACGTTCCGGTGCGGCGCGGTAGCGCTGGTAAAGCGGCATATCGAAGGTGATGCCAAGATGCGGGTTCTCTTTGACGGTGGCGAATTTGATGCGCGGAACACGCGGGTAGTAGTGATTCTTGCGCACGCAGAGCTGCCCGTTCTCCTCCACGATGTAGCAGGCCATACCGTGGTAAAACTGCACCGTGTCGTAGTGAACCGTACAGGGTTTATACGCCAGATTGCTGAACACCAGCGGCCCGTCGCCGATATTGATGGAGCAGTGGCCATAATTCGGCGGCACGATAATGCTCTGCCCCTCCTTCACGACGGCCACGATAAGATCGTCTACCACCAGCTCCTGCGGCGCGGCGGCAAAATCCGGCGACTTTTGCAGGATATACGCCGCCGTACCCTTAATTACTTCATACACCTCCGGATGGGTGTTGCGCCGCGTGTCGTTATAGCCGTGATAATGGCCACTGGTTTTCTTACGCTCCTTGCCAATCGTCCCCGGCATGATGATGGTGATGTCGTACTGATACTGGTCAGCAGCAAGCCGTTCCTGATCCTCCGCAAAGCTGAGACCGCGATAAACATCGTAAGCCGGTTCATTACGCAGCCCTTCGGTGAACTCCGGTAAAACCACCGCCATCTGCCCGGCGCTTTTGCGGCCAAAGCCGAGATAGTTTAGCGGCGGTTTCAGCGCCATTACGCCATCATCATCGAGATACAGCGGCAGGCCGCTGTGGTGTAGCTGTTTCATTTTTGCCCCCTGTATACACGTCATACTTCAAGTTGCTGCTACGTTGGCTGCGCGCCTTCATCCCGGTCACATAGTTATCTATGCTCCCGGGAACTCACGCGCTTGCCGCCTTGCTACAACTCGAATTATTTAGTGTATGGGTTCACAATGTCCGGAAACCGGATGCGCTTTAATCGCGCGGATCGCCTCTTTCAGCCGGTCGGATTTCATGCCAAAGACGCTCTGAATGTTGTTCCCGACCTCAACGACGCCCGCCGCGCCAAGCTGTTTCAGCAGCGCTTTGTCCACCAGCGTCTTATCCGTCACGTCAATGCGCAGACGTGACATGCAGGCTTCGATGCTGGTCATATTCCCCAATCCGCCATAGGCCAGAATGATGCCGCTCACCAGGTCGTTCTGTTCGCTTTCCTGCGCCACAGCGGTTTCTTCGACTTCACGGCCCGGCGTCAGCAAATTCCAGCGACGGATGGCAAAGGTAAACAGGACGTAGTACACCGCGCCCATCACCAGCCCGACCGGGAATACCATGTACCAGTGAGGCGCTCGCGGCAGAACGCCAAAGAAGAGATAGTCGATAAGCCCGCCGGAGAAAGAGAGCCCGATGTGCACGCTGAACCACTCCATCAGCAGGAACACCAGCCCCGCCAGGACGGCGTGAATGCCATACAGCACGGGTGCAACAAACAGGAAGGAGAACTCAATCGGCTCGGTGATACCGCAGACGATGGAAGTGATCGCGCCAGAGAGCATAATGCCCTTCACACGCGCTATGTTTTCCGGGCTGGCGCAGCGGTAGATCGCCAGCGCAATCGCCGGAATACAGAACATCTTGATCGGCGTCAGCCCGGCCATAAAGGTTCCGGCGGTAATCGGCACCTGATCTTTCAACTGGGCAAAGAAGATAAGCTGGTCGCCATGCACCACCTGCCCGGCTTTGTTCACGTACTCGCCAAACTGCAGCCAGAACGTCGGCCACCAGACATGGTTAAGACCAAACGGGATCAGCAGCCGCTCGACAAAACCGAACAGGAAGGCGGACACGCCCGGCCCCTGCACCGTCATGGTATTCGACAGGCCATTAATCAGATGCTGAACCGGCGGCCAGACCACCGCCATCACCAGCCCGACAAACAGCGCGGCGAAGGAGGTCACTATCGGCACAAATCGCTTGCCGGAGAAGAACTCCAGCCATGAAGGAAGCTGGATGCGGTAATAGCGTTTATACAGCCAGGCGGCGATAATCCCGATAATGATGCCGCCAAACACGCCGGTCTGCAGCGAAGGGATGCCCAGCACCATCGTGTAGTCACGCACCTGCGCCACCGATTCGGGCGTGATCCCCAGAAACTGGCCGATGGTGACGTTCATAATCAAAAACCCGGCGATCGCCGACAGCCCGGCAATGCCCTGATCGTCACTAAGTCCCACCGCCACGCCGACCGCAAACAGCAGCGGCAGGTTGGCGAAAATCGCACTGCCCGCTTCCGCCATCAGCTTCAGCACGTGAACCAGCCCGTCAGTGCCGAGAAACGGCAGGCTGGCGACAATATTGGGATCCTGAAAGCTAACACCAAAAGCCAGCAAAATACCGGCGGCAGGCAGCATGGCAATGGGGATCATTAACGATCGCCCGATGCTTTGTAACATTTGCAGAAGGTTGAATCTTTTCATCTCGATCTCCTGAGCGCGTCTTTATGACAGGGATTCGCACAACAGCAGGTTCTGCTCCGAACACCTTCAGTATCCGAACCCGAAATGATTAAAAAAACAGCAACCAAAGACGAAAGTTATTTCCGGTTTTCGCTTAAAACCGGAAAATTTATGAGGGCAATCACGCCAGATACCGTCAGAAAGGGATAAAAGAGGAAATCGCGTTCGGCGGGAGGCCATCATATGAGTATCTTCGAGGCGCATTTTCGCAGGCTGCACGCCCGCTACGGCGCAGGTCAGACGCACGAATTACAGATGCAGGAGATCGCCGCCATCTTCGGCTGTTCGGTGCGTAATTGTCGTATTGCGCTAAAAAAGATGCATCAGGAAAAATGGCTCGACTGGCAGCCCCAGCGCGGGCGCGGCAAGCGCTCACGGCTCCATCTGTTAACCTCGCCGGAAAAGCTGTTCAGCCAGAACGTCAATAAGCTGCTGGAGAAGCAGGATTACGGCAACGTGCTGCGGTTTATCGGCAACGACAAGTATCTGCTGGATCGCCTGAGCCTGTGGCGCTTTGGGGTACAGGATAAAAGCAGCGAAACGCGGGTACGCATCCCCTACTATCGCAATCTGGATCCGCTTAACCCACTCGTCCCCCTGCGGCGGACCGAACGCCACCTTCTGCGCCAGTGCCTGAGCGGACTGACGCGCTATGACGCCGTTCAGGGCAGGATCGTCCCCGATATCGCCCACTACTGGACCCATAACGAGGACTTTACCCGCTGGGAGTTCTGGCTAAAATCCACCGCCCGCTTTGCCGATGGCTGTGAGCTGGATGCCAGCGCCGTTCAGCGCTGCCTGCTCGCCGCCAGCCAGAGCCCGCAGTTCGCGCCGATTTTCAGCCCAATCAAAACCATTACCGCTGACGCCCCCTGGCATCTGGTAATTGAAACGCATCATCCGGTCAGACGGCTCGACTGCCTGCTCGCCACCCAGCCGACGATGCTGTTTGATTACCAGCACGGACACATCCGCTGTACCGGCGCTTTCCACCTGCAGGAGCACAGCGACAATTTTATGGTTTTGCGGCGCAATCAACACTGGCATCAGGCGCGCCCCGGACTGGATGAGATCACCATTTTCACCTGGGCTCCGGAGCATATCAGCATGAGCTTTATTCCCCTGCTGCGGGGCGAAGAGGTGCAGGATGACCGCCCGCTCAACGAGCGTAGTCTGGAGCAGAGCTGCTGCTTTGTGCTGCTCGACGGTGACGGTGCCTTTGCAGATGAGGCCGGAAGACGGTTTATCAATTACCTGCTGCAACCTGTCGAACTCCTCAGCCAGACGCAGCTTCCCGACGAATACGCACGCATCCTCTCTGTGGCTCAGGGTATGCTGCCGCAGTGGAATCACCGCCCGGTAGATTTTGGCGGGATCACAGCGCCGTTTAACCTGCGTCAGCCGGTTATTATCAGCACCTTTCAGCAACCGGAACTGGTGGAGCTTGCCGGAGCAATTCGCCGCCTGCTTGAACGCTGGCATATTCGCGCCGAAATACGGATCGACGCATTTGACCACTTTAACAACCAGCTGCGCCCTCCCGCGGATATCTGGCTCAGCAACTTTATGCTCGATACCCTTTCGGTTCCGGCATTTCTGGAATGGCTAGCTTCCACCGCGCTGTTTACACGACTGCCTGAATCCCAGCGACAAAACCTGAACGCGCTGTTACCGACGATTCTAAACAGCGACGATGAACAGGCGTTCGCTACCATTGCCGCCTTTTTCCATGAGATGACCCACCAGCGATATGTCATTCCTTTGCTGCATCACTGGATGGAATTTGCGACTGAGAAGTCATTTACCTGGCGGGATTTAAATACGCTGGGATGGCCGGATTTCAGCCAACTTTGGCTCGAATAATGCTACGCCCGCAAAAGCTCGCTAAAGGGCCTTTAAAGGCCTTTAAGGGTAAGGGAGATAAGTGCGCCATTGTGGCTGTCAATTCGTTTTGTTTAGCTCTTCCTGATTTTCTTCTTGCCTGGGAGAACTGGCATATTTTTTCGTTTCTGGATCCAGAGGAGCTGCGTCCGGCATCAGAGTAACATTCCGCATGGTACGTTAGATCATTCTGCATACCCAATTCTGTTCGTTTAAGTATTTTAGGTACGGCTGAGATAGCGTGGTTTGAACCATCAGAACAATTAAAATCTACACCCGCAAAGGCTCGCTTTAGCGAGCCTTTGCGGGCGGCATTTCTGGATAATTATCCATGAAAGCCTCACCAGAGATGTAAAAGAATCCTTCCTGCCGCGGCATTCTCTGGACAATATTTTCCCAATCTTCTGATGCTCATGAAACCGCATACTGCATCATGATAATAAAGTTATTTATTATCAATGAATTATGCGGATTAAATCAGCTTGACCATCGCATCAACAATGCTATTTTTACGGTAACTGCCGCAGTCCTGGGACTGCACCCGAGACAGCCACGACCTTAGAGGACTGTGCCTGGCTGCTATGTCAGGTTGGTCAAGCCCTTAACCCCGCAAGCCGGACAATACGGCGGGGGCGTCTCTGACGCAGTCCGGTCGTTGTTGCTGCTATAACCTGTGCCAGTAAGAGGCAGGTTGGTACCGCCTCTTTAGACGGAGCGTATCTCTGCGCCAGTAAACAGGTTGCCTGAAACGGCGGCGCGTCACTTTGGAGGCGAAGCAAAACAAAGTGACGCCGACGCACACCGCTGCGCCAGCCGCCGTCTTATCAGGCTTATCGTTGTATTAACCCTCTGACGCCATCATTTCTGCGTCAAAAAGATAACAAGGAGGAATGAACAGTACCGGAGGCGGACCACGACGATCCGGGGGCATCCCTGCTGAGGCAGGCGGCCTGCACACCGTGCAGTACCGTACCCCACCATACCTCAACTCTCGCCTTCCGGCGCACCGGTATTGTTTAGCATGGCGCAGCTTTCGCTCTCCCATGCATTCCCCACGCGCCGGAAAATATTGCTACCGCATCAGGCGGAGGAGTCAGCATGTCGCGACTGGCGCAGGATATGAAAAAACTGGCGCACCGCGCAGGTGGCAGCCACAAAACCGTCCACGACCGCGAACAGATGGCGCAGCGTTTTGCCCGTCATTTGCTGGCGCAGAATATTCAGGTCACCAGCACCTGCCAGCTCAAAGCCAGACACATCGCGGGATATATTCATGAATGGCTGGCGCAGGGTATTTCTCTGCGAACGCTACAGAATGAGATGGCAATGGTGCGCTCTATTCTGGCTGAAGCCGGACGCACACAACTCAGCCAGTCAGAATTAATCAGCAACCAGTCGCTCGGTATCAGTGGTGCCAGCTGTGACGGGACGCACCGGGCCATTCCGGATGCACTTTACCATCAGGTACTGGACCGGGTTCATCATATCGACGCAGGCCTCGCAGCCAGCCTGCAACTGGCGCGGGTGATGGGGCTGCGCGGTCAGGAAGCAGTACAGTGCTGCCAGTCGCTGAAAACCTGGGATAAACAGCTGGAAAAAGGGGCTGAACGTCTGCCGGTGATCTTCGGCACCAAAGGCGGGCGACCACGCATGACACAGGTGACGGACCGGGAAGCGGTTCGTCAGGCAGTGAAAGAGGCGCTTGGGATTGCCGGGGAGCGTAACGGGCATCTCATTGACAAGCCGGATCTGAAATCTGCAATGGACTACTGGCACAACCATCTCCGCGATACCGGGCTGACGGGGGAATACTCTCCCCACTCCCTGCGCTATGCCTGGGCGCAGGATGCGATCCGCTATTACGAAGAGCAGGGTCTGAGCCATAAAGAGGCGCTGGCGGTAACTTCAACGGATCTGGGCCATGGTGATGGGCGGGGAATATATATTGAGCAGGTATACGGGTATACTGATTGAATCTCACTAATACAAGATGTTTCATTCCTTTTTGTATGTAAAAATTCATAACTACTTTAAAATTTTAAATGCACAATAAAAGTATAGATAGATAATGTGTACTGTTTCCATTTCACCGCACTTGAGTTTAAAATACCAAGATTCATCTAAAACCAAGATTGTGTCATGAAAATTTCATATTTAAAATCATCTCCGTCAATGATTGAAGTTTTAAAAAATAACTATGAAGCATTTATAATTCAAAACTATAAATTCAATCACTTAGGTTTATTTCATGACGAAGACAGTATTTATGCTGTAATACAGAATTACAAAGAATCTAATACTACGTTAGATGAAATACAAGAACTTTACAACTACAGATTTAAAACCGCAGGTGTTCCGGGACCAACGTTTACAGAAGAAGTAAAAGACAACTATATAAAAATAGATCTTAGAAATACATATGAAAAAGTAAGTTTATTTGGCCAACCATTTAACGCATTCGAATTTAATAATAACATACGCATAGCCATACCATCTAAATTTCATCCTTTTCATGTTGACATGAAGTGGTCCGACAACAGTTTTACATTTACCTTCAATAAAGAACTTACTCCTAATGATATTGATGAAATCATTTTAATATGTGAAAGCTTAGGTTTTTATGGTTATAAATACAATATTAAAACAGACCATGAACTACCTGATTATAATCATCAAATAAAGAAAAGTAATACACAAGGAAATCTTACATTAGTTGCGAGTCAATACCTTAGGAATAATCAACCTAAAGAAATCTTGGAGAAATATGAAGAGGATCAAGACTTTTGGACAGAAAAAAGAGCCAATATTTTTTCAGATGTCAATCTAACCAAGGATGAATGTCTTATTGATTCATTCAGAAAGAGTCAAAACAGATGCTTTGTCGATGCCAGTGTATTTCCACGAAATAACATAAGAGAATATATATCACTGTATGACACTGTAATCATTGCAATTCCATTAGCAGATTCACCCAATAGTCAGAGTTTTTATGACATTTTTAAAATAAGCAAGATTGAGCTGTTAGAGTTAGTTCGACGTGGACGTATAAAATTCGTCGCATTCCAAAATCTCCAGCGGTATGATTCAAATTTTTTGGCGGATGTTCTGTCTGTTGATCCAGAATGTGTATTATTTTCAAGAAGATTAGCCGCCGCGACATTATTAGCAATTAGAGAAAAAACAGGATTATTTGGATTCGCATTTGATAGCAGCACTCAATATAACTTATTGAAAGAATGCTACAATTCAAAAGTCGATGCACTTAAAATATTAGCAGAGTCGTTATCGGAAAATATAGCATTTTTTGAGTATGGCATAAATCAAAGAGGTGCATTGGGTATTAGTCAATTTTGTGGGGCAAGCTTTGCAGCCCAAATATATAAATCACGCGGTCGCGATTATGGTATTGAGCTAATGACAAGCGCAATGTCACTTGAGTTCTCACTAGGGCTAGGGGCACATCACTTTCCCTTTGAGCACACAGGTTATTCTGAGGTAAATGCCTGTAAAATCCTTAATGGCATATATAATGGAGTTCAGCAATCACAAAATGAACTTCGAGAAATGGAGATACAGACTTTACTATCAAATATTTTCACTATTAATAACGACATGAATGTTCTCGAGTTAGATGACATCTTAAGCAAATACAGTCGACGTATGATCCCACAAATATTACAAGAGTATGCCCATCTGACACCTGAAGAATTAAGCTTTAAGATATACTCTCTAAATAAAGATATTAAAGCAATTGAAAAGAGGAAGCAAAACTTGTCTATTTTAGACTTGTCAGGTTTTGCCCCAGTAGTTGCAGGGGCAGTAATGGAGTATAAGGGACTATCGGGAGCGGGTTATATTGCGTTGCTACCATGGATTTTCAAATTATTAAAAGTCACCACCAATAATTCAAAGATATTCAGCAATGAAATATTTAGTAATTTAGAAGCTTTAACTTTAAATACTCCAAGAAACACAATGTTGGTACATAAAATAAGACAAGACATGCCTAAATAGTACGTTTTAATTCGATGCATTATACTATTTGCACATCAACCAAGCCCATACGAATATATGGGCCATAACGATGCTTTCACAGGTATGGCCATTTATTTGGCAAATTTTAAATCAGATCGTTTAATCTTTTTTTCTAGTATAGCAACTATTTCTCTTAACTTTTTTATAAGTTCAATAATCGCCCTACATTGCATCCATCACAAATAAAATGAATTGAGAATGAGTTCATTGAAAAAATCTCATCAATTCATAATGTAATTTAGTGATCTTTTGAAGAATAACCCTCGATCTCTATAACAACTTCTAAAGTATACCCACCATTCTGGCTTGCAAAATCCTCTTTGGTAATAGACACATAGCGATTATCTTTCTTTATCATAACTGGGATCTTACTAAATAGCTCATTAATATTAAAGTCATCATCCCCTAATGCTTTTGATATTAATTCTTCCGCAAGCAATGAAATGGTATTTTTTGAACAATTTGATATGGGTGAATTATTTATATTAGCTCTTAACTTGAGTTTCTTAGCAGCATATTCATCTCCATATAAATAATATGCAACACTATCACGAAATAAACCATCATTACCAATCTCAATCATATGACTACATGATATCCAAGTATCAAAACTGAAATGATAATCATTGGTGTCAACTCCTTTTCCAACAAGAAAATCTTTGGCTAAGAATGGTGACCACCCATATTTATTATCTACTTCGGGTGGATTAGATTCGATTTTTTTCCGTAATTTTACGTCTTTTAAACTTGCCTTAATTCCTTCTTTCGTCTTAATTTCATTAATATGTATGTTTCTTACCCAGCGATTAAGAGCATCAAGATCTGTTCTAAAGAAGCAAATCGCTAATTTTTTTGCATAATTAAACAGAGCCTCATCGTCAAAATATATTTTTAATCCTAATAACTTAGTTTCATAAGCTTGATAAAGGTAAAGCATATAAATAAATGGCATAAACGAAAATGATAATAAAACTGGCGTCAGAAGTTCAGTAAGATTAGCCCAAGAAAACGTTACCGAAGGCGACATAATTGAAACAAAAAATGAATGGGCAAAATAAAATATAACGAAAACGCCTAGCACTACCTTTATCGTCGCTCCGATTTTTTCTGTTTCTTTTTTCGTATTAGCTACGACAGCCAGCAACCCTAAAAAAAGCATAATAGGGTATATTATAAACTCTATAGCAAAGGAAAAACTTTGTAGTTCAAGAATAAATGTAAGTAGAGCACTTAATCCAATCGTTTCTTTGATTTGTGATTTAAAATAATACTTACTGCTCTTTATTTTATGTGTTTCAAAGATTGTTACGAAAGCATATGTAATTACCCATACCAAAGTGGTCTTAAGATTATCTGTACTCCAAACACCAATTTCATAAAAAAGCACAATACAAATAGACGTCCAAACAACCGCAAATCCTAATACTGTCAAAATTTGTTTATGGAAAAATGTTTTGATAAGTTGATAAAAAGAATCTCTAATATCCTTTTTACACCAAAGCAGAGCAATGATTATTAACATCCATATAACAAAAGCATACTCTCTACTATTAATGTCCATTTAGTCACCATTACTCAGTTAAATTCATTTCAAAGTTACATTTTATCAAGCCTTTATCATTTTAAACTGAATTACGGTAGGCGTACCAACTTTGTATAAGATAGAATACAACAAGCTTCATGCTTCTTTTTTAGATAGTTTGTTGTTCGTGCCTATCGTACACTTTGCGACTGTTCGTTTTGCATCTATTCCAAGCATCAATCAATACAATAAATTTCAGCACCATAAAGATAATAATAAAAATCAACAAGATACGAAAACCCCTTCCATATCAACATCATCACCACCCTTTTTGCGCCTTCCCTTCCCCGCAAAAAATAAAAATCTCCAACAAACTCAACCATCTCCCCCACCAATTACAAGGACGCCAGCCACTTTTTAGTTGTTTGAAGTTCAATGAAGTCTACTAAGCCCGCACAGCACAAGCTCTGCGGGCTTTTTTACGTCTATTGTCGTCCAGTGAGAATTGCTGAGAACTACGAGTTATGGCACCCTGAATGAGACCCACTAAGAAGGGTCCAAAAATCGAGGGTCCCAAATGGCAAAAATCGCTAAGAAGCTCACTGACACTGAAATCAAAAGCACTAAGCCAGCCGATAAAGAAATCAACTTGTTTGACGGTGATGGTCTGATTCTACGAATCGCTCCTTTGGCGAAGGGAGGGAAGAAAAATTGGTATTTCAGATATGCAGTGCCTGTGACCAAAAAGCGAACTAAGGTGAGCTTAGGAACCTATCCTCATCTTACACTTGCCAAGGCACGAGCTTTACGTGATGAATACTTGTCGTTGCTTGCAAATGGTATAGACCCACTAGTTCATAACACCCAGAAAGCCAATGCCCTAAAAGATGCAACGGAACATACATTTCAAGCAGTAGCCAAGAAGTGGCTTGATGAGAAAGTCAAAACGTCAGGCATCTCCCGGGACCATGCTAACGACATCTGGCGAAGTCTTGAACGAAATATTTTCCCCGGTCTGGGTAATGTGCCAATCAATGAGATCCGTCCCAAGCTCTTAAAACAGCATCTTGATCCAATTGAACAACGAGGAGTACTGGAAACTTTGCGACGGCTCATTTCCAGGTTGAATGAAATCTTCCGTTGGGCGGCTACAGAAGAGCTGACCCGCAGATAATCTGGGCCAACGTTTCAGTAAGCCTAAAAAGCAGAATATGCCAGCCCTACCCCCCTCTGAACTCCCTCGTTTTCTGGCAGCACTGAACAATGCATCTGTCCGTTTAGAAACAAGACTACTGATTGAATGGCAATATAAACAGACCCGTTTTAGTTCCAGGCATTTTTTGAGATCCCGGTCAAATGATTGTGTTGCCGATATTCCTCCGGCGTCATATTGTTCAGTGATTCATGAGGGCGTTCACAGTTATATTCTGACACCCATCTTTCCGTGATTTCCCGCACTTCATTCAGCGTTCTGAACAGATAAAAATCGAGTATTTCTGTACAGTATGTTCGGTTAAAGCGCTCAATAAAAGCGTTCTGCGTCGGCTTACCCGGCTAAATAAATTCCAGTTTTACTGCATGTTGCTCTGCCCATTCAGCCAGTGCAAGTGAGATAAATTCCGGACCATTATCCATGCGTAGCATGACCGGATAGCCGCGATTTGCCGCGATCCTGTCGAGTACACGGACCACGCGCAAGGCTGGCAGATTCAGATCGATTTCAATCGACAATGCCTCACGGTTAAAGTCATCAACGACATTGAACGTGCGAAAACGACGGCCACAGACCAGGGCATCATGCATAAAATCGACAGACCAGCTCTGGTTCAGCGCTTCCGGCGTGGCCAGTGGCGAGGGGTTACGCACCGGCAGCCGTTGTTTGCCCTTACGGCGAAAATCCAGCTTCAGCAGACAATAAATACGGTGGATCCTTTTGTGATTCCACATGTATCCCTGCCGCCGCAGAACCTGAAAAAGCTTCGGAAAACCGTATCGTGGATACCGTTCAGCTGCCGCCTGCAATGCGGTAATAACGGGTTCGTCACGTGTGTTATCCGGACGGTAATGATAAACCGTTCTGCTCAGGTTCAGGCTCCGGCAGGCCTGACGGATACTGAGTCCGAATGCCGTTATCAGATGAGTGACCAGCTCACGCTTAAAGGCTGGTTTTAAAGCTTTTTTTCGATAACGTCTTTCAGCGCCCGGTTCTCAAGGCTCAGGTCGGCAAACATCTGTTTGAGGCGTCGGTTCTCGTCCTCAAGATCTTTTATCTTTTTAATATCAGAAGGTTCCATGCCGCCGTATCTGGACTTCCAGTTATAGTAGGTGGCTTCAGATATACCGGCCTCCCGGCAGGCATCTTTAACGGTTCGTCCGGCTTCAACCGATTTAATTACGGCAATGATCTGATGCTCGGTAAAACGGGCTTTACGCATAGCGATCTCCTTTGTTGGCAGATTGATTATGCCGGAGGATCTCTAAATGTGAATGGCACGATTATGCGGGATACTTACAATGGGGCGTGGAAAAGACTCTTAGGTAATTGTTGTCTGTTGTAGGACATAGCGGCAGGTTAAGCAGTGAAATTAGGAATAGTTAGCTTGGAGTTAGATGCAGACGTTCTTCAGATACTATTTCAGATTCAGTTCGTGCATGTCTGCAGTAACTTCTGCAATATTACCAGCAGACAGTGAGCAAATGTGTGTCTAGGCATAGAATCCGCATCTCCCCACGCCTGCGGGACAGTATCCAGAGCGGACTAAGTTACTTAGATATCTGGCTGGCAACGGAAACGGTGAGAACAATATAAAAATGCATTTATCAAATTTAAATAAAATGATTGCTTATTTTCCCATTACTAATGAGCGCCCAACAGGGCGCTTGTGAATCAGGTCAGATATGGCCGATCTTTACTGACATCAAACAAGTCCAAGAAAAATGTATCGCCTATCCGAATATTAGAACCAATCTTTACATTAGTAGAGTTGTTGCAGAAGAAATCAAAGTGATATCTTGGATGCACTTTACCCCTAGCATTTTTAAGATCATCGTCAAATCTGAAGTATCCGTGATCAACTAAAAGCAATGAAGAAATTGCATCACAATAATTTATTGCCTGCTGAATATCTCTATCAAAGTTATCACATAATTCTACAGCAATGGCCTCGTAAGAAAAGGAGCCATTACCGCAAGTAGCAATTACATTTCTGCATCGGGAAATAAATTCAGCATTAACAGGAAGAGCATAAGCATCATAATTAAAGCAGATATTGCTTTCATACTCGATTACCTGAAAAGGTAAGTTCATAGTAAAAAAACCATCTGTTTTTTTTACCAATATACGCTTATGTGTACCTGTGCTTATTAATAAATCGAAATCCTTTGTTTCTTTATTCCAGGACTCATGACATGTGTTTAATATCTCTGCGGTAACAAGCAGATTTTCTAGGTTAGAAAATGCATCCCTTACAGCACAAAACTTGTCAAGATATTCTGCTGGCACGTTATTGAAAAAGTAAAGGCTCATAGTTTTTTGTTCCTTTCATATTCTATTTCAATCAAGCCTTTAATGTATTCCCCGTCAGCATCATCATCTTCCGCAATTATCCTTTCGACTCGATCAGTTATTTTTGCTATTAGTCGAGGTGTAGACTTCTTGTCTGCGCAATAACTTTTAACCATCTGAGAAATTGAAACCGACTCATCTAGAACAATAAAATCTTTTTGACTTTGTATTTCTTCATCTGAAGGAAGCCTTACATCCATGTAGTTGTTTTCATTGAGAAAGTTCAGACCTTCGAGAATTGTAGGGATTGCCGGATTTTCATTATCATTATTTAAAACTAAGTGACTTTCTAAAAATGACCTCGCCATCATAGTGTAGAGTGCATTTCGAAAATTAGCTCTCTTCACCAGTTTCATGGCAAAACAAATAACAAATGGAAATTCAAGACCTTTTGCATTATTTATATTAGAAATAAAAAGTTTACCATCTTGCTTTGATTTTGTTTCATGTGAGATATTTGAATCCCACCCAAGCTGTTGTTTTACTTTTGATTTTAGCGAATGAATGTACTCATAAATATAACCACCGGCGTCAAGAAAAATAACAGCAATATCTCCTTGCTCTAAAGATGGATTGCGTTCCTTAATATCGATTATAATATCAACTATTTTATCTGGCCCATTATCTGTTCCTTCTAACAAATGAACAGCAGTACTTTTATGATTTTTGGGAATATCTTCAAAACGCCTCAAAGGGTCTCTTGATAAATGGACTCTATCTCCTACTTTTTTATATTTATACCCACAAGAATCCCATTCAGGCTCTTTTAACCAACGCAGAACAGGTTCCTCGTAGAGTCCCATTCCTAAGGCATGAGAAAACATCAAATTCTTAGGATCTGTGCGGTAGCATTTTTTAAGAACGATATCTGCTCGATTCACGTTATCGCTAATCGGCATGAAAATATTTTGGAAAACGTCACCTGCTACATATAATTTTTTAGAAGTAACCATTTCACAGAGATCAATGAAGCTTTGTGGGAAGTCTTGACTTTCGTCGATAAATACGTAATCAAGTGCCTTTTTATCAGCTCTCCCACTATTATTTATATCTGCAATGGCTTTCTTACATAGGGCATCAAAATCGCCATTACCAAATCCCCCAAATGGAATTTCGTAATAATGGCATATATATCTGTACATTCCAGAAAAAGGTTCTTTAGTCAAACCCCAAGAGTTGAAGCAAAAAAGTTTTGTACCCCATTCTATCTGTTTTTCGACTCGCATAAAATCGAAAAACTCAGGGATTCTGGTTCTCATTGTGGAAGCGAGAATTTTATTAAAGCAAGTAAATGCAATTCTAGAATCAGGGTTTTTTGAATAAATCTCTTTTAATTTGTGTAAAAGTAATTCAGTTTTACCTGAACCAGCTAATCCTTGTATTACACTCTTTTTTCCAAAGCCACTCTGGAAGACAAACTTTGTTTGATCCGTATCAAATAAAATAATTTTGGATTTTATTGTATCTAATAAATTATTTGCTTCAAGGTTAATTCTTGATGTGTCGTTAATACTACCAACAATAAGTGAGATAATTAAATCAATCACCCTACTTTCTTTAGTTTCGACTTCCAGTTTTTTGAAATCGATATCATTACGAGAAAGCGATTCAAATAAAATTTGCCACGATTTTTTCCTGCCGATCTTATCTCGATACTTGAATTTCTCCGCTAAATAAGAAACATCTTCGAGAAAATCTTCCTGATACTCCTCAAAAAGATCATCGTCATCCCCAAAATCTATAAAAAAAGGTTTTATACCAGAAGAAAATACTGCAATCGCTCGGTCATAATCATACTTTACATCCTCATTAGATAGAGGTCTGCAAAGAATATATGTTTGTTTTTTATGCTGCTCAGCATAGCTGTTTATTATTAC
This sequence comes from Salmonella enterica subsp. enterica serovar Typhimurium str. LT2, assembly GCF_000006945.2. GTDB lineage: Bacteria > Pseudomonadota > Gammaproteobacteria > Enterobacterales > Enterobacteriaceae > Salmonella > Salmonella enterica. Next base: position 2,910,344 of record NC_003197.2, read on the forward strand.
ATCAACACCAGCACTTTGAGCCAGAGCTAATGCATCCTGAGAGTAAAAGCAGTAGTTGGACATTAAACTTCCTCTTTAGCGGGTTGTCTACTCATTTCAAATTCTTAGTTGTGTGCTGTGCGAGCTAATGACTGTCTTTGTTCTGAATCATACTCTTTACACAGAAAAAAAACACTTTGCAGCTTCGTTAAGGTGGCTCGCGTTCCGATAAACTTTAGCCTGCTCTGCAATGTCGTATCGTAAGTTATTCGTTGGGATGAGAGGGTAAACCTACCTGATCTTACCCAGCAATAGTGGACACGCGACTAAGTGAGTAAACTCTCAAGTAAGAGGTGACTCACATGACAAAACCAGCATTAACCACCAAAAAGCCACGCAAGCAGCACACGCCTGAATTTCGTCAGGAAGCCCTGAAACTGGCTAAGCGCATTGGTGTTGCCGCTGCAGCCCGTGAGCTCAGCCTGTATAAATCACAGCTCCACAACTGGCGAAGCAAACAGCAAAATCAGCTCTCTTCTTCTGAACGCGAGCAGGAGATGTCCGCTGAGATCGCCCGTCTGAAACGTCAACTGGCAGAACGGGATGAGGAACTGGCCATTCTCCAGAAGGCCGCGACATACTTCGCGAAGCGCCTGAAATGAAGTATGTCTTCATCGAAAAACATCAGGCTGAGTTCAATATCAAAGCCATGTGCCGTGTATTTCAGGTTGCCCGTAGCGGCTGGTACGTCTGGCATCAGCGTCGTCATCAGATAAACCGGCGTCAGCGGTTCCGCCTTGTCTGTGATAACGTCGTCCGGGAAGCATTCAGTGACGCAAAACAACGCTATGGTGCGCCACGCCTGACGGATGAGCTTCGTGCTCAGGGTTACCAGTTCAACGTGAAAACCGTGGCGGCCAGCCTGCGTCGGCAGGGGCTGCGGGCGAAAGCCTCGCGCCGGTTCCGTCCGGTCAGTTACCGCAAACATGGTCTGCCAGTCTCAGAGAATCTGCTGAAGCAGGACTTTTACGCCAGCGGCCCGAATCAGAAGTGGGTGGGTGACATCACGTATCTTCGCACTGGTGAAGGCTGGCTTTATCTGGCCGTGGTTATCGATCTGTGGCCGCGGTCAGTCATTGGCTGGTCGATGTCCTCGCGGATGACAGCACAGCTTGCCTGCAATGCGTTACAGATGGCGCTGTGGCAGCGTAAATGTCCGGAAAATGTCATCGTGCATACAGACAGAGGCGGTCAGTACTGTTCAACGGATTACCAGAGCTTACTGAAACGCCATAATCTGCGGGGAAGTATGAGCGCCAGAGGTTGTTGTTACGACAATGCCTGTGCGGAAAGCTTCTTCCATACGCTGAGGGTGGAATGTATCCACGGAGAGGACTTTGTCAGCCGGGAAATAATGCGGACAGCAGTGTTTAATTATAGTGAGTGTGATTACAATCGGTGGCGTCGTCACAGTGCCTGTGGCGGTCTCAGTCCGGAACAATTTGAAAACCAGAACCTCGCTTAGGGTTGTGCCCATATTACGCGGGTAGGATCAAGCTTCCTTCAGTCTTTTGGGGATCATACCGTGCACCTTATAGGGATTTCACGGTAATATTTAGTAATGCTCAAGTTCTTTTATTTTTAGATTTCATAAAGATAGAAACCATAACATTAAAGGGGGGTACTAACACGACCAATTAACTTATTATGCACCTTTTCCACTGCACCCGTTTTCCCCCATATAGCTTCAGCATTGCATCAGCAAAGCTGTCATCCAGCGCGTAGAATTAACCTTCAGGCAAATTGAGAACTTCAGCAAATCGACAAACCAGTTCGAAGTGAGTTGGGTTATCAACCCACAAATAGCATTAAATTAGACACTATGTAAAACTTGGAACCCCTACAGTATCACAGAAGGCGTTGGCGTACCCATTGAGCCAAATTTGAGCCTTCATAAAAGGCCTGGTAAATTTTGGGATTATTGGGATCGATAGCTACGGCCTCTTACATCGCTTCAACTCGTTCGGCAAGCATGAATGAAGAGTAATCATCACCAGACGACAATAGTGTAACTGCCCTCTTTCCTGGACTGTTCCGGTATCCCAGGAGAAAGTACTTTATCAGTGTTCATCTCTCTTATGATGCCCGTGAACCCAAATGCGTCGCGGAACCTACTTTTACCTTCTTCTGACAAGAGCAAGAGTCTGGCACGATGAATACCTTCCATGACCTCCGTTCATTAGGTCCCCTCCGGTAGCCCCCTAAGTTTTACTTTTCTCACGGAATTTTTTATTACCGTAGGCGTTATTCAGCGTAGTCCGAAGACGTGATCCTGCTCACCCAGTCAAACATAACTTGCATATGATTGCCATTGGATGTCCTCACACCAACCTGACACGCATTTACGCCTGTCGTTTTGCCAGTCAAAACCTGTCCATACTTCATATAGATTTTGATACCGACTCCCTGTTTATAGCACTTATTGCAAATCGAGAAATAATCTCTTCTTGATGGAGTATATTGCTGAAGATTAAATCCGTCAGCCGGCACCAGCGAAAGATTAAAAGCGTCATTACCTGATAATTCTTCAAGAATTGCCAGAGACTCTAGTTTAACTTCAATGCGCTTATTTCCTTTAGGTTTATCCGAAGCCAGAATCAAATTTTCCTTCGGATTAAACTTCGCAATGTAGCCTGTGATTATCCGGGCATTATTACTCACCAATCGAACAGGGATATCATTAAAACGTAGAAATTGAACTCGACGAGCAAGCATAGAATAATCCCGCGGCCATATTTCAGCTTCTCGCCCGTAGGAAATATCATTTACAGCCATACATTCCATAAATATATATTCATCTATGCTAAATGAAAAAGCCCCGAATTCACGGGGCTGAATAAAACGAAATAAATTAACGTAACAGAGACAGCACGTTCTGCGGGACCTGGTTAGCCTGCGCCAGAACGGAAGTACCGGCCTGCTGCAGAATCTGCGCGCGAGACATGTTGGAAACTTCGGTCGCGTAGTCGGAATCTTCGATACGGCTACGCGCTTCAGACAGATTGTTTACGGTATTGCCCAGGTTGGTGATAGCAGAGTTGAAACGGTTTTGTACCGCACCCAGATCAGAGCGCAGCGCATCCACCTGCGCCAGCGCGGCATCAATTTTCTGCAGCGGGTTTTCGGTGGTTTTAGCGGCTGCTTCCGCCAGCTCTGGTTGTGCTTTGAAATCATGACCAGCGGCTTTGCTGGCATTGTAGGTTTTACCGTCGATAGTAACGACTTCGGTTTTACCGTCTACGCCACCCAGTTGGTTAGCCGCTGTTTTGGTAGTGCCGTCAGCAGCAGTATAACTTGTAGTTTTAGCTTTAATTGCTCCTGTCGCTTCATCGTAATCTGCGGCGTAATACTTATCGCCAGCTTTAAGCGCATAACCGCCTTCAATTGTCTTACCATTTTTATCGGTATAAGACATTTTGACCAACTCAGCGCCATTAGCATCGGTAGCGTCAACGCCGCCAGCAATTAAGGCATTTTTAGCATCTGCTGAAACAACTGCCGGTGTATCTTTTAACTCCTGTACTTCTGTTTTAGTTGTCGCACCAGCAGGCATTGTGGTTTTAGTTGCGCCAGCCGCAAGGGTTACTGTACCGTCAGTAGCAACGTTAACTTCATAATCGCCATTTTTGGCGGCATCAGCACCAGTAAAGCCACCAATAGTAACAAAGTACTTGTTATTATCTGCGTCAAATTTAACCGCACCACCGGTTACAGAAGCCGTACCATTCGTACCACCCGTAGCCGCTTTAATAGCTGCATCATCAAGACCCGATACATCCAGTGTAGTACCATTATTGGCATAAGCTTTCGTTGTTACTGCTGTATCTTTCACATCATACGCTTTCTGCACGTTCAGTGAGTCCAGACCCAGGGTCTGAGAGTTGATCTGCTTCAGATCGATATCGATAGTTTCACCGTCGTTGGCGCCAACCTGGATGGTCAGGGTGTTGTCCTGCGCCAGGACTTTCACGCCGTTGAACTGAGTCTGGCCGGATACACGGTCGATTTCGTTCAGGCGCTGGGTGATTTCAGCCTGGATGGAGTCGAGGTCAGACTGGGAGTTGGTGCTGTTAGCAGACTGAACCGCCAGTTCACGCACACGCTGCAGGTTGTTGTTGATTTCGTTCAGCGCGCCTTCAGTGGTCTGCGCAATGGAGATACCGTCGTTAGCGTTACGGGAAGCCTGAGTCAGACCTTTGATGTTCGCGGTGAAACGGTTAGCAATCGCCTGACCTGCCGCATCGTCTTTCGCGCTGTTGATACGCAGACCAGAAGACAGACGCTCGATAGCGGTGCCCAGTGCGGACTGGGATTTGTTCAGGTTATTCTGGGTCAGCAGCGACAGACTGTTAGTGTTGATTACTTGTGCCATAAAATTTTCCTTTTGGAAGGTTTTTGATAAAGCAATCCTCCATGAGAAAAGCGACTAAAATTCTTCCTTATCTGATGTAAAGGAGAAAATCATGGCTACTATTGGGTATATTCGGGTGTCAACAATTGACCAAAATATCGATTTACAGCGTAATGCGCTTACTAGTGCAAATTGTGACCGCATTTTTGAGGACCGTATCAGTGGCAAGATTGCAAACCGCCCCGGCCTGAAACGAGCGTTAAAGTATGTAAATAAAGGCGATACTCTTGTCGTCTGGAAATTAGACAGACTGGGCCGCAGCGTGAAAAACCTGGTGGCGTTAATATCAGAATTACATGAACGTGGAGCTCACTTCCATTCTTTAACCGATAGTATTGATACCAGTAGCGCGATGGGGCGATTCTTTTTTCATGTAATGTCAGCACTGGCCGAGATGGAGCGAGAATTAATTGTCGAGCGAACCCTTGCCGGACTGGCTGCCGCCAGAGCGCAAGGACGACTGGGAGGGCGCCCTCGGGCGATCAACAAACATGAACAGGAACAGATTAGTCGGCTATTAGAGAAAGGCCATCCTCGGCAGCAACTAGCTATTATTTTTGGTATTGGCGTATCTACCTTATACAGATATTTTCCGGCAAGCCGCATAAAAAAACGAATGAATTAAAATAAAAATTACAACAGGATGGATATAACATTTTTGTAATACAGGCGTGTGGCATAAATAAACCGAAAGGGTATACAAAAAAGACAGCATCTAATTAAAAAGAGAAAAAATTCAACGTATTAACATATATAGTGTAACGCGCTCACGATAAGGCCTATGTTACATCCAGCTATAGACGACATCGCTCAAAACACTACCAGACACAGTATTCACCTGGAAAGGCTTTTTAATCAAAATGTTAGATGTAAGCAATTACGGACAGAAAAAATAGTAAAGTTTATGCCTCAAGTGTCGATAACCTGGATGACACAGGTAAGCCTGGCATAACATTGGTTATCAAAAACCTTGGTTTTCAAGAACCAATAAATCGTGTGGCTGATGCGCTATAAAAATCGCAGAGCGGTGACGATATTCCGCATAAGGAGCTGTTCGTTCGCAACATTCGAACGGTGACGTTAAAGCCGGTTTCATTGGCTAATGAAGACGAAGGGGACAAAATTCCTACAGAGTTGATACCACAGAGATAGTCCAGGCTCGCAGGTGATACGGGATTTAACGCCGGAAAGTCTGCACAGAACACGATCTGCCGCCGGACACCATTAAATTGCCCCGCAACGTGTTATCAATACTACTCCCTACGTTTCCCGTTACCTTGCTGTCGGTACGTTTACCTCATTGTCTGAAAGGTTATTTGCGAAGTTATCATTAATAATCCACGGGCGTCTGGTATGCGAATCCAGTTCCCCAATCCTGGCGCTTTGCCTGTGCGACCATACGCGCGTAAATAAGCCTGAAACCAAACTTCACCGCTTAACGCTCTCATCTTTCCCGATTTTTACGCAAAAAATCATCACATGATCAAGTGTCATATTAGTTATTGCATTTTACAAATGATATTGGTAATTATTATCATTCTCATTAACGACTTGTTCGATTTATGACGTGGAGAGAGAGGATTTCTCATGCGTATTCTGTTTGTCGGTCCACCACTGTATGGACTGCTATACCCTGTGCTGTCTCTGGCGCAAGCGTTTCGTGTTAATGGCCATGAAGTACTGATTGCAAGCGGTGGCAAATTTGCACAGAAAGCAGCCGAAGCTGGGTTGGTGGTATTTGACGCTGCGCCTGGTTTCGATTCGGAAGCGGGTTATCGCCGTCAGGAGGCATTACGAAAAGAAAATAACATTGGAACAAAAATGGGGAACTTCTCATTCTTCAGCGAAGAGATGACTGACCCGCTGGTCGCGTTCGCCGGGCAGTGGCGACCAGATCTCATCGTCTACCCTCCCCTTGGGGTCGTTGGACCACTGATTGCCGCTAAGTATGACATTCCGGTAGTGATGCAAACCGTCGGCTTCGGTCATACGCCCTGGCACATCAAAGGCGTGACGAAATCACTTTCTAACGCCTACCGCCGCCATGGGGTCAGCGCGCCACCAAGAGATCTGGCGTGGATAGACGTCACACCGCCCAGCATGAGCATACTGCAAAATGACGGAGAGCCGGTTATCTCCATGCAATACGTCCCGTATAACGGCGGCGCCGTCTGGGAAGAATGGTGGGAACGTACACCTGATCGCAAGCGTCTTCTGGTCAGCCTCGGCACCGTCAAACCGATGGTGGATGGCCTGGATCTGATTTCCTGGGTAATGGATTCTGCCGGCGAAGTAGATGCCGAAATCATCCTGCATCTTCCGGCAAACGCCCGCTCGGATTTACGTTCACTGCCGCCGAATGTCCGTCTGGTCGACTGGCTTCCGATGGGCGTTTTCCTTAACGGCGCCGACGGTTTTATCCACCATGGCGGCGCAGGCAACACCCTGACGGCGCTGCATGCCGGCATTCCGCAGATAGTCTTTGGCCAGGGTGCCGACAGACCCGTCAATGCCCGCGCCGTGGTCGAGCGCGGATGCGGCATTATTCCCGGTAAGAGCGGGCTTACGAGCAGCATGATTAATACCTTCCTCGGTAATCGCGCGCTTCGCGAGGCGTCGCAGGAGGTCGCGGCGGAAATGGCGGCCCAGCCTTGCCCGACCGAGGTGGCAAAAAAACTGATCGCCATGCTGCAACACGGCTAACCGCGGCAGCGCAATGACAATATGGCGGCTGAACCCAGCGTGTGTCGCCATATCTCATCTTTCACCGATAAGGAGGCTTAATGCCCGCGACTCATTCCCCCATGCCCGCTCGTGCCTGGATAGTTCGCCTTGCCCGCGTGTGTTGGGAACGTAAAACACTGAGCATCATTGTCATCGTAGCATCAGTATCGACCATTTTACTGGCTGCGCTGACGCCGCTAATAACGCGTCAGGCCGTCAATGACGCGATAGCAGGCGATACGACCCACCTGCCGTTACTTGCCTGCGGCCTGCTGTTAATTGCCCTTTTTGATTTTATCGGGAATTACGTGCGCCGCGGCTATGCCGGAGAACTCTCGCTGTGGGTTCAGCATACGTTACGTAGCCGTGCGTTCGACAGTATTCAAAAACTGGACGGCGCAGGCCAGGACGCCTTGCGTACCGGGCAGGTCATTTCGCGTACCAACAGCGATCTTCAACAGGTACACACCTTGCTACAAATGTGCCCGGTGCCGCTGGCGGTACTCACTTACTATGTGGCCGGTATCGCGGTGATGCTATGGATGTCGCCATCCATGACGCTTATCGTGATTTGCGTACTGGCCGCCCTTGCCATTACCGCCCTGCGCGCCCGTCGCCGTGTTTTCGCGCAAACGGGGCTTGCCTCAGACCGGCTGGCGCACATGACGGAACATATGCGCGAAGTATTGGAACAGATCTCAGTGGTGAAGTCCTGCGTGGCGGAGTTGCGCGAAACGCGTTGGCTCGATGGTCAGTCGCGGCAGATGGTGCGGGTACGCATCGGCGCCGCTATCTCGCAGGCGATGCCGGGCGCAACCATGCTGGCGCTACCGGTGATAGGGCAAATCGTCCTGCTGTGCTATGGCGGCTGGTCGGTAATGAATGGGCGCATCGATCTGGGAACCTTCGTTGCGTTCGCGAGTTTTCTCGCTATGCTGACCGGCCCTACCCGCGTACTGGCATCGTTTTTGGTTATCGCACAGCGCACACAGGCGTCGGTGGAGCGCGTCTTCGCGCTTATCGACACGCGTTCTCGCATGGAAGACGGTACTGAGTCGGTTGAAGGTCAGATTATCGGGCTGGACGTGGAGAAGATGAGTTTCCACTACGACAACGGTAACCGTATCCTCAATGAGATCTCGTTTTCCATTCACGCCGGTGAAACCGTGGCAGTGGTTGGCGCCTCCGGCTCCGGAAAATCAACATTGCTGATGTTGCTGGCGCGCTTTTACGATCCCACCTCCGGCGGGGTGTGGCTCAACACCACTGCGGGTCAACAGAATATTCGCGACCTGAAACTGACGGCGCTTCGTCGTCGCGTTGGCGTAGTTTTTGAAGACGCGTTTCTGTTTGCCGGTACGGTGGCGGAAAACATCGCCTATGGGCACCCGCAAGCGACTCAGGACGACATTCGACGCGCCGCCGATGCCGCAGGCGCCAGCGGGTTCATCAATGCGCTACCGCAGGGGTTCAACACCCGACTGGCCGAACGCGGAAGCAACCTCTCCGGCGGCCAACGCCAGCGTATTGCGCTAGCCCGGGCACTGATTACCGCGCCGGAACTGCTGATTCTCGATGACACCACCTCGGCGGTCGATGCCGGTACTGAAGCGGAAATTAACACGGCTCTTGGTCGTTATGCCGATAATGAGCATATGCTGCTGGTGATTGCACGCCGCCGTTCAACACTGCAGTTAGCCGATCGGATCGTCGTGCTGGATAAAGGCCGCGTCGTGGATATCGGTACCCAGGCGGAGCTGGATGCAAGGTGTCCGACGTTTCGCTCGCTGATGAGCGGCGAGGGGGATTTTCTCGCCCTTGCCCCGGCAGAACAACGTACGCTATGGCCAACAACGCAGGCGGTAAAATCCGACGACGCGCATGAGCGCCAGACACCCGCCGGAAAAGGTTTTGTCGACCGGATGACGCGCGTTCCAGAACGCGCCGTACAGATGGCGCTGGCAGGCCACGGGCGTCAAGTCTCATCGCTGCTGACGCCAGTAGCCTGGATGTTCGTCATCGCCGCCCTGCTTATCGCGCTTGATTCCGCCGCAGGCGTTGGCGTGCTGGTGCTTTTGCAGCGCGGTATTGACTCAGGCGTTGCCGCAGGGGATATGTCGACTATTGGCATATGCGCCCTGCTCGCGCTGTGCCTGGTGGCGATCGGTTGGTGCTGCTATGCGCTGCAAACGATCTTCGCCGCCCGCGCGGCAGAGTCGGTACAGCATACGGTACGCTTACGCAGCTTCAGCCACCTGCTACGCCTGAGTCTTCCCTGGCACGAGAAGCACATCGACTCGCGTCTTACTCGCATGACCGTCGACGTTGATTCACTCGCCCGATTTCTGCAAAACGGTCTTGCCAGCGCGGCCACCAGCATCGTGACGATGGTCGCTATCGCCGCGGCAATGTTCTGGCTTGACCCCATTCTTGCGTTAACGGCATTAAGCGCCGTGCCTGTAGTGATGCTGGCGACGTGGATTTACCGCCGTTTGAGCTCGCCTGCCTACGCCCAGGCACGGCTGGAAATTGGTAAGGTGAACAGTACGCTTCAGGAAAAGGTCTCCGGTATGCGGGTAGTTCAGTCACACGGCCAACAACAGCAGGAAGCCGCCAGGCTACGGGCGTTATCAGACAACTTCCGCGCCACCCGCGTGCGGGCGCAAAAATACCTTGCCGTTTATTTTCCGTTCCTGACCTTCTGCACCGAGGCTGCCTATGCCGCCGTGCTTTTAATCGGGGCGAGCCGGGTCGCCGGAGGCGAAATGACGCCCGGGATACTGGCGGCGTTCTTCCTGCTACTGGGACAATTTTATGGCCCGGTACAGCAGTTGTCAGGCATTGTTGATTCCTGGCAGCAGGCGACCGCCAGCGGCAAACATATCAATGCGCTATTGGCGACTGAGGAAACGGAGAATATTGAACCGTCCTCCATAACACCTGGCACTGGCGCGCTACGTCTGGAGGCATTGACATTCCTCTATCCCGAAAAAACGCAACCTGTGCTTGATAATCTCTCGCTCATTATTCCGCCAGGAACGGTAGTCGCGGTGGTCGGACGTAGCGGCGCTGGCAAATCGACGCTGATCAAGCTGCTGGCCGGGCTCTACTCTCCCGGTAGCGGACAAATCCGTGTCGGTGAGCGCTTAATTGATGCCGCGTCGCTTAGTGATTATCGTCGCCAGACGGGGCTGGTCACTCAGGATGTCGCATTATTTAGCGGCGATATTGCCGAAAATATCCGCTATCCGCGGCCAGACAGCAGCGACACGGAGGTGGAGAGCGCGGCGCGACGGGCGGGACTCTTTGAAACTGTGCAACATCTGCCGCTGGGGTTTCGTACTCCGGTCAATAACGGCGGCACGGATCTGTCCGCGGGCCAGCGTCAGTTGATTGCCCTCGCCCGCGCCCACCTGGCGCAGGCGCATATTCTGCTGCTCGACGAGGCGACAGCGCGTATCGACCGTAGCGCCGAGGAGCGCTTAATGACCTCGCTGACCAGGGTGACGCATACCGAGAAACGCATCGCGCTTATCGTCGCGCACCGGCTGACCACCGCTCGCCGCTGCGATGTGATTGTCGTAATCGATAAAGGATGTATCGCTGAATATGGCAGCCATGAGCAGTTGATAGCGGCTCATGGCCTGTATGCTCGTCTGTGGCGGAACAGCATCGGCCAGACACGCGATACGCAAGGAGAGGTCATAGGATAGTTTTTATCGCCACGATTTACGCAAAAGAAAGCCCGCAAGCGGCTGTTCATGTAACAGCCGCTTTAGCTATTGATACTGACCGAAATATAAACGAGATGGAATACAAAGAATGAGACTGAGCCCGCCCGTCGCTCCTGTCGCTATACAGACCGCTACGCGCCTTCGCCGTCAACTCGCCGCCGGAAGCCAGGTTGACGCTTCTCACTTCTGGCGAGAAGCAAACTCGCTCGCACTGCCGCTGGTGACAGCCATTAACGGCGCAGACGATGAACGGGAAGTCACCTTCCTGTGGCGTGCCGCCTCTCCTCTGCGGGGGGTTTATGTTCGCCTGAACCGTGTCACCGATAAAGATAACGTGGCGAAAGGTATGATGACGCAACTGCCCACAACGGATATCTGGCATCTGACGCTTCGCTTACCGGCGTCCTACTGCGGTTCCTATACGATGGTCGAAATACCACCGGAAACCCCGGGCGAGACGGTGTTGCAGCTTGGAAGCCGTTTCGCCTCCCTTGTCGGGAAGGCGGATCCGCTGAACAGCGCGCCGGGAATAAATGTTCGGGGCAATGCGCAGGAATCCGTTCTGGCGCTGGATCATGCCCCGGCACAGGAGGAGTGGTCAGGCTGTCGCGCTTACGCCGGGCAGCTTTTCACCTCAGAGCATCGGCTCGCCGGACAACGTCGCCGTGTGCGGCTGTATCTTCCTGACGTTCCTGTCGTACAACCGCTGGGCTTGCTGGTACTCACGGATGGCGAGATCTGGTTCGACCATCTTGGGGTAAGCGCCGCCATTGACGCCGCCATCCGCAGCGGACGCATCGCGCCGGTGGCCGTACTCGGCATTGATAACATCAACGCGCGTGAACGCGTCGCAATACTCGGCGGTCGCCGCGAGCTGGTGCTCGACATTGCCGAACGCCTGCTGCCAACCCTTCGCGCCAAATACCCGGAACGGCGGTGGGCGGACCGTACACAAACGGTGCTGGCAGGGCAAAGCCTTGGCGGCGTGACCGCGCTGATGGCGGCCCGCCACGCGCCAGAGAGCTTCGGCCTGGTGCTGAGCCACTCCCCCTCAATGTGGTGGACGCCGGACAACCGCAACCGCCCGAACCATTTCAGCGCAGAAGAGCGCTCATGGGTCAGCGAACATGTGTTATCCGCGCCCTCGCCAGCCGTACGTACGCATCTGTGCGTGGGATCGCTGGAAGGTTCGACGGTCCCGCAGGTCAAACAGTTGCATGAAAAATTGCGCGCCGCCGGCGTCGAAAGCCATTACAGCGTGTACACCGGCGGTCACGATTATGCCTGGTGGCGCGGCGCGCTGATTGACGGATTACGTCTACTGCCCCGATAAAACTTCACCTGCCAAAAAGGAATAACATCCGATGTATGGTCGCCAGTACCACAACAAGCGCTATCGCATGGCGCTATTTTTAGTGAGTTTTTGTTTTAGCGCGCTGAGTTATGCGCAGCCGGATATGCAGCCATTAGGGCCGAATATCGCTGATAAAGGTTCGGGATATTACCATTTCAGGGTCAATGACTTTCAATCTGCCGATGGCGCAAGACATTACCGGGTATGGACCGCTATCCCCAATAAAGCCGCCCCGCCGTCGGGTTATCCTGTCTTATATATGCTGGACGGCAACGCAGTGATGGACAGACTGCCGGAGACGCTGCTCAAACAGCTGGCAGACCACTCGCCGCCGGTGATTGTAGCGATTGGCTATCAGACTAACCTGCCGTTTGATCTTAACGGCAGAGCTTATGACTATACGCCGGCGCCGGGAATCGATCGCGATGACAGTGAAAATAACCCGCGTTTTCATCGTAAAACCGGCGGCGGGCCAGCGTTCCGCCAGCTACTGGAGAGACATATCGCGCCGCAGGTGGAACAAGGAATAACCATCAACTCCGAACGGCGCGGGGTATGGGGACATTCTTATGGCGGCCTGTTCGTTTTAGACTCCTGGCTGTCGTCATCCTTCTTTCATATCTATTACAGCGCCAGCCCGTCACTCAGCAGGGATAACTTTGTCCTGTTGAATCGCCTTACGACAGTGAAGCCGTCGCTGTTCTGCCATAAAAAACTCATCATAATGGAAGGTTCAGCGTCGAATGGGGATAGCAGGCAACGCCAGATGGCCGAGCTCCTACAAAAAGTTCAGGAGACCGTGAGAACGCTTGAGAACAACGGCGTTAACGCGGCCCTGCAGCATTACCCGGGCCTGGGCCACGGGCCCATGTTTAACGCCTCTTTTCGCAGTGCATTGCTGGATATCAGTCGCGAACCGGCAAGCCAAAAACCACGCTGCCATTAACCCGCCGCCAGAATATGCCCGCCAGCGGCGGGCATAATCCATCAAAACGAGGCCGTCACACCGGCATAATAAGCCCGCCCCGGTTCGTTATAGGTATTTGCCCCTTCGGCGGAGCGATAGATCTGTTTATCGAAGATATTGCTGATACCGACATTAAGACGCAGGTTCTTATTGATATCGTAGTTAACGTTAGCGCCGACCAGTGAGTAAGCCCCCAGCGCTTTCCCGGACAATCCTTTGGTCTCTTCACTACGCGACTCCGCATGTGTTCGCGGTTTTTGCTTGCCGTATAACGTCCAGTTGACGTTAGCGGAGAGCGCGCTGGTGATAGTCCAGTCGAGGAAGGTATTCACCGTATATTTCGGGATTATCGATAAGGGATTGCCGGTATCTTTTTGCTCAGAAGCAATCATATAAGTCGCATTGGTATTCCAGTTCAGACGGTCCGGCATCAGCGGAACAGCCATGCTGGCTTCAATACCTTCAATCAGCGCTTTACCGCCGTTCTGCCACTGCAATACATAAGCGCCAGATGCGCTTCTGCCAATAATCTGATCACCTGCGACAATCTTATTCTGATAATCGTTACGGAAATACGTTACGCTTGCGTGATAATCGTCTACGGTAAATTCCAGCCCAATCTCTTTATTGATACTAATTTCAGGATCGAGGTTCTTATTACCAACCAGGTAACAGCCGCCCGACGTAATATCTTTTGGACAACCGTTGCCTTTCGAATAGAGTAAATACCCCTCACTGGTTTGATACAAGTTCGGAGCCTTAAAGGCACGGGCAATACCGGCTTTCACCTTGACGTATTCACCTAACTCCTGGGAAAGGTTAAGACTGGGACTAAAATTACTCCCGGATTCGCTCAAATAGTCAAAACGCAGACCCGGAATAATATTGGTACCGGCCATAGGTTCGATATTATCTTCAACGTACAGCGCACTGATTTCCGATTTATTTTTGCTGCTACGGTTAGCCGCCGAACCGGGAATCCCGGCGATATTGCTATCCTTAACCGTCAGACTGGTAGAGGAAGGATCGTTCAGCTCATCGCGGTTCCACTCCGCGCCGACGGTGAGCGTTTGCTCAAATAGCCATATCACCGGGACATTCACCTCGCCGCTGGTGCGATACGAGGTCAGGCGGTTAGTGGTGAACGTCTGGTCGTTGGTAATACGCCCCTCGCCGCCGCCGGAGAGCCCCTCATTCATGCGGGTGTTATCGGTTTTTTCATAGTAGAACCCCAGGCGGCTTTGCCCCCAGTCCCAGATGCCGTTATGAGTTAGACCGTAATTCTGCCGGTACAGGCGATTGGTCTCCCGCCCGGACTGCGCCAGACTTTTGGTAACCGCGTTTGAAGTACTGTTTTGCGTATCGCCAGCATAAATATTCCCCTGCCGACTATATCCCGCTTCAAAATCAAGGATTTGCTGCGGGGTCATTTTCCATGAGAAGACGCTATTAATATCTTTATTGGTGACCCCCTCCCGTCCGGCGGCATTTTTGGTACCGGCGGAGGAGTTAATATCCCAGCTATCGGCATCGGTTCTGTTGAGATTACCGTACAGGCGCATCGTCAACGTATCACCAGCCAACGGACCGCTAAGGCTAAAGTTACCCCGCCGGGTGTCACCTTCTTTGCTGCTTTCCGGCTGGTTGGTATAGAGCGACAGCGAGCCGTGCCAGTCGTTAGTCGGACGTTTGGTGATGATATTCACCACCCCGCCAGCGGCACCGGAGCCATAGCGCGCGACGGCGGGCCCACGGATCACTTCAATACGTTCTACCATCTCCGGCGGTACCCAGTTCGTATCGCCACGGGTGTCGCGTTCTCCGCGCCAGCTATAGCGAACCGAATTTCGCGACGTCACCGGCACGCCGTCAATCAGCACTAAGGTATTTTCCGGCCCCATACCACGAATATCAATTTGTCGGTTATTTCCGCGCGTCCCCGAGGCGCTATTGCCGGTAAGATTAACCCCAGGCATCTTACGAATAATATCGGCAAGATCGTTAACGGGAGGATTCTTTTGAATATCGTCACGAGTAATAATCGAAACGCCCGGCTGTTGCTTTAATACTTGCTCGGCGGTGGATTCAACCACCATCGTTTCGCCGTTGTCGTCAGTAGATTCTGCTGCTGATAATGGACTATTAACCCCTGTAGAAACCACGGTTATTAACCAGATGAACTTCTTAACTCTCATACCCATTCCCTAAATAATGTCTAAAGTAGCGCTGTTGCCCTCAAGCTCACATCCTTGCCAGGTTACGTCTATATAGTAATTATTATCATATGCTAATGATAATAATTATCATTCAATTAAGGAAAAGGCAATCTTTCGACCACAAAAATCTGGTAATAAAAAAACGGAAACGGGATTTTGCAATATGACTCTCTGTCCGGGCTCCGCTTTGCCAGTAAATCCGGGAAGGGGGGCAGAATGCGCCTACTGAACGGAGGTTTTACAAAACAGAAATAGATAAAATAAAACTATTTTTCAGATCGTTAATCACAAGAAACACCCAGGTAAGATGGTATAGCACGGTTCAGGGTTCACCGCCGCTTCCCTGCCGACGGCGAACCATTCTTACAGTTTGCCAGCGACTTTCCGTCTGGGTAATGGCGGGATCGGATACGATTGTAGCCATTCGATATTTGATGATGAAAGTGATGTTGGCACCAACATACAAAGCGCCTGGTAATATTTATCAGGCGCTTTGCAGACAGAAAACCATCAAACATCAGTTTCTCGTTCTCCAGGAACTACTGGAAAATATGGCAACCCACAGTTATTGGGTTTTACTGTCGGGTCTTGCCAGGGATTTTGTGTTACCCCCAGGTCTTTTAAAAGACCGCGTAACAGCACTAAATCCCTGGGTGTCATTTTTTGCTTTGGTTCACCCTCTTTAGGTGGACGAATATCCTCCTGACTAGTACATGTAACACAATAACCTTTTAACTCTATCCACTTAGGCTTAGGGGGGGCCTTAGGATCGGGAGGCGTCGAGCTGACAACGCACGAACAGGCACTTATACATCCAGGCATAGCGTTTTCCTTTTCAAACAATTCGCTTTAGTTGGAAGTTCTACTTGAGAAAATAGGAATGGTTATTCAGATATTTTTACCGTCGCATACTCCTGTAATAATAAAAGATACTGTAAATAATTTACTCTCAGCTACTATTCAGTAGCAGATTGTTATTCTTACATTGCTTTTATTTCAGATTTACGTCAAAAAGGGCTAAATATTTTCACTATAAAATTCGTTAAAGAGTGTTTGTGTGCTTGTAGACATTGTGGCGTCTTCAGTACGCAAATCGGTTAGTGTACAATCTTTAAAACAGGTATTGTTTAAATTAGCCTCAGCCAAATCAGCCCCGTCCAGGTTCGTAGAAATGAAACTCGCCTTTCGCAGGTTTGCCCGGGTTAAGACAGCGCCTTCCATAATTGCAGCCATTATAGTAGCACCCTGTAATGTCGCACCGCTCATATCAGCACGTATAAGGGTTGCGCCTGAAAGATTAGTGTGATCCATATTTGCACCGGAGCAATTACATTCTATCATGCTACAGCCTAACAGACTCGCGTGTTGTAAATTGGCGCCAGTAAGATTAGCGTGATCGAGGGTAGCGCCACACATAATGCTATCTTCCAGACAGGCGTTCTTGAAATTACTGTCGCCTAGTGATGTTCCCGATAGATTTGCGCCCTTAAAATTTGCACCTTCACAATCCGCCATAAACAGCACTGCCCCCTCTAAATTTGCGCCGCTTAAGTCTGCGTCACATAAATTTTCTGACGTCAGATTTGCTCCGGTAAGGACAGCGCCTTTAAGATTCATGCCTCCCTGGGCAGTTAATATTACAGAATCCTGAGGGAGAGAAAATTCGCATCTGAATAGTAAAGCTCGGCATATTTTTTCAAAAGAGGCAAGCGGAATTTCTCTTGTCTCAGAATGGTCGCCTTTACTGACTCGTACAATAACTTGTCCAGCTTCGTTATTCTCACCAGGAAGATTAAATTCGACACGACACCCATCCATATCATCCAGGATGATGTTTTCTGGCAACGGAGCACCTCTGTCAGGCATTGTACTTTTCAATGTCTCAGCCATAGTCTCTATCAATTCCTGATATTGTGTTTCATTTCTCCGACGTATCCCACCACAGGTAAAAAAGTTAATGATATATTCCAGAATGGTTTTGGGCGAGGTAGCTTGCCGCATAGCAGCAGAAGTCCCCGCGCCAAAAGCAGATTTAGCCATACCAGCCAGACTATCGAGTGAACGCTCCATATATTTTCTCCCAGAGACAGCAACACAGTGCATGATAAAATTTATCATATAGATTTGCATTTAGAGATAAGGTGAATACCCCCTTTACGTCTGGTTACATAATAACGTATCACGACGCGTTGCTGTCTGGCTTACACAATAGCAGCCAAATAAATATATTGGCTTATACTCGTCATACTTCAAGTTGCATGTGCTGCGGCCGCGTTCCCTCACCCCAGTCACTTACTTTAGTAAGCTCCTGGGGATTCGCTCGCTTGCCGCCTTCCTGCAACTCGAATTATTTAGAGTATATAACATCATTTAAAATAATAAACACGGCATTCGTTTTAATACTACGTTCTGGACTCATCCCACTCATTAGCAGAAAACCTATTAAAAAGCGTGTTCAGGCATTTTATTACCGCCATTGATAAACTGTTTAACAACATCGTCTGTACAGACCTTCTTCGTTGCCTTTACGTTTAACTCAATCAGGCTACCGTCTCGGTTATAAGTCTATCGAGTAGTAGAGCCGTAGTATGACGATGCAGCAAAGTGATATGGAAAGATATAATCCATTATTAATGTTAAAAGAAGTCATGGCGCAGACGCCTTATCGCCATAAACGCTGGGGAGAGCGTAAGTTTCGTTATAAATTTTTATTACGTTGCCTTATTAACCCCGTAACGACAATTAAATACTTCAATGAATTATGCCATCTGTCTCAGCCCAGAACGCTGATTATTCATCGTCCACTGTTGCCGGCAAAAATCCAGCGGCCCTATTTGTATACCGGGCTTAGCATACGTTGCCGGGCAAAAGCTATTCTGGAACACTACCAGTTCGTTCAGTCCTTTCCGGAAAGTAAAATTAAAAAGATCCTCCTGTCCGAGGAACAAATCTTACTCGCTCACCTGGAAGGAAAAAACGGTGCTCTGGTAGATATCTACTGCGGTCCCTGTGGCTATGACAGAGAAGGTGAACTGACATTAACGCTGTGCTTCAATGATACGCCGTTGGCACGTTTATCATTTTCCTTTATCCGCCATGAAGGGAAGCAAATAGCGCTGGTTGCCGGGTTACAAGGGCCCAGTAAACATATCGGCCCACAAGTCATACGTAACGCCACCAAAGATTGTTACGGTCTCTTTCCTAAACGGATGCTGTATGAAGCATTTGCGACATTGATGCAGGCCTGTAATGTCGACGAGATTTATGCGGTCAGTGAAAACAACCATGTTTATCGTCAACTCCGGTACTTATTCCAGAAGAAAAAAACTTTTGTGGCCAGCTATAGTGAATTCTGGGAGTCGCTAAACGGCGTTAAGAAAGGTGCCTTATATCATCTGCCATCACAGGTGATGCGTAAAGCGCCTGAAAGTATCCCCAGCAAAAAACGCGCAGAGTATCGGAAACGCTATCATATTCTGGATACAATAATACAAGAGGTCAACAGCCTCTCCCGGTAGAACTATTTCATACGCGGATGTGCAGATCCTGCTACCGTTCAGCGGATCTTTTGAAATCTGTATCGCTACTGGATGGTTAAATACAGAATGGCTTGCGAGTGAATAGCGCGGCATTAAACCGTCGCTTTCACTCATGTTATGATCAACATCTTAATCTTATTCCCTTCACCATAACGTCATCGATTAGCATGTTAACCATTAAATACAAGCTAAACATTTGTCACATTTTTATTTGGTTAAGCAAAAAAATAATACAAAATAGCATTTTCAGTAAGCTAAGTCAGGAGTTTTGGTGAAAATACAAGAAGTTAAGCGTATATTAACCCGCTGGCAACCGTCTTCCTTTTCCCTATACCGGGAGGTGTTTACGCAATACGGCGGTAGTATCAATATGCACCCAGATATTGTGGATTATTTCATGAAGCGCTATAACTGGCATTTTAAATTCTTCCACTATAAAGAAGATGATAAGATTAAAGGCGCCTACTTTATCTGTAATGATCAGAATATTGGTATCCTGACGCGCAGAACCTTCCCGCTATCTTCAGATGAGATACTTATTCCGATGGCGCCAGATTTACGCTGCTTCTTGCCCGATCGTACTAACCGACTTTCGGCGTTGCATCAGCCACAAATACGCAATGCCATATGGAAACTCGCCAGAAAGAAACAAAATTGTCTGGTCAAAGAAACGTTCTCTTCTAAGTTTGAAAAAACACGCCGTAATGAATATCAGCGGTTTCTTAAAAAAGGCGGAAGTGTAAAAAGCGTTGCTGATTGTTCTTCTGATGAACTGACTCATATTTTTATCGAGTTATTTCGGTCTCGTTTCGGCAATACTTCATCCTGCTATCCCGCTGATAACCTTGCCAACTTTTTTAGTCAACTGCATCACCTTCTGTTTGGGCATATTCTTTATATTGAAGGGATACCCTGTGCATTTGATATTGTACTGAAATCTGAAAGCCAGATGAACATCTACTTTGACGTATCTAATGGTGCAATTAAAAATGAGTGCAGGCCACTCAGTCCCGGCAGCATACTAATGTGGCTAAATATTAGCCGTGCCAGACATTACTGCCAGGAAAGACAAAAAAAATTGCTTTTTTCCATCGGCATACTAAAGCCTGAATGGGAATATAAGCGCATGTGGTCGACCCCCTATTTTACCGGAAAATCGATTTGCTAAAAAGAAAGCCTGGACGTAAATATGTTTTTTACGTCCAGATTTTTCATAAATCCTGATGAACTGATAAAAAACGAAAATTTAATCAGAATTTAAAAAATAAGTTAACCACCATATAATCATAATGACAATTACTCGAAATTCACTTACACTATACTCGGTTTTATGGAATTGATTAACACGGTATGTTACAGATAACGTGCTAAAAAGCGTGCAGCGGTTATACATTTTCATATGTGTGTGTCATTAACCTGGCGTCAGGAACAGATGATGATGACAACTACCCTTTTATCTCTTCTGGCCTGGCATACCGTCAGTAGATTAAAGGAGTAGCCTTGCTTTATGGCATTACAAAAATGCGGGTGGGGTCTATGCTCAATGTATACGTTATTTGTAACAACGCTCTTGTGCATAAACAATACGTTATTGCCAACAGCACTGAACGGGTACAGTGGTTCTTGCTGACAACAGGCTTAAAGATCGCCTTAACACGGGATACCTGATAACTGGATTATATTATGACACATGCAGACTGGCTGATTCTTGGGTATACAACTGTTATTATTATTTTTGGTATTGTATGTTATATCGGATTGCTTAAATTGATAACGAAAGGCAAGCATGAAAAATAACGCACTTACCGGGAAGAATATACTCTCAGGAGATAAAATGCTTCGGCAATGATATGACACCACTGCCGAAATGCTATTTTTAAAGAAATCAATCAGGTATTGAGGGTGATTTTATCATAGCCGCGCCAGCGATAATTCAACACCGAGAGCAGCCAGAATAGCACAAAAGCACCCACTACCCAGAAGCCCACATTCCCCATATGATCGTTAAGCGTGCTGACGGTCTGCCAAAATGTTCCGCTTAACTGTAACGCATCATCAATCAACCCCAGCGCCTCAAGCCCGCCAATCGCCAGCGCGACAATGACGGATGCGGCGGTAATGGTCATATTATAATAAAGCTTACGTAATGGATGCGAGAAAGCCCAACCGTAAGCGCCGACCATGACAAAGTTATCCAGGGAATCTACCAGCGCCATCCCGGCGGTAAACAGCACAGGAAAAATCATCATTGACCAGAGAGATAGCCCCTGGTTAGCTGCTGAAGCGGAAATGCCCAGCAACCCAACCTCGGTTGCGGTATCAAATCCCAGACCAAACAGAAAACCGACAAAATACATATGCCAACTGGAAGTGACCAAACGAAACGTACGCTGAAATATACGCGTCATCAGCCCGCCAGGTATCGCCTCGTCATGCGCCCTCACTGACTCGCCGCGGGTAACCGAGCGAAATTGCCGCCAGACGTTGAACAAAATAAACAGGTTAAGCAGGGCCATCGCCAGCAGAAAAAAAGCGGAAACAGCCGTACCAATCAACGAACCATATTGATGCAAAACATCAATACGATCGCGAAATGCCATCGACGTCACAACAATCGCCAGACATGCCAGAACGACAATGGTCGAATGACCCAATGAAAAAAACGCCCCCACGCCTAAAGGCGTTTTACCCTGCTGCATCAGTTTACGGGTGACGGTATCGATGGCTGCGATATGATCGGCATCAACCGCATGACGCAGCCCAAAGCTATACGCCAGTATGGCTGCGCTTAGCATGACGGCATGGTGATGAAAAACACAGAACGCCCAAATCCAGGCCAGGATGTTAACCCCGACAAGAAAGACGGTTAATGCTATTCCCCGTCGTTTAGTATGATTATTCATGCCCCTGCACCCACTATATTTTTAATTAACGCTACGGTTTGTAGGGGGAATGTATGATCATTTGATTAAAACGTCACACCTCAAGATGCGACTTTTTGTAAACGTGCTTTACCGCTGACACATTTGTCCGCATTACTGCGGAACAAGGCTTAAAAAGCGTATCCGAACGTATAACCCTCCCAACGCTTCGCTACGGGAAAAATGGGGATGAGTACGGTGCAGGCGTGCGATATCATTGACCAAAGCCAGACCAATGCCCGCCCCGGCCACATTTCCTACGTTATCGAGCCGGTGGAACGGCTGTAGCGCCAGATGGATGTGTTCATCATCGATGCCGGGACCGCTATCTTCGACAACCAGCGTCACGGCATCGCCATCCCGTTCAAGCCGCGCGGTGACGATGCCTTGCTCAGGCGTGTATTTCAGCGCATTATCCAGCAAGTTTCCGCATAGCTCGCTAAGCAGTACCTCATCCCCCTCGATCCACATCGCTTCCTGTTCGCCTTCGTAGCCCAGGTCGATATGTTTACTGCGCGCCTGCGCCAGACGGGTAAAACAGCCGCTCTGTACGATATCGTACAGATTCACCGGGGAAAAACGCCGCTCGCCCTGCTCTTTATGCTTTACCGCAGAAAGTTGCAACAATCTTTCCGTGAGCTGAATGGTGCTATCCAGCGTTACGCTCATCGCCTGCAGACTTTCGTACCAGTGATGAGGGTGCTGGCTGGCTAACGCCACCGCCGCCTGCGTTTTTAACACCGCCAGCGGCGTTTTTAACTGGTGAGAAGCATCGGCGCTAAAGCGTTCCTGCCGGGAGAGGATGCCGCGGAGCCTGTCAATGTAGCGATTAAACGCCACGATTAACAAGCGTGTTTCCGACCACGGCAGCAGTTCCGGCAGCGGCGTTAACAGACCCGGTTCGCGGCGTACCATTAATGACGAAAGTTGACGCATAGGGCGCAGGATCCGGCGTAATAACCAGCCAACCAGCACCAGGGTCAGCAACACCAGCAGACCCTGTGAGATCCAGGAAGAGAACAGCAGTTGGCCCGCCAGATAACGACGGGACTGCAGCGTCTCTGCGACATAAATCTCCGCCATGCCGATAATGCCGCCTTCGTTGACCGGCTGTAGCAAACGCGCCACGCGGATCGCCTCGCCGCGATACTCGGTATGATAGAACCACGCCAGCGCCGGATAAAGCCGGGTACGGGGCGTAGCGGGCGGCATGACGGGCAGATCGTCATAACCGGAAATGACCTTTCCGGAAGGGTCGACGACTTTGTAATAGAGTCGATCATTCATATTAAGCTCGAAGCTATCCAGCACCACCCAGGGCACGTTAACTTCCAGATGGTTATTGCGCACCACCAGCCGTTCCGATACCGTTCGCGCCGAGGAGAGCAACGTACGATCATAAGCCTGAGTGGCGGCCTGTAGCGCATTGACATAACTGTTAAACGCCGACAGCCCCCATAGCAGAATCAGCGGCAACCCCAGGAACAGTAAGAGTTGCAGGTACAACGATTGCGGCTTAACCCACTTCATCGCCGCGCTCCAGCACATAACCCAGGCCGCGCAGCGTCGTAATTCGTACATCGCTTCCCTGAAGTTTTTTACGCAGTCGATGAATATAAAGTTCAATGCTTTCAGGGCTTACCTCATCGTTCAGGCTGAACACCTGTTCAAAAAGCTGCTGACGCGAAACTGGTCGCGTTCGTCGGTACATCAATACGGTTAAGAGCGCCTGCTCACGCGGCGTCAGCGCTAACGGCTGCCCCTGTAACAGAAAATACCCTTCATCATGAAAGATCAATTCCCCCAGTTGCTGAACTTCATGAACCTGCCCAGCGCTGCGTCGGAGCAAGGCCCGTAAACGGGCATCCAGCTCTTCCAGTTCAAAGGGTTTCGGCAGATAGTCATCCGCGCCGACGTTGAGACCTTTTACGCGATCCGCCACCGCGCTTCGCGCCGTGAGCAGCAAAACGGGCAAGGTCTGACCGCGTTTACGCAGCCGTTGCACCACCTCCAGTCCATCCATTCCCGGCATATTGATATCCAGCACCGCCAGCGCGTACATTTCACTGTGCAGAAGATGGTCAGCCGCCAGGCCGTCAAATACGCAGTCCACGGCAAAGCCGTTTTGCACCAGCGCTTTCTCCAGCCAGTGAGCCAGCTCACGGTTATCTTCTGCCAATAAGAGACGCATATCACATCCTGTAAAGTTTCTGCCGCATTGAAAGGGAATTGAAAGGTTATTGTTTTAACAATCACGCAACCGAACTGCTACATGTCGGCTCACATAATCACAAAAATCTTCTTCCGAACCTGAAAAATCCGGACGTCCGGCGTGAGGATAAAAAATGAAAAAACAATTACTTCGTACCCTTACTGCAAGCATTTTATTAATGAGTACCTCTGTTCTGGCGCAGGAGGCGCCGTCGCGAACGGAATGTATCGCGCCAGCCAAACCTGGCGGCGGTTTCGACCTCACCTGTAAGCTGATTCAGGTGAGTTTGCTGGAGACTGGCGCTATCGAGAAACCCATGCGGGTAACGTATATGCCCGGCGGCGTCGGCGCTGTGGCCTATAACGCGATAGTCGCCCAACGCCCTGGCGAACCCGGGACTGTGGTCGCCTTTTCCGGCGGTTCGCTGCTCAACCTGTCGCAGGGGAAATTTGGTCGCTACGGCGTGGATGATGTGCGCTGGCTGGCAAGCGTGGGCACTGATTACGGCATGATCGCCGTGCGTGCGGATTCTCCGTGGAAAACGCTGAAAGATCTGATGACGGCGATGGAAAAAGATCCCAACAGCGTGGTCATTGGCGCTGGCGCCTCTATTGGCAGCCAGGACTGGATGAAGTCGGCATTGCTGGCGCAAAAGGCGAACGTCGACCCGCACAAGATGCGCTACGTTGCCTTTGAGGGCGGCGGCGAGCCGGTGACGGCATTAATGGGCAACCATGTTCAGGTTGTCTCCGGCGATCTCAGTGAAATGGTGCCTTATCTGGGCGGCGACAAAATCCGCGTGCTTGCCGTCTTTTCAGAAAATCGTCTGCCGGGCCAGCTTGCCAATATCCCTACCGCTAAAGAACAGGGCTACGACCTGGTGTGGCCGATTATTCGCGGCTTCTACGTCGGGCCCAAAGTCAGCGATGCCGATTACCAGTGGTGGGTGGATACCTTCAAGAAGCTCCAGCAAACCGACGAGTTTAAAAAGCAGCGCGATCTGCGCGGCCTGTTTGAGTTCGACATGACCGGCCAGCAGCTCGATGACTACGTGAAAAAACAGGTTACTGATTACCGTGAACAGGCGAAAGCCTTCGGACTCGCGAAATAATCGCGGAGGCAATGATGAGCGATCGTATCTTTGCGGGTATCTGGCTGTTGCTCTGTATCGCCGGGCTATTCATCGCCTGGCAGATCCAAAGCGAATACAGCTATGAACCCGTCGGCCCCCGCCCTTTTCCGCTGGGGATTATCGGCCTGATGGCGCTCTGCGCGCTGGCGCTGTTATTGCGCCATCCCGACACGGTGAGCTGGCCGCGCCGCCATGTTCTGCAAAAGCTAATTACCATGATCATCATCCTGTTGATGTATGCCTGGGGATTCGAATGGCTGGGTTTTCCCATCGCCACCGCGCTTCTCACCATGGTTATCGGGATGCTGTTCGGCGCCACGATTCCGGCGGCGGGTATCTCCGGCGCGGTATTGGGCATTCTGCTGTGGTATGCCTTTGACCGGCTGCTTGATGTCACCTTACCTCTCGGCGCCTGGCTGAGTTAACGGAGCAACGATGGATACCTGGATATATCTTTCTCAGGGCTTTGCGGTGGCGATGACGCCGGAAAACCTGGTTATCGCGTTGATTGGCTGCTTCGTGGGCACGATCGTCGGTCTGCTGCCGGGTCTGGGACCGATCAACGGCGTGGCAATCTTACTGCCGCTGGCCTTTGCGTTGCATCTGCCTGCGGAGTCGGCGCTAATTCTGCTGGCGACGGTGTACATTGGCTGTGAGTATGGCGGCAGGATCTCCTCCATATTGCTCAACGTCCCCGGCGATGCGGCGGCGATCATGACGGCGCTGGACGGTTACCCGATGGCGCAGCAAGGGAAAGGCGGCGTAGCGCTGTCGATTTCCGCAGTCAGCTCATTTTTCGGTTCATTAATCGCTATCGGCGGCATCATTCTGTTCGCCCCTTTACTGGCGCAATGGTCGCTGGCCTTTGGGCCGGCGGAATATTTCGCCTTAATGGTTTTTGCCATCGCCTGTCTTGGCAGCATGATGGCGCAAAACCCGCTTAAATCATTTCTGGCAGCGCTGATCGGTCTTGGCCTTGCGACCGTCGGCGTGGACGCCAACACCGGGGTTTATCGCTTTACCTTTGACAGCGTTCATCTTTCCGACGGCGTACAGTTTATCGTCGTGGTGATCGGCCTGTTCTCGGTATCAGAAATACTTTTAATGCTGGAACATACCAGCAGCGGGCAAACAATGGTCCGCAAAACGGGTCGAATGTTGTTCAACCTGAAAGAAGGCGCGCAGTGTATCGGCACCACCCTGCGTTCTTCGGTAATCGGCTTTTTTGTCGGCGTATTGCCCGGCGCCGGGGCGACCATTGCCAGCGCCATTACCTATATGACCGAGAAAAAACTCAGCGGCAACAGCGATAGCTTCGGCAAAGGGGATATTCGCGGCGTCGCGGCGCCGGAGGCGGCAAACAACGCCTCTGCCTGCGGCTCCTTCATCCCGATGCTGACGCTGGGCGTTCCCGGTTCCGGCACTACGGCAGTGATGATGGGGGCGCTGACGCTGTACAACATCACGCCAGGCCCGGCGATGTTCACCGAACAGCCGGATATCGTCTGGGGACTCATCGCTGCGCTGCTGATTGCGAACGTGATGCTGCTGATCATGAATATCCCGTTGATCGGTCTGTTCACCCGTATGCTCACCATTCCGCTGTGGTTCCTGGTACCCGCCATCGCTGCCGTATCGGCGGTAGGGGTGTATGCGGTACACAGCACCACCTTCGATCTGGTGCTGATGGTCGCGCTCGGCGTGTTAGGGTACATTTTACGTAAAATGCACTTCCCCATGTCACCGCTGATCCTGGGGTTCGTACTGGGGGAAATGCTGGAGCAGAACCTGCGTCGCGCACTCTCCATCAGTAACGGCAATATGGCGATTTTGTGGCAAAGCGGCGTTGCCAAAGCCCTGCTGATCATGGCGATCATGGTCATTGTCGTACCGCCAGTGTTACGTCTGCTCCGTAAACACAGCCGTAAACCGCAGGTTGACGCCGGTTAATTGACTGCTGAAATACGTTGTACTTGTCCGGCCTACGCGCTCATGTGTCAGGCCGGGCAACCCCGCCAGCATCACTTTCCCCATAACGCTCTCATTTTACACCCCTTCTTGCCGTTGTCAGGCTCGTGGCGCCGTTAACCTCACCCTTTGCATTGTTAAATATTTGTTGTTTTTGATCACAATAATTAAACAAAAGCGGTTATTTCATACGCGTTCCTGGAAAATGTCGATATTTTTAATTTATGGCTACGAAATGAGCATCGCCATGTCTCCCTGACCATCTACCGAGAGGAATGATTCTGATGAATGCACTGACTGCCGTAAAAGCGAACACAGATGATTTAGCCCAACGCCATACTGGTTTCACCCTTGCCCCTTCGGCGCAGTCGCCGCGCCTGCTGGCGTTAACGTTTACGGCGGATACCACAAAACAATTTCTTCATCAGGTTGCGCAGTGGCCGGTGCAGGCGCTGGAATACAAATCTTTCTTACGTTTTAAAATCGGCAAGATCCTCGACGATCTGTGCGGCAATCAGCTACAACCGCTGTTGATCAAAACGCTCCTCAACCGTGCACAAGGCGCGCTGTTGATCAGCGCCGAAGGGATCGATGATGTCGCACAGGCAGAAGAGATGGTCAAACTGGCGACGGCGGTGGCGCATCTTATTGGTCGCTCCAACTACGATGCGATGAGCGGCCAGTACTACGCGCGTTTCGTGGTCAAAAACGTCGACAACTCCGACAGTTATCTGCGCCAGCCCCACCGCGTAATGGAACTGCACAATGACGGTACCTATGTTGAGGAGGTGACCGACTACGTGCTGATGATGAAAATCGACGAACAGAATATGGAAGGCGGTAATTCGCTGTTGCTGCACCTTGATGACTGGGAACATCTGGAGTCGTTTTTTACCCATCCGCTGGCGCGTCGCGTCATGCGCTGGGCGGCGCCGCCAAGCAAAAATGTTAGCCATGACGTCTGGCACCCGGTGTTTGATGTCGACCAACAAGGCCGCCCGGTCATGCGTTATATCGACCAGTTCGTCCAGCCAAAAGACTTTGAAGAAGGCGTCTGGCTCAGCGAGCTTTCAGACGCGCTGGAAACCAGTCAAAACATCCTCTCCGTACCGGTACCGGTCGGCAAATTCCTGTTGATTAACAATCTGTTCTGGCTACATGGACGCGATCGTTTTACGCCGCATCCTGACTTGCGTCGCGAACTGATGCGCCAGCGCGGTTACTTCGCCTACGCCGCCAGCCATTATCAAACTCACCAATAAGCGCCACGGCGAAGGAATTACGCGGATGTATGATTTTGTGATTATCGGCGGCGGCATTATCGGCATGTCGACCGCCATGCAACTTATTGATGTCTACCCGGATGCGCGCATCGCGTTGCTGGAAAAAGAGTCCGCGCCAGCCTGCCACCAGACCGGGCATAACAGCGGCGTGATCCATGCCGGGGTGTACTACACGCCCGGCAGCCTCAAAGCGCAGTTTTGTCTGGCAGGCAATCAGGCGACCAAAACCTTTTGCGATCAAAACAACATCCGCTACGACACCTGCGGCAAAATGTTGGTCGCCACCTCGGAGCTGGAAATGGCGCGGATGCGCGCGCTATGGGAGCGGACGGCGGCCAACGGCTTAGAGCGCGAGTGGTTAAGCGCGGCGGAGCTGCGTGAACGCGAACCCAATATCATTGGCCTGGGCGGGATTTTTGTCCCTTCCAGCGGGATTGTCAGCTATCGCGATGTCGCGACGGCCATGGCGAACCGCTTTCAGGCCAAAGGCGGCGAGATCATCTACCATGCCGAGGTCAGCGCGCTAACAGAACATGCCGCTGGCGTTGTCATTCGCACCTCGCAAGGTCGGGAAATAGAAACCGCTACGCTTATCGGCTGTGCAGGACTGATGGCGGATCGGCTGGTCAAAATGCTGGGCGTGGAGCCCGGTTTTATTATCTGCCCTTTCCGCGGCGAGTACTTTCGTCTGGCCCCGCGACACAACCGGATCGTTAACCATTTGATCTACCCGATCCCCGATCCGGCAATGCCGTTTCTCGGCGTCCATCTTACCCGCATGATCGACGGCAGCGTTACGGTCGGGCCGAATGCGGTGCTGGCGCTTAAACGCGAAGGCTACCGTAAGCGCGACGTTTCCTTCACCGACACCCTGGAGATTTTCCGCTCCGCCGGCATTCGCCGCGTACTGCAAAACCATCTGCTTTCCGGACTGGGCGAGATGAAAAACTCGCTGTGCAAAAGCGGCTATTTGCGGCGAGTACAAAAGTATTGCCCCAGCCTGACCGTCAACGATCTCCAGCCCTGGCCGGCAGGCGTGCGGGCGCAGGCGGTTTCACCGGACGGCAAACTGATTGATGATTTTCTGTTTGTCACAACGCCGCGTTCCATTCACACCTGTAACGCCCCCTCCCCGGCGGCGACATCCGCGATACCTATCGGCGCGCATATCGTCAGCAAAGTTCAGGCGCTACGCGCAAGCCAGAGCAACCCCGGACGTACGCTGCGTGCGGCACGCAGCGTGGACGCATTACACGCCGCATTTACCCGTTAACCCTTCAGACAGGAAGCAATTATGCAACTTAACGACTCTACCCTGTTCCGCCAGCAGGCCTTTATCGATGGCGACTGGCGCGACGCGCGCGGCGGCGATGTCATCCCCGTGAGCAACCCCGCCAACGGGAAACCGCTTGGCAATGTGCCCAAAATGGGGGCGGAAGAGACGCGCGACGCCATCAACGCCGCCAATCGCGCCCTGCCCGCCTGGCGCGCGCTCACCGCCAAAGAGCGAGCCAATATCCTGCGTCGCTGGTTCAATCTGATGATGGAACATCAGGACGATTTGGCGCGTCTGATGACGCTGGAACAGGGTAAACCGCTGGCGGAAGCGAAAGGCGAAATTAGCTACGCCGCCTCGTTTATTGAATGGTTCGCCGAAGAGGGGAAGCGTATCTATGGCGACACGATTCCAGGCCATCAGGCCGATAAACGGCTGCTGGTGATTAAACAGCCCATCGGCGTCACCGCCGCGATTACCCCGTGGAACTTTCCCTCGGCAATGATCACCCGTAAAGCCGGCCCCGCGCTGGCCGCAGGCTGCACAATGGTACTCAAACCCGCCAGCCAGACGCCGTTTTCCGCGCTGGCGCTGGCGGAACTGGCCCAGCGCGCCGGAATTCCCGCAGGCGTATTTAACGTCGTTACCGGTTCGGCAGGCGATATCGGCGGCGAGCTGACCAGCAACCCGCTGGTACGCAAACTGTCGTTTACCGGCTCGACGGAGATTGGCCGCCAGCTAATGGAACAATGCGCCAAAGACATTAAAAAAGTGTCACTGGAATTGGGCGGCAATGCGCCGTTTATCGTCTTTGACGATGCCGATCTGGATAAAGCCGTCGAAGGCGCGCTGGCTTCGAAGTTTCGCAACGCCGGGCAGACCTGTGTCTGCGCCAATAGATTGTATGTTCAGGACGGCGTTTACGATCGTTTTGCGGAAAAACTCAACCAGGCGGTAAATAAGCTCGCGGTCGGTGACGGCCTGCAAGCCGACGTCGCTATCGGGCCGCTGATTGATGAAAAAGCCGTGGCGAAAGTCCAGGAACATATCGCCGATGCGCTGGAAAAAGGCGCCCGCGTCATTACGGGCGGTGAAGCGCACAAATTGGGCGGCAACTTCTTTCAACCGACCATTCTGGCGGATGTTCCTGATAACGCGAAAGTCGCCAAAGAAGAGACATTCGGGCCGCTCGCGCCTCTGTTCCGCTTCAGCGACGAGGCGGACGTCATCAGGCAGGCTAACGATACCGAGTTCGGCCTGGCAGCCTATTTTTATGCACGCGATTTAAGCCGCGTTTTCCGCGTCGGCGAAGCGCTGGAATACGGCATCGTCGGTATTAATACCGGCATTATCTCCAACGAAGTCGCGCCTTTCGGCGGCATTAAGGCCTCCGGATTAGGCCGAGAAGGTTCCAAATACGGCATCGAAGATTATTTAGAAATCAAATATATGTGCATCGGCCTTTAACAGGAGAGTCGCTAATGAATACCAATAACGCTTTAATGCAGCGCCGTCATAACGCCGTTCCTCGCGGCGTGGGGCAGATTCACCCGATTTTCGCCGAGCGGGCGGAAAATTGTCGGGTGTGGGATGTCGAAGGCCGTGAGTATCTCGATTTCGCGGGCGGCATTGCCGTCCTGAACACCGGTCATTTACATCCGGGCATTGTTTCAGCGGTCGAAGCGCAGTTGAAGAAATTGTCCCATACCTGTTTTCAGGTGCTGGCCTATGAACCGTATCTGGCGTTGTGCGAACGCATGAACCAGAAGGTACCGGGCGATTTCGCCAAAAAAACGTTGCTGGTCACGACCGGTTCAGAAGCGGTTGAAAACGCGGTGAAAATCGCCCGCGCGGCGACAAAACGCAGCGGCGCTATCGCGTTTAGCGGCGCTTACCACGGTCGTACCCACTACACGCTCTCTCTGACCGGGAAAGTACACCCGTACTCTGCTGGTATGGGATTGATGCCAGGCCATGTCTACCGCGCGCTTTATCCTTGCCCGCTACACAACATCAGCGACGACGACGCGATCGCCAGCATTGAACGCATCTTTAAAAATGATGCCGCGCCGGAAGATATCGCCGCCATTATTATTGAGCCGGTACAGGGCGAAGGCGGATTTTACGCCGCCTCTCCCGCGTTTATGCAGCGACTGCGCGCGCTATGCGACCAACACGGCATTATGTTGATTGCCGACGAAGTGCAAAGCGGCGCGGGCCGGACCGGTACGCTGTTCGCCATGGAACAGATGGGCGTTGCGGCAGATATTACCACGTTTGCGAAATCGATCGCCGGCGGCTTTCCGCTGGCAGGCGTTACCGGCCGGGCAGACGTGATGGACGCTATCGCGCCGGGCGGGCTGGGCGGCACCTATGCCGGAAACCCGATTGCCTGCGCCGCCGCGCTGGCGGTACTGGACATTTTCGAGCAGGAAAATCTACTGCAAAAGGCGAATACGCTTGGCAAAACGCTGCGCGATGGCCTGATGGAGATAGCGGAAACGCACCGTGAGATTGGCGACGTGCGCGGACTGGGCGCCATGATCGCCATTGAGTTGTTCGAAAATGGCGACCCCGGCAAACCGAACGCGGCTCTGACCGCCGACATTGTGACCCGCGCCCGCGAGAAAGGGTTAATTCTGCTCTCCTGCGGTCCTTACTACAACATCTTGCGCATCCTCGTTCCACTCACTATTGAGGCCTCGCAGATTCGGCAAGGCCTGGAGATTATCGCCCAGTGCTTTGATGAGGCGAAACAAGCGTAATGTCCAATAAGCAGCGTCGGGTGGCGACGTAACTGTCTTATCCGGCCTACAAAAACCGTTTCGATTGTAGGCCGAATAAGCCAGGCGCCATCCGGTAAACGAGCGCAATAACAATAAAGAGGTTTTAGGATGGGGCAATTGTCAGAATCACATGCATTAGGGGGCGGGCTGAAATCACGCCACGTCACCATGTTATCGATCGCCGGCGTCATCGGCGCCAGCCTGTTTGTCGGTTCCAGCGTGGCGATTGCGGAGGCCGGCCCTGCGGTACTGCTGGCCTATCTGTTCGCAGGACTTTTAGTCGTCATGATTATGCGAATGCTGGCTGAAATGGCCGTCGCCACACCGGATACCGGATCTTTTTCCACCTATGCGGATAAAGCGATCGGCCCCTGGGCCGGGTATACCATCGGCTGGTTATACTGGTGGTTTTGGGTGCTGGTTATTCCGCTGGAGGCCAATATTGCCGCCATTATTCTGAATTCATGGATACCGGGTATTCCGGTATGGCTATTTTCATTAGTGATTACGCTTGCCTTAACCGGAAGCAATTTATTGAGCGTCAAAAATTACGGCGAGTTCGAATTCTGGCTGGCGCTATGTAAAGTAATTGCCATTCTGGCGTTTATCGCGCTGGGCGCGACGGCGATTAGCGGTTTTTATCCGTATGCTGAGGTAAGCGGTATCTCCCGGCTCTGGGATCACGGCGGTTTTATGCCTAACGGCTTCGGCGCGGTGTTAAGCGCCATGTTGATCACCATGTTCTCTTTTATGGGCGCGGAAATCGTTACTATTGCTGCCGCGGAATCCGATACGCCGGATAAACATATCGTACGCGCCACCAATTCTGTTATCTGGCGAATTTCCATCTTTTACCTGTGTTCCATTTTTGTGGTGGTGGCGCTGATCCCGTGGAATATGCCGGGTCTGAAAAGCGTAGGTTCGTACCGTTCGGTACTGGAGCTGCTTCATATTCCGCACGCAAAATTCATTATGGACTGCGTGATTTTATTGTCGGTGACCAGTTGTCTGAACTCCGCATTATATACCGCCTCCCGGATGCTCTATTCCCTTAGCCGCCGCGGCGATGCTCCTGCGATAATGGGAAAAACTAACCGTAGCAAAACGCCCTGGGTAGCGGTTCTCCTCTCTACCGGCGCGGCCTTTTTAACCGTTATCGTCAATTATTACGCCCCGGCAAAAGTGTTTAAATTTCTTATCGACAGTTCCGGCGCCATCGCGCTGCTGGTCTATCTGGTGATTGCGATTTCGCAATTGCGAATGCGTAAAATTCTGCTGGCGCAGGGCGGAGAAATTAAGCTGAAAATGTGGCTTTATCCGTGGCTCACCTGGCTGGTTATCGGCTTTATCTGCTTTGTCCTGGTGGTGATGCTATTTCGACCGGCACAGCAACTAGAAGTCATTTCAACGGGGCTGTTAGGGCTGGGCATAATAGGTACTGTCCCCATTATGTCTCGCTGGAAAAAACTGATAAGGTGGCAAAAAGCCCCCCTGCAAAACCTACGTTAGTTATTCCCGGCGTCAGCCGGGAAGCTTCTCAGGAGTAAAAGATGACCGCCCTTTCCCAACCGACGGCCATAGATGGCTATCGCTGGCTTAAAAATGACATTATTCGCGGCACTTATCAGCCGGATGAGAAACTGCGGATGAGTTTATTAACCGCCCGCTATGCGCTCGGCGTAGGGCCGCTGCGTGAGGCGCTGTCGCAACTGGTGGCGGAACGGCTGGTCACCGTGGTGAATCAAAAAGGCTATCGCGTGGCATCCATGTCAGAGGCGGAACTCCTCGATATTTTTGACGCGCGCGCCAATATGGAAGCGATGCTGGTACGCCTGGCGATTGAACGCGGCGATGATGCGTGGGAGGCGGAGATCCTGGCGCGAGCGCATATGCTCAGCAAACTGGAAGCCAGCGATGCCAGTGAACATATGCTCGATGAATGGGATCAGCGCCACCAGGCGTTCCATTCCGCCATTGTCGCCGGGTGCGGCTCCCACTATCTGCTACAGATGCGCGAACGCTTATTTGACCTGGCGGCCCGCTACCGCTTTATTTGGTTACGTGAAACCGTTCTGTCCGTCGAGATGCTGGAAGATAAACATATCCAGCATCACACGCTAACCGAAGCGATACTGGCGCGCGAGGCGGCACGCGCCAGCGAATTAATGCGTCAGCATTTGCTGACGCCGATTCCCATTATTCGCCAGGCGATGGCAGGGAAAATGTAGCCTGGCGCGACCTGATAGCCATTATTCTTCAGGAATACGCAACACTTGTCCCGGATATATTTTTTCCGGGCTTTTCAGCATCGGTTTATTTGCCTCGAAAATTTTATTATACAGATTGGCGTTACCATACACTTGCTTTGAAATAGCGCTCAGGGTGTCGCCTGATTTTACGGTATAAAACTGACTTTCAGCCGCCGGCGTCGTGGTTTTAACCTGATCGTCAACGCTGCTAATCCCGGCGATATTCCCCACGGCAACCAGAATTTTTTCTTTTGCCTCCTGACTCAGCCCATCACCCGTCACTGTCGCTTTTCCATCAGCTATTTGCACATTCACTTTGTCAGCGTCGGGTATTCCCGTTTTATTTAAATGTTCCTGGACTTTTTTCGCCTGATCGTCCTTATCATGATTAGCGGTTACCGCGTCCCAGAGTTTTTCACCTGCATCTTTTACAAAATTGAAAAGTCCCATATTCACCTCGCTTGTCAAAAATACACACAAAGAAAAGTGTAGCAGAGGGAATGAGGTTATCCTGATAAGCGGCGCTTATGCGCCGCCGGTGGCCGGTAATTAATGACGCATCTGAACCCAAAATGCGTGGATAAGCCCCGGAATATATCCGAGTAATGTCAGCAGGATATTAAGGATAAATGCCCAACCGAACCCTTTTCCTAAAAGTACGCCGAGCGGAGGCAAAATAATCGTAAATACAATTCTCCAGAAACCCATATACACTCCATACAAGCAAAATTAGTCATTGTTTAAAAAGAGATTTTATCTCTAAGCATAGTCAGTTTACCTGAGCCTGCCAGTCGCGCGCCGCGCTTTTACCCTCCTTTACGCTCTTTACGCTGGCATTAGGTTGATGTTTATTTTAGAATTAACTAAATTTAGAAAATACTTAAATAACTATGACAGAGCTTGAACAACTTCAGGCCAGCGCAGAACAGGCGGCGGCCCTGCTCAAAGCGATGAGCCACCCAAAAAGATTACTGATTTTATGTATGCTTTGCGGTTCGCCAAAAACCAGCGCAGGCGAACTGGCGCGCATTACCGGGCTAAGCCCCTCCGCGACGTCGCAACATCTGGCGCGGATGCGGGAAGAAGGGCTGATTGATAGTCAACGCGATGCCCAGCGCATTCACTATTTCATTAAAAATGAGGCGGTTAATACGATTATCGCCACGTTAAAGAATCTCTATTGTCCATAAGGAGGCACGATGTCCATTGGGATAGTTTCCCCCCGTGAGGCGCAAGCGCTGATAGCGCAAGGCGCGAAACTGATTGATGTGCGCGACGCCGATGAATATCTGCGCGAGCATATTCCACATGCGCAACTGGCGCCGCTCTCCCGGCTTGAACAGGGCGATTTGCCCGCCAACCTGCGAGCGGAACAGATTATTTTTCACTGTCAGTCAGGTAAACGAACCAGCAGCAATGCAGCAAAACTACAGGCCATTGCCGCCCCTGCTCAGGTCAGTCTACTGGAAGGCGGTATCGACGGATGGAAAGCGGCAGGATTGCCCGTCACAGAAGACAAATCGCAACCGTTGCCGCTGATGCGTCAGGTGCAAATCGCCGCCGGCGGGTTGGCGTTGCTTGGGGTTATTATGGGCTATACGGTCCACGGCGGCTTTTTCCTCATTAGCGGTTTTGTCGGGGCCGGGTTAATGCTGGCAGGCATGACCGGCTTCTGCGGAATGGCGCGACTACTGGAAAAAATGCCCTGGAATACCCGTACTCATTAAGCGGTACCTTCACCACGCGTCGGTAAGTGTGTAGTAGACTGAAGGCGGGTTTATACCATTGTTCAACAGGAGGGCGTGATGTTCACACCAGGCGATATCGTACAGCCCCGAATGGGTGGGCCGAAACTGAAAGTGATTGAAGTCAACGAGGATCATATTGTCGCGGTACAGGTCGGTAATGAACCGGGCGAAAAATTGATCCTCAAAGCGGCAGATGTCACCCCCTATTGCGAAGAGGGCGATTTTGGCGTGTGCTGATTTATCAAAATGAGCATGGCGCAACGTTCCCTGAGTCCCGGTTAATAGAGACAGGAAACGAAGCGCCATCTGTTAAAAGCTATCCGTGATTAGATTAAGAAATCATCCAGAGATTTCCCCGCCGCCAGCGCCTGGGCAATCGGTTTAGGCGTACGACCTTGTCCGGTCCAGGTTTTTTCTTCGCCATTGAAATCAGTAAAACGATATTTTGCCGGACGCGGCTGGCGCTTTTTAGCAGAACGCGGCATTGCTGAATCCATGGCAAATAACTCTTCCGGGTTAATACCGTCTGCTTTCATCAGCTCCAGAAAGGCATTAATTTTCTCCTGCTTCTCGGCAAGCTGGCGTTGCTGCAATTCTTCTTCTTCGCGTCTTTCTTTAGTGACAACCCTGAATTTTTCGAGCATTTCTTCAAGAACGTCAATGGAGAATTCGCGAGCCATAGCGCGCAGCGTGCGGATATTATTTAAGTTCTGTAACATCAAATTCATATCAATAAAAACCTTTTAACGCAGAAAACAAAAAACTATTACAGGCGGTATTGTATGCGATTGTTGATTATATTTCCAGATCCTAAAGTTCATACAGATATACACAGCATAACTCGATTAATTATATTAATCTGTTAACCAGAAGGTTATATTCATTACCCCCTGCGTGTTTCAGGTTATTCTGCCTACGGTATATCTGTAGGTTTCCCGTTTGGCTGTTTATAGCGTATTGCGTATCTCAGTAACCGCGGTGACCCTCACGGTGGCTGACCTTATACAGAAGTGAATATTTCAGCACAATAAGAGATTAACCATTCAAAAATCATCATCAGAGCTTTATGCTAAAAATCAGTCTGCAATGGCTATAATTATGCTGAGAAAAGTAGAGCGCATGCCGTTAGCCGAGAATACATCGCATCTGACAACATTTGGAATGTGGCTGAAAATCGCCAGAAAAACAATGCATTATAATGCATTGATTTAAAAGTAATTAATGACTAACAACAACGAAAATCTCGCCGCGAGCAAAAAACACACAATCACAGAGTATTTTATCGACAAAAAGCCTATAAATAAAAATATTACACTAGTTGATAGTTATTATATAGGGATATACTCTATGCAAAGACAAAAGTGCTTTATGATTTCACTACCAACCATCACCTCATTCTGATCGATACGCTACAAGGAGCATTAACATGTTCTCTCCACAGTCACGCTTGCGTCATGCCGTAGCAGACACGTTTGCGATGGTTGTTTACTGTTCTGTTGTGAACATGTTGATCGAGATATTCCTCTCCGGAATGAGCTTTGAGCAGTCGCTTTCTTCCAGGCTGGTGGCGATACCTGTCAACATTTTGATTGCATGGCCATACGGCGTTTACCGCGATCTGA
Source organism: Salmonella enterica subsp. enterica serovar Typhimurium str. LT2 (assembly GCF_000006945.2). Classification (GTDB taxonomy): domain Bacteria; phylum Pseudomonadota; class Gammaproteobacteria; order Enterobacterales; family Enterobacteriaceae; genus Salmonella; species Salmonella enterica. The sequence continues at coordinate 2,948,525 of NC_003197.2, forward strand.
TTATGCGCGTCGCGCGTAAGGCAAGCCCGGCGGGATGGGCCAAAAACCTGGCGGATGTATTGGCTTATGTCACCTTTCAGTCACCCGTTTATATTATCATCTTGCTGACCGTCGGTGCCGGCTGGCATCAGATAGTGGCCGCCGTGAGTTCAAACATTGTTGTTTCAATGTTAATGGGCGCGGTTTATGGCTACTTCCTGGATTATTGTCGCCGCCTGTTTAAAGTGAGCAGCTATCATCAGGCTAAGGCGTAAGTTAGCGTCGCGACTGGCATTGCCAGTCGCGCTTTTAGTCGGTTTTTTCGTCGCCAAAAAGCCCATTCAGATAACGTTCTAACGCTATTCGGGAGCTAAAGCCGTGGGGAATACCGTAATGTTCGTGGGTCTCGCCGCCTAAATAGAGCGGAAAGTTTTGGTAATGATCGCAGGTTTTAATATCCGAAGCCGGGTCAGCCAGTGATGAGCTACGGTCTTTTAATCTGGGGTGAATGATCAGCGCGGTACGCCCCATACGCGCCTCGCGGTTAACATAAACATAATTCTCGCCGCGTCGATAACCATACGTCTTATTCGTCACCACATCGACGGTAAACCCTGCCTTTTCCAGTACCCGCGCCACCTCGTCAGGTCGTAAATACATATTTTATCCTCATTCTCTTGTACTGCGGGCTTACCTTACCCGATAGCGCGTTATCAACGCTTTCAGAAAAGTCCAGAAACGCATGATATCGCCGTAACAAGCCTCAGCAGGTAAAAATATGAACTACACTGAAAGCTACATCGAAATCAATGGAGGATCATATGCTTAACAAACCGAACCGAAACGACGTCGATGATGGTGTTCAGGATATTCAGAATGATGTCAATCGATTAGCCGACAGTCTGGAAGATGTCCTTAAATCCTGGGGAAGCGATGCGAAAGACGAAGCCGAGGCTGCGCGACGTAAAGCACAGGCGTTGCTGAAAGAGACCCGGGCGCGGATGCAGGGTCGTACTCGCGTAAAACAAGCCGCCTGTGATGCGATGGGGTGCGCGGATACGTTTGTGCGTGAAAAACCCTGGTGTAGCGTAGGAACCGCCGCAGCGGTGGGGATTTTTATCGGGGCGCTGCTTAGCCTGCGTCGCTAACGACGTGCGCTGCCGGATGGCGACATACTTTATGGGGCCTGCATCATTGCCGCAGGCCCAGGTCGCGCCATTCGGCGAAACGGTTACTGTATCGCCTGTCGAAGCTGACATGCGACCTGTTTCGCCATGCCAGCGGAAGTAATATTGGTAAACGACAGTAAAATGCCCCCCTTTCCTGACGAAACCACTCGCCAACGGCTTAGCGCCTGTACCGCCAGTCCGGCCTGATTCGCTTTTGCTACCTGCGCTTTATCATCACCTTCAACCTCAATAACCAATTGAATACCGCCTTTCTGTAATGTCACGACAAATCCCTGTTCTGCCAGCGCCTCTTCAATCCATAACCGTCGCTGAGCATAATGTTGACGCATCTTTTTCAGATGCCGCCAGAAATGGCCATCACGGATAAAATCAGCCAGCGTGTGCTGCCATAACAACGGTACGCTACAGGGCATCAGCGACGCCTGCTGGCGGAAATGCTCAATCTGCTTTATCGGCACCACCAGCCAGGCGGTACGTAATGCCGGAAAGAGCGACTTACTGAACGTTCCGGCGTAAATCACTCGCTGCGGGGCATCCAGACTCTTGAGCGGCGGAAGTGGTTTACCGTGATAACGAAATTCGCTGTCGTAATCATCTTCAATAATCCAGGCCTGCACATTCGCCGCCCATGCCAGAAGTTGCCGTCGGCGAGTTAACGACAGCGCCACCCCCAACGGACTTTGGTGGGCGGGCGTCACCAATGCAAAGCGCCCCTGCGGGCAATCCCGCATCCCCGCCGCGACATTCAGCCCATCGGCATCGACCGGAATCGGCGCCAGCGTAATCCCCTCCTGCGTTATCACCGGGCGAATTAACGGAAAGCCGGGATCTTCCACCCACATGCTGTCTCCCGGCACAGACAATGTACGCAGGATTAGCCGCATAGAATCCGCATAACCGGAGGTAATAAATACCTGTTCCGGCAGACATTCAATGCTACGCGAAACCCGCAGGTAATCGACTATCGCCTGGCGCAAAATCGCCTCGCCGCAGACGTCGCCTAATGCCAGATCGAAGCATGTCTGCGTGCGCAACCGACGCCCCATTACTCGCGCCCACTTCTCGCGTGGAAAGAGATCCAGCGCCGGTAACCCCATCTGAAAGGGTTTCGGTTCCGGACTTTCTCCGGCAAAAACAGCGGGTATCGGCGGCGCCGTCTCAAACCGTAGAGCGTTGCTCACAAACGTGCCTGCCTGGCCACGTCGCTCCAGCCAGCCCTGCGCCACCAGCTCGCCATAGGCATTTTCCACCGTGGCGCGAGAAACGCCCAGTTCCTGCGCCCACGTCCTACTGGAAGGCAAACGCGTTCCGGGCGCGAGTTCTCCTTGCTCAATGGCCGTTTTTAACTGACGAGCGATGTGCTGATAGCGCGGCATATGGTCTGCTTTTTCTGTAAAAATATGGCTCTCTTTTACAGACCATTATAGTGCTACAGTGCTCGTCATCAACACGAGGAGAAACATGATGACAACGTTACGCCAACCCTATTATGAACTGAGCCCGGAGGTTTACAGCGCTCTGGTGCAGGCGAAAAACGCGCTGGAAAAGAGCACGCTTGACCCCACGCTGATGGAGCTGATTTACCTACGTGTTTCGCAAATAAATGGTTGTGCATTTTGCCTGGAGATGCACAGTAAAGCGCTGCGTAAGGCTGGCGTGAATCAAGCTAAATTAGATGCGCTGGCAGGATGGCGGGTAAGTCACCATTTCAGCGAGCAAGAGTGCGCGGCGTTAGCCTGGGCGGAATCGGTGACGCACATTGCTGAAACCCACGCCGAAGATAATATTTACCTGCCGCTGCTCGATCATTTCAGCGCGCGTGAAATCAGCGATCTGACCTTCGCCATCGGTTTAATGAACTGCTTTAACCGTCTGGCGATCGGTATGCGAATGTGACGCATTGTTGCCGGATGGCGCTGATGTCAGCCAACTCTGTTATGCGTGAACCTGCAGGCCGGATCGGGCGTTCACGCCGCCATCCGGCAAAAATTAGCCATGCCTCCCCTACCCCGCGGCGTTCATCAGCGGCGTTAAAATCAATCGAAAATTCCCATATCTTGTATGGTTGAATCTTAATTCAACTACATCTAGTATTTCCTGTATCAACACACGACAATCCGACGCGTTTCATCGCGCCGTTTTCTCATTTTAAATGGAAATACGAATCATGAGCATTACTATTTACACTCGCAATAACTGTGTTCAGTGCCACGCCACAAAGCGGGCGATGGAAAGCCGTGGATTTGAATTTGAGATGGTGAACGTCGATCTGGTGCCGGATGCAGCGGATACGCTCCGGGCGCAAGGATTTCGTCAATTACCGGTGGTGATGGCGGGCGATTTGAGCTGGTCTGGCTTCCGCCCGGACATGATTAACCGTCTGCACCCGACACCCCACGCGGCAAACGCATGAGCGCGCTCGTCTACTTCTCCAGCAGCTCTGAAAATACGCACCGCTTTATGCAGCGTCTGGGGCTGCCTGCCACGCGTATTCCGCTCAATGAGCGGGAGCGAATTCAGGTAGACGAACCGTACATTCTGGTTGTGCCGTCATACGGCGGCGGCGGGATGGCCGGTGCGGTGCCGCGACAGGTGATCCGCTTTTTAAATGATGAACACAACCGGGCGCGCATTCGCGGCGTTATCGCCTCCGGTAATCGCAATTTCGGCGATGCCTGGGGATGCGCTGGCGATGTGATAGCACAAAAATGCGGCGTCCCCTGGCTGTACCGCTTTGAGCTCATGGGCACACAACGCGACATCGATAATGTCCGAAAAGGAGTAAATGAATTTTGGCAACAACTACCCCGGAGCGCGTAATGCAGGAAACCATGGATTACCACGCCCTGAACGCGATGCTGAATCTTTACGATAAAGCAGGCCATATTCAGTTCGACAAGGACCAGCAGGCGATCGACGCCTTCTTTGCCACCCACGTCCGCCCGCATTCCGTGACGTTTGCCAGCCAGCATGAACGTCTGGGGACGCTGGTTCGGGAAGGGTATTACGATGACGCCGTCCTCGCGCGTTACGACCGCGCCTTCGTCCTTCGCCTGTTCGAGCACGCCCATGCCAGCGGCTTTCGCTTCCAGACGTTTCTTGGCGCCTGGAAGTTCTATACCAGTTACACGCTGAAAACCTTCGACGGCAAACGTTATCTGGAACACTTTGAAGATCGGGTGACAATGGTGGCGTTGACGCTGGCGCAGGGTGACGAAACGCTGGCCACCCAACTGACCGATGAAATGCTTTCTGGTCGCTTTCAGCCCGCTACCCCGACTTTTTTAAATTGCGGCAAACAGCAGCGTGGGGAACTGGTCTCCTGCTTCCTGCTCCGTATCGAAGACAACATGGAGTCGATCGGGCGGGCGGTGAATTCGGCGCTGCAACTCTCCAAACGCGGCGGCGGCGTCGCGTTTTTACTCTCCAATCTGCGCGAGGCGGGCGCGCCGATCAAACGCATTGAGAATCAGTCTTCCGGCGTGATCCCGGTGATGAAAATGCTGGAAGACGCGTTTTCGTATGCCAACCAACTTGGCGCGCGCCAGGGGGCCGGCGCGGTTTATCTCCATGCGCACCATCCGGATATTCTGCGTTTTCTGGATACCAAACGAGAAAACGCTGACGAAAAAATCCGGATCAAAACGCTCTCTCTCGGCGTGGTGATCCCGGATATCACCTTCCGGCTGGCGAAAGAAAACGCGCAAATGGCGCTCTTTTCGCCCTATGACATACAACGACGCTACGGCAAACCGTTTGGCGATATCGCCATTAGCGAACGGTACGATGAATTAATTGCCGATCCGCACGTGCGCAAAACCTATATTAACGCCCGTGACTTTTTTCAAACACTGGCGGAGATTCAGTTCGAATCCGGGTATCCCTACATCATGTTTGAAGATACGGTAAACCGCGCGAATCCCATTGCTGGTCGCATTAATATGAGCAACCTGTGCTCAGAAATTTTACAGGTCAATAGCGCTTCCCGTTACGACGATAACCTTGACTATACCCACATCGGGCATGACATCTCCTGCAATCTCGGCTCGCTGAATATCGCTCACGTCATGGATTCACCGGACATTGGCCGTACCGTAGAAACCGCTATTCGCGGCCTGACGGCGGTGTCGGACATGAGCCATATACGCAGCGTGCCCTCAATAGCCGCCGGTAATGCCGCCTCTCATGCCATCGGTCTGGGCCAGATGAATCTGCATGGCTATCTGGCGAGGGAAGGTATTGCCTACGGTTCGCCGGAGGCGTTGGATTTCACCAATCTCTATTTTTACACCATTACCTGGCATGCCGTGCATACTTCAATGCGGCTAGCCCGCGAACGCGGCAAAACCTTCGCCGGATTTGCGCAGTCGCGCTATGCCAGCGGCGACTATTTTACGCAGTATTTACAGGACGACTGGCAACCGAAAACAGCGAAAGTCAGGGCGCTATTTGCCCGCAGCGGCATTACGCTGCCCACACGAGAAATGTGGCTAAAGCTGCGCGACGATGTGATGCGCTATGGCATCTATAACCAAAATTTGCAGGCGGTGCCGCCGACCGGTTCGATTTCTTACATTAATCATGCGACCTCCAGCATTCATCCGATTGTGGCCAAAATTGAGATTCGCAAAGAGGGCAAAACCGGGCGTGTGTATTACCCCGCGCCGTTTATGACCAATGAAAACCTGGACATGTATCAGGATGCTTACGATATCGGTCCGGAAAAAATTATTGATACCTATGCCGAGGCCACGCGCCACGTCGATCAAGGGCTGTCGCTCACCCTGTTTTTCCCCGATACCGCCACGACCCGCGATATCAACAAGGCGCAGATCTATGCCTGGCGAAAAGGTATTAAGTCCCTGTATTACATCCGGCTTCGCCAGTTGGCGCTGGAAGGTACTGAAATTGAAGGCTGCGTATCCTGCGCGCTATAAGGAAAGCCATATGAAATTATCTCGTATTAGCGCCATCAACTGGAACAAGATCCAGGACGACAAAGATCTGGAGGTATGGAACCGGCTGACCAGTAACTTCTGGCTGCCGGAAAAAGTGCCGTTATCGAATGATATTCCGGCCTGGCAGACGCTGAGCGCCGCCGAACAGCAGCTCACCATTCGCGTGTTTACGGGACTTACGCTGCTCGACACTATCCAGAACATCGCAGGCGCGCCGTCGTTAATGGCAGATGCCATCACGCCGCATGAAGAGGCAGTGCTGTCGAACATCAGCTTTATGGAAGCGGTACACGCCCGCTCTTACAGTTCTATTTTCTCCACGCTGTGCCAGACGAAAGAGGTTGATGCCGCCTACGCCTGGAGCGAAGAAAACCCACCGCTTCAGCGTAAGGCGCAGATTATTTTAGCTCATTACGTCAGCGATGAACCGCTAAAGAAAAAGATTGCCAGCGTCTTTTTAGAGTCTTTTCTGTTCTATTCCGGCTTCTGGTTGCCGATGTATTTCTCCAGCCGCGGTAAGCTCACGAACACTGCCGACCTGATTCGTTTAATCATTCGCGATGAAGCGGTTCACGGTTATTATATTGGCTATAAGTATCAGATAGCGCTACAAAAACTATCGGCAATCGAGCGTGAAGAGTTAAAGCTTTTCGCGCTGGATTTGTTGATGGAACTGTACGACAACGAAATCCGCTACACAGAAGCGTTATATGCGGAAACCGGCTGGGTTAACGACGTCAAAGCCTTCTTGTGCTACAACGCCAATAAAGCCTTAATGAACCTGGGTTATGAGGCGTTATTTCCGCCGGAGATGGCAGACGTGAATCCCGCAATCCTTGCCGCGCTCTCGCCGAATGCCGACGAAAACCATGATTTCTTTTCCGGCTCAGGTTCATCTTATGTGATGGGGAAAACAGTCGAAACCGAAGACGAAGACTGGAATTTTTAACCTTACGGGCATGGGAAATAACGTTACATTTCCCATGCCTTTATTTCAAGCAATAGGGAGTCAAATCGCGCAAATATTACAACATGTCCTACACTCAATACGAGTGACATTATTCACCTGGATTCCCCCAATTCAGGTGGATTTTTGCTGGTTGTTCCAAAAAATATCTCTTCCTCCCCATTCGCGTTCAGCCCTTATATCATGGGAAATCACAGCCGATAGCACCTCGCAATATTCATGCCAGAAGCAAATTCAGGGTTGTCTCAGATTCTGAGTATGTTAGGGTAGAAAAAGGTAACTATTTCTATCAGGTAACATATCGACATAAGTAAATAACAGGAATCATTCTATTGCATGGCAATTAAATTAGAAGTGAAGAATCTGTATAAAATATTTGGAGAGCATCCGCAGCGTGCCTTCAAATATATTGAAAAGGGACTATCGAAAGAGCAAATACTGGAAAAAACGGGGCTATCGCTTGGCGTTAAAGACGCCAGTCTGGCCATTGAAGAAGGCGAGATATTTGTCATCATGGGATTATCCGGCTCGGGTAAATCCACAATGGTACGCCTTCTCAATCGCCTGATTGAACCCACCCGCGGACAGGTACTGATTGACGGCGTTGATATTGCCAAAATATCAGACGCTGAGCTTCGCGAGGTGCGCAGGAAAAAGATTGCGATGGTCTTCCAGTCATTTGCGCTCATGCCGCATATGACCGTGCTGGATAATACGGCATTCGGTATGGAATTAGCGGGCATCGCGGCGCAAGAGCGTCGCGAAAAAGCGCTGGACGCCTTGCGTCAGGTGGGGCTTGAGAATTACGCTCACGCCTACCCGGATGAACTTTCCGGTGGGATGCGTCAGCGTGTTGGGCTTGCCCGCGCGCTGGCAATCAACCCTGATATCTTATTAATGGATGAAGCGTTTTCCGCCCTCGATCCATTAATTCGTACCGAAATGCAGGATGAGCTGGTGAAATTACAGGCGAAACATCAGCGCACCATTGTCTTTATTTCCCACGATCTTGATGAGGCTATGCGTATTGGCGACAGGATTGCCATTATGCAAAATGGCGAGGTCGTACAGGTTGGTACGCCGGATGAGATCCTGAATAATCCGGCAAATGATTATGTCCGCACGTTCTTCCGTGGCGTGGATATTAGTCAGGTCTTTAGCGCCAAAGATATTGCCCGTCGCAGCCCGGTCGGATTAATTCGTAAAACGCCAGGTTTCGGTCCCCGTTCGGCACTGAAATTATTACAGGACGAAGACCGTGAATATGGTTACGTCATTGAGCGTGGCAATAAATTCGTGGGCGTCGTGTCCATCGACTCATTAAAAGCGGCATTAAGCCAGGCGCAAGGGATTGAAGCGGCGCTTATCGACGACCCTTTAGTCGTTGATGCGCAAACCCCACTCAGCGAGTTGCTCTCTCACGTCGGCCAGGCGCCCTGCGCGGTGCCGGTTGTCGATGAAGAACACCAGTATGTTGGCATTATTTCAAAACGTATGTTGCTACAGGCTTTAGATCGCGAGGGGGGTAACAATGGCTGATCAAACGAATCCGTGGGATACCGCACAGGTGGCCGATACTACGACGCAAACGGCTGATGCCTGGGGAACACCGGCAGGCGTAGCCACGGACGGCGGCAGTACCGACTGGTTGAACAGCGCGCCCGCGCCAGCCCCTGAACACTTTTCTCTTCTGGACCCGTTCCATAAGACGCTGATCCCGCTGGATAGCTGGGTCACAGAGGGAATCGACTGGGTCGTCACCCATTTCCGTCCCCTTTTTCAGGGGATTCGTGTGCCGGTGGATTACATCCTCAACGGCTTTCAGCAACTGCTGCTGGGAATGCCCGCCCCTGTGGCGATTATTCTCTTTGCGCTGATTGCCTGGCAGGTTTCCGGCGTGGGCATGGGGATCGCGACGCTGATATCGCTGATCGCCATCGGCGCGATCGGCGCCTGGTCGCAGGCGATGATTACCCTGGCGCTGGTATTGACCGCCCTGTTGTTCTGCGTCGTGATCGGATTACCGATGGGAATCTGGCTGGCGCGCAGCCCGCGCGCAGCCAAAATAGTTCGTCCGCTGCTGGATGCGATGCAGACCACGCCCGCGTTTGTCTATCTGGTGCCGATTGTCATGTTATTCGGCATCGGTAACGTGCCGGGCGTGGTGGTGACGATTATTTTTGCTCTACCGCCGATTGTACGCCTGACGATCCTGGGCATTAACCAGGTGCCTGCCGACTTAATTGAAGCGTCGCGCTCGTTCGGCGCCAGCCCGCGCCAAATGTTGTTCAAAGTGCAACTACCGCTGGCGATGCCCACCATTATGGCAGGCGTTAATCAGACGCTGATGCTGGCTCTCTCGATGGTCGTCATCGCCTCGATGATTGCGGTCGGCGGACTTGGCCAGATGGTACTACGCGGCATTGGTCGTCTTGATATGGGGCTGGCAACCGTCGGCGGCGTCGGCATTGTGATTCTTGCCATCATTCTGGACCGTCTGACGCAGGCCGTCGGGCGCGACTCGCGTAGCCGCGGTAACCGTCGCTGGTATACCACCGGTCCTGTTGGGCTAATCACCCGCCCTTTCGTTAAGTAACTCTCCTGACGCCCGGTGACATTGCGCTTACCGGGCTTACAACTCCCTACCATAATTAAAGGAACAACGATGCGACATACCGTGATATTTGCCTCAGCGTTTGCCACCCTTGTCACCGCCAGCGCTTTCGCTGCCGACCTGCCTGGCAAAGGCATTACCGTCCAACCTATCCAAAGCACGATTTCTGAAGAGACCTTCCAGACGTTACTGGTCAGTCGGGCGCTGGAAAAGTTGGGTTATACCGTAAATAAGCCGAGTGAAGTCGATTACAACGTAGGCTACACCTCCATCGCCTCTGGCGATGCGACGTTTACCGCCGTGAACTGGCAACCGCTGCATGATGATATGTATGCCGCAGCAGGCGGAGACAACAAGTTTTACCGCGAGGGCGTCTTCGTCTCCGGCGCTGCGCAGGGCTATCTGATCGATAAAAAAACCGCCGAGCAGTACAACATCACCAATATCGCTCAGCTAAAAGATCCGAAAATCGCCAAAATCTTCGATACTAATGGCGACGGAAAAGCGGACATGATGGGCTGCTCGCCGGGCTGGGGCTGCGAAGCCGTAATCAATCACCAGAATAAAGCGTTTGATTTGCAAAAAACCGTTGAGGTCAGCCACGGTAACTATGCGGCGATGATGGCTGATACCATTACCCGTTTTAAAGAAGGCAAGCCGGTGCTGTATTACACCTGGACCCCGTACTGGGTGAGCGATGTAATGAAGCCGGGTAAAGATGTCGTCTGGCTACAGGTGCCGTTCTCCTCCCTGCCAGGCGAACAGAAAAATATTGATACTAAACTGCCGAACGGCGCGAACTATGGGTTCCCGGTTAATACCATGCATATTGTCGCCAATAAGGCATGGGCGGAGAAAAATCCGGCGGCGGCGAAACTGTTCGCCATCATGAAGCTGCCGCTGGCGGATATCAACGCGCAGAACGCCATGATGCATGCCGGTAAATCGTCTGAAGCCGATGTTCAGGGCCACGTAGACGGCTGGATCAACGCCCACCAGCAGCAGTTTGACGGCTGGGTGAAAGAAGCGCTGGCCGCGCAGAAATAAGATCGTTTTTTATGCCGGATAAGGCGCAGTTCATGCGCCGCTATCCGGCCAACGCAATCTCTCCTCAAAGCGCACGATTCATCACGTCACCGTTCCCCTTTATTCATCAACATCCGCTATGATTGTTTTCCCAGGAAATAATTATCTGAATCACGATTACCATAATGACGAAACCCACTCATGAGCTTAGCCCGGCGCTGATCGTTTTAATGTCTGTGGCCACGGGTCTGGCGGTCGCCAGCAACTACTATGCCCAGCCGCTGCTTGATACCATCGCGCATCACTTTTCGCTTTCCGCCAGCTCCGCAGGGTTTATCGTTACCGCCGCGCAGTTGGGCTATGCCGCTGGCCTGTTGTTTCTGGTGCCGCTCGGCGACATGTTTGAACGCCGAACGCTGATTGTCTCCATGACGTTGCTGGCGGCTGGCGGAATGCTGATCACCGCCAGCAGTCAGTCGCTTAGCATGATGATACTCGGAACGGCCTTAACCGGACTGTTCTCCGTGGTGGCGCAGATTCTGGTTCCGCTGGCCGCCACACTTGCGACGCCCGCCACCCGCGGTAAAGTGGTCGGCACCATTATGAGCGGCCTGTTGCTGGGGATCCTGCTGGCGCGAACGGTCGCCGGACTGCTGGCAAACCTCGGCGGTTGGCGCACCGTATTTTGGGTAGCGTCGGCGCTGATGGCGCTGATGGCCGTCGCGTTATGGCGCGGACTGCCAAAGCTCAAATCCGACACCCATCTTAACTACCCGCAACTGTTGGGTTCTGTATTCAGCCTGTTTATTCACGATAAGCTGCTGCGTACCCGCGCACTGCTGGGCTGTCTGACCTTTGCTAATTTCAGCATCCTCTGGACATCAATGGCCTTTTTGCTCGCCGCGCCGCCGTTTAGCTACTCCGAGGGGATGATTGGCCTGTTTGGCCTGGCGGGGGCCGCCGGCGCTTTAGGCGCGCGTCCGGCTGGCGGATTTGCCGATAAAGGTAAATCTCACCTCACCACCACGTTCGGCTTACTGCTGCTGTTACTCTCCTGGCTGGCTATCTGGCTTGGGCACACCTCGGTACTGGCGCTGATTATTGGCATTCTGGTACTGGACCTCACCGTTCAGGGGGTACATATCACCAATCAGACGGTCATCTATCGTTTGCATCCGGATGCGCGTAACCGGCTCACCGCCGGCTATATGACCAGCTACTTTATCGGTGGCGCCGCGGGGTCGCTGATTTCCGCCTCCGCCTGGCAACATGCCGGCTGGGCCGGCGTTTGTCTGGCGGGTGTCACGGTAGCCTTACTTAATTTACTGGTCTGGTGGCGAGGTTTTCACCGACAGGAAGCCGTAAATTAAGCGGATAGTGAGCGTTTACCTTTGTTTAAGCTCCTTAGGGTGTTAAGGAGCTCCCCAGTCTGTTAAGGTTATGCTATTCATTTATCATGGTTATTTTTATACCGGTGAAGAATAATATAATTCTATGGAAAGCCCTGCATCCCCATCTGCTCCCAGGCCAATAGCGCCCGTTCAAGGATTCGAAGGTCGTTCACCGATAGCTATCCGTGATATTCCGGTGGCTTTTGCATCGGGTTGTAAGGCCGTTTACCCGGCTTTCGCCCCTCCCGCTTATCGTTCTCTCCTGATTTTTTCATGCAGGCACTCACGCTTTTCTCGTCATTCCTGGATTTGCCGCAGGCGGCGCTTTACCGGGCCCAATGTTCCCGCTGACGTCTCAGTCTGCGTATCATTGGTTGCTTTATAGCCTGAAAGAATGATTTTGTATTAATAATACATTTACTTTATTTGTCACTGTCGTTACTATATCGGCTGAAATTAATGAGGTCATGCCCAAATGGATAGTTCGTTTACGCCCATTGAACAAATGCTAAAATTTCGCGCCAGCCGTCACGAAGACTTTCCTTATCAGGAAATTCTTTTGACTCGTCTTTGTATGCACATGCAAGGCAAGCTCCTGGAAAACCGCAATAAGATGCTGAAGGCTCAAGGGATTAACGAGACGTTGTTTATGGCGTTGATTACGCTGGAGTCTCAGGAAAACCACAGTATTCAGCCGTCTGAATTAAGCTGCGCGCTGGGTTCATCTCGCACCAATGCGACACGCATTGCAGATGAGCTGGAAAAACGCGGCTGGATTGAGCGTCGTGAGAGCGATAACGACCGCCGTTGCCTGCATCTGCAATTAACGGAGAAAGGCCAGGCATTTTTGCAAGAAGTGCTTCCGCCTCAGCATCATTGTCTGCATCAACTCTGGTCATCACTTAGCACAGCCGAAAAAGATCAACTTGAGCACATCACTCGTAAACTCCTGACGCGTCTTGATCAAATGGAGCAGGAAGGCACTGTTCTTGAGGCGCTGCGCTAAAGCGCCGACCCGCTCAAAAATCCAGATTAATAACAGGAAAGCGGACAGGCCGGCACGCGTTACTGCTGGCCTTTCTGACAACAGGTCGGCTCAGCCGATGTGAATAATAAGATCGTGGAGAACAACATGAGCGCAAATGCGGAGATCCAAACCCCGCAGCAACCGGCTAAGAAGAAAGGCAAACGCAAAACAGCGCTGCTACTTCTTACCTTGCTCTTTGTTATTATTGCCGTGGCATATGGAATTTATTGGTTTTTAGTATTGCGTCATATTGAAGAGACAGATGATGCTTACGTGGCAGGGAACCAGGTTCAAATCATGGCGCAGGTGTCAGGCAGCGTGACGAAAGTCTGGGCTGATAACACCGACTTTGTAAAAGAGGGCGATGTTCTGGTCACGCTCGATCAGACTGACGCCAAACAAGCGTTTGAAAAAGCCAAAACGGCGCTGGCCTCCAGTGTGCGCCAGACGCACCAGTTGATGATTAACAGCAAGCAGTTGCAGGCGAATATCGACGTGCAAAAAACCGCCCTGGCGCAAGCGCAAAGCGACCTTAACCGTCGTGTGCCGCTGGGTAATGCCAATCTTATTGGCCGGGAAGAGCTGCAACACGCCCGCGATGCCGTCGCCAGCGCGCAGGCACAGCTGGATGTCGCCATTCAACAGTACAATGCCAACCAGGCAATGATACTCAACAGTAATCTGGAAGATCAGCCCGCGGTTCAACAAGCGGCGACCGAAGTGCGTAACGCCTGGCTGGCGCTGGAGCGTACTCGCATCGTCAGCCCAATGACTGGTTATGTCTCCCGCCGCGCCGTCCAGCCTGGCGCGCAAATCAGCCCCACCACGCCGCTGATGGCCGTGGTGCCTGCAACCGATCTGTGGGTGGACGCTAACTTTAAAGAAACCCAATTAGCGAATATGCGCATTGGGCAGCCAGTGACGGTGATTACTGATATTTATGGCGACGACGTAAAATACACCGGTAAAGTCGTCGGTCTGGATATGGGAACAGGCAGCGCCTTCTCCCTGCTGCCCGCGCAAAATGCGACGGGTAACTGGATTAAAGTGGTTCAACGTCTGCCGGTACGCGTCGAACTGGACGCCCGCCAGTTAGAACAACATCCGCTGCGTATTGGTTTATCGACGCTGGTCACCGTGGATACCGCTAATCGCGACGGTCAGGTACTGGCCAGCCAGGTACGAACGACGCCGGTTGCCGAAAGTAACGCACGCGAAATTAATCTCGCGCCGGTCAATAAACTGATCGACGACATCGTACAGGCTAACGCGGGTTAATCCTGAGGTGCGTGTGATGCAACAGCAAAAACCGCTGGAGGGCGCGCAGCTCGTCATCATGACGATCGCGCTGTCGCTGGCGACATTCATGCAGGTGCTGGACTCCACCATTGCCAACGTGGCGATTCCGACCATCGCCGGGAACCTGGGTTCTTCCCTAAGCCAGGGGACATGGGTTATCACCTCTTTCGGGGTGGCGAACGCTATCTCGATTCCCTTAACCGGCTGGCTGGCGAAACGTTTTGGCGAAGTCAAACTGTTCATGTGGTCGACGGTCGCCTTTGCCGCGGCCTCCTGGGCCTGTGGCGTATCCAGCAGCCTGAATATGCTGATCTTCTTCCGCGTGGTGCAGGGCGTGGTCGCCGGGCCGCTGATTCCGCTCTCGCAAAGCCTGTTGCTGAATAACTATCCGCCTGCAAAGCGCTCCATTGCGCTGGCGCTCTGGTCAATGACCGTCATTGTCGCGCCGATTTGCGGCCCGATTCTGGGGGGCTACATCAGTGATAATTACCACTGGGGATGGATTTTCTTCATCAACGTTCCGATTGGCATCGCCGTCGTCCTGATGACGTTACACACGCTGCGCGGACGTGAAACGCATACCGAACGGCGACGTATTGACGCCGTCGGGCTGGCGCTACTGGTGATTGGCATCGGCAGCCTGCAAATTATGCTCGATCGCGGTAAAGAGCTGGACTGGTTCTCCTCGCAGGAAATTATCATCCTGACCGTGGTCGCCGTCATCGCCATCAGTTTCCTGATCGTCTGGGAACTGACCGACGATCACCCTATCGTCGATCTTTCTCTTTTTAAATCGCGTAACTTCACGATTGGCTGCTTGTGCATCAGCCTTGCCTATATGCTCTATTTCGGCGCCATTGTTCTATTGCCGCAGCTTTTGCAAGAGGTGTACGGCTATACCGCAACGTGGGCAGGTCTGGCGTCAGCGCCAGTCGGTATTATTCCGGTAATTTTGTCGCCGATTATCGGACGCTTCGCGCATAAACTGGATATGCGCAGGCTGGTCACGTTCAGCTTCATTATGTACGCCGTCTGTTTTTACTGGCGCGCCTGGACGTTCGAACCGGGTATGGATTTCGGCGCTTCCGCATGGCCGCAGTTTATTCAGGGATTTGCCGTCGCCTGCTTCTTTATGCCGCTGACCACCATTACGCTCTCCGGGTTACCGCCAGAACGGCTGGCGGCGGCATCAAGCCTGTCGAACTTCACGCGAACGCTGGCAGGTTCCATCGGCACCTCGATTACCACCACTATGTGGACCGATCGTGAGTCGCTACACCATGCTCAGCTCACCGAGTCGGTTACGGCGTATAATCCAAACGCTCAGACTATGTACGATAAACTGGAAGGCTTAGGGATGACGCACCAACAGGCGTCAGGCTGGATAGCCCAGCAAATCACGAATCAGGGGCTGATTATTTCCGCCAACGAAATCTTCTGGATGTCGGCGGGGATCTTCCTGGTGCTGCTCGGCCTGGTGTGGTTCGCCAAACCGCCCTTCGGTGCGGGCGGCGGCGGTGGCGGCGCGCACTAACTATCTGATAAAAGGGATCTGCGGATCCCTTTTTTAGTAGACCAACAATCAGAAGAAATATTTGAATCTCAGACGCCCGCCGTAACGCGCATCTTCACTGTTATCGCCATTATTCGGATTGGCCTCTACCCATGAAGCATAGGCACCGAGGTAGATGTTAAAGTTTTTCATATCCATCACGTTGGGGAATAAATATGAGGCATGAATAGTGTGAATGTCATAATTGCCGGGATCGGTGACCCAGCAATCGTCCTCACAAACGGCATCGATATTGGTAGCATTAAAGGCTTCGATTTTGTTATGCGCATAGATATAACCCAGTTCAAATCGATGCCACAACGCATTCACCCCGGCGGTAAAATCTGTCTCATCGGTCGCGTCCATATAGGCGGTATTCAGGTTAATCACTGCGCCATCTTCCGGGTCAGTTTTTTGACCATTCCAGGTCATGGTAAAACCATAGCCCGTACGATCTGACTGATCGATCCACTTCCCATTCTCATAATAGCCATAGGCGTTGTTAACGACGTTACTTTCCATCGCTATCGCCGTTGAAAAACGCCCGTTTTGCCAGGCGATAACCGGACGGACGTAAGCCACGTTTTTATCGTTGCTTAAATCCATTCCGTGGTACTGCTTCTCGGTATATAACGTACTGCCATTTTCCAGCAATGTGTTAACTTCGAAATACCAGTTGTCGATGGTTTTACTCAGCAGGAAGTTACCCCCGCTGTCGCTACGTCCCCGTCCTTCTTTCATCATATAGATATAGCCGTAACCGTCACTGTAAAGATCGTTCGCTGTATTCCCCGAATATTCAATAAACGTATCCTGATTCAGCGGGAACATATCGTAGGCTTCAAAACGACCAACCTTAATTTTCCAGTCATTCTCACGACCAAAGAAGAAAACGGCATCATCAAGGTTCATTTTTCCGGTCAGGTCCGCCAGAGGCTGTACAGAGAATCCGGCAAAATTACCGTTGTCCAGCCGCTGGTAGCCATCAAAGCCCAGCAACAGGCGTCCGTTAATATCCCAGCGTTCATTGGTTCCCGGTGCCCAATCTTTATTCGCTGACGTTCTCGTCGATGTCAGACTACCGGAACGGCTTGCCGCATCCATATTAAATTCGACATCGCCATAGAACTTAATATCGCTGAATCCGGATAAAGTCAGCTTCGGCGGCGTTTTATCTGCTGCAATGGGCTCGGCGGACTGGACATTCACCGTCGGCGTAGCGGCGACCTGCTGCTGTTTCAACGAGCGAATTTGCGCCTCGGCATCGGATGCCCGTTTTTCAGCATTAACAACACGTTGCTCCAGTTCAGCCAGACGCTGCTCAATAGTGATATTATTCGCTGCCCAAAGGTTATGAGAAAAGCAAGCACCGATCATCAGCGCTAAATATTTAGCCTTCATTTTTTATCCCTTAAGTTTGATGTATACCAGATAAGATTTGCTAAAAACCCCATCGACCGGCTATTAGTAGAGTCTTGTTATTACCTGGATATCTGGCGCATTCCATTATGTTTTTCTATTAATTATTTATGATTTTTAGTTTATGTGATCAATACACTCTGGCATCGTGAGTTATCCGCCTTTTCTGTTTACCAGATCACATTTTATTATTTAACAGGCCAGGCATTACTTAATTTAAAATGTATTCTCGCCGCAAATATAATAAACGCAAATTATATTAAGCAATAAAAAACCCCGGCCATAAACCGGGGTTAATTTAAATACTGGAACCGCTTACAAATAAGACTAAATATGCAGTTCCTGCAGTTTTTCTTTCGGCAGCGCCAGCTCTTTATTGCTGTTCACGCGCACATCACGCTCCAGAATATGACGGGCAATGTCCTGCGCTTCACTGAGCGAGTGCATCTGATACGTACCGCACTGGTAAACGTTCAGCTCCGGGATCTGGTTTTGATCCTGCACTTTCAGCACATCCGCCATCGCCGCTTTCCAGGCGTCGGCAACACGCTGCTCGTCCGGCGTGCCAATCAGGCTCATGTAAAAGCCGGTGCGGCAGCCCATCGGCGAGATATCGATAATCTCAACGCCGTTACCGTTGAGGTGGTCGCGCATAAAGCCAGCAAACAGATGCTCAAGCGTATGAATCCCTTTTTCCGGCATCACTTCTTTGTTCGGAATGCAAAAACGCAGATCAAACACGGTGATTGCGTCGCCATGCGGGGTGTTCATCGTTTTTGCAACCCGGACCGCCGGCGCTTGCATCCGGGTATGATCGACTGCGAAGCTATCTAATAATGGCATTTAGTCACCTCCGATAATTTTTTAAAAATAAACTGAACTCTTTGTTCCGGGGCGAGTCTGAGTATATGAAAGACGCGCATTTGTTATCATCATCCCTGTTTTCAGCGATGAAATTTTGGCCACTCCGTGAGTGGCCTTTTTCTTTTGGGTCAGGCGTGTTTTGCAAGCCACGCGGCAAACGGCTCGGTATCCGCCGCCTCAATCTCCTGCTGACGACGTACTGAAGCGTCACGTTCAGCAATAAACTCTTCTTCCTGTAAAATCTCCAGCGGCTCTTCGCGTAACAGATTACGGTAAGCCTCACCGAACGCTTTCCCGGTGCCGCCAATGCCTTCATCAATCATAGACCGTAGGATCCGGGCGGAGAATGTCAGTTCAGGATTATCAAAGCAGGCGACCAACTCGTCACACACCTTTTGATACTCCTCTCCCCCGTGGATACTGTCCAGCGTTTGCGCCACGCGTTTCAGATCGCGGAAAAGATCTTTCCCGACTTTGGGCAGCGGGAACTGCGCAGTTTCACAGCCAATGCCTAACGTCAGGCCCGGCTTACGCCCTTCCAGAATAACGCGATTCCAGTTAGTACGCGTACATAACAGCTCATCGCTACTCATTTCCGGCGCATCGGCCAATACGCACCAGACCATAAACAGATCGAGGAAGCGCACCTGTTGCTCGTCTACGCCGATCGGTGAGAACGGATTAATATCGAGAGAACGAACTTCAATATACTCAATACCACCACGCAGAAGCGCGTCAGAAGGCGATTCGCCGCTGCGCGTCACGCGCTTGGGACGAATGGGCGCGTACAGCTCATTTTCAATTTGCAGAACGTTGCTGTTAATCTGTAGCCGCTTACCGTCTTTTTCCACACCAATCCGTGCGTACTCCTCGGAAGGGGTTTTAATCGCGCGCTTCAGACCTGCAACGTATTCATGCAAATCGTTAAACGTAATTCCGAGATTGCTTTGCGACTTATTGGTATAGCCCAAATCACTCAAACGCAGCGACGTCGCATACGGCAGGTAGTACATGCCGCAGTCCGTTTTTTCAAACGGTAATGTGGTTGGCTTTCCTTGCAGGAAAGAGGAACAAATGGCCGGAGACGCGCCAAACAGATAGGGGATGACCCAGCCAAAACGGTAATAGTTGCGAATCAGACGAAAATAGCCGGCAGAAATTTTTTCTTTTGCCGCTTCGCCTTCCGTAACGCCGCATTTCGCCTGCCAGAACGCCATCGGTAATGAAAAATTGTAATGTACGCCGGAGATGGTTTGCATCAAAGCGCCATAACGATTTTTCAGCCCTTCGCGATAGAGCGTCTTAAAACGCCCGGTATTGGATGTGCCGTACTGCGCCAGCTCTATGTCCTGCCCTTCCGCAATATAGCAGGGCATACTTAATGGCCACATCCGCTCATCGCCCAGTTTCCTGGCCGTATACCGATGGAGATCGCGCATAAAGGTGAGCATATGCTGGATATCGCCATCGACTGGCGTAATAAACTCCAGTAGGGCTTCCGCAAAATCTGTGGTAATCCATTTATGGGTCAGCGCTGAACCTAACGCTTCAGGATGACCTGTTGTCGCCAGCGTGCCATCAGCATTGACACGCAGCGTTTCGCGCTCTAACCCGCGCTGTATCCCCTTTAACGCCTGAGGATGTTTTTCCAGCCAGGCCAGAGCCTGTGATACGTCCGGGATCAAATTGACCTCCCGCCTGTCCAAATCGTTTTAATAAGCATAACTGTAATGGCGGCCATACATGCCAAACCTACAATTATTACCACCACATCATGCCCTGAACCGTCGCCGCTGCGAGCGCAACATAGCGCAGCGCCTTACCAAGACACAAAAAAAAGATCGTCCGCCCCCACGGGATGCGCATCCATCCCGCTAACAGGCACAACAAATCACCGATGACCGGCATCCAGCTTAATAATAGTGTGGCTGCGCCATAACGCTTTAGCCAGCCAGTCGCTTTTTCCTGCCAACGCGACGTTTTGCGCAGCGGAAAGAAACGCCCAAGAATAACGTTAGTTACCCCTCCAAGGCTATTACCCATTGTTGCTGTTAAGACTAAGACCCAGGGATGGCTGACGCCGGAGACCAGCATAGCAACCAAAACCACCTCAGAATTACCGGGTAACAGCGTCGCGCTGAGAAAACTACTGGCAAACAGAGACAGGAGCGACAGTCCGTCACTCACAATAGTCGGACATCCACGGCATCCATTCCCGCCGCCCGCGCCGCCTGTAAACCAAAATCGGCATCTTCAAATACCACGCACTGCGTCGGCATGACGCCCATCCGCTGGGCGCACAGTAGGAAGGTGTCAGGCGCAGGTTTGTGATGCTGTACGTGATCTGCCGCCACAACCGCATCAAAATAACGACGCAGCCCCAGATGCGCTAACAGGGCTTCCGCGATAGCGCTTTCGCTACCGGTACCGACCGACATGGGACGCCGCCCATGCCACGCTTTAACCACCTCAACCAGCGGCAGCGGTTCTACGCAGTCCAGCAGGATGCTTTTTACCGCGTCGGTTTTCTCACGCGCCAGTGACAGGGGATCAAGATCGGCATGGTTAAGCTCAATGATTGACTGGGCGATAAGCCAGGTTGGCGAACCGTTAAGCGCGACCATTGCCTGTTCATCAAAACGAAGACCATAGCGCCCCAAAACCTCACGCCACGCTTTGCGATGCGTGGGTTCGGTATCCAGGAGAGTACCGTCCATATCAAAAATCAAACCAGCATAACGTGCGTACATCGTGTTCTCGCAAACCGAATAACCAGACAGTACTTTATCGCAATTGGTTGATTTTGTCGCTAATAGAGATGAAGAGGTATATTCAGGATAAGGGGGAAAAGCGATTGCAGGGCAGTAACGTATCCGGGAGGATTACTCGCCCTTCGGGCCGTTGCTGATGCAACGTTATCCTTCTGATGCCAGCGGTGATTACCGCTATCTTATCTGCATCTTCATCGCTGAAAGTATGGAGAATATGGTGCATCCGGGAGGATTACTCGCCTTACGGCTCGCCCTTCGGGCCGTTGCTGACGCAACGTTATCCTTCCTGGTGCCAGCGGTGATTATAACTATCTTATCTGCATCTTCATCGCTGAAAGTACGGAGAATATGGTGCATCCGGGAGGATTCGAACCTCCGACCGCTCGGTTCGTAGCCGAGTACTCTATCCAGCTGAGCTACGGATGCATTGGAAATGATGTTTACTACAAGATTTGATGTCGCATTTACTGCCACACTAAATAAGATGGTGCATCCGGGAGGATTACTCGCCTTACGGCTCGCCCTTCGGGCCGTTGCTGACGCAACGTTATCCTTCCTGGTGCCAGCGGTGATTACCGCTATCTTATCCGTATCTTCATCACTGAAAGTACGGAGAATATGGTGCATCCGGGAGGATTCGAACCTCCGACCGCTCGGTTCGTAGCCGAGTACTCTATCCAGCTGAGCTACGGATGCATCGGAAAACTTGCTTTACTGCCGATATTGATACCGCGGTGAAAGCCGTATCAAGTAAGAGATGGTGCATCCGGGAGGATTCGAACCTCCGACCGCTCGGTTCGTAGCCGAGTACTCTATCCAGCTGAGCTACGGATGCATCGGGAAACTTACTTTACTGCAGATTTTGATACCGCGGTGAAAGCCGTATCAGGTAAGAGATGGTGCATCCGGGAGGATTCGAACCTCCGACCGCTCGGTTCGTAGCCGAGTACTCTATCCAGCTGAGCTACGGATGCAAATGGCGGTGAGGCGGGGATTCGAACCCCGGATGCAGCTTTTGACCGCATACTCCCTTAGCAGGGGAGCGCCTTCAGCCTCTCGGCCACCTCACCACACGCCTCTTACGAGTGCTTCGAAGAACTTGTTCTGCTCATCGTCGCTGCGTGGCGCACATATTACTTTCTGGGACTTATAAGTCAAACAATTTTTCCAGAGCTTTTATCGTTTGCACACTTCACGCTCAATTAGTCTGTAAAAAAGCCAAAAAGAGTGTTTTATCAACAGATAATTTGATGACACGCTGGCCGCCAAAAGCGCACCATATCAACAGTGAGGTTGAAAAAAGTCATGAAGGGACAACGCGGGCGAGCGAGAAGAGAGGCTGCGTCTCACCCGAAAAGTGAGACGCGAAAACCTTAGTAACTGGACTGCTGGGATTTTTCAGCCTGGATACGCTGGTAGATCTCTTCACGATGGACAGAAACTTCTTTCGGGGCGTTCACGCCAATACGCACCTGGTTGCCCTTCACCCCTAAAACTGTCACGGTGACCTCATCGCCAATCATGAGGGTCTCACCAACTCGACGAGTCAGAATCAGCATTCTTTGCTCCTTGAAAGATTAAAAGAGTCGGGTCTCTCTGTATCCCGGCATTATCCATCATATAACGCCAAAAAGTAAGCGATGACAAACACCTTAGGTGTAAGCAGTCATGGCATTACATTCTGTTAAACCTAAGTTTAGCCGATATACAAAACTTCAACCTGACTTTATCGTTGTCGATAGCGTTGACGTAAACGCCGCAGCACGGGCTGCGGCGCCAACGAACGCTTATAATTATTGCAATTTTGCGCTGACCCAGCCTTGTACACTGGCTAACGCTGCAGGCAGAGCTGCCGCATCCGTACCACCGGCTTGCGCCATGTCCGGACGACCGCCACCCTTACCGCCCACCTGCTGAGCGACCATCCCAATCAATTCCCCTGCTTTAACCCGGTCGGTCACATCCTTCGACACGCCCGCAATCAGAGAAACCTTACCTTCAACAACCGTTGCCAGTACGATAACGGTAGACCCCAGTTGATTTTTCAGATCATCAACCATGGTTCGCAGCATTTTCGGCTCAATACCAGCAAGCTCGCTAACCAGGAGCTTCACGCCGTTGAGATCGACCGCTTTACTGGAAAGATTTGCACTCTCCTGCGCTGCGGCCTGGTCCTTCAACTGCTGCAACTCTTTTTCCAGCTGACGTGTACGTTCCAGCACGGCACGCACTTTGTCGCCCAGATTCTGGCTGTCGCCCTTCAGCAGATGCGCAATATCGTTTAAGCGATCGCTTTGCGCATGAACGGTGGCCATAGCGCCTTCACCGGTTACCGCCTCAATACGACGAATGCCCGCTGCGGTGCCGGACTCAGAGATAATACGGAATAGACCGATATCACCGGTACGACTGGCGTGAGTACCGCCGCACAGTTCAGTAGAGAAATCGCCCATGCTCAGAACGCGTACACGTTCGTCATATTTCTCGCCAAACAGCGCCATGGCCCCTTTCGCCTTCGCCGCGTCGAGATCCATGATGTTCGTTTCAATCGGCAGGTTGCGGCGAATTTGCGCATTCACCAAATCTTCAACCTCACGAATCTCCGACGGCTTCATCGCTTCATTGTGCGAGAAGTCGAAGCGCAGCACTTTATCGCTAACCAGCGAACCTTTCTGCGCAACGTGTGTCCCAAGCACCTGGCGCAACGCCGCGTGCATCAGGTGCGTGGCGGAGTGGTTCAGACGGATACGTGCGCGGCGCGCTTCATCTACGTCAGCCTGTACCGCATCGCCCACTTTCAGAGCGCCCGCAGACAATTTGCCGAGGTGACCAATCGCCTGACCATATTTTTGCGTGTCGTCCACAGCGAAAGTAAATCCAGCGCCTTTCAGCTCGCCTTTATCGCCAACCTGACCGCCTGATTCCGCATAGAATGGGGTCTGATCCAGCACGACAACCGCTTCCTGTCCCGCGTTAATCGCTTCAACCGCTTTACCATCGACAAACAGCGCAGTCACTTTGCCGTTCAGTTCCAGATGGTCATAACCTTTAAATTCAGAAGCGCTATCAACGCGGATCATCGCGTTGTAGTCCGCGCCAAAACCGCTAGCTTCGCGCGCGCGACGGCGTTGCTCTTCCATAGCGGCTTCAAAACCGGCTTCATCGACTTTGATGTTGCGCTCACGGCAGACGTCCGCCGTTAGATCGACCGGGAAACCATAAGTATCATACAGACGGAAAGCGGTTTCGCCGTCCAGGGTGTCGCCCTGCAATTTCGCCAGTTCTTCATCCAGCAGCGCCAGACCGCGCTCCAGCGTACGGGCGAACTGCTCTTCTTCCGTTTTCAGAACCTGTTCGACCTGCGCCTGCTGACGTTTCAACTCTTCGCCTGCGGAGCCCATTACCTCAATCAGCGGCCCAACCAGCTTGTAGAAGAAGGTCTCTTTCGCGCCCAGCATGTTGCCGTGACGAACCGCGCGACGAATAATGCGACGCAGCACATAGCCACGGTTTTCATTCGACGGCAGCACGCCATCGGCAACCAGGAATGCGCAAGAACGGATGTGGTCGGCGATAACGCGCAGCGATTTATTACCCAGATCGGTGGCGCCAGTGACTTTCGCTACCGCTTCAATCAACGTGCGGAACAGGTCGATGTCATAGTTAGAGTTAACGTGTTGCAGTACCGCGGCAATACGCTCCAGCCCCATACCGGTATCTACAGACGGTTTCGGCAATGGTTCCATCGTCCCGTCAGCCTGACGGTTGAACTGCATAAAGACGATGTTCCAGATCTCAATATAGCGATCGCCGTCTTCTTCCGGGCTTCCCGGAGGGCCGCCCCAGATGTGGTCGCCATGATCGTAGAAGATTTCGGTGCACGGACCGCAGGGACCGGTGTCGCCCATCTGCCAGAAGTTATCCGATGCGTATGGCGCGCCTTTATTGTCGCCGATACGGATAATACGCTCGCGCGGGATGCCGACTTCTTTTTCCCAGATCTCATAGGCTTCGTCGTCGGTTTCATAGACGGTGACCCATAAACGCTCTTTTGGCAGAGCAAACCAGTTTTCACCGGTCAGTAATTCCCATGCGAACTGAATGGCGTCGTGTTTGAAGTAATCGCCGAAGCTGAAGTTGCCCAGCATTTCGAAGAAAGTATGGTGACGTGCAGTGTATCCGACGTTTTCCAGATCGTTGTGTTTACCTCCCGCGCGTACGCAACGCTGGGAAGTGGTTGCACGGGAATAATTACGTTTATCGAGCCCAAGGAAAACATCCTTGAACTGGTTCATCCCGGCATTGGTAAACAACAGAGTGGGGTCATTGTTAGGCACCAGGGAACTGCTGGCAACTACCTGATGCCCTTTACTATGGAAAAAGTCGAGAAACGCCTGACGGATCTCAGCGGTGCTCTTGCTCATAATTATCCTGAAATCAAGCTACACTTCATCCTTCAGGCCGCCTCTGCGTTGGCTGCGAGTTTCCCGGTCACGCGTTCCCGAGGCTCACTTGCCGCTTTGATGCGGCTTGAATGATTTTGTGTATTTAAGGAATATTCGTCGCAGACGCTGTTCGCCGTTAAGCAACCCGCGTCCAGACGGAAAAAGTGGGAATAAGATAAGTTTTCTTTACCGGGAAGTAAAATCCCGTATGCGCTCAATCTGCAAAATTTCGCCATATTTGCTGGATATTGTCCATCAGATACCCGCGATAGAGCAAAAAGCGCTGTACCTTAACCTTTTCTGAAAAGTTTGAAGGGAGCGGCTCGCCATATTTGCGAACGGCCTGTTCACGTGCCATTTCACTCCAGTCAATTTCACATTCTCGCATCGCTTTTTCAGTCGATTCACGGGAAATGCCTTTCTGATTCAACTCCTGGCGAATACGCGCCGGGCCATAGCCTTTGCGGCTACGACTGGCGATAAAGCGCATCACGAAGCGCTCGTCATCAAGATAGTGATGTTCGTGGCACCAGGCGATCACGCGTTCATAATCGTCTGCCGTCGCATCAATCTCTTCCGGCCCATTTTTGCCCATCACCGGCGCGGAGAGTTTACGCCGTAATTCCTGCTCGCTGTGATCGCGGACAGCAAGAATACGTACCGCACGATCAAGGAGACGAGCATAAGCGGGACGGCGCGATGTGGGTTCACTCATAAAAAACCTTAACAGGGAGAAATGCCAAAAGGGCCGCATAAATGCAGCCCTTGATGGTAATTTAACGTTTTGCTGAATGGCGGCTTCGTTTTGCCCGCCCCACCATCACCTGATGATTAAAAATCTTCGTTGGTTTCTGCAACGCCTTCGCTATCGTCAACGGCGAAATCGGGCGTGGCATTCTGATTACTCAACAGTAATTCACGAACCCTTTTCTCGATCTCTTTCGCTGTCGCCGGGTTCTCTTTCAGCCAGGTAGTCGCGTTCGCTTTACCCTGGCCAATCTTCTCGCCGTTGTAGCTGTACCATGCGCCCGCTTTCTCGATCAGCTTCTCTTTCACGCCCAGGTCAACCAGTTCGCCATAGAAGTTGATGCCTTCACCGTAGAGGATCTGGAACTCGGCCTGCTTAAACGGCGCGGCGATTTTGTTTTTCACCACTTTCACACGCGTTTCGCTACCCACGACATTATCGCCCTCTTTCACCGCGCCAATACGACGGATATCAAGACGAACAGAGGCGTAGAATTTCAGCGCGTTACCGCCGGTGGTGGTTTCCGGGTTACCGAACATCACGCCAATCTTCATACGGATCTGGTTGATGAAAATCAACAGCGTGTTGGACTGTTTCAGGTTCCCCGCCAGCTTACGCATCGCCTGGCTCATCATACGCGCCGCGAGGCCCATGTGAGAGTCGCCGATTTCGCCTTCGATTTCCGCTTTCGGCGTTAGCGCCGCTACGGAGTCGACCACAATGACGTCCACCGCGCCTGAACGCGCCAGCGCGTCACAGATTTCCAGCGCCTGCTCGCCGGTATCCGGCTGAGAGCAGAGCAGGTTATCGATATCGACGCCCAGCTTGCGTGCGTAAACAGGGTCAAGCGCGTGTTCCGCATCGATAAACGCACAGGTTTTACCTTCACGCTGCGCAGCGGCAATCACCTGCAGCGTCAGGGTCGTTTTACCGGAAGATTCCGGCCCGTAAATTTCGACGATACGCCCCATCGGCAGACCGCCCGCACCGAGTGCGATGTCCAGTGAAAGCGAACCGGTGGAGATAGTTTCCACATCCATAGAACGGTCTTCACCCAGACGCATGATGGAGCCTTTACCAAATTGCTTTTCAATTTGGCCCAGTGCTGCCGCCAACGCTTTCTGTTTGTTTTCGTCGATAGCCATTATTACTCCTGTCATGCAACTTGGTATTGAACCGGATAGTGAATTCGTACTGTTGAAGCAATTATACTGTATGCTCATACAGTATCAAGTGTTTTGTAGAAATTGTTGCCACAGGGTTTGTAGCGCGTATGTCGTCGCCTGTCGACGCACCGATTCACGGTCGCCGCTGAAGCATTCCCGACGCGTAATCCCTTCTCCACTGACGCTGGCGAAAGCAAACCACACCGTACCAACCGGCTTTTCTTCACTGCCGCCATCCGGCCCGGCAATCCCGCTAATAGCGACAGCAAAATCGGCGCGAGCGGCCTTCAGCGCCCCGATCGCCATTTCGACCACTACGGGTTCGCTGACCGCGCCATGCTGCGCCAGAGTCTCTTCACGCACGCCAATCATCTGCGCTTTGGCTTCATTACTATAGGTGACAAAGCCGCGTTCAAACCAGGCGGAACTTCCGGCGATGTCGGTAATGGCTTTCGCCAGCCAGCCGCCGGTACAGGACTCTGCTGTCGTTACGGTCGCCCCGCGCGCTTTTAACGCCAGCCCGACCTGCTCGCTAAGCCGCATCAGTTCACTGTCAGTCATCATGACCTCTGTCAGTTAGAAATCCTGCCGCACAAGATAGCACTTTCTCACCAGAGATGGGGACGAGCTGTCGATTTTACGAGTCGGATTCCGAAAAAATGCCAGCAGGTTATTTATGCAGAATGAAAGAGGTAGCACTTGACTAAATAGCAGTACCATGTCGCTAAATTTACACGTACGGAGAGAAAGCAAGGATGTCACTCAAAAAAACGGAAAGCACACAGCACAAACTGAAACAAACCTGTCAACTACGGCTGTGGTTAATTGTGGGTGGAGTATGTTCATTAGGAATGGGAGTACTGAATATATTGTCGTCAGGCTATTTTGAACCGTATGACGGCGGTCAAATTATCTTAGGCCTGGGATGTCTGGGATATAGTCTGGCACTATCAAAGAAGATATCCCACTTGCAGGCAGAGAATCAGCCCAAAAAGCCATAATAATAGCGGAGGGGGTGCTCCCCTCCCTAAGCGTAAATTAGCGCACCCGCGCCAGCGCTACCGCCTGGCCCAGTTGCCAAACCGCCATCGCATAATGCGTGCTGTGGTTATATCGGGTAATTGTGTAGAAGTTCGGCAGGCCGTACCAGTACTGGTATCCCGTACCGATATCCAGACGCAGCAGGCTGGCTTCCTGATGATTGCCCAACGATTGCTGCGGCGTTAAGCCTGCGGCGGCAAGCTGAGAGATGCTGTATTTTGTTTTGAAACCATTCGCCAACCCAGGCGCCTGACCACTCGCCGGCACCGCAACCATATCGCCTTTCACCCAACCATGCGCCTTGAAATAGTTCGCCACGCTGCCGATGGCATCTACCGGATCCCACAAGTTAATGTGCCCATCACCATTGAAATCGACCGCATATTCTTTATAGGAAGATGGCATAAACTGGCCGTAGCCCATCGCGCCCGCAAAGGAACCTTTCAGATTGAGCGGATCGTCTTGCTCATCGCGCGCCATGAGCAGGAAGGTTTCCAGCTCGCCGGAGAAATATTCCGCCCGGCGCGGATAGTTAAATGACAGCGTCGCCAGCGCGTCCAGAATCCGCGTTTTCCCCATGATACGTCCCCAGCGGGTTTCCACGCCGATGATGCCCACGATGATCTCCGGCGGTACGCCGTATACCTGCCAGGCGCGGTTCAGCGCGTCTTCATACTGATTCCAGAACGCGACGCCGTTTTGCACGTTATCCGGCGTAATAAATTGTTTGCGGTAGCGCAACCAGGCGCCATTTGGTCCGGCGGGCGGCTGAGTGGTCGGCGCTTGTCTGTCCATCAGACGCAGGACGTAATCCAGTCTTTTAGACTGCGAGAGGATCTCTTGCAACTGCTGACGGTCGAAACCGTGTTTACTGACCATTTTATCAATGAACTGCTGCGCATTAGGGTTGTTGGCGAAGTCGCCGCCCATTTGCATGACGTTATGCTGCGGCTCAAGCAGAAAGCCGCCGGAAGGCGTGCCCGTCGTCGCTTGAGTCTCGGAAGATTTTGGCGTGCTGCTACAGGCAGCAAGCAATACGCAAAGTGGAAGTAACGCTACATAACGACGCTTGAACATGAGACATCCATTAAACAAATTCAGCCAGGGAGAAGTATGGTAAAGCATCCCCCGCCGCACAAGGAAGCGGCACAAGAGAATAAATCACCTTTCTCCTCTTTTCAGTTTGTATACGCTCCCTCACTCCCACAATCTTTCAATTTAAAATATTTTTCTTTTATTTTGCGATCACAATAACACTTTTAAATCTTTCAACATGATTACAATGAACAGGAAATTAGCAAGAAAACTAAAAACCCTACAGGAGAGAACAATGATCGAAACCATTACACATGGTGCGGAGTGGTTCATCGGGTTATTCCAGAAAGGCGGAGAGGTGTTTACCGGTATGGTGACAGGTATTCTTCCGCTACTGATAAGCCTGCTGGTTATCATGAATGCGCTCATCAATTTTATCGGCCAGCAGCGTATTGAGCGTTTTGCCCAACGTTGTGCCGGAAATCCGCTATCTCGTTACCTGCTTTTACCGTGTATCGGGACATTTGTTTTTTGTAATCCGATGACCCTGAGTTTGGGACGCTTTATGCCGGAGAAGTACAAGCCGAGCTATTACGCGGCGGCCTCCTATAGCTGTCACTCCATGAACGGTCTGTTTCCGCATATCAATCCCGGCGAACTGTTTGTTTATCTGGGGATCGCCAGCGGACTCACCACGTTAGGGCTTCCTCTCGGCCCGCTCGCGGTGAGCTATCTGCTGGTAGGTCTGGTGACGAACTTCTTCCGCGGTTGGGTCACCGATCTCACCACCGCTATTTTTGAGAAAAAAATGGGGATTCAACTTGAGCAGAAAGTTCATCTGACAGGAGCGGTATCATGACACGGGTTCGCATTGAGAAAGGCGCCGGCGGCTGGGGCGGCCCGCTTGAACTGGACGTTACGCCAGACAAAAAGATCGTCTATATCACAGCCGGTACGCGCCCGGCGATCGTCGACAAACTGGCGCAACTAACAGGCTGGCAAGCGGTGGACGGCTTTAAAGAAGGCGAACCGCCGGAAGCGGAGATCGGCGCGGCCATTATCGACTGCGGCGGTACGCTGCGCTGCGGTATCTATCCGAAACGCCGGATTCCAACCATTAATATTCACTCGACGGGTAAGTCCGGCCCACTGGCGCAGTATATTGTTGAGGATAT
Source organism: Salmonella enterica subsp. enterica serovar Typhimurium str. LT2 (assembly GCF_000006945.2). GTDB lineage: Bacteria > Pseudomonadota > Gammaproteobacteria > Enterobacterales > Enterobacteriaceae > Salmonella > Salmonella enterica. Next base: position 2,979,192 of record NC_003197.2, read on the forward strand.
TTATGTCTCCGGCGTAAAAGAAGAAAACATTACTCTTGTCGGCGAAACGCCTGCCAGTCCCCAGCCTGCCAAAACGACATTAGGACGTGACTACGACACCAGCAAAAAAATCACCGAGCAGAGCGACGGGCTGCTGGCAAAAGTCGGTATGGGAATGGGCTCCGCCGTGGCGGTACTGTTCCAGTCCGGTCGCGACACCATTGATACGGTCCTGAAAACAATCCTGCCGTTTATGGCGTTCGTTTCGGCGCTGATCGGCATCATTATGGCCTCAGGTCTTGGCGACTGGATCGCCCACGGCCTGGCGCCATTAGCCAGCCATCCACTGGGGCTGGTGACGCTGGCATTGATCTGCTCGTTCCCGCTGCTGTCGCCCTTTCTCGGCCCTGGCGCGGTTATCGCTCAGGTCATTGGCGTCCTGATCGGCGTTCAGATAGGCCTGGGCAATATCCCCCCGCATCTGGCGCTTCCCGCCCTGTTCGCGATTAACGCGCAGGCGGCCTGCGACTTTATCCCGGTCGGCCTGTCGCTGGCGGAAGCGAAACAAGACACCGTTCGCGTCGGCGTACCTTCTGTGCTGGTCGGACGCTTCCTGACTGGCGCGCCCACGGTACTTATCGCCTGGTTTGTTTCCGGCTTTATCTATCAATAAGAGGTTCAGACATGAGCGTGATTTATCAAACCACCATCACCCGTATCGGCCAGAGCGCGAAGGAAGCGCTCGGCGAACAGATGCTGATTACGTTTCGGGAAGGCGCGCCGGCGGATATCGAAGAATTTTGCTTCATCCATTGTCATGGCGAACTGACCGGCGCGCTGCAGCCTGGCGCGCGGTGTGAATTGGGTCAACATTGCTATCCGGTCACGGCGGTCGGCAGCGTAGCCGAGCAAAACCTGCGTGAACTGGGGCATATCACTTTGCGCTTCGATGGTCTGCGTGAAGCGGAATTTCCCGGCACCGTACACGTTGCGGGGCCTGTACCGGACGATATCGCGCCGGGCTGTATTTTGACGTTTGTCGCTTAAGGAGAAAAAACATGAATCAAGTTGCCGTTGTCATTGGCGGAGGCCAGACCCTGGGGGCATTCCTTTGCCGTGGGCTTGCAGAAGAAGGATACCGCGTGGCGGTCGTTGATATTCAAAGCGATAAAGCCGCGAATGTCGCCCAGGAAATTAACGCCGATTTTGGCGAAGGTATGGCGTACGGTTTTGGCGCCGACGCCACCAGCGAGCAGAGCGTGCTGGCGCTTTCCCGCGGCGTAGACGAGATTTTCGGGCGCGTCGATCTGCTGGTTTACAGCGCGGGTATCGCCAAAGCGGCGTTTATCAGCGATTTCCAGTTGGGCGATTTTGACCGCTCGCTACAGGTGAATCTGGTGGGCTATTTCCTCTGCGCCCGTGAGTTTTCCCGCCTGATGATCCGCGACGGCATTCAGGGGCGCATTATTCAGATTAACTCTAAATCCGGCAAAGTGGGCAGTAAACACAACTCCGGCTACAGCGCGGCGAAATTCGGCGGCGTGGGGTTAACCCAGTCTCTGGCGCTGGATCTGGCGGAATACGGCATTACCGTACACTCGTTGATGCTCGGCAACCTGTTGAAATCGCCGATGTTCCAGTCACTGCTGCCGCAATACGCCACTAAACTGGGCATTAAGCCCGATGAGGTGGAACAGTATTACATTGATAAAGTACCGCTCAAACGCGGGTGTGATTATCAGGATGTGCTGAACATGCTGTTATTTTATGCCAGCCCGAAAGCGTCTTATTGCACCGGGCAGTCGATCAACGTAACCGGCGGTCAAGTGATGTTCTGACCGTGAATTGCCGGATGGCGCCGTAGGCCGGATAAGACGGTTACGCGCCATCAGGCAAAACAACAGGAGCACATTATGGTTTCCACTCTGATTACCGTCGCCGTTATCGCCTGGTGTGCGCAGCTGGCGCTGGGCGGCTGGCAGATTTCCCGCTTTAATCGGGCTTTCGATAAACTTAGCCAACAGGGGCGGGTCGGCGTCGGGCGCTCCGGCGGGCGTTTTAAGCCCCGGGTGGTGGTTGCCGTGGCGCTGGACGAACAGCAGCGGGTGACGGACACTTTATTGATGAAAGGCCTTACGGTATTCGCCAGACCGGTTAAAATTGCCGCAATGCAAGGAAAACATTTGCATGAATTACAGCCTGATGTGATCTTTCCCCATGATTCGCTCGCGCAGAATGCACTATCATTGGCGCTTAAACTGAAACATGGGTAATTTCGTTGTGAATGCGTATAGCTTGCGAAATTATCATTTTGCAACCAATACCCTAAATAATTCGAGTTGCAGGAAGGCGGCGACGCAGCGAATCCCAGGAGCGTACATCAGTACGTGACCGGGGTGAGCGAGGAAAGCCAACGCACATGCAGCGTGAAGTATGACGGGTAAATACATAAGTCAGGGTAATCACGCCTATGAAACCTCGTCAGCGTCAGGCCGCGATTCTGGAGCACCTGCAAAAACAGGGAAAATGCTCGGTTGAAGAACTGGCCCAGTACTTTGACACGACAGGCACCACTATCCGTAAAGATCTGGTCATTCTGGAAAATGCCGGAACCGTCATCCGCACCTATGGCGGCGTGGTGTTGAATAAAGAAGAGTCCGATCCGCCTATTGATCACAAAACGCTTATCAACACCCACAAAAAAGCGCTGATAGCCGCAGCCGCTGTGAAATATATCCATGATGGCGATTCCATTATTCTGGACGCCGGAAGTACCGTGTTACAGATGGTGCCGTTGCTTTCGCGTTTTAGCAACATCACGGTGATGACCAACAGCCTCCATATTGTTAACGCGCTATCGGAACTGGACAACGAACAAACTATCCTGATGCCCGGCGGCACCTTCCGTAAAAAATCGGCGTCGTTTCACGGTCAACTGGCGGAAAACGCCTTTGAGCAATTCAGCTTTGATAAACTTTTCATGGGAACTGACGGTATTGACCTGAATGTCGGTGTGACCACGTTCAATGAGGTTTACACCGTCAGTAACGCAATGTGCAATGCAGCACGCGAGGTGATTCTGATGGCGGACTCCTCAAAATTTGGTCGTAAAAGCCCCAATGTGGTGTGCAGTCTGGAAACCGTCGACAAACTGATCACGGACGCGGGGATCGATCCGGCATTTCGTCAGGCGCTGGAAGCAAAAGGGATTGAAGTAATCATAACCGGAGAAAGCAATGAGTGATGCACTACTAAACGCGGGCCGTCAGACCTTAATGCTGGAGCTACAGGAAGCCAGCCGTCTGCCGGAGCGTCTGGGCGATGATTTTGTCCGCGCCGCCAATATCATTATTCACTGTGAAGGCAAAGTGATCGTTTCCGGTATTGGTAAATCAGGTCATATTGGTAAAAAAATCGCCGCGACGCTTGCCAGTACCGGTACTCCCGCTTTTTTTGTTCATCCGGCGGAAGCACTGCATGGCGATCTGGGGATGATTGAAAGCCGCGACGTGATGTTATTTATCTCCTATTCCGGCGGCGCAAAAGAACTCGACCTCATCATCCCGCGTCTGGAAGATAAATCCGTCGCGCTGCTGGCGATGACCGGTAAACTTCACTCTCCGCTGGGGCGAGCGGCAAAAGCCGTTCTGGATATTTCCGTCGAGCGTGAAGCCTGCCCGATGCATCTGGCGCCGACATCCAGTACCGTCAATACGCTGATGATGGGCGATGCGCTGGCGATGGCGGTCATGCAGGCGCGCGGTTTTAACGAAGAAGATTTCGCCCGTTCGCATCCGGCTGGCGCACTGGGCGCGCGTTTGCTCAATAATGTGCATCACCTGATGCGCCAGGGCGATGCAATACCGCAGGTGATGCTTGCCACCAGCGTGATGGATGCCATGCTGGAACTTAGCCGTACCGGGCTGGGGCTGGTGGCGGTTTGCGATGAGCAACATGTTGTGAAAGGCGTCTTTACCGACGGCGACCTGCGTCGCTGGCTGGTGGGCGGCGGCGCGCTCACCACGCCGGTAAGCGAAGCCATGACGCCCAACGGTATTACGCTCCAGGCGCAAAGCCGCGCCATTGACGCCAAAGAGCTCCTGATGAAACGCAAAATTACCGCCGCGCCAGTGGTCGATGAAAACGGCAAACTCACCGGCGCCATTAACCTGCAGGATTTCTACCAGGCGGGGATTATCTAATCCTTCAGTCCCAGACGCTTCGCCAGCCGATGCAGGTTGGCGACGTCGGTTTCCAGCGCCCGCGCGCTGGCCGCCCAGTTATGATTATTTTGCGCCAGCGCCTGGCGAATCATCTCTCGCTGGAAGTTCTCCGTCGATTCGCGCAAATTGCGGCAAGTCGGCAGCGCCAGAAAGCTTTCCGCAGGCGGCGCGGGTAAAACGTCCTCTGACAAGGCAAAATGCTGTGCCTCCAGTATCACCTCATCCCCTGCCCGGGTCGCTCTCGCCAGTACAACCGCACGGTGAATGGCATGTTCCAGCTCCCGGACGTTGCCCGGCCAGCCATAGTTGAGCAAATGGCGACGTGCGCCGGGACTCAGTACCACGCGGGACAGCCCCAGCCGCAGTCGGCACTGCTCGCAAAAATAGCCCGCCAGCAGCACCACATCATCGCCGCGCTCGCGCAGCGGCGGCACAAAGAGCGGGAAAACGCTCAGGCGATGGAACAGATCGGCGCGAAAACGCCCTGCCAGCACCTCTTCACGCAGGTCACGGTTGGTCGCCGCCAACACCCGCACGTCCACGCGCAGGCTACGATCGTCGCCGACGCGCTGAATATCGCCATACTGCAACACGCGAAGTAGCTTAGCCTGTAGCGCCAGCGACAGTTCGCCAATCTCATCCAGAAACAGCGTACCGTTATCCGCCATTTCGAACTTACCGCTACGATTACTGATAGCCCCGGTAAAAGCCCCTTTTACATGACCAAACAACTCGCTCTCCGCCACGCTTTCCGGCAGCGCGGCGCAGTTGAGATAGACCAGCGGATTAACCGCTCTGGGGGAGCCCTGGTGAATAGCTTTCGCCACCAGCTCTTTACCGGTCCCCGTTTCACCGCCGATCAGCACGTTAAGATCGGAGCCCGCCACAATCTCGATCTCTTTTTTCAACTGCGTCATCGCCGGCGACAGGCCGATCATGTGCGTCTCTTTTATCGGTTCAAACACGCCTGACGACCCCGGCAGCATGTTCTGGCTTTCCAGTTGTTCAATTAACAGCGCATTACTCAATGCCCCGGCGGCCAGCGCGGCGACAAGCCGTAGTTCTTCATCGCTAAATACCTCGAACTGCTCCGGCGTCATAGCATCAAGGGTCAGCGCACCGATGAGGTTCTGTCCGGCAAACAGCGGCAGACCAACACAGGCGTGGACTTTCAGGCTTTCCTGTCCGGGAATTAACCCGTCATACGGATCGGGTAAATCGCTATCAGCCGGAAAACGCACCACGTCCCCCGCGCGGGCGATGGCTTCCAGGCGCGGATGCCCTTCCAGGGTAAAACGTCTGCCGAGGACGTCCTGCGCCAGGCCATCAATCGCCAGTGGAATAAATTGTCGTGATTCATAGCGCAGCAGCGCCGAGGCGTCGCACGCCAGCACCTGACGCAGCGTAGTAATCAGCCGCTGAAAACGATCCTGATGCCCAATGCCGCGTTGTAACTCAATGGCGATGCCCGCCAATACCTCCACGGAAAAACTCATGGTTACCTCATTGTCATTTTGACAACCTATAGTGTCATATTGACAGCATCATTTATAGTCTTTTTGACTACATCAAAAATACAAAACAAATATAACTCAATACAAATCAATAAGATGAAAAGTTGGCACACTAGCTGCAATAAGCAAAACAACTTTTTGTAAACGTTGAATGAATTGAGGTGGTTATGTCTATTCTGGTTAAAAATAATATTCATTGGGTTGGCCAGCGCGACTGGGAAGTACGTGATTTTCACGGCACTGAATACAAAACGCTGCGCGGCAGCAGCTATAACAGCTATCTCATTCGTGAAGAAAAGAATGTGCTGATCGATACCGTCGATCATAAGTTTAGCCGTGAGTTTGTGCAAAACCTGCGCAGTGAAATCGACCTCGCGGATATCGACTACATCATCATTAACCATGCCGAAGAAGACCATGCAGGCGCGCTGACCGAACTGATGGCGCAGATCCCGGACACGCCTATCTACTGTACCGCCAACGCCATTGACTCTATCAACGGCCATCACCATCACCCGGAATGGAATTTTAAGGTGGTGAAAACCGGCGATACGCTGGATATCGGCAACGGCAAGCAGTTGATCTTCGTGGAAACGCCGATGCTGCACTGGCCGGACAGCATGATGACCTATATGACCGGCGACGCGGTGTTATTCAGCAACGACGCCTTTGGTCAGCACTACTGCGACGAGCGCCTGTTCAATGATGAAGTGGACCAAACTGAACTGTTTGAACAATGCCAGCGCTACTACGCCAATATCCTGACGCCGTTCAGCCGTCTGGTAACGCCAAAAATTACCGAAATCCTCGGCTTCAACCTGCCGGTGGATATGATTGCCACCTCACACGGCGTGGTATGGCGCGACAACCCAACGCAAATCGTGGAACTGTATCTGAAATGGGCGACAGATTATCAGGAAGATCGTATCACTATTTTCTACGATACCATGTCGAACAATACTCGCATGATGGCGGATGCCATCGCGCAGGGTATCAACGAAGTGGACCCCAACGTGGCGGTCAAAATCTTTAACGTCGCCCGCAGCGATAAAAATGAAATATTGACCAACGTCTTCCGTTCGAAAGGCGTGCTGGTCGGCACTTCTACCATGAACAACGTGATGATGCCGAAAATCGCTGGTCTGGTGGAAGAGATGACCGGCCTGCGCTTTCGCAACAAACGCGCCAGCGCCTTCGGTTCTCATGGCTGGAGCGGCGGCGCGGTGGATCGACTGTCCACGCGCTTACAGGATGCCGGTTTTGAAATGTCCCTGAGTCTGAAAGCGAAATGGCGTCCGGATCTGGATGCGCTGGAGTTGTGCCGTCAGCACGGTCGCGACATCGCGCGTCAGTGGGCGCTTGCTCCGCTGCCGGAAACCACACAGCAAATCGCGCCAGTCGAAGAAACCATAACCTGCACCGCCGCAGACCTCGGCCCCAAAATGCAATGCAGCGTATGCCAGTGGATTTACGACCCTGCGCTGGGCGAGCCGTTGCAGGATGTCGCGCCGGGTACGCCGTGGAACGACGTGCCGGATAACTTCCTGTGCCCGGAATGTTCATTAGGTAAAGACGTGTTCGACGTACTGGCGACGGAGGCAAAATGAGTCGGGGGATCATCATTATTGGGTCGGGCTTCGCCGCCCGTCAGCTCGTCAAAAATATTCGTAAACAAGATGCGCATGTGCCGTTAACCCTGATTGCGGCGGACAGCATGGATGAGTACAACAAGCCCGATCTCAGCCACGTTATCAGCCAGTCGCAGCGCGCCGATGATCTCACCCGCCAGTTAGCGGGGGAATTTGCTGAACAGTTTAATCTGCGACGGTTCCCGCATACCTGGGTTGCTGACATTGATGCCGATGCCCATGTGGTGAAAAGTCAGGATAAGCAGTGGCAGTACGACAAGCTGGTACTGGCGACCGGAGCGACAGCCTTTGTGCCGCCGATTGCAGGACGTGAGTTAATGCTTACTTTGAATAGCCAGCAGGAGTACCGCGCCTGTGAGACACAACTGCGCGACGCGCAGCGAGTGCTGATTGTCGGCGGCGGTCTCATTGGCAGTGAATTAGCGATGGATTTCTGCCGCGCCGGGAAAACGGTAACGCTGATGGATAACGCCGCCAGCCTTCTCGCCTCACTGATGCCACCGGAAGTGAGCAGTCGCTTACAGCATCACCTGACCGATATGGGGGTGCATCTGCTGCTGAAATCGCAGTTGCAAAAACTGGAGAAAACCGAAGCCGGTATCCGCGCTACGCTGGTAAGCCAGCATAGTATTGAGGTCGATGCGGTGATTGCCGCCACCGGCTTACGCCCGGAAACCGCTCTGGCGCGCCGCGCCGGAGTAGCCGTCAACCGCGGCGTCTGCGTGGATAGCTATCTACAGACCAGTCACCCGGATATTTATGCGATCGGCGATTGCGCGGAGATCAACGGTCAGGTGCTGCCCTTCCTGCAACCGATCCAGTTAAGCGCGATGTACCTGGCGAAAAATCTGCTCGGCGGCAACGCGCCGCTGAAGCTACCGGCGATGCTGGTCAAAGTCAAAACGCCGGAACTGCCGCTGCATCTGGCGGGAGAAACTCAGCGCCGCGATTTGAGCTGGCATATTACCGCAGAATCTGACGGTATGATTGCCAAAGGCATGAGCGGAGAAGGCCAACTACGCGCCTTTGTGGTGAGTGAAGACCGCATGAAAGAGGCCTTTGCACTGCTAAAAACGTTGTCGGTATAAGCCTGTGATGCCGGATGGCGCCGCTTCGCGTCTTATCCGGCCTACGAGTGAGCATCTGTTTACAGGCCGGATAAGGCGCAGCCGCCATCCGTCGCCCTACACTTCACTTAACGCTCGCGCTGCGGCAATCACGCCCTGTCCAAACGACAGCCCGCCGTCGCCCGCTGGTAACCGCTGCGGAAATAACAATTTAAAATCAGAAAGATAAAAGGCAAGACGCGCGCGAAGTAAGCGGTTGTGTATCACCCCGCCGCTGAAGACCAGAGTGGTTATCCCCCGCGCCGTAGCCTGCTGGCGCATTAGCGTGGCAAACCCGCACGCCAGCGCATCATGAAAAGCCCAGGCGCGTTGCGCAGGCGTGGCCTGCCAGTTCAACCATTGCCGCCAGAAAACGGCGACGTCCAGTTGAGCGCCGTTAAGCGGCATCGTTACCGGATGCTCAACGTTAGCGCATTGAGAGGCCAGCGCCTCCAGCGCGCAGGCGGCCTCGCCCTCATAGCTAAGCGATGCTGGCGCGCAGCGAAGCGCGGCAGCCACCGCGTCAAACAACCGCCCGCAGGAAGAGGCCAACGGGGCATTGACGCCGCGCTCAATGGCGCGCGCCAGGACATTCCAGTTTTGCTGTTGCAGCCCCGCTGTCTCCGGGTAATCCTGCCAGTCCGGCACAAAGCGCAGGCACTGCGCCAACAGATTACGCCACGGATGTTTGGCAGCCAGATCGCCTCCCGGCAGCGCCACGGCGGGTAAACCACCTAAATGTTCGCATTCGCGATAATTGACCCGCAAACATTCTCCGCCCCATAGCGCGCCATTCTCACCCATGCCGATACCGTCTACCGTCAGGGCAATCACCTCTCCGCCGTCCAGCGGCCAACCATGCTCGGCCAGGCAAGCCGCCGCATGGGCATGATGGTGTAACACCGTCTCTGTCGGCAGACGCATCTCACTGGCCCACTGACTGGAAACATAGCCCGGATGCGCATCACAGACGATACGCTCTGGCGTAAAATCGTAGATTGACTGGATCAGACGCAATGCCTCGCGCCACTGCGCCTGGATACCGTCATCGCTGAGATCGCCTAAATGTTGGCTGACAACCGCCTGTGCGCCGCGTACCAGACAGAACGTGTTTTTCAGATCCGCGCCCAGACAAAGTATCGGCGGCACATCGCGAAATCCGGGCGGCAACGCAATCGCGTCCGGCACGTATCCCCGCGAACGACGCAGCATTTCGCCGCTGTCGCGTACGACAGAGTCGTCCATGCGCTGTACAATGTCGCGATTGTGCAACAGAAAACCATCGGCAATATCGTGTAAATCGTCCAGCGCCTGTTCGTTGGTGATGGCGGGCGGTTTGCCGCTCAGGTTGCCGGATGTCATCACCAGCGGGTAATTGAGCTCCTGCAACAAGAGGTGTTGCAATGGGTTGGCTGGCAGCATCACACCCACCTCCGTAAGTCCTGGCGCGATGCCCTCACTCAGCGAAGGTACATACTGCTTATCCACCAGTACAATCGGGGCCGCTGGCGTGGTCAGCAGCGAACGCGCCGCGCTCGGCAGCGTTTGCGCCGTGGGCAACATCACCGCCAATGGTTTCGCCGGACGATGTTTACGCGCCCGCAGCATCGCCACTGCGTTAGCGTTGCGCGCATCGCAGGCCAGATGAAAACCACCCAGCCCTTTAACGGCAATAATGCCTCCGGCGTTCAGTTGGGCGACCGCCGCCTGCAAAGCCGCCTCTTTTTCCGCTCGTTCATGTTGGCTCCGCCACTCAAGATGCGGCCCGCATGACGGACAGGCAACGGGCTGGGCATGAAAACGGCGATCGTACGGATCGCGGTATTCGCTGTCGCATTCCGGACACAAGGGAAACGCCGCCATCACCGTAAATGGCCGGTCATAGGGCATAGCGCGAATAATGGTGAAGCGTGGTCCGCAGTGGGTGCAATTGATGAAAGGATAACGGTAGCGCCGCTCGCCTGGGGTATTCATCTCGGCAAGACATGCCGGGCAGGTCGCCGCATCCGGCACGATTTGCGTGTTCATCGAACCGCCTGCGCTCTGACGAATGGTGAAATCCGTCGGCGCGCGCTCCCATACCAACGACGCGTGTTCAACGCTGTCAATGCGCGCCAGCGGCGGGCAATCCTGATAGAGCGCGGCAATAAATTGCGACGGCTCTTCCAGCAGCCGAACGACGACGCCGTCGCCGTCATTACACACGTCGCCGTGTAATCGCAACTGCTGCGCCAGCTGCCAGACAAAAGGACGAAAACCGACGCCCTGTACTTTGCCCCGAATGCGTAGCTGTACGCCGGAAGGTGTGTCTATCGCCATCTTATTTTCCCGCCATCATCGAACCCGGATGCCTGATGGCGCGACGCTTATCAGGCCTACAACCGCACGGACCGTAGACCGGATAAGGCATTGATGCCGCCATCCGGCAATGCTTTGTGGCGTATTCTACGCGCAATCGCAGAAATCAGAAAAGCAGCGATGCCGTTGAATCCAGCGCCGCGCGACGGCGTTTTTCCGCGCTCAGCTGTTCAAGCTTATTGCGGTCCACGCAGATTAGGGCGTGCGTTGGGCAAGCGGCCATACAGGCCGGACCGGCTTCACGGTGGTGACACAGATCGCACTTGTTGGCTTCGGCTTTTTCGGCACGCACGTTCAGCCCCGCGCCGCTATTGCGAACCACCGGACGTACCACCACTTCCATGGCGCCGTAAGGACATGCCACTACGCAAGTTTTACAGCCAATGCAGCGTTCCTGCATCACATGAACAAAGCCTTTGTCACGGCTGATGGCGCCATTCGGGCAAACGTTGGCGCACGGCGCGTCTTCACACTGGCGACACAGCGTTGCCGTGGAAACGTTCACGCCTTTGATGACATGGATACGAGGTAAAAAGGTTTCAGGGGTCAGCGATGCGCAATCCTGATTTTCCTGATGGGATACGACGCAAGCCACTTCACAGGTACGGCAACCAATGCACTTACTCGCGTCTGCAATGATGAAACGGTTCATCAAATTCTCCAGCAATAACAGATGATGTGCCGATATATACACGAATCGTGCCAATTTTTATTTCATTGTTATTTAAGAATATTATTTCTATTTTCGTGAGCATTTACGTGTCATCGTCACAAGTGTCGATGACACGTAATGTCGCCAGTGGTGGTCAAGATTTGCAGTGATAGCCAGCCAACTCTGCACCGCAACTGGCATCAATCCTGATTAACGCCTGGCAATACGTTACCGCGTATTAAACAGCGCTGCGTAAGGGAAAGATCGTCCGTTTGCGGATTCCTTCCGGCAATAGGTTTGATAATTAATTTACGACCAGGATAGTGATTAAAACGGGTCAGCGCCGGATAACTCAACCGGCCAAACCAGCCGTGTACGCGCTGCCAGCGGGCGTCCTTCACCTGATATAAATTGGTTATCCAGTAGCCTGAGTCAAATTGCATATCCAACAGTTGCGTGCGCCCATTGCCCTGTAAATCAAGCAAATCATCAACGCCAGTATCGGTCGCGGTATAAAACCCCCACGGTTCAAAGACGCAGGGGCGGCCATTCTTGAGAAAGGTGAAAATGATGTATTGCGCGCTCGGCGCCAGGCCCAACCCAGGATTGCCCAACCAGATAACCAGATCCTGAATGCCGTTACGATCGAGGTCAGCGCGATAAAATTGCGCATTACCCGCCAAATTAATCAGCCTTCCAACCGGGACAACCCACGAATTACCGGCTCTGTCTTTTCCGCTAATCCGCCATTCGTTATCTTTTTTCGGCTCCGGCAGTAGCGTCACGCCACTGACTCCGACCTGGCGAAAGTGCCAGGTCTGGTCGGGCGATACAGAATAAGGCAGGGTCAACAGCGGCTTCAGCGCACGCTTTTGCGCATATTCACCGTCGCTCATCGGCAGGTAACCGACAACACCGGTGGCCAGTGCGCGTGCGGCGAGGCAGAGAAATAGCAGTCCGCTCCATACGATAATCTTCACGTCCTTCTTACAACCTTTGCCGTGTAACACAAATTCTCCCTAAATATGTGCGCATTTTACGCCTCCGGCGCTTCCAGCGCGGCAAATCCGCCGTTTCCCTGCCAGCCTTCCAGGCGCTGATAGACGATGTTTACCGCGTCCTTAATCGGTTGAGTCATCGGATAATAAAACCCGACGATATCCGGCTGGATACCAACAAAAATCACCTCCCCGACATCCTCTTTCAGCTGATCGATAAGGTAGTTGAGCGGCATATTGTGGGTGGTCATCATAAACATTTCGGCGATATCATCCGGATCGATGATGCGGATCTCGCCCGGATTAAGTCCCATATCGGTGGCGTCGACAATCAACAGACGCTGCGGGCGCAGTTCGCGAATCGCCACAATGTCGTTTTCCGGCGCGCTGCCGCCATCGATGACAACCCAGTTGCCCTTCGGCTGCGCCGCGCACATTTCCGCCAGTAACGGGCCTGCGCCGTCGTCGCCCATCATGCTGTTGCCGACACAGAGTAAAACGTCAGTCACGAAGCCTCCTCACCATCAGATAGATGGCGCTTTCCTGATGAATGTCATACAGCATACTGAGCATCAGTTTGCTCCATTCTTGCTGCTGCGGGGTCTGCGCGGCGCGCGCCTCATCAAACGCGCGCGCCAGCATTTGAACATGGTTGAAATCGATGACGATCTCGCCATACTTCGGCACGCCTTCCATTTTACGCCGGGCATCGCTACCGGCTTCCAGGGTGGCGATCCACGCCAGATACTCATCCCATGGGCAGGTGAGTGCGGCCTCCAGACAATCGATAACCCCCAGGTGGTGACCAATCGCCAGGCTGTAATAGACAACCTGCTGCGCCTCGGCAGGCGTCGCATCGTTCTCATCAATAAACTTACGGCTCAGTTGACTGAACACCACCTGTTCGCTCATCGGATACGCGCCTCTTCAACAACATGATTGAGATGGGTGACAATTTCGGTTAAACGCGGATCGTTTTCCGCTTCCAGCCAACGCGCCACTTGCTGCTCGCCCTGCCCCAACTGTGTCAGGTAATCATCGGCGATCTGACGACCATAGCGATAACCCGCCAGCCGGCGCGCCGCGCGATCCACCTTCACGCGCAGCGGCTGCACCATATCCGGATGCAGGATCTCTGCGGGCTGATCGTCCAGCTCACCCGGCGCGCGGGCGTGGATTTTCTGCTCCAGCAGGCCAAGCGCCATTGCAAATCCGTACAGCGTGGCGGCAGGCGTTGGCGGGCACCCCGGAATGTACACATCCACCGGGACGATTTTGTCGGTACCGCCCCAGACGCAGTAGAGATCATGGAAGATGCCGCCGCTGTTGCCGCAGGCGCCGTAAGAGATACAAATTTTCGGGTCCGGCGCCGACTGCCAGGCGCGCAGCGCCGGAGAGCGCATGGCGCGGGTCACCGCGCCGGTAAACAGCAGAATATCGGCATGACGCGGCGACGGTACTACTTTGATGCCGAAACGCTCGGCATCAAACAGCGGCGAAAGCGTCGCAAAGATTTCGATTTCACAGCCGTTACAGCCGCCGCAGTCCACGCGGTAAACGTATGCCGAACGCTTAATATTTTTCAGTAAAGACGCCTTCATGCTGGCGATGGATTCATCCACCGTCATCGGTACCGGAATGCCGTTGGCGTCACGCGGGCCTAATAAATTGCTCATTAGCTGACCTCTTTCATATGGCGAGTCAGTTCAATACGGTCGGACGGCACCAGGCATTTCTGACGCTTACAGTCCGGGCAGGTCTCAAAGCTTTCGCGGTGGTTTTCCGCGCGGCTGTCGCCGTTGTGCGCAAGCAGCGCAATGGCGTAGTCGATCTCTTTCTGTACCGCGAAAGGACGATTGCACACGCGGCAGTTGCACAGCGCAAAGCGGGACTGTTGCAGGAAATCTTCTTTCTTCCACACCGCCAGTTCGTACTCTTGCGACAGTTTAATCGCCGCCGTCGGGCACACCTCTTCGCAGCGACCGCAGAAGATACAACGGCCAAGATTGAACTGCCACGCCAGCTCATTGGTCGCGAGATCGGTTTCCACCGTCAGCGCGTTCGACGGGCAGGCATTAACGCAGGCGGCGCAGCCGATGCACTGCTGCGGATTATGTTCCGGCTTGCCGCGGAAGTTTTTATCAACCGCAATCGGCTCCAGCGGATAAGACGAGGTCGCCGTGCCGGTTTTGATAACTTTTTTGATAAAGGTAAACATGGCGATTCCTTATTTCAGCGGCGAGTTTTTACGCTCAATGCTGTAGCGCTCAAGTTCTTTGTACGGCACGACTTTGCTCTTCTTCTTACGCACATCGACCACGGTCATCCGGTCGGTACAGGAGTAGCACGGGTCGAGGCTGCCGATAATCAGCGGCGCGTCGGAGACGGTGTTGCCGCGCAGCATATAGCGCAGCGTCGGCCAGTTGGCGTAGGTCGCCGCACGGCAGCGCCAGCGGTACAGCTTCTGGTTGTCGCCGGTCATGCTCCAGTGGATATCGTCACCACGCGGCGCTTCAGCGAAGCCGAGCGCAAAACGGTGCGGAATATAGGTAAAGCCTTCCACCATCAGCGGGCCGCCCGGCAGATTATCCAGACCGAAATCGATCATATTCAGCGAGGTGTAAACTTCGTTGATACGGACTTTCAGACGAGAAATCACATCGCAGCCCTGCTCGCTGTGCACTTCCATCGGCAGCAGGCCATAGCCCACAAACGGGTGGTCGGCGCGGGTGTCGCGGGCGTGACCGCTGGCGCGCACCATCGGGCCGACATTACTGAAGTCACGGGCAATTTCCGGGTCCAGACGGCCGATACCCACGGTACGCTGTTCCATATTCGGCGTGCTCAGCAGCATGTCCACCAGCTCCTGCACGTCACGACGCATCTGCTGCGCCAGTTGACGGGTCTGGATCATGTCCTCTTTGAGCAGATCGCGGCGAATCCCGCCGATCAGGTTCAGTCCGTAAGTTTTGCGCGCGCCGGTAAGGATCTCTGCCATTTTCATGGAGGTTTCACGCACGCGGAAGAACTGCATAAAGCCGGAGTCAAAACCGGTAAAGTGGCAGGCGAGGCCTAGGTTCAGCAGGTGCGAGTGCAGACGCTCCACTTCCAGCAGAATGGCGCGGATCATCTGCGCACGCTCCGGCACCTGAATGCCCATCGCGTTTTCCACGGAAGTGGTGTAGGCAGTGCTGTGCGCGAAGCCGCAGATACCACACACGCGATCCGACAGGAAGGTGACTTCGTTATAACCCATGCGGGTTTCCGCCAGTTTTTCCATACCACGGTGGACGTAGAACAGGCGGTAGTCGGCGTCGATAATGTTTTCGCCATCGACGAACAGACGGAAGTGGCCCGGTTCATCGGAGGTGACATGCAGCGGGCCAATCGGCACCACGTTATTTTTCTTGTCACCCAGCTCGTTAATGAACTCGTAGGTTTCCGCATCGGTGGTCGGCGCCGGGCGCTGACGATAATCCATACTGTCTTTACGCAGCGGATAGAGTTCATCCGGCCAGTCGTCCGGCAGCACCAGACGGCGCTCGTCCGGCAGACCGACCGGGATTAAACCGTACATGTCGCGTACTTCGCGCTCACCCCACACGGCAGCCGGCACGCGCGGCGTAACGGATGGGAATTCCAGCTTATTGGCATCCACTTCAACGCGAACGGTAATCCAGCACTTCGTGCCCTGCTCCATCGACAGCACGTAATAAACGGCATAGTGGCCGCACAACTGGCGTTCGTCATTACCGAACAGCACCGACAGCCACCCACCCTGCTGGTAGTAAAGAAACTCCACCACTTCCGGCAGATAGTTTACTTTCACCGTAATAGTCAGCTGATCTTTGGTCTGCCAGGCTTCGTCCAGCACGACGCCCGGAAACGCCTGGTGCAGCGCCGCAAGGTATTGTTGACCTAATTTTTCTTCAGACATGCTCAAACTCTCTTAAATCACGCCGCCAGCAAGGAGACGAAGGCTAAAAACGCAAACCCAAAACCGGCCCAGGTCACGCGTGAAGTGGCGCAAAAACGCAGTCGCGCCATGCTGTTTTCAAACAGGGCGATCACCAGTACGCCAACAATCAGCTTGACGACGGCAATCACCAGCGCCAGCAGCAGTCCGCCTGCGCTGAAGGTTTCCATCTGTCCCCACGGCAGAAACACGCCGACGAACATTTGCAACACCACCAGTTGTTTAAGGCTGATGCCCCATTTCAACACCGCAAAGCCGCTACCGCTGTATTCGGTCAACGGCCCTTCCTGCAACTCCTGCTCCGCTTCCGCCAGGTCGAACGGCAGCTTGCCCATTTCGATAAAGGTGGCGAAGGCGCAGGCGCACAGCGCCAGAATCAGCGGAATACTGCGCGCGACAGGCCAGTGATAAATGGTATCGGCGATATTGCTGATATGAGTTGAACCCGCCACCTGCGCGGCGACCCACAGACCCAGCAGCAGAATCGGCTCCACCAGCACGCCGAGCATCGCTTCACGGCTGGCGCCGATCGCGGTGAACGGGCTGCCGGTATCCAGGCCTGCAATAGAGAAGAAGAAGCGCGCGATGGCGAACAGGTAAATCAGGGTGATTAAATCACCCAGTTGCGGCAACGGAGATCCAACGGTGACGACCGGCAGCGCGGTGGCGATAGTCAGCATCACGCCGACCATCACAAACGGCGTCAGGCGAAAAACCCAGCCAGAATCAGCGGGCGCAATACTCTGACGACCGAGCAGTTTGATAATGTCGCGGTACTCCTGCAACACGCCCGGCCCTCGGCGATTGTGTAGACGGGCGCGCACCACGCGAGTAATACCGGACAGCAATGGCGCAACGGCAAATAGCACCAGCGCCTGAATTAACGGATAAAACACACTCATTTTCAGGCTCCTCGTGAAACCACAATCACCACCAGCACCGCCAGCTCAATCAGCGCCAGACGACGGAACAGCACCGCGGCCGCCGCGTTCTGCCAGCCCGGAATCAACGATACCGGGTTGAGCCACTTACGCAGTTTGAGTACCGGGGCAAAGGCCTCTTTCACCGGCATGGCAAAACCGTGCGCGGTAATCACCATCGACTGCTCATGGTCGTAGCCGCACACCCAGGCCGCGCCGCGAGAACGCGACGGCAGACGGTTGCCTTTGAACATCGCCATAATGATGAACGGCAGTAGCGGACAGGCGACCAACAGCAGCGTGATCATCGGCTGCGATACGGTGGTGTGCGCGGTTTCCAGCGGCAACGGTACCGCAGTGGAAATCATCGGCAACAGCCACGGCGCGGCAACCCCGCCCAGTACACAGCAAATCGCCAATGCCACCACGCTGACGCCCATCAGGATCGGCGCGCAGCTGGCATTTTCAGCTTCCTTCGTGCGCGGCGCGCCAAGGAACGTCACGCCATACACTTTCGCCATACACATCACCGCCAGCGCGCCGGTAATCGCCAGGCCAACCGCCAGCAGCGGTCCTAACAGACGACCAACAAACGCACCGCTGTTGCCCAGTTTGAAGAAGGACTGATAAATCACCCACTCGCCGGCAAAGCCGTTCAGCGGCGGCAGCGCCGCCATCGCCATCAGACCGACCAGCATGGCGATAGAAATAACCGGCATCCGTTTACCAATACCGCCCAGTTTTTCGATATCGCGATGACCGGTACGGAACCAGATGCTGCCCGCGCCCAGAAACAGCACGCTTTTGAACAGGCTATGGTTCAGCAGGTGATAGAGCCCGCCGGTCAGACCCAGCGCGATCAGTACCGGCTGATTGAGAGCAATCCCGGTAACGCCTGCGCCCAGACCGAGCAAAATGATGCCGATATTTTCCAGCGTGTGATAGGCCAACAGGCGCTGAATGTTATGCTCCATCAGCGCGTACAGACCGCCGACAAAGGCGGTGATCATCCCTAGCACCAACAGCGCCACGCCCCACCACAGCGGCGCATTGCCGCCAAGCAGAGATAGCGTGAGGATACCCAGCAACCCGATTTTCATCACCACGGTCGAGAACAGCGCGGCGGCGGGAGCGCTGGCGTTGGCGTGCGCCTGCGGCACCCAACCGTGTAGCGGGATAATCCCGGCCAGCAGACCAAAACCGATAACGCCGAGCAGCCAGATATCGGAGCCCAGCGGCAGTTGCTGAGCGCGTTGATCCAGCAGCCCCAGATCCAGCGTGCCGTAGCGCTGCCACACCAGCCAACAGGCGATTGCCAGCAGCAGCGTACCGAGACGGC
The DNA here is from genome assembly GCF_000006945.2 of Salmonella enterica subsp. enterica serovar Typhimurium str. LT2. Lineage (GTDB taxonomy): Bacteria > Pseudomonadota > Gammaproteobacteria > Enterobacterales > Enterobacteriaceae > Salmonella > Salmonella enterica. The sequence goes on from NC_003197.2 coordinate 2,997,906, forward strand.
CCAGCGCAAACCACAGTTTGCCCTCTTTGCTACCGCCGGTGAGGAACACGGCGCAGAGCGCCATGATTTCCGCCATCACCACCATCGTCCCCAGATTACTGGCGACCACGGCGCAGACGGCTGCCGCCATCAGCAGGTTGATTAACAGCCCGTTGGCTTTTACCTGTGGATGGCGATGCCAGTCGATATTGAACAGGCTGACGAACAGACCGCACAGCCCCAGCGTAATCAGCCAGATAGCATTCAGCGGCGTAATTTGCAGCATGTGGCCGGTAAACGGCATCACGCCGCTAACCGTAACGGCGCTGGTCAGCGCGGTGAACCCCGCGCCTGCCGTACACAGGCTGCCGACCGCGCCGCCGATACCGGCAATCCAGCCGCTCAGCGCTTTATGAAACGAAAACAGAAACGCCAGAACGGCGGCGGCGGCAAACCACGCGACGCCGCTAGTAATCAGTGAAAGTGAACTCATTATGCATCCCCACTCTGAGCCTGCTGAAACAAGGTGAGATCGCCAAAATCGGTATTAAACGTCAGCTCACGTTTACGTTTGCTGGCGCGGGCGATATCCGTGTTCTCCACCAGGTGTAGCGCTTTAGTCGGGCACATCCGCACACAGGCCGGGCCTTGCTCGTCAAAGCTGCACAGGTCGCATTTCACCGCGATAGCGCGTACGCCCGGCACCCAGTCGAGCAACGTACTGACGCGCGCAGGCGCTGGCGGCGCGGGCGGCGCTTTCGGCGTATTGGCGTTCGCCGGAATATGCAGCGGACGGCTGCCGGAAAACTCAATAGCGCCAAACGGACAGGCAATACCACACAGTTTGCAGCTCACGCACAGGCTTTCATTAAGCTGGACAGCGCCGTCAACGCGATTAATCGCGTTAACCGGGCATACCGTGGCGCATGGCGCATCTTCACAGTGGTGACAAAGCTGCGGCGCAGATTCTTTTTCATTCAGCATCACTTTCAGGCGCGGCATTGACTGCAGGCCATGCTGGCGATGCGTCTCTGAACAGGCGGCCTCACAGGTGTGGCAGCCGATACAGAGAGTGGAGTCAGCAATTACAAAACGATTCACCAGGCATTCCTCAGGTGATTGTCATTTTTGACGAAAACATGCCGTTGAAATGTCATTTTCGACACTTATCGACACGCCCATCCCCAAAACATTCATGACATGGCGCAACGCCACATCGCGAATCAAAGCGGGCAACGCCTCAGGCTTATACCGCCGGGCTGTGTCCCTTTACCAATTGACGCAAATTAACCGGCGAGTTGGTTTCTACAGCGGTATAGAGGCTGTCGTAAACGCTGGCGATTTTTTCCAGATAGTGCTCCAGCACCTGCTCGCGATCGCGGTTGTTAACCCGTTCATCAACCTTGCCGTCGATATCGAGCTGCGCCTGTGCAATCAATTGTTTATCTTCGCCATCTTTGGTTTCAACGTAGTACTCAATGGTGTGGCTGTTAAAACCATCCGCCAACGCGACGTAAATACGAAAGTGCTCAAACAGGACAAAGCAAAGATCCCTTTCCGGCGCGCAGCTCATTGCGTGATGCAGGCGCGCTTTCGAGAGGGTGATCCCCTGAACCAGCGAGTTGCAGTAAATATGCCACTGGTCCTGTAGGCGACGATGCCGTTGCGCGATGTAATCGGCCTTTTCGCTTATTTCCCAAATAGTCATGTCAGGTTACCCGTTTAACAGAGATGCCTGCGTTAAGCATTTTCCATGCCAATTTTTAACTTATTGTTTTTAATGGCAGACGCGCACAGTTACTGCCGTTTCGACGCGGTGACGACATGTCATTTCGTCATCGTCGACATTAACCTGCCAGGGGATAAAAATATTGGCATAAATATTGCTTTACAGGGGCAACCACTACGGGAGGCGATATGCACGAAATCACCCTCTGCCAACGGGCACTGGAATTGATTGAACAACAGGCTTCAGCATACGGTGCAAAACGTGTGACAGCCGTCTGGATCAAAATTGGCGCATTTTCTTGCGTGGAAACCAGCGCTCTTTCCTTTTGTTTTGATCTGGTATGCCGCGGCACGATAGCAGAAGGTTGTAAACTGCACCTCGAAGAACAGGAAGCCGAATGCTGGTGTGAGCATTGTCAACAATATGTCACGTTGTTAACCCACCGTGTACGTCGTTGTCCGCAATGTCATAGCGATACGCTGCGAATTGTGGCCGATGACGGCTTACAAATTCGGCGCATAGAGATTGATGAAACTGAAGATTAATGCCGGATAGACGCTCGCGTCGCCATCCGGCAGAAAGCCTGTAACAAGAAAAAGATCAGGAGTAAGCGATGTGTACGACTTGCGGTTGCGCTGAAGGCAACCTTTATATAGAAGGCGATGAACATAATCCGCACTCAGCGTTTCGTAGCGCGCCCTTTGCCCCAGCGGCTCGCCCGGCGCTGAATATTACCGGCATTAAAACGCCTGACTTTGCCCCAAGTCAGACCGCAGAAGGCGATCTGCATTACGGCCACGGCGAAGCCGGAACCCACGCGCCTGGTATGAGTCAGCGGCGGATGCTTGAGGTTGAAATCGACGTGCTGGACAAAAATAATCGTCTGGCTGAGCGCAACCGCGCCCGTTTCGCCGCCCGCCAGCAACTGGTGCTCAACCTGGTGTCCAGCCCCGGGTCCGGTAAAACCACCTTGCTGACTGAAACGCTGATGAAATTGAAAGACCGTGTACCGTGCGCGGTGATTGAAGGCGACCAGCAGACAGTGAACGACGCCGCCCGCATCCGCGCTACCGGCACGCCCGCCATTCAGGTCAACACCGGTAAAGGCTGCCATCTTGACGCGCAAATGATCGCCGACGCCGCGCCGCGCCTGCCGCTGGATGACCATGGTATTCTGTTTATCGAAAACGTCGGTAATCTTGTCTGCCCGGCCAGCTTCGATCTGGGCGAAAAGCATAAAGTCGCAGTGCTTTCCGTGACCGAAGGTGAAGATAAGCCGCTGAAATATCCCCATATGTTTGCCGCTGCGTCGCTCATGCTGCTCAATAAAGTCGATCTGCTGCCCTACCTCAATTTTGACGTTGAGAAGTGCATCGCCAGCGCGCGTGAAGTGAACCCGGAGATTGAAATTATCCTGATTTCCGCCACCAGCGGCGAAGGCATGGATCAGTGGCTGGCCTGGCTGGAGGCGCAGCGATGTGCATAGGCGTTCCGGGTCAAATCCGCGCCATTGACGGCAATCAGGCAAAAGTTGACGTCTGCGGCATTCAGCGCGACGTCGATCTCACATTAGTCGGCAGTTGTGATGAAAACGGTCAGCCGCGTCTGGGTCAGTGGGTGCTGGTCCATGTCGGATTCGCCATGAGCGTCATTAACGAAGCGGAAGCGCGCGACACGCTCGACGCGCTACAAAATATGTTTGATGTTGAGCCGGACGTCGGCGCACTGCTGTATGGTGAGGAGAGATAATGCGTTTTGTTGACGAGTACCGTGCGCCGGAACAGGTAATGCAGCTCATTGAACACCTGCGTGAACGCGCCGCCCTTCTTCCTTACACTGCCGAACGACCGCTGCGCATTATGGAAGTCTGCGGGGGTCATACCCACGCGATTTTTAAATTTGGTCTCGATCAGTTACTGCCCGAAAACGTGGAGTTTATTCACGGCCCCGGTTGTCCGGTCTGCGTGCTGCCAATGGGACGCATCGACAGTTGCGTGGAAATCGCCAGCCATCCGGAGGTGATTTTCTGCACCTTTGGCGATGCCATGCGCGTGCCGGGGAAACAGGGTTCTCTGTTGCAGGCTAAAGCGCGCGGCGCGGATGTGCGTATTGTTTATTCTCCGATGGACGCGCTGAAGCTGGCGCAGGATAACCCGACCCGCAAAGTGGTATTTTTCGGGCTGGGCTTTGAAACCACCATGCCGACCACCGCCATCACGCTGCAGCAGGCAAAACAGCGTGACGTGCGAAACTTCTACTTTTTTTGCCAGCACATTACGCTGATCCCGACGCTGCGTAGCCTACTGGAGCAGCCGGACAACGGCATTGACGCCTTTCTTGCGCCAGGCCACGTCAGCATGGTCATCGGCACCGAGGCGTACCAGTTTATCGCCGCCGATTTTCATCGCCCGCTGGTGGTGGCTGGATTCGAACCGCTTGATCTACTGCAAGGCGTGGTCATGCTGGTTGAGCAGAAAATAGCGGCCCTAAGCCAGGTTGAAAATCAATACCGTCGCGTGGTGCCGGATGCCGGAAACATGCTGGCGCAGCAGGCCATTGCCGATGTGTTCTGCGTTAATGGCGATAGCGAGTGGCGCGGTCTGGGCGTGATTGAATCCTCCGGCGTCCACCTGACGCCGGAGTATCAGCGCTTTGACGCCGAAGCGCATTTCCGCCCAGCGCCGCAGCAGGTCTATGACGATCCGCGCGCCCGCTGCGGCGAAGTGCTGACCGGCAGATGCAAGCCGCATCAGTGCCCGCTATTTGGTAAAACATGTAATCCAGAGACCGCGTTCGGCGCGCTGATGGTCTCTTCCGAAGGCGCATGCGCCGCCTGGTATCAGTATCGTCAGCAGGAGTGTGAAGTTTGAACAATATACAACTCGCCCACGGCAGCGGCGGCCAGGCTATGCAACAGTTGATTAATAGCCTGTTTATGGAGGCCTTTGCCAACCCGTGGCTGGCGGAACAAGAAGATCAGGCGCGTCTGGAGCTGGCGCAGCTGACGGCGGAGGGCGACCGTCTGGCGTTTTCTACCGATAGCTATGTGATCGATCCGCTCTTTTTCCCCGGCGGCAATATCGGCAAACTGGCGATTTGCGGTACGGCGAACGACGTTGCGGTGAGCGGCGCGATCCCCCGCTATCTCTCCTGCGGCTTTATCCTTGAAGAAGGGCTGCCGATGGAGACGTTAAAAAGCGTGGTCAATAGCATGGCGGCGACCGCGCGGGAAGCGGATATCGCCATTGTAACCGGCGACACCAAAGTTGTGCAGCGCGGCGCGGCGGATAAATTATTTATCAACACTGCCGGCATGGGGGCGATTCCCGCCGATATTCGCTGGGGCGCGCAAACGCTGAGCGTTGGCGATGTGCTGTTAGTCAGCGGTACGCTTGGCGATCACGGCGCCACTATCCTCAACCTGCGTGAGCAACTGGGACTGGATGGCGAGCTGGCGAGCGACTGCGCAGTATTAACGCCGCTTATTCAGACGCTGCGTCATATTGACGGAGTGAAGGCATTGCGTGACGCCACGCGCGGCGGCGTGAATGCGGTCGCCCATGAGTTTGCGGCGTCCTGCGGTTACGGTATTGAATTGTCCGAATCCGCACTGCCGCTCAAACCTGCCGTGCGCGGCGTCTGCGAGCTGTTGGGGCTGGATGCCCTGAACTTTGCCAACGAAGGAAAACTGGTGATTGCCGTTGAACGGCAGGCCGCAGATCGGGCGTTGGCGGCATTACGCGCGCATCCGCTGGGACGTGATGCGGCGCTGATTGGCGAAGTCGTGGAACGCAAAGGCGTTCGCTTAGCCGGACTCTATGGCGTGAAGCGAACCCTTGATTTGCCACACGCCGAACCATTACCTCGTATATGCTAGCAGCCTGTTGACAGCATACTGTAAGCCGGATAAGACGCATTTGCGTCGACATCCGGCATTAACGCTGCATGAACGCCTGATGGCGCTTTGCTTATCAGGCCTACGGAGTGTGTGACCAGCGAGTTTGCGGTCAGCCATCCGGCAATAACTTACGACTTATACCTATAATTCATTTACCGTTTTCGCACCGTTTTGCGGTATTTTCCTGGAAAAGCAACATGTCGTATACACCCATGAGCGATCTTGGACAGCAAGGCTTGTTCGATATCACTCGTACCTTATTGCAGCAGCCCGATTTGGCGTCGCTCAGTGAAGCGCTTTCGCAACTGGTAAAGCGTTCAGCGCTCGCCGACAGCGCCGGCATTGTGCTATGGCAGGCGCAGTCGCAACGCGCACAATATTATGCGACGCGAGAAAATGGCCGTCCTGTTGAATATGAAGATGAAACCGTACTGGCGCACGGCCCGGTACGTCGCATCCTTTCTCGCCCCGATGCATTGCACTGTAATTTCCATGAGTTTACCGAAACCTGGCCGCAGCTTGCCGCGAGCGGCCTCTACCCTGAATTTGGTCATTACTGTCTGCTTCCTTTAGCCGCGGAGGGCCGTATTTTCGGCGGCTGCGAATTCATCCGTCAGGAAGATCGCCCCTGGAGTGAAAAGGAATATGACCGTCTGCATACGTTTACCCAAATTGTCGGCGTGGTCGCCGAGCAAATTCAAAACCGGGTAAACAATAACGTCGATTATGATCTGTTGTGCCGCGAACGCGATAACTTCCGTATTCTGGTTGCGATTACCAACGCCGTCCTGTCGCGTCTGGATATTGATGAACTGGTAAGCGAAGTCGCAAAAGAGATTCACCACTATTTCAATATCGACGCGATCAGCATCGTGTTGCGCAGCCATCGCAAAAATAAGCTGAATATCTACTCCACCCACTACCTTGATGAGCATCATCCGGCGCACGAACAGAGCGAAGTCGACGAAGCCGGCACGCTCACGGAGCGCGTCTTTAAAAGTAAAGAGATGCTGCTTATCAACCTCAACGAACGCGATCCGCTTGCCCCCTACGAACGCATGCTGTTCGATACCTGGGGCAATCAGATCCAGACGCTTTGCCTGCTGCCGTTGATGTCCGGCAAGACGATGCTTGGCGTGCTCAAACTGGCCCAGTGCGAAGAAAAAGTGTTTACCACCGCCAACCTCAAGCTGCTGCGTCAGATTGCCGAACGGGTAGCCATTGCCGTGGATAATGCGCTGGCCTATCAGGAAATCCACCGACTGAAGGAACGCCTGGTCGACGAAAACCTGGCGCTCACGGAACAGCTTAATAACGTCGACAGCGAGTTTGGCGAGATCATCGGACGCAGCGAAGCGATGTACAACGTGCTAAAGCAGGTTGAGATGGTGGCGCAGAGCGACAGTACCGTGCTGATTCTGGGCGAAACGGGAACCGGTAAAGAGTTGATTGCCCGCGCCATTCACAACCTGAGCGGACGTAGCGGGCGCAGGATGGTAAAGATGAACTGCGCCGCGATGCCGGCGGGGCTGCTGGAAAGCGATCTGTTTGGTCATGAGCGCGGCGCGTTTACCGGCGCCAGCGCGCAGCGGATTGGCCGTTTCGAGCTGGCGGATAAAAGCTCGCTGTTTCTGGATGAAGTGGGCGACATGCCGCTGGAGCTACAGCCTAAGCTGCTGCGCGTCCTTCAGGAGCAAGAGTTTGAACGTCTCGGCAGCAATAAACTGATCCAGACCGACGTGCGGCTGATCGCCGCGACTAACCGCGATCTGAAAAAAATGGTCGCCGATCGCGAATTCCGTAACGATCTCTACTATCGGCTGAATGTTTTTCCGATCCAGCTTCCTCCGTTGCGCGAACGTCCGGAAGATATTCCACTACTGGTCAAAGCGTTCACTTTCAAAATCGCCCGCCGAATGGGGCGTAATATCGACAGCATTCCCGCCGAAACGCTGCGCACGCTTAGCAGCATGGAATGGCCGGGGAACGTTCGCGAGCTGGAGAATGTCGTCGAGCGCGCCGTGCTGCTGACGCGCGGCAATGTGCTACAACTGTCGCTGCCGGATATTACCGCCGTAACGCCCGATACCTCGCCTGTTGCGACTGAAAGCGACAAAGAAGGCGAAGATGAATATCAGCTTATTATACGCGTGCTGAAAGAGACCAATGGCGTAGTGGCTGGACCAAAAGGCGCGGCGCAGCGTCTGGGGCTTAAACGAACCACCCTGCTGTCGCGTATGAAGCGATTGGGTATTGATAAAGACGCGTTAGCGTAACGGGTTGCCGGATCTGATCCGGCCTGGAGATGATGCGCGCCGTAGGCCTGGCGCTTCCCCTTCACTTCTTGCGCTGATATTTTTCCGGCAATTCCGGAACGGGGCGCTTATCGTCGATAAGGTGCCGCACGGTCAGGACAGGATGCCGCCAAAGCATTCGCGGACCTGCCCAACGCATAATCTGCTTCATCTCCTCGCGTTTAGCCGGCTGATAGCAGTGCACCGGGCACTGCTTACAGGCGGGTTTTTCCTCGCCAAATACGCATTTATCAAGACGTTTTTGCGCGTAGGCGAACAGCGCGTCGTAATGCCCCTGCACCGTTGACGCCTGTGGGCACTGGCTTTCATACAGCGCGATCATTTTTTTGATCGTCAGTTTTTCACGAGCGATACGTTTACCAGGCATCGTGCTCTCTCCGAACATTAAGGTGTATTTATTTTACACCTTATCCCTCTTTAGCACTATCACTGCATATTGTCGCCATTTCGCAAATAAGAATTATTTTCATTTATCCATACCTTGTGCTATATAACATAGCAAAGGCTATATTCGATGATTAATTAACCACATTGTTGCGAGGGATACTATGACGAATCTACATCGTCTGAAAACACTCCTGATTGCCGGTATTGTCGCGATACTCGCGCTATCGCCAGCCTATGCAAAAGAGAAATTTAAAGTTATCACCACGTTTACCGTTATTGCCGACATGGCGAAAAACGTGGCGGGCGACGCAGCGGAAGTCAGCTCGATTACCAAACCCGGCGCTGAAATCCATGAGTATCAGCCAACGCCCGGCGATATTAAACGAGCGCAGGGGGCACAGCTTATCCTCGCGAATGGTCTGAACCTGGAGCGATGGTTCGCCCGCTTTTATCAGCACCTTTCCGGCGTGCCGGAAGTCGTCGTCTCCACCGGCGTCAAACCGATGGGCATTACCGAAGGCCCGTATAACGGTAAACCGAACCCGCACGCCTGGATGTCGGCAGAAAACGCGCTGATTTATGTCGATAACATTCGCGACGCCCTGGTGAAGTACGATCCGGATAATGCGCAGATCTATAAGCAAAATGCCGAACGCTATAAAGCGAAAATTCGCCAGATGGCCGATCCGTTGCGTGCCGAACTGGAAAAAATTCCCGCCGATCAGCGCTGGTTGGTCACCAGTGAAGGCGCGTTCTCTTACCTGGCGCGCGATAACGACATGAAAGAGCTTTATCTCTGGCCAATTAACGCCGATCAACAGGGGACGCCAAAACAGGTGCGTAAAGTGATTGATACCATTAAAAAGCACCATATTCCCGCCATCTTTAGCGAGAGTACGGTTTCCGATAAACCGGCCCGTCAGGTCGCGCGTGAATCCGGCGCGCATTATGGCGGCGTGCTGTATGTCGATTCTCTGAGCGCCGCTGACGGCCCTGTGCCAACCTATCTGGATCTGCTGCGCGTCACGACCGAAACCATCGTCAACGGCATTAACGACGGACTGAGGAGTCAACAATGAGTCAATCTGCGATTACCGTTGATCAAGTCACGGTGACGTATCGCAACGGTCATACCGCCCTACGGGACGCCACTTTTCAGGTGCCTGGCGGTTCAATCGCCGCGCTGGTAGGCGTAAATGGTTCCGGTAAGTCTACGTTATTTAAAGCGTTAATGGGCTTTGTGCATCTTGCGCAGGGCGATATCACTATCCTGCAACAGTCAGTCAACAAGGCACTGAAAAAAAACCTCATTGCTTATGTTCCGCAATCGGAAGAAGTGGACTGGTCATTTCCGGTGCTGGTAGAAGATGTGGTGATGATGGGACGCTACGGCCATATGGGCTGGCTACGCCGTCCCACTGCGCATGATCACGCCTGTGTTGACGCCGCGCTGGCGCGGGTGGATATGCAGGAGTATCGTCACAGGCAGATTGGCGAGCTGTCCGGCGGGCAGAAAAAACGTGTGTTTCTTGCCAGGGCCATCGCTCAGGATGGACAGGTGATCCTGCTGGATGAACCTTTTACCGGCGTGGATGTAAAAACCGAAGCGCGAATCATCGATCTACTGCGGGAACTGCGCGATGAAGGCCGCACGATGCTGGTCTCAACGCATAATCTCGGCTCCGTCACCGAGTTTTGCGACTATACGGTAATGATTAAAGGAACCGTACTGGCCAGCGGCCCTACCGAAACCACGTTTACCGCCGCGAATCTGGAACAGGCGTTTAGCGGCGTTCTACGTCATATCGCGTTAAGCGGAGGTGAAGAGCACATCATCACCGATGACGAGCGCCCCTTTATTTCCCGGCGCGTGGCCAGCGGAGGAAAATCGTCATGAACTGGCTTGTTGAGCCGTTTGGCTACCAGTATATGCTCAACGCGATGTGGGTCTCCGCGATGGTGGGCGGTCTGTGCGCGTTTCTCTCCTGCTATTTGATGCTCAAAGGCTGGTCGCTCATTGGCGATGCGCTATCTCACTCTATTGTGCCTGGCGTCGCTGGCGCCTGGATGTTAGGGCTGCCCTTCTCGCTCGGCGCGTTTCTTTCCGGCGGACTGGCGGCAGGCAGTATGCTCTTTCTTAACCAACGCTCACGCCTGAAAGAAGACGCGATTATCGGGCTTATCTTCTCCTCTTTTTTTGGCGTCGGCCTTTTTATGGTGTCGCTCAATCCGATGTCGGTGAATATCCAGACGATTATTCTCGGCAACGTGCTGGCGATCGCACCAGCGGATATTGCGCAACTGGCGATTATCGGCGCAGTCTCGCTGACGATTCTGCTGTTAAAGTGGAAAGATCTGATGGTCGTCTTTTTCGATGAAACCCATGCGCGTTCTATCGGGCTTAATCCGGGTCGACTAAAGCTGTTGTTTTTCACTCTATTGTCCGTCTCTACCGTGGCGGCCCTGCAAACCGTTGGGGCGTTCCTGGTGATCTGTCTCGTCGTCACGCCGGGCGCGACGGCCTGGTTACTCACCGACCGTTTTCCACGTCTGCTCATGATTGCCGTCGTGATTGGCAGCCTGACCAGTTTTCTGGGCGCATGGCTTAGCTACTGGCTGGATGGCGCCACGGGTGGAATTATTGTCGTCATGCAAACCTTACTGTTCATCACAGCCTTTATTTTCGCCCCGAAACACGGTCTGTTAGCCAACCGTCGACGCGCCCGCCTGCAGAAGGAGCCGACATGTTCTTAACAACGTTACTGGAACCCTTTCAGTTTGATTTTATGGTGAACGCCCTTATGGTTTCGGTCATTGTGGCGATTCCCTGCGCCTTACTGTCCGTGTTTTTAGTGTTAAAAGGCTGGGCGTTAATGGGCGATGCAATGAGTCATGCGGTATTCCCCGGGGTCGTGCTGGCATATATTGTGGGGATCCCCCTGGCGATTGGCGCTTTCATTGCCGGATTATTTTGCGCTATCGCCACCGGCTATCTGGACGATAACAGCCGCATCAAACGTGATACGGTGATGGGCATCGTCTTTTCCGGGATGTTTGGCGCAGGTCTGGTGCTCTATGTTTCTATTCAATCGGAAGTGCATCTGGATCACATCCTGTTTGGGGATATGCTGGGCGTATCGCTGGGGGATATCGTACAAACGTCAGTTATTGCACTGGGTATTGCGTTAATCATAGGGCTGAAATGGAAAGATCTCCTGCTACACGCTTTTGACCCGCACCAGGCGAAAGCCAGCGGGCTGAATACCACACTACTGCATTATGGCCTGCTATGTATGATTGCGCTGACTATCGTCGCCACGCTGAAATCGGTGGGCATTATTCTGTCAATCTCACTGCTTATCGCCCCCGGCGCAATTGCCATTTTGCTGACGCGACGCTTTGCGCGCGCGCTGGGATTAGCGGTGAGTCTGTCAGTTATTACCGCTTTTGCGGGCGTTTATCTGTCTTTTTATCTTGATAGCGCGCCAGCGCCGACCATCGTGGTATTATTTGCCATCGTGTTTATTGCGGCATTTATTTACGCAACATGGCGCGACAGGCGTAATGAAATCGTACCAGAGGCGCAAGGTTAACACTTTTTTGCCTGCTATTCAGGAAACATACGGTCATAATATAGAGTAGTCTTATGGCGCTGGAAGGATTTCCTCTGGCAGGCAACCTTATAATTTCATTACGGTTTAAGTAAAGACTTATATTCAGCTATCCTTTTTTTATGAGCGGATATAGAGAGTTTTTTATCGTTTAGCATAACGGCATTGTTATCGAATCGCTCATAAAGCGTTTCATTCTTTTTGTTTACTATACTGCTTCCCGCCGCCGGATTGGCCTCCACATATTCATTTAATCGTTGTGCGCCTTGAGTATGTTTGTAAAAACTCACCGGCAGATAGCGGTCTGCTTTATCGGACGGGAGAAAAGGTTCTTCACCACACAGACGTTCACAAATATTATCTTCATGAATTTTTACTAAGTTCATAAATTCAAGCTGAAGTTTTTTGGCGAGCGCCAGGCTAAAAATACCGCATTCAGAAGAGCTTCGTTGAATGTCCAGCTCGACCATAGCAAAATAACAATCAGGCAGTTGTTCACGTTCAAGAGCTGCTTTGGTCCTCAACGCCAGTAAAGCAGGTCCAAAAGCGCTACACGCTGCTGGTTCGAACAAAATCACCGATGTCTTTCCGTCCATAACTCTAAAATCGACGACTGAAATATGGATACCTGAACTTCCCATATTTACGAGAAATCGGGCAGATTCAACGCCTTCCATTCTGGTCTCCTTTATAGAGGAAACAAGCTCATGGACTGACATAACAAATTTAAGATTTAACTCTGGATACTTCTTATTGGCCTGTGCAACAAGAAAAGGCATCATTTCGAGATCGGTTTCCTCGTAACTGATATGAATCCAGCTGCCATCTATAATTTCACTTTCCAGACGCTCAACAATACAGGTCAATGCTTCGGTGTTTAGCTCCCCGCTGACGTCAGGCTGAGGCGATAAACTCGCCCCCATATTACGAGTCGTAGGACTTAGCATACTTTTCCCTCCACATGATAGCTCCTGCACCGAAAATATCATCTTTAACTTTTCAGATTTAATATATTGCCTGCAAAAATATGCCTCAATGATTGAGCCAGGCTACCAACCACCTCCGGATGATTATATATAAGAATTACTACTCAAAAAATCTTTTTTATAATAAAAGCTCAACACATGGTCATAAATGATAAAAAATATTTTAATTCATTCCTACCGCAATCGGTAACGCGCAATTATCGTCAGGTACAGCAGGGTTATGTGCAAAAGCAGTGCGCTGTAAATGCGCGTCTAGTTTCAGTCCCCGGAACAGCGATAGCGGTGAAGAGTCCATCCCCAAACGATACATAACCTTCTTACGATAAATACTGACGGTTTTTGTTCCCAGACCAAATTTTTTCGCCAGTTCAATTGCCGGATGTCCGGAGGATAATAATATCAGCAGCGCATATTTCGCCTGCGTGACACCGGGAGGTAGATTCCACCAGGCGTATTGATTGATATTAAACAATACCTCTTCCGGCGTCTCGCCGGCATTAAAAGCATACGTAGCAGCCACGGTTTTCTTTTGTGGCCTGTGGCAGAAACGCAGCCAGGCTTCCGGAAGACGGAGCTTCTCTCGCTCCGAGCGGATAGCGCAGGATAGTTCGTCTTTTAAAACATAATCCATAACGCCAAAATATTGCAGCACACAGCGATCGATATAATACAAGCGATCTGCCACTACCAAAACTTTACGGTTCTGCAACCGCGTCAGCAACGCATGAAAAAGATAAACATGCTCATGCGGGTTCAAAGCTAAAATCAGCCCGGCGTCCGGCATATCGGATAGGGAATGCAAAAGTGCAGTTAATGAGTTACACGTTTTAACGCACTTTTCCGGATATTTTTGCTTAAAAATAGACTGTAGGGCATAACAATTAGTCCAGTTAATACCGTATATAATTACATTTCTCATTTATTTATCCTTTTTTGAAAACTGACCACAGCTTCGGTAATGATTTTTCTTCCTGGGCGACTACTGCGCAAGTAGATAACGCCTTCTTACTACAAAGGTAATAAGACCAGATACGTTATTACATGCGCAATGTCGTTACCGAAATGAATTCCTTTTACAAATCTGATAATGATTAAATTTGCTGTTTTACTTTACTGTAATCTCTTAGAGTACAACGATTGCCCGGCGCCTGGTGGCCATGTATGTCTGACAATGAACGCTTTCGATTCCCTTTCATTAACTACATATCACTGGTGTAGCGATACTGAAATATACACTACGATTAAAAAAATATTTGGTATCTGTAACGCAAACAGATAGTAACGTTTAAAATAATTTCACAAATCAATGGTTCATTGTACGCATAAAGCTAAGCGGTGTAATCTTAAAATGCCGTTTAAAAATAGCGATAAAATAAGAAGGCGTATCATAGCCACACATCGTCGCGACTTGTGAAATATTTCCAGCCCCCATACGTAATAATTTTATAGCCTGATTCATACGAGCATCCAGGTATATTTTACTAAAACTCACCTCTTCAGCGGCCAGTTTTCGCTTCAGACTTGATACGCTCATAAACAGCTTTCCTGCCACCTCAGCCTGTGACCATTTGCGGGTGAGATCGCTGATAATAATGTTATAAACTTTCTCTTTTGTCGTAATTTTTATTGCTCGCTCAAGGAAATCAAACCCACCGGGCTTACGTACAAATGCCGATATAAGATACATCAATGAGAAATATGAATAATCATGATCATCAATACTCACATTACTACAAACCCGTGGACATGCCACACCATGCAAAATAGAGTCAAAAGTATCACTCATCCCTGGCAACAAGTCCGCATGAAAAAAATACTTTGGTTTCGTTTTTAATGATAGCTCTCGATCATTATAGTTTCTTGTACTGTAAAAAACTTTGTAGAATTTTTGCATTAAGTCATAGGAAACTTCCAGTGAAGAAAAATCAATATGCCCTTCTATTTCGCTCATACTAAGCGTGATTGTTTGATCTTTTTCCAATAAAAATAAACACGGCGCAGATCGTTCGATGAACTCCCCAAATTCGTTTTCAATTCGCAAACTGCCTTTATTAAGTTTAAACAATAAGCAGTTTGCGACATAATAGTCTCTTACGTCAGCTAATCCATTTATTAATGGAAATTTGTTCGGCTGTTGAAGGTGATTATTGCTAATGGCCTCAACTGATTTATTCATTGAAGGCAATACCATATTTTATCCTGTGTGCTATAAGGAACTCAAAATCGTTATATTCTTATAAACAAATAATTAAAACTCACAGAGATGATTTAAATCCGATTTTTTTATTATTATAGCCAATAATTACATTCCAACGCGCGTTCATTTCGTCACAAAAAGATACCCTTACAAACTTTATGCACAATTTTGTAATGAAAGCTTACAATATTAATATAATCATTTCAGAATAAAACGGCTGGCAGACATCTTAATAATCCATATACATCAATAAGATAGACACACTGGCATGGTGCATTTTCTGCATTATTTGCTGATATATACACCATACCTTATCACAAATCGCCAGCAATGGGGGTTCACCAGTCAATTGCCTCTTTGTTTTCCCCGCCCGATAAAATAATCTCCTGCATCCAGGAGGTCATTTGTGACTGTGCGTTCATTGAACCAACTAATACCCCGTTTAAAGCCTCATATAAATGGGTGCCCGGTTCAACTTTTGCTAACATGTTTTGTAGCATAGCCGTTTGCTGCTCAAAAGAAACAAAAGCCGAATCACCACTGTTAGGATCTTTGAAGGCATTCATCTCTTGATAAATGCTATCTTTAAGCGTTTCAGAAGAGGCTGACTCAGGAAGCGCCAAAAGTCGTTGGTAGAATGCATCATAAAGATCAACGTCGCCGCCATTGCTTAAAGGCGCGCTATCCATATTATTCAGCATAGCGGCCCTGGCACTCAACGAAACCACACCCGTCGCTTCAGTATCTGCTGTCGGGACCAAATAAGAAGTCGGAATCGTACCCGGTATCACCTTATAACCTCCGCTTGCGTTTTTGTCTTCCATTCATCAATAAGTGCGTTAATGGCGTTATCAGAAATTGTCCGGCAGTCTTGTGGAAGTTCATCAAGATGATGCTTAATGACGCCTACTGCCGTTTCAACAAATTGTTCAGGTGAAAATTCTGCGATCTGATCGCCGCAACTCATGATAAAGCGCTGTTCCTGGTGATATTTAAGATTAAAAGTGCCTGGCCAGTTCTCCATAAGCAACACCATCAGTTTTTGGTGATCTTTTTTCGCATTAACTGGCAGTGTTAAAAAAAGTTGCCCCTCAGGCTTATCGAAATCCCTTAGCCACTCATCCAGGACGGTTAAAAGCGTTTCGGGATGGTCGACCGCAGCTGAAAATAACTCGCGGGCATAAATCTGTATTTTTTCCATCCACTTCCAGGCCATTGTCTGATTATCAGTAAGATAAGCGGCGACCTGCTGTAACGCGTCTATCATTCCCTGCTCGTAACCTTCCTGATAGGCGTACATCCGCAAGGTCTTTGCCTCTTCTTCCGCCTCTCGCAAAATACGCTTAGCCCGTTGATGCGCCTGCTGTTCTAATCTTTCAATAGAGAAATAACGTTCCAGCGTTTTACGCTTTATCAGTATCCCCTCAACAGGCGAAAGCGGGGACGGTATTGGGATATTTTTGAGCATATTGTAAGGCCAGTAGCAAAATTGACATTTCTACAGCATCCTGCTTCAATGCCTCCTCAATAAATGGAGGAAAAAGCAAAGGAAAACGCTGTGCTAAAGATTCAGGTAAAAATTCATTTAGGGCATTTAACTGTGCATACCCGACGCTAAGTAAAAACCGGTGATTCGGCGCCTTATTGCAGACAGATAAACTTGTTCCCTGATGCATTGCCAAAAATGCTTGCGCCCAATCCGGCAGGCCAAGCAAGGCTCCCTGCCTTGCCAGATCGGCTCTCAGTTTATGGCAACCGAGTAAATACGCTACTTGCGGCAGTCGGCGCCACTGACGCAGCCACAGCTGCGTCAGTGAGTTTTGAATACACTCCTTTTCTCCGTTCTTAAGCCGCCATGCCGCCAGTATTAACTCATTTGCCGCCGCCCTGGCGGCGGGTCTGACAATCATTTCCGGCGCTATCTGCAACCGCTGAGGATGGATATACGATAACGGATCAAAAATGATTCTTTGCCAGATAATGGGTAATGGCTGCCTATTCATTTGACGATTTCGCCTTATCATCAGCCGTTATGCCTTTCTTATTGCGGGCATAATGGTTTTTGTAATACCAGACGCCAAAGCCTGCTGACATCACGGATAACAAAATAATCAAAACAATCCAACTGGTTGCAAAAGAATTACGTTTTACTGGTGTGCCGGGAGCCTGTAATTGGGCATCAGAACGTTCTGACAACACAACAGAAATGTTGTCATAATCCACATCGGCAAAACTATTCTTTAAGAAACGCTTGATATCGCTGATCTGATGCGCAAGCGGCGAACCTCGTTCATATACGGCTAATGCCGACAGATGAACAGGTTTTGGCGGGCGGCCATTTTCACCAGCATCAATATCATAACTAATATGGACCCTGGCGGAGAGCACGCCCTCCATCGTCTGTAATGACTGTTCCAGTCGCTGTTCAATAGCCGAATATAACCTGGCCTTTTCAGCTCGCGGAGACGATACCAGCGAATCCGCCGGGAACATCTGCGCTATTTCCACCCGTGGCCGGGGAGGAAGCTGATAAGTTTTAATCCAGTACACCGCAGCGGTAAAATCAGGCTCAGCAACGGTAATGCTATAGCCCAATTTTCCGCTATCAATTTTATTCGCCTCTATATTGTGCATTTGCAGAACGGCAATGACCTCATTAGCCTGTTCCTGGTCCAGTCCTTTTAAAAGATCCTTATCCTTACAGCCGGCAAGGGTCATTACCAGCAGAAAAGTATATAGATATCGACGAATCATGAGCGTAATAGCGTTTCAACAGCCCCGACTCCTTTACGAGTAAGGGTACTGACCATAGAAACATACAGGTTATAATCTGAAATCATCTCTTGCGAAATAGCCAGCTCTTTAGGATCCGTCACCAGATTAGGGTCCTCAATCCTGTTGGTAATCGTCTGTTTATCCACAGCCGTGGCAATCGCCGAACCAGAAAAAGCCTGGAGTAGCCGGTCATCCAGCGAGACAATGTCCGTTTCCATAGACCTGATATTGACCGCCTGCCCTATAACGGCATTCTCAGGGACAATAGTTGCAATCGACATAATCCACCTTATAACTGATTAACGGAAGTTCTGAATAATGGCAGCATCAATATCCTTAAAGACTTTTACCGTGTTCGATTGCGCGTTACGGTACAAGTTATATTCCGAGAGCTTACTCTGATACGCCGCCAGTAGCGCCGGATCGGAGGGTTTTGCTGCTAATTTATCCAGCGCCTCTGTTACCTGCGTTTGTAGATTATCAACGCCCGTATCAAATTTTGCTGAGACGTCATCCAGATAGCCTGACCAAGGTGTTGCCATAATGACTTCCTTATTTACGTTAAATTAAAGTGGGCTTGGGAAATACCAATGGCCTGGGCTCATTTTGATATAACCTTCCGCCCCGTACTGAAATGAGCGCCCCTTGAGCCAGTCATCTTTTAATTCGATCGCAAACTGCACATAGCGTCCTCCCCATGTGCGGTAATAGCTATCGACAAATTGACGGGCTCTGAGTATTTCTACATCATCGAGCGCCCCCTGAATAACAAACGTTACGCCCCCCTTATGATTCCTGCGGGAATAAGGTAACGCCTGCTGTTTTAGCCCCGCTTCCGCCTGGCCTGCTGCGGTAACATCGTCCATCAACGTGATGTTAACCGAATCCGCGTAAGGCATTAGCGCTCTCAGCTTTTGACTTAACACCTCGAGCTCTTTCTTGCTCATCGTGTTTCGCTGGCGGCTTAGCCAGAAAACGGGTTTACGCGGCTCATCGAAATGAATCCGATAATAAGCCAGCTGCGGATAATAGGTATCCAGCCAGATAGAGATACGCTTATTTTCTTCGTTTTCGTTAATCACTCGCGCATTTTTATCATAATCGCCCCTCGCTAAAACCTGACGAGCCCACAACGTATCTCTTTCATTTTGCGCAGCGACATAGAGCATTTTGTCCCGGCCTGGCAACACCTGAAAACGCTCCTTCTCCTGCCCCAATAACGAATCGAGCTCTGCGGCCTGCCGCTGCGGCGAGTTAAGTATCCATAACGTCCCCACAGTCCCAATTCCCAATATAAAAAACCCGGCCAGTGCTGCTACAATTCCGTTTTTAAAACGCGGCTCGTTCTTTTTTGCAGACGTTTCTAACTTCTCAGGCTGCTCGGGCACCCACGGCTCGCTTTCCGGGCGAATCAGGATAAGCAATTCACCGACCTGTATTGGCGTATTTAATTGCACCGAACGAGATTCAGAATTTCCTTCTTTCAGCTCATGGAGTATAATTTCGGTCGCATCCGTATCCACCTGGATTTCAAAATTTACTCCGCCATGGTCCAGCGGGATAAAAAAGCTATCGGCAGGTATATCAGGGAGTTGACCTGAAGCAGTGAGCGCATCACTCTGACCTACCACAAAGAGTGTTCGGCCTGTCAGCAATGGAAACTCACAGCCGTTCAGTGAGCTGTTAAGTAATCGAACTATGTATGGCCCTGGGCTTGTTATCGTCTTCTCTTTTGATGTTTCCATATATACTGTTAGCGATGTCTGTCGTTCTCGATAGCAGCAGATTACCGCACAGGACACAGGGATTCCTGATGAAAATAGAATGAAAAGTGAGAAATAAAATCAATTTATTCTGTATAATGCGTCTCAACACATATTAAAAGAACCATCATCCCCATTGGGGCTTAAACTACTGTAGATAAATTACCCAAATTTGGGTTCTTTTGGTGTAACAATCAGACCATTGCCAACACACGCTAATAAAGAGCATTTACAACTCAGATTTTTTCAGTAGGATACCAGTAAGGAACATTAAAATAACATCAACAAAGGGATAATATGGAAAATGTAACCTTTGTAAGTAATAGTCATCAGCGTCCTGCCGCAGATAACTTACAGAAATTAAAATCACTTTTGACAAATACCCGGCAGCAAATTAAAAGTCAGACTCAGCAGGTTACCATCAAAAATCTTTATGTAAGCAGTTTCACTTTAGTTTGCTTTCGGAGCGGTAAACTGACGATTAGCAATAATCACGATACGATTTACTGTGACGAACCTGGGATGTTGGTGCTCAAAAAAGAGCAGGTAGTTAACGTGACGCTTGAAGAGGTCAATGGCCACATGGATTTCGATATACTCGAGATACCGACGCAACGACTTGGCGCTCTCTATGCACTTATCCCAAACGAGCAGCAAACCAAAATGGCGGTACCCACAGAGAAAGCGCAGAAGATCTTCTATACGCCTGACTTTCCTGCCAGAAGAGAGGTATTTGAACATCTGAAAACGGCGTTCTCCTGTACGAAGGATACAAGCAAAGGTTGCAGTAACTGTAACAACAAAAGTTGTATTGAAAATGAAGAGTTAATTCCTTATTTTCTGCTGTTCCTGCTTACTGCTTTTCTCCGACTCCCGGAGAGTTATGAGATCATCCTTAGCTCGGCTCAGATAACGTTAAAGGAGCGCGTTTACAACATTATATCTTCGTCACCCAGTAGACAGTGGAAGCTTACGGATGTTGCCGATCATATATTTATGAGTACGTCAACGCTCAAACGGAAACTTGCAGAAGAAGGTACCAGCTTTAGCGACATCTACTTATCGGCAAGAATGAATCAGGCAGCAAAACTTTTACGCATAGGCAACCATAATGTTAATGCTGTAGCATTAAAATGTGGTTATGATAGCACGTCCTACTTCATTCAATGTTTCAAAAAATATTTTAAAACTACGCCATCGACATTCATAAAAATGGCGAACCATTAACATTTTTTGTATCTGTCACTTAAGTAAAGATTTTTATTAAAATTGTAATAATTTAAAATTCAGACTGCGCATTAACACGCTCTATCAGGATGGGAGGCTATTCAATATCATTGTTCTGTCCGGAAGACAGCTTATACTGATATCTATGGTAATTTAAAGTAAGGCTGATTATATAACACGATTTTTGTGAACTTGTCATCGCTATGATGACTGGTAAAACGATATTGCCTTATTCACAGCGTAAGAATTCGTCCAGATGACACTATCTCCTTCCGGCTTTAACCCTGTGGATTAAGGCCGGCATTTTATTCATATTTATACATCATCCGTTCCCTCTGAGAACTATTTGCCTGAACGGTTTATACCGAAACAGTCACGCTTGTTAGCTTTCTGCCAGGCATACCTCCTCTCTTCCTCCTGATATCGATATAATGCCTGGAGCCAGCCTGAGGATGATACTGCTCATAACCCTCCTGCCTTTTTGACGCTATAACTGAAGGGAGTAAAGAAAAGACGATATCATTATTTTGCAAAAAAATATAAAAATAAGCGCACCATTAAAAACAGTCTTTCATTTATATTTTGGAACCTAAGACAAATTACACTCTTAAACTTTCAACGAATGGTCATTTAGTGGAAATCTTCGAGAAAAATGGTTCTGATGGTGTAATTATCAGACCATTAACCATGAAGATATAATAAGCAGCATTTACACCCCAAAAAAATGCAGTAAGATAGCTACAAAACTAATCTCTATTGCAATGAGGCCAAGTTAAATATGTAAATATTTAGATGCCCGGCGCTGACTCTCTCTGCACCAGGATATACGGCAGCGTCCATTCGATAATCACAGTTAGTTATAACAATATTATTACCAACATGTCAGTTATTTAAAGCACAGGCATAAGCTAAATAATCAAATGTTAAAAACATATAAACCCGAGCCCGTAGAATATGACATTAAGCTCATAATAAAAGCTCAACCTGACCGTTAGTACTAACAGCAGAATTACTGAAACAGTAGATTCTATCCTAACGACTTGTATTAGTTATTATAACTTTTCACCCTGTAAGAGAATACACTATTATCATGCCACATTTTAATCCTGTTCCTGTATCGAATAAAAAATTCGTCTTTGATGATTTCATACTCAACATGGACGGCTCCCTGCTACGCTCAGAAAAGAAAGTCAATATTCCGCCAAAAGAATATGCCGTTCTGGTCATCCTGCTCGAAGCCGCCGGCGAGATTGTGAGTAAAAACACCTTACTGGACCAGGTATGGGGCGACGCGGAAGTTAACGAAGAATCTCTTACCCGCTGTATTTATGCCTTACGACGTATTCTGTCGGAAGATAAAGAGCATCGTTACATTGAAACACTGTACGGACAGGGCTATCGGTTTAATCGTCCGGTCGTAGTGGTGTCTCCGCCAGCGCCGCAACCTACGACTCATACATTGGCGATACTTCCTTTTCAGATGCAGGATCAGGTTCAATCCGAGAGTCTGCATTACTCTATCGTGAAGGGATTATCGCAGTATGCGCCCTTTGGCCTGAGCGTGCTGCCGGTGACCATTACGAAGAACTGCCGCAGTGTTAAGGATATTCTTGAGCTCATGGATCAATTACGCCCCGATTATTATATCTCCGGGCAGATGATACCCGATGGTAATGATAATATTGTACAGATTGAGATAGTTCGGGTTAAAGGTTATCACCTGCTGCACCAGGAAAGCATTAAGTTGATAGAACACCAACCCGCTTCTCTCTTGCAAAACAAAATTGCGAATCTTTTGCTCAGATGTATTCCCGGACTTCGCTGGGACACAAAGCAGATTAGCGAGCTAAATTCGATTGACAGTACTATGGTTTACTTACGCGGTAAGCATGAGTTAAATCAATACACCCCCTATAGCTTACAGCAAGCGCTTAAATTGCTGACTCAATGCGTTAACATGTCGCCAAACAGCATTGCGCCTTACTGTGCGCTGGCAGAATGCTACCTCAGCATGGCGCAAATGGGGATTTTTGATAAACAAAACGCTATGATCAAAGCTAAAGAACATGCGATTAAGGCGACAGAGCTGGACCACAATAATCCACAAGCTTTAGGATTACTGGGGCTAATTAATACGATTCACTCAGAATACATCGTCGGGAGTTTGCTATTCAAACAAGCTAACTTACTTTCGCCCATTTCTGCAGATATTAAATATTATTATGGCTGGAATCTTTTCATGGCTGGTCAGTTGGAGGAGGCCTTACAAACGATTAACGAGTGTTTAAAATTGGACCCAACGCGCGCAGCCGCAGGGATCACTAAGCTGTGGATTACCTATTATCATACCGGTATTGATGATGCTATACGTTTAGGCGATGAATTACGCTCACAACACCTGCAGGATAATCCAATATTATTAAGTATGCAGGTTATGTTTCTTTCGCTTAAAGGTAAACATGAACTGGCACGAAAATTAACTAAAGAAATATCCACGCAGGAAATAACAGGACTTATTGCTGTTAATCTTCTTTACGCTGAATATTGTCAGAATAGTGAGCGTGCCTTACCGACGATAAGAGAATTTCTGGAAAGTGAACAGCGTATAGATAATAATCCGGGATTATTACCGTTAGTGCTGGTTGCCCACGGCGAAGCTATTGCCGAGAAAATGTGGAATAAATTTAAAAACGAAGACAATATTTGGTTCAAAAGATGGAAACAGGATCCCCGCTTGATTAAATTACGGTAAAATCTGAGAGAGGAGATATGCATTATTTTTTTATCATCGTAATCTGGTTGCTTAGCATAAATACGGCATGGGCTGATTGCTGGCTTCAGGCTGAAAAAATGTTCAATATTGAATCCGAACTACTTTACGCTATCGCCCAGCAGGAATCGGCGATGAAACCTGGCGCCATTGGTCATAACCGAGATGGTTCAACCGATCTTGGCCTGATGCAAATTAACAGCTTCCATATGAAAAGGCTGAAAAAAATGGGGATTAGTGAAAAACAGTTGTTACAGGACCCCTGCATTTCTGTCATTGTGGGCGCCTCCATTTTATCAGATATGATGAAAATCTACGGTTATAGCTGGGAGGCCGTTGGCGCTTATAATGCCGGGACGTCGCCGAAACGATCGGATATAAGGAAACGTTATGCTAAAAAAATTTGGGAGAATTACAGAAAATTAAAAGGAATGTCAGCAGAAGAGAAAAACAAAAGACTTTCTATCGCGGCAAACAAATAATTATACAGAAATAGCTTACTTTCAGATAGTTCTAAAAGTAAGCTATGTTTTTATCAGCTTGCCGTCGTCATAAGCAACTGGGCTTGCATTGCTTTTAGTTGTACAAACTGTGAGGCGTCTTCCAGCATTCTATTGTTCCGTGAATCCCGGAAATCTGCACGTACCTGCTCCAGATTACTATGAGGATTATCCTTAAGTACAAGGGCCGCCGCCATCGTTCCGGTTCTTCCCACTCCGCCCAGACAATGAATCATCGGTAAATGCTTATCTGATGAACTACGCCCCGGCGCGCCATTTTGGTTACTATTTTTCACCCTATCCGCCAGGTATTCTAACTGATCCGTAGACGGTAACGGCTGGTGATCTGGCCAATTTTTCACATGCAATACCGGGATTGTATACCGCTTTTCCCCGCAGGACAGTTGCATATTGTATTGGTCTATCGCTTCTCCCTGACTGGCTGAGCTCACTTTTTGGCTGTTGGTATGCACCTCGCCAAAGGTGTAGCTCCCTCTGAAATAGGGTGGTAATTGTTTTGCCTGCATCTGATCTTCCGACGTTAACACCACCAGGCACGAGCATTCTTTTTCAAGAAGCATTTTCATATGCGCTTCCAGCGCATCCGGCGTATTTTTTGGGTACGAACCGGCTAATGCCACAGGCTTACCGTCAAAAGTTAACGTATTCACTGGCACAGGCATTCCATCGCTCAGTTTCACCTGGGTTTGCTGATTAATTGGAATGCTGCTGACCGCAAATCGTGCCAGGCCCAGTGTCGGTCCGCTCATCGTCTGTGGCATTGGCGCGCCGGCTTCTATTTTCTCAAGTTCAGCTGTAACATTTTTCAGTTCTTTAGCAATAACGTGAATTTTTTTTACAGCCTGGGTTAATTCATGAGTAGAGGCTTTATCAACCCACCTCTCAACCTCTCCTCCACAGGTTCCCCATTGTGAGAACCGGGCTACACCGACCTGAATATTTGTTAACGTTGTAACATAATCATTAAGTTGTTTAGCCTCTGGAATTTTATTTAAATTCTGTAAATTCGTCATTAATGAACGCAGCGGGCCGTTACCTGAAGCCATCTCCTGGAAGTTTTCTCGCAGGCTATTTCCATCCATTTGTTCCAGTTGCGGTAATGTTCTTTTAAGTCCCTTTAGCGCGATATCGAGTAAAGGTTGCTTACTTTCTGCTCCAACATCGTTATTTTTTTCTGCCACTTTTGTATCGCCGCCTTTTATGACTAAAGCGGCATTCCTGACACCAACATTATCCTTGCTCTTAATAAGGTTTATAAACCCTTCGTCAGCAGCTTTTACACACTCCGTGATCTGCACTGCTAAACGTTGGGTAAGGGGTTTGTTCATATTTATACGGGACATTAACAGTGCGTCATTAACCGCTGTTTCCCCATATTTTTCCGTTAGTGCATGGAGAAATGTCTGTAAAATCTTTTGGTCCTGTACTCTGATATTTTCCGTATGTTTTTGCACCACTTCAGTGTTTTTAAATAACGGCATTTTTCCAAGCCAGGTTAATACTTTTGACGAAAATTTTTCAGGCGCAACATATGCCTTATCAGTATTTTCCTTAGCAATATAAAGTCGGGCATCATTCGACACACCAACTTTTGAAAACGAAGACAACGTTAAATTATTCAATTTTCTCTCCTCATACTTTAGCATATTCCTGCAGTATGTTTTTGAGCGCTTCCTGCTGATTCACAAATGACTCAAGCTGCGATATAATATGGTAAGTATTTGTCAGATCGGTAATTGCATGTATAAGCAACAACGTCTCTGCGGCATCAATATACGCTAACGTACCTTCATTATTCGCAGCCAGTTCACCATTAATCACCATAATCTGCCGCCAGATAGAATCGCCACAAACAGGCGATAACGGTATAATCATACCGTTCAATAACCAGATATCATCTTTAGCTTCAATAGACGTAAAAATATCGCTATCGAGTAATAATAAGCACTGATTGTTGTCGTCAAAAGTGAGCGGTAAACCCAATTTCTCACCAATATTAGCGATAATATCCTGGTGTGCTTGCAATTTACTTTCCTCTTGAATTATATCTTTTATAAGATTGCTTCTTCAAATTTAATCTGGTTACACAATGTCTTGATACTTTTTCGCGCCCATCGCCGGGCGCAATATTTCTCTCCTTTAATCCAGTAGAATAGCCATTCACTACGCATCGGAACACATATCAGCAGCTCCTTCGGATCATTTTCAACATGACGTAACTTGCCTTTAATAACAAAACGCGAACTGTCAGCAATATCATCATATATTGCAGCCATACCTGAACCGGGTACTACATGTGTGATGATTTTCATAACAATTAATCTTATTCAATTGTTGTCAAGCGAGAGAAAAATACTACACCCTGGACTCAAGACTTTTTTTAACAACACGGCATATATCCGCAAAGGTCATCATATCAGGAAGATCGTTTTCATTGCAACTAATGTCAAACTCCTCACTAAGACCAAATACAATATCAATTAAATCCAATGAGTCAGCGTAAAGATCCTCAACCAGATGGGTCTGACCATTGATACTATCAACATCAACGGCAATACAAGAGGTGATCACTTTTTTGACTCTTGCTTCAATATCCATATTCATCGCATCTTTCCCGGTTAATTAACGCTGCATGTGCAAGCCATCAACGGTAGTAATAACCCGATCCACGCCAGGTTTATTCAGGTATGACTCGTAAGCCGGGCCAGCTCGCCAGCTACCGTCTCCGATAAGGCCGTCCAGCACATTACTTAACACATAGTCAGTTTCCCCTTTTAGCCTGGTCAGCCCCGCCTCTCTGGCAAACTGCAGTGCAATCTCAGCCAGTTTTTCTTTTTGTGGATGATGAGTAATGACCTCTTTGAGAGTCTCCATTTTCGCTTTCAATTCTGGGTGCTTGTCAATATCGCTACATTGCGCTTTCAACGCTGCACTCTTTATCGTGTCATTGGGTAATATTTCCGCACGCAAGCCGTCAAACGCTCTGCGTACAGGGAACGGTGTGGAGGTATCTGGCTCCAGGGCTTTACGTATCACACCCAAAAACGTCTCACGGGCGTCGAAATGCATTGAATGCATATTCGTAACGCTCGGTACTGTTGAGAGGAAACTATTTTGCTTAAACTTCAAACCAGAAAATGGGCCAGTCTTATCTGTCTGACTATTATCATTATCGGTCGTACCGGCTTTATTACCTGTAATTACCGTCGTGTCTGATTGTAAGGTATCGGTTTTAACATTCTCGACGCCAGCCAGTTGACTGGCAAGCGGCTTCACATTCACAATCTCTGCCGTCTGGCTTTGCTGTTTATTATCATCAACGCCGTGCACCGTGGCCTGTACCGGCTTGCCGATAATGCTCTTGCTGGTTACGCCATCGACTTCATCAAAAGAGGTTGTTTCACCCGTAGTGCCCTTTTCTGACGTGACCACCTTTCCATCTTTACTTTCGGATGAAGCGTTGGTCACAGCCTCTGCCGTCGCATGAGCCGTGACGTCAATTTTACCCGCGATGCCATGGTCAATTGCCCCTGTGCTGGCGCTGTGTGCCGTCTCCGTTTGATGCGTAGTCGAATCCACACGCGAATGACTATGACTTACGTTGCTGCTGTTAGTCGAATGGTGTGACTCGCCATTGCGTTGGCTGTTATCAATAAATGTTCGGCTATTATCAATCGTCTTCCGGCTATTATCATGGTTGCTATTATCGATATGGCGCTGGCTATTATCGACATGGCTTCGGCTATTGTTAATATGCTTACTGTTATCCACGCTATGGTTACTGCTATCAATATTAATATTGATATTAATACCCGTAGGTTCTGCTTTTTTCCCACCATCAGGTACTGGTCCAGCCGCAGGCTCCGGAATTTTAGGGTCAGGCAGTTTATCTGCAGGAATTTGTGCAAAAACATTACGTAGCAGCAGGGGTATCAACGTTTGCATTTCAAGGTGCCGGGCTTCCCGTCCTACGCTGGTACCCTGCTCTTGCGTTAATTTTTGGTGGCACATATCAAGCGCCTCAACAGCCTTCGCCGCCGCTTTGTCAACAAGGTGCGTAAGATTGCTGCGGGTTAACGGATCTAACGTACAGCCAAAGTTATGTTCAATGCAGCTGGCAATATAGGGCATCACCTCCTGCATAACAAGATTCGTCGATAATTTACTTAATTCACCGCCAGTGTTATTTTTGATAATATCTAACAGCTGCTTTTCCAGGTTTTCCAGCTTCGCTTCCGCTTTCTTTGTTTCTGGCAGCCATGGCCCAAAAGCTGACTTTTCTTTCAGGCCATCTTTTATGATTTGCGCGGTATACTCTGCCCCCACCTTCATCAGTAGCGTCTTCGCCTCAGGAGAATCACTGGTGGCGTTGAGCGCTGAACGAAAGAGCCCGGCAAACTCCATTATCGCTTTCTTACCGGCGACATTATTTGAATTGGTAAAAACTTCTTTTAACGCCTCAGCGTCTTTCCCGCATTTAAACAATGCATCCAGACTCGCCTGTTTGATCAGCGCGGGAAAATCTTCCAGTTGCGGGCCTTTAATTTCCCCTGACAGCGTCGCTGTGGCACTTTCTCTGACTGCGGAAAGATTCGCCGCAAGATTCGTGGCCTGCGTTTTGATCTCGGTCTGCATACCTGGCATTATGACGGGGGGCTGAGTCCTTACACTTGTAACCATTATTAATATCCTCTTCTGTTATCCTTGCAGGAAGCTTTTGGCGGTTTCCAGGCTGCTACTTATCGTACTGCTCAGCACTTTTACCAGGTTGTCGTACAATGAATTGGCATTGCTATATTTTTGCGTCAGCGTCTGTAATGTGGTTTTCATATTTTCTTCCTGCGCTTTAAAACCCGACTGCCAGGCTTGATATTTGGCGTTATCCATTTCGAGTTTTGAGTCTTTTCCCGGCGCGCCTAAACCATCAATATCCTGAACCATTTTTTGTAATGGCGTCAGATCAACGGTGACGACATAACCGGATCCATAAGATTTCAGGCAGCTATTCGGTAAATTCAATTCACTGAGCCACTGTCTCGCTTCCGCTTCAGTGGCTACTTTAACGCCGCTGCCTGACTGCGCTGGAAATAAAACGGTATTACTGTTTATTTGATTATATTTATTGACTAAACTGTTTAAATCATTTTTGAGTGAGGTAACATCTAGCTTAACGGTATTACCGTCCTTACCTGGTAATAACCAGCCTCCCATTTTGGAAAGAATATCACTGAAGGCCTGATAAAAATCGGTATAGACTGCGACAACGTTTTCATAAACGCCCAGATAGCTGTCACCTATCGCCGATATATTTTGGGAAACCATATCCCAAATCTCAGCATCAGAAATGGTTGTTCTCGGCTGCGCCATAGGCGAAGCGCTAAATAAGGCCGACGTCGGCGCAGAAAACGCGCTCCGCAGGTTCTCATTTTGTTCTGCGGATAATGACACGCCGGACTTCGCCAGCGCATTCAGGCTGCTGGTCAACTGCTGGCGCGCCAGCGTGCGCTCGTCATTATTCTCTTCAGAGATCGGTGGCGTTGACTGCAGCGTCTGCTGTGCCTGGTGGATTTTAGTAGCCGCCTGCGATAATGAAATGATATCTGTACCGCGATGTTCTGTGGTAGACGGTACCACGGCAGTCTCGACGTGCTCGCTCGCCGAGGGAGTCTGCGGCCGTTCGGCAACGATCCCCGGATGAGGAGAAGCGGAATAATTTTGAATATTAAGCATAATATCCCCAGTTCGCCATCAGGAGCGCGATTAAATCACACCCATGATGGCGTATAGATGACCTTTCAGATTAAGCGCGAATATTGCCTGCGATAGCAGCGAGTGCGGATGCTTTCGACTGGTTAATGCTCTCCATTGTTTTCAGCATTTCCTGAATCAGGCTGGTCGATTTACGTGAACTTTCACGGGCTTCGTCCGATGCGGTGCTGGCAACCCGGTTATTCACCTGGCTAATTTGCTGCTCGGAACGTTCCTGAGTAGCGGCGTACTGCCCGGACGCCCCTGCA
This sequence comes from Salmonella enterica subsp. enterica serovar Typhimurium str. LT2, assembly GCF_000006945.2. GTDB lineage: Bacteria > Pseudomonadota > Gammaproteobacteria > Enterobacterales > Enterobacteriaceae > Salmonella > Salmonella enterica. The sequence goes on from NC_003197.2 coordinate 3,028,081, forward strand.
ATACCACCGACCGTGACCGAGTTCTTCATAATCAGATCGCCCGTCATCTGCATCTTGCGCGCATCGATTCGGGTCATATCCATGGTATTCTGCTCAAGACGAATATCGGATTCGACAGACTCAAGACGTTTCGACAGAATAGCCTGATGTTCAGGGGAGATTTGTTTATTACTGTCTTTAATACCCAGACTTTCCGTGGCGCTGGTTCCGGCATTAGATTTAAGCGTCGCATCATTAAGATTTTTCGTCGCATCGGTACCGGTTTTCTTCATATTTAACGATTTCAGAGAATCGACGCCTTCAGCACCGAGTTTGACGCTATTCTGCCCGTTCAGCACGTTTTTAATACTGTGGCTTTCAGTGGTCAGTTTATCGATCTTCGCGGCATTATGTTTAAGCGCGCCTCTTTCATTCTGCAGCCCCTTATATTCCAGTTTGGCGCCCACGCCAGTGATCCCCAACTGAAGCGCGCTCTGGGAAATACTACCGGACAACGCATTCATCCCTTCGCGCATCATGGAGCTTGCCGTCGTTTTAGCTGCATCAAAACTGACTAATGACAACTTACCAGACAGTTTGCTATCAGCCTGGTTCAACGTCAGCATTAACGTATTCGCGGCAGCCAACAGCGCAACGGCACTGGAAGACATTCCGCTAATATCAAAAAACTTTCCGACTTCTGCCTGCTGCTCGCGTAACTGGGTTTGCACAACCTCATTCGCTTTAGTCGTGACATTATTTGCCAGAGCATTCAAATCCTGATTCATGTCGGTATTTTGAATACTGGCTTTTAAAAAGGACGTGATCGTTCCGGGGGTTTGCGTTAATACCCCTGGCGCAGGCGCGCTCAGTGTAGGACTCAACCCCAGGTCACTGACTTTACTGCTGCTAATACCAATACTATTCAGAATATCTTTAGCGCTAACGGATTGCGAAGCTGTCTGTGAACTATTCTCAACAGAATGATTATTTAAATAAGCGGCGGGATTTATTCCCACATTACTAATTAACATATTTTTCTCCCTTTATTTTGGCAGTTTTTATGCGCGACTCTGGCGCAGAATAAAACGCGAAGCATCCGCATTTTGCTGTACCGCAGAAGACATGGCTTTTTGCAGTTCCGCCGTTACCTTCTGGTTTTCACCAAATATTTCTACGGATTGTTTAAGCCACTGCTGAATCTGATCCATGGCAAAACGGGCGAGCATAAAATCAGCAAGCGCCTCGCTGGCATTTTTAATAAATACGCCCTCGGCAACACCACCGGCTGACTGGGCTGCGGTATTCGTGACTTCCATGCCCAACGCCACTTTATTTAGGGTATTACCTACCAGCTCTTTACTTAAGGCATTCGTTTGCAGGCCCATCTTGCTACCCACATTACCCAGACCGCTAGTAATACGTTGCATCCCCTGGGTAAAGAGTTTGCTGCCGTTTTGCGCCAACTGTTTCAGCACGTTAGGCACCAACTTCTTAATCGTTTCGCCCATCATTTTGCTCAGCGCGTTACCCAGTTTCGCCGCCGCGCCTTTCCCGACAACTGCGACCACCACAATGACCGCCACCATGGCAATAGCGGCGACAATCGCACCAACAATGCTGCCGGCCATCTCTGCCGTTTTCTTATCGACGCCTAATCCTTCCAGCGCTTTGGTAATCGCCTTGCCAATCAGCTCCATTAACGGCTTCAGCACATGCTCCATAATCGGGTTTAGCGCCTGCTGAATAAACGACACTCCCGTCGCCGCCTTCACAATTTCATCGGCCACCATTACCGCAAGTCCCACCGCAGCCAGCGCCAGACTCGCCCCACCGGTAAAAACAGCGGCCACAACGCTGACAATGGTTAGCAGCGCGCCGAGGACTTTCCCGATACATCCCATAATGCGGTTCGTTTCCTCGGCTTTGCGCGTCTCTTCCTGGAATTCAGCCGATTTCTTTTCCATCTCCGCCTGACGCCCTTCCTGCAAGGCGTTGAAAAGCGCAAGATCGTTTTGCAGGCTTTCTTCCGTATTTTTGCCCACAATCTCAATAAACATGGCCATGAGCATAGTGAGGCGGGCGACATTTGACAGATTATCCTGCTCACCCTGGGAAACCTGATTCTGAGAGGCGGCATTAGCCGTTCCCTGGAATTTGGTCAGAATGTTATCCGCTTTCTCGGCTTTCGCTTTGGCGTCTGTGCCTGCTTTAACCGTCGCATCCGTGGCCTTATCTAAGGCCTCTTTCGCCTCTGTCGCTTCTTTTCCGGCCTGTTCTACCGCGGCTTCAGCTTGTGCATAGCCGGGGTCAGCCGGGTCCAGCGATTGCAATTTATTTTGCGCCTGCGTCAGTTTTTTGGTCGCAGCGTCATAAACACTCTTGGCGGTATCCGTCTTTTTGATACTGGCTTCATAGAGATCCGTCGCCTCCTGAGCCTCTCCCAGAGCCGTCTGGAATTCTTTCGATACCTGAATCCCCATCTCTTTTTGTGACTCAATCATCGCCTGCCATACCGCCAGACGAGACTCCAGTTGAGACAGCGAAACATCGCCCAGTAGGGTCATTAACTTGCCAAGCAGTAATGTCAATTGCCCTTCGCTGGAGAGTTTTTCCCGGGCGGCGTCCGTAGGCGGCTTTAGACCCACCGTATTAATAGCGCTCTCGCCGGACTTTGTTCCGGCTTTAAGGTCGCCCGCTTTCGTTGCCACCACATCTTTAAAAGCTTTATCCGCCGCTTTTAAAAAGTCCGTGTTCTTACGAACGCCTTCAAAAGCCGCCTCAGCGAGGCGCGGATTTTGGGTATATCCGCTACGGCTAATGCTACTTGCGTCATTTACCATAATTATTCCTTTTCTTGTTCACTGTGCTGCTCTGTCTCCGCCGTTTTTAGCGCCTCCAGATAGACCAACGCTTTTGCCCGCAGAGACTCATCTTCAGTACGTTCATTGACAAGTTCAAAACACTGTCTGGCTTTTGCTGCCTTACGCATTAATAATTGACACTGCCCGGTAAAAAAAACGGGGCGATAATCATTTTTAAGTAACGTAAACGCTACTGCATAAAGGTCACATGCTTTCTGAAATTGTTTTTTCAGTTGGCATACTGCCGCCAGTCCCATGGTGTAATCGGGATTGTAAAAATCATAAATGCATAAGAAACGAAAGAACGTCTCAGCTTCATCCAGTCGTCCCTGGTTATAAAACTCATAAGCATGAGCATATAAACCGTCCATCATATCTTGAGGGATCCCATGAACGTCTTTTAGCGTGGCGCCTTCACTAACGGCATCCCAAATCATTTCCGCAACACGTTCTTCGCTGACATTATTTTGATAATCCATTACTTACTCCTGTTATCTGTCACCGACTTTGTAGAACTTAACGACTGCGTTTATCTGATGCAGTTATTAAACCCCGACGGTGGTTAGTGAACATTCAAAAAACGCCCAATGAATACATCGCTACTGCCTTACGCGGCTCAATGCCGTACCTCGTTTTCTTGTGGCTGAATAACGTCTTTGCCCGCGTTTTCTACCTCTTCCAGCCAAACCAGAAGACGTAAAACTTCATCAATTTCTTCCAGACTCACCAGATCATAACGGCGATGGGTTTTGAAAAGACTGCGCGCCAGTTTGATATCGACGATCACAGGTACGCCAACCTTCTCCGCATAGGCGCGGACGGCCAGTGCGCGCTGATTCGTTTCATACACCGAGATCATCGGAATCGGCATCAATTCGGGTTTAAAATAAATCCCGATCGTAATATGCGTGGGGTTGGCAACAATCAGGCGTGAGTTTTCAATATCAGATTTCACCTGTTCAGACAGAATTTCCATATGAACTTCACGTCTTTTAGATTTAACCTCTGGGTTCCCTTCCTGCTCCTTCATTTCACGCTTCACTTCTTCCTTATCCATTTTCATATCTTTCATGGTCAGGAAATATTCCGCAATAGCATCCAATAATAAGACAATCAATGCGCAAGCAAGGCAAGTTAATACCAATGCGAGGAGAAGTTCACGCCAAATGACGGCAATACCTACAATATTGCCATTTAGCTGAGAAAAGATTTCAACCTTATATTTCTTCCAGCAAATGATGGCGGCCACCACAAAGGATGAGAGATACAGTAGGGTTTTGACCGTATCTTTAACCGTGCGCATACTAAAAAGTTTTTTTGCCCCTTCTACCGGGTTTAACGCCGATAAATTAGGCTTTAATGCTTCTGTCGCCAGCACAAAACCGGCCTGTAATAACGCCGGTAATGCGGAACACACTAAGCAGAGCAGCATAAATGGAATCAGATATTTTAACCCTATCCCAAAAACGGCCAAACTGTAGTCAGCCATGCTCTGATCAAAATTATCCGCAATAATGATCTTAATTATCCCCATAAACTCATTAAATGAGCCATACGACACCAGATAGGCAATTCCTCCCAGCGTCAGGCAGGCGATAATGAGATCTTTACTTTTAAATGACTGGCCTTTTTTAGCGGAGTCTTCCAGCCGTTTTTTAGTCGGTTTTTCTGTTTTATTCGAGGACATGCGTCGCCCCTCGCTCGTAAAACCAACTGCTTAACCCTGTGGCCTGGAAAGAGAGTCGCAGTACATTGTCCGGTAGTACCGGAGAGAAATAAAGCAGCATAATTAAAACGGCAATACCGCTTTTTACCGTCAGTGAAATCGCAAAAGCGTTCATTTGCGGAGCAAAGCGCGACAATAAACCCAGGAATACTTCTGACAGCAACAGCACTAATACCACCGGACTGGCCAGAACCAAGGCGTTTTGAGCCACCTGATTAATAAACGTTAATAGCGGCGGTAATGAAGGCGTGCACTCGTTCATCGGATCGCATAGCTGATAGCTTTTATTTAACACGTCAACCATCGTGACCAGACCGCCGTTTTGTAAATAAACGACAGCGGCAAACATATTCAGGAAATTAGCCATTTCCGAGGTATCAATACCGTTTGCCGGATCGATACTACTACTTAGCGTTGCCCCTCGCTGGTTATCGATAATACAACCCAGCGCATGCATAACCCAAAAAGGCCATGACAGCAGACAGCCCAGCATGACGCCTACCGCCGCTTCTTGCAGAACTAACGGGATCATCGCCACCGATAAAAACGGCGGCGCCTCGTTCAATGCATGCGGCCATACTCCCAATGCCACCAGGATGATAATGGCGTTTCTCGGCGCACCGCTTAATACCCCGCTATTCAAAAACGGCAGGAAGAAAAAAATCGGCGCCACGCGAGCAAACCCTAGCGCCGCAGACGCAACCAGGTGATGAATTTCAAAGTACAACGCGTAAAACATTTTTTACCCCTTAGCCAACGCCAGGAATATCACCTGACGCCCGTAAGAGAGTAAAACTTCGCCATACCAGCCAGACAGTAAAAACAAGCATAAACACACGCCAAGTAATTTAATGCCAAAAGGCAGCGTCTGTTCCTGTAATTGCGTTACCGTCTGGAATAACCCTACCAGGAGGCCGATAATCGTTGCGACAATCGTCGGCCACCCTGACAGGATCAAAACAAGATAGAGCGCCTTATTACCTGCAAACACTAAATCATCCATTTAACTATCCCGTCTCGTAATGATGTCATGTTGCAATGTCCATATACTGTAATATCAATCCCTTAGACAGTAAGGTCCAGCCATCAAGCGCGACAAAAAGCACCAGCTTAATAGGTGTAGATATCGTCACCGGACTCATCATCATCATCCCCAGCGCCAGTAGCACGCTGGATACCACCAGGTCGACGACGACAAAGGGCAAATAAAGATAAAAACCAATTTTAAACGCGCTTTTTATTTCGCTCAGCGCATAAGCAGGTAATAACGCAAATATTGAAGGTTTTTCAATTTCATCTTTGTCACGCTTTACCGTCTCGGTCTCTTCTCCATACTGACGCTTCAGTTGCGCGTTTTCAAAAAACTGAACTAACTCGCGATCTGAATATTTGATCAGATAATCGCGATAACCATCCAGACCTTCATCAACGTGTTTACTTAATGATGAAATATCATTAAAGGTGACATCTTCGTCCTCAAAATAGACGTAGGCATCATGCATTATGGGCCACATAACAAACATAGAAAGCAGCAATGCGACGCCGTTAAGCGTCATATTTGAAGGTATCTGCTGTAATCCCAGGGCGTTACGCACCATGACAAATACAATAGAAAATTTAACGAAACAGGTTCCTGACGCAATAATAAATGGCAACAGGGTGGAAAATGCCAGTAAGGCAATTAATGAGATATCATTCCCCATTACCAGACTCGCTCAGCCATTCATGGATCTCAACGCCTAAGGTGTCATTCATCTGTACCAGTTCGCCATTACCCAGCAAAACACCATTCGCCATAATTTCAACGTTAAGTTCAGCATTGGTCGGCAGTGATAATAGCTGTTGCTGCCCCATGGCTTCGAGTTCGGCGAGGGTAACGTTCTTACGATACAAAACAAATTCCAGTTTGACGGGCAATTGATTCAAGCCAGGCAGAGTTTCTGCAGTTTCAGTTGTATTATTTTCTTCTTCGATATGTTGAATATCTAACGTTTCCACAATAATTCCCCCTTCAACACGGTTGAAATGACCTAACTTTTTCGCGTAGCAATAAACTTCCGCACGGGAAGTACGAATCAGGAGTACATCTCCGATCCCGATTCGGCCCAGCAACGAACGCTGCGTATCACTGCTACCGATTACAAAGCGCAACGGCCAACGCAGCATTTTCGGCCTGCCGCCCCCGACTGCAGGCAGTTCAGGAAGATGCTCAAACCACAGGCCGCCCCGATCGCTCATAATGTGCAACAATTTCCCTTCCGGCAGCGCGCTTCCCGGTACGGGGTTCTCTACGCATAAACGCCGACAGGACAAATGCGGCACGGGCAACTCAAACGGTCGCTCTGTTGCAGCAAGCCAGGGAACGACCAGGTGCTCAGCGCCAGCAGAAACCGCCGCCCCAGCCAGAGCGGGAGAGACATGCTCAAGCCAGTCCCCAGGTTTAATCCAGGCCGACCACCGTTTTTCTGCATCGCTCAACCGAACCCACATTCCCTGTCGCGTCGGATATTCCAGCGTCGCTTCCCGGCCATGGCGCTGGCATTCTGTCGCGGTTTGCGCCAATAGCCATTCGCGACGATCAATCTGTCTCACACGCAATGACATCAGGCGTCATCCTCCTCGCCAGATTGCTGTCTGTGCTGTTGCTGCTGCGGATTTTGTTGATCGTCTCGCGTCAGGTGCCAGCGCTGGGGATTACCGTTTTGCCATTGATCATGCAAACGATGTTCAACCTGCGTATTTGACGGTATTAACGAAAACTCCCCTGCTTGCCGCGCCTGAATATTGACGGAATAGTCATTTCCCCAGCGCTGAAAACGGTAAGTCAGCGAGCTATCCTCTCCTTTCACGCCATCGGCAGTGGGAAAAATAGTCATCATCGGCTTTGATTGCGCCGCTAAAGGCATTTTTTCATCGCCGCCGGTTAATTGGCTAAGATCGGCGATAGTGGTTGGTTGCAGCGGAAGCTGAGAAACATCTTTAACCTTTTTATGATCTTTATCTTCAGGCTTACCGGTATTGGCTGCGGCCATTCGGGCAGGTGCGACATCCCGCGCCAGCGGCGCGCCCTCTTTACGAACGCCTTCGCCCGCGATGGCTTTATTATCCCCAGGCAATGCCTTGATATTATCGTCAGAGATTCCCGTGGCGTTATCGGTTACTTCACTAACGGATTCCACAGCTTTTAAATCAGCAGATAATTTTTTACCGCTTACGCTTTCTAACGGCCTATTTTTAGACGATAGCAACGCTGCGGATTTATCTACTTTGGCCTCCGCAGAGATCAAACCGACAGATTTTTCAGCAGTGACTTTCAACAGTTTTTCAGCAATCCTGAGTTCGCTTTTTCCGTTATGATGCAGACCAGAAACGTTGCCATTGTGATGTTCTGATTTCGCTGGCGCGCCATGTCGCCATGCCGCCAGTAATAACGGTAAAGCCGTTTCTTTATGCATTACGAAAGCATCGCCATAGTCGCGATCTTTTTTATCACCGGAATATTCTGTCTTATGTTTTTCCACCGCTTTTTTTAATGCTTCTGATAAACCGCCAACCTCATCCTGCTGCGGCAGTAAAATGTTCCCGGATGAACTGACAGCTGACACATCGCCCATTAAATTATCTCCTCTGACTCGGCCTCTTCCTGCTGTATCTCTCGCTGGATATAGAATCTTTTCTGACGGATTATCCAGCGTTGATAGTTCCCTTCTTTGCGCAACCAATATTTACTTTTTTTCTGAAACTCTTCCCTTTTCTTTTCCAGCTCGCTCCGTTTTTCCTGAATTTGTATAATCTGGAGTTCTAAATCTTTTATCTGCCGGCGAACAATAGACTGCTTACGTAATAACGTATAAATTTCCTCACGACTGAGCTGTCTGTTTTCTGCACGCAGCGTATCTAATAACAATTTCAGACCCGCTATTTGTTCAAGGATCGCCTCCTCCTCGGCCTGCAGCCCGCGGTCCTCATCCTGATAGCGAAGTAATATCGACTCACACTGTGAATGAAATACCGTACAGCGCCGCTGCAATACTTTAATTCTGGTCAGCGAATGCATTCATACCGCTCAACGTGTCATCAAAGGATGAATACTGCGCTACCGGCTGGCATAACCAGGCTTTCAGGCTATCCCGCATCTGCATCGCCCGATCGTTATCGATATTTTCGCCAGGACGATATTCTCCCAAGTCAATGAAAAGCTGGAGCTCTTCCAAACGCGTCATTAATTTACGCACGGCAGATGCCTGTTCAGCATGTGTCGGCGTCGTGACTTGTCCAAAAACGCGGCTTACGCTTTTCAGTACATCGATTGCCGGGTAATGTCCCTGCCCGGCCAGCTTTCTGCTCAGATACAGGTGACCGTCAAGGATAGAGCGAATTTCATCCGCCATCGGGTCCGCCTCTTCCTCGCTTTCCAGCAGTACCGTATAAAAGGCAGTAATGCTTCCCTCGCTGGTCGCCCCTGGGCGTTCCAGCAAGCGGGGCAAATTATCGAATACGGAGGCGGGATAACCTCGACGAGCCGGACGCTCTCCCGACGCCAGTGCCACGTCTCGCAAAGCACGCGCATAACGGGTCATGGAATCGATAAAAAGCACGACCCGTTTTCCCTGGTCGCGAAAATATTCCGCTACGGTTGTCGCCAGTTGCGCCGCATTGCAGCGATCGACCGAGGGGAAATCGGAAGTGGCAAAAACCAGCACGCATTTTTCTTTCTTATGCGAAGCGCGCAACATATCCACGAATTCAGTGACCTCACGGCCTCGTTCACCGATAAGACCGATAACAAAGACATCCGCCTCCGTTTGCTCGATCAGCATATGCATCAGCATGGTCTTACCGCATCCTGCGGAGGCAAAAATGCCCATTCGCTGGCCTACGCCACAGGTCAATAACCCGTCAATCGCGCGCACACCGGTAATCAGCGGTTCACGGACGCCAACGCGTGAAGCGTAAGACGGCGGTGCGACATCAATAACGCGTTCTTCGCTAATCGGCGCCACTTCAGGGGTAAAACGCTCAACGATTTTCCCTGTCGGATCCAACACCGCGCCTAATACCGAGTATCCCACCCACGCCGATAACGCACGTCCAGTGGGATAAAGCACGACATCGCGGCTCAGCCCCTGGGCATTGCCGATAAGGCTCAGCACGGTGCGTTCCCGCTGTAAGCCAACCACCTGCGCACGTGCAACAACCTGTTTTTGGTGCCAGCCACGGCGTATTTCACACAGTTCGCCAATGGCCACATCGCGCAATTCCGCCTCAATAATTGGGCCGGTTATTTTTTGTGGGTAGGCCAGATATTGCAGTAAACGAGGTGTTTTCATCTCATTAGCGACCGACTAAAAACTTCCAGATAGTTGTAAAACCCATTCAAGGCAGTAGAGAACTTTTCACCGTCAGATAAAAAATCCGGATGCACTAAGGCTTTAAGCGTTAGCTCCCCATTCTGCTCCCCCAGTAGTAATTGCCCGCCGCGGGCAAAATGGCATCCTTCCATTATGGTCATTAAGATTTCATAAGCCCGCTGTTGTAATACCACCATGCTGTCAGCACCCAATTGCGCCCAGATCCATACATCATCGTCCTTGACGCTGATACAGATACTTGGCAATGCAAATAAATCCAGAACAATTGTTGAATGGCTATCTATTCCTCCAATTAATGAAGGATCGCAACCACTTACTTCCAGTGCGGAACGAACTAATTCAGCGATATCCAAATGTTGCATAGATCTTTTCCTTAATTAAGCCCTTATATTGTTTTTATAACATTCACTGACTTGCTATCTGCTATCTCACCGAAAGATAAAACCTCCAGATCCGGAAAACGACCTTCAATCATTTTCTTAATAAATCGACGGACATCGACAGACGTAAGGAGGACAAGATCTTTATGTGCAATCAATAAATCATCCAACTTAAGTGTAATGAGATCCATCAAATTAGCGGAGGCTTCCGGGTCAAGGCTGAGGAAGGTACTGCCAGAGGTCTGACGGATCCCTTTGCGAATAACATCCTCAACTTCAGCAGATACCATTACTGCTCGTAATTCGCCGCCATTGGCGAATTTATGACAAATATAACGCGCCATTGCTCCACGAATATGCTCCACAAGGTTAATGACATCTTTTTCTCTTGGCGCCCACAATGCGAGCGCTTCCATAATTAACTTCATATTACGCACGGAAACACGTTCGCTTAACAAACGCTGCAAAACTTCAGATATACGTTGTACCGTGGCATGTCTGAGCACTTCTTTAAGTAAATCAGGAAATTTCGCTTCCAGTTGGTCCAGCATATGTTTTGTTTCCTGAATACCGAAATATTCATTGACGTTGCGCGCCAGCGTCACCGCCAGACAGTGGTAAAGCTCATCAAGCGCGTTCCGCAACACATAGCCAAGCTCCCGGAGTTTCTCCCCCTCTTCATGCGTTACCCAGAAATACTGACTGCTACCTTGCTGATGGATTGTTGGATTAATACCAAAGGACACGACTTCATCGGAATAATTTACCACTCGCATCAAATCAAAATAGACCGTAAATTGTTCAACACGGATCTCATTAATCAACAATACGATGCTGTTATCGTCCAGGCCCTCGCCATCGCGTAACAATACTTCCGGCAGGCGCACGCCATAATCAATAAAGAACTGACTACGTAGACGCTCCGCAAGTTGAGCTTTTTCCAGATCTTCACGCCGGCTCTTCGGCACAAGTAATATCAACGGTACGGTCTCTGTAGAGACTTTATCGAGATCGCCAATCAGTCCTAACGACGACCCTTCTTTTTCCTCAATACTGAGCGGCTGCTCGCCTTTGCTGGTTTTAGGTTTGGCGGCGCTACGTTTTGCTTCACGGAATTTAAAATAGAAGAGTACGCTTAAAACCACCGATAAAATAACAAAAACCGGCAGTGGGAATCCCGGCAGAGTTCCCATTGAAATGGTCAAAATAGCCGTAACAACCAATACAAATGGGTTGTTCAACAGCTGCGTCATGATATTCCGCCCCATATTATCGCTATCGCCATTTACGCGGGTCACGATAAAACCGGCACTAATCGCAATCAACAATGCGGGGATCTGGGCGACAAGACCATCACCAATGGTCAGCATGGTATAAGTAGACAGGGCGGAGGACAAATCCATACCATGGCGAGTCATCCCCACCGAAATACCGCCAATAAAGTTCACAAAGATAATAATGATGCCGGCAATAGCGTCACCTTTGATAAACTTCATCGCACCGTCAAAGGAACCGTAAAGCTGGCTTTCCCTTTCCAGTACGCTTCGCCGTTCGCGCGCGGCATCCGCATCAATAATACCGGCCTTCAAATCGGCATCAATACTCATCTGTTTACCGGGCATACCATCCAGAGAAAATCGGGCCGCGACTTCCGCGACACGTTCTGAACCTTTGGTAATAACGATAAACTGGACCACGGTGACAATAGAGAAGACAACAAAACCCACCGCCAGGCTATCGCCAATAACGAATTGCCCGAACGTGGCGATAATTTCACCGGCATCGGCTTCAATCAAGATAAGACGACTGGTACTGATCGATAATGCCAGACGAAAGAGCGTGGTAATTAACAGTACCGCAGGAAACGTTGAAAAACTGAGGATTCTGTCAATGTAGAACGACCCCATAAACACCAATATCGCCAGTACGATATTCAGTGCGATCAGGAAATCAACCAGATAGGTAGGTAATGGAATGACGAACATAGAAATGATCATCACCATTAGTACCAGAATCAGTAATTCAGGTCGTAAACGAGCACTGTTAAGTAGAGAAAGCAGCACTATAGGTATCCTGTTAATATTAAATTAAGACAGCTTTTCAATAGTACGACGCTGTTCTGCCATTTCATGCTTGTAGGCAATATCGGTCATACTACGTAACGCCATTAACAATTCTTCCTGCCAATATTCTTCATAAAAGAGTGAAGAGGGTATGGCTTTACATACTTGATAAAATATCTGCAAAAAGGATGCATGTTCTTTATGACTAAGCAATAACGCATTCAAACCTATAATATCGGCTAACAGCGAATCCACTTCATGTGGCTGTTGCAATAGCGAAAGCATCAGTAGTAACCACGACGACTCCTCCGCATTAAACGCTTTGGTAAACGAATACGACAACAATGTACTCACAAACAGTAGGTCAGCGGAGCGCAACATTTTAAGTTGCGTCAGGCGTCGTAAAAGCTGGCCAAACTCCAGGCGCGAACAGCTGGCGTCATTCGCGTCAATATCGGTTAATAGCGAACCCTCAATAAAATCCAGTACCACCAGTCGACGTTGATAGCCATAACTGGCTATCCAGTCAGAGTAAATCTCCACTTCATGTGATTCACTCTGGATAAATTGCCGATAGCTGGCGCGCAATAAGCCTGGTTTTAACGATAATGTTTTCCCAAAAAGCCGGGCCTTCAACGCACAATTAATCCCTGCCTTGAGGGTCTTCGGATCGGTTTGCTCTTCAACGTGCTTAAGTAACGACTCCAGCTTTTTCCGCACGATCTCTTCCAGGTCTTTACGACGAAGCAATTCGCGTAACACAAGGACTAAATCACTGGGGTCAGGAAATAAGCTACGCGCCTGACGTAAAAAATCTTCTAACGCGCCGCCATGTACGCTAATTAGCTTTAAGATTTGCTTCGCCTTCGGTAAAGCCTCATCCTCCAGCACGCGTTCAAAACTGTTAGATAAATTACTGGATTTTTTTTCATAATCGCGACGGTTACGAAATTGCGCCAGCGCCGCTGACATTTCGTCCGTCGACTGGACAAATTTTTGTACTTCCGCCCCTGGAGACGAATCCTCTGCGGCCTGTTGTATTTCCGCCTGTTGCGCATCAGTATGCTGGGTCGCATCCTGATGAGATGTCTGCCGGGACAATATTCTGGAAAATGAAATACCGGAGGTTGAGCCAGGAATCATTTAATTGCCTCCTGACCTCTATCCAGATAAACACGAACCCATTTCTGTAACTTATCGTCCCCACTCCAGGCACCGCTTTGCTTCAGAATATTGTTTACCGATTCGCTGGCATCCGGCGTTAACGGGTCGACAATTTCTTTTGGTTCAATCATGAACACACGAACAACATTACTTTTATTCTTACTGGAATAACGGAACAGGCTACCAATAAGCGGTAATTTGCCTAAAAACGGAATACTTTGGACAGTATCGGTATTTGCATCCCGTGTATAACCCCCGACCAGCAAACTTTTTCCGTGCGGCACTCTCGCAATAGTGCTAATTAACGTTCGCCCGACTTCGGGTAACGCATCTACGGAGGTGGTAGTATCAGATTGCGGCGTCTTATCGTTGCCATCTTCAATGTCCAGCGACATTTCTATCTGACCATCTGCGGAAAAACGGGGCAGCACTCGGATCATTGTTCCGTATGTTACATGCTCAAGCGCCACATTACGTTCCCCAATCAGCTTGGTGTAAAACGTTCTGTTGTTATCAAAAATAGCGGGAACATTTTCCTGAGTCAGTAATACCGGGCGCGAAACCACCGTCGCCTGTTTCTTCTCTTCTAACGCATTGACCGCGGCGATGAATCGACTGCCATCGAGGGTACTTATTGAAGACTGGTTTAATGACACGCCAAGTTTGTCCCCAATAGTTATGCTGCCGCTCCATGAAGTGCCCAAACGCTCCAGATCGCTTTTATTAAGATCGACAATCCACAGGGATAATTCTACGTGACGTTTGGCGACATCCAGCGCTTTAACCAGCATTTCGATAAAATGCACCTGCTCAGCCGTTCCCTTTACTAACAAACTGTTGGTATCCGGATAGGCCACGATTTTAATATTGCCCGCCGCGGCATTTTGCTTTAAAGCTTCCTGCAGACTCATGCCACCGGCATAATTTGCTGCTTTACCTTTTTCTCCATTCGCTGAAAACGCTGGCATCGCCGGGGGTTCGCTACTGACAATATTACCTAAGGGTTGCTCTTCTCCCTGCAATAACCTTTCAATGGCCGTAGCAATACCGGGAATAACCATTTTCTGATCGCGCAGATTATAGGTACGATCGCCCACGAAGGTATTGTTCAGACGCATCACCCCTATTTTCTGGCGTCCCAGCTCAATACCATCGTTTTGCTTGTCCATCATGGTGGCGGCGTTGACCACCATATCAACATAGACGGGTGGCCCTGAAACATAGAATGTTCCTTTACGGTTATCGCCACGTAGCGGGTAATTTTTGTTATATAAACCTGAGCGTTTTAGAAAATTGTTGAACTCATTGAGTGAGACGTTGCGTAAAGAAACCACGGCATTGCGCATTTCACTGGCGTCATAAATATAGATAGCCTGCCCATCGAAATACCAAATCAGCCCCAGTTGTAGGGAAAGCTTCTCCAGTAATGCGTTAGGATCGTGAAACTCAAAGTTGCCCGTAATTTTTTTTCGTGCCGCCATTTTGCTAACAATGACAGGCTCCTTTAGCTGTAGCGCCATGGCATCGAAAAATGTCCGCAGGCTATCGTCTTTCGCAACAAACCCACTTCCCGTTACAGGTATTTTTTCACTAGAATAACCAGGTGTAACCAGAACAAGCGCGGCACATGCCAGCACTCTGGCCAAAAGAATATGTGTCTTCATTTGTCTGCCAATTGAATAATATTTGATAATTTCCGCGGCGAAACGCCGATCAGCTCTTTGATCTCACTAGAAAAATGTGAAGGCGATGAGTAACCATGATTAACGGCTAATTGGGTGATGTTCTCGTGGCCTTCTACACTATTCAGCAGCGATTGCGCCATACGCCAGTTTCGTAATTCACTCTTCGCTTTTCCGCCCAACGCTCTGCTGCACAAACGACGAAAATGGGTATAAGAAACGCCATAGTCTTCTCCCAGCATTCTCATCGTGTTGCCGCTGGTTGACTGAGCGAGTAAATAGCCAACCAACCAGTAACTCTCGCTTTTTCGTAACAGCGCCAGTACCTTATTGAAGGCCGGAGAAGGCGTAATAATTTGCTGCAAAAACCAGTACTCGCAGCGTTTACGATCTTGCCAAATAGCGCGAAACTCAGGACTCAGCAAAACCCATTTATCGGATTCAGCATATGTCGTGTCCACTAATCCTGCGCCATCGATAAATGCCAGTAATTTGCTGAGTACTTCAATTTTTAACGGTCGAAAAACCAGGTCTCCTGATACTGGTGCGACAACGGCCTGCTCGCAAAAAAGCAGCGCGCCTTCCTGAATCAGGCAATTTTCATTGTGTCGGCTTTCAGAAAATGACATATGCAGCTTTTGCGCGGAACACGTCTGTATAAACCATGCTTCCGGGCTGCGGATTTTCCGCTTCTCTCCTTCTTTAAGTACTTCCTGCGTATTTAGCATAGTTGTCAGCACCAGTTAAAAATCATTTTAATATGTAAACAATACCGGGAGCGGGTGGCAAAATCCTGATGCAATCATTATGAAACTGATGCCGCCCGCTAATTAAATTGGCCAACTTGCATAGTGTTTGCTGATTTAAAATAGAAAATTAGCTCATAGTGTATAAATTCTGGCTTATTGTTCTGCAGCAGCAAAAATTCAGATATTGTCATCTGGATGGAGAATTAATTATTTATATCAGGAGTTTTTTTTGCTAGCATTCCTGAAACGCATTCGCCCCCTTATAACTATTGTCAGATAACGTTCTGACGGTTGTGTAAAAACATGGCGCCTCATTCTTCTGTAGTTGGAGTTAATATGAAAAAATTTTATAGCTGTCTTCCTGTCTTTTTACTGATCGGCTGTGCTCAGGTGCCCCTCCCTTCCTCCGTGAGCAAACCGGTACAGCAACCTGGCGCTCAGAAAGAGCAACTGGCCAACGCAAATAGTATTGATGAGTGTCAGTCTCTTCCGTATGTGCCGTCAGACCTTGCGAAGAATAAATCATTATCAAACCATAACGCTGATAATTCCGCATCAAAAAATAGCGCAATCAGCTCAAGCATTTTTTGCGAAAAATATAAACAAACCAAAGAACAGGCGCTCACCTTCTTCCAGGAACATCCACAATACATGCGTTCGAAAGAAGATGAAGAGCAACTCATGACCGAATTTAAAAAAGTTTTGCTTGAACCCGGAAGTAAGAATTTAAGCATATATCAGACGTTACTTGCTGCCCATGAAAGACTGCAAGCCTTATAAGGCCATATCACCGTTGGCTGAACTCATCATGATATAATTAAGACCATATTTTGCATTGCCACTTAATATCAATATAATTATTATAGCTATGGTCACTTTTACGGTTGGCCATTTGTCTCTTACGTTGCATTTATCAATCTGCTTTTTGATACAGCAGCACCTCGCTGCTGCTTTTTTTATTTGTGATAAAGAACGGCCTCCCAGACTTGGGAAATAGCCGAAACTTATACTGACAAACTATCGTCTCGTATATCGCGATAAACTGACATCCCCCTCCTGCCCCACATGTTGGCATTCTTACGATACCCCATCCACTTTTCGCGGATAACGCTCTTTTTACCCGTGACAGCGTATTGACGACCAGGCTAGTATAGCGGCAGAAACGTCCCGATGCCTGGAATGAATGGCAAACAGTCTATAAGGTGATTGAATGGATACGACAGAAGAACTAAACGGAACCTACTTCTACCACGGACAATCGAACCTGTCAGCAGGTGAACTATTTGATGTAATTTTCATTGAGCAATTTTGTGATGAACTTGGGATTGGCATTGAGTCAGGTGCTGCTATCCTCGCCGGGCAACCGTGGTTAAAAACCAGAACGAAACCGGGAGAGGCAATCAAAGGGACAAGTGTTATCTCCAGGTATGGGAGAATGCTTTTACGAAATGCACGAACTCCTTTTGGTATTAGAGTTCCTACACCCGTTGGTATAAGAATGCGAAAAACAAATAATCTTGCCGCAGTCATAGCACGATATGTTCCATGGTTAGGTTGGGTTGGTCTTGTGAATTCAATTTACCAGGTATCAAGGAGAACTCAGGCAAAATACAACCTAATAGCACGCCCTAAAGATCGTATACAATGGACATCCTTTTGATGGACACAATTCAGCAAGAGGTGTTAGCACTCTTCCGTGAAGAGATTCCCGGATATTTAGACAGCAATTGGAAAGAAATCCCATTAGAACTTGATTCTGATTTATTTGAAGCTCCAGGCGATGACCTGCATGAAGCTTTGGATAAATTTGAAAAAAAATTTAATGTAGATTTATCACAAGTTAAATGGTCGTGTTATTTCCCTTGGGAGAATACTCCACTGCTTACACGATGGTTTAAATTAAAACGGGAAGATGTAGAACGAACTCGTAAGCCTTTAACAATCAGAATGTTTTCTGAATCAGCGAAAGCTGGG
Source organism: Salmonella enterica subsp. enterica serovar Typhimurium str. LT2 (assembly GCF_000006945.2). GTDB lineage: Bacteria > Pseudomonadota > Gammaproteobacteria > Enterobacterales > Enterobacteriaceae > Salmonella > Salmonella enterica. The sequence continues at coordinate 3,046,034 of NC_003197.2, forward strand.
AAATGGCTTTATGATTAATGAAAAATATGTCGAATTAATCAGGAGCTAATTACTATGAATTTTGTTAATCGATTAAAATTAAAAGTAGTAAATTTCATATACTTTTCAAATTAAAATAATGTGTTGTATCTACCTTTCGACCACCAGTAACTCTGACGCCATCCGTTTTAAATTGACCATTTGGTTCTGGTGGTATATCGCAAGTAGATATTTCTGAAGTGCTTGACTATTCACTCTTTTTTAGCCTGCATGTATGGTGGCGACGATGCTGTTACATAGGTACCGGTATATTACCAAATTGATTCTGCCAGATATCCCGCCTCACGTAGAGCATTCATAATTTTATTCGCTAATTCATACTGATATTCATACGAGGTATTCTCCATGGAAAATACCGTTAATTCATATTTATAATACAGCCAACCATCATTCTCATTTATCAACTTAGGATTACAGTCATAATTTCTTTCTATTGTAATCATTGTATTTTCGTATCTTAAATATAATAAGTTCACTTTTATTATGTCTGGAATCCCTTGGGATAAAAAATCAATTAACTCATATTTATCCAGATCAGACTCAACAACGATTGTGAATTCAGAGTTAACTTCTTCCATTATGGAACCTCAATATATGGGCCTCTATTAAACGGTGATGATTGTTTCATTACCGATACCTGTATTTTTGTTACATCATCCGGATGAAAGTGTAGGATATACATCCTCCCATATGCCACCTTCATCACCAGGGCCTAATGCACGCCGTTGAGCCTTTGTTGATTTTTAACCTTCTGATCTTACTCAGCAATAGTGGACACGCAACTAAGTGAGTAAACGCTCAAGCAAGAGGTGACTCACATGACAAAACCAGCATCAACCACCAATAAGCCACGCAAGCAGCACACGCCTGAAAGCCCTGAAACTGGCGGAACGCATTGGGGTGGCCGCTGCCACCAGCGAGCTTAACCTGTATAAATCACAGATCTACAGCTGGCGAAACTCAGCTCTCTTCTTCTGAACGTGAGCAGGAGATGTCCGCCGCTTAGGGTTGTGTCCCTATTACGCGGGTAGGATCAATCAAGCAGTTACGGCAAAAAAGAGAATCATGGATATATTTAGCAAACTCCCTGATGATACGTAATCAGTGAGATTAAAATAATGCAATCGCGATAAACCGAAGTTAATCCCCTGTTTAAAGACAGTGAGCGACCTTCTTGCCATGCCTGGACTATATCAGCCTCATATGTACGCCTTGAAAGCGTACAGATATGTATTATAATTGTACATATTGTTCATAAACAGGAGGATGAAAACCATGCCTCAGATAGCTATAGAATCTAACGAAAGGCTGTCGTTACGTGTATCGACGGATGCCAAAAAGTTGATAGTCCGCGCTGCGGCAATCCAGCAAACCAACCTGACGGATTTTGTGGTCAGTAACATACTACCTGTCGCACAGAAGATTGTTGATGCCGCCGAACGGGTATATCTGACGGAGCGCGATACTAAAATGATCATGGAAATTTTAGATAACCCGCCAGCGCCGAATGAAAAGCTTCTTGCCGCTGCTTTCGCCCTGCCGGACATGAAGAAATGATGTTTACAGACTGGCATGAGGCCGCGATAGGGAAAACCCACAATCGAATGAATTTTGATTGTGGGGATGCCGATCTGAACCAATTCCTGCAACGCCATGCACGACAAAATCATGAGAAAGGGACAACGAAAACCTATGTTGCGCTTGATAATTCGGATGTTACACGTATCCACGGCTTTTACTCAGTCAGTCCTGCATCACTGATATATGCACAGGTTCCCGGCGCAATCAGCAAAGGATTAGGGAGATACGATGTGCCGGTGTTTCGTCTGGGTCGTTTAGCCGTAGACAAATCTATGCAGGGGCAAGGGCTGGGAGCACAACTTTTGTTATCTGCCGGAAAGCGTTGCATACAGGCGGCTTTGCAGGTCGGTGGCGTAGCCCTACTTATTGATGCCAAAAATAAACAGGTCTGCGACTGGTACAAAGGATTTGGCGCAGTACCATTAAACGATCAACCCCTTTCCTTGTTGCTGTCGTTTAAAACGCTTTATGCTGCTTTATCTGCATCTGGTAGGTTATGACAACATGAGGCTTTGTTGAATAATTCAGAATCGGCCAACGATAAGGATACAGGACTCCCACCGGAGCACTCGTTATACGAGCCTGACGCTGGTCGGCATTGCCAACAACGTCATCCGGTTCAGCGCTTTGACCATCGCCATCGCTTCACCCACCTGCGCGTCATAGTTCCGCAGGCTCAGATGGCCGCCCAGCAAGGTTTTGATACGGAACATCGCTGTTTCCACTACTGAACGACGGTGATAGCCCACTTTCTTTTCCAGACCTCATTGCTGCCGCTCCGATGTTGATTTTAAACTTTTGCTTTGCCATCGGAACCCGATGCTGAAACGACAGTAACGATTAGATCCGCCAATCTCTTTATTCAACAAAGCCCCTTCGGGATAGAGCTTCCGCTGAGCGGGAAAGTATGCCTTTGCAATTAATCAATAAAGTGTTGCGCGAGAAATCGTGCATCTTTCAAGCACATCGTCTACTTTAATTAACCGATTCATAAAATATATATTATCTGTTCATTTCTAGCCTGTAGGATATTTTAATAACTGTATATTTTAAACAATAAAAATTAATATTGGCCTACTTTTTTGTTATAATACCAGACTCCAAAATTGTGCTATAGGAACATCATGGAATTAATTCGTTATGCTGACATCAACAGCGATCTCTATCGCCACATTTGGGTCGTTGGTGATATTCATGGATGTTACTCCTTATTGTTAACCAGACTGGCTCAATTAAATTTCTCTCCTGATACCGATCTCTTGATCTCCACTGGAGATAACATTGATCGAGGAAAAGAAAACCTTGAAACACTGAGACTGTTAAATACCCCATGGTTTATTTCTGTAGTGGGTAATCATGAAGCTATGGCGCTTGACGCTTTTGAAACACAGGATGGCAATTTCTGGTATGTAAACGGTGGTTACTGGTACGACTCGGTCACCGAAAAAGACAGGCAAGAAGCCACTGAGCTATTACTAACTTTTAAGCAGCGTCCTCACATCATAGAAGTTGAAACGTCCTCAAAGAAGTACGTGATTGCCCATGCCGATTATCCAGATGACAGCTACGATTATGGGAAGCAAGTTGATATTGATAGCGTTCTATGGTCACGCGATCGTCTGCTTGGTTCGTTACAGGGGAATATCCATCCAATACGCGGTGCGGATACTTTTATCTTCGGCCATATGATTGTTGACTACACAACAACATTCGCCAATCAAATCTACATTGACACCGGTTCTTTCTGTTCAGGCAATCTGTCTTTTTTTAAAATAAAGTAATCTGGAAATAGAATTATATAATATCAACCCTCCCTGCATTATGGGCAATGATATAGCCTTCAATAAGTACCATTGCCCATTCGTAATAGCGTCTAAATTTCGCGTTTTTCTGCCCATTTCAGCATTAAGATCGCAGGCCAAAAAAACGAAGCCGTAATCCGACGCAGGTAGTTACTCGATCGCCTGAGAAGAGTAAAGATCGCACAGCTCCAGATACCTATCGGAAGAAAACGCAATAACCGTGGTGGCGAAATGGATCGGCTTGCCTTCATGCAACACAATCTTGATTACAGTCTCGAGTTCGGAAGCATCCGTTTCCCTCTTAATTTTGTTGAAATTTCTCTTTGTTGCGAGCATGGTCTGAACTAATTGCCTGGCAGCTTGCCTTGTTTCGTCAATATTTGGAAAATCGAACACATTTCCAACTTTTACTTTCAAGACAGAACTTGGCTTCCTACCCTCACTGACATTACGATCTGACGAGGCTACTCTTCGCTGGATTACGTAGGTTTTTTTCGTCAAACTGGCTTTTACCCCGAAACCAGCAGGAGCTTCTCTGTGGTCATCGAAAACAGTGTAGAGTTTTTGAGCTGGGTTAGCTTCGAAAACGATTTTTCCAGAGCGACTGAGTGCAGGCTTAACATTGATACTTAACTTGTTGATAATGAAAGGCTGGCTGAGAGTTGTTTTCAAAGTATCACCCCTGTTGTAGTCCAGGAATGATGAGAATGTAACCTGTCACATTTTAGGCTACAGGTGAGCTACAAATTTATGGGTTTATGTGAGTTTATAAGGGTTTTACCTGGGGCCACATGAGCACTTGAAAGAATAAAAAAACGAGTAAAATCAATATGAATGAGTCATTTGATAAGGACTTCTCCAACCACACCCCGATGATGCAGCAGTATCTCAAGCTGAAAGCCCAGCATCCGGAGATCCTGCTCTTTTATCGTATGGGAGACTTTTACGAGCTGTTTTATGACGACGCAAAGCGTGCGTCGCAGTTGCTCGATATTTCGCTGACCAAACGCGGCGCATCGGCTGGCGAACCTATCCCTATGGCGGGTATCCCGCACCACGCCGTAGAAAACTACCTCGCGAAACTGGTCAATCAGGGCGAATCCGTCGCTATTTGCGAACAGATTGGCGATCCGGCCACCAGCAAAGGTCCCGTTGAACGTAAGGTCGTGCGTATCGTTACGCCTGGCACTATCAGCGATGAAGCCCTGTTACAGGAGCGTCAGGATAACCTGCTGGCGGCTATCTGGCAGGATGGTAAAGGTTACGGTTACGCCACGCTGGATATCAGCTCCGGGCGCTTTCGTCTGAGCGAACCCGCCGACCGTGAAACGATGGCCGCAGAGCTGCAGCGCACCAATCCCGCCGAACTGTTGTATGCCGAAGATTTTGCTGAAATGGCGTTAATAGAGGGACGCCGGGGTCTGCGCCGTCGCCCGTTGTGGGAGTTTGAGATTGATACCGCCCGCCAGCAGTTAAATCTGCAGTTCGGTACGCGGGATCTGGTCGGTTTCGGCGTCGAAAATGCCTCGCGTGGATTATGTGCGGCAGGCTGCCTGTTACAGTACGTAAAAGATACCCAGCGCACCTCCCTGCCGCATATTCGTTCCATTACGATGGAACGCCAGCAGGACAGCATCATTATGGATGCCGCGACCCGCCGCAATCTGGAAATTACCCAGAACCTGGCCGGTGGTGTCGAAAATACCCTCGCCGCGGTGCTTGACTGTACCGTGACGCCAATGGGTAGCCGAATGCTTAAACGCTGGCTGCATATGCCGGTACGAAATACCGACATATTACGTGAACGCCAGCAGACCATCGGCGCCTTGCAGGACACCGTCAGCGAACTGCAACCGGTGCTGCGTCAGGTCGGCGATTTGGAGCGTATCCTTGCGCGTCTGGCGCTGCGCACCGCGCGTCCGCGCGATCTCGCCCGAATGCGTCACGCCTTCCAGCAGCTGCCGGAATTGCACGCTCAGCTTGAAACCGTTGACAGCGCGCCGGTACAGGCGTTGCGTAAAAAAATGGGCGATTTCGCCGAGCTGCGCGACCTCCTGGAACGCGCCATTATTGACGCGCCGCCGGTACTGGTCCGCGACGGCGGCGTTATTGCGCCCGGCTACCATGAAGAGCTGGACGAATGGCGCGCGCTGGCGGACGGCGCCACCGATTATCTCGATCGTCTGGAAATTCGCGAGCGCGAGCGTACCGGGCTGGATACGCTGAAAGTCGGCTATAACGCGGTACATGGTTATTACATTCAGATTAGCCGTGGTCAAAGCCATCTGGCGCCCATCAATTATGTGCGTCGCCAGACGCTGAAAAATGCCGAACGCTACATTATTCCTGAGCTTAAAGAGTACGAAGATAAAGTTCTGACCTCGAAAGGCAAAGCGCTGGCGCTGGAAAAACAGCTATATGACGAATTGTTTGATCTGCTGTTGCCGCATCTGGCCGATTTACAGCAGAGCGCCAACGCGCTGGCGGAGCTGGATGTGCTGGTTAACCTGGCCGAACGCGCCTGGACGCTGAATTACACCTGCCCGACATTTACCGATAAACCCGGTATCCGTATTACCGAAGGTCGCCACCCGGTGGTTGAACAGGTACTGAATGAGCCGTTTATCGCTAACCCGCTCAATTTATCGCCGCAGCGCCGGATGTTGATCATTACCGGCCCCAATATGGGCGGTAAAAGTACCTATATGCGACAAACGGCATTGATTGCCCTGCTGGCCTATATCGGCAGTTACGTTCCGGCGCAAAACGTGGAAATCGGCCCCATCGACCGTATTTTTACCCGCGTCGGCGCAGCGGACGACCTGGCCTCCGGGCGTTCGACCTTTATGGTGGAGATGACCGAAACCGCGAACATTCTGCATAATGCCACGGAAAACAGTCTGGTATTGATGGATGAAATCGGGCGCGGTACCTCCACGTATGACGGGCTGTCGTTGGCCTGGGCCTGCGCGGAGAATCTCGCGAATAAGATTAAAGCGTTAACGCTGTTCGCTACCCACTACTTCGAGCTGACCCAATTACCGGAGAAAATGGAAGGCGTGGCGAACGTCCACCTGGATGCGCTGGAACACGGCGATACTATCGCGTTTATGCACAGCGTGCAGGACGGCGCGGCAAGTAAGAGCTATGGCCTGGCGGTCGCGGCGCTTGCGGGCGTCCCTAAAGAAGTCATCAAACGCGCGCGCCAGAAACTCCGCGAGCTGGAAAGCATCTCGCCCAATGCGGCGGCAACGCAGGTGGACGGCACGCAAATGTCGTTGCTTGCCGCCCCGGAGGAGACATCGCCTGCCGTTGAAGCGCTGGAGAATCTCGATCCGGACTCCCTGACGCCACGCCAGGCGCTGGAGTGGATCTATCGGCTGAAAAGTCTGGTGTAAACGTGTCAGACCCGATAGCGCCGCGCTATCGGGTCTGCGCGCCGGAACAGGCTTTTCAGGCTGTGACTGTCGTTTCGTGTAAATGACGCCAGACTATCCGTCCTCTTTCCCTTTTTAAAATGACCGTCGACCAGCGTACCGTCTCGGCCTGGCCCGGCAGTTGCTGTCGCTCACGATAACGCAGCGCGGCGCCTTCCGGCCACTCCGCCACAAGGTCAATGTGCTCAACCACGATAACCAGACCCGGGCGACACGCGCGCTGCGCCTGGAAAAAAGCGCCCAGCGCCGGATAATCCAGACAAACACCGCCTGGCGTTATCATCGTAAAATCAGCAGCGAAACGCGCTATCAACGCCTCCAGGCTACCCACCCCCTTACTAAGCCAGTTCTCAATCGCCGCATGGGCATGAATAATTTCTTCTTTATATGGATTCATGATCTTTCCTTTTTCAGGCACAGAAGCGCCTGTCTATTGTTTAGACAGACAGCGTAAATAAGGGGCAGCAGGGTGATACCGGCGGCGGCAATAAAGGTCCAGCGATAAGCAACCTCAAGCGACATAACGCGCTGGAGCGCATTTAACAGCAGCGTCAACAGCGTCGCGCCAAGGAAAAAGCTGATCTGACGATTAAGATTCCATAGCGCGCTGGCGTCAGGCATGTCCCGGCGAGCAATAGTCAGGAAAGCGCCACTCTGCGCGGTACTGCTGCACAAACTGCCGCCAGCGCCCATTAAGGCGAATATCATCATCAGTACACGGTGCGATGTCGCAGGCGTAACGTTAGTTAAAAGCAGTATCCCTGCGGCCTGAAGAAGACAGCCGACGATAATCAGCGGACGCGGCCCAAGCCGATTGAAGTAACGTCCGGTAAGCATAATGGCGACAAATGAAGCGATCGACCAGGGGATCATCAGCGACCCCGCCGCCGCAGGCGATAGCTGCGCGACGTTCTGTAGATAAAACATCCCGACCACGCTGATACCAATGAACATACCCGGCACACACAGATAGACGATCATGGCAAAACGCAGCAGCCTGTCCGTCAACAACGGCAGATGGAGCAATCTTGCTGACGCCATTGTCGTCGACGCGACATTCAGCCAACGATAAGCGAGCAATAAGGTGAGAACGGCCACCGGCAGCGTGGCAAAGAATATCCAGCGCCAGCCGCACGTTTCCACCAGCAGCCCGCCAATCGCAGGCGAACATGCCGGCGCCAGTAGCGCCACCATCATGACAACCGATGACACGCCAGCGCGTTCATGCGGTTTAAACTGTTGCCAGGTTAACGCCTGACCAACCGGGATCAATAAGCCACCGCCCGCCCCCTGCACAATACGCCAGAAAACAAGGCTGTGTAATGAATCGGCAAAACCTGCGGCAGCGGCGGCAACGCTAAACAGAATGAGCGAAAATATGATCAGCCGTCGTGCGCCGAGATAACGCGAAAGAAACGCGCTAAACGGAACGATCAGCGTTAATCCTGCGATATAACCGTTACTCACCCATGCCAGCGCCGATATGGACGTATGCAGATCCACGGACATCGCAGGAAAAGCCACGCTGGCAATAAACAGATTAATCAGATCAAGAAAGAAGCCGAGCAGGTAAACCACTGCCACTTTACTGCGATACGTCATTATGCATCCTCCGTCAGAGGCGCTAATGTAGCCGTCCGGAGAAAGCCAGATAAGTCCGCGCTTCAACGATATACTGTCAAAATAATTTTGACAGTAAAGGAGCTCGCCATGCTCAATTTGCAGCGTATGTCGCTGTTTATCGCCGTGGTAGATAGCGGCAGCTTCACGGCCGCCGCCGCCGCATCGGGCCAAACAAAAGCGGTAGTGAGTTTTAATATTCGGCAGCTTGAAAAAGAGCTTGGCGTAACGTTACTGCTACGTTCCACCCGACGATTGACGCTCACAGACGCCGGCGTCCTCTTTTACCAAAAAGGCGTGAATTTACTCAACGCAGCGAAAAATTTGCAGGATGAAGTGCGTGCCAGCCATAGTGGGCTGGGCGGCGAGTTACGTATTACCACTACGCCCGAGTTTGGCGAACAGGTGATCATTCCGTTACTGGCGCAGTTTAGTCAGCGCCATCCCGATCTCCGTATTCGGCATATGTCCTCATCACATCATGCCGATTTAATTGCCGAGCGCTTTGATGTGGCGATTCGGCTTGGCTCGCTGGCCGACTCCCGCTATCGCGCCGCGCTGATATCCCGCTTTACCATTCTGCCGGTCGCCGCGCCGCAGTGGCTCGCCCGCAACCCCGTGTCGTCGCTGGAGTCGTTGGCTCAGGCGGAATGGATTATTCATGAGCGATTACCTACGCCGCTACGGTGGACAGTAACGAGTAATCATGGCCAACACTCACGCCTGGAGATAAGCAAAGCCGGCAAAATTTCTGTCGACAGCGCGCGCTCGCTGATGGCCTTCGCTCTCGCGGGAAGCGGCGTCGCATTACTGCCGCAATGGTTAGTCAACACCGCACTGGAGGATGGAACGTTAATTCACGTGTTACCCGACTATCATTTTCCCCGTCAGGGCATTTATGCCGTTTACCCGGACGCCCGCCATGTATCGACAAAAGTACGCGCATTTATTGATTTTTTACGTTCGCAATGGGATTGCGGGGAGCACGCCCCATCATCGTAGCCAGTCCGGGAGCATTGCGCTCCCGGACGGATAATACTGTCTTAATCCTTAACTACCAGCTTGTCTTTGATCCCCTGCGCCTGCCAACGCACCCACAGCATAATTGCCGCCAGAACAACAATCGGCAGTAACGGATCGAGCCAACTACCGCCGGAACCGAACAGCAGGTTAATCAGCACCACGCCGGTGCCGCCAATCGCCCAGGCAATGGTCGTCGGTACAGACCAAACCACCATCTGCTGTTTGACATCAGAGACACCCATCATGCGGTTAACCACCCAGAACAGGCTATCGTTGAAGTAGCCGAAGAACAGCGACCCCATCGTTGCGGCCTGAGCGGCAAGCAACATATTGATGCCGGGGATCTGCGCCAGGATCGGCGCGGAAATCGAGGCGGCAGTGATCATCGCCACCGTCCCCGATCCCTGAATCAGGCGTACCAACGTCGCCACGATAAACGGGATCAGGATCGGCGAGATCGGCAGGTTGGCAACCTGCTCCGCCAGCTGTTGCCCCGCGCCGCTGTCGCGCAGGATCGCGCCCAACGCGCCGCCAGCGCCCGTGACCAGTAAGATAATCCCGGCGCTTTGCAAGCCCTCTTCCAGACGCTCTGCGGTGGTATGTTTATCCATGCGCGGCACCAGCGTATACACCGCCAGCAGAACGCTGATGGCCAACGCGATCACCGGACTTCCCACAAAGTTGATTGCCTGTACCACCGGATGCGTCGCCAGGCCGGACCATCCTTCTACAGTGGCGAGGGTGGAACAGATAGCCTTCAGGAAGATCAGCACGATCGGCACCACAATAGGCAGCAGAGAAAGCGTCAGGCTCGGCAGTTCCTTTTGCTCTTTCTCTTTATTGTACTGCTCCAGCGCGGCATTGACTTCATCGGCGTTCAGCGTGCGCGGCACGAAATCAGGGTAGCGTTTATCCAGCCACTGCGCATAGAACACAATGCCGATCACACAGGGCACCGCCAGCGCCATCCCGGTCAATAACATTGCGCCGATGTCGACGTTAAAAATCCCGGCTACCCCCAGCGGACCGGGCGTCGGAGGTACCGTATGGTGAGTGACCACCAGCCCGCCCGCCAGCGCGACGCCCAGCGTCAGTAGCGAACGCTTACCGCTTTTCGCCAGCGCTTTCGCCACCGGATAAAGAATGACAAAAGCGGAATCGACGAAAATGGGGATGCTGACAATATAACCCGTGATCGCCAGCGCCCACTCTTCACGGCGTTTCCCCAGCCATTTGATAAAGCTCCAGGCGATACGCTCCGCCGCGCCGGAAACCTCCAGCAAGCGCCCCATCATTACGCCGAGACCAATCACCAGGCCAATGCTGCCCAGCGTCGTACCGAATCCGCTGGTGATGACAGAGAGCGTTTTATCAATGCCCATTCCCCCCAACAGACCGGCAATACAGGCCGCCGCCAGCATCGCGATCAGCGCATGAACACGGGTGCGTAACACCAGCCATACCAGCACGAAAACGGCAACGATCAGACCGATAATTGGGGTCGGTAAACTTGTCATGACCTCCCCTCCATATCATCTTGTCGAAAGCGTTCGATAATGTCATCGAAGCGTTTATCGGCGACAAAACCTAACGCCAGCGCACGCTGGTTATCGATACGTCCCGGCCAGGAGGCAACAATTTTCTCGACGCCTTCGTCGCGCTGATGCGTAACCCGATCGCGCGCCGCCTGGCCGCCCGCCTGACACAACGTTTCCAGCATCTCGCCCACGGTTACGCTGATCCCGGGTAAGTTGATGCTGCTCGCCTCGCCAGGCGCGGGTAACGTTGCGGCCAGCGACAGGTTATGGATCACCGTCGCCGGGCTGGAAATCCACAGCCGCAAACTTTCCGACACCGGGCAGACGGTCGTCTCGCCCTGCAACGGTTCACGAATAATCGCGCTGACAAAAGAAGAAGCGGCGCGGTTTGGTTTACCCGGGCGAACACAGATCGTCGGCAAACGCAGCGCCAGCCCATCCACATAGCCTTTGCGGGTATAGTCGTTGACCAACAGTTCACAGGCGGCCTTCTGCGCGCCATAAGACGAGCGCGGCGTGAGCGCGGTGGTATCGGTGACGCATTCCGGCAGCGTACCGCCATAAACGGCAAGCGAGCTGGAGAAGACAAAACGAATTTTCTGCGGTTGTCGACGACACGCCTCAAGTAACTGGCGGGTAAGATCCAGGTTAACTTTCCATCCCAGATCGAAATCGTCTTCCGCATGACTGCTGACAATCGCAGCGAGATGATAAACAACAGAGGTATTAGCGGTAATCACACTCTCCAGCACGCCCGGCTGGGTTAAGTCAGCCTCCAGGCAGCGTAAACGAGGGGAATCTGATAACCGTGCAGGCATTTTTAAATCAACAAGAAGCAGTTCGTTAAACGCCAGCGATGAGTTTAATAAGGCGCTTGCGAGTTTCTGGCCTAAAAAGCCGCCCCCGCCGGTAATGATAATCTGCATCCGGATGTCCTCTTTATTGCTGTGTAGGGTAGTTCAGGGTTAGCGCCAGGCGTTAAACCAGCCAAGCCCGTCCTGAGTGGTATTCCGTGGTTGGTATTCGCAGCCTATCCAGCCGCGATAACCTACGTCATCGAACAGCCGGAACAGCCATGGGTAGTTGATCTCGCCATCATCCGGTTCATGTCTGTCCGGTAGCGAGGCGATTTGTACATGGGCATAGCGGCCCGCATACTCGCGAATCAGGTGACTCAAATTGCCATCCACTTTTTGCGCGTGGAAAGTGTCGAGCTGGATGAACACATTCGGGCGGTCAACCTCTTCTGCGATGCCCAGCGCCTGATATTGGCTGGAAAAGAGGTAGCCGGGTTTAACGCCGGGACTCAGCGCTTCGATCAAAATACGTTTATCGTGGGCGGCAAACCGGTCGGCGGCATAACGCAAATTATCGATAAACGTGGCGCGATAACGTGCGCCATCAGCGCCATCCGGCACGACGCCCGCCATGATGTGAACCTGCTCGCATTCCAGCGCCAGAGCGTATTCCAGAGCCAGATCGATATCGGCGCGCGCGTCGTGTTCGCGCCCCGGTAGCGCGGCACGTCCCCATTCGCCCGCCGCGGTATCGCCCGCCGAAGTATTAAACAGCGCCAGCGTCAGATTATGACGCGATAGCTGGGCTTTAATCTCGCTGGCGGCAAAGTCATAGGGGAACAGAAACTCAACGGCCTGAAAACCGGCTTCAGCAGCGGCGGCAAAACGCTCGATAAACGGCGCTTCGGTAAACATCATCGACAAATTGGCGGCAAAACGCGGCATCGGGTTATCTCCTTAACTGCGCAATTTCTTCGGTGGTTAAATAACGAATCGGGCGTTCGCCAAGGATAAAAATCAGCTTTGCCGTCTCTTCCAGCTCCTCGGTATTATTAGCGGCTTCCTGCAAATTCTCCCCGCACACGACCGGCCCATGATTAGCCAGTAAAAAGGCCTGATGCCGGGCCGCCAGCGCAGCCAAATCGCGGGCAATTCGGTCATCCCCCGGGCGATAGTAGGGAACCAGCGGAATGTCGCCCATCCGCATCACCACATAGGGGGTAAACGGGCGAATCACATTTTGCGGGTCCAGCCCTTCGAGACAGGAAAGCGCCGTTGACCAGGTGCTGTGCAGATGTACCACGGCCTTGCAGCAAGGGTTATTGCGATACAACGCCAGATGAAAACGCACCTCTTTAGACGGTTTATCGCCGCTGAGCCATTCGCCCTGCGGGTCCACTTTGGATAGCCGCTGCGGGTCGAGATTACCCAGACACGAACCGGTGGGCGTCGCCAGAATATTGCCGTCCGGCAGTAACAGCGAGAGGTTGCCTGCCGAGCCGGTGGCATAGCCGCGCTGGAAAAACGAGGCGGCTATCCTGACCATCTCTTCTCGCAAAGCGTGCTCTTCTTTTGCCAGTATCGTCATACCTGAAACTCCCTTTGAGCGCGGATGAAAAAGGATTCATCGCCAAAATTACCTGACTTTAGCGCCAGCGAGACTGGCGCATGGAGCGCGTTGACCCACGGCACGCCGGGTGAAATGCACGGTCCGATGTGAAAACCGGTAATACCGAGGCTTTGCGTCACCACGCCCGAGGTTTCGCCGCCCGCCACAATAAACCGGGTGATACCGCCTTCCGCTAAGCGAGCAGCCAGCAGGGAAAAGAGCGCCTCTACCGCATGGCTGGCTTCGGTAGCGCCATATTGCTGCTGGATGGCGGCCAGCGCCTGCGTGGAGGCGGTGGCGCTAATCATTGGCGCCAGTTCGCTGTCCTGACTGAGCACCCACTGCGCCAGCGCTTCAGCGTAGGCCTCGCGCGTCTCGGATGACAGGCAGCGCGCCACATCAACGTCGCGTGTGGGAGCATGTTGTCGATAGAAAGCCACCTGCTGATTCGTCATTTGCGAACAGGAACCGGAAAGCACCACCGCGCGGCCGCTCAGCGGATAGCCTGCGGAACGGGCCTGAGAAACGCCGTGCTTCGCCCACTGACGCGCCAGCCCCATTGCCAGCCCGGAACCGCCGGTCACCAGCGGAGCATCACGCAAAACCTCGCCCTGGATTTCCAGGTGCCGCTCATTGAGCGCGTCAAGTACTGCGTAGCGATATCCTTCCTGCTGTAAACGCGACAGCGCCGCACGGGTCGCGGCAACGCCTTCATCAAGCGTCTGAGCTGGAATAACGCCGCAGCGCCCTTGCGCCTGCGCTTCCATCAGACGCGGCAGGTAGCTGTCGGTCATCGGATTGATTGGGTGGTGGCGCATACCGGACTCCGCCAGCAAGTGGTTCATGACAAACAGATAGCCCTGATAAACCGTGCGTCCGTTAACCGGCAGCGCGGGAGAAATCACGGTAAATGAGGTATCCAGCGCCACCATCAGCGCATCGGTGACCGGGCCGATATTGCCTTCGGCGGTACTATCGAAAGTCGAGCAATATTTGAAATAGACTTGCTGGCAGCCCTGTTTTTTCAGCCATACCAGCGCCGCCAGCGATTGTTTTATCGCCTCTTGCGCCGGGCATGAGCGGGTTTTCAGGCTGATAACCACCGCGTCGCACCCTTCCGGTTGCGTCCCGGTTGGGACATCATTGATCTGCACTGTCGGCATCCCGTTTTCGACCAGAAAACTGGCGATGTCGGTCGCGCCGGTAAAATCATCGGCAATGACGCCAATTTTTAACATGACGGCTCCTCAGGCGTGACGCCAGGCAGAGTAATCCCCGAGAAAATTTTGATCACAGCGCTGTCATCCTCTTTGCCATAACCGGCGTTACTGGCGCTGGTGAACATATTTAACGCCGTAGAGGCCAGCGGTAAGGGGAAGCGCAGCGCTTTCGCCGTGTCGGCAACCAGCCCCAAATCTTTGACAAAAATGTCGACGGCCGAACGCGGGGTATAGTCGCCGTCAACGACATGCTGCATACGGTTTTCAAACATCCAGGAGTTGCCGGCGGCATGGGTCACGACGTCATACATCACGTCCAGAGGAATACCGGCCCGCGCGGCCAGCGCCATCGCTTCGGCCGCCGCCGCAATATGCACGCCAGCCAGCAGTTGATGAATGATTTTGACGGTTGAGCCTGCGCCCGGCGTATCGCTGATGCGATAAACGTTGCTGGCAACGGCGTCCAGCACAGGCTTCAGGCGGGTAAACGCCGCCTCGCTCCCGGAGGCCATCACCGTCATTTCGCCCTGCGCCGCTTTTACTGCACCGCCGGAAACCGGCGCATCCAGCATGTTAAGATTCAATGCCGTCAACGCCGCGGCGATCTCTTGCGCGTCGGCGCTTGAGATCGTGGACGAAACCATCACCGCGCTTCCGGGTTTCATCAGATGGGCGACGCCATCCTCACCGAATAACACCTGTCTGACCTGGGCGGCATTGACGACCAGAATGACTAACGCATCCACGACGCCGGCGAACTCCCTGGCGCTGGCGGCAGCCCCACAAGCCCCTTCAGCGAGCAGATTCGCGCACGCTTGCGGGTTAAGATCGGCCCCCCATGTGGAAAGCCCGGCGCGCAGGCATGAACGCGCAGCGCCCATTCCCATTGAGCCAAGCCCCACAATGCCGACATGAAAATCGGTTCCTGTTGTCATTATCACTCCATGTTAATTTACGTGATATTATGTTTTGTTATGTGAATATAGGCGTTTTTGTAAACAATTGCGGTGAGTTGTTTCACAAAAAATAACAAAATGTGTTATTTTTTGTGAAGGCAATCCTCATAGAACTTCACACGCTGTGACGAGAAATCGCGTAAAATCGCGACAGGACTAAAGAAAGGAGCAGACGTTGATACCTACTGAGCGTCGACAAATCATTCTTGATATGGTAGCGGAGAAAGGCATCGTCAGTATCGCTGAACTGACCGAGCGCATGCATGTATCCCACATGACTATCCGCCGTGACTTACAAAAACTGGAGCAGCAAGGCGCGGTAATCCAGGTCTCTGGCGGCGTGCAATCATCGACTCGCGTGGCGCACGAACCCTCGCATCAGATCAAAACCGAACTGGCGACGCCGCAGAAAGCGGCAATTGGCAAACTGGCCGCCAGCCTGGTACAGCCAGAAAGCTGTATCTACCTTGATGCAGGTACGACCACGCTGGCGATTGCCAGGCAGCTGGTTACGATGAATAAACTTACGGTGGTGACGAATGATTTCGTTATCGCCGATTACCTGATGGACAATAGCAATTGCACAATTATTCACACTGGCGGGGCGGTATGCCGGGAAAACCGGTCGTGCGTCGGTGAAGCCGCGGCGACGCTTTTGCGCGGGCTGATGATTGACCAGGCCTTTATTTCCGCCTCTTCCTGGAGCGTGCGCGGTATTTCAACGCCGGCAGAAGATAAAGTCACGGTGAAACGGGCCGTCGCCAGCGCCAGCCGCCAAAAAATTCTGGTGTGCGACGCGACCAAATACGGCCAGGTCGCGACGTGGCTGGCGTTACCGCTGGCGGAATTCAACCAAATCGTCACCGATGACGGCCTGCCGGAAAGCGCAATTCGGGCGCTGGCCAAAGTGGATATCTCACTGCTGATGGCCAAACAATAGCGAAGCGGCGCAAGCCGCTTACGTCATCATCTTGCGTACCAGTTGCGTAAACTGTTCGCGTTCTTCAGCGCTCAGTCGCCCCAAAAACTCATCGTCAACGCGATCCCCCAGTGGTATCGCGGCGGTGAGCAACGTTTGGCCCTGAACGGTGAGATAGACAAAACGCCGACGTTTATCCAGCGGATCGTTTTCTCGTTTTACCAGCCCACGATTTTCCATCCGGCTTAACATCTCCGCCAGCGTCGCTTTAGTGCTGACCGCCGCTTCGGTCAGATCGACCTGTTCAATACCCGGATGTTCAGCAATAACGCGCATCACCGCATATTGAGGTTTGGTGAGCTCCGGTAGTTCATGCTGCCAGCGTGCGGTATGTTGCTGAAAAAGTTGGCGTAACAGATGAAACGCGGTGTTTCGTAACTCCATGAGCGCTCCGGATAAATTAACTTTTTCTATCATAACGACTTATGCACGGTTTTTTAATGACGAATGCTTTAGCTAAACGTGCGCAGGCGTCGGGAGCGATCTTGTCGCAAAGGCCGTGTGGGCGTATTTTGATCAAAATGTTCGTATACGAACGATATTTGAGGTAAGAAATGAGATTGATTGTGGGGATGACCGGTGCGACCGGCGCGCCGCTTGGCGTCGAGCTACTCCAGGCATTGCGGGCGATACCTGATGTTGAAACGCATCTGGTAATGTCAAAGTGGGCGAAAACCACTATTGAACTGGAGACGCCCTACACGCCCGCTGAGGTAGCCGCCCTGGCAGATTATTGTCATAGCCCGGCCGATCAGGCGGCGACCATTTCCTCCGGCTCATTTCGTACCGACGGCATGATTATTATCCCCTGCAGTATGAAAACACTGGCGGGGGTTCGCGCCGGCTATGCCGAGGGGCTGGTGGGACGCGCTGCCGATGTCGTGTTGAAAGAGGGTCGCAAGCTGGTGCTTGTGCCGCGGGAAATGCCGCTCAGCACGATTCATCTGGAAAACATGCTTGCGCTTTCTCGTATGGGGGTGGCGATAGTGCCGCCCATGCCCGCGTTCTACAACCTGCCGCAAACCGTTGACGATATTATCCAGCACATCGTAGCGCGCGTTCTCGACCAGTTTGGTCTGGAGCATACGCGCACGCGCCGCTGGCAAGGACTGCGACAGACAGCAAATTTTTCACAGGAGAATGGATAATGGCATTTGATGATTTGCGCAGTTTTTTACATGCGCTGGATCAGCAGGGACAACTGCTGAAAATCAGCGAGGAAGTGAATGCGGAGCCGGATCTCGCAGCCGCTGCCAACGCAACGGGACGCATCGGCGATGGCGCGCCCGCGCTGTGGTTTGACAATATTCGTGGTTTTACCGACGCCCGCGTGGCGATGAATACCATCGGTTCCTGGCAGAACCATGCCATCTCACTGGGTTTGCCGCCTAACACGCCGGTTAAAAAACAGATCGATGAATTTATTCGCCGCTGGGACAATTTTCCGGTAGCGCCGGAACGGCGGGCGAATCCGGGCTGGGCGGAAAATACCGTCGACGGCGACGCGATCAACCTGTTTGATATCCTGCCGCTGTTTCGTCTGAACGACGGCGACGGCGGATTCTATCTGGATAAAGCCTGTGTGGTATCACGCGATCCGCTCGATCCCGATAACTTCGGCAAGCAGAATGTCGGCATCTACCGCATGGAAGTTAAAGGCAAGCGTAAGCTGGGTCTGCAACCAGTGCCGATGCATGATATCGCATTGCACCTGCACAAAGCTGAAGAGCGCGGGGAAGATCTGCCGATTGCGATCACGTTGGGTAACGATCCGATCATTACCCTGATGGGCGCAACGCCGCTGAAATACGATCAGTCAGAGTATGAAATGGCAGGCGCGCTGCGTGAAAGCCCCTATCCTATCGCCACCGCGCCGCTGACCGGTTTTGATGTGCCGTGGGGATCTGAAGTCATTCTTGAAGGGGTCATCGAAAGCCGTAAACGTGAAATTGAAGGACCGTTCGGCGAATTTACCGGCCACTATTCCGGCGGTCGCAACATGACCGTGGTGCGTATCGATAAGGTCTCTTACCGCAGCAAACCCATTTTTGAATCGCTCTATTTGGGTATGCCGTGGACGGAAATCGACTACCTGATGGGGCCGGCGACCTGCGTGCCACTGTATCAACAGCTGAAAGCCGAATTTCCGGAAGTGCAGGCGGTAAACGCCATGTACACCCACGGCTTGCTGGCCATCATCTCGACCAAAAAACGCTACGGCGGCTTTGCCCGTGCGGTGGGCCTGCGAGCGATGACGACGCCGCACGGTCTGGGATATGTGAAGATGGTGATCATGGTCGATGAAGATGTCGATCCATTCAATCTGCCACAGGTGATGTGGGCGTTGTCGTCGAAAGTGAATCCGGCAGGCGATCTGGTACAGCTACCGAATATGTCCGTCCTGGAACTGGATCCGGGCTCAAGCCCGGCGGGGATTACCGACAAGCTGATCATTGACGCCACCACGCCGGTTGCGCCAGATAACCGTGGTCACTATAGCCAGCCGGTTGTTGATTTACCGGAAACTAAAGCCTGGGCTGAAAAGCTGACCGCCATGCTGGCCAACCGTAAATAAGGAGTAACCGATGATTTGCCCACGCTGTGCCGATGCACATATTGAACTCATGGCGACTTCGCCGGTAAAAGGAGTCTGGACGGTATATCAGTGTCAGCATTGTCTGTATACCTGGCGCGATACCGAACCGTTACGCCGTACCAGCCGCGAACACTATCCACAAGCGTTTCGCATGACGCAAAAAGATATTGATGACGCGCCAATGGTGCCGAGTATCCCGCCGCTGCTGGCAGAAGACAAACGGTAAAAAAAAGGCCAGTCGACAGACTGGCCTTTTTTTGACAAGGGTACTTACTCGCGGAACAGCGCTTCGATATTCAGCCCCTGCGTCTGCAGAATTTCGCGCAGACGGCGCAGGCCTTCAACCTGAATCTGACGAACACGTTCACGCGTAAGACCGATTTCACGGCCTACATCTTCCAGTGTCGCAGCTTCATATCCCAGCAGACCGAAACGGCGCGCCAGCACTTCACGCTGTTTGGCGTTCAGTTCGAACAACCATTTGACGATGCTCTGTTTCATATCGTCATCTTGCGTGGTGTCTTCCGGACCGTTCTCTTTTTCATCGGCCAGGATGTCCAGCAACGCTTTTTCGGAATCACCGCCCAGCGGGGTGTCTACCGAGGTAATGCGCTCGTTGAGACGAAGCATACGGCTGACGTCATCAACCGGTTTATCCAGTTGCTCTGCAATTTCTTCCGCACTCGGTTCGTGGTCCAGTTTATGCGACAACTCACGTGCGGTGCGCAGGTATACGTTCAGCTCTTTAACAATGTGAATCGGCAAGCGAATCGTACGGGTTTGGTTCATGATCGCCCGTTCGATTGTCTGGCGAATCCACCAGGTTGCGTATGTTGAGAAGCGGAACCCGCGTTCCGGGTCAAACTTCTCGACTGCACGGATAAGCCCCAGGTTGCCCTCTTCAATCAGGTCCAGCAACGCCAGTCCACGATTGCCATAACGGCGGGCAATTTTTACCACCAGACGCAGGTTACTCTCAATCATGCGACGGCGAGAAGCGACATCTCCACGCAGTGCGCGACGCGCAAAATAGACTTCTTCTTCGGCTGTTAACAGTGGTGAATACCCAATCTCACCAAGGTAAAGCTGAGTCGCGTCCAACACACGCTGTGTGGCCCCTTGCGATAACAGCTCTTCTTCAGCCAGGTCGTTATCACTGGGTTCCTCTTCACTCAAGGCTTTTTCGTCAAAAGCCTCTACTCCGTTCTCATCAAATTCCGCGTCTTCATTTAAATCATGAACTTTCAGCGTATTCTGACTCAAAAGGTGGCTCCTACCCGTGATCCCTTGACGGAACTAGCAAGTCAAAGCCTGGTTCCGCCGCTTTATCGCTGCGGTAAATAACGCAGCGGGTTTACGGATTTCCCCTTGTAACGAATTTCAAAATGCAAGCGTGTAGAGCTGGTGCCGGTGCTACCCATAGTAGCGATTTTTTGCCCCGCCTTAACTTCCTGTTGTTCCCGGACCAGCATCGTATCATTATGGGCGTAGGCACTCAGGTAATCATCGTTATGTTTGATGATAATAAGATTACCGTAACCACGCAGTGCGTTACCGGCATATACGACGCGCCCATCAGCGGTTGCGACGATAGCCTGTCCCTTACTGCCTGCAATGTCGATCCCTTTATTGCCCCCTTCGGAAGCGCCAAAGTTTTCGATCACTTTGCCATCCGTCGGCCAGCGCCATGCGGAAATCGGCGCGCTGGTTGACGTACTGCTTGCATTTGGTTCGGTCGTGCTTACCGTTGGTGCCGTTACAGGCGCTGTGACAACCGTCCCAGCAGGCTTGTTGTTTGGCAACATTTTGTTAGCACTTTGTTCACCTGAGCCCTCAGAATACGTAATTGTTGGTTGAGACGCAACTGCAACGGTGGAATTTTGTGCAGACCTGGTCACAACTCCTTGCTGTGCTGCATCCGCCTGGGTGATCGCATTTCCGCCAGTAATTGGCGTACCGGATGCGTTACCAACTTGCAAAGTTTGCCCTACATTCAGGCTATACGGGGCAGAAATACTGTTTCTCTGGGCCAGATCGCGGAAATCGTTCCCGGTAATCCAGGCGATGTAAAAAAGCGTATCACCCTTTTTCACGGTGTAAGTACTGCCACCCGTATAGCTACCTTTCGGAATATTCCCATACTGGCGATTGTATACGATTCGCCCATTTTCCATCTGCACGGGTTGTTCCGTGACCGGTTGAGTTTGCATGGGCTGCGTTACAGGACGCTGAACGGGTTGAATTTGCGGCGCTTGTTGCGGCGTTTGTTGCGTCGTCGCGCCCATTTTTGGCGGCGGTGTGATCAACATCCCGGAATTGGTATTTGATGACGAACCACTGTCCACAGACGTGACCGGCGCCGGAGGGTTTGACGAACTGGTACAACCTGCCAGCCATAGTGAAACCAGTGATAGTGCCGCAATGCGACTAACGGTGAATTTTGGGCTTCCCGCGCTCATTTATCCCCCAGGAAAAAATTTGGTTAACAACCAGTGACGTAAGAACCGTGCAACGCATTAAGTGAACACGGGAAAATGTGTTCACGATACGCTTAACCCACCGGGAATAACCAGGAAAACTCCAGGTATTCGTTTCGGCTTCATCAGGCGTAAGAGTGGGTGTTTGCAGGGCAAACTAGGCCAGCTCTCCCTTGACTAACGGGACGAAGCGAACGGCCTCCACGGTATCGATAATAAATTCGCCGCCCCGGCGACGCACGCGTTTCAAAAACTGCTGCTCATCGCCCACGGGCAGAACAAGAATGCCGCCTTCATCCAACTGTGCCATGAGCGCGGTAGGAATTTCCGGCGGCGCGGCCGTCACAATGATAGCGTCAAATGGCGCACGCGCCTGCCAGCCTTGCCAGCCATCGCCATGACGGGTAGAAACATTATGTAAATCGAGCTGCTTCAGGCGGCGACGCGCCTGCCATTGCAGCCCCTTAATCCGCTCAACGGAGCAAACGTGATGTACCAGATGCGCCAGAATCGCCGTCTGATAGCCGGAACCGGTACCAATTTCCAGCACCCTGGATTGCGGCGTCAGTTCGAGCAGCTCCGTCATTCGCGCCACCATATAGGGCTGCGAAATCGTCTGACCCTGGCCTATCGGCAAAGCGATATTTTCCCAGGCCTTATGTTCAAACGCTTCATCAATAAATTTCTCGCGCGGCACTGCAGCAAGCGCATTAAGCACCTGCTCATCTCTGATGCCCTGCGCGCGCAATTGTTCAAGAAGAGCCTGTACACGTCCACTTACCATTGCGTGCCAACTCCCACGCTGTCTAACCAGTCTGAAACCACATCATGCGCGCTGTGCGCGGTTAAATCCACATGCAACGGCGTGACGGAGACGTAGCCTTCATCCACCGCCGCGAAATCGGTATCCGGCCCGGCATCGTATTTATCGCCCGGCGGGCCAATCCAGTACAATGTATTACCGCGCGGATCTTCCTGCGGGATTACTTTATCCGCTGGATGGCGGCTACCACAGCGAGTCACGCGAATGCCTTTAACCTGCGCTAACGGTAGATCCGGGACATTCACGTTGAGAATACGCCCGGTACGCAACGGCTCCCGGCTTAACCCTCGCAAAAGCGCGCAAGTCACGGCCGCAGCCGTATCATAATGCTGATAGCCGTTAAGGGAGACCGCTAATGCCGGAAAGCCGAGATGACGACCTTCCATCGCCGCGGCGACAGTACCGGAATAGATCACATCATCGCCCAGATTCGGACCCGCGTTAATACCGGAAACGACAATATCCGGACGCGGACGCATTAAGGCATTAACGCCCAGATAGACGCAATCGGTCGGCGTCCCCATCTGTACAGCGATATCGCCATTATCAAAGGTAAAAGTACGAAGCGAAGATTCCAGCGTGAGGGAATTAGACGCGCCGCTGCGGTTACGATCCGGGGCTACGACCTGTACATCAGCAAACTCACGCAGCGCTTTCGCCAGCGTTTGTATACCGGGCGCGTGAACCCCGTCATCGTTACTCAGCAATATGCGCATAATCACCCATTGTGTTGATCAGTTCCCTTACTACGCTGGTGGCAAAACTGCCTGCGGGCAGCCAGAAACGTAACTCGACGGTAACGTCATCCCACCAGTTCCAGCTTAATTGTTGCGGATAAAGCAGCATCGCTCTGCGCGACGCCTCTACTTTTTCGCGCAGCAACAGCGATTGCAACACCGTTTCCTGGGCAATGGCATCTTGCTCAAACGCCAGCGCCGCACGCTGTGTTCCCCACTCTCCGCTGCCCGGCAACGACGCTGTAATCATCAGCTCTTTTTCGTCTACCCGGCGCTGCAATTCAGGCAGTTCTTCAGATGTCGCGACGAACCAGCTTCCACGCCCCGCTAATTGTAGCGCATCGCCGTCAACAACTTGATTAAAGTCTGGTTTCTTCAGCCGCTGGTGAACAATTTGATTAAACAACGCGCTACGCGCCGCCGACAACCAAAAACTGCGTTTATTGCGATCGCGCACCGGCGCGTTACTTTGCGCCCAGCGCAGCGCGCCCTGCAAGTTGCTGCCGCCAATGCCGAATCGTTGTGCACCAAAATAGTTCGGCACGCCGCCATCGCGAATCGCCTGCAATCGTGTTTCGACATCGCGGCGATCGCTTATTTCACGCAACACCAGAGTAAAGGCATTGCCTTTCAGCGCGCCTAAACGCAGCTTACGCTTGTGACGCGCGTATTCCAGCACTTTACAACCTTCCAACTGAAAGGCGCTGAAATCGGGCATCTCTTTCCCCGGCACGCGCGCGCACAGCCACTGCTCGGTAACGGCGTGTTTATCTTTTTGCCCGGCAAAGCTCACTTCGCGAGCGTGAATTTTCAGGAATTTCGCCAGCGCGTCAGCGACAAAACGGGTATTGCAACCGTTTTTCAAAATACGCAGCAAAATGTGCTCGCCTTCACCATCCGGCGTAAAGCCTAAATCTTCAACCACCACAAAATCTTCCGGATTCGCTTTCAGCAATCCGCTACCTTGTGGTTTTCCGTGCAGCCAGGTGAGATTGTCAAACTCTGTCATTTCGCCGCCTTCATCAGCAACGCGACCGCTTCGCAGGCAATGCCTTCTCCGCGTCCGGTAAATCCGAGCTTTTCCGTCGTCGTCGCCTTCACGTTAACCTCATCCATATGGCAGCCGAGATCTTCGGCGATAAAGACGCGCATTTGCGGAATATGCGGCAGCATTTTCGGCGCCTGCGCAATAATGGTGACATCCACGTTGCCGAGGGTGTACCCCTTCGCCTGAATACGACGCCAGGCTTCACGCAGTAGTTCGCGGCTATCCGCTCCCTTAAATGCCGGATCGGTATCCGGGAAGAGCTTGCCGATATCGCCAAGCGCCGCCGCGCCCAGCAGCGCATCGGTCAGCGCATGTAACGCCACATCGCCATCGGAATGCGCCAATAGCCCTTTTTCATAAGGGATACGCACGCCGCCAATAATAATCGGCCCTTCTCCGCCAAACGCGTGTACGTCAAAACCGTGTCCAATTCGCATTATGCTTTCTCCTGGTGGATGGTTCGGGTCAGATAAAATTCCGCCAGCGCCAGATCTTCCGGACGGGTGACCTTGATATTATCCGCGCGACCTTCTACCAGCGCCGGATGAAAACCACAATATTCCAGCGCTGACGCTTCGTCGGTGATGGTCGCGCCTTCATTCAGCGCACGCGTCAGACAATCGTACAAGAGTTCGCGGGGGAAAAACTGCGGGGTGAGCGCGTGCCATAAATCGGCGCGCTCTACGGTATGGGCAATAGCGTTCTTCCCCGGTTCGCCGCGTTTCATGGTGTCGCGCACCGGACTGGCGAGGATACCGCCGACCCGGCTGTTTTCGCTGATAGCCAGCAACCGCGCAAGGTCATCCTGATGCAAACAGGGTCTTGCCGCGTCGTGCACCAGCACCCACTGCGCCTTTGCAACGGCCTGTAACCCGGCCAAAACGGAATCAGCGCGTTCGTTGCCGCCATCCACAACGGTGATTTGCGGATGATTCGCCAGCGGAAGTTGGGCAAAGCGATGATCGCCAGGGCTGATAGCAATAACAACGCGTGTCACCCGAGGATGCGCCAGCAGCGCATGAACTGAGTGCTCCAGAATGGTTTTATTACCGATTGAGAGATACTGCTTAGGACATTCTGTTTGCATTCGGCGGCCAAATCCGGCCGCCGGCACCACGGCGCAAACGTCCAATAAAGTGGCTGCCATGTTAAATCCCTGGATGGTTTATCGATGAGTTTGCCCCGCCGTTGCCGCGCGTTTTGAGGCGTCAGGCACCAGACGATAGAAGGTTTCGCCCGGTTTGGTCATGCTAAGTTCGTTGCGCGCGCGCTCCTCTATCGCTTCCTGGCCGCCATTGAGATCGTCAATTTCGGCAAAAAGCTGATCGTTACGCGCTTTAAGTTTGGCGTTTGTCGCCTGCTGCGCGACCACATCATCGTTGACGCGGCTATAGTCATGTATGCCGTTCTTACCGAACCACAGCGAGTACTGTAGCCAGACCAGTAAAGCCAGCAACAGCAGCGTTAGTTTACCCATCCTGCCCCCTGAAAAACGGCATCATCATCCCATAACGTCCTCTGTGACTCCACATTCAGGACGGGATTGCCGCGACAACGCCGGCAAATGTACCACATTTGCCGGATGTTACGTATACCCGAGTAAGGAGAACATAATCTCATTGTTGGTTACGGTTTGAATTATGACCGGAGGCGCAGTGATAACCCGTCTACCCTAATAGCCATATAAATAACGCGCCGAACAGCGCGCCTACGGCCAGTAGAGTAAACATGATGCTAAAAAGTATTTTGCCCTTTACCAGCAGATGCAACGCAATGCCGATAATCACCGATACCGGCATTAACGCGAGGAAAAAGGGCCAGGTATAGAGGAAAAAAAACAGCGTGTTAGGGCCATAAAGCAGAAAAGGGATCCCCAACGCCAGCAGCCATGACACAAAGCCGACCACCGCCCCCGGAAATGCACTGGTGGCGTCATCGTCGACCATGAAGGCGTCTGACCTTGTGAAAGTAATGTTATGGCTATTACGCATATTAAATCCTGTAACCTTGACCATACCGGGCATACAAGCCCGGTGGTGTCTCAGGATCTGATAATATCGCGCCGTCTCAGCAGGTCTAATAATTGGGAAACCAAATTTGTTACTAATTGTTCACCATTAAGATGAACCTGTGGCGAGTCAGGCGCTTCGTAAATGGCGTCGATGCCGGTAAAGTTACGCAACTCGCCCGCACGCGCTTTTTTATACAACCCTTTAGGATCGCGCTGTTCACAGATAGCCAGCGGCGTATTGACATAAATCTCGATAAAACGATCGTGGCCGACGCGCTCTTTTACCAGTTGCCGCTCGGCGCGGTGCGGAGAAATAAATGCCGTCAAAACAATCAGGCCGGCGTCCGCCATCAGGCTGGCCACTTCGCCTACCCGCCGGATATTCTCCTGGCGATCGGCATCGCTAAAGCCTAAATCACGGCACAAACCGTGGCGCACATTATCACCATCCAACAGGTAGGTACTGACGCCACGCTGATGTAACGCCTCTTCCAGCGCGCCGGCCACCGTTGATTTTCCCGAACCGGAGAGTCCGGTAAACCACAGCACCACGCCACGGTGGCCGTGGAGCTGTTCACGGGCGGCGACAGTAACGGGATGAGAGTGCCAGACCACGTTCTCATCATGCAGCGCCATGTTTATCTCCCAGCAAATCTCGGGCGTCCCAGTGCGGAAAATGACGGCGTACCAGCGCATTCAGCTCCAGCTCAAACGCACTGTATTCCACGGGCGGCGTCGCTCCGCGTTCATCCAGTTCCCGCACCATGCCAGCGCCCACGGTAACGTTAGAAAGTCGGTCGATAAAAATCAGCCCGCCCGTCACCGGATTTTGCTGATAAATATCCAGCGCGAGCGGCTCATCGAATGTCATCTCCACCAGACCAATACCGTTTAACGGCAGACTTTCGACGTCTCGTTGGGTCAGATTGTTGATATCAATCTGATAGCGAATAGCCTCGATACGCGCGCGGGTTTTCTTACCCGCAAGTTTAACGTCGTAGCTTTGGCCCGGCGCCAGCGGCTGTTCCGCCATCCATACCACGTCGATCGCAGCGTGCCGCGCAGGTGCCAGCGTCTCGTTTGCCGCCAGCAGCAGATCGCCGCGGCTAATATCAATGTCGTCGTTGAGTACCAGGGTAATGGCTTCGCCCGCACAGGCTTCTTCTTTGTCGCCATCAAAAGTAACGATACGCGCCACGCTGGATTCCACGCCGGACGGCAGCACTTTAATGCGCTCTCCGACTTTGACGCTACCAGACGCCAGAGTGCCGGCATACCCCCGAAAATCAAGATTTGGGCGATTAACGTATTGTACTGGAAAGCGCATCGGTTGACGGTCTACCGCACGCTGTATGTCTACCGTTTCCAGGACTTCCAACAGCGTCGGGCCGCTGTACCAGCGCATATTGGCGCTCTGCGCGGCGACATTATCCCCTTCCAGCGCCGAAAGCGGGACAAAGCGAATGTCCAGATCGCCCGGCAACTGTTCAGCAAAGGTCAGGTAATCTTCACGAATACGGGCGAAGGTCTCTTCGCGGTAGTCAACGAGATCCATTTTGTTGATTGCCACCACCAGGTGTTTGATCCCCAACAGAGTGGAGATAAAGCTATGGCGACGCGTCTGATCCAGCACGCCTTTACGCGCGTCGATCAGTAGGATCGCCAGATCGCAGGTGGACGCCCCGGTCGCCATATTACGAGTATATTGTTCATGGCCCGGCGTGTCGGCGATAATAAATTTTCGTCTTTCCGTGGAGAAATAGCGGTACGCGACGTCAATAGTAATGCCCTGCTCACGCTCGGCCTGTAGCCCATCTACCAGCAGCGCCAGATCGAGTTTTTCTCCCTGCGTGCCATGACGTTTACTGTCATTATGCAGAGAAGAGAGCTGATCTTCATAAATTTGCAGAGTATCGTGCAGCAAACGACCTATCAGCGTACTTTTACCGTCATCAACGCTGCCACAGGTTAAAAAACGCAGCAGGCTTTTGTGCTGTTGGGCAATCATCCAGGCTTCGACGCCGCCTTCATTGGCGATTTGTTGTGCAAGTATGGTGTTCATGGCGGCTCCTTAGAAATACCCCTGACGTTTTTTAAGCTCCATCGACCCCGCCTGATCGCGGTCAATCATCCTCCCCTGGCGCTCGCTGGTGGTAGAAACCAGCATCTCTTCGATAATTTCCGGCAGCGTTTGCGCGTGGGATTCCACCGCCCCGGTGAGCGGCCAACAGCCAAGTGTACGGAAGCGCACCATCCTTTTTTTGATGACTTCGCCAGGCTGGAGATCGATACGATCGTCATCCACCATCATCAACATGCCGTCACGTTCCAGAACCGGGCGTTCAGCAGCCAAATACAGCGGCACGATGTCGATGTTTTCCAGCCAGATGTATTGCCAGATATCCTGCTCTGTCCAGTTGGAGAGCGGGAAGACGCGTATACTTTCGCCTTTATTAATCTGACCGTTATAGTTACGCCACAACTCTGGCCGCTGATTTTTCGGGTCCCAGCGATGGAAACGGTCACGAAAGGAGTAAATACGTTCTTTCGCACGGGATTTTTCCTCATCGCGCCGTGCGCCGCCGAACGCGGCATCAAAACCGTACTTATTCAGCGCCTGCTTTAACCCTTCGGTTTTCATAATGTCGGTGTGTTTAGCGCTACCGTGAACGAACGGATTGATGCCCATCGCCACGCCTTCCGGATTTTTATGTACCAGCAATTCGCAGCCGTATGCGTTGGCGGTACGATCGCGAAAGGCGTACATCTCACGGAATTTCCAACCGGTATCAACGTGCAATAGCGGGAACGGCAACGTACCCGGATAAAACGCCTTACGCGCCAGATGCAGCATGACGCTGGAGTCTTTACCAATGGAGTACAGCATGACCGGATTAGCGAATTCCGCTGCCACTTCACGGATAATGTGGATACTTTCCGCCTCCAGTTGCCGCAGGTGGGTGAGTCGTTTTTGATCCATAACCGTTCCTTTGCAATACCGTTTTTTGCTAAACATTTCGATTACACGACTATAGGGAGCGCAGGAGAGTGAATGAAATGACGAATTGGAATGAGTAGTTCCTCAAAGGAATAACGCGGCCCAAAAACCAATATCAAAAAATGCTTAACGTACCGGATTGCCAGCATTTAGGAGCAAATGAAATTGTATTAACACGATCGCGGTTTCATACTAGCCACGTAAAATTTTGTTCTGTATTTAAGGACTCATTATGTTTTCCGCAACGCGCCGCTTTGCCGTCATTCTGGCGCTCGGCGTAGGCTTTATCCTTCCTGCACAAGCAGCATCACCAGGGCCTGGTGAAATAGCGAATACTCAGGCACGACATATCGCCACCTTTTTTCCCGGGAGAATGACGGGCTCCCCCGCCGAGATGTTGTCTGCCGATTATTTACGCCAACAATTTACCCAGATGGGATACCAAAGCGATATTCGAACGTTTAATAGCCGATTTATTTATACCACGAAGGATAATCGCAAAAACTGGCATAACGTGACGGGCAGTACGGTCATCGCCGCCCATGAAGGGCGCGTGCCGCAACAGATCATCATTATGGCGCATCTGGATACGTACGCTCCGCAGAGCGACGCTGATGTCGATGCCAATCTGGGCGGTTTAACGTTACAGGGAATGGATGATAATGCCGCGGGATTAGGCGTTATGCTGGAACTGGCGGCGCGTCTGAAAGATATACCGACCCATTACGGGATTCGTTTTATCGCCACCAGCGGGGAAGAAGAGGGAAAGCTAGGCGCGGAAAATTTACTCAAACGAATGAGTGACGCTGAGAAGAAAAATACGCTGCTGGTCATTAATCTCGATAACCTGATTGTTGGCGACAAGCTCTATTTTAATAGCGGGAAAAATACGCCGGAAGCGGTGCGTACACTGACCCGCGATCGGGCATTAGCGATTGCGCGCCGTTATGGCATCGCCGCCAACACCAATCCGGGACGCAATCCATCCTACCCCAAAGGAACGGGTTGCTGTAATGATGCGGAGGTTTTCGATAAAGCGGGAATATCTGTGCTTTCTGTTGAGGCGACGAACTGGAATCTGGGTAAAAAAGACGGATACCAGCAACGCGTGAAAAATGCCTCCTTCCCGAACGGTAATAGCTGGCACGACGTACGGCTTGATAATCAACAGCATATTGACAAGGCGCTGCCAGGGCGGATTGAGCGCCGTAGCCGCGATGTAGTGCGGATAATGCTGCCGTTGGTAAAAGAGCTGGCGAAGGCGGAAAAAACGTCCTGATATGCTGGTGAAACGTGTTTATCCCCGCTGGCGCGGGGAACATTTTTCAGCCCTTGTCGACTGCGGAACGCCCCTCGGTTTATCCCCGCTGGCGCGGGGAACACGCGAAATAGTGGGGAAAAACCCCTGGTTAACCCGGTTTATCCCCGCTGGCGCGGGAAACACTAGGCCTTGATACCATCGCTCGCACCTCGTCACGGTTTATCCCCGCTGGCGCGGGGAACACTCTTTTGATTTTGCTGCGATGTTATAACCAGACGGTTTATCCCCGCTGGCGCGGGGAACACTATCCACATATACCCGCAATCATATTCAAGAACGGTTTATCCCCGCTGGCGCGGGGAACACAATCACTGCGGGGGTATTTAGCGGAAACGGCTCGGTTTATCCCCGCTGGCGCGGGGAACACGATCGAGTAACGTGCGCTGGAACGCGTCGGCGCGGGGAACACAATTAAAGCCGAGGGTGGCACCGCGCCTTATTCGGTTTATCCCCGCTGGCGCGGGGAACACGCACCTCGAAACGGTTTTAAAACACTACCGTTTCGGTTTATCCCCGCTGGCGCGGGGAACACTGGACCGATGGGGCCAACATCGCCGAACGTGGCGGTTTATCCCCGCTGGCGCGGGGAACACGTTACGTTCGGTAAATGGAAAGCGGCGAATATCGGTTTATCCCCGCTGGCGCGGGGAACACCCAGAAAGTGCCGGTAGTGCCTGATGAACGACCGGTTTATCCCCGCTGGCGCGGGGAACACCGCGCCCACTTCCGTAAAATACAGATAATCCACGGTTTATCCCCGCTGGCGCGGGGAACACGGTAATTTCTCATCTAACAGCCTGTACGCCTCAGGTTTATCCCCGCTGGCGCGGGGAACACGAATCTAATGCAACAGATGAATAAACACGTAACGGTTTATCCCCGCTGGCGCGGGGAACACTCTTTATCGTCAATGCGAAATTTTCCGCGACGCGGTTTATCCCCGCTGGCGCGGGGAACACTCCCATTCACCAACAACAATATCGCCCTGCAACGGTTTATCCCCGCTGGCGCGGGGAACACCGTTGCGTCAGGTTGATCCAGTGCGTCAGCGGCGGTTTATCCCCGCTGGCGCGGGGAACACTCTCGGTCTCGGTCTCGGTCTCGGTAGTGACGCGGTTTATCCCCGCTGGCGCGGGGAACACACTTCCTTCAGTCTTAACGATAATCCGCAACGCGGTTTATCCCCGCTGGCGCGGGGAACACGCAAAATAGCGATGAGCTGGCTACGCCCACTGGCGGTTTATCCCCGCTGGCGCGGGGAACACGAGGGGATAGGAGTTACGATCCAGCCTGGTTGCGGTTTATCCCCGCTGGCGCGGGGAACACGTGGTTGCAGACCAATCAGCCCGCCAGCGGTTCGGTTTATCCCCGCTGGCGCGGGGAACACGTGGTTGCAGACCAATCAGCCCGCCAGCGGTTCGGTTTATCCCCGCTGGCGCGGGGAACACCAGCACGAAAAATTATTTACTGTCGTTGCTCACGGTTTATCCCCGCTGGCGCGGGGAACACACTAAAACTATATATTTGTTCTAAAAGCCCTTTTTTACTACATAACAAACTACCAACGGTAAGATAACAATTCCTTATTATTAAAGAACATTCAACTTATTGATTTTCAACAGGAAGAAAAGAAACCAAACGCAGTCCATCCAAATCTACCGGAATACGTCTGTTTTCACCCCAGGTCTGGAACTCAAAACCAGACTCAGTATTTGTTGCCCAGGCCATTACTACGTTTCCGACTCCGCCAAGCTGTGTGATCTGTTGCCAAATCATTTCCCGAATACGCTTCGAGGTATCGCCAACATAAACACCTGCACGAACCTCGAGTAACCAGACGGCAAGACGTCCCCGCAGGCGCGGCGGTACGTTTTCCGTGACCACAACCACCATACTCATCAACCATGCCCCCGATGGCCGCTATCACCCAGTGATTCAGGTTCCGGTATTGCTGGCGGCAACATATCCGGCGCAGGCTGAGGTGGTTCAATTTCACCGGCAGCGAGCACCTCTTCGATCAGTGGGATCAATTTTCCGGTCAGCTTCGAACTGCGAAAAATATCACGGCAGGCCAGGCGCACTTCTTTATCAGGTTCCGCCGGGTGACGAGCAGCGATCTCAAATGCTTTGGGCACCACCGATTCAAATTTGATGATATCGGCAATGTCATAAACAAAAGAAAGCGGCTTACCACTATGGATAAAACCGATAGCTGGCGCATATCCCGCCGCCAGGATAGCCGCTTCTGAAATCCCGTACAGGCACGATGTCGCCGCGCTAATACATCGGTTGACGACATCCCCCTTCTCCCAGTCTTTCGGATCATAGTTACGACCATGCCACTTCACGCCATACTGCTTCGCCAGCAATGCATAGGTCGCCCGCACACGGGATCCTTCAATACCGCGCAGTTGCTCAACGGAACGACGGGCGGGCGGCGGTTCGCGAAAACGCAGTTCATACATTTTGCGCACCACCTTCAGCCGCAGGTCATCATCTAACGCCAGCTTTGCCTGATAAAGCAACTTATCGGCTCGTGCGCCGCCGGGTTGTCCGGAGGAATAAACCCGCACTCCCGCCTCGCCCACCCACACCAACAGCGTTCCCACCGTCGATGCCAGACGCACAGCCGCATGGGAAACCCGCGTTCCCGGTTCCAGCATGATACAAGCGACCGAACCAACGGGAATATGCGTGCGGATTCCCGTTTTATCGATCAGCACGAATGCCCCATCCAGCACGTCAATCTGACCGTACTGGAGGAAGATCATTGAGGTTCGATCTTTTAACGGGATCGGGTTGAGCGGCACGAACGTCACGCGTCGTCTCCAGGTTTGATCATCATCATTCCGCAGCCAAACGCCCGGCTTTTACCGAACCCCTGCGCCAGACGTTGCAGGAAAAGCGCGGGTTCGTTAATCACCAGCACGCCGGTATAGTCCACGCTGCTAAACTGAATCATCTGCCGATCTTTCCCGCGACGTATCTGCTGCTGCCGATAAGCATCAACGCTCGCCTCGCGCAGAGTAAAGCCATTTTGCTCCCCCTGGCGCGCCAACCACGTCAGCGCCGCCTGCTGCTGATAAGACCAAATATCCTGGCTATCACCCTGCGTTTTACGCTGGCGTTTCGCCTCCATCAGCAAATCGTGACGCTTGCCGTTTTTGCAAACCGTCGGATTGGCGCGCAGGTTAAACCGCAGCGTCTGCCCCGCGCTCAGCGTTGGCGCAAATGGGCGAGTCTGCACGTCAAAAATCGCGCTGGCGGCAGGCTGTTCCTGTGAGAGAACAAAAAAGCGAAACGCGCCCTGTAACTCTTCGCGGCGATAAAGAAACTGCCGTTCCTTGCTGCCGGGAAAGAGATCCCATAACCACTGGTGCATCACGTACTCGCCGCGCTCCACCAGATGCAAGAGCTGTGCCGGCGAAAGCTCGCTGGTGTGCAGCGTTATTCTTGAGAGATACACGCGTCCTCCTTGCGGAGCCACGGCCCCTGATTCACGCTACGTTCACCGAACAGCCATTGCTGGCGGCTCAACGGCATGTCGCGACGACGTAAAATTTTGCTCGCCGTTAAGCCATCGTGTTCACCTTCCCACCAGCATTCGTTCTGTAATCTGGGGAGAGGCAGTTTCAGCGCATTGAATTGATCCTGATACCAACGATATGCTTCACGCAGGACACCCGCCGCACTCCCTTCCAGCAGTTGCGGCGCAAGCGGCAACGCCAGAGGGTGACTTTTGCGCCCCAGATACAGCGGGAATACAGGATGTTGTAGCGACGTCTGAAGCTGCGCCAACGTGTAAGGCGCGTCCGGCGTCGCGCTGACAGCGATCATCCACCAGGCGTCGGTGTAGTAGTCGCGTCGGGAAATCAGCGCGCTCAGTAATTCAGGATCCTGCAACTCTTCACGGCGGCTGAAGTAACGTGCCTTACGTACCTCTTTCGGCATCTGCACCGTGTGATAATCCCGCGCCCAGCGCGGGTTGCCACTGGCGCACAGCAAAAATTGGTAATGACGATTGAAGGCGTTTAGCCGTTCCTCCTCATCGCGGCGAATTCCCAGCGCCGCAGCTAATAACCCCAACAGCGCCGAGCGCGAGGGTAGCTCATGGCTGTGGCGCACTTCGCCTGGCGCATCCACGCCCCAGGAGGCCATCGGCCCGTGAAGCTGAAAAACCAGATATTGGCTCATAAGCCGCCCCTTACGCGCAGATGAAGTCAAGCACGTCTTCCATGCTTCCCTGCTGATTCATCACGTCGAAACTGGCGGTATCAGTCCGCTGGCCATAAACCTTATTCATATTCTTATGCAGCGATGTAATACGCTTAACCGCAACGTTCAATTGGTCTGTACCGTTGATCGGTTCATAAAACGCGGCCGCCAGTGAACGTGGTTGGTCGGTGCCTTTTTCGGCCAGCGCCCACGAGGCATAGGCACGGCTGGCAAAGCTGTTCTGTTTGCCGGTCGGCGACACTTTCAGCGCCGCTTCAGTAAAGGCGCGCAGCGTTTTGTTTGCCAGTTCTTCATTGTCGTTCAGGTTTTTCACCAGCAGATCTTTGTCGATGCAGATATAGGTGTAAAACAGCGCGGAGCCAAAGCCGGTTTCGCCGAGATGGCCTGCGCCTGCATCTTCTGCCGATGCCTGGCGTAGGTCATCCACAGCGGTAAAGAAATCGTCTTCGATGATCGTTTCGCTGACGCCGAAGGCGTGGGCGACCTGGCAGGCGGCTTCCACGTTAAAATCAGTTTTCTTCGCTAACATCCGGCCAAACATGGCAATATCGACGGCCATGCGATCGTGACGTAACAGTTCTGCTTCCTCTTCTGTTGCCGGACGTTTTTCTTCTGCCAGACGGCGCGCCAGCGCTTTCACGGCCTCAAACTCAGCAGGGCTGATATGCACCAGTTGCTCGGTTTCAGCATTCGTCAACTCATCTTTGGGTTTCTTATCCTCTTTTACCTTGCCAAAGCAGTTGGCGATGTTCTTGACGTACTCAACCGCTTTTTTGGCGTCAATGCCGCTATCAACGAGGATTTGCGCCGCCTCACGAGCAATGCGACCAGTACGAATACCAATATGGCCAGCTAATGCCTGTTCAAATAACTCAGATGTACGCCAGGCGCGTTTCAGGCTCTGAGAGGAGATACGCAGACGTGTTGCTCCGCCAAGCACCACGGTTTTTGGCGCACCGGTATCATCACGGTTCAGGTTAGCGGCGGGGTAAGCGGTCAGTAAATGGAGCTGAATAAACGTTGTCATAAAGATATCCCTGTTAATCTTGTTCGTTATCGGTATCGCCATCGCCGGCCTGGTAGTATTCCAGCGCCCAGCGGATACGAAGAAATTCGGTTGGCCGCTGCTGGCGGCGATGGTGGTTCAGCAAGTCATTCTGCTCCTGGCACCAGCAGAAAATATCGTCTGCAAGAGAAAACAGGTTGACCGAACCATCTAACAGCTTCACCGCACGCCGTAACTGGCGCAGCAGTTCATCCGGCGTTTTTACCGCTAATAGGTGGGAGAAGCGTAATTTTGACATCACCGGAGTGTCGCCACCTTTCTTCTGTCCAAGCTGCGCAGCAAAACTCTTTTGCTCATCAATAAATTTGATATGTGCAGCCAGTGCCGCTGTGATTGCCAATGCAGTAACATTCCAGGGTGCTTTGTTTTTCCATAAAGAATGTGTTTGCATTAACAATGAATGAAGCCCCTCAGCCAAACAGGCATCATTCACCGTTTTACTACGTCGTAAGCTGGCACGTAATCCACGTTTTTCTTGTAGTTCCTCATGCCACTGACGCAAAGTGGCTTTATCATCTTTCGTCACAACACTCATTCAGCAGCCTCCTGTTTCTTTGCTTTGGCGGCTTTTGCACTTTGTTTTTCCGCCGATGTCGTAAAATATTTCTTGCGCGCGGTCATGATGCGTTCCAGATCGCTGCTCTCGTAGGGGTTGGTAAAGACGTGATCATCGAAGTAATGACGGGTAAACAGCCAAAGTTCTCTTTGCCATTTATTCAGCCTTTCGTCCGGCTTGTGGCCGTTTTCCAGATCGTGAATCAGGTTGAGAAAACGTCCCTGCGTCAGGTTCCAGAAATCAATGTCGATAAAACTGAAATCACCGCGAGCACCCTTCGCATCGGCAAACCAGGCCTCTTTGAGCGCGCTGCGAAGCAGGCTCAACAGGCGGGCCGCAGTTTGCACGGCCTTACGTAAATCAGGGATCAGACCTTCCGTCATCAGCAACGGGAAGTGATGCTCATACCAGCAGCGGATTTTCATATTGTCGAAATCCGCGCCAAAGCCCCAGATCCCCGCTTTAACGTCAGTCAGCGAGCGGGCGTTAAACACCTTGACTACCTGCGCGGGAGATTCGTAATTCGCTTCCGTCTGGTTGTTCTGACTTAATCCCAGCCAGTCGCGCCAGATAAGGCCGCCGGGCTGCGGTTTAACGGAAAAGAAGGCGTTTTGATCTTTTACCGGGGCGCGATAAGGCGTCAGCGGGTGCCGCCAGCCATCGTAGTTAACGCCGTAGTTCTTGACGGTCATAAAGCCAAGAAGCTCATCGCTTTCAGCGCCGCAAATATCGCAGCAACCTGACTGTAAGGTGGCAAAATCCAGGCGGATACGACGCGGCATCCCCCAGTACGCCTGGAGTTTATTGACCTGCTCCGGCGTGGTAACGGCATTCGCCTGCTCGCTGGTCCGCGTCGCGGCAAGCCACGGGAAAACGGTCGCATCACACTGGTCTGGTAAAGGCAGATCCGCAGTATCCTGCGGCATCACGTTGAGCCACAGCTTGCGCCAGAGCGGCGTTTGCCGCTCGCCCTGATATTCCTGCAATTCAACCAGCGTGGTCAGTGGCCCGCCGCCGCGCAGCCCGGTACGATAGCCTTTGCCGCCCGCAGGCGCGTTAAGCTGCAACGAGAACAGCGCCAGCGCCGCGCAGTGCGGACAAAAACGTTCCGTTACGCCGCGTTTGACAAAATGATCTTTATTGAACTTCGTGGTTTGCGCGCCAGGTATTTCCGGCAACAATGAGGCAATAGAGACTTTTTCGCCGCTTAACGGTTCAAAATCCTGCATAAAAGACGGCGTTTCCGCGCCAAACTGAAAAGCGTGTTCTAACGGTGCTAATGCCTTATGGAGCACATCGGCATGCAATCCATCAAACCAGATATCCTCCCAATTTTTGTATCTTTTCGGCGCGATACTGCATTGCAGCAATCCCAACAGAAACTGCCAAGCCGCTCCCTGTAAATCTGCTCGCGTTGCGGCGATGTCCACCACGTTTTCATCCGCCAGATCGACGGGGGCCAGCTTGCCCGTGGAACCGTCTTTGAAACGGACGGGGAGCCAGGGCGTTGTTAAAAGTGAAAAATTGTCCATATCTGTATTCGTTATTCCCCCATCATGCCAATCAATCCCTCATTCGCCGAATAACCACAAGCGGCAAAGTCCGTCACCACAATCACCGTGGCAAAATCCTTATCCTGATGCTGTTGCGCACACCACTTACGCAAGGGTTCGCCGTCTAATTTTTCAAACTCGTCTTTATGTTTATTCCACCAGCTCTGACGTACTCGCAGCACGCTCATCTCCCAGGCGTGTTCACCGCTGGCATAAGGGGTTACGACGCTATCCACGATTTTCGCCAGCCACAGCGTGACAGACTCTTCCGCCAGCCGCGTTGACATTTTCTCCGGTAAAGAATCGCTAATTTCAGCACAGTAGCCCGGCGCAAAGTTAAGCAGCATCTGGCCGGCAAATGCCCGGTCGCAATAAAATTTGCCTTCCTGCAATTGCTCGGTTTTTGCAAATCCAACCGGCATGTTGACATCCTCGCCGTAGACCGACTCAATCAACAATCGGGCAGATTGCGGCATCCGAATCGTCCCCTGCTCACGTAATATGCGCTGTGTCAGCCACATGCGCCCATGATCGGGATAGACATAGGCGCTGTTACGCATGGCGCTGGATAACCAGTTCTCTCGCGGCGCGTCATCCCACTCCGGAGCAAGAATGCGCAGCACTGGCGTCTCTCGCTCATCCTGCCCACTCTTTTTCACCAGACCGTTACGATCGCGAATATGACGCTGTAGTCGACCGGCCCGCTGAATTAATAAATCCACCGGCGCTAAATCAGAGATCATCTCATCGCAGTCAATATCCAGACTTTGTTCGATGACCTGCGTGGCGATAATGACCTTACCGGCACGTTGCGCGCCGCTCTGTTTGCCAAAGAGATTCAGCGTCTGTGACTCAATCCGCTGACGATCGTAAAAAGCAAAGCGACTATGGAAGAGTAAAAGGTTTTCCGTGACGACGACCTTACTCAGTTGAAGCTGGCGATAGATACGAATCGCATCATCAACGGAGTTACGTATCCAGGCGATACAGTTTCCTTTTTCCACTGCTTCACCTATACGTTCAAGACACGCCTCTTCACTATGTAGCCAGCCAATATCTACGCAACGCTCAACCTCTTTGCGTGTATCAACCCGCTGAGAAATCAGCTCTGTTTGTGTGACCTGAGTCAGCCAGGGATAATCGTCATGGCCTAGCAACGGCGCCTGCACACTACGCCTCACCCCACGGGAAAATGCCGCCACCAGCTTATCTCGCTGCTGCTGCGATAGCGTCGCAGATAACAGAATAGTGGCGTTGCCATTACTGGCCTGCCGTTCGATCAAACCTTCAAGTATTCGGGACATCCAGGCATCACAGGCATGGATCTCATCAGCCAGTAAGATCTTGTTGCTAAGACCCAGTAACCGCAGGTTGTTATGTTTAAATGGCATTACCGCCATCATCGCCTGATCCAACGTGCCTACGCCAACCTCCGCCAACAACGCTTTTTTATTGCTGTCGGCAAACCAGGCGGCGCATCCCTGACTATAAGGCTGCGCTTCATCGGGTTCTTCCGTACCAGAAAGAGTGACCGACCATATTGACTGATTGAAACGATCCATTAAGCGACGCGCGCTATGCGCCAGAATCAGGCTGGGACGGGAGTCCGGCTGATACAGCGCCAGCCAGGTGTTCGCCATACGTTCAAACATCGCGTTGGCTGTCGCCATTGTCGGCAGTCCAAAATAGAGTCCCTGCGCTTTACCTGCCGCCATCAGTCGATGAGCTAATATGAGCGCCGCCTCTGTTTTTCCGGCCCCGGTGACATCTTCAAGAATAAAGAGTTGGGCGCCATCCACGTTGATATCCAGCTCAAGCGCCTTTTGTTGTAACGGTGTGGGATGCTGAATAAAAGGGAAAAGCGTTTCTATGCCCGTAAAGGCAGACACATTCGCCGCTGAGGGAAATAGCGTGATGGCAGTTTGTGCTTTAGCGAGAGCTTGCTGCCAGTAGGTATCAACAGGCATTTTTTCCGCAGTACGCGGAAAATAACGGCTGGCAGAACCAGTCCAGTCAGCCAGTACAACCGCAGCGGAAATAAACCAGGAAAGTTGCTGAAATTGGTCGATACCCTCATCTTCATCCCAGGCTTCAGGCAAAGTAATTAAAGGAAAGAGCGCTTTTATTCTCAGAAGAAAATCTCTTGCCGCGTCTTTATCCTGCTGGCGAAAATGGTCCAGCTCCTGGATTGCCTCTGGAGGGCGTCCATGATGACCTGTAGTGACTGGCATCCAAAGCGCCATAACGCGCTTACTTTTACGAACTGAAAGCGAAGAAGGAGGAAACAATTCAGGGCATTCACTTAGCCAGGAGTTCCACAACATGTATCCCAGCGTGGTATGCGCGATTTTTTCATAATGCCGTGTAGGCTCATTAAAGATATTTAAAGCCTCATGACGGTATAGTTGCTGGAAGGAATGAGCAAACTTTCCAATATCATGCCAACATAAAATCCAGGCAAAAAATTGCGCCGCCTGCTCCTTATCCTGGATGCCTAATTTTTTTAGATAGTGGTCAATAAAATAAATATTATTTATCACCATCCAGTAACCCACAGCCGCAACATCTAAAGAATGCCAGCAAAGCAAATGGTAATCATCACCGCCGTCAGTTTCTCCTCGTCGAGACTTTCCCCAATAGTGATATATCGACACGTAAACTCCAGCATGTGGATAATAAAAGCACTCTACGCCTTTTTAATGGTCTTTTTTGTTGATATACCTCACAAAAATTGCACTTCCTGAGATTATATTTAAATATGCCCGCTCAATTTTATATATTCTTCAGAAATATTTACCCCACGAATAATTATTATAAATTTTTCCGCCTTTTTCTTCTGGAAGAAGCGCTCAAAGAGGCTTCCTCCAATGCCTTCTGCATAAACCAAAATTTAAAAAAAACGACCATTTGCGGCGAATCATCTACCTTTTGTCTGAATTATCGTCACCACAAAGGATTACCAACCATAAATGTGCTGTATTAATAATGTCGTTCAAATTCTCTCCTGTAGTAAACTTTATCTGTTTAATAAAAAAGAGAGAATTGAACGATATATTTTACTCCGGATATTGAATAATATAAATTTGAAGGAAAATATTATGCCAGTCACTTTAAGCTTCGGTAATCATCAAAATTATACGCTTAATGAAAGTCGGCTTGCTCATCTGTTAAGCGCAGATAAAGAAAAAGCAATCCATATGGGGGGTTGGGATAAAGTCCAGGATCATTTTAGAGCGGAAAAAAAGGACCATGCGCTGGAAGTGTTACACTCCATCATTCACGGGCAGGGCCGTGGTGAACCTGGAGAGATGGAAGTTAACGTAGAGGATATAAATAAAATTTACGCCTTTAAACGGCTACAACATCTGGCCTGCCCGGCTCATCAAGATCTGTTTACTATCAAGATGGACGCTTCTCAGACACAATTTTTACTTATGGTCGGCGACACGGTGATCAGCCAAAGCAATATTAAGGACATCCTTAATATATCAGATGATGCAGTGATAGAATCTATGAGTAGAGAGGAGAGACAATTATTTTTACAAATATGTGAGGTGATTGGTTCGAAGATGACCTGGCACCCGGAATTACTTCAGGAGTCGATTTCAACTCTACGAAAAGAAGTGACGGGAAATGCACAAATCAAAACGGCGGTTTATGAGATGATGCGTCCCGCAGAGGCTCCAGACCACCCGCTTGTCGAATGGCAGGACTCACTTACTGCAGATGAAAAATCAATGCTGGCCTGTATTAATGCCGGTAACTTTGAGCCTACGACTCAGTTTTGCAAAATAGGTTATCAGGAGGTACAAGGTGAAGTCGCTTTTAGCATGATGCATCCGTGCATCTCCTATTTACTACATAGCTATTCACCGTTTTCAGAGTTTAAACCAACAAATTCTGGTTTTTTA
The DNA here is from genome assembly GCF_000006945.2 of Salmonella enterica subsp. enterica serovar Typhimurium str. LT2. Lineage (GTDB taxonomy): Bacteria > Pseudomonadota > Gammaproteobacteria > Enterobacterales > Enterobacteriaceae > Salmonella > Salmonella enterica. The sequence continues at coordinate 3,087,968 of NC_003197.2, forward strand.
AAAAAACTTAATCAGGATTATAACGACTATCATGCAAAAAAAATGTTTATTGATGTAATTCTTGAAAAACTATATCTAACCCATGAACGTTCTTTGCACATTGGTAAAGATGGGTGCAGTCGTAATATATTACTGACATAAAGATAGTCAGTAATATAACCAATTTAAAATCCGGCTGCCTGCCGGATTTTTCATAGCAGCAAGTATAATCATACCGCGTAAGGACAATTACCCTTCATGCAGCCCGCACTCGCGCTTCAGCCCGAAGAAGCGTGTCTCTTCTTCCGCCATACCCGGCTCCCATTTGCGGGTGGTGTGCGTATCGCCCACCGACAGATAGCCCTGATCCCACAGCGGATGGTATTTCAGGCCATGCTTTTGCAGGTACTGGTAAACGGTGCGATTATCCCAGTCGATAATCGGTAGCACTTTAAACACGCCGCGCTGGATAGCGAGAACGGGTAAATGCGCGCGGCTGCCGGACTGCTCGCGACGCAGACCCGCAAACCACGTCTGCGCTTTCAGCTCTTTTAGCGCCCGGTTCATCGGCTCGACTTTGTTGATCTCATTGTATTTCTCAATGCCCTCAACGCCCTGCTCCCACAGCTTGCCGTAGCGCGCTTCCTGCCAGGCCGGACTTTCGCCCGCGCGGTAAACTTTCAGGTTGAGTTTGAGTTTGTCCGTTAGCTCATCAATAAACTGGTAGGTTTCCGGGAACAAATAGCCGGTATCGGTGAGGATCACCGGGATATCCGGGCGAATCTGGTTCACCAGGTGCAGGCTCACCGCCGCCTGGATGCCAAAGCTTGAGGAGAGCACGTATTCGCCGGGCAGATTTTCCAGCGCCCAGGCCACGCGTTCTTCGGCGCTCAGTTTTTCCAGTTGGGCGTTGGTTTCCGCCAGAGCCATTACGCGATCGACTTTTGGCAATTCATTCAATGCGTTGAGATCGAGTTGGGACATGAGTTCCTCACTGTTTGCCTTGCCTGATGGCGCTGTGCTTATCAGGCCTACACAGACGCCATCCGGCAATTCAGGTTATTCCCAGAAATCACGCGCGGGATCGAGCACCGGGCGAATGATGCCCGCACGCACCGTAAAGTCGCCGAAGCCTTCACCCGCTTCACGCTCTTTCGCCCAGCGCCCAATCAGTTCATCCAGCGAGGCCAGAATATCCGGCTCGGCGATATTTTCTTTATACATCCGTGGGATACGACTCCCGATGCGGTTGCCACCAAGATGCAGGTTATAACGACCAGGCGCTTTCCCTACTAAGCCAATTTCCGCCAGCATCGCGCGGCCACAGCCGTTCGGGCAGCCGGTCACGCGCATCACGATATGCTCATCAGGAATGCCGTGTTTTTCCAGAATCGCTTCCACTTTGTCCGTGAACGACGGCAGGAAACGCTCGGCTTCCGCCATTGCCAGCGGGCAGGTTGGGAACGACACGCAGGCCATTGAGTTTTCACGCTGCGGTTTCACCGCATTCATCAACCCGTGGTCGCGCGCCAGCGTCTCGATCTTCGCTTTCTGGCTTTCCGGCACGCTGGCAATAATCAGGTTCTGGTTAGCGGTGATACGGAACTCGCCCTGATGAATCTTCGCGATCTCCAGCAGGCCGGTTTTCAGCGGACGCCCCGGATAATCCAGGATACGGCCGTTCTCAATAAACAGCGTCAGGTGCCATTTATCATCAATGCCTTTCACCCAGCCAATCCTGTCGCCACGCCCGGTAAACTCATACGGGCGGATCGGCTCAAATTTGATCCCCGCGCGACGCTCGACTTCCGCTTTAAATGTCTCCAGTCCCACGCGCTCAAGGGTGTATTTGGTTTTGGCATTTTTCCTGTCGGTACGGTTACCCCAGTCGCGCTGCGTCGTCACTACCGCTTCGGCCACCGCCAGGGTGTGCTCCAGCGGCAGATAGCCAAACTCGCTGGCCGTACGAGCGTAGGTTTTCTTATTACCATGCTCAATAGACAGACCGCCGCCCACCAGCAGGTTAAAGCCGACCAGCTTGCCGTTCTCGGCAATCGCCACAAAGTTCATGTCGTTGGCGTGCAGATCGATATCATTTTGCGGCGGGATCACCACCGTGGTTTTAAATTTACGCGGCAGATAGGTCTGCCCGAGGATCGGTTCTTCATCGGTGGTCGCGACCTTCTCCTGATCGAGCCAGATCTCCGCATACGCACGGGTGCGCGGCAGCAGATGTTCGGAGATCTTCTTCGCCCATTCGTAGGCTTCAGCATGCAGCTGAGACTCGTACGGGTTAGAGGTACACAGCACGTTACGGTTCATGTCGTTGGCGGTTGCCAGCGCATCCAGCCCCACCGAGTGCAGCATCTGGTGCACCGGCTTAACGTTCTTCTTCAGAATGCCGTGGAACTGGAAGGTCTGGCGGTTGGTCAGACGGATACTGCCGTAAATCGTGTTATCCGCCGCGAATTTATCGATCGCCTGCCATTGCGTCGTAGTAATCACCCCGCCCGGCAGGCGGCAGCGCAGCAGCATCGCGTGGCGCGGCTCCAGCTTCTGCGCCGCACGCTCGGCGCGAATATCGCGGTCATCCTGCTGATACATGCCATGAAAGCGTATCAGCAGGAAGTTATCGCCTTTAAAACCGCCGGTGAGACCGTCGTTCAGATCTTCCGCAATGGTGCCGCGCAGATAGTTGCTTTCCAGCTTCATGCGCTCGGCATCGGACAGTTTACCTTCGACCACCAGTGGGCCTGGATGTTTTTCGCTCATTAGTAGACATCTCGCTGATAACGGCGCTCTACGCGCAGCTCACTTAAATATTCATCTGCCGATTCGAGGTCCATACCGCCGAATTCAGCGATCACTTCCAGCAATGCTTTTTCGACATCTGCGGCCATGCGCCTGGCGTCGCCGCAGACATAAATATGCGCGCCATCATTGATCCAGCGCCACAGCTCGGCGCCCTGTTCACGCAGCTTGTCTTGTACGTAAATTTTTTCTTTTTGATCGCGTGACCAGGCGAGATCGATACGGCTTAACACCCCCTCTTTCACGTAGCGCTGCCACTCCACCTGATAGAGGAAATCTTCGGTAAAGTGCGGGTTGCCGAAGAACAACCAGTTCTTACCTTCCACCCCTTCCGCCGCGCGCTGTTGCATAAAGGAGCGGAACGGCGCGATGCCGGTACCGGGGCCAATCATGATCACCGGCGTTTCCGGGTTAGCTGGCAGGCGGAAGTTATCGTTATGCTCAATAAAGACGCGAACTTCGCCCTCTTCTTCCACGCGGTCGGCGAGGAAGCTGGAAGCGCCACCGGCGCGGGCGCGGCCTTCAATGTCATAACGAACCACGCCAACGGTGATATGCACTTCGCTCTCCACTTCAGCCTGTGCGGAGGCGATGGAGTACAGACGCGGCGTTAGCGGACGCAGCAGGTCGATTAGCGCCTGAGCATCCAGCTGTGCCGGAGAGAAACGCACCATATCAACAATGGGCGTGGTCGCGGCGTAATGCTGGAGCTGCGCTTTGTCGCCCACTAATGGCAACAGCGACTCACTGCGCGTCAGGGTCGCGTAGTTCTCAACAATGTTGGCGGTATTCACCGTCAGCTCGAAGTGCCACTCCAGCGCTTCGGCGAGCGGCAGGGTTTTACCGTCAACCGTCACCGGCTCATCGCCCTTCAGCCACAGCAACTCAACCAGCTCCTTCACCAGAGCCGGATCGTTCTGATACCAGACGCCCAGCGCATCGCCCGGCTGATAGCGCAGGCCGGAGTCGCCTAAATCAATCTCAATATGACGCACATCTTTTTCCGAGTTGCGACCGGTGATTTTCTGATTCACGGAGAGGGTCGCGATCAGCGGCGCGTCTTTAGTATAGGGGCTGGTGTGGATGTCGTTTACCGCGCCAGTAGCGACGGATTGCGAAGGTGCCGCGACAGGTGCGCGAGACTTCAGAACATCAACCACGCGGGCGCGCCATTCGCTGGCAGCTGCCTGATATTCAACGTCAGCATCGACACGGTCGAGCAGACGTTCACCGCCCAGTTCCGCCAGTTTGCTGTCGAAATCTTTTCCGGACTGGCAGAAAAATTCATAAGAGGTGTCGCCGAGGCTAAACACGGCAAAAGCGGTGTTTTCCAGTTTCGGCGCTTTTTTGGAGAACAGGAATTTATGCAGCGCGACGGCCTCTTCCGGCGGCTCGCCTTCTCCCTGGGTGGACGTCACTATCACCAACAGTTTTTCACTGGCAATCTGTTTGAATTTGTAGTCGCCGGCGTTCACCAGTGTCACATTAAGGTTGGCCGCCAGCAGATCATCACGCAGCGCTTCCGCCACACGACGCGCATTGCCGGTTTGCGAAGCGGAGATAAGCGTAACCCGCGGCATCTTCCGCTCAGGAACAGGCGTGACGGCAACAGCGCCTGAGCGCGGGTTCAGTACGCCCCAAAAATAGCCGGAGACCCAGGCAAGCTGTTCGGGAGTAAGGTCGGTTGTCGCGGCCTGAAGGCGCGCCAGTTGCTCCGGATTAAGCGGAAGCAACCCAGTCAGTGGAGCCGGTGTCGTCATGCGTCGTTATGTTCCAGTAAGCAAAGCGGATCTATACACAAAATCATTCAAGTTCGCCGTAAGCTGATCGCGCCCCAGGAGCGTACATAAATACGTGACTGGGGTGAGTAAACGCAGTCAACACAGATGCGGCTTGAAAGATGAAATGTATAAGCGATAAATCCCAAACTGAGGATAAGGTTAACGGTGAGAGGAATAACAATTAAAGAAGGGTTGGAAATAACAAATAACCAAATGAACTAACCTGTTTTAGTTATCGTTATTAACGCCAAAATCGATTTTATAATTGATTGATAATTATTAAATTTTCTGGAAATTCTTAAATTAATTGCCCGTCACAAGGCGGAGAATGGTTTTAGTTAATGATAAAAAATGCGCTTTCCGGTACCCTACGGCGGTTTTTTTATTGCCTGAGAGTTCATCATGTCCACCACGTTGTATAAAGATTTCACCTTTGAAGCCGCTCACCGCCTGCCTCACGTGCCTGAAGGGCATAAGTGCGGCCGCCTGCACGGACACTCGTTTATGGTGCGTCTCGAAATTACCGGTGAAGTCGATCCGCATACCGGTTGGATTATGGATTTCGCGGATCTCAAAGCGGCGTTTAAACCGACTTACGATCGTCTTGATCACTACTATCTGAATGATATTCCAGGGCTGTCCAATCCCACCAGCGAAGTGCTGGCAAAATGGATTTGGGATCAGGTTAAGCCCGTCGTGCCGCTACTGAGCGCCGTGATGGTGAAAGAGACCTGTACAGCCGGCTGCGTCTATCGCGGCGAATAAGGTTTATTAACGCGTGGGCTGGATGTCAAATTGATTCCAGCCTATCCACACGACGTTTCATCAGTGAAAACAGTCCAGCGCGTGGTGTTAAAAGCGCAGTACATCACCGGTTGCAGGTGCGGTTATTTCCGGTAGCCACAACCGCCCCCAGGCCCCTGTACAGTGACAACCGCATAGTTTTTCAGGTTTATGTTCTTGCAGAAAGCGCCTGACTCGCCACAGCGTGAACGGTGATGCGCAGCGGAGATGAAATCCGCCGACAAGCGCGTAACTCCGCTTTATACCAGTAATATTCTGACAGTGCCGGACAATATTTGCGATCCCCCGATGCCCGCATCCCGTAATGATGACTAATCCTTTTGTCGATTGGTAAATCAGTACGCCCTCATCCAAAATAGAGTCCGGCTCCGCATCGTGGCCGCCAAAAATGCCGTAGGCTTCAGGCGCGACCACCGGTATTTCCCCTGACCAGATAAAGTTTTCGCCAATCGGCAGGGGGTCACGCGTGTACATCATTCGATAGCGTGAATAGTCCACCTCACACGACAATTTTTTTATTTTTCGGGTAATACCAAGAAAAGTCATTGCTGCATAACGTTCACGTGCAATATCGGGATGGCAGATGATTCGACTGCTATCAGGAAGCCACGGCACGCCGCCGCAATGATCGTAATGACCATGCGAAAGCACCACAGCAGACACATCGGACAGGTCGATCCCCATCGCCAACGCGTTTTGCATAAAACTGCCATCAGGGCCGGTATCGAACAAGATAGACGTAGACTCATCCTCGACCAACAGGCTTAACCCTGGCCGGACCTTCAACGATTTATCCGCTCCAGCTCCCTTATGATTTTCGAGCAATACCCTGATCCTTAACGCCATGGCCTTCTCCTGTCTAAAAGCCTCCCCGGGAAAACGCGGCCTTTTTACTTTACAGGTTTGTAGCTGCCATTACTGGTACACAGATTATGATTATGCAACGGCTATCCTTGTTGGCGCGGGGAACACATCTTCATATTGCGTGACGCTGCCGATGAACGCGGTTTATCCCCGCTGGCGCGGGGAACACTCTTTATCAGCTAACCATTTCCAGAACTCGTCCGGTTTATCCCTGCTGGCGCGGGGAACACTATAATATGAATTAATTTTTGCGCATAACCTGCGGTTTATCCCCGCTGGCGCGGGGAACACTGCCCGTTCTGCCTCTTCGCACTCTCGATCAACGGTTTATCCCCGCTGGCGCGGGGAACACTGCGTAATGGGCTACCTGAACTTCACATATCCCGGTTTATCCCCGCTAGCGCGGGGAACATATTAAGCGCGCAAAGTTTGGGTTAATTGGACACGGTTTATCCCCGCTGGCGCGGGGAACACCGTATTCGTCACACAGCCCCGTCCAGAAATGACGGTTTATCCCCGCTGGCACGGGGAACACTAACGAACTGAATAAAATGTCAGAAAGTGACGCGGCTTATCCCCGCTGGCGCGGGGAACACGCAGCTTAGCGACGAAATTAAAACCGAACTCACCGGTTTATCCCCGCTGGCGCGGGGAACACTGCCAGTGACTACAGAAGCGTCGCTATCGGGGCGGTTTATCCCCGCTGGCGCGGGGAACACACCGATAAACAACCGCATAGCCTCTTTCGTTTCGATTTATCCCTGCTGGCGCGGGGAACACTGCTCAATAACGTCGTAAATAGCGTAAGCTGGCGGTTTATCCCCGCTGGCGCGGGGAACACTATTTCGCCTTCGGCACTGACGTCACCGTCAACGGTTTATCCCCGCTGGCGCGGGGAACACGTCGCGTTCGTTGCCGGTATAGACCAGCGTCACGGTTTATCCCCGCTGGCGCGGGGAACACATCGAATCGAAACCCCAGCCACAGAAATAATTCGGTTTATCCCCGCTGGCGCGGGGAACACGCTCATGTCAAACGCCATCAGCGTTCCGGCATCGGTTTATCCCCGCTAGCGCGGGGAACACAATCGCCAGCCTCGGAAATATTCCATCCTCCGCGGTTTATCCCCGCTGGCGCGGGGAACACAGGAACTAAACAGCCTGACCGTTGAGGATCTGCGGTTTATCCCCGCTGGCGCGGGGAACACACCGGACAAATCTTTTTTTTCCTGTTCCTGTTCGGTTTATCCCCGCTGGCGCGGGGAACACGGGCACTATGAACGGATCGGCGCTGATGCCGGCGGTTTATCCCCGCTGGCGCGGGGAACACGGTAAAGCCACACCATTTTTTATTGACCTCGCCGGTTTATCCCCGCTGGCGCGGGGAACACGTGGTGGCCTCAAATAAATTCGAGCGCTGGAGCGGTTTATCCCCGCTGGCGCGGGGAACACTCGACGTGGACGAGGAGTTACTCAACCGCTGCCGGTTTATCCCCGCTGGCGCGGGGAACACAGCGCCACATGGCCCACCGGCACCACCCGATCCGGTTTATCCCCGCTGGCGCGGGGAACACAAATGACCAAATCAGAAATCTTCACCAAAGCCCGGTTTATCCCCGCTGGCGCGGGGAACACTAATGGCCACAGTAAGTCAAACGGTTCTGGAACGGTTTATCCCCGCTGGCGCGGGGAACACGAGTCCGGGGGTTATATAGTTATTTAATGAGCCGGTTTATCCCCGCTGGCGCGGGGAACACTTGGGCGTCGGTTTTTTCAGGTTTAGGTCCGGCGGTTTATCCCCGCTGGCGCGGGGAACACTCAACTGTCAGTTCGTCGTTAGCCAGTAATTCCGGTTTATCCCCGCTGGCGCGGGGAACACCTGAAAACGCATGGAATCCGGTATAAACAGTCCGGTTTATCCCCGCTGGCGCGGGGAACACGATGTAACTGATAGCGAAATATATTGGGATAACGGTTTATCCCCGCTGGCGCGGGGAACACGAAACGTAAACAGGGTAAGATACAACTCTGCACGGTTTATCCCCGCTGGCGCGGGGAACACACTAAACGGATATAATTGTTTATAAACTACTTTTTGTCAGCACCACATTCTACCAACATAATCGCAACAATTTAAATTATTAAAGAACAGCTAATTTGCTGATTTTGATGCAAAAAAGTTCATAGAATGATTTTTTCTTTAAATTTACCAAAATAGCGTGATCCGTGCATCGCTATGGAAAAATTTATCAGCGCTTTTATACACTCATCGAAATTCACATAGAGAAAATAAACAATGCAAGGTAATGGATGAGTCACAGACGGCATCGGCAGGCCGTCTGTAAGATTAGTAATGCATCAGGCGATATTTAAATATTTATGCGTTTGCATAGACAGCCTCCAGTTACGTGCAATACACGTTTCAATACACAGACGCGTCGCGTCTTCTTTCTGGCTAATGGGCTGCAAAGCAATCACACGCGGTTTATCATCGCTCAACGTGGCTAACAGTTCATCCAGCGCCTCAATATCACGAACTCGCCCAACGGGATGCTTGATTTCATTGGCGCGCTCCAGCGCCTGGGAAAGCACGTCATATCCCCCGCGCATATTCACTTTTGGTGAAACCGTGACCCAGGTGTTAGGCGTACAGCGCACTTCGTGCGTCCCGCTGGTTTCAATCTGACAACTAAAACCACTCTTTTCAAGCAGATCGGTGAGCGGCATGAGGTCGTGAATACAGGGTTCGCCACCGGTGATGACAACGTGACGCGCGGTATAGCCCTGACGATTAATTACTGCCAGCAAGTCTTCACTGCTCGCAGCACCCCATTTGTCGCTCTCTTTGGTTTTTGCCAGAATGCTGAACAGAGACACTTCCCGATCGCTCAGTTTATCCCAGGTATGCTTAGTATCACACCAGGCACAGCCGACCGGACATCCCTGTAAACGAATAAAAATAGCGGGGACGCCGGTAAAATAACCCTCGCCTTGTAGGGTCTGGAACATCTCGTTAATCGGGTACTGCATAGCGTTCTCTATTAAGGGGATAATCGTTAATTATTGCAGATTTCGTCTGCCCGGTCATGCACAGCGGCTGCGCTATTGAACAGATACAAAAAAACCCGCCGAAGCGGGTTTATACGTTAAGAGGTAAAAGCAGGATTACGCCTGGCCTTTGATCTCTTTACGACCGTTATACGGTGCTTTTTCGCCCAGAGCTTCTTCGATACGAATCAGCTGGTTGTATTTAGCAACACGGTCAGAACGGCTCATAGAACCGGTTTTGATCTGGCCTGCAGCGGTACCAACAGCCAGGTCAGCGATGGTAGCGTCTTCAGTTTCGCCAGAACGGTGAGAGATGACAGCAGTATAGCCAGCGTCTTTCGCCATCTTGATTGCAGCCAGAGTTTCGGTCAGAGAACCGATCTGGTTGAATTTGATCAGGATGGAGTTAGCGATGCCTTTCTCGATGCCTTCTTTCAGGATTTTGGTGTTGGTTACGAACAGGTCGTCACCAACCAGCTGGATTTTGTCGCCCAGTACTTTGGTCTGGTATGCAAAACCGTCCCAGTCAGACTCGTCCAGACCATCTTCGATGGAAACGATCGGGTACTGTTTGGTCAGTTCTTCCAGGAAGTGGGTGAATTCTTCGGAGGTGAACGCTTTGTTGCCTTCGCCAGCCAGAACGTATTTACCGTCTTTGTAGAATTCAGATGCTGCGCAGTCCATCGCCAGGGTGATGTCTTTACCCAGCTCGTAACCAGCCGCTTTAACCGCTTCAGCGATAACAGCCAGCGCTTCAGCGTTGGAACCCAGGTTCGGCGCATAGCCGCCTTCGTCACCCACAGCGGTGTTCATGCCTTTGCCTTTCAGCACTTTTGCCAGGTGATGGAAAACTTCAGAACCCATACGGATGGCTTCTTTAACCGTTTTCGCGCCAACCGGCTGGATCATGAATTCCTGGATGTCGACGTTGTTGTCAGCGTGCTCGCCGCCGTTGATGATGTTCATCATCGGAACCGGCATGGAGTATTTGCCCGGCGTGCCATTCAGTTCAGCAATGTGCTCGTACAGCGGCATACCTTTAGCGGCAGCAGCAGCTTTGGCGTTAGCCAGAGAGACAGCCAGAATGGCGTTTGCACCGAAGTTAGATTTGTTTTCAGTACCGTCCAGGTCGATCATGATTTTGTCGATGCCAGCCTGGTCTTTAGCGTCTTTGCCAAGAATAGCCTGAGCGATCGGGCCGTTAACCGCGCCAACAGCTTTGGTTACGCCTTTACCCAGGAAACGGGATTTGTCGCCATCGCGCAGTTCCAGCGCTTCGCGGGAACCAGTAGAAGCACCTGACGGAGCCGCCGCCATACCTACGAAACCACCTTCCAGGTGTACTTCAGCTTCAACAGTCGGGTTACCACGGGAGTCGATGATTTCACGACCGATGACTTTAACGATTTTGGACATTAGGTTTTCCTCAAGTCACTAGTTAAACTAAAACTTCAGACAAACGGTGCACCGCTGAGGGTGCACCGCCGTTCTAACTTTTTTACTTCGCCTGACGTTTCTGATGCTCGTTGGCGGCTTTAACAAAGCCAGCGAACAACGGATGTCCATCACGCGGCGTGGAAGTAAATTCCGGATGGAACTGACAGGCCACGAACCACGGATGATTCGGTACCTCAATGATCTCGACTAACTGATCATCACCGGAACGGCCTGCGACACGCAGACCCGCTGCTTCAATTTGTTTCAACAACATATTGTTGACTTCGTAACGATGGCGATGACGTTCAACAATCGTCGACGCGCCGTACAACTGACGTACCAGACTGTCATCGCTAAGCTGGCACTGCTGCGCGCCCAGGCGCATGGTGCCGCCCAGATCGCTTTTCTCGCTACGGACTTCAACGTTACCGTCTTCATCGCGCCACTCGGTAATTAACGCCACAACCGGGTACTTACAGTCTGGCACAAATTCCGTTGAGTTGGCGTTGTCCATGCCGGCCACGTTACGAGCGAACTCAATCAACGCAACCTGCATCCCCAAGCAAATGCCCAGATAAGGAATATTGTTTTCACGCGCATAGCGCGCAGTGGCGATTTTACCTTCAACGCCACGATAGCCGAAGCCGCCGGGGATCAGGATAGCGTCCAAATCTTTCAGAATTTCGACGCCGCGCGTTTCAACATCTTGCGAATCGATCAATTTGATGTTGACGGTAACGCGGTTTTTCAGACCACCGTGTTTCAGCGCTTCGATCACCGACTTATAGGCATCCGGCAGTTCAATATATTTGCCGACCATGCCGATAGTCACTTCGCCTGCCGGGTTCGCTTCTTCGTAAATGACCTGTTCCCATTCAGACAGGTTAGCTTCCGGACAGTTCAAGCTGAATCGTTTACAAATATAATCATCAAGCCCCTGAGATTTCAACAGGCCCGGAATTTTATAAATGGAATCGACATCTTTCATTGAAATAACGGCTTTTTCCGGCACATTACAGAACAATGCAATTTTTGCACGCTCGTTGGCAGGAACCGCGCGATCGGAACGACAAATCAGAATATCGGGCTGAATACCGATAGACAGCAGCTCTTTCACGGAGTGCTGAGTCGGTTTAGTTTTCACTTCGCCCGCAGCCGCCAGGTAAGGTACCAGCGTCAGGTGCATAAACAGCGCGTGTTCACGACCGATATCTACCGCCAATTGACGAATCGCCTCAAGAAACGGCAGCGATTCGATATCACCGACGGTACCGCCGATTTCCACCAGTACCACATCGTGGCCTTCGCCACCTTCCAGCACGCGCTCTTTAATCGCGTTAGTGATGTGAGGGATGACCTGTACGGTTGCGCCCAGATAGTCGCCACGGCGTTCTTTACGCAGAACGTCGGAGTAGATGCGGCCAGTCGTGAAGTTGTTGCGGCGAGACATCTTGGTGCGGATGAAACGCTCGTAGTGCCCCAGGTCCAGGTCGGTTTCAGCGCCGTCTTCAGTAACGAACACTTCCCCGTGTTGGATTGGGCTCATAGTACCCGGATCGACGTTGATGTACGGATCCAGTTTCATGATGGTCACGTTGAGACCACGGGCTTCCAGAATGGCTGCGAGGGAGGCTGCGGCAATGCCTTTACCCAGAGAGGATACGACCCCGCCGGTCACAAAAATATAGTTCGTTGTCATGCGGAACCTGAGAAGTTAGGTTTAAAAGACGATGGAATAACCAGGACGGGAAAGCAGTATACCCGAACATGACCTACGCCACAAACTTTCATTATTCCTCCTCTTCGTCAGGCTGACATTCACACAGGGAGGGAGAAAATAGCCCCTTTGAGGTAAATGTTTTTGACGTAAATCAAGCGCTTGTTATTTAAAAAATCACACAAATCGCTCTTGACCGCCTAAAACCTTTAGAGATCAATTTCCTGGCGTTTTACTTCCTGCCAAACTTCTTCCATTGTTTCCAGGTCCACCCCGGTCATTTCCAGGCCTCTGGCTGCGACAATACGTTCAACTTCGCGAAAACGACGTTCAAATTTATCGTTCGCTTTTTGCAAAGCGAGCTCCGCTTTCGTACCTAAATGACGCGCCATGTTGACCGTGGCAAAGAGCAAATCGCCCATTTCCTCTTCCAGTTTAGCCTGATCAACAACCGCCTGCCGCGCCTCGAACATCACCTCATCGATCTCTTCATAGACCTTATCGACGACCGGTCCCAGCGTCGTCCAGTCAAAGCCCACGTTTGAACACCGTTTCTGGATTTTTTGCGCGCGCATTAAGGCCGGGAAGCTGCGCGGAATATCGTCCAGCGCGGAATGCTGCGCTTTTTGCGCGCGCTCTTCCGTTTTGATTTGCTCCCAGCGAACTAATGCTTCTTCGCTATTATCCGCGGAAAGCTCGCCAAAAACATGCGGATGGCGGCGCTCCAGCTTGTCGCTGATGGCAGCGCAGATATCATTAAAATCGAAGCGGCCTTCTTCCTGCGCCATCTGCGCGTAAAACACCACCTGGAACAACAGGTCGCCCAGTTCGCCGCGCAAATCGTCAAAATCCTCACGCGCAATCGCATCCAGTACTTCATAGGTTTCTTCCAGCGTATAAGGCGCGATGCTGGCGAAGGTCTGCTCTTTATCCCACGGGCAGCCGTTTTCCGGGTCGCGCAGGCGCTGCATGAGGGTGAGAAGACGGTCAATTTGATGGTTAGTTGTCATGGTTTTTAATCGGTTGTAAATACCAGCGACAATTGTAACGTATTATTCTTAACCATTCACGCACAGAGACACTACGACAACGCCTATATAATAAAATATATTGTTAACAGGTGTTGAATGCTACCTTTCCCGTATAACTTTAAAATTATTAATCGATACACAACAATATAATAATCATATAACTAATTTATTAAAAAAACAGATATTTGCACCAGACGTTATAAATAACATCAATTAAGTAAAAAAATCATGCAAACACTATAAGCACCCCACCCAAAGAGCCTTCCCTTTCAAAAAAAAATAAATTATTTCACTTTTACGGAAAAACGAGTAGCATGCACGCCAGTTTAATATTCAAAAAAGACCGCTTTTTTGTTTTTTCTGGAACATACATGAAATAAATATATTGAAAGTATTACATATAATATTCTATGAGCAGGTACGATCATTCAGCTCATAAGAATATACTCATAGAAATGTAGAAATATAATATTTTTATTATGACCTATTTTTACCCAAAGCCCGCAGCATGGCTCTATGCCGCATATCCCTTGGTATACGCGTACAAAATGTTGCCATAAAACACGTTAATTAAGGATAACACGATGAAGTCATCTCATTTTTGTAAACTGGCAGTAACTGCATCTTTAGTTATGGGAATTGTCTCCGGCGCTCAAGCCGCGGGTAGCAACACAGCAAAGGTCACTTTCCTTGGTAATATTGTTGATTCCCCCTGCTCTCTCACACTTGTTTTTTAGATAAAAAGGCTATAACCAATTTACATGCTTACCAGCATCCTGATTCTGGCTCAGAATACGTATCACGATAACTTCCGTAACTGATTGTATAAAATAGATAATATGCCTTTTAAACGGTAAGGCATAAATGTATTCACCCAGTTCAGGTCGAGGCGTGCCAATGTTATTGGCACTCATAATGCTGAATATTTCTGATAGATGATTAATATATCGATCGGCCTGTATTTCGCCAAAATGCTGCCAGCCGTAATGCCAGATATTTTCCAGATCTTCACTGGCCTTTGGCGTTAATTTTACCATTCTCATCGGGTTTGATCATCCCTGTTTTGACCTTCCGTAAAAAGGCATCCTTTTCCCAGGCCTGCGGCTCTCCGCTGTTCAGACCTTCAGCCAGAAGTTCACGTAACGCCTGAAGTCGTGACTCGGCCTGTTTTTCCCTCAGCAGACGAAGAGACTCTCTGATCACTTCACTTTGTGTTCTGTAATCACCTGATTCTATGAGCGATTCAATAAACTCGCGCAGTTCATCGCCAAGATCAACGGTCATTGTTCTGGCCATAACAGCCTCCACTGTAAGTATAAATCTTACATAAGAGTACACCGGAAATGAAATGTACGTCAAAAACATACCCCATATCTCATGCTTATGGGGTTGCTAATGCGGCTTTGCTGAACGAGTAGCAAAGCCGCTACATGATTACTGTCTGGGGTTTACCCCCCGTGCAGTCGCCGTGCATCAATCACATCCGGCACCTGGTTCAGCTTACCGAGCACCCGGCCCAGCACCTGCAGGTTGTAGATCTCGATGGTCATATCAATGGTGGCGATCTGCTGTTTAATGTCGCTGCGGCTGGCGACGCCCAGCACGTTGACTTTTTCGTTAGCCAGAATGGTGGTGATATCGCGTAGCAAGCCGCTGCGATCGTTGGCCTGGACGCGCACCACCAGCGAATATCCCGCCGAGTAGCTCTCGCCCCATACCGCCTCTACGATCCGCTCCGGCGCATGGGAGCGCAGTTCCGCCAGCTGTTCGCAGTCGGCCCGGTGCACGGAAATCCCTCGCCCTTGAGTAATGAAGCCGACAATTTCATCCCCCGGAATCGGCTGGCAGCAGCGGGCGATGTGGTGCATCAAATTACCCACGCCTTCTACCACCACGCGCCCGTCGTCTTTACGACGATTTTGCGGCGCGTATGTTTTTTGCTGAAGCTGTTTCAGCGCCGCTGCATCCTGCTCCTCTGCACTCGGCTTATTGAACTGTGATTGCAGGAAATTCACCATCTGATTAAGACGGATATCGCCGCCGCCTATCGCCGCCAGCAACTCTTCCAGCTCATTAAAGTTGTAGCGCGGCAGCAGATGTTTTTCGGCCTCTTTCAGGCTAATCCCCAAATGCGCCAGCTCATCGTCGAGGATCTGCCGTCCAGCCTGGATATTTTTGTCACGATCCTGCTTGCGGAACCAGGCGTGAATTTTCGAGCGTCCGCGGCTGGTCGTCACATAGCCCAGGTTTGGATTCAGCCAGTCGCGGCTGGGATTCGGCTGCTTCTGAGTGATAATTTCAATTTGATCACCCATCTGCAACTGATAGGTGAATGGCACAATACGGCCGCCGATTTTAGCGCCAATGCAGCGGTGCCCAACATCGCTGTGGATGTGGTAAGCAAAATCGAGCGGCGTAGATCCGGCAGGCAAGTCAACCACGTCGCCTTTTGGCGTAAAAACGTAGACCCGATCGTCAAACACCTGGCTGCGCACTTCATCCAGCATTTCGCCGGAATCGGCCATCTCTTCCTGCCAGGCGATCAGCTTACGCAGCCACGCAATTCTGTCTTCATGACCGGAGCGCACGCCGCCGGACGCGGCGCCTTCTTTATACTTCCAGTGTGCCGCCACGCCCAGTTCGGCGTCTTCATGCATCTGTTTGGTACGGATCTGGATCTCAACGGTTTTACCGCCCGGTCCCAGGACCACGGTGTGGATAGACTGGTAACCGTTCGGTTTCGGGTTAGCGACATAATCATCGAATTCATCCGGCAGGTGACGATAGTGCGTATGCACTATCCCCAACGCGGCGTAGCAGTCCTGCAGACGTTCAGCGACAATACGCACGGCGCGCACGTCAAAGAGTTCATCAAACGCCAGATGCTTTTTCTGCATTTTGCGCCAGATGCTATAAATATGTTTTGGTCGTCCGTAGACCTCCGCCTGCACGCCTTCGTTTTTCATTTCGGCGCGCAGATGTCCAACAAACTCTTCGATGTAATGTTCGCGATCGAGACGGCGCTCATGCAGCAGTTTGGCGATGCGTTTGTATTCCGCCGGATGCAGGTAGCGGAAACAGTAGTCTTCCAGTTCCCACTTCAGTTGCCCGATGCCCAGACGATTGGCGAGCGGCGCATAGATGTTGGTACATTCTTTCGCCGCCAGCACGCGCTCATCTTCCGGCGCCTCTTTCACTTCGCGCAAATGAGCGATTCGCTCGGCCAGTTTGATCACCACGCAGCGGAAATCATCCACCATCGCCAATAACATTCGACGGACGTTATCAACCTGCTCCGAAGAAACAGAGTCGTTATGAGTGGCGTTTAGCTGACGGATCGCCGCCATATCGCGCACGCCATGAATCAGGGTAACGATAGATTTGCCGACGCTTTCGCGCAGTACATCTTCGCTGACTACGTTGGCGTCGGCCAGAGGGAACAGTAGCGCCGCCCGCAGCGTGTCGATATCCATACTCAGCGTGGAAAGAATTTCTACCATCTCCACGCCACGCCACAGCAACAGATCCGCATCCGGATGTCCTTGTGTCTGTTGCAGGCAATACGCCCAGGTTTCGGCTAAGCGCTCACACGACTGCTGGCTGGAAATTCCCAGGCTTGCGATCCACTTCTTCGGATCAAATTCACCAGCTTTATTAATATGTGCACTTCTTACCGCGACCATCGTCCTCTCCTTAAGGGACCAGGCCTACCGAAGTCGGTAAGCCGGTAATCATTACATGCGCTCGAACAGAACCATTGATTCCAGATGTCCTGTGTGCGGGAACATGTCGAGCATCGCTAAACGCGTAACCTCATATCCCGCATTGACCAGCGCTTCACTATCGCGCGCCAGCGTCGCCGGGTTACAGGATACATAAACAATGCGAATAGGTTTTAATTTTATAATATGTCGCATCACTCCTGTAGCCCCCGCACGCGCAGGATCGAGTAAGACTTTGTCAAAGCCGTTTTTCGCCCACGGCTGCTTCGTGACATCTTCCTCCAGGTTCTCATGGAAGAATGTCACATTATGTAAACCATTGCGGATGGCGTTTTCACGGCCTTTTTCTACCAGCGCCGGAACGCCCTCAACCCCAATCACGCTTGCCGCGCGCGTTGCCAGCGGCAGCGTAAAATTCCCCATTCCGCAGAACAGATCCAGGACACGATCCTCGGCGCGCACATCAAGCCACTCCAGCGCGCGGGCGACCATTTGCTGGTTTACCGCCTCATTAACCTGAATAAAGTCTCGCGGACTGAAGGCTAAACGTAAGCCGTGCGAATCATACCAGGGCGCCTCGCCAGATACCGTTTCCAGTATCTCGCTAAACGGCGCCAGAAACAGAGACAATCCCTCAGAATGCGAAAAGCGTTCCAGTTTTTCTTTATCCGCCGCACTTAATGGCGCGGTATGGCGCAGAATCATCAGCGTACCGCTTCCCGCCTGTACCAGCTCAACATGCCCAAGATGTCGGGTGCCGTGTAAACTCGCCAGACACGCCCTGATTCGGGGCAGCAATGCTGCAAGCTGGGGCGCCAAAACGGGGCACTGTTCGACATTGACGATATCGCTGGAACCCGCTTTGCGAAATCCCATTTGCAGCGGTTTATCCGGCGGGCAATTCAGACTTAACCGCGCACGACGCCGATAACCCCAAGGCGCGCCGGCGATGATGTCATTCACCTCGTGTTTCATCAAACGCGCCAGCGCCGCGCTTTTGCTGCGTTGTTGCAGGGCGATGCTGACATGCTGTTGCTGACAACCGCCGCAGACGCCAAAATGCGGGCAGCGCGGCGTTTCTCGTTCCGGGCTATCATTCAAACGGCGCGAAACGCGTGCGCGGGCAAATTGCTTTTTATCTTCTGTAATAATGACTTCTGCGCTTTCCTCAGGCAATAAACCGGGGATAAACAGCGCTTTTCCGTTATGACGGGCTACGCCCTGACCAAATGAATCGAGGTCATTGACTTTAACGGTTATGATCTGACGCGTCGTCACGCGCCGTTTTGCAGAGTAGAATTGCGCCATCGACCAGCTTTTTCTCAATTTAACAGTGTGACCCTAATTGTCCCATAACGGAACTCCATGACCAACTACAGCCTGCGCGCACGCATGATGATTCTGATCCTGGCCCCGACCGTCCTGATAGGTTTGCTGCTCAGTATCTTTTTTGTAGTGCACCGCTATAACGACCTGCAGCGTCAACTGGAAGATGCCGGCGCCAGTATTATTGAACCGCTCGCCGTCTCCAGCGAATATGGTATGAACTTACAAAACCGGGAGTCTATCGGCCAACTTATCAGCGTCCTGCACCGCAGACACTCTGATATTGTGCGGGCGATTTCCGTTTATGACGATCATAACCGTCTGTTTGTAACGTCTAATTTCCATCTGGACCCCTCACAGATGCAGCTTCCCGCCGGAGCGCCGTTTCCACGTCGTCTGAGCGTTGATCGCCACGGCGATATTATGATTCTGCGCACCCCAATTATCTCGGAGAGCTATTCGCCGGACGAGTCAGCGATTGCTGACGCGAAAAATACCAAAAATATGCTGGGGTATGTGGCGCTTGAACTGGATCTCAAGTCGGTCAGGCTACAGCAATACAAAGAGATTTTTATCTCCAGCGTGATGATGCTTTTTTGTATTGGCATTGCGCTGATCTTTGGCTGGCGGCTTATGCGCGATGTCACCGGGCCTATCCGTAATATGGTGAATACCGTTGACCGCATTCGCCGCGGACAACTGGATAGCCGGGTGGAAGGATTTATGCTGGGCGAACTGGATATGCTGAAAAACGGCATTAATTCCATGGCGATGTCGCTTGCCGCCTATCACGAAGAGATGCAGCATAATATCGATCAGGCCACTTCGGACCTGCGTGAAACCCTTGAGCAGATGGAAATCCAAAACGTTGAGCTGGATCTGGCGAAAAAGCGTGCCCAGGAAGCGGCGCGTATTAAGTCGGAGTTCCTGGCGAACATGTCGCACGAACTGCGAACGCCGCTGAACGGCGTCATTGGCTTTACCCGCCTGACATTAAAAACGGAGCTGAATCCCACCCAGCGCGACCATCTGAACACCATTGAGCGTTCCGCGAATAATCTGCTGGCGATCATTAATGACGTGCTTGATTTCTCCAAGCTGGAAGCCGGTAAGCTCATTCTGGAAAGTATCCCTTTTCCACTGCGTAATACGCTGGATGAAGTGGTTACGCTGCTGGCTCACTCGTCGCATGATAAAGGGCTGGAGTTGACGTTAAATATTAAAAACGACGTCCCGGATAATGTGATTGGCGACCCGCTGCGCCTGCAACAGGTCATTACTAATCTGGTGGGTAATGCCATTAAGTTCACCGAGAGTGGCAATATCGACATTCTGGTAGAAAAGCGGGCGCTCAGTAACACCAAAGTACAGATTGAAGTGCAGATCCGCGATACGGGGATCGGCATTCCGGAACGCGACCAGTCGCGACTGTTTCAGGCGTTTCGCCAGGCCGATGCCAGTATTTCTCGCCGTCACGGCGGCACCGGGCTTGGGCTGGTGATTACGCAAAAGCTGGTCAACGAAATGGGCGGGGATATCTCTTTCCACAGCCAGCCTAATCGCGGCTCGACCTTCTGGTTTCATATTAATCTTGATCTTAACCCAAATGTCATTATTGACGGGCCGTCGACCGCGTGTCTGGCCGGGAAACGGCTGGCTTATGTCGAACCGAATGCTACCGCCGCGCAATGTACCCTGGATCTACTGAGCGACACGCCGGTGGAGGTGGTTTACAGCCCGACCTTCTCCGCGCTGCCGTTAGCGCACTACGATATTATGATTTTGAGCGTTCCGGTGACCTTCCGCGAGCCGCTCACCATGCAGCATGAACGTCTGGCGAAAGCAGCGTCAATGACGGACTTTCTACTGCTGGCGCTACCTTGCCATGCGCAAATTAACGCCGAAAAGCTGAAACAAGGAGGCGCGGCGGCCTGTCTGTTAAAACCATTGACGTCAACGCGCCTGTTGCCAGCGCTGACGGAATATTGCCAGTTGAATCACCATCCTGAACCGCTGCTAATGGATACCAGTAAAATCACCATGACGGTTATGGCGGTTGATGATAATCCCGCTAATCTGAAGCTTATCGGCGCGTTACTGGAAGATAAAGTCCAGCACGTAGAGCTTTGTGATAGCGGACATCAGGCGGTGGATCGGGCGAAACAAATGCAGTTTGATCTGATTTTGATGGATATTCAGATGCCGGATATGGACGGCATACGCGCCTGCGAATTGATTCACCAGCTTCCTCATCAGCAGCAAACACCGGTTATTGCCGTTACGGCACATGCGATGGCCGGGCAAAAAGAGAAGTTGCTCAGCGCGGGCATGAACGACTATCTGGCTAAACCGATAGAAGAAGAGAAGTTGCATAATCTGTTGCTGCGCTATAAACCTGGCGCCAACGTAGCAGCGCGCCTGATGGCGCCGGAACCAGCTGAATTTATCTTCAATCCGAATGCAACGCTCGACTGGCAGCTTGCGCTCCGCCAGGCTGCCGGTAAGCCCGATCTGGCGCGGGATATGCTGCAAATGCTGATTGATTTTCTGCCGGAAGTGCGCAACAAAATTGAAGAACAACTGGTGGGAGAAAATCCCAACGGCCTGGTCGATCTGGTCCATAAGCTACACGGGAGCTGCGGCTATAGCGGCGTACCGCGGATGAAGAACCTTTGCCAGCTTATTGAGCAACAGCTTCGCAGCGGCGTCCACGAAGAGGAGCTGGAGCCTGAGTTTCTGGAGCTGCTGGATGAGATGGATAATGTCGCGCGTGAAGCGAAGAAGATATTAGGCTGATATTCGCCGGATGGCGGCGTGACCGCCTTATCCGGCCTACAACTCAGCGTAACTGTTGCCCCGCTTTCAGCGTTGCAGCCACGTTGCGCGCGGTCATTCGTACGTTTTCACTCGCATTCTTCAGCGCGTCCTCCAGCGTGCAGATGGTATAAATCACGCTGAAAACCGCATCAAGCCCATGTTCATGAACCACGCTAACGTCCGCCGTCAGGCTACCCGCAATACCAATTACCGGCTTGTTATACCGTTTGGCGATGTTTGCCACGCCAATAGGGACTTTACCGTGAATGGTCTGGCTGTCGATGCGTCCCTCGCCGGTGATGACTAAATCAGCATCCGCAAGACACGCTTCCAGATGAAGCGCATCGGTGACAATCTCAATGCCACGCCGTAGCTGCGCGCCGCAAAACGCGTATAACGCCGCCCCCATGCCGCCTGCCGCGCCGCCGCCTGCCAGATCCAACACATCGACATGCAGATCGCGGGCAATCAAATGCGCATAGCGAGTCAATGCCGTATCCAGGCGTTCAATCATTTCCGGCGTCGCCCCTTTTTGCGGACCAAAAACCGCAGACGCGCCCTCTTTGCCGGTAAGGGGATTCGTGACATCGCAGGCGACCTCTATATGGCACGCCGACAAACGCTTATCCAGGCCGCTGATATCAATGCTGGCGAGTGTTTCCAGCCCAATGCCGCCTTGCGCAATATCATTGCCCTGCGCATCCCGTAGCCTGGCCCCCAGCGCCTGTACCATCCCCGCGCCGCCATCGTTGGTGGCGCTACCGCCGATACCAATAATGATATGCTCAACGCCCGCATCCAGCGCATGACGGATCAGCTCGCCGGTTCCCCATGACGTGGTCTTCAACGGATCGCGTTGCGCGGGCGGCACCTGCTCCAGCCCGCTGGCGGCCGCCATTTCAATGAACGCGGAACGCGCATCGCCGGAAAGCCCATAAAACGCATTGACGCGATGCCCCAACGGCCCGGTGACCTCAACATGCACGATTCGACCCGCCGTCGCTTCAACCATCGCTTCGACAGTACCTTCTCCGCCATCAGCCAGCGGCAATTTCAGGTAATCGGCGTCAGGCCAGATCTCGCGAAATCCTTGTTCAATGGCGGTCGCTACCTCAAGAGCACTCAAACTTTCCTTATACGAGTCTGGTGCGATCACTATTTTCATAAGTCGTCCTTACGCATGTTGATCCTGTTAAGCATACACCCAGAGAAGAACCGGTTCCTTACGGAACCGGCTCTGACTTAACGCACCATGCAAGGACGCTTATTATCAAACGTCCAGCCAGGAATTAAGTACTGCATTCCCATCGCGTCGTCACGCGCGCCTAAGCCATGTTTTTGATAGAGCTCATGCGCTTTCATCACCTGATCCATATCGAGCTCAACGCCCAGACCCGGTTTGGTCGGTACTTGCACCATGCCGCCTTTAATTTCAAACGGTTCTTTAGTCAGACGTTGGTTGCCTTCCTGCCAGATCCAGTGGGTATCGATCGCGGTGATCTTGCCCGGCGCCGCCGCGGCAACATGGGTAAACATCGCCAACGAAATATCAAAGTGGTTGTTAGAGTGCGAGCCCCAGGTCAGACCGAACTCATGGCACATTTGCGCCACGCGTACAGAGCCTTGCATAGTCCAGAAGTGCGGGTCCGCCAGCGGGATATCGACGGATTGCAGCGACAGCGTATGCCCCATTTGACGCCAGTCGGTCGCTATCATATTGGTGGCCGTCGGTAATCCGGTCGCGCGACGGAATTCCGCCATCACTTCACGACCAGAAAAACCCTGCTCCGCGCCGCACGGATCTTCTGCATAGGCCAGAGAACCTTTCAGGTATTTACCAATGCTGATCGCTTCGTTCAGCGACCAGGCACCGTTTGGATCGAGCGTAACGCGCGCTTGTGGGAAACGTTTCGCCAGCGCCACGATTGACTCGGCCTCTTCTTCGCCCGCCAGCACGCCGCCTTTCAGTTTGAAGTCGTTGAAGCCGTATTTTTCATAGGCAGCTTCCGCCAGACGCACTACCGTTTCCGGCGTCATCGCCTCTTCATGGCGCAGACGATACCAGTCGCATTGCTCATCCGGCTGGCTCTGATACGGCAGCGGCGTGGCCTTGCGATTGCCGACAAAGAACAGATAACCCAGCATTTCGACTTCGCTGCGCTGCTGACCGTCGCCTAACAGCGAAGCGACGTTGACGCCCAGGTGTTGGCCCAAAAGGTCAAGCATTGCCGCTTCAATGCCAGTCACCACATGGATAGTGGTACGGAGATCGAACGTTTGTAAGCCGCGTCCGCCCGCATCGCGATCGGCAAACTGGTTGCGAACGGCGGTCAGGACATTTTTATATTCACCCAGCGTTTTTCCCACCACCAGTGGGATCGCATCTTCCAGCGTTTTGCGAATTTTTTCGCCGCCCGGAATCTCGCCAACCCCGGTATGGCCGGAGTTATCTTTAATAATGACGATGTTGCGCGTGAAGAACGGGGCGTGCGCGCCGCTCAGGTTCATCAGCATACTGTCATGACCCGCAACCGGGATAACCTGCATTTCAGTCACTACAGGCGTCGTAAATTGAGTACTCATAACTGTGTCCTTATTCAGAATTAGTGACGACCAAAAACAGGGCGTTTGCGGTCAAAAGTCCAGCCGGGGATCAGGTATTGCATCGGGCCTGCATCATTACGCGCGCCGCCTGGCAGCTTTTTATACGCGTCATGCGCTTTTCGCACCTGTTCCCAGTCAAGCTCCACGCCCAGTCCTGGCGCATCCGGAACGGCAATTTTGCCGTTTTTAATTTCCAGCGGATTTTTAGTCAGGCGGCAATCGCCCTCCTGCCAGATCCAGTGCGTATCAATAGCGGTGGGTTTGCCTGGCGCCGCCGCGCCGACATGGGTAAACATCGCCAGTGAAATATCAAAATGGTTATTCGAATGGCAGCCCCAGGTTAGCCCCCAGTCATCACACAGTTGCGCCACGCGAACGGCGCCGGTGAGGGTCCAGAAATGCGGATCGGCAAGAGGAATGTCTACCGCGTTGAGCATCACCGCGTGTCCCATTTCACGCCAGTTGGTGGCAATCATATTGGTCGCTACCGGCAGTCCTGTCGCGCGGCGGAACTCCGCCATGACTTCACGACCAGAGAATCCTTGCTCCGCGCCGCACGGATCTTCCGCGTAGGTCAGTACATCATTCAGCCCTTTGCACAACGCAATGGCTTCATCCAGTAGCCAGGCGCCGTTCGGATCCACGGTAATACGCGCGTCCGGGAAGCGTTTTTTTAGCGCGCGAACAGTATCAATCTCTTGTTCGCCCGGCAGCACGCCGCCCTTGAGTTTAAAATCTTTAAAGCCGTAGCGATCCTGAGACGCTTCCGCCAGCCGCACGACCGCGTCGCTGTCCAGCGCTTCCTGATGACGCAGGCGATACCATTCATGACTGCCCGGCGTGCTTTCCAGATACGGCAGATCGGTTTTAGTGCGATCGCCAATATAGAAGAGATAGCCCAACACGGTGACGGCATCGCGCTGTTTACCGGGTCCTAACAGTTCACAGACCGGCACATTAAGCGCCTGCCCCAGTAGATCAAGCAGCGCCGCTTCCAAAGCTGCCACCGCGTTAACCCGCAGTTCAAACGTCCATGCGCCTTTACCAAAGGTGTCAAAATCAGCAGCCTGGTTGCCTTTATGCACCTGCTGCACCACTTTGTTCAGGCGGGCGACTTCCTGGCCTAATACCATCGGAATAGCATCGACCAGCGTCTGATAAATCACTTCTCCGCCCGGCGCCTCGCCGACGCCAGTATGCCCGGCGTTATCGGTGAGGATGACGATGTTACGGGTGAAGTACGCGTTATGCGCGCCGCCGATGTTGAGTAGCATACTGTCATGTCCGGCAACCGGAATGACCTTCATGTCCGTAATAACGGGACTGGATTGCGTTGTCATGATAATTGTCCTGCGACAGGTTTCAGTTCAATACGCTTAATATCGCCTACCAGCACCAGATAGCTGATGATGGCCACCAGGGCATGTACGCCGACATAGATCAACGCGCCGTTGAAGGAACCGGTGGTGCCAACGATGTAACCAATCGCGATTGGCGTCACAATACCGGAAATATTGCCGAACATATTAAACAAGCCGCCGGAAAGACCGCTGATCTCTTTCGGCGCGGTATCCGCCATTACTGCCCAGCCCAACGCGCCGATACCTTTACCGAAGAAGGCCAACGCCATAAAGCCGATGATCATCCATTCCACGTTCACATAGTTACAGAACACCATGACCATTGACAGCAACATCCCCAGCACAATCGGCGTCTTGCGCGCGATATTCAGGGAGCCGGTACGACGCATCAGCCAGTCGGAAATGATGCCGCCCAACACGCCGCCGATAAAGCCGCAGACCGCAGGAACCGAGGCGACAAAGCCCGCTTTGAGAATCGACATGCCGCGCGCCTGGACCAAATAGACCGGGAACCAGGTAATAAAGAAATAGGTCAATGCGTTAATACAGTACTGACCGATGTAAACGCCAATCATCATACGAGAGCCCAGCAGCTGTTTGATCTGGCCCCATTTGACGCTAAACGGTACTTTCGCTTTGGTGTCTTTCTGATCCATATTGATCAGCGCGCCGCCTTCTGCGATGTACTCCAACTCTTTCTTATTTACGCCCGGATGGTTATTTGGTTCATGGATAACTTTCAACCAGATAAAGCTGATGATGATCCCTAACCCGCCCATAAAGAAGAAGACATGCGACCAGCCCACTTCGTGCGTCAGCCAGCCCATAATCGGCGCGAAAATAACCGTGGCAAAGTATTGCGCGGAGTTAAAGATGGCCACCGCCGTTCCCCTCTCCTGCGCCGGGAACCAGGCTGCAACAATGCGACTGTTGCCCGGGAAAGAAGGCGATTCCGCCAGACCAACCAGGAAACGAAGCGTAAAGAGGGCGACAATAATGCCGAAACCACTAAAGATATCGACAAAACCCTGCAACAGGGTGAAGACTGACCAAATGAAAATAGACCAGAAATAGACGCGTTTGGAACCAAAGCGGTCCAGCAGCCAGCCGCCCGGGATCTGCCCGATAACATAGGCCCATGAAAAAGCAGAAAAAACATAGCCCATGCCTACCGGATCAAGGCCGATATCTTTGGCCATTTCTGAGCCGGCAATGGACAATGTGGCGCGGTCGCCGTAGTTGAAGGATGTGACGATAAACAGCATCACCACTATCCAGTAGCGGGCGTTCGTGCGTTTCTCCGCACTGCTCGCCGCGTGACTTAATGAACTCATTGTTGCACTCCTGAAATTTCGCGTTAGCTACGCTCACTCTGAACTGCACAACCGGTAGGGAATCAGAGATAACGTTTCCTTGTTGCAGCTTTTATTAGGTCGTTTGCTTTGCACGCTGCATGCTTTTATTCACTGGCAGGAGAAGTATAAAAAGCGCGCCACACACACTCACCGTGCAACAACACAGTATTTTGGCGATGAATTACGCCTGTTTATGGCAAAAGCCCAGGACAGTGGAAGCCACTTCACGGAAATGAAATCAGAAGGCGTCGGCGTCGACGCAGGAGGAGTAAAAAGAGAAGAATGTGAAACAGGTCGCTTGATTACATGAAAACGCCCGTAAAAAACTGCTGCTTTTGCGGGCATATGCACAAAGCTAACACGATTCAGTTACTTTACACTGTGTACAGGTCATGATTTTGCTTACTGGCAACGCAAGCAAACGAAAAGGTACCCTCCCGTAGGGGGGAGGGATTTACCTCAGGAAAGTAAAGTTCCCCAGTTTTCAACCCAGGGATTGGACTGGCTCTCCGGCTCCGGATGTTCGCTGGCGTCAATGAATAACATCTCCCCCACCCGCTGCGCGCTTTGCTCTTGCAACAGGGCATCAAACTGTTTGCCGCCATTACAGAAATTGGGGTAGCTGCTATCACCTAACGCAATCACCCCGTAACGCAGGTTTGGTTGAAAACCGACTGTATCTTTAATGCCGTGAAAGAGCGGCGCAATGCTATCCGGTAGATCGCCCTGCCCGGTCGTCGAGGTAACGACCAGCGCAACCTTATCCTGATATTGCTGCCAGTCGGACAGTTCAGGATCTTCAAACACGGTCGCGCTGTGGCCCTGTCTGGCGAGGATCGCTTCCGCTTCTTCCGCCACCAGCAGTGAGTTGCCATACATGGTCCCGACAAAAATACCAATTTCCGCCATTATGCGTATCTCCCTGAATTATGTCAGATGAGTCTCATCCTGCCGGGACGCCGCCGTAAACTCAACCCTTTCATTGTCAGGGAGAAGTCCACGCCAGCCAAACTGCGTCAGCGCCTGCATCCAGGTTTCATCCAACCCGGCCTGAATTATCAACGGCTGTCCGGTGAAGGGGTGCGTCAGTTCAAGACGACTGGCATGAAGCATCAGGCGACGACAGGCAAAATGCTCTGCGGCGCTGCGGTTTTGTCGCAAATCGCCATGTTTACTGTCGCCGATGATAGGATGACGCAGATGCGCCAGATGACGACGAAGCTGGTGCTTGCGTCCCGTTTTTGGTTCCAGCTCAACCAGGCCATAACGCGTGGTGGGATAACGCCCGGTCGGCACCGCCATTTCGACCGTCGCCAGCCCGCGATACTGCGTTACGGCCGGCTGGGGCGCTTTATCTTCGCGGGCGAATTTATCGGCAATTTTATCGCGCTCTTCCACCAGCGGATAATCCAGTACCGCGTCATCCATCAGCCAGCCGCGCACAATGGCATGGTAGCGTTTACGGATGTGGTGCTGCTCGAACTGCTGCGCCAGACGGCGTCCCGCTTCGCTGGACAGCCCCATTAACAGTACGCCCGACGTGGGCCTGTCGAGACGGTGGGCGGTAAAAACATGCTGGCCGATTTGGTCGCGCACCGTTTGCATGACCACGACTTTTTCGTCGCGATCCAGCCAGCTCCGGTGAACAAG
Organism: Salmonella enterica subsp. enterica serovar Typhimurium str. LT2; assembly: GCF_000006945.2. Lineage (GTDB taxonomy): Bacteria > Pseudomonadota > Gammaproteobacteria > Enterobacterales > Enterobacteriaceae > Salmonella > Salmonella enterica. Next base: position 3,116,274 of record NC_003197.2, read on the forward strand.
CCAGCCTGCGGGTTTATTCACGGCAACCAGCCACGGGTCTTGATAGAGGATCTCCAGCATCAGGATTTATCGCGGGCGAATAGCGCATCCAGATCCTGCAAAACCGCCAGGATCGTCTCCCGCTGCGGATGATCCGCCGCCAGCGCCATTTCATAATAAGGGGCGACGGCAAACGCCTCGGGCAGCGGCTGCGCATTATCAAGTAGGGTATGCATACGTGGGATCAATACCCATTGCAGCCATTCCAGCGGCTCCATGGTATCCATAAAAAATGGTTGGGTGCTGGTAAACAGGTGCGCCTGCGGCGCATCCTGCCGCCAGTGGCGATGCTCGCGCAGCAGCGTTTCAAGCGTATGTAACTGCTGACGCACACGGTCATGAGTCGTCATGTTAAAAACCTCAATGATGAAAATCTGGCGCGAAGAATAACAAAAAAAAGGGAGCACTGTATAAACAGTGCTCCCGGTTCGTTTCGCAGCATTCCAGCTACTTTTCGTGCTCCCTGCTCATCCGTGACAACTTTTCCTGTGACCTTACGGCCTGTTCATCCTGAACGTTTGCATCCTGCGCACATCGCCCGATGTGATAGCTTCTTCCTGAAGCGTCCCTGGTCATCCAGACCCGCCGAACATCCTGATCGGCTCTCGTTCTCCGTCCTGGAGGTGTCCTTTAACGCATCCTGCGCTTTCCACTTTGCTTCATCCTGAAGCCTTTCCTTGTAACACCATCCTGGCGTGTCCTGCTGAAGCGTCATCATCCTGACGTTCGCTTCGTTGTACGACTCCCTGTCGACGAAGATAGAATCGCCTGTTTCACCTTGTCTTACAAGACGCTTACAGACAATACCTTAAGTAAATTTTCATATGAAAGTGCGCAAAAACATTTTAATTAGTTGTTTTATATAGACTTACATAAGAAAACGGGGCTCAGTATCCGCTGATATCCTGGCGATCTCCTACAGACTTTGTAAGAGATCTCTCACACCTGTTAGGGCAAACGATTACAGAAGAGGATTAAGTTGCGTAAGGAATTCCGCAAGCGTTGCGGCAAGAACGGTACGATTGCGGGTGCCCAGCGTTTCTTTAATCACCTCGCCGGACAGATTACAGACCGAAATGACCTCAAGCTCATTTTCCTGCGTCGCAATAAAAAGCGTGGGAGGAAGCTTGAGCCGCTTTTGCGTGACCAGGTGGCCTATCAGATTTTCCTGCACGCGCCGAAAGTCATCCTGACTCCAGGTTTGCAGTAGCGTAAGCTTTTCATCCGCAAACTGCGCGGGCATGTCGCCAGCAAACTGCGTGGTGTAAAACGCGTGGAGCGCAGGTTGTACCATAATATCAAAGGCGCGTTCAACCGCGTTTACATTTTCTTCGCCTTCAAAAGGTTGCGGCTGCCAGTAAACGGCATCGCGGGTTGAAGAAATAATGCACGGAGAAGGTACGCCATACAGTTCTTCGCTCAACGGCCAGCTACCGTGTTTTTCTTGCCACGCATCGCAGTAACGCGTCGTAAAGGCTTTCAATGCCTGCGCTGTCAGTTCGTCCACCAGTTTCTCTCTTCATAAAAGCCAGGATACACTTGGCGCATAGTGTATCTGGTTTATGACGGTGAAACATGTCTTCTTATGAAAACCATCAGGCTCTTGATGGCCTGACTCTCGGAAAATCAACGGATTACCGGGACAATTATGACGTCAGCCTGCTGCAGGGCGTACCGCGCAGTTTGAATCGTGACCCGCTCGGATTAACAGCCGATAATTTGCCGTTCCACGGCGCGGATATCTGGACGTTGTATGAACTTTCCTGGCTTAACAGCCAGGGTCTTCCGCAGGTCGCCGTCGGGCATGTCGAACTGGATTACACCAGCGTTAATTTAATCGAATCCAAAAGCTTTAAACTGTATCTGAACAGCTTTAACCAGACGCGCTTTGACACCTGGGAGACGGTTCGCCAGACGCTGGAGCGCGATCTGCGCGCCTGCGCGCAGGGCAACGTTAGCGTGAGGCTTCATCGTCTTGATGAGCTGGAAGGACAGCCTGTCGCCCATTTCCACGGCACCTGTATTGACGATCAGGATATCAGTATCGACAACTACCAGTTTACTACCGACTATCTGCAACATGCGGTCAGCGGCGAGAAGCAAGTAGAGGAGACGCTGGTCAGTCATCTGTTGAAATCCAACTGCCTGATCACCCACCAGCCGGACTGGGGCTCGATACAAATTCAGTATCGCGGGCGCAAAATCGACAGGGAAAAACTGCTGCGTTATCTGGTCTCCTTCCGTCACCATAATGAATTTCACGAACAGTGCGTAGAGCGTATTTTCAATGACATTCTGCGCTTCTGCCAGCCGGAAACGCTAAGCGTTTATGCGCGCTATACCCGCCGCGGCGGGCTGGACATTAATCCCTGGCGCAGCAATACCGATTTCGTGCCCGCCACGGGCAGGCTGGCGCGACAGTAATTTTTTTGTCAATTTTGCGTGCCGGATTGCGCATGTAAGGTTGTGAAAGGTCATCAGCCAGGGCTATTGTAATCAACAGGGAATGGCGTGTTGCGTCCCATAAGGAGTTTACTTGATTACACATATTAGCCCGCTTGGCTCAATGGATATGTTGTCGCAACTGGAAGTGGACATGCTGAAACGCACGGCCAGTAGCGACCTGTATCAACTGTTTCGTAACTGTTCACTTGCCGTTCTTAACTCCGGCAGCCTGACCGACAACAGCAAAGAGCTGCTGTCCCGCTTTGAAAATTTCGATATTAACGTACTGCGCCGCGAGCGCGGCGTGAAGCTGGAATTGATTAACCCGCCTGAAGACGCTTTTGTTGACGGGCGGATTATTCGTGCGCTACAGGCTAACCTGTTCGCGGTGCTGCGCGACATTCTCTTTGTGAATGGGCAGATCCACAATGCCGGCCGTTTCCAGCATCTGGATCTTGAAAGCTCAACACATATCACCAATCTGGTGTTCTCCATTTTGCGCAACGCCCGGGCGCTGCACGTCGGCGAAGCGCCAAACATGGTGGTATGCTGGGGCGGCCACTCAATTAACGAAAACGAGTACCTGTATGCCCGTCGCGTCGGCACGCAGTTGGGATTACGCGAGCTGAACATCTGCACCGGCTGCGGCCCTGGGGCGATGGAAGCCCCCATGAAGGGCGCGGCGGTCGGTCACGCACAGCAGCGCTATAAAGACAGCCGCTTTATCGGCATGACTGAACCTTCCATTATTGCGGCTGAACCGCCTAACCCGCTGGTGAACGAACTGATCATCATGCCGGATATCGAAAAACGCCTGGAAGCGTTCGTCCGTATCGCACACGGTATCATCATCTTCCCGGGCGGCGTGGGTACGGCGGAAGAGCTGCTTTATTTGCTGGGGATTCTGATGAATCCAGCCAATAAAAATCAGGTGCTGCCGCTGATCCTGACCGGACCAAAAGAGAGCGCCGATTACTTCCGCGTGCTGGATGAGTTTATTACCCATACGCTGGGCGAAGCGGCCCGCCGTCATTACCGCATCATCATTGACGATGCGGCGGAGGTAGCGCGGCTGATGAAGAAAGCGATGCCGCAAGTGAAAGAGAATCGCCGCGATACTGGCGACGCCTATAGTTTTAACTGGTCGATGCGTATTGCACCGGATCTGCAGGTGCCGTTTGAGCCGTCGCATGAGAATATGGCCAACCTGAAACTGTACCCGGATCAGCCGGTTGAGATTCTGGCGGCGGATCTGCGGCGCGCCTTCTCCGGTATTGTCGCGGGGAACGTGAAGGAGGTCGGGATACGCGCCATTGAAGCTAATGGTCCGTATAAAATCCACGGCGATCGAGAGATGATGCGTCGCATGGACGATCTGCTGCAGGGATTCGTCGCGCAGCATCGTATGAAATTGCCGGGTTCCGCCTACATCCCCTGTTACGAGATCTGCGCTTAACGCTTATGCCCGGTTGCCGCCAGCAGCCGGGCGCTTCTCCCATTCCTTTCATTGCGGTATGGCGATTCACGTATGCCTTCATTTTTTATGATGATCATCAGAGGCATAGCCCGCATTGTTTTATAAACACCATTTATAATTCACCATAAATAGATTGCCAGGCAAACGTTTACCTGACTCCTCTTACCGTGATTTATCGGTTCAAACTCTCATTCTTCGCAAGAATCCACTAAAAACCTTGATTTTTATAGTCAAACCTCCGTATCTTGCGCCCCAATCTTTCCGGCCTTATATCGTTAATGGTAGCCTTCGCGCCCGGAAATTCGTTATGACGTTTTTTTAATAGATTAATGGTCCAAATTTATCCATGTAAGAAGCGGATTATTGCATTTGAGATCGGGATCACTGATAGATTCATCACTTAAATGTATCTTTCCGCCCGAAAATTATTACGGCGAAAAATTATATAAAAAGCGTCCCTAAGCAGATTTCATTTTACGATCAGGTCTTTTTTCATTGGATTAGACCAGCAACCTGATTTTTAGCATCCTCCAGGAGAAATAGATGGAAACCACTCAGACCAGCACTATTGCTTCGATTGACTCTCGAAGCGCATGGCGCAAAACGGATACCATGTGGATGCTGGGCCTTTACGGCACGGCTATCGGCGCGGGCGTTCTGTTCCTGCCGATCAACGCAGGCGTCGGCGGCATGATTCCGCTCATCATCATGGCGATTCTCGCTTTCCCGATGACCTTTTTCGCACACCGTGGTTTAACCCGCTTCGTGCTGTCCGGTAAAAATCCGGGTGAAGACATCACTGAAGTCGTTGAGGAACACTTCGGTATCGGCGCAGGTAAACTGATTACCCTGCTTTACTTCTTCGCGATTTACCCCATCCTGCTGGTTTACAGCGTGGCGATTACTAATACCGTGGAAAGCTTCCTGACCCACCAGTTAGCGATTAATCCGCCGCCGCGGGCGATTCTTTCCCTGATCCTGATTGTTGGCATGATGACCATCGTGCGCTTCGGCGAGCAAATGATCGTTAAGGCGATGAGTATCCTGGTATTCCCGTTCGTCGCTGCGCTGATGCTGCTGGCCTTGTACCTGATCCCGCAGTGGAACGGCGCGGCGCTGGAAACTCTGTCCTTTGATTCCGCCGCGTCTACCGGTAACGGTCTGTGGATGACGCTGTGGCTGGCGATTCCGGTGATGGTTTTCTCTTTCAACCACTCCCCGATCATCTCCTCCTTCGCGGTTGCGAAGCGTGAAGAGTACGGTGAAGGCGCTGAGAAGAAATGTTCTAAAATTCTGGCCTTCGCCCACATCATGATGGTGCTGACCGTGATGTTCTTCGTCTTCAGCTGCGTGCTGAGCCTGACGCCGGCAGATCTGGCAGCGGCAAAAGAGCAGAACATCTCTATTCTGTCTTACCTGGCGAACCATTTTAACGCGCCGATCATCGCCTGGATGGCGCCGATCATTGCGATGATTGCTATCACCAAATCCTTCCTCGGCCACTACCTTGGCGCGCGTGAAGGCTTTAACGGGATGGTGATTAAATCGCTGCGTGGTAAAGGTAAATCCATCGAAATCAACAAACTGAATAAAATTACCGCGCTGTTCATGCTGGTCACCACCTGGATTGTGGCGACGCTGAACCCCAGCATCCTGGGCATGATTGAAACCCTGGGCGGCCCGATCATCGCGATGATTCTGTTCCTGATGCCGATGTATGCCATCCAGAAAGTACCGGCAATGCGTAAGTACAGCGGTCATATCAGCAACGTATTCGTTGTGATTATGGGCCTGATTGCCATCTCCGCTATTTTCTACTCACTGTTCAGCTAAGTCCTTTAGCGCCGCTTACCGCGGCGCTTCTCTATGATACAACCGCAATGGATGCCCTATGATTAGCGTATTCGATATTTTTAAAATCGGCATTGGCCCTTCCAGTTCTCACACCGTCGGACCAATGAAAGCAGGCAAGCAGTTCACGGACGATCTGATTGCCCGCCATATTCTTACAGATGTCACCCGCGTCGTGGTGGATGTCTACGGCTCTCTGTCATTGACGGGTAAAGGCCACCACACTGATATCGCCATTATTATGGGCCTGGCGGGGAATCTGCCGGACACCGTCGATATCGACGCCATTCCGTCCTTTATCCAGGATGTGAACACCCATGGGCGTTTACTACTGGCTAATGGGCAGCATGAAGTCGAATTTCCGGTCGATAAGTGCATGAATTTCCACGCCGACAACCTGTCTCTGCATGAGAACGGGATGCGTATTACCGCGCTGGCGGGCGATAAGGTGCTCTACAGCCAAACCTACTACTCCATCGGCGGCGGCTTTATCGTCGATGAAGAGCACTTTGGTTTGACGAATAGCGAACCCGTTAACGTACCGTACCCTTACAAAACCGCCGCGGATTTACAGCGCCACTGCCAGGAGACGGGTTTGTCGCTCTCCGGTCTGATGATGCAAAACGAACTGGCTCTGCACAGTAAAGAAGCGCTGGAGCAGCACTTCGCCAGGGTCTGGGAGGTGATGCGCAGCGGTATTGAGCGCGGTATCACCACCGAGGGCGTATTGCCGGGCAAACTGCGCGTTCCGCGTCGCGCGGCGGCGCTGCGTCGGATGCTGGTCAGTCAGGATAAGACCACCACCGATCCGATGGCGGTCGTCGACTGGATCAATATGTTCGCGCTAGCAGTGAACGAAGAGAATGCCGCAGGCGGACGAGTAGTCACTGCCCCGACTAACGGCGCATGTGGTATTGTTCCGGCGGTGCTGGCGTACTATGACAAGTTTATCCGCGAAGTAAATGCTAACTCGCTTGCTCGCTATATGCTGGTCGCCAGCGCGATTGGCTCGCTGTATAAGATGAACGCCTCTATTTCCGGCGCCGAAGTGGGTTGTCAGGGAGAGGTCGGCGTGGCCTGTTCCATGGCGGCAGCGGGTCTGGCCGAGCTGCTGGGCGGTAGCCCGGCGCAGGTGTGCATCGCCGCAGAAATCGCCATGGAGCATAATCTGGGGTTAACTTGCGATCCGGTTGCCGGTCAGGTACAGGTTCCCTGCATTGAGCGTAACGCAATTGCTTCAGTCAAAGCGGTCAACGCCGCGCGTATGGCGCTGCGCCGTACCAGCGAACCGCGCGTATGCCTCGATAAAGTGATTGAGACCATGTACGAAACCGGTAAAGACATGAACGCTAAGTACCGCGAAACTTCGCGCGGCGGCCTGGCGATGAAGATCGTTACCTGCGATTAATTCTCAGCACATTTTAGGATCTGTAAGCCGGATAAGGCGCTCGCCGCCATCCGGCTTTTGTTGCCTGATGTCGCTTCGCTTATCAGGCCTACGGATAGCGCTATTTCGCAATGCTCGCCTCCCCCCGCCGTGAATGTTACCCTACGCGCAGGTTTGTAAGGGAGAACACCGTGGCTGCTCATCTGCTTATCGTCGACGCGCTCAATTTGATTCGCCGTATTCACGCCGTTCAGGGATCGCCCTGTGTGGAAACCTGCCAACACGCGCTCGATCAATTGATTATTCACAGCCAGCCAACCCATGCCGTAGCGGTATTTGATGACGACGCGCGCAGCAGCGGCTGGCGTCATCAGCGTTTGCCGGACTACAAAGCAGGACGTCCGCCGATGCCTGACGATTTACATAATGAAATGCCCGCCCTACGCGCCGCATTTGAACAGCGCGGCGTACGCTGTTGGGCATCAGACGGTAACGAAGCGGACGATCTGGCGGCGACGCTGGCGCTAAAAGTTACCGAAGCCGGACACCAGGCAACCATTGTGTCAACCGATAAAGGCTATTGCCAGTTGCTCTCTCCGGGATTGCGCATTCGCGACTACTTCCAGAAACGCTGGCTGGACGCGCCGTTTATTGAAAAAGAGTTTGGCGTACTTCCCCGGCAGTTGCCGGATTACTGGGGTCTGGCAGGAATCAGTAGTTCGAAAGTTCCCGGCGTTGCCGGTATCGGCCCCAAAAGCGCGACCCAGCTATTGATTCAGTTTCAAAATCTGGAGGGAATTTACGCCCATCTGGACGAGGTGCCGGAAAAGTGGCGCAAAAAGCTTGAGACGCATAAAGAAATGGCATTTCTTTGCCGCGATATTGCACGTCTGCAAACCGATTTACATATCGACGGAAACTTACAGCAGCTACGGCTGGCGCGGTAGTTTTGTTGCCGGATGGCGGCGTGAACGCCTTATCCTGCCTACAGGACTGCACGAAATGTAGAGCGGATAAGCGCAGCGCCATCCGGCAAAATTACCAGGCGGTATGATACAGTTCGACAATGTCCGCCAGACTCGCTTCACGCGGATTGCCGCCCGTACAGACATCATCGAACGCCGCCTGCGCCAGCGCCGGGATATCCTCTTTTCGAACGCCGACATCACGCAAATGCAGCGGAATTCCCACATCGCGATTTAGCGTAAATACGGCTTCCACTGCGGCATTACGCGCCTCTTCAAGGCTCAATCCTTCTACCTTCACCCCCATCGCCCGGGCGATATCACGGAATTTCTCGTTGGTAGACCCGGCATTGAAACGCATCACATGCGGAAGCAAAATAGCATTCGCGACGCCGTGTGGCGTGTTGTAAAACGCGCCCAACGGATGCGCCATCCCATGCACCAGCCCCAGCCCCACATTGGAAAACCCCATCCCGGCAACGTATTGCCCCAGCGCCATCGCCTCACCGGCCTCTTTTTCTCCGGCTACGGCGCCGCGCAGCGCGCCAGCAATAATCTCAATGGCTTTGATATGTAATGCATCCGTCAGCGCCCATGCGGCCCGGGTAATATAGCCTTCAATAGCATGGGTTAGCGCATCCACGCCCGTTGCCGCTTTCAGCGCGGGCGGCATACCGTCCATCATATCGGCATCGATAAATGCCGCCTGCGGAATATCATGCGGATCGACACAAACGAATTTGCGCCGTTTCTCTTCATCGGTAATCACATAATTGATAGTGACTTCCGCCGCGGTTCCCGCCGTTGTCGGGATCGCCATAATCGGCACGCTGGGTTTACGGGTCGGCGATAGCCCTTCCAGACTGCGCACATCGGCAAATTCCGGATTGTTACTGATAATACCGATCGCTTTGCAGGTATCCTGCGGAGAACCGCCGCCAATGGCGATGAGATAGTCCGCGCCGCTTTGGGTAAAGACCTTAAGCCCTTCCTGGACAACGGAAATCGTAGGATTAGGGATCACGCCCGCATAGATCTCCCACGCCAGCCCTGCGGCATCCATTCTGCTTGTCACTTTATCGACCACACCGCATTGCACCAGCGTTTTATCGGTAACAATCAGCGCTTTATGATAACCGCGGCGCGTCACCTCATCGGTTAATGCGTCCACCGCTCCCCGGCCAAACCATGCCGTTTCATTCAGAATCATTCTGTTCGCCATCGCCTGTCTCCTGACATCACTCTTCAATACGTAATCCGTAAGTTTTAAATTTCTCCAGTACGATAGCGATCGCCTCGTCATCCAGTACCGGTACCGGATCGACAATGGCCAGCGTACTTAAATAGAGCTGCGCCAGCACTTCCACTTCATGCGCCAGCCACAACGCTTTGTCTAAATTTTCTTCACAAGCGATAAGCCCGTGATGCTGTAACAGCGTCGCTTTACGATTTTTAAGCGCCACGGCAACATGGTCAGAAAGTTCGCGGGTGCCAAAAGTGGCGTAGGGCGCGCAGGGAATAGAGTTTCCTCCTGCGGCGGCAATCATGTAGTGAATCGCCGGAATCGGGCGATTCAGGATCGAGACTGCCGTACAATGGACAGCGTGGTTATGTACCACGGCATTGGCGTCAGGGCGCGTCTGGTATGCCGCCATATGAAAACGCCACTCGCTGGAAGGCAGCTTGCCCTGCTCATGCTGACCGTCAGCATCAATAAAGACAATGTGCGACTCTGTCAGCTTCTCGTAGGGGATCCCCGTCGGCGTAATCAGCAATCCGCCCTGATAACGTACGCTCACGTTACCTGCCGTCCCCTGATTTAACCCTAACCGCGTCATTTCCAGACAGGTATCAATAATCTGCCGCGCCAGTCTATTTCGTTCCATTATTTACCTCTCTCTGTGATTCAAAATGAGACAACAAAACCGCCTTTCGCATTGCGCTGCTGTCCTGTTGAAATAATCGAATAGTTAGCAACTATCATCATACTGAATAAAGAGAAGGGAATTTAAATAACGATATTTTGTGATTCACATCAATTAATTCGCCACGATAAACCAGACGACTACCGTTTCTCTCGCCGATAAATGCCCGCTCTTAATAATATTTTTTAAAACGGGCAAAGATGAAGAATAAGTTACTACTGCCCGTTTTCGTGGCAATAATTTAATTCGGGCATTCAGCCTGTGGTTTTTTAAATTAAACATCTCAAACGGTCATTTTTTATGAAAATTAAAGTGATGATAATCACAGAACGCTATGCTCTCAGGTATAAATGTGACCGCCATCATATTAAAAGGCCTTTTTTATTTGAAAATGACTCCATGAGTTCATTCCGGACGCCAATTTATTACCGGTAAGAAAAGCGAACTCACCTAATTTTACGGTCTGGTGACCAGAACCGACCGCACGCAAAAGCTTCTGAACCGATGAGGATGCTATGGGAAACACAACAATACAAACACAGAGTTTTCGTGCTGTGGATGCAGAGCAAAGCAAAAGCAAGCGCTACATTATTCCATTCGCCTTACTTTGCTCGCTATTTTTTCTGTGGGCCGTCGCCAATAATCTGAATGACATTTTATTACCGCAGTTTCAACAAGCTTTTACGCTAACTAACTTTCAGGCCGGGCTTATTCAGTCAGCCTTTTATTTCGGTTATTTCGTCATTCCAATTCCCGCTGGGATTTTGATGAAAAAACTCAGTTATAAAGCAGGGATTATCACCGGACTTTTTTTGTATGCTGTTGGCGCCGCATTATTCTGGCCTGCCGCCGAGATAATGAATTACACATTGTTTTTAATTGGCCTGTTTATCATCGCCGCCGGTTTAGGCTGCCTTGAAACTGCGGCCAACCCTTTTGTTACGGTATTAGGTCCAGAAAGCGGCGGACATTTCCGGCTTAATCTGGCGCAAACTTTTAACTCCTTTGGCGCTATTATCGCCGTTGTGTTTGGGCAAAGCCTTATTTTGTCTAACGTGCCGCATCAATCGCAAGAAGCGCTTGATAAAATGACGCCGGATCAGCTTAGCGCCTATAAACACAGCCTGGTGTTATCGGTACAAACGCCATACATGATTATCGTCGCCATCGTATTAGTAGTTGCGCTACTGATTATGCTGACCAAATTTCCGGCCCTGCAAAGTGACGATCATAGCGATGCTAAACAAAGCTCTTTCTTATCTTCTCTCTCCCGACTCATCCGTATCCGCCACTGGCGCTGGGCGGTGCTGGCGCAGTTCTGCTACGTGGGGGCGCAAACCGCCTGCTGGAGCTATCTGATCCGCTACGCCATTGAGGAGATCCCTGGAATGACGCCCGGTTTCGCCGCCAATTACCTGACCGGCACGATGGTGTGCTTCTTTATCGGCCGTTTCACCGGGACCTGGCTTATCAGCCGCTTCGCGCCGCATAAAGTGCTGGCCGCCTACGCCCTGTTTGCCATGCTCCTGTGTCTGATTTCCGCCTTTAGCGGCGGACATATCGGCCTGCTGGCGCTGACGTTGTGTAGCGCATTTATGTCAATCCAGTACCCGACCATCTTCTCGCTGGGTATCAAAAATCTGGGACAGGACACTAAGTACGGCTCGTCTTTTATCGTCATGACCATCATTGGCGGCGGTATTGTCACGCCAGTAATGGGCTTCGTTAGCGACGCCGCAGGCAAAATCCCGACCGCCGAACTGGTTCCGGCATTGTGCTTTGCCGTCATCTTCATTTTTGCCCGTTTCCGTTCACAAGCGGCGACAAACTGAACATTTATCCGAATAACGTGAGGAATCTGTCATGAAAAAAATCAGCTTACCGAAAATCGGTATCCGCCCGGTGATTGATGGACGTCGTATGGGCGTACGCGAGTCGCTCGAAGAGCAAACCATGAACATGGCGAAAGCGACGGCGGCGCTCATCACCGAGAAAATCCGCCACGCCTGCGGGGCTCAGGTGGAGTGCGTCATTGCGGATACCTGTATTGCCGGAATGGCGGAATCCGCCGCCTGTGAAGAAAAATTCAGTAGCCAGAACGTGGGCGTGACCATTACCGTTACGCCGTGCTGGTGCTATGGCAGCGAAACCATTGATATGGACCCGATGCGTCCGAAAGCCATCTGGGGCTTTAACGGCACAGAGCGTCCTGGGGCGGTTTACCTTGCCGCGGCGCTGGCGGCGCACAGCCAGAAAGGCATTCCAGCGTTCTCCATTTATGGCCATGACGTGCAGGATGCCGACGATACCTCCATTCCTGCCGACGTCGAAGAAAAACTGCTGCGTTTTGCGCGGGCAGGGTTAGCGGTAGCCAGCATGAAAGGCAAAAGCTACCTCTCCGTCGGCGGCGTGTCGATGGGGATCGCGGGTTCCATTGTCGATCATAACTTCTTTGAATCCTGGCTGGGCATGAAGGTGCAAGCGGTAGATATGACCGAACTGCGCCGCCGTATCGATCAAAAAATTTATGATGAGGCCGAACTGGAGATGGCGCTGGCGTGGGCGGATAAAAACTTCCGCTACGGCGAAGATCAGAACGCCTCGCAGTATAAGCGCAATGAAGCCCAGAACCGCGCGGTGTTAAAAGAGAGCCTGCTGATGGCGATGTGTATTCGCGACATGATGCAGGGCAACAAGACGCTGGCGGACAAAGGGTTAGTTGAAGAATCGCTGGGCTACAACGCCATTGCCGCCGGCTTCCAGGGCCAGCGCCACTGGACCGATCAATACCCGAATGGCGATACCGCCGAAGCGCTGCTCAATAGTTCTTTTGACTGGAACGGCGTACGCGAACCGTTTGTCGTCGCCACCGAAAATGACAGTCTGAACGGCGTAGCGATGCTGTTCGGCCATCAACTCACCGGTACCGCGCAGATATTCGCCGACGTGCGAACCTACTGGTCGCCGGAAGCCGTAGAACGCGTCACCGGCCAGGCACTCAGCGGCCTGGCGGAACACGGCATTATTCACCTGATTAATTCCGGTTCTGCCGCTCTGGACGGTGCCTGTAAACAGCGCGACAGCGAAGGCAAGCCGACCATGAAACCGCACTGGGAAATCAGCCAACAAGAGGCGGATGCGTGTCTGGCGGCCACCGAATGGTGCCCGGCGATTCACGAATACTTCCGCGGCGGCGGCTACTCATCCCGTTTCCTGACCGAAGGCGGCGTACCATTCACCATGACCCGCGTGAATATCATCAAAGGCCTGGGGCCAGTACTGCAAATCGCCGAGGGCTGGAGCGTCGAACTGCCGAAAGCGATGCACGATCAGCTTGATGCCCGCACCAACTCTACCTGGCCTACTACCTGGTTTGCGCCGCGTCTTACCGGCAAAGGCCCGTTTACCGATGTCTATTCGGTGATGGCGAACTGGGGCGCTAACCACGGCGTACTCACCATCGGCCATGTAGGGGCGGACTTTATTACTCTCGCCGCGATGCTGCGTATCCCGGTATGTATGCACAACGTGGAGGAGGCGAAGATCTACCGTCCTTCCGCCTGGGCGGCTCACGGTATGGATATCGAAGGCCAGGATTATCGCGCCTGCCAGAATTATGGCCCGCTGTATAAACGTTAATGCGGCTTAGGCCGGTGGCGCAGGTTTACCGGGACTACGGGCGCGTGAACCGTAGGCCGGATAAGCGTAGCGCCATCGGGCGGCGTTTATGGAGTTATCTATGAAACAAGACGTTATCCTGGTTCTCGACTGCGGTGCGACAAACGTTCGGGCGATCGCCGTTGATCGCCAGGGGAAAATTGTCGCCCGCGCCTCAACCGCTAACGCCAGCGACATTGCCGCAGAAAATAGCGCCTGGCATCAGTGGTCGCTGGACGCCATCCTGCAACGTTTCGCCGATTGTTGCAGGTCACTCTCCAGCGCCCTGTCGGAGTGTGTTGTTCGCGGTATTACGGTGACTACGTTCGGCGTCGATGGCGCGCTGGTCGATGCGCAGGGCAAGCTGCTCTACCCGGTCATCAGTTGGAAATGCCCGCGAACCGCTGCCGTGATGGAAACGATTGAGCGCTTTATCTCGCCCCGGCAATTGCAGACGCTCTCCGGCGTCGGCGCGTTCAGCTTTAACACGCTGTATAAACTGGTCTGGCTTAAAGAGAATCATCCGCGCCTGCTGGAACAAGCTCACTGCTGGCTGTTTATCTCGTCGCTGATTAACCACCGTCTGACCGGCGAGTTTACGACCGATATCACTATGGCAGGCACCAGCCAGCTCCTGGATATCCATCAGCGCGACTTTAGTCCGGAAATCCTGCAGGCGACGGGCCTGGCGCGCCGCCTGTTCCCGCGTATCGTGGAAGCGGGCGCCCCGATAGGCACGCTACAGACAGACGCGGCCAGGCTACTCGGTCTCCCGGCGGGTGTGCCGGTGATCTCTGCCGGACACGATACTCAGTTCGCGTTATTCGGCGCTGGCGCGCAGCAAGGTGAACCGGTGCTCTCCTCCGGAACATGGGAGATTCTGATGGTGCGCAGCGGTCAAGTGGATACCTCGCTGCTCAGTCAGTATCCGGGCTCGACCTGTGAACTGGACAGTCAGTCGGGGCTTTATAACCCCGGAATGCAGTGGCTGGCCTCCGGTGTACTCGAATGGGTACGAAAACTGCTGTGGACGCCGGAAACGCCATGGCAAACGCTGATCGACGAAGCGCGCGCTATTCCCGCTGGCGCGGAAGGCGTACGGATGCAGTGCGATCTGCTCGCCTGCCAAAATGCAGGCTGGCAGGGCGTGACGCTCAATACCACCCGCGGCCATTTCTATCGCGCCGCGCTGGAAGGCCTGACGGCGCAACTTCAGCGTAATCTGCGCACGCTGGAGAAAATCGGCCATTTTAACGCCACAGAACTGTTACTGGTTGGCGGCGGCAGTCGCAACGCTTTATGGAATCAAATTAAAGCGAATCAGCTTGATATCCCTATCAAAGTGCTGGACGACGCGGAAACCACCGTGGCCGGCGCTGCCATGTTTGGCTGGTACGGCGTAGGCGAATTTAGTAGCCCGGAACAGGCGCGCGCGCAGGTCAATTATCAGTATCGTTATTTCTGGCCGCAAACCGAACCTGAAATTATTGAGGGAGTATGAAATGCTAAAAACCATTTCACCGTTAATTTCCCCGACACTGCTCAAAGTGCTGGCCGAGATGGGCCACGGGGACGAAATCATTTTTTCCGACGCTCACTTTCCCGCGCATAGCCTGGGCCCGCAGGTGATTCGCGCCGATGGTCTTAGCGTCAGCGATCTACTGCGGGCAATTATTCCGCTCTTTGAGCTGGATAGCTACGCCCCGCCGCTGGTGATGATGGCCGCCGTGGAAGGCGACACGCTCGATCCCAACGTTGAAGCGCGCTATCGCGATGCCTTGTCATTAGAAGCGCCGTGCCCGGATATCGTTCGTATCGACCGCTATGCGTTTTATGAGCGGGCGCAAAAAGCGTTTGCGATCGTTATCACAGGTGAGTGCGCGAAGTACGGAAATATTCTTTTAAAAAAAGGGGTAACGCCGTAATCTCTTGCCGGTGCGCCCGCATGACGCGGGCGTTCATCGAATGATGGGGTGAGAAAAATGAAAGCGGCACGCCAACAAGCGATAGTCGATCTGCTGATCAATCATAAAAGTCTGACCACCGAAGCGCTGGCCACCCGGCTTAACGTCAGTAAAGAGACCATCCGCCGCGATCTCAGTGAACTACAGACGCAGGGAAAAGTGCTGCGTAATCACGGACGAGCTAAATATATTCATCGTGAAAATCAGGACAGCGGCGATCCATTCCATATCCGCCTGAAAAGCCATTATGCGCACAAAGCCGATATTGCCCGTGAAGCGTTAGCGTGGATAGAAGAAGGAATGACGATTGCGCTGGATGCCAGTTCAACCTGCTGGTATCTGGCCCGCCAGTTGCCGGATATTCCCATTCAGGTTTTTACCAATAGCCATCCTATCTGTCAGGAGCTGGGAAAACGCGAACGCATTGCGCTGATAAGTTCCGGCGGCCAGCTTGAACGTAAATATGGCTGTTATGTTAATCCGTCGCTTATCTCACAGCTAAAATCGCTTGATATCGATCTGTTCATCTTTTCCTGTGAGGGGATCGACGGCGGCGGCGATCTGTGGGACTCCAATGCGATCAACGCCGATTTTAAATCTATCCTGCTCAGGCGCGCCTCGCAGTCTTTATTATTGATTGATAAAAGTAAATTTAATCGTTCAGGAGAGGCGCGCATCGGCCATCTGGATGACGTGACGCATATTGTTTCAGATGCGCCGCAATCGTAGACCGGATAAGCGTGCGTCATCCGGCGCTGATGACGCGCCGGACGACGGCAACGCGTTTTTATCGCTCGTCGCGACGTCCGCCAACAGCCGCCCACAACCGACGCACGTGTACCGTCACTTCTTCGCGATCGTGATAAAGCTGACGCGCCTGGATCTGCGCATTAACGCCGTGCTCATCCAACTGCGCCTGAAGATACGCCAGGTTATGCGACACCTCTTCATAGCGTTTTTTCATCGGCAGTTTAAGGTTAAAAATCGTCTCCCGACACCAGCCGTTCACCAGCCACTGCGCCATTAACGCGGTGACTTTGGCCGGCTTCTCCACCATATCGCAGACCATCCATGAAATATTATTCCGGTTCGGACGGTACCTGAAGCCATCCTCACGCAACCAGGTCACCTGTCCGGTGTCCATCAGGCTTTGCGCCATCGGGCCGTTATCTACGGAGTAGACCCACATATTGCGCTTCACTAACTGGTACGTCCATCCGCCGGGACAGGCGCCCAAATCCACCGCATACATGCCGTTCGCCAGACGTTCATCCCACTCATCTTCCGGGATGAAAACGTGGAGCGCCTCTTCCAGTTTCAGCGTTGAGCGACTCGGCGCATCAGACGGAAACTTCAAACGCGGGATGCCCATATAAAACGGTGAATTGTTATGCGCGAACGAATAACCGGTATAGCAGCATCCTGGCGCGATAAAAAAGACATGAACGACCGGACGCTTCGGCGTTTCATAATTCGTCAATACGCCCGCATCACGCAAAGCCGCGCGCAGCGGCACCGTAAATTTGCGGCAGAACTTCATCAGTTCTTTACTTTCATTGGTGTCGGCGACTTCAACTCGCAGCTCGCCGCCCTTTTCCACTACGCCCTGCAACATGCCGACAATCGGCGTAATTCTGTCTTCCGGCGGTAAATGTTGCAGCAGTTCACCCACCACAAACCACTGGCGGGCGAAAATCAGCGAACTGAACGGCAGTTCTGAAATCAGCTTTTCGCCATCTTCCGGCTGGTAGCATTCATAAATGACATAGCCTGCGTTCTCTTTTACGCGTGCAAAACCAAATATTTCCCGTTTTCCCGCTTTATCGGTAATTTCTGCAGCGCACTCTTTTTCAAACCCCGGACGGCAGAGCAATACAACTTTATTCATGGCTCGCGCCCTTACGTTTCATACGAATGGCGCCAATCAGCAATAGCGCCCAGCCCACCAGGAAACTGACGCCGCCGACAGGCGTGATATACGCCCACAGGCGCAGATGCGAAAGCGCAAGGCAGTACAGGCTGCCGCTAAACAGCACCGTGCCCAGCGCCAGAAAAACGCTGCTCCAGTAAAACCAGATGCTGATACGGCGCTGCATCGCCACCGCCAGGCCAAAGATCGCCAGCGTATGGAACGCCTGATATTGCAGGCCGGTCTGAATCCAGCCCATTTCAACCACGCCCAGGGTTTTACTCAAAACATGCGCCCCGAACGCGCCCAGAGCAACGTAAATAAAACCGCTGATAGCGGCGACAATCAGCATAAAACGGCTGGTCATGGTCATACCCTAAGTTAATTATTGTTCGTAACGAAAACGGAATTTTTCTTGCTCCGTCGCCGCCTTCGCCAAAATCCACTGACGGAAGGCGGCTATTTTACCCAGTTCTGCCTGGCTGTCATGACAAACCAGATAAAAAGCATTCTTACTCACCAGAACATCGTTAAATGGACACACCAGTCGCCCGGCTTCAATTTCCGACTGCGCCATAACATTATTCGCCAGCGCGATCCCCTGTCCGTGAATAGCGGCCTGTAGCACCATCGCGCTGTGGCTAAATATCGGCCCTTGCTGAACGTTAATATGGTTGAGCCCTAACTGACGAGTATAGGCCTGCCAGTCACGCCGGGAGGCGTCGTGCAATAGCGTGTGTTTCGCCAGATCTTCCGGCGTTTTTAACGGTTTTTCGCCTGTGAGTAATAAAGGAGAACAGACGGGCAGTAAATATTCTGCGTATAATTTTTCGACGCGCAAGCCCGGCCAGTTTCCCCGGCCATAAAAAATCGCGACATCGACATCGTCTGCCAGTTTATCTTCCTGACGGTCAACGGCTTGTATCCGAACGTCAATTCCCGGATAAGCTGAGTTAAAGCTGGAGAGCCTGGGCACCAGCCACTGGATGGCAAAACTGGGCGGTAAACTCACCGTCAGCGCCCCTTTGGCACTGCGCGCCTGGAGCTTACGCGTTGCTTCCGTGAGCTGGGAAAATATCTCTTTAATGTCGAGAAAATAGCTTTGGCCTTCTTCCGTCAGCAGCAGCGAACGATTGCGGCGGCGGAACAGTTTTAGCCCCAAAAAATCCTCAAGTGACTTAATTTGGTGGCTTACTGCGGCCTGCGTCACAAAAAGTTCTTCCGCTGCTCGCGTAAAGCTCAAATGACGCGCGGCAGCATCAAAAACGCGTAACGCATTTAAAGGAGGTAATCGTTTTGACATGGCCTCTGGACTTAATGTCGAATGAATTTAACAAATAGGTAACAACATGTAACCTATTAGTTTTTTTAATCTGAGACATTATAAATTGTCCGTTGAGGTTCTACCAGCAAATACCTATAGTGGCGGCACTTCCTGAGCCGGAACGAAAAGTTTTATCGGAATGCGTGTTCTGATGGGCTTTTGGCTTACGGTTGTGATGTTGTGTTGTTGTGTTTGCAATTGGTCTGCGATTCAGACCACGGTAGCGAGACTACCCTTTTTCACTTCCTGTACATTTACCCTGTCTGTCCATAGTGATTAATGTAGCACCGCCATATTGCGGTGCTTTTTTTTGTATAACAAACGGTTAGTTTTCCAGAGCCACCATCTCTTTCACGTCAGTACGATTGATCTGCTGTTTGTTGCCATTAGCGTCTTTATACGAAATCATACCGGTATCGTTATCGGTCTGGGGTTTACCGTCGGTCACAATGCTACGTCCATCATTGGTGTGCATAACGTAATTAGGACCGGAACAGGCGCTCAGGGCAAAAGTCAGCATACATGCAGAGATAATTGCGGCAGTCTTTTTCATCTTCTTCTCCTTAAAGCTGTTTGTGCTATTTAAAGCGGACTCCGTAACAGGCTTAAACATTCGCCTAACATTATTCAGCATAACCTCCTTTACATAATTCGCCAGGATATACAGACGATTCCGATGGTTAGGACAAACCTTGTATCAGCCGCGCTTTTACGCCACGATCGGTAAACTGAACCGAGGAATATCATGAACGCTTTTAATCCCACGCAGTTTCGCGCGCAGTTTCCCGCGCTAGCCGATGCGGGTGTTTATCTCGATAGCGCCGCCACGGCATTAAAGCCACAGGCAGTCATTGACGCCACGCACCAGTTTTATTGTTTGAGCGCCGGTAACGTTCATCGTAGCCAGTTTGCGCAGGCGCAGCGCCTGACGGCGCAATATGAAGCGGCCAGAGCAAAAGCAGCGCGGCTGTTAAACGCGCCCGATGAAAAAAGTATCGTCTGGACACGCGGCACCACCGAAGCGATCAACATGGTGGCGCAGTGTTACGCCCGTCCTCGTCTGCGCCCCGGCGATGAAATTATCGTTAGCGTCGCCGAGCATCACGCCAACCTTGTGCCCTGGCTGATGGTGGCGCAACAAACCGGCGCGCAGGTCATAAAACTGCCGCTTAATGACCGGCGTCTTCCTGATGTTGAGCGTCTGCCGGAACTGATCACGTCGCGCAGCCGGATTCTGGCGCTGGGGCAAATGTCGAACGTAACGGGCGGCTGCCCGGATCTCGCAAGCGCTATCAGCGCCGCTCACGCAGCGGGAATGGTCGTGATGGTAGATGGCGCGCAAGGCGCGGTACACTTCCCGGCGGATGTTCAGCAGCTTGATATCGATTTTTATGCTTTTTCCGCTCACAAACTGTATGGCCCGACCGGTATCGGCGTGCTGTACGGTAAGCCGGAGCTTCTTGAGGCGATGTCGCCCTGGCTCGGCGGCGGCAAGATGATCCGTGACGTTAGCTTTGAAGGCTTCACCACTCAAAGCGCTCCCTGGAAACTGGAAGCGGGGACGCCGAACGTCGCCGGGGTCATCGGCCTGAGCGCTGCGCTGGAATGGCTGTCCGATATCGATATTGAACAGGCCGAAAACTGGAGCCGCGGGCTGGCGACGCTGGCGGAAGACGCACTGGCGAAACGCCCGGGCTTTCGTTCGTTCCGCTGCCAGGACTCCAGCCTGCTGGCCTTTGATTTTGTCGGCGTGCACCACGGCGATATGGTGACGCTGCTGGCGGAATACGGTATTGCGCTCCGGGCCGGGCAACATTGCGCCCAGCCATTGCTGGCGGAACTTGGCGTCACAGGGACTCTGCGCGCCTCTTTTGCGCCGTATAATACCCAACATGATGTGGATGCGTTGGTTAACGCCGTTGACCGCGCGCTGGAACTGCTGGTGGATTAATGACAAACCCTCTTTATACCGGACACCCGTTCGGCACAACGGTAACGGAAGAGACGTTACGCGCTATCTTTCTCCCGCTGACCCAGTGGGAGGATAAATATCGTCAGTTGATTCTGTTAGGAAAACAGCTCCCCGCTCTGCCGGATGAATGCAAAGCGCAGGCGAAAGAGATAGCCGGCTGCGAGAACCGCGTCTGGCTGGGCTTTACCCGATCAGATAACGGAACGATGCACTTTTTCGGCGACAGTGAGGGGCGGATTGTCCGCGGCCTGCTGGCGGTATTGCTCACCGCGGTGGAAGGAAAAAACGCCGCCGAGTTGCAGGCTCGTTCACCGCTGGCGCTGTTTGATGAGCTGGGTTTACGCGCCCAGCTTAGCGCCTCACGTAGTCAGGGGCTGAACGCGCTGAGCGAAGCGATTGTTGCCGCAACGCATAAGGGTTGAAATAGCGTAAATATTCTGTCGCCTGACAGCGCCGCCCGCAGCGGTCAGGCGATGCAGATAAAATAATCCAGTCACTTTATTAGTTTCGGCGTCAGATTTCCCTGATAAGCATTCTTTTGATTTTTATCAGCTATCACAATGAAATTACAATGTTAGAATCCATGTTAAAACGGCGTGAAGATTTTAGAGTAAATAAAGCCACTCGATGTAGCGTAGCAGGAGAACTGGAAAATTCATACGCATCGGGTGAAGTTATAACAGGATATGGATAAGTGGAAAAATATCTGCGTAGCGGTACCATGTTTGTGGTACTGGCATTTATATTATGGGGGTTAACACCTTTATATTATCAATATTTATCAGGGGGGAATCTCGCACAAATATTGATATACCGGGTGTTCTGGTCAATTCCATTATTACTGGCAGTAAGATTGTTATTTCGGCAGCGAACGCGATTTCATGATGCCTGGAAAGATAAAAAATCTTTTTTCTTCTGCATGATCGCCGGACTTTTGATGATTGTCTCATGGTCATCTTTTATTTATGCGCTAACCCATCATCTGGTGCTTGATGCCAGCCTCGGCTATTTTATCAACCCGCTATTTGTTATTGCGCTGGGATGCATTTTTCTTAAAGAAAAACTGTCGTTGTTTCAGGCCATCGCCGTTTTTTCCGGTGTCTGCGGCCTGACTTTTCAAATTATCATGCTACGGCATTTCCCGGCGCTGGCGCTAACCATGGGATTATCATTTGCGCTATATGGCCTGGCGCGAAAGTTTATACATTATGATGTGATGACATCGATAACGATTGAAACATTATGGGCATTGCCTGTCTCACTATTAATTTTTCTCTTTAGCGATACTGGACCAATTATATCCGCTAATACTCCTTTCTTTTTGTATGTCATGACGGCGCCAGTGACGATCATTCCACTGGTATTATTTGCCATCGCGTTAAATCACACCTCGTTGATTGTCACCGGACTGGCGCAATATATAGAGCCGTCTTTACAGTTCTTACTTGCCATTATGATATTTGGCGAGCACATTAATTACGCGGAACTGCTCTGCTTTTGTGCAGTATGGTTCGGGTTGTTTCTATGCATATCTGAAAATTTATATTCCCATTATCTCCGCGCCCGTCTGAAACCGGTGTTCGGCAGGGTACAGCGCTTCTTTCGCTAACGAAGGGCGCAGGGCCGGATACGCGTCTGCGTGACACTCCGCCCCGTCCTTTTATTCTTGTCGCGCCGCTTTAGCCATGATCTTCTTCAGCGCATGGGAAACGGCGACAAAACCGAACGTTGCCGTCACCATCGTCGCCGCGCCGAAGCCAGAGGCGCAATCCATCCGTTTTGGCCCTTCTGCGGTAGCTTTCATCGCGCATACGGAACCGTCCGCCTGTGGGTAAACCAGCGCTTCGGTGGAAAAAACGCAGTCCACGCCCAGCTTACCTTTACTGTTCTTCACTACGCCAAAATTATGTTTCAATCTCTCGCGCAGTTTTGCCGCCAGCGGATCCTGGATGGTTTTCGCCAAATCAGCGACCTGGATTTGCGTCGGATCGATCTGCCCGCCCGCGCCGCCAGTGGTCACTAAAGGAACCTTATATCGGCGACAGTACGCAATCAGCGCGGCTTTTGGACGAACGCTGTCAATAGCGTCAATGACATAGGTAAAACCCGCGTTCATATAACCCGCCACATTATCCGGCGTGATGAAATCATCGATAACCGTTACCCGGCACTCCGGGTTAATTTGCCGAATCCGTTCGGCCATCACTTCCGCTTTCGCCAACCCGACGTTATCACGCAACGCATGGATCTGACGGTTCGTATTGGTCACGCAGACATCGTCCATATCAATCAGCGTAATCGCGCCGATGCCCGTACGCGCCAGCGCCTCTGCCGCCCATGATCCCACCCCGCCGATTCCTACGACGCAGATATGCGCCTCAGCAAACCGCTGCAGCGCTTTTTCACCGTACAGACGCGCGGTGCCGCCAAAGCGTTGGCGCCAGGCATCACTTATCACCACTGACATATGACCTCAGAATAAAAAAAGGTGAGGTTATTCCTCACCCCTGCTCACTATTTTCAGGCCCGATAGCGATCGCGTTATCGGGCAATCCGGTTGTCGCAGAATACCACAATCAGCCGCTAAACACGTTACCGGCGCCCGGCGCGCTTTTTAACACCCAGACGCGACCATAGTGATTATACCATCCGGCACGATGCCCGGCATCCGGGCCAATTCCCTGGTAAATATCAAAGTGCTGGCCTTTAATCGCTCCGCCGACATCCAGTGCGACCATCAAACGTAGCTCATACTGACCGCTAAATTTACCGTTGTTATCCAGCAACGGTACTTCCGCCAACAAGGTCGTGCCAGGCGGAATGATGCTGCGGTCGGAGGCGACGGATGCTCGCCCAATCAGCGGTACAGCGCTGGCGCCTTTGACCGGCGCAAAAGATTGCGGCTTAAAGAAGACGAACGACGGGTTCTGCTCCAGTAATTCACGCACTTCCGCTTCGCTGTGCTTCTCTCCCCATTCGCGTATAGCCTGCATCGACATATCTTCTTTTTTCACTTCACCGCGATCGATAAGCACTTTACCAATACTGCGATAAGGCCAGCCGTTTTTACCGGCATAACTAAAGAAGTTCAGCGGACTACCATCACCAAAATCAATATAACCGCTGCCCTGGACATCCATAATAAAGTTATCCATCAGCGAATTACTCCAGGCCAGGATGTACTTATCGCTCAGCGCGCCTGCGTAGATCTGAGCGCGGGACGGTAAGCGTCCGCGTTTTGGCGGCATACTATAGATAGGATACTGGAACGCGCCCTGGCGCGTATGGCGAGCCTGAACGACGGGCGTATAGTAGCCCGTGAACTGGACGTTACCGTAGTTGTCGGTGCCTTCCATCTGCCAGGCATCGATACCAAACTGACGCATAGTGCGCGTATCGCCTCCGGAACGTAACCAGTTCTGGACAGCGTTATAGACGTTGCTTTGATTGGTGTATAAACGCGGCGACGCGGAACGGATCTGGTTGACCTGCTCGGCAAAGTCTCCAGCATTAATCGGCGCGCCCACTGCGTCCGGCTGGTTTACCAGGGAGAAGGGCTGGGTAAATTTCCCGTCCTTATATTGCTGACCGCGATCGGTCGGTTTTGATGAACAGGCAGCCAGCATTGCCAGCATTACGCCTGTCGCCACATATTTTGCCCAACGTCCTTTCATGGTGTCTCGTCTTCTGCGTAATCGAAAGTGCCCGGTGAAGATAACAAACCGTCCGAAGTAATGAAATGCGATCGCGATCTCATTATGTAAATTCGTTTAAAAATCGCGCTATCTGCGGTGTATTTGCGCAATTCATGAGAAATTAGCGATTTATATGAAAAAAGGGTTGCAACAAAAGCTCAGCGGAGTATAGTGCGCATCCACGGACGCGGGGTGGAGCAGCCTGGTAGCTCGTCGGGCTCATAACCCGAAGGTCGTCGGTTCAAATCCGGCCCCCGCAACCAATTACAATGAGAATGCAAGTTTAGACGGACGCGGGGTGGAGCAGCCTGGTAGCTCGTCGGGCTCATAACCCGAAGGTCGTCGGTTCAAATCCGGCCCCCGCAACCAACTTAATGAACACCCTTACGGGTGTTTTTTTGTATCTGTCGTCTGGTCCGCAACGACAGTGCGGGCAGCATCCTACTTACCCGCGCAATAAACTCGCCGTCATCTCAGGTTAACTTCTTCTCGCCAGCGTCGCCCCATCGGCAAAATACGCTTTAATGCCCGCCAGAATCGACTCTGCGACCTGTTGCTGGAACGTCGCGGTCTTGAGCTTGCGTTCTTCTTCAATGTTACTGATAAACGCCGTCTCGACCAGAATAGACGGAATATCGGGCGCCTTTAACACCGCAAACCCCGCCTGCTCGACCTTGTTTTTATGCAGGTCATTAATTTTACCAAGCTGCTTCAACACCGCTTTACCGAATTTCAAACTATCGGCAATGGTCAGCGATTGCACCATATCGAACATCGTATGGTCGACATAACGGTCACCGCTTTTGCTCACGCCGCCAATTAAGTCCGAGGCGTTCTGCGTTTGCGCCAGATATTTCGCCGCAGTACTGGTGGCGCCTTTGGTCGATAGTGCGAATACGGATGAACCGCTAGGCTGCCGGCTGGTGAAGGCATCCGCATGAATAGAGACAAACAGGTCGGCGCGCTGTTTCTGCGCTTTCGCCACCCGGACTTTTAACGGAATGAAGATGTCTTCATTGCGCGTCATATAGACCTTCATGTTGCCTTCTTTTTCGATCAACGCGCGCAGGCGGCGGGCTATCTGGAGCACCACGTCTTTTTCACGCGTTTTGTATTTGCCTATCGCGCCGGGGTCTTCGCCGCCGTGTCCCGGATCAAGCATAATAACAATGGGGCGGTCGCGCCCCGCTTTACCGGGCTGCGGCCCGCTTTGCGAAGGCGGCACCTGCTTATCCAGATCGCCTTTATTGTAGTCTTCCAGCAGCGCCAGCAGCGGATCCTGCATATCCTGCGCATTGGCAGGATAAAGATCCATCACCAGACGTTCTTTAAAGCCTGCCACAGGCGCCAGCGCAAATAGCTGCGGCTTCACGTTTTGTTTTAGCTCAAAGACCATACGCACAGTCTTAGGATCAAACTGCCCTACCCTTGCGGATTTGATATACGGATCGTCGCTGCGAATCTGCGCGCCAATGCCTTTAAGCACCGAGTTCAGATTCACATCCTCAATATCTACTACCACGCGGTCCGGGTTACTTAAGGCAAATTGTTTATATTTCAGCAGACGATTCGACTCTACCGTGACGCGGGTATAGCTGGACGCAGGCCAGATACGCACCGCAACGACCTGGCTTACGGCAGCCAGCCCGACCTGGCTCACGCTTAATAGCCACATGGCGCCCGCGCCTTGTAGTAAACGGCGACGGCTGATTGCTGAATTGGCTCCCGACATGCTTCTCCCGAGCAAAAACTAAATAGAGATCATACAAAGTTCATCCAAATTGACCGGAAACTTTAGCGAATGACGCATAATCTGTCATCTATAAAAGGGTAAACATTCTTTTTATATTCACGGCATTACTAAGAAAAGCGATCGGACCGCATAAAATTTACGCTTGCACAGAGGGCAAAAACAGAATAAAAATACACTAATTTCGAATAATAATTCACTAGTGGGGCGCGCAATGATAAAGGAACGTAAAACCGAACTGGTAGAAGGGTTTCGCCATTCAGTTCCCTATATCAACACCCATCGCGGAAAAACCTTTGTCATTATGCTCGGCGGCGAAGCCATTGAGCATGACAATTTTTCCAGCATCGTTAGCGATATCGGGCTACTGCATAGCCTCGGTATTCGCCTTGTCGTGGTGTATGGCGCGCGACCGCAAATCGACGCCAATCTGGCCGCGCATCATCATGAACCGATTTACCACAAAAACACGCGGGTGACGGACGCCAAAGCACTGGAGCTGGTGAAACAGGCCGCCGGTTTACTCCAGCTTGATATTACCGCCCGTCTGTCGATGAGTCTGAACAATACGCCGTTGCAGGGCGCGCACATTAATGTCGTCAGTGGCAATTTCACCATTGCGCAGCCGCTGGGCGTTGATGATGGCGTGGACTACTGTCATAGCGGCCGTATCCGGCGCATTGATGAAGATGCGATCAACCGCCAGTTGGATAACGGCGCGATCGTTCTGATGGGGCCGGTCGCCGTCTCAGTGACCGGCGAAAGTTTTAATCTGACCTCAGAAGAGATTGCCACTCAACTCGCCGTTAAACTGAAAGCGGAAAAAATGATCGGTTTCTGTTCTTCTCAGGGCGTTACCAATAGCGAGGGCGGCATCATTTCTGAACTCTTCCCGAATGAAGCACAGGCGCGGGTGGAAGAGTTGGAAGCGCAGGGCGATTACAACTCCGGAACCGTACGTTTTTTGCGCGGCGCGGTAAAAGCCTGTCGTAGCGGCGTTCGTCGTTGCCATCTGATCAGCTATCAGGAAGATGGCTCGCTATTACAGGAATTGTTCTCGCGTGATGGTATCGGTACGCAGATCGTCATGGAGAGCGCCGAGCAGATCCGCCGCGCCACCATCAACGATATTGGCGGTATTCTGGAGCTTATCCGCCCACTGGAACAGCAGGGCATTCTGGTACGCCGTTCCCGTGAACAACTGGAGATGGAGATCGATAAATTTACCATTATTCAGCGCGATAATATGACTATCGCCTGCGCGGCGCTGTATCCTTTTGTGGAAGAGAAAATAGGCGAAATGGCCTGCGTAGCGGTACATCCGGATTACCGCAGCTCATCGCGTGGAGAAGTGCTTCTGGAGCGGGTTGCCGCCCAGGCGCGGCAAATGGGGCTGCGTAAATTGTTTGTGCTGACGACGCGCAGTATTCACTGGTTCCAGGAGCGCGGTTTTACGCCTGTCGATATAGAGTTACTGCCTGAGAGCAAGAAAAAAATGTATAACTATCAGCGACGTTCAAAGGTGCTGATGGCAGATTTAGGATAACAAGGGGGGCCTGATGGCGCTGCGCTTATCAGGCCTACGCTCGAAAGCATCATTTGGAGGCCGGATAAGACGCTACGCGTCGCCATCCGGCGAGAACTCGTCTTATCCGGTACGACTGACTTCATCAAATAAGGTGGCTAGCCCGCTGCGCCGCTCCGTACGCGTCACAATCGCGCCTGCCAGGATCCGTTCATCGGCATACAGCGATAACCGCCGCCGCGCTCGCGTAACAGCGGTATACACCAGCTCCCGCGTCACGACCGGCGAACGCTGGCTGGGTAAAATCAGCGCGGCGTGATCAAATTCAGACCCCTGTGATTTATGTACCGTCATCGCCCAGGTTGTATCATGTTCCGGCAGACGGCTGGGCTGAACGGACTTGATCGTGCCGTCCGGCATCACAAACCAGACGCGTAACCCCTGCCCGCGATCGAGCGCAATACCAATATCGCCGTTAAATAGCCCCAACGCGCTATCGTTGCGCGCAATCATTACCGGACGCCCTTCGTACCAGCGAGAATGCGGGTGCCGCTGAATTTTTCGTTGCTGCACCATCGCCTGCTCAATGCGGTCATTCAATCCCCTCACGCCAAATGGGCCTTCGCGCAGCGCACAAAGCAGTTGATACTCATTGAAAGCCTGAAGGATTGCCTCCGGCGTCGCTTTTTCATGCAGCAACCGCAGGTAGCGACCATAGCCCGCCAGCGCTTCATCCAGCATCCCGGCATAATCGTCGCTGCTTTGCAATGTACGCTTCTCTATATCGCTAAACCCCTGCTGAAAAACAGCCTGGATTGCCGACCTGTCGCCGCAGTTAATTGCCGCCGCCAGCTTGCCGATGCCAGAATCGCTGCCGAAACGATAGCTCTTTTGCAACAAACAGAGGCTATCGCGTAAAGATGCGGCTTGCGTTCCGGCCCCCGCCGGAATGGCGCTACCAGTGAGTCGACTTAGCTGTCGGGCGCGTTCCGCCGTAAACCCTGCGTTGACATAGGCGCAAATATCGCCCAACACAGCGCCCGCCTCAACGGATGCCAACTGATCGCGATCGCCAAGAAAAATGACCCGCCCGTGCGGCGGCAGAGAGTCAATCAAACGTGACATCATCGGCAAATCAATCATTGATGCTTCATCGACCACCAGCACGTCCAGATGTAGCGGGTTGCCCGCATGATGGCGTAATCGTTGGCTGCCGGGCTGTGCGCCTAGCAGTCGGTGCAGCGTACTGGCGTCCTCCGGTATACGCTTTTTCTGCGCATCGGTAAGAGGAAGCTGACGCAACGCCGCGCCGAGCGACTCCGTCAGGCGTGCGGCCGCTTTCCCGGTCGGCGCTGCCAGCCGGATACGGCAACGTTCGCCATCCGCCATTTGAATTAATGCCGCCAGCAGCTTCGCGACGGTGGTGGTTTTACCGGTGCCGGGACCGCCTGAAATCACGGAGATACGGCGAGTTAGCGCTACGGCGGCGGCCACCTTTTGCCAGTTCACCTCGTCTGTCGGAGGGAATAGCGCGTCCAGAATACGGGATAACTGATCTTCATCTACGGCGATGGCCTGGTTAACCTCGTTAAAAAAGCGCGCAACCGTACGTTCGTTGCACCACATGCGATTCAGGTAGAGACGCTCGCCGCACAGAATTAACGGCGCGGGGCTATCGCCGCAGCTAACCGCCGCAGACGCCAGTAACCGCTTTTTCCAGTCGATTGGCGTAGCCGTTTCGCTTATACAGGCGACCAGTAAGGGATGCGCCTCCTCCGTTAACGTTAAACGCGACAACGGCAGACACACGTGACCTTCACCTGCGTCATGACTAAGCAGCGCTGCCGCCAGCGTCACGGCGGGATCGTCGTTACCGGCGACGGTTAAAGCAAACTGGGCATCAATGGGCCGTAAGAGTTTTTGTTCAACGGCCTCCAGCAACCGCTCCTGGATTGTCATTGCGCCTCCTCACTCATTTCACCTGCAAACATATCATCCAGTTGGTTAATTAACGCCGCCGCAGGACGAGTGGTAAAAATACCCTGCTGCGGACGTTCGCCATCCACCCCGCGTAAAAAGAGATAGATGACGCCGCCGAAATGGCGTTCATAGTCGTAATTCGTCATTCGATGACGAAGGTAACGGTGCAATGCCAGCGTATAAAGCTGGTACTGCAAATCATAGCGATGCGCCTGCATCGCCGCAGCCATCGCCGTCTGGGTATAAGCGGCGCTATCCTCGCCCAGCCAGTTAGATTTATAGTCGAGCAGGTAATAGCGCCCTTCATAACGGAACACCAGGTCGATAAAGCCCTTTAACATGCCGCGAACCTGCATGAAATCCAGCGCAGGGCAACCTGCTGAAAGCGGGTCGTATCGACGAATCAACGCATCCAGCTCTCCGGCGGTAAGCGGCTGGGCAATCGGCAGATAAAACTCCATTTCGACCTGTTTTTCACGCTCGGTCAGCACGCTCAGACTAACGCCCGTCTCGTTAAGGGGAACGTGTAACACGGTGTCCAGCCAGCGGGTAAGTACGGGCTCCCATCGCGTTTCAAAACCACTCAGCTCCAGTTTTTCCTGTACCCATTGGGGGTTTATCGGTTGAGTAAAATCAAGCTCTTCAAACAGGCTGTGCAAAAATGTTCCCGGCGATGCCCCGCGAGGAAAGTGATGCGGCGTCATTGCCGGCGCTTCCGCCGCTTCGCCAACGCCTGCGGCGTCAATGTCGAGACGAGGAATAAGATCTTGCGCCACGCTATGTCCCCGCTGCTGCAAACCGGAATAACTGGTGACGCGCCAGCTATCATAAAGCAGGCGTTGCAGCGCTCTGGCGCTGAGTTCCGCATGCGATGCAGCGGCAATTTGCCAGCGATCGTTATCCGTGTTGCCTGGCGTTCGACACACGATATCCTCGTCGCATAGCGCCTCAATACAGGCGCGAAGGCCTGCGGCATCCATCGGTTCGCCTTTTTGCAGGAGTCGCCCAAGCGCGCTTTGGTGCACATCCGTCTCGCCTTTCTTATCGCTGCGACGCCGTACCAGCGGCGCGACGCCGAGGCTGCAATGCCACACTGCACGGGTCAGCGCGACATAAAGTAGGCGCAGGTCTTCCGCCAGGCGTTCGGCTTCCGCCAGTGCTATGCTCTCTTCGGCGTGACTAAGGTCCAGCACCGCCTCGTAGGAGTGCCTGTCGTGATAAAAAGCCTGGTCCTGCACGCGGAAATGGGTGATAAAAGGTAACCAGACCAGCGGGTATTCCAGACCTTTCGATTTATGAATGGTGACGATTTGCACCAGATGCTTATCGCTTTCCAGACGTAGTTGCTGGCTGGAAGCATTGCTATCGGGTTCAAGGATATGTTGCGCCAGCCAACGCACCAGCGCATGTTCGCTTTCCAGCTGCGAACCGGCTTCCTGTAACAGTTCGCTAATATGCAGAATATCCGTCAGCCGACGTTCACCTCCCGCCGTCGCCAGCAGGTTTTCAGCAATATTGCGCGCCGACATTAGCGCGCGCAGCATAGGCATCACGCCGCGTTTATGCCAAATCTGTCGGTAGCCATCAAACTCTTCGACAACCGCATCCCACGCATTTTCATCATTGTTAAGCGTTTCGATATCCAGCGCGGTAAGGCCCATCATTGATGTCGCCAGAGCGCTACGCAGCGTATTCTCACGTTCGGGCGCCATCACCGCCTGCAACACCCACAGCATTTCCTGCGCTTCGAGCGTTTCGAATACGCTGTCGCGGTTTGAAAGATAGACGGAAGGGATCGCCAGTAAGGTCAGCGCATCCCGTATCAGCGCGGCTTCCCGCCTGCTGCGCACCAACACGCTGATATCCGAGGCGCGAACGGGCCGCGACGAATCGCCGTTCGTCAGCAGCGCGTCGCCCGTTTGCCCGGCGCGCAGCCAGTCGCGAATTTGCGTGGCGCACACCTGCGCCATATAACTTTGATAATCGCCCGAACCGCAGCTTTCCCCCTCCATTAGCCACAGGGTCATCGCCGGTTGAGGCGCGTCATTCACTTTAAATTGCAGCGACTGGTTTCTGGGCGCAAACTTTACCGGACTGAAGGGAATATCGCGGAACATAAAGGCGTCATTCATCTGACTGAACAGCTTGTTAACGCTATTCACCATCCCCGGCGCGGAGCGCCAGTTAGTGTCAAGGGTATAGTGCGCGCTCACTTCGCTGCGAGCCTTCATGTAGGTAAAGATATCCGCGCCACGAAACGCATAAATCGCCTGTTTAGGATCGCCAATCAGCAATAGCGCCGTATCGGGTTGATGTCGCCAGATACGGCGAAAAATACGGTACTGTTGTGGGTCGGTATCCTGAAATTCATCGATCATCGCCACCGGAAAACGGGTACGAATCGCCGCAGCCAGCGCCTCGCCGCTTTCACTACGCAGCGCGGTATCTAAACGGCTGAGCATATCGTCAAACCCCAGCTCGCCGCGCCGGCGTTTTTCCTGAGCCACCGTTTCACGGATCTCTGATAGCGCTCGGGTAAGAACCAGATCTTTAATCGATAGCGGTTCGCCCAACAGGTTATCAATGGCGACAAACAATGGGTGCTGGGGCGTCACGCCGCCAGCTTTGGTGCGCTCAGCTAAAAAACGCTGTGAAAATTTTCCCAACGCCTCGGGTAATTGATAGTTTTTCGTCTCTTCTTGCGCCCACGCGGTGATCTTTTCGATCCATTTCGCCTGATTGCCGCGGTTGAATTTTCTGCGATCGATGCCGGATGATTCGATCAGCGCGTCCAGCTCGCTAACCGCCTCACACCACTGCTGCTTCACCTGGTTGATGCGCGCCAGGATCTGTTCATGGCGCGATGCCAGCGTCTCCTCCTGCGATGGCGGCGCTTTAATGACCGGCGCTTCGCCCTGCAGATAACGATCGATATCCTTTAAGAGCGCCTTCGGTCCCTTCCACACGTCAAACACCACCTGCGCGATGTCGCGCGGCAGCGGATAGCAATGACGCCGCCAGAAATCGGCGCAGGCCTGATAACGCAACAAAGATTCGTCTTCAATAAGCTGTTGCTCAAACAACATACCGGATTCGAAAGCGTTCAGGCTGAGCATACGCTGGCAAAAACCGTGGATGGTAAAGACCGCGGCCTCGTCCATTTGTCGTTCCGCCAGTAATAACCACTGCGCGGCCTGCTTTTTGTCGCTAATTTCTTCCAGCAAGCGGGCATAAAGCGGATTATCCGTGCTTTCCCGCAGACAGGCGATGCGCAACTCATGGATATTACTGCGGATTCGCCCACGCAGCTCTTCAGTGGCGGCCTCCGTAAAGGTTACCACCAGCAGTTCTTCAACGGTCAACGGACGGGGAAATGCGGCGCTGCCGCCTAAACCGAGCAGTAGCCGCAGATACAGCGCCGCGATAGTAAACGTTTTGCCTGTGCCCGCTGATGCTTCAATCAAACGCTCGCCTGTCAGGGGCAAGCGCAGAGGATCAAGAGTCTCGGCGACATCATTCATTCTTTTCGCTCATTAGAGGTAACGTTTGCTGCAAAGCGCTGACGTTATCCCACACTTTCCAGCCTGTCGGATGCACGTATTCTGCTTTTCCATTCTGGCTACCGGCAATCTGTGACAATATTGCCATACCTTGTGGTTCCACCACCGCCTGGTGGAAGAAATCGGCAAGCTTTTGTGGCGTCAGCAATTTTATCTGAGCGATGATTTTATCACGCGAGTCAAAGCGCATATTACCCCGATCGAAATCCTTGCTTAAACGGGATGCTTCTTCGCCCAACGTTTGCGGCGCCTGGCGCATTTGCGTAATGATCGCCTGCTGAATTTGGGCGAACTCTTCCGGCTTCATCGCCCTCAGCTTCGCCTCGGCGTCAGGGAAAAATGCCTGATAGCGTTGCCACAGGTAAGAGGGCTGTTTATCGTTGCTCTGTAGCAGGAACCCCATTCCCCACTGACGGCCAACGCTCATCGGAAAGGCGAAAACGGCGTATCCCAGTTGCTCTTCGGTTCGTAGCTGATTGTAAAACCACGGTTGAACAATCTGACCTAACATCGCGCTGTAGGCAGCGCTGACGTACTCGTCGTAGCCGACCGGAACAAAGACCGCGGCTAACGCGGAGTCGGTGCTACTGCCCGCTTTTTCAAATATTACGGACTGCTTTTTCTCAACCACCACGTCTTTGTTGCGACACCACGCCGATCCGTTCGCCGCGAGCTGTTTTTGAACATCTTGCGCCAGAGAGGTCGCCTGGGCTTCGCTCATATTCCCTATAACCAGAAATTCCGGACGAGCGCCCGTTTTTAACGCATTACGATAGGCCATTACCTCTTTCAACGTAATGGACGGCAGCAAAGCGCGACGTTCATCACGGGAAAAATAAGGCACCTGCGAAATCATCTGCACCGGCATAATCGCCTGCTCGTAGGCTTTTCCCTTCTCCGCAGAATCCATCATCTGCGTATACCAGGATTTCGCCTGCGCCAGCTGTTCCTCCGTGGCGTCGTAGCTAAAATATCCTTCCAGCAACGCCAGGAAAAGCTGCGGCAAACGCTGGGTATAACCGTTCGCAGTGACCATCAGACCATTGTTGGCGTTAGTAGAAAAGCTAATGCCGCCCACTGCCGCCTGGTTGCTGAGCTGATCGAGCGCCATTCCCGCCAGATAATCATTAAGGGCGAACAGTACCTGATTGCGGGCGCTGTCCATCGCCTGCGGGTTACGCAATACCACGCTCACGTCAGCTTTTGGCTCGCTGGCGAAATAACGACTCGGCGCATAAACCACGCGCAAATCCGCTTTATCGACAATCAGTTCTGGCCGCACGTAGTTTTTGTCATTCTTAACAAGCGTAAAATCATCAGGAATATAGGGGTTTAACTCCGGCAGCGACAACGCAATGCCCTGTGCTTTTTGCTGCCAGTTTTTAAACGTCTGTTCGCTAATCTTATCGACCTGATAAGGCGCATCCACAAAATACGCCGTCTTATTATGGGGTTCCTGGGGACTGATGTACCAGATGCGCGCATTCTGCGGCGTCATCATCGCCAGGCGATTTTTGATAGCGGCAGGATCGTAACGATCGGCGATATTCGCCGCATCCAGCGTATGCGCTACCGGGACGCGGATCATAGTGTCCGCCAGCCATTCGACATAGTCCATATCGCGGGTAATCGACGGATAGCGGAAGTCGAGATCCAGCACATGCGCCAGCTCGTCAAAGTAACGTTTATCTATCCCTTTTTCACGTAACATATTGAGATAGCTGAAAATAGCCGCGACGACTTCATCACGATTGGCTAAACCTTTATCGGTCAGCGTTGCCGAAATGGCAAATACGCCGCTGTTACCATTAACAATCGGATCGGAATCCGCGCTAATACCTTCGACCAGTCCTTGTTTTTGCAGCCAGTCAGAGAGCGTCCCTGGGCTACGATTGCCAATTAGATAAGAGACCAGTTCATCGGTCTTGCTGCGGAACTGCGCGCTATTGTTATCAATACGAAACTCCACGCGCAGCACTTTACGCGGTAGTGCCGGCACGTAATGAATAATGATGCCCTTCTGCGCCTCGGTGATGACAGGTACGGTAATTTCCGGTTTTTTAATCTGTTTATTCGGCACGCGACCATAGGTTGCGGCGGCAATACTCGCCAGTTCCGGCAAGGGTTTATTACTGTAAATCACCGCCTTCATCAGATTAGATGAATAGTATTTTTCATGAAAAGCGATCAACGCCTGTTGCACCGGATTTCCCGGCTTATCGCTTAGCGTTTCCAGATTGCCGCCAGAAAAGTGCGAGCCTGGATGCGCCGGGTTAATGGTTTCGGCGCTTACCTGCGCCATACGCATACCGTCGCGGGTGCGCGCCATCGTCAGCTCGGCATTCACCGCGTTTCGTTCGCGTTCGGCATACTTTTTATTGAGCAATGGCGCGGCAATGGCGTCGGCCAGTCGATCTACGGCACCTGGAAGCGCGTCGTTTTCAACCTCCAGGTAGAAGGCTGTTCGATAAGGCGCGGTGCTGGCGTTGTGGCTACCGCCATGTCTTTTAAGGTATTCGGCAAGGCTATCCGCCTGCGGATATTTTTTTGACCCCATCAGGCACATATGCTCAAGATAATGAGCAAGCCCCTGATGAGCCTCAGGATCTTCAAGCGATCCAACGGGCACCACTAACGCTGAAAGCGACTTTACAGCCTGCGGATCGGATACGAGCAACACCACCATGTCATTATCAAGACGTATCGCCTGATACTGCCGGGTATCTTTATCGCTTTTACGGATAGTTTCTTGCAGCGGTTGCCAACCGATATCCGCCTGAACTGCAGGCCCCCAGAGGGCGACCAATAACAATAACGCTTTGAACCAGGTGCTGCGGGGCATTCACGGACCTCATCATTAACTTTCATTCCCACTCATCTGTATGGTCACGTAAACCATCGACCTGAGCAGAACGGGATATTATTGTGCTGAACCAGGCAGCATTTTTTTATCAGTAATCAGTCCGTGACGAAGAGCGCATCATAGTCGAAGCCTTTTAATGGCGCGATTTTCATACAATCAACGAGACTGATTAAAACGAAACAGCGGTAACAGGTAATGCCGTGACTGCGCAATGATAGCCTGCAACGTTTCAGATTCCAGCTGACGCCAAAGACGTTGATACCAGATATCTTCGCCTTCGCCGCTCACCATCATGTTGCCTTCATAAGCCTGTAGAAACTTTGTCCTGGCCTTCTGTAAAGTATCATCGTCGTCTAACATGACATCATTTTCAGCGTCATAACAGGCTTTTATCCATGCGCCGCCGCTTTCCGGCAGTACCAATAGCGGAGAAGACATGCCTTCCCGGTAGCCTTCAATCAGTTGCGCCAGGTAAGCCATTGCCTGCGTTTTATCAAGAGGCGGAAATCGCCACTCTCCCTCTTTACGCAAAAACAGGCGACTTTCGCCACTACCGCCGCTGGCACAATAGACAAGGTGTTCCAGCCAAAGTTGCACACCTTGCGCCACGCTGATTAAAGCGGGACGCCAGCGCAATAATCCATCCTCCTGTACCTGCGGCAGCCAGCCGGTTAGCTGAACGCCATTGCAAAGCAGATCCACTTCCAGGCTTTGGCTCGGCTTACGGCAGGCGATGACCCGGCTTGCCAGTTGCTGCATCTCCTGACATTGCGCATCCCAGAATATTTCGCCAAACGCGCCGTAAGGCAACTCTCCCGCAGCCCGGAAACGGCGGAACAAGCGTTCGGCGTCGTCCTCTTCAACCAGCGTATTGAGCAACTGTTGGTTAAGTTGATATCGCGTCAATCCCTCTAATTCAAACGGTTCCGCATCAGGAATCTCACTCTCTTCCGAGCGGAAATTAACCTGAAGCCGCATCTGAAAAAATGCGCGTACCGGATGGGCCCAAAAACGCTGCAGACTTTCCAGAGTCAATGTTTCCGGCATCGTAAAAGGAAGCGGCTGCACAAAGTCAGAATGCGCTTTTCCCGACTGACTCGCCGCGGGCAACCACTCTCTGGCATAACTTTGCTGTTCGCCGGGTTGGTAATTTTGCGCATCAAAAGGCATACGGGTATGCAGACGCGTAATATGCGCTTTGACTCGTGCTTCGCTCTCATCACAGGTCAGCGTTTCGTCGCCCGGCAAATAGTGGCTTTGTCCGATGTAATCCACCAATTCTTGCACCAGTACAGAGGGAAAGCGTTCGCTATTATCCTGGATGGAGCGACCGATGTAGCTGATATACAGCGTCTGCTGCGCCGAGATTAACGCTTCCAGAAACAGGTAGCGGTCATCGTCGCGACGGCTACGATCCCCGCGCATGGGTTTTTGGCTCATCAGGTCAAAGCCCAACGGCGCAAGCTGGCGCGGGTATACGCCGTCGTTCATTCCCAGCAGGCAAACGACTCTAAACGGAATGGAACGCATCGGCATCAGCGTACAAATATTGATGGGGCCCGCCAGGAAGCGCTGGCTAATACGTTCCTGATCCAGACGCTGCGCCAGTTCATCCCGCAGTAGCGAAATCGGTACCGCGTCGCCATATTCCGCCGCGACGCCTTCGGCGATAATGGCCTGCCACTGCTGTTCAATCAATGTCATTGCCGCTTCCGTGTCCGCATCGGGCAGGAAGAAATCATTGAACATATCGCGACAAACGGGCAGCCACTCTTCCAGCGGTCGCTCCTGCGCCAGACCGCGCCGCCAGATATTAAGCTGCATCAGCAGCGAAGCCAGATGCCCGACCAGCTCAGCAATCAGACCGCTGGATTCGTCATAAGGCAGAACCGACTGCCACTCGCCCTGGGCGCTTTCCATCGCATACCCCAGCAGCATACGCGTCAGGCCAAATTGCCACGTATGCTGCCCCGTGGCAGGAAGTTCCAGCTCGCGTACGTTGTCATCGTCAATTCCCCAGCGAATGCCTGACTCATTGACCCACAAGCGCAAATAACGCAGCCCTTCTTCGTTGATCGTAAAGCGGGCAGCCAATACCGGTACGTCTAACAACGCCAGAACATCCTCGGAGACGAAGCGGCTGTCCGGTAACGAAAGCAGGCTGATAAATGCCTGTAACACCGGATGTGACTGACGCGCCCGCCGATCGGAAATGGCATAAGGCAGATAGCGCTCCGTTGGCGCGCTACCAAATACCGCCTGGATAAACGGGCTATAGCTGTCAATATCAGCCACCATAACGATAATGTCGCGCGGCGTTAGCGTCGGATCGGCTTCCAGCATCGCCAGCAGGCGATCGTGCAGTATTTCCACCTCGCGCTGCGGGCTGTGACAAACGTGAAAAGAGAGGCTGTTATCCTCGGGATCGAGCAGACGCTTATTGTCGCTGCGCGAATACTCCTCAAGATTTACGCCCGCCACCGCATGGCTTTCCAGTTCAAGAATATCCGCCTGAATCCGATGCAAAAGATTATCTGGCGTAATATCAACAAACGCATCCAGTTCCTGGCTGTTTTCCAGTTCAGATAGCAGGTAGATATAATCCCGCCCCAGTTTTCCCCATGAGGCCAGTAGCGGATTACCGATATCCTGTTCACCGTCGCTGTTAAATAAGGCTTCCGGATTCTGGTTTTCACGGAACAACGGTAAATGACGGTCTTCAAAACTGTGACGACGCTGGCGAGCCATGAGTTTTGCCAGCCAGGCTGGGTCTTTTATATCCCCCCAGTAATACCGACACGGATTAGTAAAAAGGAGATGGATTTCAATATGTTTACCCAGCGCCTGCAATGCTCTGAGATACACTGGCGGTAACGCGGAAATGCCGCAAATAAAAACGCGGGACGGCAACCCTGGCGGGCAGGCGGTCGCGCTTTCCAGCGTTTGAATAAAGCGTTGGTAGAGATTGGCGCGATGCCAGCGCGGCTGCCCCAGCGCGGCGGTATATTCCACCAATGCTTTCCACAACGGCGCCTGCCAGTTTTGCGCCTCTCCCAGACCTTCCACGGTTTTTCCCGCTTCCCACTGCGTAAGCCAGTCAGGCCGATAAACCAGATACTGATCGAACAGGTCGGCGGCGCGCGCGGAAAGCTGAAAGAGTTTGCGTTTATCGGTGTCGTCGGTCAGATAATGGCGCAGCAGTACAAACTCATCCTTATCCAGCAACTGCGGCAGCAAGGTCATCAGTTTCCAGCTCATGCTTTGTTTGCTGAAAGCGCTTTCTTTGGGAATATCCGGCAACACGCGGACAAACATCTCCCAGATAAAACTCGCCGGTAACGGAAAAGCGATATTCGCCGCAATACCAAACTTTTGTGAAAGGGTCATCTGCAGCCACTGCGCCATACCCGTGCTTTGTACCAGAATCATTTCTGGTTCAAAGGGATCATCCAGCCGCTCGCGTTCGACGATGAACTCCATCAACGCTTCCAGCACATCCAGACGATTGGAGTGGTAGACCCTTAACATAATTACTCCTGACGATTAACGATTTGGACAATGCAAGCGCGTCATCTGCCCCTGCCTGCCAGAGGGTGAAACCATCGTGACGCTGATGCTGACACATCCCGATTGCGTTGTCTGCATCCGGTTGGCCTTCCAGTCGTCAGCAGGCGAAAATGGATACAGCGCCGTTTGCTGCCACGCCTGCCGCCAGATCTGGAGATACTGGTGTCGTAATGCAAAACTGTGCATTAATACCCGCTGATAGCCTGACAGCGCGGTGACGATCATTACCATTAGAACCATCGCCACTAAAACTTCCGGGAGGCTAAACCCGCGTTGTAAATTCAGGGGATGCGACATAACGCCACCTCTTTTAACGGACAAAAATCGCTCCAGCCGTGGGGAGAAAAGACAATGCTTCCCTGAATGACGTTGCCCAAACGCCATAACGTCATGCCGTCATCTTGCGCCGCCATCACCACCTCATCCCCCGATAATCTCCGCAAACAGACTCTCGCTCCTGAAGAGGAATAGCGCCGACATTCCATTTCGGTTACGCCTGACCATAGCTGCCCCCGTCCCCATTCCAGCGCCGACTGCACAAGCGCCTGGCGTTGTATCGCCAGGCTCTGCGTCGTCACGCGGGCGGCATAGCTGGCCTGCTGCTGATTTACGCCTTGCAGTAGCAGACTGCCCAGAATCAGTATTAAAAGCGCCAGTATTAGCGAAGAAGCGCCACGTTCCCGATTCACAGATTAAATCCCGTTACGCTGTATTGCGCGTCAATAACCGTCTGAGGCTCGGCTTTGCTGGCGCCGCGCAGATGCAGCATGAGCACTGGCGAGAATCCCGTTATATCCCGGCGCTCAACGGTAAACGCCGTGATGAGTACCGTATTGGGATCGGTCATTTTTTCCCATCCCTTACCCTGGCAAGATGTTGCTCCGCGTAATGTCTCCAGAACGTTATCCTTCATACGGAACCCGGTCTGGTCGGCCTCTTTCGCCGGTATGGTATCCCAGACCCCGTTATTATTCCCGTCCCACTGAACGATGACGCATTGCCCCTGTTCGGCAAGATGTAACCCTTCGCCAATGCAGTGGCCATGACAGTAACCCGCACGTTGAAGATGCTTCGCTACGGTATAGGTTCGCTGCCAGATTTCATCTTCCAGCGATAACTGTCGCGTGTTGTGCCAGATCTCGCGTTGTAGCGCCGGTAAAAATCGTGCGGACCCAAGCAGTAAAATGGAACCGATCGCCATCGCCAGCACAACCTCCAGTAGCGAGAACCCCCGCGTGGTTATTGACACGTGGCGGCCTCGTTACGCTCGCATAGCCTGATTCGCCCCCAGGAGGAGACGACCAGACGCCACTCTCCGGCAGCGTTTTTCAGTACGATGTGCCCTGCCCATGCCGTATTGCGCAAGCCAAAGAAGGCTAACGACGGCGTGATATCGGCAAGGACGACATCACGCCAGTCGGGCGTAAACACAAAGGGGGAAGATGGCGTACACGATGTTTGCGTAGCAACAGAGCTGACAAAGCACCATGAACCGCCTTCGCTGACCACGCGAAGAATGTGATCGCGGTTATGCCAGTGAGCGTCCCCACGAAGTTGCAGCAGGTAATCCCGCACCTGACATGCGGTTTGCCACAGGCGCTGTTGCTGCTGCCAGCGTTGCCAGCCATAAAGTCCTGTGGCGCTGAGAATGATAATGAGCGACATCGCGACCACCGTTTCAATGAGCGTATAGCCCTGTTGTTTTTTCATGTCGGCAGTATGGCGGGCGGAAGAAAAATAACGAGCGCCAAATACAGATTGTTCGGCGCGTTACGGAAAAAAGTTCATGTCTTGCAGCGCGTTGCAAAATTTCAGGAATGCGCGCCGAAGATTGAGACGAAGGGTAAAAAAAACCGACGCGCGATGACGTCGGTTATGGCAGGATCGTCAGCGCTTAGATAGCGACCGGCGCTTTAATACCGGGGTGCGGATCATAGCCTTCAATTTCGAAATCATCGAACCGGTAGTCAAAAAGCGAATCGGGTTTACGCTTAATGACCAATTTCGGCAGCGCGCGCGGTTCACGGCTTAATTGCAGGTGCGTCTGCTCCATATGGTTGCTGTACAGGTGCGTGTCGCCGCCGGTCCAGACAAAATCGCCGACGTCCAGGTCGCACTGTTGCGCCATCATATGCACCAGTAACGCGTAGCTGGCAATGTTGAACGGCAGACCGAGGAACACATCGCAGGAGCGCTGATAAAGCTGACAGGAGAGTTTTCCATCTGCGACATAAAACTGGAAAAAGGCGTGACACGGCGCCAGCGCCATCTTATCCAGCTCGCCGACGTTCCACGCAGAAACGATAATACGACGAGAGTCCGGGTCGTTTTTAAGCTGGCTTAAGACCGTGGCGATCTGATCGATATGGCGGCCATCCGGTGTTGGCCATGCACGCCACTGCTTACCATAAACCGGGCCTAAATCGCCGTTCTCATCGGCCCATTCGTCCCAGATGGTGACATTATTTTCGTGCAGGTAAGCGATGTTGGTATCGCCCTGCAAAAACCATAGCAGTTCGTGAATAATTGAACGTAAATGGCAGCGTTTCGTCGTCACCAGAGGAAAGCCTTCCTGCAGGTTAAAACGCATCTGATGGCCAAAAATGGAAAGCGTGCCGGTGCCGGTACGGTCGTTTTTCTGTGTGCCTTCATCCAGCACTTTTTGCATCAGTTCTAAATACTGTTTCATGGTTCCTCAGGAAACGTGTTGCTGCGGGCGGCGGCGATATGCCCAAACCATCATGATCGCGCCAGCGATAATCATCGGGATAGAGAGAATCTGCCCCATGCTGATGTACTGTACCCACGCGCCGGTAAATTGCGCGTCCGGCTGGCGGAAGAATTCAACAATGATACGAAACGCGCCATAGCCAATCAGGAATAATCCGGAGACTGCGCCCATCGGACGCGGTTTGCGAATAAAGAGATTAAGGATGATAAACAGCACCACGCCTTCTAATGCCAACTCATACAACTGGGAAGGGTGGCGTGGCAATACGCCGTAGGTATCAAAAATAGGCTGCCATTGCGGATGTGACGGCAGCAGCGCAATATCTTCCGCGCGTGAGCCAGGAAAGAGCATGGCAAACCGGAAGTCAGGATCGACGCGCCCCCACAATTCACCGTTGATAAAGTTGCCCAGACGCCCGGCGCCCAGGCCGAACGGAATTAACGGCGCAATAAAATCAGACACCTGAAAGAACGAGCGCTTCGTGCGCCTGGCGAAGATAATCATCACCAGTATCACGCCGATAAGCCCGCCGTGGAAGGACATGCCGCCGTCCCAGACGCGGAATAAATAGAGCGGGTTATCCAGAAACAGAGGGAAGTTATAAAACAGGACATAGCCAATACGTCCCCCCAGGAAGACCCCCAGGAAACCTGCATAGAGTAAATTTTCAACTTCGTTTTTGGTCCAACCGCTTCCCGGACGGTTAGCGCGACGCACCGCCAACCACATCGCGAAAACGAACCCCACCAGATACATCAAGCCATACCAGTGAAGCGCGACGGGCCCAATTGAGAAAATGACCGGATCAAAGTCCGGAAAATGCAGATAGCTACTGGTCATCTGTCACCACAATTTCTTGTTATTTCGCTGAAGAGATAGCGATTGATAAGCGCGCCTGCGCGTTGCAGACGCTCCAAAGGTGCGAATAATAGCACAAGGGTTAAAAGCGAGATGCCGATTACCGTTAAAAGATATGTATACGCATTGTCTTTCATCTTGCAGGCGTGTTGTCTGCGCCGTGAATCCACAGTCA
The DNA here is from genome assembly GCF_000006945.2 of Salmonella enterica subsp. enterica serovar Typhimurium str. LT2. Classification (GTDB taxonomy): domain Bacteria; phylum Pseudomonadota; class Gammaproteobacteria; order Enterobacterales; family Enterobacteriaceae; genus Salmonella; species Salmonella enterica. The sequence goes on from NC_003197.2 coordinate 3,159,893, forward strand.
CTCTCTTTTCCCGCTCCAGTCGTTACAACCCTCCTCGAATCAATCCCCCCATCCCGCGGCGCTCCATAAACGCCGCCACCTGATGACGCACTTCGGTCGCCATCTGCGCCTCAAGGCTGCGTCTGGCAAGGGTTTGCGCGTCTTCAAAATCGATATGCCGCAGCAGATATTTCACACGCGCTACCGAACGGCCATTCATCGAAAGATGGCGATATCCCAGACCGATAAGAATCGCCACGCACATCGGATCGCCCGCCATCTCGCCGCACAAGCGAAGATCGAGGCCATGTTTTTCGGCTTCCTGCGCGATCATGGACAGTGCGCGCAGCATAGCCGGATGCAGACTGTCGTAAATACTGGCCACGCGGGTATTGTTGCGATCTACCGCCAGGATATATTGCGTTAAATCGTTGGTGCCGACCGAGATAAAGTCGATCCGGTTAGCCAGATGCGGCAGCATAAATACCATTGATGGTACTTCCAGCATAATGCCGATACGCGGTTTCGGGATCGCATAGCCGATCATCTCCTCGACCTCGCGCCCGGCGCGTTCGATCAGACGCCGCGCTTCATCGACTTCATCAATACTGGTGACCATCGGCAGCAAAATGCTGAGGTTGCCAGTCGCCGCATTGGCGCGCAGCATCGCGCGGACCTGGATCAAAAAGATCTCCGGCTGATCCAGCGTAATGCGGATCCCGCGCCAGCCCAGACACGGGTTCTCCTCGCTGATCGGCATATAGGGCAGTTGCTTATCCGCTCCCACATCCAGGGTCCGCAGCGTCACCGGTTTATCGTTAAACATTTGCAGCATCCCTTGATACTGCGCCACCTGCTCTTCTTCCGAGGGAAACCCGCTTTGCAGCATAAAGGGAATTTCAGTACGGTACAGGCCGATACCGTCGATCCGACTGCCTAACTTTTCCTCATGCTCGGGACTGAGCCCGGCATTCAGCATCACTTTGACTCGCTCGCCGCTTTTCAGTTGGGCGGGAAGATTGACGTCGTCCTCCGCCAGACGACTGAGTTCTATCTCTTCACTAATGAGCCGCTGATATTCCTGAATAAGCACGGGTTCAGGATCGACCAGTAATTCACCGCGATAGCCATCCACCACCAACGTACGGCGATGTAGCACCGAAGGCTGGATATCAGCGCCCATGACGGTCGGGATACCGAGCGCGCGCACCATAATCGCCGCATGCGAGTTTGCCGCGCCGTCGCGCACCACAACGCCCGCCAGCCTGTCCTGCGGCAGCTCCGCCAGGGTGGTCGCCGACAGCTCATCCGCGACCAGAATAAAACGTTCCGGCCAGGCGTTTGGCCCCTGAACTGAATCATCAAGATGGAATAACAGCCGCTGCCCCAGCGTGCGTAAGTCTCCCGCACGTTCTTTGAGGTAGTTATCGGTTAGCGCCGCAAATTGCTCGGCAAATTTTTCGATGATTTTTTTAACGGCCCACTCCGCAACAGCGCCTTTGTCGACCTCGGCGAAGAGTTCGCGACGCAGTCTGGCGTCTGAAAGCAGGTGTGAGTACAGATCGAAAATGGCCGCCGTCTCTTTTTGCGCGCCGGCGGCAAAGCGTTTGCTGTATCGTCGGAATTCGTTCGCCGCCTCTTCCAGAGCGCCGGTCAGTCGTTCGCGTTCAAGAGAGGTATCCAGCGTAGACGCTTCGTAAACCTGTTCCATCAGCGGCATGGTCGCGTCTTGCCAGCCCGTTGCGATAGCCACGCCCGGCGCCGCAGGAAGCGCGCGGATTCGCGTCTGCCGGTATTGCCCGAACAGCGCTGTGACCTGCGACTGTGACAGGATAGCCGCCATCTGCGTAGCGAGCGTGACGAGGAAAGACTCTTCGCTTTCATCGTACTGGCGCAATTCGCGCTGCTGTACGACCAGCACGCCGAGAAGTTGGCGACGCTGAATGATCGGCACGCCGAGAAACGCGCGAAAACGCTCCTCTTTTACCGAAGGAATGTATTTAAAGCTGGGATGTTTTTGCGCATCGGCAAGGTTAATGGGTTCCGCCAGTCTGCCCACCAGACCGACGATCCCCTCATCAAACGCAAGCGCAACGGTTCGACCACGCGGTTTTTTCAACCCCCGCGTCGCCATCAGGTAATAACAGCGTCGGTCATGATCGGCCAGGTAAACCGAGCAAACCTCTGTATCCATCGCAAGACAGATATCCGTGACCAGAATATTCAGCGCCTCGTTCAGACGCGGCGCACTGGCCACTTTTTCGACTATTTCGCGCAGGCGAGTGAGCATAATTTGCGTGGCTTAACCTCTTTTACGTCGATAAGCAGGCGCGCTTTGTAGCTTAGGGGGATTATCCTGAAGCGCCATGACAACACTTGCAAACTCTTTCATTACCCTGCGGTAGACATCGCGTTTAAATGACACCACTTGTCGAACCGGATACCAGTAACTTACCCAGCGCCAGCCGTCAAACTCCGGCGTACTGCTGGTTTGCATATTGATTTCGGCGTCGGCGCTCATTAACTGCAAAAGAAACCACTTTTGTTTCTGGCCGATACATACCGGCTTTGTGTCCCAACGCACCAAACGTTTTGGTAACTTGTAACGCAACCAGTTGCGAGTAGAAGCAAGGATCCGCACATCTTTACGGCTTAACCCAACTTCTTCAAACAGTTCCCGGTACATCGCCTGTTCTGCCGACTCCCCTGGATTTATCCCGCCCTGCGGGAACTGCCAGGAGTGCTGACCAAATCGCCGGGCCCACATCACCTGCCCCTGACGATTACAAATTACGATACCTACATTTGGGCGGTAGCCATCGTCATCAATCACCGGACTACCTCAACATAAACCTTATATATGAACGATTGTTTCATACTCCAGTGAGGCGGTAAACCACTCTGTAATAGTGACACAGCCTAATAACAATTGAATAACTCACAGTAAATAGCCGAGTTATAAACAGATGATGACGCCCTTGCGCCATTTTATTCACCTTTTCTGTGGATATAGTTGTGAAGAAGTATGGAATTACCACGGGAAAACCCAGAACAGTCTGAATTCCTCATGCTGGAGACAGTAAAAATAGTGCCTTATATTCATTGCGTTATAGACAAATCTTACATGCTACCTTCATAAAGCGTGACCAGCATCACATCTAAGATCCTTATGCTGATGAAAGATCAACCAGCGTCGGTTTTATCCACAGATTGTGCCAATAACTTACGCACTATTTGTCTGAATTTTCGATTTTCGTCGCACGTCAAGGCTGTAAATGGAAACAGTAGTGGCGGTTTTACACAGTTATCCCAACTTTCTGTGGATAACATAGTGTAAGATCCTGTTTATTGTCAGTGACCAGAATTGGAAAACCCGCTTCAGCGTTGCGCAACACGAAGAAACAACACAAAAAAGGCAATAAAAATCAGTCTATTGAATATAAGACACAGAAAAAGATAAACTCTGCCCATACGGTATAAAATCACTGCTCATTTTTTAATCTAAGGTAATGGTAATGTCCGCTCTTTGTCCGCTACTGACTCCGCCTGCTTCGGAAGCATTGCTGTTAGCCCAGGCGCGGCAGCTTTCCGGCTATACGTTAGGCGAGCTGGCGGCGATGGCCGGCATTACCACGCCTAAAGATTTGAAGCGAGACAAAGGCTGGATCGGTGTCTTGCTGGAGATCTGGCTCGGCGCCAGCGCCGGGAGCAAGCCGGAGCAGGATTTCGCCGCGTTAGGCGTAGAACTGAAAACCATCCCGGTGGATAGTCTGGGTCGTCCTCTGGAAACAACCTTTGTTTGCGTGGCGCCGTTAACCGGTAACAGCGGCGTGACCTGGGAGACAAGTCACGTACGGCATAAATTGAAGCGCGTGCTATGGGTGCCGGTCGAAGGCGATCGCAGCATACCGTTAGCCGAACGCCGCGTAGGTTCGCCGTTACTCTGGAGTCCGAGTGAAGAAGAGGACAGGCAGCTACGCCTCGACTGGGAAGAGCTGATGGACATGATAGTGCTGGGCCAGGTGGAACGCATTACCGCCCGTCATGGCGAAGTCTTGCAACTGCGACCCAAAGCCGCCAATGCCAGGGCGCTCACCGAGGCTATCGGCGCGCGCGGGGAACCTATTTTGACGCTACCGCGTGGATTTTATCTGAAAAAAAATTTTACGCAGGCGCTGCTGGCTCGCCATTTTTTATTGCAGAATCCGTAACGTCCATTACACGCAAATGCGCCTCCGCTATGGCTACGCGTCGGACCGACGCTCGATAAACGTAAGCGTATTGTCGCCGCTATTTTACACCGTTCCTGGTTGCGCAAATTCAGCCTGGGCTTTCGCCCGTCACTCGACGGGCCTATAATTACCGCTTCTTTTTTTGGCAGGACTTTGTTCGATGTTATTTGCATGGATAACCGATCCTAATGCCTGGCTGGCGCTCGGTACGCTGACGCTGCTGGAGATTGTACTTGGGATCGACAACATTATTTTTCTTTCTCTGGTGGTAGCAAAACTTCCCACGGCGCAACGAAACCACGCACGGCGGCTTGGGTTGGCGGCGGCGATGGTTATGCGCCTGGCGCTGCTGGCGTCAATCGCCTGGGTCACTCGGCTGACTAATCCGCTGTTTGAGCTTTTCGGCGAAGCGATTTCCGCCCGTGATCTCATTCTGTTACTGGGCGGGTTATTTTTAATCTGGAAAGCCAGCAAGGAGATCCATGAGTCCATCGAAGGCGAAGAAGAAGGGTTAAAAACCCGGGTTTCTTCTTTCCTGGGCGCAATAGTGCAGATTATGCTGCTGGATATTATTTTCAGCCTTGATTCAGTTATCACAGCGGTTGGCCTCTCCGATCATCTGTTTATTATGATGGCGGCAGTCGTTATTGCCGTGGGCGTCATGATGTTTGCGGCACGGCCCATCGGCGAGTTTGTCGATCGTCATCCGTCGGTAAAAATGCTGGCGCTCTCCTTTCTGATCCTGGTTGGCTTTACCCTGATTCTGGAAAGTTTCGACGTTCACGTTCCGAAAGGTTATATCTATTTCGCCATGTTCTTCTCTATCGCAGTAGAGAGCCTGAACCTGTTGCGTAATAAAAAGAATCCGCTGTAATCCTGTCTCGCTCCCCCGCCGGGGAGCGAATACTCACTTTATTTCCTTTCTTCTCACAGATTAAGATTTTGCTGCTTCCGACATGCAGAGCTGCGCGTTATTACTAGACTATTATCAGACATATGATTAACAGACTATTATCAGATGCAGGCTATGTGAGGACAAACGGATGAAAAAGTGGGCAGTTGTAATTTCCGCAGTAGGGTTGGCTTTTGCGGTATCCGGATGCAGCAGCGATTATGTAATGGCGACGAAAGATGGTCGTATGATCCTGACCGATGGAAAACCACAAGTTGACGATGATACCGGTCTGGTCAGCTATACCGATGCACAGGGAAACGAGATGCAAATCAACCGTGACGAAGTATCCCAAATCATCGAACGTTAAGCGGTGGCCTGTGATCGAGGTCAGCGTTCTGCAAGCCTTCAGGCTGCGTCCCGTAACGGTGCGTGGCGACCACGCCCGGTAACAATTACGCCGCGCAGCCTGCAATTTTACTTTCCCTTTTGCCTTCCCTCTGCCATTTTTATTGTCCTTTGTCGGGAATTTCTGACTTCATAATAAAAAGGAAACGGCTATGCACTATCACCGTATACCCCACAGCTCGCTCGAAGTAAGTACGCTAGGGCTGGGCACAATGACATTTGGTGAACAAAACAGCGAAGCCGACGCTCACGCACAGCTCGACTATGCCATCGCAAATGGCATTAACCTTATCGACGCCGCCGAGATGTATCCGGTACCGCCGCGCCCGGAAACACAAGGGCTGACGGAGTCCTATATCGGTAACTGGCTCGCCAAACGCGGCAACCGTGAAAAACTGATCATCGCCAGCAAAGTTAGCGGACCGGCACGTAATAATGATCAAGGCATCCGGCCTCATCAGGCGCTGGATCGTAAAAATATTCGCGAAGCGCTACACGACAGTTTGACCCGATTGCAGACCGACTATCTGGATTTGTATCAGGTGCACTGGCCGCAGCGCCCCACTAACTGCTTCGGTAAACTCGGCTATAACTGGACGGACTCCACGCCAGTAGTAAGTCTGCTGGAGACGTTAGACGCGCTAAGTGAGTTTCAGCGAGCGGGTAAGATTCGTTATATTGGCGTTTCAAATGAGACAGCGTTTGGCGTTATGCGCTATCTGCATCTGGCGGAAAAACATGACCTGCCGCGTATTGTCACGATCCAGAACCCCTATAGCCTGTTAAACCGCAGCTACGAGGTCGGGCTGGCGGAAGTCAGCCAGTATGAAGGTGTTGAATTGCTCGCCTACTCCTGTCTGGCGTTTGGCACATTAACCGGTAAATACCTGAACGGGGCCAAACCCGCAGGCGCGCGGAATACCTTGTTCAGCCGCTTCACACGTTACAGCGGCGAACAGGCGCAAAAAGCCGTTGCCTCCTACGTCGATATCGCGAAGCGTCACAATCTTGATCCGGCGCAGATGGCGCTGGCCTTTGTTCGCCGCCAGCCGTTTGTCGCCAGTACGTTACTGGGCGCAACCACGATGGCGCAGCTCAAGACGAATGTGGAAAGTCTGCATCTGACGTTAAGCGAAGAGGTTCTGGCGGAGATTGAGGCGGCGCATCAGGTTTATACCTATCCGGCGCCGTGATGGTCAGTGCCCGGTGGCGCTACGCTTCCGGGCTTACAGAGACAATGTAAGCCCGATAACACGCACTCGCCGCCCGGCATATTCACTCAGTATGATGCCTGCCGGCGCTGCCAGATCCACAGCGCCGCGATCGCCAGCGCGAACAGCACGCCAAAGCCGATACCTATCGCCACTGCCGGAACGCCAACCAGCACCGCCAGCGAGTACAGTCCCAGCATTAATAGCATGGCGCTATTCTCGCCCAGATTTTGTACGGCAATGGCATTCCCGGCGCCAACGCTCTTCTTACCGCGCTCCTGGAGCAAAGCGTTGAGCGGCACCACAAAAAAGCCGCCCAGCATACCTATCAACAGCAACAAGGCATAAGCAGGCAGCAATGCGTGCTGTAATGAGAAGATCGCAACCACAACGCCAATCAAAATCCCGGCGGGCATACAGCGCGATACGGTCTCCAGCGTCACCAGTTTTGCCGCCGCGCCCGCGCCGACCACAATGCCTACCGCCACCATGGCGTTCAGGTAAGTCGGCGTGGCGTTATCCGTAATCCCCAGCGCCACCGGCACCCACAGCACCAGCAGAAAACGCAGCGTCACGCCTGCGCCCCAGAATAGCCCGGTCCCCACCAGCGAAAAACGCGTTTCACCGTTACGCCAAAGGACAACGCAAGCGCTGAAGAAACTACGCGTCATCGCCGACAACCGCCAGGATTGTCCTGGACGCGCCGCCACAAGCTTCGGGATAAACAGGTTCGCCGCCACTGCGCCAGCGTAGGCCAACGCGCAGGCAACCAGCGCAGCGATGACATGCCAGTCGGCCAATACGCCGCCCGCGACGGAACCGAGCAAAATCGCCGCAATCGTAGAGGCTTCCATCAGGCCATTGGCTTTCACCAGCTTATCGCCCGTCGTCAGTTCGCCCAGAATACCGTATTTCGCCGGAGAATAAGCCGCCGCGCCAATCCCGACCAACGTATAACCGACAAAAGGATTTATGCCGAGGCAGATACCTGCCGCTCCCGCCAGTTTAAGACCATTGGCGACCATCATCACCCGGCCTTTGGCAAAGCTGTCCGCTATCTGGCCGACAAACGGCGCAAAAAGAATGTAAGCGCCCACAAACACCATTTGCAAAACAGGCTGGCTCCAGTCCGGGTAAAACTGAGCTTTCAGCAGTGCCAGCGTCGCGAACAGCAGCGCATTATCGCCAAAAGCCGAGAGAAACTGCGCGACAATCACCGACAGCATCCCTTTCGACCAGATGGAGGTGTTAGTACGTACTGACTCACTCATGATGTTGTTCCGGCGCATCCACCCAACTTTTCAGCGTCACAAAATCGGGTTTCCCGCTGCCAAGCAAGGGAAGCTGCTTCAGATAACGGATATCACGCGGGACGGCAAGTTCCGGAATACCGTGTTCACGAGCATAGTGCTGTAACTTTTCTCGGGTGAGTTCGCTGTCAGTCGTAAACAGTACCAGCGCTTCACCTTTGCTGGCATCGCTTTTAATGGCGGTAGCGTGCATTTTGTCCGCCGAAACGCCAAGCGCCAGTTGCTCGACCATCTCCAGCGAGACCATTTCGCCAGCAATTTTCGCAAAGCGTTTCGCGCGCCCCTGAATCTGCACAAAACCATTTTCATCGAAGCGTACAATATCGCCCGTGTCGTACCAGCCGCGCTCAGTTTCGCCTCTGGAGTTTTCCGCCGACGGCACCTCCAGCACGCCCGGTTTTTCCACGCGCAGATAGCCATTCATGATATTCGGCCCTTTCAGCTGTAGCCGACCGCCGTTTTCAATACCGGGCACCGCCAGCAGACGCGCGTCCATGCCAGGCAGAATGCGGCCAACAGTGCCAGGCTTAGCCGCCATCGGCACGTTAATCGAGACTACTGGCGCGCATTCCGTTACCCCGTAGCCCTCAAGAATGCGCAGACCGAATTTATCCTGCCACAGTTGTTTGGTGCTCTCCTGAAGTTTTTCCGCACCGGCCACCACATAGCGCAGGCGATAAAAATCATACGGATTGGCAAAGCGCGCATAGTTGCCGAGGAAGGTTGACGTACCAAACAGCACGGTACAGTTACGGTCATAGACCAGTTCCGGCACAATGCGATAGTGCAGCGGACTTGGATAAAGAAATACTTCCGCGCCGGTCAACAACGGCGTAAACAGGCCCACCGTCAAACCGAACGAGTGAAAGAGCGGCAGCGCCGACATAAAACGGTCATTGGCGGTGAAATCCGCAATCGTTTTTATCTGCTCGACGTTCGCCAGAATGCTTTTATGGCTGTGCACCACCCCTTTCGGGTGCCCTTCCGAGCCGGAGGTAAAAAGAATGATCGCCGCGTCTTCCGGCTGCTGTTTTACCTGCGCCAGTCGCGGCGCCAGGAGGTGGGCAAAAATCCACAGCTTGTCGGCGGGTGTGACGTCCGCTTTTAAATCTTCCAGGTAAACCCAGCGAACCTGCGTTAGCTGTTCCGGCAGGTGCCACAATTTACCTTTATCGAGGAACTGGCGGGAGGTAAAAATCGTTTTAATTTCCGCCGCGGTAATCGCGCTGGTCAGCCCTTTTACCCCCGCCGTGTAGTTCATCATGGCCGGAATGCGGCGACGAGAAACCGCGCCGAAAATCACCGCCGCGCTGATGGCGGCATTCGGCAGCATTAAACCGATTTTCTCGCCCTCAACGCTGTACTTTTCCAGAATCCGGCCAACAAAAAGCGTCTTGGTCAGTAACTTACGATACGTATCCGGCGTAAAGTTAATGTCCTCAATACAGTTTTTACCCGCGCCGTAACGATATTGCGCCGCCAGCAACGATTCGTATAACGTCTCGCGCGGGCGCACCGCCATACGCGCTTCCATCATGATCTGGTGCAGCATCTCACCCGCTATCTTACGTCTGTCGCGCGCGCGCGGCGCTTCCGGCATCGGTATTTGCGTCGGCGGTAAAATATGAAGCTGAATGCGGGGGAATAAGCGCCGTTTAACCAGACCTTTCAGGCGACTGAAAGGGGTCAGCTCCGCGCCGTCAATGCGGAGCGGAATGACGGTTGCGCCCGATTTTGCCGCCACAAAGCCTGCGCCGTCATAAATTTTCATCAGCGAGCCGGTCACGGAAATCCGCCCTTCCGGGAAAATCACCACTGGACGCCCCTGTTCCACCAGACGCACCAGGTGTTTAATGGACATGGGTTTAGTGGGGTCGAGCGGCACAAAATCGATCAGCGGCGTTAACCAGCGCATATACCATTGCTGGCTGATGGAGGTATATACCGCAAAGACAGGCCGTACCGGCAAAAACAGCGCCAGTAGCATACCATCGATAAATGAAACGTGATTGGGGGTAATTAAGACCCGGTTCCCCTGTAGCGCCCGGACATCGCCAGTGACGCGCACACGATAAAGCACGCGAAACAGGTTACGGAAAAATCCAAACAGCATTTCAACTCCCTTTGGCCGACAATTCGCTAAAAGATGAATTGTGGCAGATTACACGAGTTGCGTAACAGGAGCGATAGCAAAATAGGTTCGAAAAAAAACCTGCGCATCCGCGCAGGTTGGTGCAAGAGACAGGTACGAAGAGCGTACCGAATAATCTCACCAATCAATACCTCTGGGATCTTGATTGTGGGCTTCGCGCGTCTGCATCGCCAGTCCGAAAACGCAAAGGAATAAACGGAAATGCAACGAGTTGTGTAAATTATCCGTTACTGTTACAGGTTCAGGCGAAACAAAAAAAAACCTGCGCATCTCTACGCAGGTTGGTGTAATTCGTGTGATCAACAATGACGTTGATTCCACCTATCAATACCTCTGGGATCACCACTCTATCAACCTGACTCGCTGGCCTGCCAGCAGACAATCGCAACAGCGCTTCGCAAACTGTAACGAAAGATTTGTATTGTCACTTTACAGACGCATTTCTCCCGTGCAGGTCACATTTGCCCGACACGGCGGGGCAAGAGGCTTGAACAGACGTTCATTTTCCGTAAAACTGGCGTAATGTAAGCGTTTACCCACTATAGGTATTATCATGGCGACCATAAAAGATGTAGCCCGACTGGCCGGTGTTTCAGTCGCCACCGTTTCTCGCGTTATTAACGATTCGCCAAAAGCCAGCGAAGCGTCCCGGCTGGCGGTAACCAGCGCAATGGAGTCCCTGAGCTATCACCCTAACGCCAACGCGCGCGCGCTGGCACAGCAGGCAACGGAAACCCTCGGTCTGGTGGTCGGCGACGTTTCCGATCCTTTTTTCGGCGCGATGGTGAAAGCCGTTGAACAGGTGGCGTATCACACCGGCAATTTTTTACTGATTGGCAACGGGTATCATAACGAACAAAAAGAGCGTCAGGCTATTGAACAGTTGATTCGTCATCGTTGCGCAGCGTTAGTGGTGCACGCCAAAATGATTCCGGATGCGGACCTGGCCTCATTAATGAAGCAAATCCCCGGCATGGTGCTGATTAACCGCATTTTACCGGGGTTAGAACACCGCTGTGTCGCGCTGGATGACCGTTACGGGGCATGGCTGGCGACCCGGCATCTGATCCAGCAAGGTCATACGCGTATTGGGTATATCTGTTCCAATCACACTATCTCTGATGCCGAAGATCGCCTGAGGGGCTATTACGATGCGCTGGCGGAAAGCCATATCCCGGCTAACGATCGGCTGGTGACGTTCGGCGAACCGGATGAAAGCGGCGGCGAGCAGGCGATGACTGAGTTATTAGGTCGCGGCAGAAATTTTACCGCGGTGGCCTGCTATAACGACTCGATGGCGGCTGGCGCGATGGGTGTATTAAATGATAATGGCGTGGGGGTGCCGGGCGAAGTATCGCTCATCGGTTTTGATGATGTACTGGTCTCACGCTATGTGCGTCCCCGACTGACCACCATTCGGTATCCGATCGTCACCATGGCGACACAGGCGGCGGAGCTGGCCTTAGCGCTGGCAGGGAAATGTCCTACGCCAGAAGTAACTCATGTATTTAGTCCGACACTGGTACGCCGACATTCGGTGTCCACGCCGACGGATACCGGGCACCTGTCGACAACCGATTAATCAGGGTAGCATGATGGCGACAATGCTGGATGTTTCCCGCCATGCGGGCGTATCAAAGGCCACCGTCTCACGAGTGCTGAATGGGACGGGGCAGGTAAAAGAAAGCACGCGCCAGAAAGTGTTTACGGCGATGCAGGCTCTGGGCTATCGCCCCAACCTGCTGGCACGCTCGCTGGCGAATCGCACCAGCAACAGCATCGGTCTGGTCGTCTCTACGTTTGACGGCTTCTATTTCGGCAGTTTGTTGCGCCGGGCGTCGCGCCAGGCGGAGTCTCATAACAAGCAGTTGATCGTCACCGATGGTCACGATACGCCGGAACGAGAGCAGAAAGCCGTACAAATGTTGGCCGACAGACAGTGCGACGCTATTATTCTTTACACTCGCTATATGGATGAGCTGGCGATTTTGTCGTTGATTGACGCCACGGAAATGCCGCTGGTGATTATTAATCGCAACGTCACTCAGGCCCGCGATCGCGCTATTTTCTTCGAGCAGGAGACGGCGGCATTCCAGGCGGTGGAATATCTGATTACGCAGGGCCATCGCGATATCGCCTGTATTACGCTGCCTGTTCATACTCCCACCGGCACATCACGCGTAGCGGGTTATCGCAAGGCGCTGGAAAAGTATGGCATTCCCTGGCAACCGGCAAAAGTGAAATACGGCGATTACACGCTGACGCGCGGCTATGACGCCTGCCGGGAATTACTGGAGGAAGGCGTCACGTTTAGCGCGCTATTCGCCTGTAATGATGACACGGCGCTGGGCGCGGCAAAAGCGCTGCGCCAGGCCGGATTACGCATCCCACAGGATGTGTCGCTGTTTGGTTTTGACGATGCGCCGGGCGCAACCTGGCTTGAGCCGGGGCTTTCAACAGTCTATTTACCCATCGAGGCTATGATAGCCACCGCGATCGATCAGGCCGTTCGTCTGGCGAACAGCGAGCCGGTCGCCCCGATCCCGCCCTTTACCGGCACGCTGATTCTGCGCGAGTCCGTCGCCGCGGGCCCGTTTTTTCAACGTCCGGCCTAATGATGCGCTTCAGAGCATCTCCAGCGCTAACAGCTCTTCAATGGTTTGACGACGGCGGATCAGCCGCGCCTGTCCATTGTCAAACAGCACTTCCGGCAGGAGCGGGCGGCTGTTGTAATTCGATGACATAGACGCGCCGTACGCGCCGGTATCGTGCAATACGAGGTAATCGCCGGGGATGACCGCAGGTAAGGCGCGTGTTTCAACCATTCCCCCTTCCTGCTGCGTAAAAACATCGCCTGATTCGCATAGCGGCCCGGCTACCACCGTCTCGACCCACGGGCCATTTTCAAGCGCGCGACCATCCGCCGCCAGCGCCGAAATACGGTGATAGCTACCGTACATCGCCGGGCGCATCAGATCGTTAAAACCAGCGTCGACCAGCACGAAATGGCGGCTTCCCATCTGTTTTACGCTACGCACCTGCGTTACCAGCACGCCCGATTGCGCCACCAGAAAACGTCCAGGTTCGATCTCAAGTTTGACCGCATGTCCCAGATGGCGGGCGATTTGCTCGCGCGCCGCGTTCCACAGGCCATAGTAATGGCGCGTATCAACGGGCTCTTCTCCCTCACGATAAGGTATCGAGAGTCCGCCGCCTGCCGAAATCGCCTCCACATCCTGACCACATTCCAGCACCTGGCGTACCATCGCGCCGCAAACCTGCTCCAGATGGCCATAATCGACGCCGGAACCAATGTGCATATGGATACCGACAAGTTTCAGTCGGTATTTCTGCATTACCGCCAGCGCCGCCGGAAGATCGCTATGCCAGATGCCGTGTTTGCTGTTTTCGCCCCCGGTGTTGGTTTTCTGGCTGTGGCCGTGACCAAAGCCAGGATTCACGCGCAACCAGACGCGATGCCCAGGCGAAACCTGACCAAGCTGCGTCAGCATATCTACCGAGCCGGCATTGACCGGAATATGCAGTTCGCTGACGCGCGCCAGCGTGGCGGCGTCAATCACATCGGCGGTAAAAACGATATCATCAGGGCACGTTTGCGGATCGTAGCCCGCCGCCAGCGCACGTTCGATCTCTCCCAATGAAACAGAATCCACCTTGACGCCCAGCGCGCGCATTAAGCGCAGGATATGAATGTTCGAACAGGCTTTTTGCGCAAAACGCACGACGTCAAACTGCTGCAGGGCGGCTATCTGACGGCGAATAATGTGCGCGTCATAGACCCAGACCGGACAGCCGAATTCAGCAGGCAATCTGAGCAAATTTTCAGCGTTAAGGTCAGTTTCAGCGTGATAATGCGGCAATGACATAACAAACTCCGGAACGGGCTTTTTAACGATTACGCCATACCTTAGAAAGAATAAAAAATATCGTTTTATTGTCAGTCTATGCAAAAATGATATGGGATAAATGATTCAGGGAAACGTATGGCTGCCGTTAATTTACGTCACATTGAAATTTTTCATGCCGTAATGACCGCCGGAAATCTCACCGAAGCGGCGCGGCTGCTGCATACCTCGCAGCCTACCGTCAGTCGCGAGCTGGCGCGTTTTGAGAAAGTGCTGGGATTAACGCTGTTTGAGCGCACACGCGGGCGCTTACATCCGACGGTGCAAGGGCTACGCCTGTTCGAAGAGGTACAACGCTCCTGGTATGGGTTGGATCGCATCGTCAGCGCGGCGGAAAGTCTGCGCGAGTTCCGTCAGGGCGAACTCTCTATCGCCTGCCTGCCGGTCTTTTCACAATCCTTTTTGCCGCCGTTACTACCGCCTTTTCTGGCACGTTATCCGGATGTCAGCCTGAATATTGTGCCGCAGGAGTCGCCGTTGCTGGAAGAGTGGCTCTCCGCCCAGCGCCACGACTTAGGGCTGACGGAGACGCTTCATGCCCCGGCAGGAACAACCCGTACCGAGTTACTAACGCTGAATGAAGTGTGCGTACTGCCCTGCGACCATCCGCTTGCCGCCAAAACGGTACTGACGCCAGACGATTTTCAGGGGGAAAACTTTATCAGCCTCTCCCGCCTGGACAGCTATCGACAGTTGTTGGATACGTTATTTGCCGAACATCAGGTGAAGCGCAGAATGGTGGTGGAAACGCATAGCGCGGCCTCCGTCTGCGCGATGGTGCGCGCCGGGGCGGGCGTTTCGATCGTTAACCCGCTGACCGCGCTGGACTATGCCGCCAGCGGCGTCACCGTCCGCCGCTTCAGCATTGACGTGCCCTTTACCGTCAGCCTGATTCGCCCGCTACACCGCCCTGCCTCCGCGCTGGTTGACGCCTTCAGTAAGCATTTACAAACGCACCTTTCGCGCCTGGTCGAACCGCTGGAGGTTATTCTGGGGCCGATGACGAAAGCATAAAGCTCACGGCATCTGCGGCATGAATTGCCGTGGTATCGAAAACCGGTAGCGCGCTTTGCGTCTGGGGAACAAGCAAACCTATTTCAGTACAGCCAAAAATAACGCCCTGCGCGCCTTGCGCAGCCAGTTGTTCGATAACCTGTAAATAATAGTGGCGCGACGCGTCAGTGAATGTCCCCTGACAGAGCTCGTCAAAAATCACCTGATTGATACGCGCCCGATCGTCCGCCTCCGGCACGATGGTCTCAATCGCAAATTGCTGTTCCAGCCGCCCGCGATAAAAATCCTGTTCCATCGTATAGCGAGTCCCTAATAGCGCCACGCGATGCAACCCCTGACGGGCGATAGCTCGCCCGGTAGCATCCGCGATGTGTAGGAAAGGCAGAGAACAACGAGATTCAATAACGTGCGCGATTTTATGCATGGTGTTGGTACACAGCACAATGCCTTCTGCGCCCGCCTGCTGTAACCCATGGGCGGCCTGCGCCAGGATATCGCCCGCTTTATCCCACTCGTCGCGGCGTTGACATACTTCAATATCGTGGAAATCTACGCTATGCAGCAGTAAGCTCGCCGAGTGCAGGCCTCCCAACTGCTGTTTAATACCTTCATTGATTAAACGGTAATAAGGGATAGTCGATTCCCAGCTCATCCCCCCCAACAGTCCGATCGTTTTCACTGCGCTCTCCTTTTTGTAAAGCATTATGGCAGTGAAGCAAACTTACACATCCGTTTCCAGTCTATTTTTCATCATGCCGGATAACAGGCGTCATCCGGCATGGGAGGGGGGATTACACGCCAATATTTCTTAGCTTCTCGCCCGCCATCAGCTTGCGTTCGATGTGCTCCAGGGTGACATTTTTGGTTTCCGGAATCAGCCAGAAAGTGATGCCGATAAAAGCGATATTCAGCGCGGTGTAGAGCCAGAATGTACCTGCCGCGCCAATGCTGTCCAACAGTGTCAGGAATGTCGCGCCGATGATCATGTTCGATACCCAGTTTGTCGTGGTTGAACAGGTAATGCCAAAATCACGGCATTTCAGCGGCTGGATTTCCGAACACAGTATCCACACCACCGGAGCGGCGCTCATCGCGTAACCGGCGATACACATCATCGTCATCCCAACGGAAAGCCAGGAGAGACCGCTTGATGCCGTACCGTTATCAAACTGCATCAGGCAGTAGCCCAACACCAATGTCCCTAACGCCATTACGCTGAAACCGATTTTTAACGCCGGTTTACGCCCGGCCTTATCGACCGTAAAGACGGCGATAAACGTCGCGAACATAAAAGTCAGTCCGACCACCAGCGTGGCGATCATTTGCTGTTCCGTGGTGGTAAAGCCGGCCATTTTAAAAA
This sequence comes from Salmonella enterica subsp. enterica serovar Typhimurium str. LT2, assembly GCF_000006945.2. Classification (GTDB taxonomy): domain Bacteria; phylum Pseudomonadota; class Gammaproteobacteria; order Enterobacterales; family Enterobacteriaceae; genus Salmonella; species Salmonella enterica. The sequence continues at coordinate 3,176,377 of NC_003197.2, forward strand.
TGCGCGGCGCATAGTACATAATGATGTTCATGCCGGTGAACTGCTGCATTGCCTGTAGCAGCATACCGAGGAACACGGCGCGGCGAACATTGCGGTTAGCTTTAAATAATGCCCACCCTCCCTGCTTGAGTTTGAGGCTTTCCCGAATCTCATTCAGTTCATCACGGGCTTTTTCCGAGGTATCGCGCAGCATACGCAGCACCTCTTCCGCTTCAATATGGCGACCTTTTTGCGCCAGCCAACGCGGACTATTCGGCAGGAATACCACCAGAATAATGAGCAACACCGCAGGCAGCGCCAGCACGCCCAACATCGCGCGCCAGTTGCCGCTGTAGCTGAATGCCGTATCGGATAAAAAAGCCAGCACAATGCCTAACGTCACCATCAGTTGATACATACTGATCATTTTGCCGCGAACATTTTCACTTGCCATTTCAGAGAGATAAAGCGGCGCGGTATAGGAGGCAATCCCTACTGCTACGCCCAGTATCACGCGGGCGCCAATCAATACTTCCACGCTGGAAGCAAACGCCGACCCCAGCGAGCCGAGCACGAACAAAATCGCGCCAGCCATCAGGCTATACTTACGCCCCAGCCGGAATGAAAGCCAGCCGTTAAATAATGCGCCAATTGCCGCGCCAAGCATCATGCTGCTGACGACCCATTCCTGCAGCCGGCTGGTCAGTACGAAATGGTCGGTAATAAAAGGCAGCGCCCCGGCGATAACGCCGATATCCAGACCAAATAACAGTCCCGCTACCGCTGCAGAAACCGAAACAAACATATTCATACGTCGTGTGTCGCGAAGCGAACGCGGCGTTAAAGCAGAGTCATGATTAATAGAGACCATATTTTCCTGCCACAACAGAGTAAGACATAGCCTGAAAGTACGGGATACTCTTCCTCAAGTGTCAGGCTGGAAACGGCATAAATATGGATTAAATGGCTACGCTATAGCGATATGTGATGGATATTACACTTTTTAAATTTAACGCCGTTGCCGGGTATTTTTTTAAACCACCAATATTTCAATGAATTAAAGCATTGATCATAGCTATTATTTAACAATATATGGATTAAGTTAAACCCACAATATGGACTATGCTAATGAGATCATAAAAAAACCCTGTACGAGGACAGGGCTTTATCAGTTTTTTCGGCCAAAGCGTCGATTTTCCCAGAAACGCATTTGTCAGTAGCGGATTAACGCGCCAGCCAACCGCCATCTACCGCTATGGTATAGCCGTTAATATAATCAGCGGCGCTGGATGCCAGGAAGACTACCGGCCCCATTAAATCGCCCGGTAGCCCCCAACGTCCAGCCGGAATACGGTCGAGAATTTCGGCGCTACGTTGTGCATCAGCGCGCAATTGCTGGGTATTATTCGTGGACATATAGCCCGGTGCGATGGCGTTCACATTGATATTGTGTTTCGCCCACTCGTTCGCCATCAGACGTGTTATTCCCATTACGCCGCTTTTCGACGCGGTATAAGACGGAACGCGAATGCCGCCCTGGAAGGAGAGCATAGACGCGATATTAATAATTTTGCCGCCGTTGCCCTGGGCAATAAAATGTTTTGCCGCCGCCTGAGACATAAAGAACACGCTCTTGATGTTCAGGTTCATAACGTCATCCCAGTCTTTTTCCGTGAAATCAATCGCATCTTCACGACGGATCAAACCCGCGTTATTCACCAGAATATCAATATGACCGTATTCCGCCACCGCCCGTTCCAGTAATGCCGGAATGCCATCGATTTGACGCAGATCGGCTGTCAGGCTTAAAAAACGACGTCCCAGAGCGGTGACGCGCGCAATAGTTTCCGTCGGTTCAACAATGTTAATACCAACAATGTCACAGCCCGCTTCCGCCAGCCCTAACGCCATCCCCTGCCCCAATCCGGTATCGCACCCCGTCACAACCGCGACTTTACCTTCAAGAGAAAATGCATTCAAAATCATTGTTAATCCTTATTTTTGTCATGCCTGTCACGCACAGGCGTTATCACCGGTCGCGACTAGCGCAGATCTTGTACCGCAACGTGATCCATGTCATCGAAGACCTGATTTTCTCCCACCATGCCCCAAACAAACGTATAGGCTTTGGTGCCAACGCCGGAATGTATTGACCAGCTTGGGGAAATAACCGCCTGTTCATTACGCATCACAATATGACGGGTTTCCTGAGGCTGCCCCATCATATGGAAAACGCAACTGTCCTCTTCCATATTGAAATAGAGGTACACTTCCATACGGCGCTCATGGGTATGGCATGGCATGGTGTTCCATAGATTGCCGGGCGCCAGTTCGGTGAGTCCCATACTGAGCTGACAGGTTTCCAGTACATCCGGTACGAAATATTTATTGATAGTGCGACGGTTACTGGTGAGGTTATCGCCTAAGGTGACGGGCGCAACGTCGGCAGGCGACACTTTTTTCGTCGGATAAGCGGTATGCGCTGGCGCGCAGTTGTAATAAAACTTCGCCGGTCTGCTCGCCTCATTGCTGACGAAGACCAGCTCTTTCGCCCCTTTACCAATATACAGAGCATCACGATGACCAATGTCATGGCGCTGCCCGTCAACGATAATGGCGCCCGCGCCGCCAATATTAATGACGCCCAGCTCGCGGCGGTCCAGTAATCGGGAAACGCCAAGCTGTTTACCTACTTCTCCGCCGATTTCAACGGGATGGCTGACGGGCATAATGCCGCCGACAATAATACGGTCGATATGGCTGTAGACCATCGTATATTCATCAGCGACAAAAATATTTTCTATTAAAAACTCGCGTCGCAGCGCCTGGGTGTCCAGCGTTTTAGCGTGCTCGCTATGGATACTTTGCCTTACGTCCACTTTTCCCTCCAATGATAAATCGATCGCAATGGCACAAAATCAAAACACTGTTTTGATTTATTTAACGGCATCATAGTCGCCTGGATAAAGGTTTTCAACAATAAATAAAACAACGTTTCATTTATATGGTTGGTTATTTTTAAAACTGCTGTAGCGATCACGATCGGCGCTAAAACTTACGCATTTGTCTGATTTTCAGACATGCGCGCCAGATGCTGTATGCGGTTACCCAGATAAAAATTGGAGCTTGTTTTAGAACGAGGTCTGATGTGCGAATTGAATTAAAAGCGGTATGCGTCTGCAATGCCCGACGCGGCAAGACGTTCCGCGCTATAACGAAAAAGGGGGTTCTGTCACTGGCTTTGCCCTCGTGATAGAGGGCTTTTTATGACGGAATACTGAAACAGGAAAAGGATGGCTGGCGCAGGATCAGTCGCGTTCAATGGTTAAAGCAACGCCCTGACCGCCACCGATACACAGCGTCGCCAGGCCTTTACGCGCGTCGCGTTTAACCATTTCGTGCACCAGTGAAACCAGAATTCGACAGCCGGAAGCGCCAATGGGATGCCCCAGCGCAATCGCGCCGCCATTAACGTTTACCCGTCGCTCATCCCATTCCAGCATTTTTCCTACCGATAACGCCTGGGCGGCAAACGCTTCGTTGGCTTCGATAAGGTCGACCTCCGTCAGTTGCCAGCCGGCACGCTCCAGACAGCGCCGGGTAGCATATACCGGCGCAATCCCCATTAGCGCAGGATCGACGCCGACGCTGGCAAACGCGCGGATGCGCGCCAGCACCGGCAGCCCCAGCGCCTGGGCTTTCGCCTCGCTCATCATCATCACCGCGGCGGCGCCATCGTTGATTGAGGAGGCATTACCCGCCGTCACCGAACCTAAACTATCAAACGCCGGATGCAGCAGGGCTAACCCCTCCGCACTGGCGTCGGCCCGCGGTTGTTCATCCGTATCGACAATTGCGGTCTGCCCATTACGTTGCGTGACGATGGGGACAATCTCATCTTTAAAACGTCCGGTATCAATCGCGGCCCTGGCTTTTTGCTGCGAACTGAGCGCATAAGCATCCTGTAACTCGCGGCTGATGCCATATTCCCGCGCCAGGTTTTCTGCCGTCACGCCAATGTGATAATCGTTGAAGGCATCCCATAAGCCATCATGTACCAGACTATCCACCAGATTGTCGGCATCAGGCAACGCGCCGCTACGGCTGTCATTGAGGACATGCGGCGCACGGCTCATATTCTCCTGCCCGCCCGCAATAACAATGTCCGCTTCGCCGCACTGAATAGCCTGCGTCGCCAGGTGCAACGCTTTTAAACCGGAACCACAAACGTCATTAATGGTAATAGCGGAAACGGTAGTCGGCAGCCCTCCTTTGATGGCTGACTGGCGCGCCGGATTCTGCCCGGCGCCAGCCGTCAGTACCTGACCGAGGATGACCTCATCGATAGCGTTAGCGTCCACGCCGGTGCGCTCAATTAACGCTTTTACGACCATGCTCCCCAGCTCGACGGCGGAATGACGGGCCAGCGTTCCCTGAAAACAGCCGATGGGTGTCCGTAAAGCCCCCACTATCACAACCTCTTTCATTACCACCTCAGCGCAAAATGACACCGCCATAGTAGAGCATTGTTAAAATTAGTTTTCTTGATTGTTTAAAAAAAGTGAGTTTTATCACAAAGGAAATGACGCTGATTTGACGGTGACGCAGCTTATTTCTGCTGCAAATGGTAGCGAAGCCAGTTCCCCGCCGTTCCGGGCGGCGTTTTCTTGTTCCACAGCAAATCAATAGCAATCGCCCTCGGCCAGCCAGGAACATCCAGCTGCGCCAGCGGTTTTTCCGCCGCAAACTCTTCCACCAGCGCGCAGGGCAATACGCACCAGCCAAATCCCTGAACCGCCATGCTCAACAGTAATAAATAGTTTGGCGCTGACCAGGCCGGGCCGCGCGTAATGTTGGCGTTAGAGTCAAGATAGGTATTCAGACGCAGCTCGCGCCAGGTATGCAGTTGCTCCCATTGCAGGTTCGTCTGTGACGCCAACGGATGCGTGGTCGCCACATAAACCCCCATCCAGCTTTGAACAGGCAGACGCGCCGCGCCAATGTCTGTGGGATAGTCATCACGCGCTTCAATCAGGCCTATCTGGGCACGCCCTTTTTGCAGCAGGTCGATGACATCATCATTTTCTCCGATCAAGCATTCAAACTCGGTATGCGGAAATTGACGATCAAACTGCGCCATTAACTCTTCCAGACTGTCAGGGTGCAGGGTATCAGAGAGGACGAACGTGAGTCTTGCCTCCGTCTCGCCGGATAACGTCAGCGCCACCTCATCCAGACGGTCGCTCGCCGATAAAATAGCCTGAACATAGCTAAGCACCCGTTTTCCTTCTTCGGTCAGAACGGGCTGGCGCGAAGATCGATCAAATAATGAAAATCCCAGATCCGCCTCCAGATGCGCAATGGCGATACTAATGGTGGACTGGCTTTTACGCAGGCGGCGCGCCGCCGCAGAAAACGAACCGCAAGAGACGGTCTCAACAAATGCTATTAAAGCTTCAGGTGAGTAACGCATAACCTATCTACTTTATCGATGGATGTTATCTTTTAGGTATCACATTAAACGATAAAATAGCGGAAATTTCTTTAGCTTGATTAAGAGTAAGGTTTTTTCGTTTATGCAACATGACGCCATACAACGTCGCTCGCTGCCGGAGCGTATTTTCCATGCTGTCTGTTTTGAAGGTATTGCGACTGCGATACTGGCGCCAACGACCGCCTGGCTAATGCAGCGCTCGGTGCTGGAGATGGGCGGCCTGACGATATTGCTGGCAACGACGGCCATGATCTGGAATATCATTTATAACGCTCTGTTTGATCGACTGTGGCCCGCGCATCAGGTGAGACGAACCGCCAAAGTGCGCGCACTCCATGCGTTAGGATTTGAAAGTGGGTTTATTGTCATTGGCGTCAGTATTGTCGCTTGGGTACTGAATGTCAGCCTGCTACAAGCATTCACCCTGGAAATTGGTTTCTTCCTGTTCTTTTTGCCGTACACGATGCTGTACAACTGGGCATACGATGTTTTACGCCAACGAATAGTGACTCGCCGCCAACAGCGCGTTAGTGCATGATATTGCTCTTTTTTGCCGGGATCGCAACGCTCCCGGCCCTCCGCCTCCACGACATCCATCTGCTTAAAACGCCCCCAACTGACGCTATTTATGGTAAATTGCGCTTCTTTTTGTGTGTTTTATAGTTGATAAATTCAAATAATGTCTAAAATTTGGTCAAAAGATGAGACTCTCTGGAGTTTTGCATTATACGGAACGGCTGTAGGCGCAGGCACTCTTTTCCTTCCCATCCAGTTGGGATCGGCAGGCGCAATCGTGCTATTTATTACCGCGCTGGTCGCCTGGCCTCTAACATACTGGCCGCATAAGGCGCTGTGTCAGTTTATTCTTTCCTCAAAGACTTCTGCCGGTGAGGGAATTACTGGCGCCGTTACTCATTATTACGGCAAGAAAATCGGCAATATTATTACCACGCTTTATTTCATTGCGTTTTTTGTCGTGGTATTAATTTATGCTGTGGCGATTACCAATTCCCTGACAGAGCAATTAGCGAAGCATATTCAGATAGATATTCGCATCCGGATGGCAGTTAGCTTCGGCGTAGTACTTATCCTGAATATGATTTTCTTAATGGGAAGACATGCCACTCTTCGCGTAATGGGCTTTTTAGTCTTTCCACTTATCGCTTACTTCTTGTTCCTTTCGCTCTACTTAACCGGAAGCTGGCAACCCTCGTTACTGACCGGGCAGATGTCTTTGGATAGTCACACGTTGCACCAGGTATGGATTTCTATTCCGGTGATGGTTTTTGCTTTTAGCCATACGCCCATTATTTCGACGTTTGCCATCGACAGACGGGAAAATTTTGGCGATCAGGCCATGGATAAATGCAAAAAGATCATGAAGGTCGCCTATCTGATTATCTGCCTGAGCGTGCTGTTCTTTGTCTTTAGCTGCCTGCTCTCCATTCCGCCGTCATACATTGAAGACGCGCGCAACGAAGGCGTTACCATCCTTTCCGCGCTCTCGATGATGCCCAATGCGCCGGCCTGGCTCTCTATTTCCGGTATTATCGTTGCCGTCGTGGCCATGTCGAAATCTTTCCTCGGCACCTATTTCGGCGTCATCGAGGGCGCAACCGAAATGGTAAGAACCACCCTACAGCAGGTTGGCGTAAAAAAAAGCCGGGCGTTCAATCGCGCGCTGTCTATCATGCTGGTTTCCGGGATTACGTTTATTATTTGCTGTATTAACCCGAATGCCATCTCTATGATTTATGCTATTAGCGGCCCGCTCATTGCGATGATTCTGTTTATTATGCCCACGTTGTCAACGTACCTGATACCGGCATTGAAACCCTACCGTTCAGTAGGTAATTTCATTACGTTGGTCGTCGGTTTACTTTGCGTATCGGTGATGTTTTTCGGCTAAAGTAAAAGATAGCCGGGATATAACTCCCGGCTATTTTATATAAGAATCCAGCACCTTTAATATTACGTCCAGATCTTCTTCACGTCTGGCTTCATCACTCTGATGAACGATATGCTCGGTCAGATGACCTTTAATCACCTCGCGCATTAAGCCATTTACCGCGCCGCGAATCGCCGCGATCTGTTGTAACACGGCCGCGCATTCATGCGGTTCATCCAGCATTTTTTTTAGCGCTATCACCTGTCCCTGAATCTTGCTGGTTCTGGCTTTAAGCTTTTGTTTGTCCCGGATGGTATGTGACATTACAACACCTCACTAACATTAACGAATACAAATTATAGCATTACGATGCTACTGGGGGGTAGTATTCTATACTGGGGGGGAGTAGAATGACGCCCACATAAAACAACTAAGAATCATTCTCATGGGTGAATTTTCGACACTTCTTCAGCAAGGAAACGGCTGGTTCTTCATTCCCAGCGCCATTTTATTAGGTATTTTGCACGGGCTTGAACCAGGGCACTCCAAAACTATGATGGCGGCTTTTATCATTGCCATTAAAGGTACGGTTAAACAGGCCGTCATGCTCGGTCTGGCAGCAACGCTTTCTCATACCGCGATCGTCTGGTTAATCGCGCTGGGTGGGATGTATCTTAGCCGGGCATTCACCGCACAATCAGTGGAACCATGGCTGCAGTTAATTTCTGCGATTATTATTCTGAGCACCGCGTGCTGGATGTTCTGGCGGACATGGCGAGGCGAGCAGCAGTGGCTGGCGGGAAACCACCATCACGACCACGACCACGACCACGACCACGACCACGACCACGACCACGACCACGACCACGACCACGACCACGACCACGACCATCATGGTCACATACATCCGGAAGGTGCAACGTCAAAAGCGTATCAGGATGCCCATGAACGCGCCCATGCTGCCGATATTCAACGCCGTTTTGATGGTCAAACAGTGACTAATGGACAGATCCTGCTATTCGGCCTGACCGGAGGGCTTATCCCCTGTCCGGCTGCGATCACCGTTTTACTGATTTGTATCCAGCTTAAAGCGTTTACGCTGGGCGCCACGATGGTGCTGAGCTTTAGTCTTGGCCTGGCATTAACACTGGTGACGGTAGGCGTGGGCGCGGCGATAAGCGTTCAACAGGCAGCAAAGCGCTGGAGTGGTTTTTCGACGCTTGCCCGGCGGGCGCCCTATTTTTCGAGCATTCTGATTGGTCTGGTCGGCGTGTATATGGGAATTCATGGCTATACCGGGATCATGCAGTAAATATGTAACGCTTCTGCTCAGGCCGTATCATTCACGTCGGGTTTCATTCCAGAAGCGTTTTTACTTATCAAACGGTATGAAAGGCCATACATTCAGCGTCCCGCCTGAATTCTGTATTTTACTCCACTACACCACAGGCAAAAAATACCCCACCGCCACCGGGTTTAGCCGGCGTGTCAGTGTTTCTGGATAGGGTCGCCGGAGGCGGGTTATTGCGGAGCGATAAACGGGGTTCGCTGCAGTGATTTACAAAACCGGGTACCAAACAGCAGTTCCCGTAATCGGTTCCGCATTCCCAGCTTCACCAGTAACCGGTATTTGTCCTGCCAGATTTGCTTCTCCTGTGTATTCAGCCTTCCACACAACGCTGACAACCTTCCTCGTCCACGGTAAACTTCCTGAAGCAAGCGTAACTGGGCCAGGCTCACTCCGCATGCCAGTATCTCCCGGTGCATCAACTGATCCATATAGTTCATCAACCGCTTCGGATTGTTAAATATCGGTGGCACTTCCAGAAAGCCCGTCACCGGATCCGGAGATAACAAAAAGGCGTCCAGCGCTCCTGTCCTGCGCAGGCGTGCGCCCCCGGCCCACTGTTCATCCCGCCGCCACCGAATAAGTATCTCCGCCAGTTCCTGCTCCAGCAGCGCCGGGATGCCGCCGTATACCTTCAGTACCACCCGGTCGCTGAAAAACAGCTCATCGCTGATAATCATAACCGGGTAGTCCGGCAGTATCTGTCTCAGGGAATAGAACAAAAAGAGATGTTCACGGGGACGCAGACACAGTATCAGTATGGCCTCCGGTTTCCGACGTAATTGCTGCAACAGAACAGGCTGCCTGTATGCGGTTTCACAGTTGCAGCCCGGCATAAATCTCCGGACCAGGTGTGCCACGGCGATCGTCACCGGCCAGCAGTCACCGTAAACGATAATCTGCCAGGCCGGTATCCGGTTATGTTCCGTCATCCTCATCCTCCTTCTTTTTCAGGATCTTCCCCGCATTTCTGTTACTGCACAGCCGGTTCCACAGTTCATTTGCCATCGACCTGTCACCATTACCGACCCGGCGTTTTGATACCAGCGGCGGTCCGGCTTTTTCACGGCGCGTGGACGGGGTGGGACTGTCAAGAACCCGGATAACATAAATCTCATAGCGTCGTGCTTTATTAGGCAGGGTCTGGTGACGGCAGATGCTGACCACCCGCGATGTTTTGCTTCGCAGATAGGCAATCAGGTAGCTGGCCCGTCTGGCCGTGATGTGAAACGCCTCTGCTATCTGGTTACGCTGAACCCAGTTCTGCTGCAACAGGCACCAGTGTGCCACAATGATATACAGGGGCTCGCCGGCATACTGGCGGACACTTACCGGAATAAAACAGGCATCATGGTTGGTCTGTCCGGGATAATGAATATCGTTACCAGGGGTAAGGTACTGCTTTTTTGCGTGTGTATTATCAGGGCACATAAAACCTCTCCATAACTGGGTAAATGATTTCCCGGAGGTGAAGAACAACTCTTAAATAGTATTTATTATTAATGTGTGTTTATTCGGGATTAGTTCCCCGATAACTCAGTCAGTTCTTTTATTTTTATTATCTGCCCCCCCGATTAGTTATAGGTAACAGTAACGGGTATTGCAGCAGAAAACGTTCCTGTCTTTACACTTCCCCCCGGGGTCGGGGTTATTACTGCAGTATATACCTTCGACACATTACCGGTGACAGCTCCTGTAATAGTAATATCCCCCAGTACTTCTTGTTTATCAAAAGTAATCTCTTTTCCTTTATCATCTTTTATTGAAAGCCGGAGCCCATTAGGCTGACCTTTGTTGGGGCCATCCAGGCTGACAAGATTCAGAGTTTGCCCGGTATCCTGTGTCAGTGCACCTTTCCCGAAGGTGATGGCCAGAGGGATCGTGAATTCCTGTCCCATAGCCGGTCGTAAAACCTGCCTGGCGATCACTGTAAAATTTGCCTGTCTGGTCTGTGAAGGTTCATAAGTCGTATAAATATGCCCAAAGTTGACCTGTAATGGAACAATGTCAACTTTACCCAATCCGTTTCTGAGAATTCTCACATTAAAACCAGATAAAACAAATCCGTTTTGTCTCAAAGAATAAGAAAAAGGTACAATATTTAAAACATTACTTATCCCCGTAAAAGCTGTAACTGCACTACTCTCTGAATATGCTTTTGTATATAAGAAATCCAGTGTTATCCTTACTTTTCGTTCTGTAGTCCCAACAGGTAGTTTTGTGCCAAACTCTTTTCGTAACTCATTTCCTGACTGAGTACTCTTTATTTCATCCCAGGAGAACGAAACAACACTTGAAGCATTTCCTGTTTCTTGAATGGACATTCTGAATCCAAGTCCCATCGCATCTAGTGTCTTGGTAAATTTACTGAAGTAGCCCTGATTAAATACCAGCTGTGGAAATTGCGTGTCATATCCCATGTAACATTTAAAAACTGCATCCTGATTGATTGTATAGATAACCGAATCCGGGCCAGGTTTAAAATCATCGGTTGTCAAATTTATACTTCTTAAATTAATATTCTGACCGGAAGTGACTGCACATTCATTTATACCTAGCTCAACCGCATACACTTTAGTCACACATAAAGAGCACAACATCATCACCAGCACGGTCAGTTTTGTTTTCAGATTAAAAATCCATTCTGTCATGATGTCGCCCCTGCGTCCTTAAACGCGCAGTTCAGGGCATCGCAGGTGTAGCGATTCATCTGCAGTCCCCCGTAATCATCAATATACCCCACCCACAGCGTCCGGGTTTCTGCCGGCAGAACAGCCTTTAAAGGCAGGTTCCCCAGGGGCGGCACCATCACGCCCTCGCGGAAACCGCTGAGCCTGTGGCTACGGTCTGCTCCCAGCCACGCCACAGTGATGTAGTACGGCGTCGGGTTTCTGAGGGTCAGATGTCCCGCATTCCGCTCAGCAGTCAGCTTTCTTTCCGGCTGGTCACTGCTGCTTCTGATAATGGCTTTCGGACGGTAAAACAGTTTCAGCTGGCTCTGCATGGCCAGCTGCAGGACGTTGTCGTCTTCCGGCTTCGGGGGAACGCCCCGCACGTTAAACCAGAACAGTGTTTCCCTGTCCTGAGGGAGCTTATCTGTCAGCCCGCGAACCTGGGTGATACGGACCTGGGATTTCTGTCCGGCATCAATACGCTGCAGCGGCGGCAGCGCCATCAGCGCATCGGTTCTCACCCCGTCAGCATCCGTCACCCAGGACTGCGCCAGGAACGGCGTGGTTTTGTCATCGTTATTCAGCGTGATGGCCACCGTTTTCTGCGGCGCATCCATGATAATACGGGTCCGGTCAACATTGACGGCCGCCGGGCTGTACTGGCTCCATGCCGCCGCCAGTGCGAGTAAAATCACACGGCTTCTTCTGCTGTTTTTCACCTGTTTTCTCCTTTAGACCTGCTCTGTGACAGGGATATTTTTATCTGCAGGGCAGTAACAGCGGCCCCCGGCTGAGTGTCACCGTTTCCGGCAGGGTGAGTCTGCACTGCACCCGGCCATCCCAGGACACATTCAGGGTCCGGCGGTCTTCCCCGCTGAGACCTGTCAGGTAGGCCAGACCGCCATCTCCGACCATCCCCGCGGTTCTGCCGGTTTTCCAGGACACCACCAGGGCGCCAAACGGCGGACTTGCGCCATCAGCCAGCCGGATATGACCGAGCACCTGCTCCCCCTGGTTGGCGTCAATCTTCCGGTAGCCCACCGCGCCCTCCGTCAGCACCTGGCTGATGACGGAGCTGCTGACGTCCACGTCCTCCGGCAGGGCGGCCACATCAACCGAAATATCGCTGCGGCGATAGCTGCTGCCGGCGCTCACCACGCCCACCCCGAAGCGGTTGGTCACCCCGCTGTTGCCGTTCACCGGCACACCGGCCACGTCTCCGGTATCTATCATCATGCGGGGCTCATTCCCGGCCATCGACTGGCTGAAAGCGGCACCGTGGGCGGTGGCAGTCACCGAGCCGTACCAGCTCAGGCCCAGGCTGCGGTACTGTCCGGGCTGCAGGGTGGCGTCCGCTGCCGCTTGGCCCCACGGCAGACGGCTCTGCACGCTGCCGCTGAAGCTGCTGTTGCTGCCGGTGTCATAACGGTTATGACCGGCGCTGATGTTCCATGTAGTGTCCGGGTTATGGAAATCGCTGTAATTCACGGTCTGCTGCAGGCCGCCCCGGTTATCTTTCTGTACGCTGTAACTCACCTGGCGACTGTCTCCCCACGGGATACTGATGGTGGCGTAGACCTGGTTCTGGCTACCCCCGCCGGTGTACTGGTTACGGGCAAACGACACCGAGGCCGAGAGTCCCTGAAGGTCGCCGAGACTGAACACCTTGTTGAGGCTGAGCATGTAGTTATTGTTGGACTGTGCGTTCCAGTAATTGAGCCGGCTTACCGAGAGGGCCGCGCTCATGTTGAGTACCGGAACGGACTGGCTATAAGTCACGGTGTAGCTCTGTTTTTCATGCCATGCATCGCCGCCGTCAGTGGTCCGACGCTGCAGGTACTCCGGCATGGACAGAAAATGGCGGTCCGAGAAGCGGTATCCGACGAACGCCAGGGTACTGCCGGTTTTATCAAACGTTTTGGCATAGTTGATACGGTAGCTGTAACCGGACTGCTTCTGCCCATGCGGCAACCGCGCATCTGAGCGGGTGACGTCCGCAGACAGAGCGCCCAACAGCCCCATATTCTGGCCGATCCCGAGCGCCGCGGACTGGTAGTCGCCGGTGGAGGCAATGAGGCCGCCATACAGCGACGTGTTGTTAAATGCTCCCCAGGTGGCCTCCCCGAGCAGAAAGTCAGGGCTGACCGTGCTGTTGTTATGCGTCCCGCCGTACAGCGGACGTCCGGCGGCCACCTTATAGCGAACCTGTCCCTGGCGTGCCATAAAGGGGACGCTGGCCGTGTTGACCTGCCAGGTCCGGACGCTACCGTCGCTTTCCCGGACGCTGACATCCAGGTTGCCGCTGATATTCTGGCTCAGGTCGGGAAGCTCAAAAGGCCCCGGCGACACCCGGGTCTGGTACAGAATGCGACCATTCTGGCTGACGGTGACCTGTGCATTACTGTTCGCAATGCCGCTAATTTTCGGGGCATACCCCTGAAGAGAGGGCGGCAGCATGCGCTCATCGCTGGCCAAAGTGAGCCCGGCAAAGCGGAAGGAGTCAAAAATAGCGGAGCTGAGGTACGTCTGTCCGAGCGTCAGTTTTGAGCGCAGTGCTGGCAAGGCACGGAACAGATACGTCTGCGGCAGATAAAAATCGGACTGTGATGCGCCCTGCCCACTGTCAAAACGGCTGTACTGGTAATCGCTCCGCAATCGCCAGGCGCCGAGATTAAACCCGGCGGTGCCGTAGAGGCTGTAGCTGGTAGAGGTTTCCCCCTGCTGCGGCATATAGCGGTTGACCATCAGGCTGTAATCAAGCAGGCCGGCGGTGACGCCGTCGCTCCAGCGTGAAGGGGGCACCCAGTCCGGGTCCTGATAACGCATCCAGGCCTGGGGAATAATGAAGGTCAGACGCTGATTTTCAGCGCTGTACCGTACCTGACTGTCAGCGGAGCGCAGCTCAAGGCATTGCCCGTCCGGGATACCGGTAACGGGTTTCAGGCCATGAATAATCTTATCCTTAAGACCCAGCATGGCCACCATGTCTGTTGTCACACAGATGACGGCCGCGTCGAGTCCGGCAACCGGTACAACCCTGACCGGATACTGTTCCCGTACCGGCTGGTCATTGAGCCAGATATCGAGAATATAGTTACCGGGCGCCACATACCCCTCGCGGCTGAAGGCCGTGAGGTCCACGTTAGACAGGTTCCCGCTGTCCAGCAGGCTGGCATTGAACTCCGTGGCCTGCGACTTCAGGACGGAAAATGTCAGGGTAATCAGAATGGCAAGCCGGGTAATTTTCATGGCATGGCGCTTTCGTGTTGTCGTCCGTGTAACAGACAGCCCGCAGGCACAGTCAGATATAAAAGCCGTCCGATCCCCTCCGTGGACGGCTTCTCCCTGTCGTTATTTACCGCGTGAAATCACAGGTATTTCAGGGTGTAGGTGACGGATGCGTTAACATCGCCAGGAGTTGCGGCATCTGTCAGGGCTATCAGGCGGGCAAAGAAGTTGAGTTCGTTATTCCCGGCCTGCAGTTGCTGGGCGTCGCCATCCGGCATCGGGGTATTGGGTGTAATCAGTGAGGTGTTGTCACCTTTCAGAAGCTGCACACCAACATGCTGGGCACTGCCGGTGCTGACGTAAGCTTTACCTGAGGTATCTGCTGTGCCACTGAAAGAGACGGTTACTTTAGACATTTTCCCTGCGGAGCCGGCTATTGTAGTTTCATTCGGATCGAAGGCGCAGTTCTGCAGATGAATGGTGAACGGTTTTGAGTCCGTGGTTGCATTGGCGGTATTCAGTTTACGGTAAGAAATCTGTCCAAACGGAACGGTGATCGCATCGTCGCCCGGTGCGATATCACAGGGTGAGTTGGTGATGGTACCAGTGAAAAGAATTTTACCTGAGCCGAACGGGCCTGCTGTGGGTGTAGTATCGGCGGCAAATACAGAAGCACCATACATCATACCGGCAGCCGCCATGGCAAGTATTATTTTATTACGCATAGATAATATGTCCTTTGGGTGAATGAGAATTATTTTGCAAAGGCTGAAAACAACTCTGAGGGTATTAATGAAAGCGTTCAGAAAAGATTCGTATGAATAATAAACGCCTGGTGTTAAACGAAGCACCTGAACTTTCCATCGAAAAATATTGATTTCAGCTAATGCCTAATCAGTTGTAAGAAAATTCTTATTCAAATTAAAACAATAAAAATAGATCGATACGATCGATGATTATGATCGTAATTTAAGAATAATCATCAAAGAAATACTTTTTAATGTAATTATAAGCGGGTGAATACCTAACAGACAGATATTCGCAGCGGACATGAAATATTTTGTAATATATTATCTGGAATGTATGTTTTGCTTTTCCATTACACTGGATATTTACAAAACATAATACTAATCATATATAACAATGAAATTACTGGTAGCATAAAAAACTGGATATAATGCAAGTAAAAGGCATTTAATTCCAAAACATTAACTTAATAAATCATTATGAACCATCATAAGTGGAAGGAATAAAAAATAATAAATGAAATGATATTCTTCTGTATTTGTGATGGGCATCACAATAGATATAAATGCAGGTACCCTGACATTTCTGAACTTCGCGGATGAAATTTAAAAACAATGCCGACAGCAAAGAACAAACTGGTAATAGCTGTCAGACATAATGCTGCCTGCTGTAATGTATACAGCAGGCTGGGGGATATTAATGCGCGGCGTCGTGCTGCACGGAGTGCGTGGGTGATTCCTGAACTGACTGAGAGTCTACAACTATGCCATCCTGAGCTGATTTCAGTAACAGACCTGCCTGATAGTATTTTCCTTCGTTCATCAAGGAAAGCGCTGTGGTCACATCCTTACGGGTTTGCTGAAGAGGAATGAGTTCCTGATTTTCAATAACACTGACGCCTGCTAGTTTCAGGGCCTCTATAGTCCCTTTTTTATCTCCTTCTTTCATTTTCTGGTTTGCTTTATTAATAGCATCATTTTTCTGGCCCGCAGGGAGATAATCTTCTGCTACCGTAATCGATGAATTTATCCGAATATAGTGGTCTCCTTCAACTGGGGCTTTTTTATCTGATTTGACATACAGATTCCAGTCAGTGCTGTCATCGTTCAGGAGTTTTTCTGCTTGCGCAGCCAGTTGTTCCGCCTTTTGGGTGCGACCATTAAACAACTCGAATCGCGACATTCCGATATCACGCATGGCCTGCCAGGCCTGTCCGGATATCTTGTCATTATTCAGAGTAACGTTATCAGTCATGTTTGTTGCGGCCATAATATTTCCTGAAAACAGGATAACCATCAGCGCAACGCCTGGCATAATATGGCTTTTCATAATCCATCATCTCCACAAAGTAACATTTTTTATCGGATTATCCTATTCAGAACCGGTAACCCACGCCAAGATTAAAACCATTGCTATTAAGGCTTCCGCTGTTATGGGTAGCATCAAAATCCGCTCCCTCATAACCCAGAGTTATAGCGACACTACTGACCGGGGTATAAGCCACGCCAGCAGAATAACCATATCCGACCTTACTGTCAGACTCATTTATCCCGTGATCACGCTGATGCAATAATACGGGGCCCACTTGACTATACAGACTTAACTGGTTATTTATTTTCCATGAGGGGCCTGCAAGCAGGGAGTAATAACGGGTTGTTACACGACCATTACTGCTTTCATCGGAATAGCGCTGGCTTCCATTTAGCCATGCAAATGAGGTTGTCAGCCCCCAGTCCGGTGACATTTCATAGTTGTTTGCCAGCCGTACCCCACGCAACGTCCCGGCGTGATTAGTATGGGACTGGGCGTATCCAAGTGAAAATGTACTGGCATTATCGTCTGCCCATACCGGACTGGCTGCAGCAGACAGCAGAACAATACCGGTACTTCCGGCTAATAGCATTTTGTTCATCTTCTTCTCTCCGGTTATTTTACCTGATGCCTTACTGGCATGTATTAAGTTAAAATCTTTCCGTGATAACAAACTATAAATAAATCTTTTAAATTATGAGCACTGTTACGCCAGCAAATAACTTTATCTCCGGCTGTCGGGAGGCTATTCACGAAAATATATCCAGGCCAGAAACAGTATTTAATAATAAATAAACTGGAAAATAAAAACTGACAAAAATAGAAGTTCACTGATATATACCAAAAATAATTTGAGTTGCTGAAAGGCGGCAAGGGAGTGAGTCCCCGGGAGCATAGATAACGCTGTGACCGGGGAGAGCAACAAATCTGCCGGGAGCAGACTTGAACGTCGCATGCGACGGCCCGTCAGGGCGAGGCCCATGGATGGACTGAGTAATCCGTAGCTAACACATAAGCCACTTGAAGTATGAAGGGTATATAACGGGAAAGAAGGCCTATCGGCCTGGTAAATCAACGTCTGTGATTTAAGTTGCAGGAAACGGCTATGGAGAGGGGGATGCGGCAGTTATCGGGCAGTAACGGCATTGTTCAGTGAGTATCCAGGAAACAAAATAAATATCCTCCGGCATAGCCGGAGGTTTTTCAGATGCGCCTATAAGGCTCTCTTACCAGCCGCGCCCTAACAGGCGCATACGATCTGACATTTGCATCAAACTTCGTTACTTACGGCCCGTAAACGGGCTGCCCGGATACGGGATCGATAATTGCTCACCCATTTTATCCTCTTCAAGCTGGTGCTTTATGTAGTCCTGTATCTTCGCCGTGTTCTTACCCACCGTATCGACATAGTACCCTCTGCACCAGAACTCCCTGTTCCTGTATTTGAATTTTAGATCCCCAAACTGCTCGTAAAGCATCAGACTACTTTTACCCTTCAGATATCCCATGAAACTCGACACACTCATCTTCGGCGGGATCTCCAGAAGCATGTGAATATGATCTGCACAACATTCTGCTTCCAGAATTCGTACGTTTTTCCATTCACACAATTTTCTTAATATGCTGCCTACTGCCCTACGCTTCTCTCCATAGAACGCTTGTCTTCGGTATTTGGGCGCGAAAACTATGTGATATTTACAGTTCCATCGGGTGTGCGCTAAGCTCTTTTCGTCCCCCATTGGGACCCCCTTTTGATTTCTTGTTGAACTTTTGCAGTTGCCAGACCGCAAGATGTTTTAACAAATCAAAAGGGGTTTTAATAACTGGCTTAAAGCTGAAAGCTTTCCGGAACCCCCAGCCTAGCTGGGGGTTTTCCATAGACAAAAAAGAAGGGAGCGGTACTCCCTTCGTAAACATGTCAGAATACGACATTTTGGTACTCTTTTATTTATTATCTGGCCGTAAAAGTTATGCTGTTGGCAGATATCTCCAGTCAACATAAAAAAATACCACCAGCTAAAAATGTGATGCAAACCACCATTAAGCAGGTAACCAAATTGACTGTGCCACTAAATCCGGAAAAGAGTTTGAATCCGGGGATAACATCTGATGCAGAAATTAGCACCAGTCTTCGATTCGGATACCCGGAATGCGTTCAAATTCGCGGAGATTGTTTGTGACGACGACCAGTCCGCGGCTACCGGCATGGCCAGCAATCATCTGGTCATAAGGCCCGACAGGTGTTCCCTTGCGGGCCAGTTCGGCACGGATTTGACCGGTATGTATCGCTGCCTGTGTATCGTAATCCAAAACCTCAAGGCGGGAGATAAATCCCTCCACGACGGCAAGATTACGCTCCGGCGCCAGGCTTTTTTCAGCACCGTAAATCAGCTCCATTAAGGTGATGGAGCTGATACACATTCGGGATGTATTGAGGTTGAAGCGTTCTCTGATGTGTTCGGGCTTATTTTTGATGGTGAAAATACAGGTATTGGTATCAAGCATGAATTTCAGCATCAAAATCCTTCCCGTTCCTGTACTGCGGGTTGTTCTCTGGTACTCATAAAATCAGTACTGGCGCCTTCGCCATCGAACCAGCTGTCCCAGGATTCTCCGACTGGAGTAATGATTCTGCTTCTGCCAACCGCAATGATTTCGACATGTTTCACATCCTCCGGAAAGGATATCGATTTAGGCAATCTGACTGCCTGGGTCCGGTTACTAAAAAAAAGTGTTGTGTGCATAACTGCCTCCTTTCTGGATATACAACGCGTATATCCATTATGAGTAGAGGCGATGTATATGTCAAAGAGATATACAGGAAAAAATAATCCAGTCACATGACGCGCACTCCGCAGGGCATCCTTGTCCGACTCCGGCATTTCTGAATACATCCAATGAAGGAAATACCATGCAAACAATGCATAAAAAACATATGTGCCCATGGCTTCTGCCCGGTTTGCTCGGTCTGGCTCGGTGTGCGCCAGTACCGCATACTTACGCAGCCATCATTGAGGCAGGATTTTATCCGGAAGGTACAGATCTCCAGCTTGTTCTTAAGATAATTGAGACCGCGCGACAGGAAATCCGTCTGATGGACTATTCCTTCACCTCTTGGGAGGTGGTCCGGTTCGAACATTCAGTGAGTACAAAATTCTCCATGTCAAAGTGATCGTCAGCGACGACCGCCACACCGAGGTGGACGCGTCAGAATCGCTGATCGGACACGTCGCAATCTACACTCTGACTTATAAGCCAGCCTGAAGGGGCATGTTGGCTTTGACGATCAGGCAAAAAACAACGGCGAATAAAGTCGTATGATGATCTTCACATTTATCATCATCAGCGTTCATATTACTCAACCTGTAATCAACCTCTGGCGTTTTTCTGTATCCATCACAACCATTTCCGGTAAAGGTAAAAAAGGGATTTGAACCTTTCCGGAGATGATAATGAAGGTAAATGCATGGACAATTTTGCTTATGTCGGCGCATCTGACGGCCTGTGCCGTCCCTGGCACAGAAAAATATCAGACCAGCATGGACAGCGTTACGGCAGAAAAAATAAGCCGGATTATCCAGTCGGATGTCATTCCTTATAAAGGCGAAAACCATGGAGAAGTTATCAGCCGCGTATCGTCTGCTTTTCTCGGAACACCTTATCAGGCGGATACGCTCATCGGTGGGCCCGGCATCCCCGAAGTCCTTGTAGCGAATTTCAACGGCGTGGACTGCTTTACCCTGGCTGATTACGTTGAAGCCCTGGCCCGCAGCGATAATCAGAAATCGTTTCTGCATAATCTTGCCAGGACTCGCTACGCCGCGGGCAAAGTTGCTTATCTCAGCCGCCGGCACTTCTTCTCTGACTGGTTCGCCGCAGCACCGCGTAATGCACGGGATGTAACGCCGGATATCAGCCCTGATTATGTCGTTGTTGACAAGCAGCTTAACCATAAACCTGATGGCGGCGAGTACATTCCTGGTCTGGGCATCCATCCTCGTAAAATAAATTACATTCCCGGAAGAGCCATCAACCAGCAGGTCATGAACCACCTAAAAAACGGGGATTATATCGGTGTCTACTCCCCGCTTGACGGGCTGGACGTTTCACATGTGGGTATCGTAGTTCGCCATGATGAACAGGTGTGGTTCAGGAACGCCTCCTCATTGGCCGCAAACAGAAAAGTGGTGGACACACCGTTTATGGAATACATGCATTCCAGACCGGGCATCGTTGTGCTGCGGGCTGAATGATAAAGTCATTACCGGAGTCGCCAGCTGATAATAGCCGTCCGACATAGGTATTGAAACCCTGTGTACTGTGGGGCCGACACGGAAAATTGCTGTAAATTCGTGGATTTAGTAAATACTAGAAGATATTTGTCTGGAGCGGGCGAAGGGAATCGAACCCTCGTATAGAGCTTGGGAAGCTCTCGTTCTACCATTGAACTACGCCCGCTTTGAGATGCGTAAAGCATTATAAACCTTACGCTCTGGTTGGCAAGAGACTTACTGGCTGACTGGCGATTAATTCGCCGTCAGCACTTCGGTTTACTCCCCTGCGGCGGCAGATAACGCAGCGGATCGATGGCCGTCGCCCGGTAGCGAATCTGGAAGTGTAGTCTTACGGATGCGGCATCCGTGCTGCCCATCGTAGCGATTTTTTGCCCCGCTTTAACGCTTTGTCCATTATTAACCAGCATGGTGTCATTATGAGCGTAAGCCGTAATGTAATCTTCATTGTGCTTAATCATGATGAGATTGCCGTAACCGCGCAGCTGGTTCCCGACATAGACAACTTTACCCGCTCCCGCCGCATAAACAGGCGTTCCGCGCGCGCCCGCAATATCGATCCCCTTATTTCCGCCCTCCGCGGTGGAATAAGGTAAAATCACTTTACCGTTAGCAGGCCATACCCAACAACGCTGCCCCACCGGCGGCCAGGAGGATTTTGGCACCGAAGATGACGGTCTGACCGCAGCAGTTTTTGTTGCTGTTTTATTGCTGGTTTTGCGTGTTGAAGTGCTACTCTTTGCGCTGCCGCGCACTTTAATTCGCTGCCCCACCTCAATAGTATAAGGCGGAGAAATGCCATTCAGTCGGGCCAGTTCTTTCACGCTGGTTCCCGTAGCGCGCGATATACGATACAACGTATCGCCGCGCTTAACGGTATAGACGGAGCCGGAATACGTTCCTGAGCCGGAATTACTGGAACACCCCGCCAGCAGCAGCCCTGTGCATAACAGCACCGCAATACCCAGGCTATTTTTGTTCAGGCGTCCTGCGCTCAAAACCATTCCTCACTCTATTGACAGACGCCTTATGATAGCAGCCAAATGCCGTATGCCCAATCCATTGACGCCGGAAAGGGGCCGCGTGGATGATGATGCCGCGAATATCCGATATGCCAGCATAATATCGACTCACGGCACAATGGCGCTCGTCTGCGTTCTGTCAGGGCCTGTTTTGGTAATGCCTTTCTTTCTGTTATGCGCTACGCTGATCGTCTGAGTATATGGCCTGGCCATGCTGCCGGGTCATTTTAATTTTCAGGAGCTTTCATGACTGAGGAACATGTCGTTTTATTGGATGAGCAGGATAAGCCTTCCGGCACACTGGAAAAGTATGCGGCTCATACGCTTAATACGCCTTTGCATCTGGCTTTCTCCTGCTGGCTATTTAACGAAGATGGTCAGTTGCTGGTAACACGACGGTCGCTGAGCAAGAAAGCCTGGCCAGGCGTGTGGACGAATTCGGTTTGCGGTCATCCGCAACAAGGCGAAACCACCGAAGAGGCGATCATCCGCCGTTGTCGGTTCGAACTCGGCGTGGAAATTACCGATCTCACCCCCGTCTATCCGCACTTCAGCTATCGAGCGACAGATCCAAACGGTATTGTGGAAAATGAAGTCTGTCCGGTATTTGCCGCGCGGGCAACCAGTGTGTTACAGGTTAACAGCGAAGAGGTGATGGACTATCAGTGGAGCGAATTTAAAAGCGTATGGAAAAGCCTTCTCGCTACGCCGTGGGCATTTAGCCCGTGGATGGTCATGCAAGCGTCAGACGAACAAGCGCGTGAACGACTGCTCAATTACTGCCAGCGTTAAAGATTGCCTGATGGCGCTACGCCTGAACGAAGAGATGCCGGATGGCGGCTGATGCCCCATCCGGCAATTTACATCTTATTTCACCGGACGCATCGCCGGGAACAGAATAACGTCGCGAATCGTGTGGCTGTTAGTAAACAGCATCACCATACGGTCGATACCAATTCCCAGACCCGCTGTCGGCGGTAAACCGTGTTCCAGCGCCGTCACGTAGTCTTCGTCGTAGAACATGGCTTCGTCGTCGCCCGCCGCTTTTGCATTAACCTGATCCAGGAAACGCTGCGCCTGGTCTTCCGCATCGTTCAACTCGCTAAAGCCATTGCCGATTTCACGACCGCCGATAAAGAACTCGAAGCGGTCAGTGATTTCCGGGTTCACATCATTACGACGCGCCAGTGGAGACACTTCAGCCGGATATTCGGTGATGAAGGTCGGCTGAATCAGATGCGCTTCAGCGACTTCGTCAAAGATCTCGGTGACGATACGGCCCAGACCCCAGCTCTTCTCGACGTGAATGCCGATGCTTTCAGCAATCGCCTTCGCGGAATCGAAGTTGTCCAGATCAGCCATATCTGTTTCCGGACGATATTTCTTGATCGCTTCACGCATGGTCAGTTTTTCGAACGGCTTACCGAAGTCAAACACTTCATCACCGTACGGAACCTGGGTGGTGCCCAGAACATCCTGCGCCAGCGTACGGAACAGAGACTCCGTCAGCTCGATCAGGTCTTTGTAGTCCGCATACGCCATATAGAGTTCCATCATGGTGAACTCAGGATTATGGCGCACGGAGATGCCTTCGTTACGGAAGTTACGGTTAATTTCGAATACGCGTTCGAAGCCGCCAACCACCAGACGCTTGAGGTACAGTTCCGGCGCGATACGCAGGTACATGTCCAGATCCAGCGCGTTGTGATGGGTGATAAACGGACGGGCAGACGCGCCGCCTGGGATCACCTGCATCATCGGCGTTTCGACTTCCATAAAGCCGCGAGCAACCATAAACTGGCGAATACCGGCCAGGATCTTCGAACGGGTTTTGAAGGTGTTACGGGATTCATCGTTAGAGATGAGATCCAGATAACGCTGGCGATAGCGCGCTTCCTGGTCCTGCAGGCCGTGGAATTTATCCGGCAACGGACGCAGCGCTTTCGTCAGCAGGCGCAGTTCGGTGCAGTGGATAGACAGCTCGCCGGTTTTGGTTTTGAACAGCTTACCTTTCGCGCCGAGGATATCGCCAAGATCCCACTTCTTGAACTGCTCGTTGTAAACGCCTTCCGGCAGATCATCGCGCGCCACATACAGCTGAATGCGGCCGCCTACGTCTTGCAGGGTAACAAAAGAGGCTTTACCCATAATACGGCGAGTCATCATACGGCCCGCGACGGACACTTCAATATTCAGCGCTTCCAGTTCTTCAGCTTCTTTCGCGTCAAACTCTGCGTGCAGTTGGTCTGAGGTACGGTCACGACGGAAATCGTTCGGGAACGGGATACCCTGCTCACGCAGTGCAGCCAGCTTCTCGCGACGTGCCTTCATTTCATTGTTAAGATCGACTACCTCGTCAGCGCCCTGTGCGTTTTGTTCAGACATGTTGATTCCTCATAGCCCTGCTTTCAAACTTGCTTCGATAAATTGATCCAGACTACCGTCCAGTACCGCCTGTGTATTGCGGGTTTCCACCCCAGTACGCAGGTCTTTAATGCGGGAATCGTCCAGGACATAGGAACGAATCTGGCTTCCCCAGCCGATATCGGACTTAGTGTCTTCCATCGCCTGTTTTTCAGCGTTCTTTTTCTGCATCTCCAGTTCATAAAGCTTCGCTTTCATCTGCTTCATGGCCTGGTCTTTGTTTTTGTGCTGCGAACGGTCGTTCTGGCACTGCGTCACGATTCCGGTTGGAATATGGGTGATACGCACGGCGGATTCCGTACGGTTAACGTGCTGACCGCCTGCGCCAGACGCGCGATAGACGTCGATACGCAGATCCGCCGGGTTAATGTCGATATCGATATCGTCGTCCACTTCCGGGTACACAAACGCGGAGCTAAACGAGGTATGACGGCGACCGCCGGAGTCAAACGGGCTTTTACGCACCAGACGATGTACGCCGGTTTCAGTGCGCAGCCAGCCATAGGCATATTCGCCGGAGATTTTGATAGTCGCGGACTTAATACCGGCGACTTCCCCTTCCGATTCTTCAATGACTTCTGTCTTGAAGCCGCGCGCTTCCGCCCAACGCAGATACATACGCAGCAACATGCTGGCCCAGTCCTGCGCTTCAGTACCACCGGAACCGGCCTGAATATCGAGATAGCAATCGGCGCTATCGTACTCGCCGGAGAACATCCGGCGGAATTCCAACTGCGCCAACTTCTCTTCCAGCGTATTCAGTTCCGCGACGGCTTCGTTAAACGTCTCTTCGTCGTCAGCTTCTACCGCCAGTTCCAGCAGCCCGGAAACGTCGTCCAGCCCCTGAGTCATTTGATCAAGCGTATCGACGATCGCTTCGAGCGATGAACGCTCTTTTCCCAGCGCCTGCGCGCGCTCAGGTTCGTTCCAGACATCCGGCTGTTCCAGCTCGGCGTTTACTTCTTCCAGACGCTCTTTCTTAGCATCGTAGTCAAAGATACCCCCTAAGAACGTTGGTGCGTTCCGTGAGGTCCTGAATGCGGTTATTCACCGGGTTAATTTCAAACATGGTCTGATTTCTTTTATTTGACTTGTCAAAATGCGGTTATAAGGGCGAAATATTAGCGGATTTCGCCCCTTAATTACAGCGAAAGTGTTGTTAAATCGCCCCGATCATAGCGGCCAAATATCATCGATAATAATCTGTAAACTACGGTTGCCGCGAAACTCGTTAATGTCCAGTTTATAAGCCAGTTCTACCTCCCGCACGCCGTTATCCGGCCAACAGGTCGTATCAATATTAAATGCGATGCCATCCAACAGCGGGCCGCCGCCGACAGGCTCCACCATCACCTTGAGGTGACGCTCGCCCACCAGACGCTGCTGTAGCAGACGGAAACGACCATCGAATAACGGTTCCGGGAACATTTGCCCCCACGGTCCGGCATCCCGCAACA
The DNA here is from genome assembly GCF_000006945.2 of Salmonella enterica subsp. enterica serovar Typhimurium str. LT2. GTDB lineage: Bacteria > Pseudomonadota > Gammaproteobacteria > Enterobacterales > Enterobacteriaceae > Salmonella > Salmonella enterica. The sequence continues at coordinate 3,202,239 of NC_003197.2, forward strand.
GTTGCGCCACTTCCATAGACATCTCCGCCGCGCTTAATGGACCATCGGAGATCACCTCGCCTTGCAACAGGGCAGGATCGAGCCATTCCGTCACCAGCTCGCCAAACCGTTGCTGAAACTGCTCGAATTTATGCTCTTCCAGCGACAATCCCGCCGCCATCGCATGACCGCCGAACTTGATCATCAGATCAGGGTAAAGGGTATCCAGCCTTTCCAGCGCATCGCGCATATGCAGCCCCTGAATCGAACGGCCTGAGCCTTTTAGCGTGCCGTCGCCCGCAGGCGCAAAGGCGATCACCGGGCGGTGAAAACGCTCTTTAATGCGCGACGCCAGAATTCCGACCACGCCCTGATGCCATTCAGGATGATACATCGCCAGACCGCCCGGAAGCGTTTCACTACTGCGCTCAAGCTTTTCGCACAGGATAAGCGCTTCCGCCTGCATCCCCTGCTCTATTTCTTTGCGCGTCTGGTTAAGCGCATCCAGCTCGCTGGCCAGAACACGCGCTTCGCCGAGGTTATCGCACAACAGTAACGCCACGCCAACGGACATATCATCCAGCCTGCCGGCGGCATTCAGGCGAGGCCCCAACGCGAAGCCTAAATCACTGGCGGCAAGCTGCTGCGGATCGCGATTCGATATCTCCAGCAACGCTTTAATTCCCGGACGGCATTTCCCGGCACGAATACGACTTAGCCCTTGCCAGGTCAGAATACGGTTGTTAGCGTCCAGCGGCACAACGTCTGCTACCGTACCCAACGCCACTAAATCCAGCAGCTCCGCCAGATTCGGCGGCGCGATGTTGCGCTCGTCGAACCATCCTTTGTCGCGCAAAAATGTTCGCAACGCCAGCATCAGGTAAAACGCCACGCCGACGCCCGCCAGCGACTTAGACGGGAATTCGCAGTCGCGCAGATTGGGATTAATAATCGCTTCGGCATCCGGCAACGTGTCGCCTGGCAGGTGGTGATCGGTCACGATCACCGGAATCCCCAACGTCTTTGCATGCGCTACGCCGGCGTGGGATGAAATGCCGTTGTCTACGGTGACGATAAGCTGCGCGCCGCGCGCCTTCGCCTGATCGACCACTTCCGGGCTTAAACCGTAGCCGTCTTCAAAGCGATTAGGCACCAGATAACTGATGTTGTCACATCCCAACGCACGCATTCCCAATACGCTTAGCGCAGTACTGGTCGCGCCGTCGGCGTCAAAATCGCCAACAACAATAATGCGGGTACCTTCGCGAAAGGCGTTGTAGAGGATCTCCACCGCGTTATCTATGCCGCTAAGCTGTTGCCAGGGCAGCATTCCTTTCACGCTGCGCTCCAGTTCGCGGGCGCTACGAACGCCCCGGCTGGCATATAAACGTCGTAGTAATGGAGGAAGATCGGCGGGGAGTTCCGCCGTCTCATCAGCCTCGCGCCGACGAAGTTGTCTCTGTTGTTTCACGCGTATTATTTACCACTGGTCTGTTTTTGATGCTCATCAAGAAACGCTTTCATCTCTTTCGGTCCCTGATAGCCAGGCACCACATAGCCGTTACTCAATACAATGGCTGGCGTACCGCTAACGCCCAACTGCACGCCCAACGCATAATGATCAGCAATGTTCACGTCACAGCTTGCCGGTTTCACGCCCTTACCTGCCATGGCGTCATCAAACGCTTTGTTTTTGTCTTTGGCGCACCAGATAGATTTCATATCCTGCTCCGCCTGGCTTTCCAGCCCCTGGCGCGGAAAAGCCAGATAACGTACCGTGATCCCCAGCGCGTTATAATCTTTCATCTCTTCATGTAGCTTATGACAATAGCCGCAGGTGATATCGGTAAAAACAGTAATGACATGTTTCTCATCCGGCGCTTTATAGACGATCATCTCTTTTTCCAGCGCATTTAGCTGGCTCATCAGCAGTTTGTTCGTCACGTTTACCGGATGCGCGCCGCTCACGTCATACATCGGCCCTTGAATAATATGTTTGCCGTCATCAGTGACGTACAGTACGCCGCTGTGAGTGAGGACGGTTTTCATCCCTGCCACTGGCGAGGCCTGAATTTCCGTACTCTGAACGCCCAGCTTAGCCAGCGACTGACGGATAGCCGCATCATCCGCATGGGCCACGCCTGAAAACACCGCCGCCAGTAAAGTGAACATCATAAAACGCTTTTTCATAAACTATCCTTTCCTGTCAGCACTCATGCCCGCGGATGGTGCTGTTGATGAAGTTGACGCAAACGCTCCGTTGCGACATGCGTATAAATTTGTGTCGTCGAAAGATCGCTATGCCCAAGTAGCATTTGTACAACGCGCAAGTCGGCGCCGTGATTCAGCAAATGCGTGGCGAAAGCGTGACGTAAAACATGCGGCGATAGTTTTTCGCTATCGATTCCAGCCAGTACCGCATAATGTTTAATACGGTGCCAGAAGGTCTGCCGCGTCATCTGCTGCGCACGCTGGCTGGGGAATAATACGTCAATCGATACGCCATTGAGTAACCATGGACGCCCATGCTCCAGATACGTTTCCAGCCAATATACCGCCTCTTCACCTAACGGCACCAACCGCTCTTTATTGCCTTTACCGATAACCCGCACCACGCCCTGCCGCAGACTGATATCGCTCATTGTCAGCCCCACCAGTTCCGACACGCGCAAACCGGTGGCATACAGCACTTCCAACATAGCTTTATCGCGCAGCTCCAAAGGTTGATCAATAAGCGGCGCCTGCAAGAGCCGTTCAACCTGCGCCTCGCTAAGATCTTTCGGTAAACGCTGCGGAAGCTTAGGCGAGGCCAACTGCGCGCTCGGATCATCCTCACGATACTTTTCACGGTACAGATGCTGGAAAAAGCGCCGCATAGCGCTTAACAGGCGTGCGGAGCTGGTCGCTTTGTATCCGCCCTCCACACGTTCAGCCAATAGCGTTTGTAAATCATCAGCCTGCGCCGTCGCAAGCGTTTTTCCGCGATGATGCAACCACGCAACGACCATCGATAAATCGCGACGATACGCGCTTAATGTATTTTCCGCCAGATTTCGTTCCAGCCACAGGGCATCCAGAAACTGCTCAATACGCGCTAAATCCTGTTCCATTCGCGCTCCCTACTTCACGCTTACTTTTGGTGCATTATGCCTCATTGTGCCGTGAATGCAGCGATTCTGTTACACTACCCGCAACGCTATAGCAGAATCGAGATGTAACGTAATGAACATGGGTCTTTTTTACGGTTCCAGCACGTGCTACACCGAGATGGCCGCAGAGAAAATTCGCGATATCCTCGGCCCGGAGCTGGTGACATTACATAACCTCAAGGATGACGCCCCCGCCTTAATGGAGCAGTACGACGTGCTCATTTTAGGCATCCCCACCTGGGATTTTGGTGAAATTCAGGAGGACTGGGAAGCCGTCTGGGAGCAACTGGACGATCTCAATCTGGAAGGCAAAATCGTTGCGCTTTACGGTATGGGCGACCAGCTCGGCTACGGTGAGTGGTTCCTGGATGCGCTGGGTATGTTGCATGACAAACTTGCCCTCAAAGGCGTTAAATTTGTCGGCTACTGGCCCACAGAAGGCTACGAATTTACCAGCAATAAACCGGTCATTGCGGATGGGCAACTGTTTGTCGGCCTGGCGCTGGATGAAACGAACCAGTACGATCTCAGCGATGAGCGTATACAGACCTGGTGTGAACAAATTCTCGGCGAAATGGCCGAACACTACGCCTGAAACCTTACTCGCTGTACTTCCCTCTCGACGGAACCGCGTTTACGCCGTTCCGTTAGTGTTGGCCTGATATCGGCTGCTGTAACAGTATCCGACGCAACTCACGCCATTCCGCTTCTTCCATGCTATCCGCCGCCAGCCATAAATGCTGATGACGTCCAGACTCTGCGCGTAAACGCAACACCATCCCGCTCTTCAGTAACCAGGGCGGACGCAAGAGCGTCCAGTCCTGCCCCTGCCAGCGTAAGCGCCCGTCCATGAGTAGCTTGATCTCTCCCTGGCAGGTATTAATCCTGCGCTGGCTACGTACACAGTCAAACACGACCAGCGACAGTAGTATCATCCATAACGGGGTATAACTCAGCGGCCAGGGCATCAATAAAATCACCGCGGCAACCAGCCCATGAATGAGCAATGAGATCCACTGAGCGCGCCATGAGACGCGTAAATCAGATTGCCACAGGACCACGTTCCCGATTCCGTGTCTGAATGAGTCGGACCATCTGTTCCAGTTCAGCGTCAGCCGGTTTACCGTGATTCATTAACCAGTTAAATAAATCCGGGTCATCACTCTGCAACAAACGGACAAAAATACGCTTTTCTTCATCACTTAAACTATCGTACTCATGTTCAAAAAACGGCATGATGGAAATATCAAGTTCGCGCATACCGCGACGACATGCCCAGTGAATACGTGCTTTATTGTGAATATCCATGTTCTTCCTGCCTCGCGAAAATGAAGTACCGGGCTATTGTAACGTGTTTTTGGCGTTGTTTTACGGGAATCTCAGTAATCTGGAACGCGATCGCGAAATAAAAGGCTGGGAATCAATATGTTCATCCATTTTGGATACCGCCTCGCAAAACGATCAATCCGCTCTCAATGGGCTATTTAAAGCACTTGCAATGACCGATGGCTCTTTTACCATTAACCATTATTGTTGCAGCTAACCAGGACATTATTTATGGCTTTTATCTCCTTTCCACCACGTCATCCTTCATCGTCAGCCCGCCTGCCGCTGACGCTGATCGCGCTTGACGACTGGGCGCTGTCGACCATTACCGGCGTAGACAGTGAAAAGTATATTCAGGGCCAGGTCACCGCTGACGTAAGCCAGATGACTGAACAGCAACACCTTCTCGCCGCCCACTGCGATGCTAAAGGTAAGATGTGGAGCACTCTGCGCCTGTTCCGTGAGCGCGACGGTTTCGCCTGGATTGAACGCCGTAGCGTGCTTGAAGCGCAATTAACGGAGCTGAAAAAGTACGCCGTATTTTCCAAAGTGGTCATCGCGCCGGATGACGAACGCGTATTGCTTGGCGTGGCCGGTTTTCAGGCCCGCGCGGCGCTGGCTAATGTCTTTAGCGAACTGCCCAATAGCGAAAATCAGGTGGTCAGAGACGGCGCCTCCACGCTGCTATGGTTTGAACATCCTGCGGAACGATTCCTGCTTGTCACCGATGTCGCGACGGCCAACATGTTAACGGAGAAGTTGCATGGCGAAGCCGAACTGAATAACAGCCAACAGTGGCTGGCGTTGGATATTGAAGCAGGCATTCCGGTGATTGACGCGGCGAACAGCGGTCAGTTTATCCCCCAGGCGACTAACCTACAGGCGCTGGGCGGCATCAGCTTCAAGAAAGGCTGCTACACCGGACAGGAGATGGTCGCACGGGCAAAATTCCGCGGCGCCAATAAACGCGCGCTTTGGTTGCTGGCGGGCAAAGCCAGCCGGGTACCGGAAGCAGGAGAAGATCTGGAGCTACAGATGGGCGAGAACTGGCGTCGTACCGGCGCTATTCTGGCGGCGACGCAGTTGGACGATGGTCAGTTACTGGTTCAGGCCGTCATGAATAACGATTTAGAAGCCGAAAGCGTCTTCCGCGTTCGCGACGATGCCAACACCCTGCATATCGTCCCGCTGCCCTACTCGCTGGAAGAGTGATATCACGTTAAAAGCCGGATAGCCTGATAGCGCAACGCCATCAGGCTCGCACGTGCTGTTCTCGTAGGCCGGATAAGGTGCGACAGCGCCGCCATCCGGCACGGGCATCCGGGAATTATGCCTGTCCCACATACAAATAGATGGCCAGGAAGTGGCACACGCTGCCACCCAGCACAAAGCCATGCCAGATGGCGTGGTTATAAGGTATGCGTTTGCAAACATAGAAAATTACGCCCAGCGAGTAAACGACGCCACCTACCGCCAGCAGCGTCACGCCGCCTATCGCCAGCTTAATCGCCAACTGATAAACCACTATCAGCGACAGCCAGCCCATTGCCAGATACGTAACCAGCGAAAGCACTTTAAATCGGTGCGCAATCGTCAACTTGAAGAGGATACCGAATAGCGCCAGGCTCCAGATCACAATCATTAGTCCGCGCGCCAGCGGCGAATCCAGACCTACCAGCAGAAATGGCGTATAGGTTCCGGCAATGAGCAGATAGATAGCGCAGTGATCAAATTTCTTTAACCAGATTTTTGCCCGCTGATGAGGAATGGCATGATAAAGCGTTGAGGCAAGAAAAAGCAGGATCATGCTCCCGCCATATAAACTGTAGCTGGCGATAGCCGTCATACCCGCATTCGCCTCTACCGCCTGAACCAACAACAGCACCAGGCCGACAATACCAAATACCAATCCAATGCCGTGGCTAATACTGTTGGCGATTTCCTCAGCCAGCGAATATCCCTGCGTCATTAATGGTTTTTGCACCATAACTTACTCCGGAGAAACGTTCATAACGATGAACTGCGCCTCTAGCGTAACTGAGAATGGTTCCAGTGAACACATGTTAGCTAAAATAAATTCGCAAAATTAAATTTTGTTTATTATTCAATAAGTTAATTACAAAAACTCAACTAACACGCGTTCATATTTATCAAAGGCATTTAAAATCAATCACATAAAATTGCGTCTGGTTGGGATAGATTTCAGCAATGACCCGTTTCAGCTCATCAAGCGACATATTTTCCTGTTGCGCATGTTTTTCGTTCAGCGTATCCAGCGTCACAGTTGACGTTCCTGTCACTTCGATTGTGCAAAAATAGCCATCATCTTCGAACCGCCCCACGCGTAGCACATCGCCTGCTTTAAAGTGGGACTCGGAGGCATCACGAATAGTGATGGTTTTACGCCCTGCCAGAATGTCATTCTGGAAACGTTGAAAGAAAGTAATGTCGTTTGGCTGCATGTGGTTATCCCCCTGAATATGGCCCCTTGAAGTGGATGTTACGATCTGAATGTGTTCTTGCTCCGACACGCGAGCATCCTGGAATTTTGCGTACGCTTTACATGCCACTTGGTGCAGAATGAATGATAACAGACTAAATAAATTGAGATTATGCAACAATGAGAAAACTCACCTTGCCAAAAGATTTTTTATGGGGCGGCGCGGTTGCTGCACACCAGGTTGAAGGCGGCTGGAATAAAGACGGTAAAGGCCCCAGCATCTGCGACGTGCTAACCGGCGGCGCACACGGCGTGCCACGCGAAATCACCCAGAATGTCGTTGCTGGCAAATACTATCCGAACCACGAGGCGGTGGATTTTTACGGACATTACAAAGAAGACATCCGTCTTTTCGCCGAAATGGGGTTCAAATGCTTCCGTACCTCTATTGCCTGGACGCGTATCTTCCCGAATGGCGACGAATCCCAGCCAAACGAGGCCGGTCTGAAATTCTACGACGACATGTTTGATGAGTTACTCAAATACAACATCGAACCGGTCATTACCCTTTCTCACTTTGAAATGCCATTACATCTGGTACAGCACTACGGCGGCTGGACCAATCGTAAAGTGGTTGATTTCTTTGTCCGTTTTGCTGAAGTCGTGTTTGAACGCTACAAACATAAGGTCAAATACTGGATGACCTTCAACGAAATTAACAACCAGCGAAACTGGCGCGCGCCGCTGTTTGGCTACTGCTGTTCCGGCGTGGTGTATACCGAGCATGAGAATCCAGAAGAAACCATGTATCAGGTCTTACATCATCAGTTTGTCGCCAGCGCGCTGGCGGTAAAAGCGGCACGTCGCATTAACCCACAGATGAAAGTTGGCTGTATGCTGGCGATGGTCGCGCTGTATCCTTTCTCCTGTAAACCAGAAGATGTGATGTTTGCTCAGGAGTCGATGCGTGAACGCTACGTCTTTACCGATGTGCAGCTGCGCGGCTATTACCCGTCCTATGTGTTGAACGAGTGGGAGCGCCGCGGATTTAACATCAAAATGGAAGATGGCGATCTTGAAGTGCTGCGCGAAGGCACCTGCGATTATCTTGGTTTCAGTTATTACATGACCAACGCGGTCAAAGCCGAAGGCGGTAGCGGCGATGCGATTTCCGGTTTTGAAGGCAGCGTACCGAACCCCTATGTTAAAGCATCTGACTGGGGCTGGCAGATTGACCCGGTGGGCCTGCGTTATTCATTGTGTGAACTGTACGAACGCTATCAAAAGCCGCTGTTTATTGTCGAAAACGGTTTTGGTGCTTACGACAAAGTAGAAGAAGATGGCAGCATCAACGACGACTACCGAATTGACTACCTGCGCGCCCATATTGAAGAGATGAAAAAAGCGGTGACTTACGATGGTGTCGACCTGATGGGCTACACGCCGTGGGGCTGCATCGACTGCGTGTCGTTCACCACCGGTCAGTACAGCAAGCGCTACGGCTTCATCTACGTGAACAAGCACGATGACGGTACGGGCGATATGTCGCGTTCGCGTAAGAAGAGCTTCAACTGGTACAAAGAGGTGATTGCCAGCAACGGCGAGAAGCTTTAACTCCTGCACGTTACCCGCCAGTCGGCGGGTAACACTTTGAACGAGTCTTACCAGGTCTTACCTATTTTAAATTCCCAGCGTACATCTTCCATTTTGGTTGGCGACTTCGCTTCCTGCATTACCGGGAAGAAGGCTCCGGCACCAAACCATAATTTCAGTGAATCGACGGCAATATTAAATGACGGACCAACAACCCATTCGGTAGTTCCAGAATGGTTATTAATTACGCTGCCATTAGACAGTTTTTTCGTTCCAGAGGCATTATTGCTGTAGGCACTTTCCAGACCAAGATCCAGCGGTAAATCGCTAAACATATACCGCACCTGGGTATTCCACTGGAATTCGTTACCTCGTTTCACGTCCTGGTTACCGCGCTCAAATGGTCCCTGATATACAAAACCCATATCCCCTTTAATGTTAGGAGTAAATAATTTTGTTAAAGTGAGTGTTACTCTTCCTCCCCAGGCGCTATTCCCAGGCAAATGATTATCTCCATCTTGCCCGGTGGGTAGTAATACTGCCCCACCTACCGTAACCCAAAACGGATCACCTCTTCGCTGGCTCATTAAAGCATAATTGACCCCCACCGATTGGTCGCCCATTCCCTCTATGTGCTCAGGAGACAGATTGTCTCGTTTGTTATTGATATAGGAACCCACAGTTGATAATTCCAGTCTGTCGGTCAAACCGTAACGAATCTTCAATAACCATATCTGGGAGTAAACATCCGGACTTCCATGCCCCTCGATTTGATGATCTTTATCGCGAAATGAGCTATTCATGGCGGTTAATAACTTTCCTTCCGGCAATACTGAACCACCAGAAATAGCGGTATTAACTGGTGCACCTAATAGATTACTGGGATTATTTTCTCCGTTAGCTGCCATTGCATTCATTAATAGAAAATATGTCATTAATGGCAGAAATATAAATCGTTTCATTATTCCCTCCAGGTATAAAAAACAAAGTGCTAAGTTAATAAATATTTACGTTATTTATGCTTATCTTTAATTTATAATTTAAATTAATAACTTGATGAATTTAATATACGGAAATTTTTGTAACTATATTGAGAGGTAAATAACGATTCCGGAGAGAAACTATTTGTAACCACATGTAAATATACCGTGTTATTTTTATTAAATAACAGCAAGGTAAAAATGATGCACAATGAATCATTAGACTCTAAAAAACCGGTAATTTAATTCTGGCTAATACACTGATACAAACGCCAGGTTGCCTGACAGGAGCCAACGATTTACTGTAATATATTGAATTAGTAACACTTTGTAGCCTGAATAAGGCGCTCACACTGCATCCGACACAAACAAAGCGCATTTTATTAACAAGCTGAAAAGGCGCCGAAGCGCCTTTAGAAGACAGTCGAATCAGTAAATTACTGGTAGTCGCTAATCGGTACGCAGGAGCAGAACAGGTTGCGGTCACCATAAACATCATCCAGACGTTTCACCGTCGGCCAGTATTTGTCTGCCACGCCTGCCGGGAATACGGCAACTTCACGGCTGTACGGATGCGCCCACTCGGCGACCAGTTCGCTCTGAATGTGCGGCGCGTTCACCAGCGGGTTATCTTCCAGCGGCCAGACACCCGCTTTCACCTGGTCAATCTCTGCGCGAATAGCCAGCATCGCATCGATAAAGCGATCCAGCTCGGCCTTACCTTCAGATTCCGTCGGCTCTACCATCAGCGTGCCCGCCACCGGGAACGACATGGTTGGCGCATGGAAACCATAGTCGATCAGACGCTTGGCAATATCCAGCTCGCTGATGCCGGTTTCTTCTTTCAATGGGCGAATATCAAGAATACATTCGTGCGCCACACGGCCATCGCGACCGGTATACAGTACCGGATAGGCATCTTTCAGACGGCTGGCAATGTAGTTAGCGTTAAGAATCGCGACCTGACTTGCCTGCTTCAGGCCTTCTGCGCCCATCATGCGGATGTACATCCAGCTGATTGGCAGAATGGAGGCGCTGCCGAACGGCGCCGCAGACACCGCGCCCTGACGGGTGAGCATCCCTTCAATTTGCACCACGCTATGACCCGGTACGAACGGTGCCAGATGCGCTTTCACGCCGATCGGTCCCATGCCTGGGCCACCGCCGCCGTGCGGAATGCAGAAAGTTTTATGCAGGTTAAGATGCGAAACGTCCGCGCCAATAAAGCCCGGTGAGGTAATGCCGACCTGAGCGTTCATGTTCGCGCCGTCAAGGTAAACCTGACCGCCGAACTGGTGCACAACTTCACACACCTCACGGATCGTTTCTTCATACACGCCGTGGGTGGACGGATAGGTCACCATGATGCAAGAAAGGTTCGCAGCATGTTGTTCTGCTTTTGCCCGCAGATCGTCCAGGTCGATGTTGCCGTTCTTATCACAGGCGACTACCACCACCTGCATTCCTGCCATATGTGCAGAAGCAGGGTTAGTGCCGTGAGCAGAGGCCGGAATCAGGCAGATATCGCGATGACCTTCGTTGCGGCTTTCGTGATAGTGACGAATCGCCAGCAGCCCCGCGTATTCCCCCTGTGCGCCGGAGTTAGGCTGCATACAGACGGCGTCGTACCCGGTGAGTTTCACCAGCCAGTCAGAAAGCTGGCTAATCATCTGATGATATCCTTCGGCCTGTTCCGGCGGGCAGAACGGATGCAGTTCAGCGAATTCCGGCCAGGTGATAGGAATCATCTCGGCGGCGGCGTTCAGCTTCATGGTGCAGGAACCCAGCGGGATCATCGCCTGGTTCAGCGCCAGATCTTTACGCTCCAGCGAGTGCATATAGCGCATCATCTCGGTTTCGCTGTGGTAACGGTTAAATACCGGATGCGTCAGAATCGCATCGTCACGCAGCATACTTTGCTGAATGGAACGGCTATCAAGCGCCACGTCTTTATCCAGTGTTTCAATGTTCAGACCGTGGCTGTCGCCCAGCAAAACATTGAACAACTGCGCCACATTCTCACGGGTGGTGGTTTCATCGAGCGTAATACCCACCGCGTTATGAATATCGCTGCGCAGATTGATCTCTGCCGCTTCCGCACGCGCCAGTACCGCAGCTTTATCAGCCACTTCCACACACAGGGTGTCGAAGTAGTGCGCATGACGCAGCTTTAAGCCTTTCTGTTGCAGACCTGCCGCCAGAATATCGGTCAGGCGGTGGATACGATTCGCAATGCGCTTCAGACCGACCGGACCATGATAAACGGCATACAGACTGGCGATGTTAGCCAGCAGTACCTGCGAGGTACAAATGTTGGAGTTCGCTTTCTCACGGCGGATATGCTGCTCGCGAGTCTGCATCGCCATGCGCAGTGCGGTATTGCCCGCCGCATCTTTTGAGACGCCGATAATACGGCCTGGCATGGAGCGTTTAAATTCGTCTTTGGCGGCAAAGAACGCCGCATGCGGGCCACCGTACCCCATCGGTACGCCGAAGCGTTGCGCAGAGCCGAAAACAATGTCCGCGCCCTGTTTGCCCGGAGCCGTCAGCAGCACCAGCGCCATAAAATCGGCGGCGACGCTGACCACAACTTTACGGGATTTCAGCTCAGTAATCAGTGCGCTGTAGTCGTGAATTTCGCCCGTGGTGCCTACCTGTTGTAACAGCACGCCAAACACATCCTGGTGATCCAGTGCTTTCGCCGCGTCATCCACAATGACGTCAAAGCCAAAGGTTTCGGCGCGAGTACGCACGACGTCCAGAGTTTGCGGATGGACATCAGAGGCGACAAAGAACCGGTTGGCATTTTTCAGTTTGCTGACGCGCTTTGCCATCGCCATCGCTTCAGCGGCGGCGGTCGCTTCATCCAGCAGCGAGGCGGAAGCCATGTCCAGCCCTGTCAGGTCCAGCGTCACCTGTTGGAAGTTGAGCAGCGCTTCCAGACGCCCCTGAGAGACTTCCGGCTGATAAGGAGTGTAGGCGGTGTACCAGCCTGGATTTTCCAGCATGTTGCGCAGGATAACCGGCGGTAGCTGCACGGCGGTGTAGCCCATGCCAATGTACGACGTGAAGCGCTTGTTACGCCCGGCGATGGCTTTTAATTCCGCCAGTGCGGCATATTCGGTTGCCGCCTCTCCAACCTGCGGCGGAGTCGCGAGCTGAATGTCTTTCGGCACAATCTGACCTGTCAGCGCGTTTAACGACTCGGCGCCAACCGCATTCAGCATCTCTTGTTGCTGTGCGGCGTCCGGTCCGATGTGGCGTTCAATGAAAGCGCCGCGGTTTTCAAGCTGGCTTAACGTCTGTGTCATGGGCGATGGTTCCTGAAACGTGCAGTGAATCGTGATTGTCTCTAACTCAATTGCCCGGTGGCGCTGACGCTTACCGGGCCTACGCGTGCGAAAACGAATACGCAAAATCATTCGCGTTGCAGTGAGTAGGCCGGATAAGCATTAGCGCCATCCGGCACAACATTATTCGTCTTCTAACAATGCCTCATACGCGGTGGCATCCAGCAGCGATTCAAGTTCGCTTTCATCGCTGGCTTTGATTTTAAAGATCCAGCCACCGGTATACGGTTCGCTGTTCACCAGCTCCGGGGAGTCGCTCAGCGCATCGTTTACCGCCACGATCTCGCCGCTTACCGGCGCATAAATGTCGGACGCCGCTTTTACGGACTCCGCCACGGCGCAGTCGTCGCCCGCGCTTACGGTCGCGCCGACTTCCGGCAGATCAACAAAAACCATATCGCCCAACAGCTCCTGAGCGTGTTCAGTAATGCCAACGGTGTAAGTGCCATCCGCTTCTTTACGCAGCCATTCGTGTTCTTTGCTGTATTTCAGTTCTGCGGGTACGTTGCTCATCAATTAATCTCCAAAAAAGGATGAATCACGCGACGGCTTTGCCGTTACGCACAAAAACAGGTTTAGTCACTTTTACCGGCATTTCACGGTTACGAATTTGTACAATCGCCGTCTCGCCGATGCCCGCCGGAACGCGCGCCAGCGCAATGCTGTAGCCCAACGTTGGGGAAAACGTCCCGCTGGTGATAATGCCTTCTTGCTGATTGCCCTGCGCATCGGTAAAACGCACCGGCAATTCATTACGCAATACGCCCTTCTCGGTCATCACCAGACCGACAAGCTGCTCATGGCCTTTTTCACGCTGCATCTCCAGCGCCTCACGGCCAATAAAGTCGCGGTCAGCAGGTTCCCAGGCGATAGTCCATCCCATATTAGCCGCCAGCGGAGAGATACCTTCATCCATCTCCTGACCGTACAGGTTCATGCCTGCTTCCAGACGCAGCGTGTCGCGCGCGCCAAGACCGCACGGCTTCACGCCCGCCTCCACCAGCGCACGCCAGAAATCCGCCGCTTTTTCATTCGGCATGGCGATTTCATAGCCTGCTTCGCCGGTATAACCGGTGGTGGCGATAAACAAATCGCCCGCCTGAACGCCGAAGAACGGCTTCATACCTTCTACTGCATGGCGCTGTTGGTCAGTAAACAGAGTCGCCGCTTTTTCCTGCGCATTCGGCCCCTGTACCGCAATCAGCGACAGGTCGTCACGAACGGTGATGTCGATGGCATAAGGTTCAGCGTGTTGGGTAATCCAGGAGAGGTCTTTTTCGCGGGTGGCGGAGTTAACAACGAGACGGAAGAAATCTTCAGTGAAGTAGTAGACGATAAGGTCATCAATCACGCCGCCCGATGCGTTAAGCATACCGGAGTAGAGGGCTTTACCCGTCTTCGTTAGCTTCGCGACGTCGTTTGCCAGCAGATAACGTAGAAACTCTCGTGTGCGGCTGCCATGAAGATCGACAATGGTCATATGCGATACATCAAACATCCCGGCATCGGTGCGCACAGCGTGGTGTTCATCAAGCTGAGAGCCGTAATGCAGGGGCATCATCCAGCCATGAAAATCGACCATGCGGGCGCCGCATAGCGTGTGTTGTTCGTACAAAGGCGTCTGTTGGGCCATCTTTTCCTCGTTGAATTAGCGGGGGCTAACAACCATTTTCATGGGAAATCTTCGCCACGAAACCTGGCATCGACGCCCTTTTTCCTGCGCCGACGCAAACGTTCTCTTGCTCCTGAACTTACCACCGAACCAGGCGCTAAACCATAAGGCTGAATTTACCATCACATTAGCTTATGACTAAAAAACGCCAAAACCCCATCAGCACAAAAAACCACTATTACGCTAAATAACCTCCATAAAAATGAAGCTGATACGATTTATCACAACATAAATTAATATTAAATGTGGAAAAAATGTCGAAAATCTCGTTCGCAAAAAATAGTGGCATTAGAAAATATAATGCGAAATAAGCGGTGAAATTAGATTATTTCAAACGAGGAAAGCCCCCCGGCGCGATAGCCGGGAAAGCAAAGTGTGACGGGTTTCAAACTCTTGCTGGCGTGCAGTCAGACGCTTAACGAAGCCATTGCGGAAGGTCGTTTAGCCCCATTGCCTGGCGAAGCAGTTGGGGTTTGACGCCGGGGAGCGTGTCCGCCAGTTTCAGTCCGATGTCGCGCAGCAATTTTTTTGCCGGGTTTTCGCCGGCAAACAGGTCACGAAAACCTTGCATCCCGGCAAGCATCATCGCCGCACTATGTTTACGGCTACGCTCATAACGACGGAGATAAAGATGTTGGCCAATGTCTTTGCCCTGGCGCTGAAGCCGGCGCAGATCGTCCACCAGTTCGGCCGCGTCCATAAAGCCGAGGTTGACGCCTTGCCCTGCCAGCGGATGGATGGTGTGCGCGGCATCACCGACCAACGCCAGACGATGCGCGGCAAACTGGCGAGCATAGCGGCCCGTCAGCGGAAAAACCTGCCGTTCGCTTTCCAGGCGGCATAAGCCCAGCCGATTATCGAAGGCGATAGTCAACGCCTGGTTAAACGCCTCGTCGCCGCTCTGTTGCATACGCTCCGCATCCTGCGGAGAAAGCGACCAGACAATGGAACACAGATGCGGATCGCTTAACGGCAAAAACGCCAGAATACCTTCACCATGAAACACCTGGCGAGCAACCGCGCCGTGCGGCTCTTCGGTGCGGATAGTCGCTACCAGCGCATGGTGACGGTAGTCCCAGAAAGTTAAGGGAATATCCGCTTTGTTACGCAGCCAGGAGTTGGCGCCATCCGCGGCAATCACCAGACGCGCGGTTAACATCGCGCCGTCTTTTAAAGTCAGGAAGGCGTCGTTCTCTCCCCAGGCAACCTGCTGTAACTCCGCTGGCGCCATTAAGGTGATATCCGCCGCTTGCTGCGCTTTTTGCCACAATGCGTAGTGAATGACGCTGTTTTCAACAATATGCCCCAGATGGCTATATCCCATGCTTGCGTCATCAAACGTAATACGGCCAAAGCTGTCTTTATCCCAGACTTCCATACCGTGGTAGCAACTTGCCCGTCGCGCCACAATGTTTGACCATACGCCAAGACGGGTAAGCAGTTTTTCGCTGGCGGCATTAATCGCCGACACCCGAAGCTGAGGCGGCGCATCGTTCGCCAACGGCTGGGGGACAACGTGATCCAGTACCGCAACGCGCAAACCGCTCCCCTGCAAGCCGCAGGCGACAGCCAGTCCCACCATGCCTCCGCCAACTATTGCTACATCAACACTTTGCACTATTTACTCCTGGAAACCGGAACAATCAAAACCGTAGGCCGGATAAGGCGAAGCCGCCATCCGGTATTTTTACGAACACGATGCCGGATGGCGGCGTGAACGCCTTATCCGGCCTACAGATCGGCTTAACGCGCAACCCAACCTAAGGTCCGCTGTGCCAGCGCATCGCGCGCAGGTGGTAATAATTCCATCGCCATTAAACCGATATTGCGCCCAATAACCAGCGGCGCCCAACGATTTGCAAACAGATGGACCAGACCGTTCGTTACGCCAATCGTCGTATCCCGGTCAACCTGACGACGCTGCTGATAGCGCGATAACACGTGCCAGGCGCCAATATCCTCGCCCGCGTCCTGTGCCGCGACCAGCGTTTCCGCCAGGCTCATGACATCGCGCAGACCGAGATTAAACCCTTGTCCGGCGATAGGATGCAACGTCTGCGCCGCATTGCCGACCACGACAGTCCGGTGAGAAAACACTTTCGCCGCCGTAGTCAGGGCAAGCGGATACGCGCTGCGCTTACCGGCCTGAGTAATTCGCCCCAGCCGCCAGCCGAACGCGGCCTGCAATGCATGGCAGAACTGCGCGTCGGACCAGCTCAGCACCTCATCGCGCTGGTCGAGCGGGTGACACCAAACCAGCGAACATCGGCCATGCGACATCGGCAACATCGCCAGCGGGCCATTGGGGGTAAAACGTTCAAAGGCGCGTCCCTGGTGCGGGATAGCGGTTGCGACATTCGCTATCACCGCTAACTGTTCGTAAGGCTCCTGATGCCAGTCAACGCCGCAGGCTGACGCGAGCGCGGAGTGGGTACCGTTAGCCGCCACCAGCACGCTGCCAGCTATCACATTGCCGTTTTCCAGAGTGACGTTAACCTGCTGTTGGGTACGCGACACGCTGGCTACGCGCTCCGGGCAGTGCAGCGTAACGCCTGGCGCTTTACGCAAGAGCGCAAACAGACGCAGCCCGATATCATGCAGCTCCGCAACGTGCCCCAACGCTGCCAGACTGTAGTCCTGCGCGTCGAGAGTCACAAATCCGGCATGGCCGCGATCGCTGACGTGTACGGTGTTGATTGCCGTTGCGCAATCGGAAATCGCCTGCCAGACGCCAATTCGCGCCAGTTGCTGACAAGTGCCCGCCGCCAGCGCAATCGCTCTGGCGTCAAAGCCGGGATGACCGTCGGCTTCAGGCGCTTTCGCTTCAATCAGGTGTACCGGCAACGTCCCATGACTGAACTGAGAGATGGCCAGCGCCAGCGTCGCGCCTGCCATGCCGCCGCCAACGATAATGACGCTCATTGCTGCCGCGCCGCCGCCATTAATGCCTCAATGTCATCCGCCTTCTTCACAACGCCAGCGGTCAGGTTTTCATTACCGGTTTCGGTAATGACAATGTCATCTTCAATTCGAACGCCAATGCCGCGATACGCTTCCGGCACGTCGGCATCCGGCGCGATATAGAGGCCTGGCTCTACGGTCAGCACCATGCCCGGCTCCAGGATGCGGGAGCGATCCGGCCCATAAACGCCGACATCATGAACATCCAGCCCCAGCCAGTGGCTCAAGCCATGCATAAAGAAAGGACGATGCGCATTTTCGGCAATCAGTTGATCAACCTCTCCTTGCAAAATCCCCAGCTTCACCAGCCCGGTTATCATGATGCGCACGACTTCGCCGGTCACCTCCTGAATAGAGGTACCAGGACGGAACAGTCGCAGGCTGGTCTCCAGCGATTCCAGAACGATGTCATAAATTTCACGCTGGGCTAGCGTAAATTTCCCGTTCACCGGGAAAGTACGCGTGATATCGCCCGCGTAACCTTTATATTCACAACCTGCGTCGATAAGCACTAAATCGCCGTCGCGCATTTCACTTTCGTTTTCAGTGTAATGCAGGATACAGCCATTTTCGCCGCTGCCGACAATGGTGTTATAGGAGGGATAGCGCGCGCCGTGGCGATTAAATTCGTGGTGAATTTCTCCTTCCAGCTGATACTCAAACATCCCCGGACGGCATTTTTCCATCGCGCGGATATGCGCCAGCGCGCTAATTTCCCCGGCGCGGCGCAGGACAGCAATCTCTTCCGGCGATTTGAACAGGCGCATCTCATGGACGATCGGTCGCCAGTCAGTCATGGTGGCCGGCGCGGTCAGATTCTGGCGGGAGCCTTTACGCAGCTTCTCCAGCGCAGCCAGAACAATCTCGTCGGCATACGCATATTCGCCCTGCGCGTGGTACACCACATCCAGACCATTAAGCAACTGAAAGAGTTGCTGGTTGATTTCGCTAAACGCCAGCGCCCGGTCAACGCCCAGTTTTTCCGGCGCGGCATCCTGTCCTAAACGGCGACCAAACCAGATTTCCGCCGTCAGGTCGCGAACGCGGTTGAACAAAACGCTGTGGTTGTGGGTGTCATCACTCTTAATCAGTACCAGCACGGCTTCCGGTTCGTTAAAACCGGTGAAATACCAGAAGTCGCTACTCTGGCGATACGGATATTCACTGTCTGCGCTGCGCGTCGCCTCCGGCGCGGCAAAGATCAGCGCGGCGCTGCCGGGCTGCATTTGCGCCAGTAATGCCTGGCGACGGCGTTGGTATTCCTGCTGAGTCATGACATGGCCTCCATTTCGTTTTTTCTTAGTGTAGCGTCGGTTTACGCACTTCCGGCGCGGTCGGCTGTTGGCGCGTGAAAGTGTCATGACATAACAGCGCCGCAACACGGACATATTCGATGATCTCTTCGAGCGACATCTCCAGCTCTTCCTGATCTTCGCTCTCATCATAACCAAGCTGCGCAATATTACGCAGGTCGTCAATCGCTTCACCCGTTTCGCCGGTGACTTTATCAAGTTTAGGCTGCGTTACGCCGAGGCCAAGCAAAAAGTGGTTAACCCACCCGGCTAAGGCATCTGCGCGATCGAATACGCTGACATCGTCGCCTTCAGGCAGATAAAGCTGAAAAAGAAAGCCGTCGTCTTCCAGCGCGTCGCTGGTCGCCGCGTGCATTTTGCGCAGCGCCTGAGCAAGCTCATGCCCGAAGGCCAGACCTTCGTTCGTCAGGTCGTGCAACAGCGGCTGCCATGAGCTGTCGTTGTTGCCGCCGCAAATCATCCCGCTGATTAAACCATGCATTTCAGCCGGGGTCAGACCGGCCCCTTGTTGATTCAAAAACCGGTTCATTTCGTTGTAACCAGGCATTTCGTTCTGTATAGACATAAGCATTCGTCATCAAAGGGAGGATATTCATGATATGCTACCACTTTGGACCCTGGTGAACCAGAAAAGGGCTTGTATCTTCACACCAGGGTAGCTATAGTGTCGCCCCTTCGCGGACCCTGGGTCTGGAGACGAAGGCAGCGCAGTCAATCAGCAGGAAGGTGGCATGTCTGCACAACCCGTCGATATCCAAATATTTGGCCGTTCACTGCGAGTGAATTGCCCGCCTGACCAAAGGGATGCGTTGAATCAGGCTGCGGACGATCTGAATCAGCGGTTGCAAGATCTGAAAGTTCGCACTAGAGTCACAAATACTGAGCAGTTGGTTTTCATTGCCGCATTGAATATCAGCTATGAGTTAACTCAGGAAAAAGCGAAGACCCGCGATTACGCGGCGAGCATGGAACAACGTATTCGGATGCTACAACAGACCATCGAACAGGCGTTGCTTGATCAAGGTCGCATAACCGAAAAAACGGGCCAAAACTTTGAATAACACTTTTCGCTTTACTATGGTAAAGTGATTGTGAAAACAGAATTTCTCTGAGATGTTTGCAAGCGGGCCAGTCCCCTGAGCCGATATTTCATACCACAAGAATGTGGCGCTCCGCGGTTGGTGAGCATGCTCGGTTCGTCCGAGAAGCCTTAAAACTGTGACGACACATTCACCTTGAACCAAGGGTTCAAGGGTTACAGCCTGCGGCGGCATCTCGGAGATTCCCCTTCTGACTGGCGACAGCCATGACGCAACTTCCCGAACTCTCTTTATCACGACAAGAAATCCGCCGGATGATTCGGCAACGTCGCCGTGCGCTAACGCCAGAGCAGCAACGCCGTTTTGGTCAACAGGCCGCCGCCCGAATGCTCAGCTTTCCTCCCGTCGTGATGGCGCACACTGTCGCCGTGTTTCTCTCCTTTGATGGCGAACTCGACACCCAGCCGCTGATTGAACAGCTATGGCGAGCGGGCAAGCGCGTCTACCTTCCGGTTCTTCATCCCTTCAGCCCTGGCAACCTCCTGTTCCTGCACTATTATCCGCAGAGTGTGCTGGTGACCAACCGCTTAAAGATTCAGGAGCCACGGCTTGATGTCCGCGACGTATTGCCGCTGGCAAAGCTGGATGTGCTGGTAACGCCGTTAGTCGCGTTTGACGAAGACGGGCAGCGCCTGGGGATGGGCGGCGGATTTTATGACCGTACGTTGCAAAACTGGCAGCAGCATAAGATCCTACCTGTGGGCTACGCGCATGATTGCCAGTTAGTGGAAAAGTTGCCGGTTAAAGAGTGGGATATCCCGCTGCCTGCGGTGGTGACGCCGTCCAAAATTTGGGAGTGGTAGCCGTGTTTTGTCGATTGACAGCGTCGCTTTTTTGACCTAAATTTCTCGGTGAAGGGTGAGGGAGGCGAACCTCCCTCCTGCGTACTCACTGTTAATATGCTGGGCAAGCGATGATTAACAGGATCAGCAGCATGATGACGTATCTCATCATCGTCCCTTTCCTTTTTAGAGCCCCTGCCTCGGTAGGGGCTTTCCCGTTTCAGCGCTATGCTGAGCCCTTATCGTAAATTCCTTTTATTGCTGTACAACACGCAACGCTGCCTTTAATTACCAATTGCGGCAAGGCTCGAAAACAGAATGTATGCGTTACACGAAGAGATGTTGAGGCAGGGAAACCAGAGAAAGGATGGGCAGGTCATCTCCTGCCCATTTAGCGGAAATTAGTACAGCAGACGGGCGCGAATGGTGCCCGGAATCGCCTTCATCGCCAGCAGCGCTTTCTCCGCCACATCGCCATCGGCTTCTATATCAATTACCACATACCCCATTCGGGCGGAGGTTTGCAGATACTGTGCGGCAATGTTAACGCCCTGCTCGGCAAAGATCTGGTTAAGCGCGGTCAATACGCCCGGGCGGTTTTCGTGGATGTGCATCAGGCGACGACCACCGTGCAGCGGCAGCGACACTTCCGGGAAGTTCACGGCGGACAGCGTCGAGCCGTTATCCGAGTACTTAATCAGTTTTCCTGCGACTTCCAGACCGATGTTTTCTTGCGCCTCCTGCGTCGAGCCGCCGATATGCGGCGTCAGGATCACGTTATCGAATTCGCACAGCGGAGAGGTAAACGGATCGCTATTAGTGGCCGGTTCCGTCGGGAAGACGTCGATAGCCGCCCCCGCCAGATGTTTCGTCGCCAGCGCGTCGCACAAAGCCGGGATATCTACCACCGTACCGCGCGCGGCGTTAATCAGCAGCGAACCCGGCTTCATCAGGGCAATCTCTTTTGCGCCCATCATGTTTTTGGTGGAGGCGTTTTCAGGTACGTGCAGACTGACCACATCGCTCATATTCAGCAATTCAGACAGATGCTGCACCTGAGTTGCATTACCGAGCGGCAGTTTATTTTCAATATCATAGAAATAGACATGCATCCCCAGCGATTCCGCCAGAATGCCCAACTGCGTTCCGATATGGCCGTAACCGATAATGCCAAGCTTTTTACCGCGCGCTTCGAACGATCCCGCCGCCAGTTTATTCCATACGCCGCGGTGCGCTTTGGCGTTCGCTTCCGGCACGCCGCGCAGCAGCAGCAATAGCTCGCCAATCACCAGCTCCGCCACGGAACGGGTATTCGAGAATGGCGCGTTAAAGACCGGAATACCGCGTTTTGCCGCCGCATTTAAATCCACCTGGTTGGTGCCGATGCAAAAACAGCCAATCGCCACCAGCTTCTCTGCGGCGTTAATCACTTCTTCTGTCAGATGAGTACGGGATCGCAGACCGATGAAGTGGGCATCGCGGATGGACGCTTTCAACTGTTCAGCGTCCAGCGCGCCCTTGTGATATTCAATGTTGGTGTAACCTGCCGCACGAAGGCTTTCCAGCGCCTTTTGATGCACCCCTTCAACCAGCAGAAATTTAATTTTATCTTTCTCCAGCGATACCTTTGCCATTTCCCCGATCCTGTCTTTTTTGCCATCTGATGTTGTGTGTGGATTTGCATCCGTCCTTCAACATATCAAAAAAAATTATCACGGCAATATGAACGTTTGCGCCAGCGTCGTGAAGGAATCGCATACAGCGGGAAATAGCAGATGAAAATACCGGGAATAACTTTTTCTTTGGAGGGATCGGCAGGGCAAACGATTAAACGTGATACATGTCACCAAATTTGCCCTGACCGAATTTTTTACGCGGCAGGAAATACGCCTGGCGGGATCATTTTACGATGGTTTTCACCCCGTCCGGCGTGCCGATCAGTGCGACATCGGCGCCACGGTTGGCGAACAACCCTACGGTCACGACGCCCGGAATCGCGTTAATGGCGTTTTCCAGCGCGATGGGATCAAGGATTTCCATACCATAAACATCCAGAATCACGTTGCCGTTATCCGTGACCACGTTCTGACGGTACTCCGGACGCCCGCCCAGCTTCACCAGTTGACGAGCGACCGCGCTGCGCGCCATCGGAATCACTTCGACCGGCAACGGGAATTTGCCAAGAATATCCACCTGTTTAGAGGCATCCGCAATACAGATAAATTTCTCTGCCACGGAAGCAATAATTTTCTCACGGGTTAATGCCGCGCCGCCGCCTTTGATCATCTGCATATGACCGTTGATTTCGTCCGCGCCGTCGACATAGATGCCCAGGCTATCCACTTCGTTGAGATCAAACACATGAATACCGAGGCCTTTGAGTTTTTCAGTCGAGGCGTCCGAGCTGGAGACCGCGCCTTCAATCTGGCCTTTCATTGTGCCCAGCGCATCAATAAAGTGTGCGGCCGTTGAGCCTGTACCAACGCCCACAATGGTGCCGGGCTGTACATACTGAAGTGCCGCCCATCCTACCGCTTTTTTCAGTTCATCCTGCGTCATAGATCGTTTCGCCTGTGGTGTGAAAATACAGCCGCATTATAGAACATTGTCGGGAAAAATCTCCGTGTCCGTACACAGGCTACGGATTTCATCTGTACCGACGGCAAATTTATGTCATAGTGCGGAAAAAAATAACAGGAGCATGACACAACAATGAAACGTCCGGACTACAGAACACTACAGGCGCTGGATGCCGTTATACGTGAACGAGGATTCGAGCGCGCCGCCCAGAAGCTGTGCATCACGCAATCCGCCGTCTCACAGCGCATAAAACAGCTTGAGAATATGTTCGGACAACCTTTGTTGGTGCGTACCGTTCCTCCTCGCCCCACGGAGCAAGGGCAAAAATTACTGGCTCTGCTGCGTCAGGTTGAACTGCTGGAAGAAGAGTGGCTGGGCGATGAACAAACCGGCTCTACGCCGCTGCTGCTGTCGCTGGCGGTTAACGCCGACAGTCTGGCGACCTGGCTGCTTCCGGCGCTGGCGCCGGTACTGGCGGACTCCCCTATCCGTCTCAATTTACAGGTGGAAGATGAAACGCGCACGCAAGAACGTCTGCGGCGCGGCGAGGTGGTGGGCGCGGTGAGTATTCAGCATCAGGCGCTACCCAGTTGCCTGGTGGACAAACTGGGCGCACTCGACTATCTGTTTGTCGCGTCAAAGCCGTTTGCCGAGCGCTATTTCCCCAATGGCGTTACCCGGTCGTCGCTGCTAAAAGCGCCCGCCGTCGCGTTCGACCATCTGGATGATATGCATCAGGCCTTTTTGCAACAGAATTTCGATCTACCGCCCGGCAGCGTGCCGTGCCATATCGTTAATTCATCCGAAGCATTTGTACAGCTTGCGCGTCAGGGCACGACCTGCTGCATGATCCCTCACCTGCAGATTGAGAAAGAGCTGGAAAGCGGCGAGTTGATCAACTTAACGCCTGGTTTGCTGCAGCGCCGGATGCTTTACTGGCACCGCTTTGCCCCGGAAAGCCGGATGATGCGCAAAGTGACCGACGCGCTGCTGGAGTACGGGCACAAGGTGCTGCGTCAGGATTAGCCTCTCTATGAATGCCGGATGGCGGCGTGAACGTCTTATCCGGCCTGCATGACCCATTATTCCCTCGTCACTTCTTTGAAGTTCATCACAAAATCATTGCGTTCAGGCGGCAAAAAACGACGCGCCATTGGCTATTTTTTGCTGGCGACAAGGCGATTCAAAACGCTCACCGTATTAGCAAATCTTCATTTCAATGCGTAATACGGAGCAAAAAACGAGAACACCGGGAGAAAACGCGGCCTGGAAGCGCCCAGGCCGGGTGAGATTACTGCGTGCTGGCGGCCGTTGTCGACGTCTGCCCTGTTCCAGGTTCAAGCTGGAATACCACATCGACCTGATCGTCGAACTGAATGGTCGGCTGCTCGTAAGTTTCCTGCGCAGATACCGGCGCAGCATCTGCGGCTTTCATCATTCGCACCACCGGACTCGGCTGATAATTAGAGACATGGTAACGAACGCTGTAAACCGGCCCCAATTTGCTGTTAAAACCGGCTGCCAGCGCTTGCGCCTGATGAATCGCGTCATCAATGGCGGCTTTGCGGGCCTTGTCTTTATAGGCGTCCGGTTGCGCCACGCCCAGCGATACCGAACGAATCTCGTTCAGACCCGCCTTCAGCGCGCCGTCCAGCAGAGAATTAAGTTTATCTAACTGACGCAGCGTCACCTCAACGGTTCGCACCGCACGATACCCTTTCAGAATGCTTTTACCGTTTTGGTAATCATAATCCGGCTGCGTGCGCAGATTCGCCGCGCTAATGTCTTTTTTCGCAATCTGATTTTGCTCAAGGAAGGAAAGATATTGCGCCACGCGCTCATCGGCCTGCTTCTTCGCCGTCGCCGCGTCCTTCGCCGCGACGTTCACTTCAATCGCTAAGGTGGCGATATCAGGCACAGCATCGACGCTTGCCGTACCGGAAGTCACGATGTGCGGGCCTTCCGGCAATTCGCTTGCCTGCGCCGACATTGCACTTAAACCCACTAATGCCGCCAGGGCCATCACTTTGAACTTCACAGTCTCTCCTCCATATTGCAGTCATTGCCCTGATATACAGGGCGCATGCAGGCAAGCTTAGCGGATATCGGCCTGTTGTCCATCAGACAACGCTTAGTTGAAAAGCGCGTGCATATGCGCGACGCCTTCCCGCGCCAGTTGGAAGGCGATAAGCCACATCACCACCCCAACCAGAATGTTGATAATGCGTTGAGCTTTCGCCGTACGCAGTCGAGGCGCAAGCCAGGCCGCCAGTAGCGCTAACCCAAAAAACCATAAGAACGACGCGCTAATCGTGCCGAGGGCGAACCAGCGCTTTGGCTCCATAGCCAGTTGTCCGCCGAGACTGCCCAACACGACAAACGTATCCAGATAAACGTGCGGATTCAGCCACGTTACCGCCAGCATCGTAGCAATAATTTTCCAGCGCCCCTGCTTCATAACCTCGGCGCTGGCCAGCTCCAGATTACTGCTCATTGCCGTTTTCAGCGCGCCAAAACCGTACCATAACAAGAACGCGACCCCGCCCCATGTGACCAGCGCCAGCAGCCACGGCGACTGCATCAGCAACGCGCTACCGCCAAAAATACCGGCGCTAATCAGGACTAAATCACTTAACGCGCAAAGCAGCGCTATCATGAGGTGGTACTGGCGACGAATTCCCTGATTCATCACAAACGCATTTTGCGGGCCAAGCGGAAGGATCATGGCGGCGCCAAGGGCAAACCCTTGAAAATAATAAGATATCACGTTAACTACCCTGAGCTGTTTTTCTTAAAGGCAGACTATAGCGCGGGAATATTATTAGCGGAAATTGATAATTTTAATCACTAATAAGAAAAGCTAATAAAGAGACTGAATAACGGATAGCGGCTACGCTTATCCGCTCAATAACCAGAGAATACTGGAGGCGGATAAGCGCAGCGCCGGCAGGCAGCGCGGGAGAAAATTACTCCGCGGCGTTATCTTTCACGCGTTTAAAATTGACGTCCATCTGCGGGTACGGGAAGCTAATACCAGCGGCGTCGAATTCACGTTTAATACGTTCCAGCACGTCCCAGTAGACATTTTGCAGGTCGCTGCTTTTACTCCAGACACGCACCACAAAATTAATTGATGAGGCGCCCAGCTCATTCAAACGCACCGTCATTTCGCGATCTTTTAAAATACGATCGTCGGACTCGATAATCGTCGTTAGCAGCTGTTTCACCTGATCGATATCCGAATCGTAGGCCACCCCAATAATGAATTCGTTACGGCGAACCGGCTCACGAGAATAGTTGATGATATTTCCCGCGATAATTTTGCCATTCGGAATCACAATAATTTTGCCGTCTACCGCGCGCATTGTCGTGGAAAAGATTTGCACGTTCAGTACCGTACCGGCAACGCCGCCCAAATCGACATACTCACCGGCGCGGAACGGACGGAACATAACCAGCAATACCCCAGCCGCAAGGTTAGAAAGCGATCCCTGTAATGCCAGGCCAACGGCTAAACCAGCGGCGCCCAGTACGGCAATAACCGAGGCGGTTTGAACCCCCACGCGACCCAGAGCCGCAATCAGCGTAAAAGCGATAACCCCATAGCGCACCAGCGCAGAAAGAAAGTCGGCCACTGTCGCATCAATATGACGCGCACGCATCAGACGATTTACCGTATTGGAGATCACGCGCGCTACAATCAAGCCGATGATGATAATAGCGATAGCCGCAACAATATTCACAGCATAGCTGAGCAATAACGCCTGGTTGCGTACCAGCCAGGTGCCCGCACCATTTATGCTGTCGACAACATTCAAATCTTCCATTCAATATTCCTTGGTCATAGCAAAACAAGCAAATGAGATCATTCTCACGAAAAGAACTTTTTAAAGGTAAACAAAAACAGAAGAATATGCCATTTTTCGGCATCATCCCAAAAAAGGCAGGTACATTGTGAGTTGGCCGGATGAAAGCGCTAACTAACGCCGCTCTCCGGAAATAACGATAAAAAAATGGCTTCCCAAGGGAAGCCATTTCAATCAGCAGACTATATTACAGAACGTCAATCGCGTTCAGTTCTTTAAATGCTTTTTCCAGACGAGCGATCATCGAAGTCTGGCCAGCACGCAGCCATACGCGCGGGTCATAGTATTTCTTGTTCGGCTGATCTTCGCCTTTCGGGTTGCCCAGCTGACCTTGCAGATACGCTTCGTTTTCTTTGTAGTAGTTCAGAACACCTTCCCAGGTTGCCCATTGGGTATCGGTATCGATGTTCATTTTCACTACGCCGTAGCTTACGGAGTCTTTGATTTCCTGAGCAGTAGAACCGGAACCGCCGTGGAAAACGAAGTTCAGGCTGTTGTGCGGCAGGTTGTGTTTCTTAGAAACATAGTCCTGAGAATCACGCAGAATGGTCGGGGTCAGAACCACGTTACCCGGCTTGTAAACGCCGTGTACGTTACCGAAGGAAGCGGCAATGGTGAAACGCGGGCTGATTTTGCTCAGTTCAGTGTACGCGTAATCAACGTCTTCCGGCTGGGTGTACAGAGCAGAAGCGTCCATGTGGCTGTTGTCCACGCCGTCTTCTTCACCACCGGTGCAACCCAGTTCGATTTCCAGAGTCATGCCAATTTTGGACATGCGCGCCAGGTATTTGGAGCAGATTTCGATGTTTTCGTGCAGAGACTCTTCAGACAGGTCAATCATGTGAGAAGAGAACAGCGGTTTACCGGTAGCCGCAAAGTGTTTTTCACCCGCGTCCAGCAGGCCATCGATCCACGGCAGCAGTTTCTTCGCGCAGTGGTCAGTGTGCAGGATAACCGGAACGCCGTAGTGTTCAGCCATCTGGTGAACGTGATGCGCGCCAGAGATAGCGCCCAGGATTGCCGCGCCCTGAGGTACGTCAGTTTTCACGCCTTTACCCGCGATGAAGGAAGCGCCGCCGTTGGAGAACTGAACGATGACCGGTGCTTTAACTTTTGCAGCGGTTTCCAGAACAGCGTTGATGGAATCAGTGCCCACGCAGTTAACTGCCGGCAGAGCAAAATTGTTTTCTTTTGCTACCTGGAACACTTTCTGTACGTCATCACCAGTGATCACGCCTGGTTTTACGAAATCAAAAATTTTAGACATGTTTCGTTGTCCTGTATCGTCGGGCTTTGGGAAAAAACACGGGCCGCCCTGAATGTCAGATCGGCGATAAATCAACGGGCAGGAATCCCTGCCCGTAACGATTACTTCTTAGCGCGCTCTTCGAGCATCGCTACGGCTGGCAGAACTTTACCTTCCACGAATTCGAGGAATGCGCCGCCGCCAGTAGAAATGTAGGAAATTTTGTCAGCAATGCCGAACAGGTCGATTGCCGCCAGGGTGTCGCCGCCGCCAGCGATGGAAAACGCTTCGCTATCAGCGATGGCATTCGCCACGATTTCAGTCCCTTTACGGAAGTTCGGGAACTCAAACACGCCAACCGGGCCGTTCCACAGAATGGTTTTGGCATTCTTGAGGATTTCAGCCAGCTGCTGAGCGGAAGCATCGCCGATATCCAGGATCTGCTCGTCTTCTTTCACGTCGTTAACGGATTTCAGAGTCGCCGGTGCGGTTTCGGAGAACTCGGTGGCAACGCGAACATCGGTCGGAACCGGGATATCGCAAGTGGTCAGCAGACGTTTTGCTTCGTCAACCAGGTCAGCTTCGTACAGGGATTTACCGACGCTGTGGCCCTGAGCGGCAACGAAGGTGTTGGCGATACCGCCGCCGACAATCAGCTGGTCAGCGATTTTAGACAGGGAATCCAGAACGGTCAGTTTGGTAGATACTTTAGAACCACCAACGATAGCCACCATCGGACGAGCCGGTTCTTTCAGCGCTTTACCCAGCGCATCCAGTTCAGCGGCCAGCAGCGGGCCTGCGCACGCAACATCAGCAAATTTGCCGATACCGTGGGTAGAAGCCTGCGCGCGGTGCGCAGTACCAAAGGCGTCCATCACGAATACGTCACACAGGGCGGCGTATTTTTTAGACAGCGCTTCGTCGTCTTTCTTTTCGCCTTTGTTAAAGCGAACGTTTTCCAGAACCACCAGCTCACCTTCGGCCACGTCAACGCCGTCCAGGTAATCTTTGACCAGGCGAACCGGGTTAGACAGTTTGTCTTTCAGGTAGTTAACAACCGGCAGCAGAGAGAATTCTTCGTTGTACTCGCCTTCGGTAGGACGACCCAGGTGGGAAGTTACCATCACTTTCGCGCCCTGTTTCAGAGCCAGTTCGATGGTCGGCAGAGAAGCGCGGATACGCGCGTCGCTGGTCACTTTCCCTTCTTTAACAGGTACGTTCAGATCCGCACGGATAAAAACGCGTTTCCCGGCCAGATCCAGATCGGTCATCTTAATTACAGACATGGTGAATCCTCTCAATGATGCTTAAAGTTTTGTCGACGCTGACGCGTCGAGCCTGAAACCAACTGCGGCCATCGCTAACGTGGTGTCGAGCATCCTGTTAGCAAAGCCCCATTCATTATCGCACCAGACCAGCGTCTTGATCAGGTGGGCGCCACTGACCCGGGTTTGCGTGCCATCAACAATGGCGCTGTGCGGGTCGTGGTTAAAATCTATCGAGACCAACGGTGATTCCGTATAG
This sequence comes from Salmonella enterica subsp. enterica serovar Typhimurium str. LT2, assembly GCF_000006945.2. Classification (GTDB taxonomy): domain Bacteria; phylum Pseudomonadota; class Gammaproteobacteria; order Enterobacterales; family Enterobacteriaceae; genus Salmonella; species Salmonella enterica. The sequence continues at coordinate 3,232,100 of NC_003197.2, forward strand.
TCAACTATACCATGAAATGCACCTTGTGCTGCTTTTTGCAGCAACTGGTTGACTTCACTGGCTTTTACTGGTTTTTTCACCGTTACGCTTAAATCGATCGCCGTCACATTAATGGTTGGAACGCGCACCGCAATCGCCTCAAAACGGTCGTTAAACTGCGGGAATATACGCGTAATGCCTGCCGCCAGTTTTGTATCTACCGGGATAATCGACTGGCTGGCCGCGCGCGTGCGCCGTAGATCGGAGTGATACGCGTCGATCACCTGCTGATCGTTCATCGCAGAGTGGATCGTCGTGACGGTACCAGACTCGATGCCGTAAGCATCATCCAACAATTTAATGACGGGAATTATGCAATTCGTGGTACAGGACGCGTTTGAGACAATACGATGTTCCGCACGCAGTTGGTTCTGGTTCACGCCAAAAACGACGGTGGCGTCAAGATCGTTGCTGCCCGGATGAGAAAAGAGCACTTTCTTCGCGCCAGCGGCAATATGCGCCTCGCCATGCTCCCGGTTGCCATATACGCCCGTACAATCCAACACAACATCCACGCCCAGTTCGCGCCACGGCAGATCCGCCAGCGTTCTTTCATGCAGAATACGAATGACATCGTCACCGACAAAAAGCTGCTCGCGCTCGTGGCGAACCTCCCATGCAAAACGCCCGTGGCTGGTATCGTATTTCAACAAATGCGCCATGCCTGCGGCATCCGCCAGCTCGTTGATGGCCACCACGGTAATTTCCGCGCGACGTCCGGATTCATACAAAGCACGAACCACGTTACGCCCGATGCGACCAAAGCCATTAATCGCTATGCGTACGGTCATAGGTCTCCTGCAAGGCTATCCCGATTCAGATGAGGCTGACAGAGTAATGCAGCTCATCGTCGAGTAAAACCTCACCTGTCGCAAACTGCGACTGATTGGTTAATTGTCGAACATTTAATTAACTGAAACGCTTCAGCTAGAATAAGCGAAACGGGGAATAAAAGGAATGTTTGTCCAGTCGAAGAAGACAGTTATCTGACCTGCATCACATTTCATGGCCGCTTACGCTGCAATTTATTCCATATTTAAGAATCACCAGTACATCCGTCAGATCTTTTCATCGTCGCGTCACAAATACTGATTTATATCAGAAAGCGCTGTCGCCAGCGTCTATATTATCAGCGCCACGTCCGAGTCTCGGAGTCCTGTAACGATGACTGTATCTCACCACAATGCCTCTACAGCGCGCTTTTACGCGCTTCGTCTGCTTCCCGGCCAGGAAGTGTTTTCCCAATTACACGCCTTTGTGCAACAGAACCAATTACGTGCCGCCTGGATAGCAGGGTGTACCGGCAGTCTGACCGATGTTGCGCTGCGTTATGCCGGGCAAGAGGCGACCACATCGCTCACCGGCACGTTTGAAGTTATCTCGCTAAACGGCACGCTTGAATTGACCGGCGAGCATCTGCATCTCGCGGTATCGGATCCCTACGGGGTTATGCTCGGCGGCCATATGATGCCAGGGTGTACCGTGCGTACCACGCTGGAACTGGTTATCGGCGAGCTGCCAGCGCTGACGTTCAGCCGTCAACCGTGCGCCATTTCCGGTTATGACGAACTGCATATTTCTTCCCGTTAATTGACGACTCTTTAAGAGGTACTTTATGGCGCGTCGCCCGTTTTCCAGCCAGTCCCTGGTGCTGATTGTCATCGCTATTGCCATCAATATGATTGGCGGACAGCTTATTAGCATGTTGAAGCTGCCTATTTTTCTCGACTCGATCGGCACCTTAATTAGCGCGGTGCTGTTAGGGCCGTTCATCGGCATGTTGACTGGGCTTCTAACCAACTTGCTGTGGGGGCTGCTTACCGATCCTATCGCTGCCGCGTTTGCCCCGGTAGCGATGGTTATCGGTCTGGTCGCCGGGTGGCTGGCGCGCGCAGGCTGGTTTCGTACCCTGCCCAAAGTGATCGTCAGCGGGGTCGTCATTACGTTAGCGGTGACGCTGGTCGCCGTACCGCTTCGTACCGCGCTTTTTGGCGGCGTTACCGGCAGCGGCGCTGATTTATTCGTCGCCTGGATGCATTCAATGGGCCAAAACCTGGTGGAGTCGGTCGCGATTACCGTCATAGGCGCTAATCTGGTCGATAAAATTCTGACGGCGATCATCGTTTGGGTGCTGCTGCGTCAGCTACCGTTACGTACGACACGGCATTTTCCTGCGATGTCAGCCGTACGCTAAATGCATCCGTTTACCTCGTTAACCTTATGGGCGCTGGCGGCCTGCACCACGCTGCTACTCCCTGCGCAGACCGTGCTCCCGGTTTATAGCGCGGCGGCCTTCCTCTGTCTGCTGGCGCTGAAATCAACGCGGCGGCGGGCGAAGTATGTCGCCTGGCTGATGCTGTCTTTAGGGTTTGGGCTATGGCTGGTACATGGCGGTTGGCTAACGGAATGGATAAGCGGGCAGCCTCGCGATCCGCAGCGCTGGGTATATGCCGTTACGCTATGGCTACGTCTGCTGGCGATCGTGTCGACGTCGCAGCTATGGATGCAGTATGTGCCGGTTCAGCGGTTTATTCGCGCCCTGTTCGCTTCACGTCTGCCGCCCGGCATCGCTTACCTGTTCGCTGGCCCTCTGCTGGTCGTCGAACAGCTCAAACGACAACTGACGATCGTTCATGAAGCCCAGCGCGCGCGTGGCGTACCGCTGGATGAAGGCTGGTATCAGCGGCTACGGGCAATGCCTGCGCTGATCGTGCCGCTTACGCAAAATGCGCTTAACGATCTGACAATACGCGGCGCGGCGTTGGATATGCGGGGGTTTCGGCTGCATCGAGCCCGAACCACGCTGTGGGCGCCGAAAGATAGCGTGTTACAACGGGTTGCGCGGTATGGCATGGTACTGCTAATACTGGCGGAAGCGGGAGTATGGATATGGTTACGTTAGAGCAGTTTCGTTATCTTCCGTCCGATGCGACACGCCCGCCGGCATGTTTTGATTTCCACTATTCAACACCCGGAATAGTGGCGATAGTCGGCGATAACGGCAGCGGAAAAAGTACGCTGGCGCAACTGATGGCTGGCTGGTATCCGGATTATCTCCCCGGTGATATTGACGGCACAGGCTTACTGCTTGGCGTCCCTATCGGGCGGCTCCCGCTGGTAGAACAGTCGCCCACCATCCAATTGGTGCAGCAATCGCCTTATTTACAGCTTTCCGGCTGTACCTTTAGCGTAGAGGAAGAGGTGGCGTTTGGCCCGGAGAATCTCGGCCTCCATGAAGCGGAGATTCTACGGCGCATTGACGAGGCGCTGACCCTGACAAACTGCCAGTCGTTACGCCATCGCCATCCCGGCACGCTCTCCGGCGGCGAAACGCAGCGGGTAGTAATTGCCAGCGCGCTTGCCATGCAGCCCAGACTGTTAATTCTTGATGAAGCCTTCAGTCGGCTGACGTCAGCGGCCACCGGGATGCTGCTGGAACGGTTACAACAGTGGGCGCTGGAACGTCATTCTCTCATTGTGCTTTTTGAGCGTAATCATTTTCCTTTTCTGACGCGATGCCAGCGGGTATGGCAATTGCGCGACGGAGCGCTAACCCCATTATGTTGACGTTAAATCAGGTCGCTTATCGCTGGCCGGATGCCGCAGCCGACTGTTTGCACGCTATCTCGCTTAAACTTCGTGACGGCGAATGGCTGGCGTTGACCGGCGATAACGGCGCGGGAAAATCAACGCTGTTACGGATTATGGCCGGCCTGCTTTCCCCCGCTTCCGGCTCGGTAACGCTTAATGGAGAGCCGATTGCGCAGCTTAAAAATCGTCAACGCGCCGCCGCTATCGGCGTACTCTTTCAGGAAGCGGAAAACCAGATTTTCCACAGCAATGTCGCGCAAGAGGTCGCTTTTGGGCTGAAACTACAACGCTTATCGGCGGAGGAAATTTCACGGCGCACGCAGGCCGCGCTGCGGTTATGCCAGCTAACGGACGTCGCCGAGGCACACCCGCTTGATCTGCACGCCGCACAGCGCCGGATGGTGGCGGTCGCCAGTCTGGAGGCGATAGCGCCGCCTGTGTTATTGCTGGATGAACCCAGCCGGGATTTTGACGCCCACTGGCTAACCGTATTTGAACACTGGCTGGCGACATGCCGGGCACGGGGAACCAGCGTCGTCGCGATTAGCCATGACGCTGCGTTTACCCGGCGTCATTTTTCACGGGTGGTACGGCTGGAAAACGGCAGGTTGTCAAAGGGAGAATAAAAAACGGGTCGCCGAAGCGACCCGTTTTATGCCGTATTAAGGATTACAGCAGTGCTTTCGCTTTGGCGATCACGTTGTCCACCGTGAAGCCAAACTCTTCAAACAACAGCTCTGCCGGAGCAGACTCACCGAAGGTGGTCATCCCGACAATAGCGCCGTTCAGGCCGACGTATTTGAACCAGTAGTCAGCGATACCCGCTTCAATCGCCACACGCGCAGAGACCGCCTTCGGCAGCACGGATTCACGGTAAGCCGCATCCTGCTTGTCGAACGCGTCGGTGGACGGCATGGAAACCACGCGCGCCTTCACGCCTTCGGCAGTCAGTTTTTCGTAAGCGGCAACCGCCAGCTCAACCTCTGAACCGGTCGCAATGAAGATAATCTGCGGCTGGCCCGCACAATCTTTCAGTACGTAACCACCGCGGGCGATATTCGCCAGTTGCTCTTCAGTACGTTCCTGCTGCGCCAGGTTCTGACGGGAGAGGATCAGCGCGGTTGGGCCATCCTGACGCTCTACGCCATATTTCCACGCCACCGCGGATTCCACCTGGTCGCACGGACGCCATGTGGACATGTTCGGCGTTACGCGCAGGCTTGCCACCTGCTCGACCGGCTGGTGCGTCGGGCCATCTTCGCCCAGACCGATGGAGTCGTGGGTGTACACCATCACCTGACGTTGTTTCATCAACGCTGCCATACGCACTGCGTTACGGGCATATTCGACGAACATCAGGAAGGTGGAGGTGTACGGCAGGAAACCGCCGTGCAGGGCGATACCGTTGGCGATAGCGGTCATACCGAATTCGCGCACACCGTAATGAATGTAGTTACCTGCGGCATCTTCGTTAATCGCTTTCGAACCGGACCACAGGGTCAGGTTAGAAGGAGCCAGGTCAGCGGAGCCGCCGAGGAATTCCGGCAACAGCGGACCGAAGGCTTCGATGGTATTCTGGGACGCTTTACGGCTGGCGATTTTGGATGGATTCGCCTGCAGTTTAGCGATGAACTCATTCGCTTTCGCATCGAAGTCAGCCGGCATGTCGCCTTTCATACGACGAGTGAATTCAGCAGCTTCCTGCGGGAAGGCTTTCTCATAAGCCGCGAATTTCTCATTCCATGCAGACTCTTTCGCCTGGCCGGCTTCTTTCGCATCCCACTGGGCGTAGATTTCAGACGGGATTTCGAACGGCGCGTATTTCCAGCCCAACTGTTCGCGGGTCAGCGCGATTTCCGCGTCGCCCAGCGGCGCGCCGTGGGAATCGTGGGTACCCTGTTTGTTCGGCGAACCGAAACCGATGATGGTTTTGCACATCAGCAGGGACGGTTTGTCAGTCACGGCGCGAGCTTCTTCCGTGGCGCGTTTAATGGCGTCGGCATCGTGACCGTCAATGCCACGGATAACGTGCCAGCCGTAGGCTTCAAAACGTTTCGCGGTGTCATCGGTGAACCAGCCTTCAACATGACCATCGATAGAGATACCGTTGTCATCATAGAACGCGATCAGTTTGCCCAGTTTCAGAGTACCAGCCAGAGAGCACACTTCGTGAGAAATGCCTTCCATCATGCAGCCGTCGCCCATAAAGACGTAGGTGAAGTGGTCAACGATATCGTGGCCAGGACGATTAAACTGCGCCGCCAGAGTTTTCTCGGCAATCGCCATCCCGACGGCGTTGGCAATACCCTGACCCAGCGGGCCAGTAGTGGTTTCAACGCCAGCGGTGTAGCCCACTTCCGGGTGACCAGGGGTTTTTGAATGTAGCTGACGGAAATTCTGCAGCTCGGACATCGGCAGGTCATAACCGGTGAGGTGCAGCAGGCTGTAAATCAGCATTGAGCCGTGGCCATTGGACAGCACGAAGCGGTCGCGGTCGGCCCAGGACGGGTTGGTCGGGTTGTGGTTCAGGAAATCACGCCACAGGACTTCGGCAATGTCAGCCATACCCATCGGGGCACCCGGGTGACCGGACTTGGCTTTCTGTACTGCGTCCATGCTCAGCGCACGAATAGCATTGGCAAGCTCTTTACGTGAGGACATTTTGACTCCAGATCGGATGTTGAAAGGCCATGCCCGTAACGACTTGACGACAGCGCGTTTTGGGCTACGCCGGAAAATTTGCCAACAATTTACCCCAAGCCGCGCGTCATGTACATGGAACATCCTTTTACCGCTTCAGAAATCTCCGGATCATGCTCGTATGTTGCGCAATTAGCTAACTTGCCTGCCATGCTTTTCTTTATACTTAACCCAGGCGCTAATTCATCTGCAACGGGCGCATTTCAAAATAATATTGATTCGTATGGAAGAGAAAAATGAAAATTCGCGCTTTACTGCTTGCTTTGGGCATGGCGACGGTGCTGACCGGTTGCCAGAATATGGACTCTAATGGACTGCTTTCTTCGGGCGCTGAAGCTTTTCAGGCCTATACGTTAAGCGATGCGCAGGTAAAAGCGTTGAGCGATCAATCCTGTCAAGAGCTCGACAGTAAAGCGAAAATCGCGCCGGCGAGCAGCGAATACACTAAACGACTGGCAAAAATTGCCGCCGCGCTGGGGGATAACATTAACGGCCAGCCGGTGAACTATAAGGTTTACGAGACGAAAGACGTCAACGCGTTTGCCATGGCGAACGGTTGTATCCGCGTCTACAGCGGACTGATGGATATGATGACCGACAACGAAGTTGAAGCCGTGATCGGCCATGAAATGGGCCATGTCGCGCTGGGTCATGTAAAGAAAGGGATGCAGGTCGCGCTGGGCACTAACGCCGTTCGTGTTGCGGCGGCATCGGCAGGAGGCGTAGTCGGCAGCCTGTCGCAATCACAGCTTGGCGATCTTGGCGAAAAACTGGTGAACTCGCAGTTCTCTCAGCGTCAGGAGTCCGAAGCGGATGATTATTCTTACGATCTGTTGCGCAAACGCGGTATCAGTCCGGCAGGACTCGCCACCAGCTTTGAGAAACTGGCAAAACTGGAAGCGGGTCGTCAAAGCTCGATGTTCGACGATCACCCGGCGTCCGCCGCACGCGCACAGCATGTGCGCGATCGTATGAGCGCGGACGGGATCAAATAATCCCCGAACAGTGCCGGATGGCGGCGTGAACGCCTTATCCGGCCTACAAGCATCAATCAGCTGTAGGCCGGATAAGCGCAGCGCCATCCGGCAAAACAACTTACTCGCCCTTCTTCGCCGCCTGGATATAGAGCATTTCTAATGCCAGCGTCGCGGCCGCCAGAGCGGTGATCTCCGACTGATCGTAAGCCGGCGCGACTTCCACTACATCCATACCGACAATGTTCAGATCTTTCAGACCGCGTACCAGTTTAATGGCGCGATCGGAGGTCAAACCGCCGATCACCGGCGTACCGGTGCCAGGCGCAAACGCCGGGTCCAGACAGTCGATATCAAAGGTCAGATAGACCGGCATATCGCCGACGATCTGTTTCACCTGAGCGAGAATATCATCCACGCCGCGATCGTTGACCTGGCAGGCATCCAGCACGGTAAAGCCATTGTCTTTGTCAAACTCAGTACGAATACCGATCTGTACCGAATGATGCGGATCGATCAGGCCTTCTTTCGGCGCGGTGTAGAACATCGTGCCGTGATCGAATTCGCAGCCGTTAGCGTAGGTATCGGTATGCGCATCAAAATGTACCAGCGCCATTTTGCCAAAATGTTTCGCGTGGGCGCGCAGCAGCGGCAGCGTGACGAAGTGGTCGCCGCCGAAAGAGAGCATACGCTTGCCTGCAGACAGCAGTTTTTCAGCGTGCGCCTGTAATTTTTCGCTCATTTCACGGGCATCGCCAAACGCATACACCAAATCGCCGCAGTCCACGACGTTCAGGCGCTCGCGCATGTCAAAATTCCACGGGAAACGGTGATGTTCCCAGGCAAGGTTGGTCGACACCTGACGGATCGCCGCCGGGCCATGACGGCCGCCAGCGCGACCGGACGTTGCCATATCAAACGGTACGCCAGTGATCACCCAGTCGGCATCGCTGTCATACGGCTGGAAGTTCATTGGCAGACGTAAAAAACCAAACGCATTAGAAACCAGTGAGTTATCGTACTGATGACCTAAGGTGCTCATGGCAAAAACCTCTTCTTAGTCAATATAAAAAAACCCTCCCGCGTCGTTAGGCCCGACGAGGAAGGGTTTGAATTTGTTTACGGCTCAAAGTTTACTCTGACAGACCGCATTATTGAAGTCAGTTTAGCCAGGTACAGTAGACAACGCCCGAAAAAAATATATATCCAGCGCAAATCAGTAGGCTCATACGTCCATCGCGGTCAGTTAAGAGGCCTTAGGGATTTGCCGCTGTAAAAACTCAAGCACTAATGCGTAAAACAGCGGTGTTTTTCCTGGCGTCTGGAAAATGGCGTGACCGCTACCGGGAATGAGGGTCATCTCCGCCTGAGGCAGCAGCCGGTACAGCTCGGTAACTTCTTCAACGGTGAAAAATTCATCCCGGTCGCCGTCCAGTAATAGCACAGGAATGTGGATTTTTTTCACCTCTTCTTCCGCCAGCGATGTGGGCGTTGTCCACATTGGCCAGACACCTTTGAGGAACGTGCGCCAGTAGTCTTTTTGCTCTGGATGATGCATGTTCTGATAAAATTTAACCATCCCGGGCGCATCCGAAGCCATTTTATCCAGATCGCGATCCGTCAATTGCCCCTGAGGCATTCCTTTACCATAAAAAATTTCCATCCCCTGCATGTAATGGGTCGTAGCAAAGCGATGCGTTGCGCCGCCGACGATAGCAGCGCGCGCTAGATCCGGGTATCGGCTGGTTAACTTCAGAACGACCATGCCGCCATCGCTGTAACCCATCACCAGCGGTTTTTCCAGCTTCAGCGCTTTAACAAAAGCCGCCATATCTTCCGTCATCAGATCATAGCTAAACGTTCCTTGCGGGTTATTGGTTAATCCATGTCCACGACTGTCCGGCATGATGACGCGAAAATATCGAGATGCCTCTTTCGCTAATCCCTGCCAACTTTTCGCCGTCAGACCACCACCGTGAATCAACAGCAGCGGAGGCCCCTCGCCCTCTTCAACGTAATGAATTTTGATACCATTCGCTTCCACAAATTTATCTTTGTCCATCGTTGTTGCTGAAGCATTTATTAAAAATATAATATTGATAATAAAAATAAATGCTAATTTAAAAATATGATTCATAACACCTCGCCAATCACTTTCCGTGTAAAAGACCATATTATTCAGATTGAACAAAAATAACATCAAAATCGATTTGTATCATTTTCACTTATTTACCGGGGAGACCCCGCATCCTCTTTTTACAGAACGTAAAAAGCCTTTCCGCGATTAACCCCAACGCGAAAAGGCTCTGAAGTCAGAAAAGTGCCACCTTATTCATTCTGGCTGTAATTCAGGATGACTTGAAGGTCTCTTCCTGAATTGCATTTAGCGCTTTCTTTATTCCTTCGCCTGACAAGACTAGCTTGACTCGCTAAATGCCGTGGCCGGAATTTTCACAATCGCTTTTTTAACCGGCGCAGGTTTACCACGCGTACAAAGCGGACGGTGGACCTGGTTGGGATAAAAAAGCGCGAAATCGCCAGGATTTAATGTAACGAACTGCTCATTAGCGACACATTCAGGAAAGATGATGTCATCAGGAAGATGCTCAAGCTCCTTTATCCTGGTATCAATTTTGTTGGAATAGCCAATCTCCTCATAACCGCTTAGTAAAATCTGAACATCGATATATTTTTTATGAAGTTCAGCTTTGCGGTTTAACGAAGAGTGTGTTTCTCCTTCGCTTATCATAAGAAATGACTCCGGGAAAGAAAGTTCATATCTACCAGCAGGCTGATCTTCAGCTATCTTCACCGCTTCGATGATAAGTTTTTTAATAATGTGGTTAACGTAAGGTAATAAAGTAAGCTGCTCTATATTTCCATATAGCATACTATAGTTATCCTAAATAATGGTCGTGATTATAATTATCAGCCAATCAGGTACTGGTAAATACCTTCAGCCACAGGAATACCTTCTTTTAAACATTTTTCTTTATAGGCGATTTGCGGATCGTTTGGCGCCAGCACTTTATCAACACCGGGCATCGGTTTTACAGCCCTTAGCTCATTGACCATTGTGCTCATTATTGAGGAAAACAGCGGATTGCCCAACATCTGCGGATCAATAACGATAACCAGACTCGCTAACTTGCGCATCTTGTCATAGTCGCCATACATCCGAACAATATGGTTGCTAAAGTTTGCCCCCATCAGGACGCCCGTGAGCGCATCAATCGCCAGGGCAATACCAGAACCTTTGTGTCCGCCAAAGGGCAGCAGATTTTCAATTTTATGCGGATCGGTAGTGATATGTCCCTCTTTATCCAGCGCCAGACCATGACCTATTGGTTTCCCGGTTTCTTTGGCGTGCAGAATTTTACCAAACGCAATGGCGCTGGTCGCCATATCGACGATCATCGGATGGCTGTCTTTAACGGGGAAGCCGAAGGCGATTGGGTTAGTCCCCAGAAAGCGCTCCGCGCCGCCATACGGCGCAACACAGGTATCCGTTCGCGTCATGGCGATAGCCACCATTCCCTGGCTTGTCGCCTGCTCAATGAACCACGAGAGCGCGCCGCAGTGGGACGTATTTTTGACGCTGACGAAACCCAGCCCCGTCTCTCTCGCCAGACTAATAGCGTGATCTGTCGCCTTTATCAGCGCGCAGTGTCCCATTCCATCATCAGAGTCCAGAATAGCGACTGAAGGCGAAATCTGTTCGATGCTGAATGTTGCTTTTGGATTGAGCCCGCCTGCGTTCAGGCGGGTACAATAGTGCTCTACGCGAATAACGCCGTGGGAGTGAACGCCGGTAATATCGGCATGAACCAAAACGTCGGCTACCTGCTGCGCCGTTTGCGCGTCAAGACCCGCCTGGGTGAGTTTATTAAACGCCAGCGCTTTCAATTCATTTTCTTTGACTAATATTGTTGACATAACTATCCCGCTATTAAAATTTGATAACGCCTTTAACCAATTTTTTGTTTTCTACCACGTTCTTCTGGTACTGGTTGCCGAACGTATAGAAATCGAATTCCTGGTTTTTCATCATTGTTTCGCTAATAGCGCCCTGAGCCATTAGCTCAATGACACATTCGAAGTCTTCCCGCGTCGCGTTACGGCTGCTCAATAGCGTGGTCTCTTTTTTATGGAAGGTCGGATCGTCAATGACGAGCTCGCCGATATACAGCCCGATGAAGACGATTTTTCCGCCGTGACGAATCAGATCGACAGCGCGGCTCATGGAGGATTTATTGCCGGTGGCATCAAGCACAGTGCCGGCTAATTCACCGGAGAAACAGGCTTTCAGCGCATCAATATAGTCGTCTGACGACGGATCGAGCGTTGCAACGCCTACCTTTTCGGCGACCAGACGACGGCGTTCGGCGTCAATATCAGCTACCGCGACGCGAGCGCCTTTGGCTTTTGCTATCGCGGCGGCGGCCAGCCCAATCGGCCCGGCGCCGACCACCACAATGTTTTGCTGCGGCTTCACGTCAGCGCGGCGTACTGCATGGGCGCTGATGGCGAAACACTCAACCAGCGCGCCCGCGCTGTCAGTGAGGTTATCCGACAGTTCAACCAGATTTTGTTCACGAACGGCCAGATATTCGCTAAAGCCGCCGTCCTGGTGAACACCATACAGCGAGACGTTCTCACAGCAGTTGGTTTTTCCTTCCCGGCAGGCTGCGCAAGCGCCGCAAGGAATACAGGGAATAACGCTATAGCGTTGGCCGACCTTCGCCGTGCTGCACGATTTACCTAACATTTCAGCCACGCCGCAAATTTCATGACCCAGCACGCGCGGATAGGCAAAAAAGGGCTGGCGACCGGCAAACGCATGGATATCGGTGCCGCAAATACCAACCGCTTTAATTTTTAACAGTACTTCATCGTCTTTTAAATGAGGAATATCCCTTTCAATGTATTCGATATTTCCCGGATTATTACAGATAAGCGTTTTCATACTTAACCCTTTGAAGATAAACGGTGAATGGTGGCCGTGACGCCATGTAATTCAATATGGTTAAAGGCCTGCTGAATGTTGTTTAAAAAGTCTGCGTTGTCGCTGGCCAGCGTTCCAAAGATGCTATTTATCTGCAGCAAAGACAGCGCTTGTTCCCATCGCGTGTTTTTATTTTTAATAGCCGCATTGAAGGTATCATTGAGCGGGTCGGCCACGCTCTGCCCCTGAGAGAGCGTATTAATGACGTAATGGAGCCAGCCCGCAATCAGCGTCGCTAACGCCCTGCCCTTAACACCGCGCGCCTGGAGCGTCAGATAAGGATCGACGGCCCGCTGAGGCAGCTTCTGAGAACCGTCCATCGCAATCTGTCCGGTCTTATGTTTAATATTCGGGTTGCTGAATCGATCAATGAGCAACTGCGCATATTGATGTACATCTACCGCCAAATTCGGGCGCAGCGATTTTGCCTGCTCTTCCGTCATTAAATGATGTACGGCGGTTTTAAAAGCGTCGTCTTCCATGCACTGATAGATAAACTCATATCCGGCCAGGCTGCCGTTATAGGCGAGAAACGAATGGCTGCCATTCAGCATACGAAGTTTCATTTCTTCATAGGGAAGCACGTCCGAGACGAACATCGCCCCTGCTTTATCCCAGTCAGGACGACCGGCAACGAAATTATCTTCGATAACCCACTGACGGAAATCCTCGCATACGATGCCGCAGGGATCGGCAAAACCGATCTGGTCTTTAATCATGTCAAATTGCTCTGGCGTCATTGCCGGCACGATGCGATCGACCATGGTGCCAGGAAAGGTGACATGCTTCGCTATCCAGGCCGCCAGTTGCGGATCGAGATTATCGGCAAACGTAACGATCGCCGTTTTGGTCAAATGACCGTTTTCCGGAATGTTATCGCACGACAGTACACTAAACGGGGGAAGCCCTTGCTGGCGGCGTATCCGTAGCGCTTCGACGATCAGTCCGAGTGCTGACCGGGGATGTTCAGGATCGGCAAGATCGTGTTTGATGAGCGGATGGCTGAGATCGAGCGTTCTGGACCGTGGATCGGTGCAGTAACCTTTTTCCGTTATCGTCAACGAAACAATTTTTACCTGCGGCTCAGTCAGCTTCTCGATCGCCGCCTGAATACCTGACTTCGGCGTATGCAACGCGCCGGTGATGGTACGAACCAGGCGACTATTGATGGCGCTGGCTGACGTTTCCACCACTGAAAACAGCCCCTGTTGCGCATTTAGCGCATCCACCAGCTCCGCATCGCCGAACAGATTCAGTTCAAAAATCCCCCAGCGGTTGCCGGTTATCTCATTCGTGAGATCGTTATAAACAGCCTGATGACCACGGTGAAAGGCGCCAAATCCAATATGTACGATGTTGGCTTCCATTCCCTGACGTGAATAAGTCGTTTTGAATTGGTGCCTTGCGGCGTCTAACTGGCGAGCTATGGTGTCCATGAATTTTTCCCACTCCTGTTTTGTTTACCAATTCTGCTTAAACACCATACCAAAATCCGTGAATATGATCACACTCATGGCACCAGATTCTTTACCATGGTATGCTGACTAATAGCCAATGAATAAAAATAATTTATTTATCAATTAGTTATAAAAAGCACTTCTCAGGATAAATTTTACGATTCACAAAAGCGTGATTTTGATTAGAAAAATCGGCCACAAATTGGCATACCACCCATACAACCCGTAATCATTAAACCACATGAAAAACAATATCTTATTGAATAACACGCCCGCTGCAAGTGTATATGTCACGCATGATTGGTTCAATAATCACCCGAAATACAGCAAACCAAACCTGATAATTTGTCTAGTGAATTAATGAACTCAATTTATTATCAGCATCAACATTAACCTAAGAACATCAGTTACGGTTTTGATCATCCGGGTCGCTGCTAAAGCGATGAGGAGTGAGCCGCCTTTAGACGTAATTGGCAAATTAATCCATTGATTTAAAACAGGAAAAAATTGATGAAGACGCGGATTAGGCACGTTGAAACAAAGCTTTCAAAGCCCCTCTGGCCGAGGTCTTAGTTGACGTGAAACATGGCATAATAGCCATTTCGAACTGGTAACCACGACGATTACGCTGGAAGACGGTTCAACTGGCACCGGATATACCTATACCGGCGGAAAGGGAGGGTATGCAATTAAAGCGATGATCGACCACGATCTTGCCCCGGTACTGTCAGGGAAAGAGGCGCTGCGATTGACGATATCTATGACTTTATGGAATAGCATATTCACTATGTGGGTTGCGGAGGCATCGCGTCGTTTGCGATGTCTGCGATGTCTGCGATGTCTGCGATGTCTGCGGTGGATATCGCCCTTTGGGATTTGAAAGGCAAACGTGAAAAACTGCCGCTGTGGAAAATGGCTGGTTGAAGGCGGCGCGTCTGTCGACGAATAGCGGTCGTTTGGTATGCTCGCTCGGTATGCAGGAATTACACGTCAGACTGGTTTCCGCATTCGAGACTGGCTGACTGGAGGTTCACAGTTTCCCAATCGATCAATATACCAAACATCCGCTGGTGGTCGACAATTATCGCGCCGTGGCACCGGACACCTACGGCATTGGCGTAGAGTTTGACTGGGATAAGCTGAGCGTTTACGAAGCCTGATTCCCTCTCTCCGGGCTTGTTTTTGGCGGCAGGCCCGGTTAATCGCTGACAAAAATGTCATCCGCCTGAAAATAGCCGTCAGGTGGCGAAGAAAAAATCATCAAAATCTTCCAGCGAATCATCCTGTTGGAAGATTTTTACCAGCTCATTTTTACTGTTTTCAAGATGGGTCCACGAAGCCTGTCTGGCCTGCTCAGCATCGCGTTTTTGCAATGCAAGGAAGATACTACGGTGATCTTCCACCCATTTCATTCTTAACTCTTTCTTATGTAAATACTTATAGTTTAACTGCTTCCAGCGCGGATTTTCGGTCCTGACAGCCCGCCACAGCTCGGCAGATTGTTTCATTAATACACGATTTTGCGTGGATTCCGCGATGATATTGTGGAACTGGCGATCCAGTTCTTCAAATTTGTCGCTGTCGCCGCCAATCTGCTTTTCCTGCTGCTCAATAATACGTTTAAGCTGCTTAAGTTCATTAAATCTGATTTGCGTAGCGGCAAAACCGGTGATGTTACTTTCGATGACCTGCCGGGCCTGTAGCAATTCAAAGGGGCCAATGTCTGAGTAAGGCAAGAGCGCTTTTTGATTGATTTTTTCCAGACTATCAATAAAGTAAGTGCCTGCGCCTTGCTTAACCTCTACCACTCCCTTCAGCTCAAGCATAATAATCGCCTCACGAATCGTCGTGCGGCTGGTTTGAAAACGCTCGCTGAGTTCTCTCTCCGCCGGAAGTCGCTCGCCAGCTTTAAATACCCCTGAATAGAGTAGTTCTTCTATTTGCAGCCCTATATCAAAATAGCGCCGCTTGGTTAAAATTTGTTCCATGCACATACCTATGTAGACAGCAATTGCTCCACTTGAGGGTAGTGTAAACAAATCCTAATGTTTATGGTAAACAATTTCCCTGCCAGAGAGTGGTCGTTTCTTTCCCGCAACCTACGGCTATGCGCGTCACACAGTCCTTCCCCACCAGACTCGGCAGGAAAGGTGCTGATTCCCATAACGCATATTTGACGTTTGATGCCGGGTTTATTTGCGGCAGGGCGGCGGCGCATACCCGTTGTTGTCCGCCGGGAAAGCCTGCGAGGAACAAGGCGGTAGCGTATTTGTTGCTTTACCCTGCAATGCAAAAGCGGCAAAGCCGATGACGCCGATGTTGCGTACATCGCCCTGCGCGGAGTGGGCCGCATAAGCGTCAGCTACGTCGGCGAACTGGAATGCCGCCTCAGTGTGTTTATCTTTGCGAAACCCTTTAATCGCCAGTGAATCGCCGGCGTTAACAATATAGCCATGATGATTCAGCGAGCCTGCTTTTCCGTTCAACACGTCCAGGCCATCAACCGTTGCGACGATTTCGTAATTGGTATCATGACTGTAATTACGAATATATAACTGATAGTTCATCCCTGATCTTGCAGGAATACTATATTGCCATTGTCCCATTGATGCGTTGTAGCGACGAGTAATTGGAATCGAATTAAAATTAGCGTCGCGCACAGCATATTCAAGATCGCTGATACGTATACTATAAACTTTATCGTAACCTGACGGATATTGAGTGGAGTAATTTATTATCACCATTTCGGCAGGTTCTCGATCGGCACGTTCTACCGAAACGCTTTGTACCGATGAATGCACGTCGCCGCCCCAAGCGGTGCCGACGTCGGATGAAGAGCCATTATTAGATTGCATTCCGCTGGAACAACCGCCTAACAGCAAAAACAAGCCAACAATGACGGCATTAAATTTAAATTTGCTCATACTCACACCCCTTTTTAATTATTAGGGGGATTGTAGGCCCATAAGATTACATAGAGAAGCGACGCGCTGATAATTAAGAATTTATAAAATATAAAAGGGTCGATTTAAATAATTAAATCGACCCACAAGTGGAATACTCTTAATTACTCATCTTCAAGATAAGTATAACCGTACAGTCCCGCTTCAAATTCCTCAAGGAACTGCTGCTGCAACGCATCGTCCAGATCCGTCTGTTTTACCTGGTCGCGGAAATGCGTTAACAGCGTTTTCGGATCCAGTTGCACATATTGCAGCATATCCGCAACGGTATCGCCTTCGTCCGACAGTTCAACCTCGACGCTACCATCCGGGAAGACAAACACGTCAACCGCTTCAGTATCGCCAAACAGGTTGTGCATGTTACCGAGGATCTCCTGATAGGCGCCGACCATAAAGAAGCCGAGCATCGGTGGATTCTCTGGATCGTATTCCGGCATCGGCATCGTCGTGGCGATACCGTCGCCATCGATATAGTGGTCGATAGCGCCATCGGAATCACAGGTAATATCCAGCAGCACGGCACGACGTTCCGGTACCTGATCTAACCCTTCCAGCGGCAGCACCGGGAAGAGCTGATCGATTCCCCACGCGTCCGGCATTGACTGGAACAGCGAGAAGTTGACGTACATTTTGTCCGCCATTCGCTCTTGCAGTTCGTCGATAATCGGACGATGCGCACGGTTTTGCGGGTCCAGTTGCTTCTGCACTTCATGGCACATGCTGAGATAAAGTTGCTCCGCCCAGGCGCGCTCCTGCAAACTAAACGCGCCGGAAGAGTAGCCGATATGAATATCGTGCAGATCCATTTGGCTATCATGCAGCCATTCACGCAGCGAGCGGCGAGTGCCAGGCTTATGCATCTCCTGCCAGGTTTCCCACAGATTTTGCAGCGCACGCGGCGCATCTTCAGCAGGGGCAGTCGGATCCGTGTATTCGTTACGCTCCACGCCGATAATGTTAGAGACCAGTACCGTATGGTGCGCAGTGACGGCGCGGCCAGACTCGGTAATCACCGTCGGATGCGGTAAACCATGCTCTTCGCAGGCATCGCCAATCGCCCAGATGATGTTATTGGCATATTCGTTCAGGCCATAGTTCACCGAACAGTCGGACTGCGAGCGGGTACCTTCATAATCCACGCCCAGACCGCCGCCCACGTCGAAGCACTGGATATTCACGCCCAGCTTATGCAGCTCAACATAGAAACGCGCGGACTCGCGCACGCCGGTCGCGATATCGCGAATGTTCGCCATCTGCGATCCCAGGTGGAAGTGCAACAGTTGCAGACTGTCCAGACGCCCGGCGTCACGCAGGGTCTCCACCAGTTGCAGCACCTGCGTCGCCGCCAGGCCGAATTTTGATTTTTCGCCGCCGGAGGATTGCCACTTACCGGACCCCTGAGAGGCCAGACGCGCACGTACGCCCAGACGAGGAACCACGTTCAGGCGCTCGGCTTCTTCCAGCACAATCGCGATTTCAGACATCTTTTCGATGACCAGATAAACCTTATGGCCCATCTTCTCGCCAATCAACGCCAGCCGAATGTATTCACGGTCTTTATAACCATTACAGACGATTACGCTACGGGTCATGCCGGCATGCGCCAGCACCGCCATCAATTCCGCTTTTGACCCCGCTTCCAGCCCCAACGGTTCACCGGAATGGATAAGGGACTCGATCACGCGGCGATGCTGATTGACCTTAATCGGATAAACGAGGAAGTAGTCGCCGTTATAACCGTAAGATTCACGCGCACGCTTAAACGCCGCGTTAATTGAACGCAAACGGTGTTGCAGGATCTGCGGGAAGCAAAACAGCGCCGGCAGACGCTGACCTTGCGCTTCGCGCGCTTTCACCAGTTTGGCAAGATCGACACGCGCTTCCGGTACGTCGGGATCGGGGCATACGCTAATATGGCCCAGCTCGTTGACGTCGTAGTAGTTATTGCCCCACCAGGCAATATTGTAAGTGCGCAGCATCTTGCTGGCTTCCTGGGAGCTCATTGCAACCTCCTGCATGGAGCGTAGTACACCCTGTTCGCCTGCTGACGAAGGCGAACCCATAGACATGTCGTCAGACATAGCGAACCTCAATTTTTATTAGCAAGTGTAAAACAGTTGACTACTATCGCAATCCGAAGACGCGATAACAACCCATAGACAAGCGGATTTTCCAGCAGATAGCGCTGATGCTCCGCCTGCGCGACCGGTTTCTTTTTCATATCATTGTAAACACGTAACCGAACTCACAGATAACGGTTCGGCGAAACCACGAGAAAACTCTTGCGTTAACAAGAGCGCCCTTGTTCAGTCTTCAGCGCCATTGCCGGCTCTGGAATCCTGAGAAGCGCCGAGATGGGTATAACATCGGCAGGTATGCAAAGCAGAGATGCAGATTGCGGGGGACATGCGCGCACCAGAACGATGCGACAGATTCAGCAGAATACAACGGTTCATTATCTCGTATCACCTCCACGGCCGCCTCGTAAGACGAACCCACAAGCCAAAGCAACGTTTTAACCCGGCTGGAAGTGGCGACACGAAGAAAACGTCGTGTGCTTTTGTATGAGCCGCGCGTCGCGTTTTATACCCAGAACGCAGAAAAAAAGCAAAGCATAAATGCGCATAATGTCAGCATTATCAGAAACGTTTACCGCCTGATTTTGACCGACATTGCGACGGCCTTCAAAAAAAGCTGGAAATTGGGCGAAGAAGTGACCTAAAATAGCCGTCCAGATGTTAATCCATCCATACTGATTAACACTCAGACTGCCAGTGTCAGCAACCTTCAGACTCATGGTAGAATCTTCTGTCATGACTATTCCGCACAACAGTTTGAGCTAACTAAATTCTCCTTAGGTGAAATTAAATATGGCAAAACACCTTTTTACGTCTGAGTCCGTATCAGAAGGGCATCCTGACAAAATCGCAGACCAAATCTCTGATGCCGTGTTGGACGCTATCCTGCAACAGGATCCGAAAGCACGCGTCGCCTGTGAAACCTACGTTAAAACCGGCATGGTTTTAGTTGGCGGTGAGATCACCACCAGCGCCTGGGTCGATATCGAAGAGATTACCCGTAATACGGTGCGCGAAATTGGCTATGTGCATTCCGACATGGGCTTTGACGCCAACTCTTGCGCGGTACTGAGCGCAATTGGCAAACAGTCTCCGGATATCAACCAGGGCGTTGACCGCGCAGACCCGCTGGAACAAGGCGCGGGCGACCAGGGCCTGATGTTTGGCTACGCGACAAATGAAACCGACGTACTGATGCCTGCGCCAATCACCTACGCGCACCGTCTGGTACAGCGTCAGGCTGAAGTGCGTAAAAATGGCACCCTGCCATGGTTGCGTCCGGATGCAAAAAGCCAGGTCACTTTCCAGTATGACGACGGCAAAATCGTCGGTATCGACGCCGTGGTTCTCTCTACGCAGCACGCAGAAGATATCGACCAAAAATCGCTGCAAGAAGCGGTGATGGAAGAGATCATCAAACCCATTCTGCCGTCTGAATGGTTAAATACGTCCACTAAGTTTTTTATCAACCCAACCGGGCGTTTTGTTATCGGCGGCCCGATGGGCGATTGCGGTCTGACCGGTCGTAAGATCATCGTTGATACCTACGGCGGTATGGCGCGTCACGGCGGCGGCGCCTTCTCCGGTAAAGATCCGTCTAAAGTTGACCGTTCTGCAGCTTACGCTGCGCGTTATGTCGCGAAAAACATCGTGGCGGCAGGTCTGGCGGATCGCTGTGAAATCCAGGTCTCCTACGCTATCGGCGTAGCGGAGCCGACGTCCATCATGGTGGAAACGTTCGGTACTGAAAAAGTGCCTGCTGAACAGTTGATTCTGCTGGTGCGCGAATTCTTCGACCTGCGCCCGTACGGCTTGATTCAGATGCTGGATCTGCTGCACCCGATCTACAAAGAAACTGCGGCTTACGGCCACTTCGGTCGCGAAAACTTCCCATGGGAAAAAACCGACAAAGCGCAACTGCTGCGCGATGCTGCCGGTCTGAAATAATCGCCCGCGCCTGACGCTGTTTTTCAGTCAGGGAAACCATACCGTACTTATCAAGGCCAGCGCTCTGCTGGCCTTTATCATTGCTGATACACGCAACGTTATCAGATATTCCAGCGTGAATTTATACTGACCTTTTTGTGATGCGCAGCACAATCCACTCTCCCCTTTCGTTTCTTCGACTACACTTTTTATCATTCAGTTTCAGTCATCATGAAAGCGGTTACATTCATTTTCATTAAGAACTGACTACATCACTATCGGTATGCTAATTCTGCGATGAAAATATTACATAATTTTTCAACTTTGTCTAAATACCAGGCGATTGATATGGTTATAAGATTATTAAAACTATTATTTTTCAGATAATTAAATAATCACCGAGATAAATAGCAGTGTAAACGATTACACCATTGTGATTAGCCTCACATCTTTTTACGGCGTACTCACCTACTCTTAACATCGATAAAATTGCTAACCCAACCGGAGGGCATAATGCCTGACAATAAAAAACAAGGGCGTTCCAACAAGGCCATGACATTTTTTGTCTGCTTTCTTGCAGCCCTGGCAGGATTACTTTTTGGCCTGGATATCGGCGTTATCGCCGGTGCTTTACCCTTCATTACCGACGAGTTTCAGATTACCGCACACACTCAGGAATGGGTGGTCAGCTCCATGATGTTTGGCGCGGCCGTCGGCGCTGTCGGCAGCGGCTGGCTCTCCTTTAAGCTGGGTCGTAAAAAAAGCCTGATGATCGGCGCTATCCTGTTCGTCGCCGGTTCGCTGTTCTCCGCTGCGGCGCCTAACGTTGAAGTCCTGATTATTTCTCGCGTGCTGCTGGGTCTGGCCGTCGGCGTCGCTTCCTACACTGCACCGTTGTACCTGTCCGAGATCGCGCCGGAAAAAATTCGCGGCAGTATGATCTCAATGTACCAACTCATGATCACCATCGGGATTCTGGGCGCTTATCTGTCCGATACCGCGTTCAGCTACAGCGGCGCATGGCGCTGGATGCTCGGCGTGATCATCATCCCGGCTATTCTGCTGCTGATCGGCGTCTTCTTCCTGCCGGACAGCCCGCGCTGGTTTGCGGCGAAACGCCGTTTCCATGATGCTGAACGCGTCCTGTTGCGCCTGCGTGACACCAGTGCGGAAGCAAAACGTGAGCTCGATGAAATTCGCGAAAGTTTGCAGGTTAAACAGAGCGGTTGGGCGCTGTTCAAAGAGAACAGCAACTTCCGCCGCGCCGTGTTTCTTGGCATTTTGTTGCAGGTCATGCAGCAATTTACCGGGATGAACGTCATCATGTATTACGCGCCGAAAATCTTCGAACTGGCGGGGTACACGAATACCACGGAGCAGATGTGGGGCACCGTTATTGTTGGTCTGACTAACGTGCTGGCAACCTTCATCGCTATCGGCCTGGTTGACCGCTGGGGCCGCAAGCCGACCCTGACGCTGGGCTTCCTGGTCATGGCGATTGGTATGGGGATTCTGGGTACGATGATGCACATCGGCATCCATTCGCCGTCTGCGCAATACTTCGCTATCGCTATGCTGCTGATGTTCATCATTGGATTTGCGATGAGCGCTGGTCCGCTGATTTGGGTACTGTGCTCCGAAATCCAGCCGCTGAAAGGCCGCGATTTCGGCATCACCTGCTCCACCGCGACCAACTGGATCGCCAATATGATCGTCGGCGCAACGTTCCTGACCATGCTGAACAATCTGGGTAACGCCAACACCTTCTGGGTCTATGCGGGCCTGAACGTACTGTTTATCCTGCTGACCCTGTGGCTGGTGCCGGAAACCAAACACGTTTCGCTGGAACACATTGAACGTAACCTGATGAAAGGTCGTAAACTGCGCGAAATCGGCGCCCACGACTAATCCCTCCACGCTTCCTCCTGCCACAGGAGGAAGCGTTTTTCTTGCAGTCCCTCTTCCGTCGCACTATTCTCTGCCGCTATGAAAACCCCTCGTCTCCCTATCGCTATCCAGCAGGCCGTGATGCGTCGTCTGCGGGAAAATCTCGCCCAGGCGAACCTCAAGCTCGATAGACATTATCCGGAGCCGAAACTGGTGTATACGCAACGCGGCACCTCGGCGGGCACCGCCTGGCTGGAGAGCTACGAAATCCGCCTCAACCCGGTGTTACTGCTGGAAAACATCGACACCTTTATAGCAGAGGTCGTGCCGCATGAACTGGCGCATCTGTTGGTGTGGAAGCACTTCGGACGCAAGGCTCCGCATGGCAAGGAATGGAAGTGGATGATGGAAAGCGTGCTGGGCGTTCCGGCCAGACGTACTCATCAATTTGCGCTGCAATCCGTACGGCGCAACACCTTTCCCTACCATTGCCAATGCCAGCAACATCAACTCACCGTCCGCCGTCATAACCGCGTAGTACGCGGCGAAGCGGTTTATCGTTGCGTTCACTGCGGTGAACCACTGGTCGCCGGGTAGTTCCCGAAACGTCCGGGAACTTTCCTGAGCGGACTGATTGCATACAGACACAACTTTCGTTACGTTGCGGGCTCGTTTTGCTATGGAGTGTGCAATGTACCGTAATTTTTCTTTTGCCGCTGCGTTGCTGGCCGCAGCGTTTTCAGGCCAGGCCCTGGCCGATGGCATTAACAATTTTTCTCAGGCCAAAGCGGCGAGCGTCAAAGTCAATGCTGACGCGCCCGGCAGCTTTTACTGCGGGTGCCAAATCCGCTGGCAGGGTAAAAAAGGCGTCGTAGACCTGGAGTCCTGTGGCTATAAGGTGCGTAAAAACGAGAATCGCGCCAGACGCATTGAGTGGGAGCACGTTGTCCCCGCCTGGCAATTCGGTCATCAGCGCCAGTGCTGGCAGGACGGCGGGCGAAAAAACTGCGCTAAAGACCCGGTCTACCGCAAAATGGAAAGCGATATGCATAACCTGCAACCCGCGATTGGCGAAGTGAATGGCGATCGCGGCAACTTTATGTATAGCCAGTGGAACGGCGGCGAAGGTCAGTACGGGCAATGCGCCATGAAAGTGGATTTTAAAGCGAAAATCGCCGAGCCGCCCGCCCGCGCCCGTGGCGCAATCGCCCGCATTTATTTTTATATGCGCGACCAATACCAACTGAAACTTTCCCGCCAACAAACGCAGCTTTTTAACGTCTGGGATAAGCAGTACCCCGTTACCGCCTGGGAGTGCGAGCGCGATGCGCGTATCGCGAAGGTCCAGGGTAATCATAATCCCTATGTGCAACGCGCTTGCCAGGCGCGAAAGAGCTAACCTACACTAGCGGGATTCTTGTTAACCCATGCCCTGGATAGCCAAACGCCGGGGCCATGACGCGGATTTTTTTATTATGCGTATTCCCCGCATTTATCACCCTGAATTGTTGACGTCCGGTACGCAGATTTCGTTATGCGAAGATGCGGCCAACCATATTGGTCGTGTACTTCGCATGGGACCGGGACAAGCGCTACAGCTGTTTGACGGCAGCAATCAGGTATTCGATGCTGAAATCATTAGCGCCAGTAAGAAAAGCGTTGAAGTGCAAGTGATGAAAGGCGAAATCGACGATCGTGAATCGCCGCTGCATATCCATCTGGGCCAGGTGATGTCGCGCGGTGAAAAAATGGAATTTACTATCCAGAAATCGATCGAACTGGGTGTAAGCCTCATTACGCCACTGTTCTCTGAGCGCTGCGGCGTTAAACTGGATAGTGAACGTCTGAACAAAAAGCGCCAGCAGTGGCAGAAGATCGCCATCGCCGCCTGCGAACAATGCGGGCGTAACCGGGTGCCGGAAATTCGCCCGCCGATGGCGCTGGAAGCCTGGTGCGCCGAGCAAGATTCCGGGCTGAAGCTCAATCTTCATCCGCGCGCCCATGCCAGCATCAACACTCTGCCGCTGCCGGTTGAACGCGTCCGACTGCTGATCGGCCCGGAAGGCGGGCTGTCGGCGGACGAAATCGCGATGACCGCGCGCTATCAGTTTACTGATATTCTGTTAGGACCTCGCGTTCTGCGTACTGAGACAACCGCGCTCACCGCCATTACCGCGCTACAGGTGCGTTTTGGCGACTTAGGATGAAGCGTTAACGGAGAAAATAATGATCAAGCTCGGCATCGTGATGGACCCCATCGCACACATCAACATCAAGAAAGACACCAGTTTCGCTATGCTGCTGGAAGCCCAACGTCGTGGTTATGAACTTCATTATATGGAGATGGCCGACCTTTATCTGATTAACGGCGAAGCCCGCGCCCGCACGCGAACGTTGAGCGTGGAGCAAAATTACGATAAATGGTACGAGTTCGGCAGCGAGCAGGAGATTAAACTCGCCGATCTGGACGTCATTTTGATGCGCAAAGATCCGCCGTTTGATACCGAGTTTATTTATGCGACCTATATTCTGGAACGCGCTGAAGAAGAAGGGACGCTGATCGTCAACAAACCGCAAAGCCTGCGCGACTGTAATGAAAAACTGTATACTGCCTGGTTTGCCGACCTGACCCCGGAAACGCTGGTAACGCGCAATAAAGCGCAGCTCAAAGCATTTTGGGAAAAGCACGGCGATATCATTATGAAACCGCTGGACGGTATGGGCGGCGCGTCCATTTTCCGCGTTAAGGAAGGCGATCCTAACATAGGCGTTATTGCCGAAACGCTGACCGAGCTGGGCAACCGCTACTGCATGGCGCAGAACTATCTGCCCGCTATCAAAGATGGCGATAAGCGCGTCCTGGTCGTCGACGGCGAGCCAGTGCCTTACTGCCTGGCGCGTATTCCGCAGGGCGGCGAAACCCGCGGCAACCTGGCGGCTGGTGGTCGCGGCGAACCCCGTCCGTTGAGCGAAAGCGACTGGGAAATCGCCCGCCGCGTTGGGCCGACGCTTAAAGCCAAAGGGCTTATTTTCGTCGGTCTGGATATTATCGGCGACCGCTTAACGGAAATTAACGTGACCAGCCCAACCTGCGTGCGTGAAATTGAAGCGGAATACCCGATCTCTATCACCGGGATGTTGATGGACGCCATCGAAGCGCGTCTGGCGAAGTAAAGGTTTATTGCCCGGTGGCGTGCGCTTACCGGGCCTGAGCAATTACGCCGCCCCGGTCGGATAAGGCGGCGCATCAGCATCGCCATCCGGCAATCTATTGCCCGATAAGGCAGCCGTCCTTTGGCAAAAGACGGCTTATATGAGTGACAACCGTCCGCTTTCCCCACATACTGAACGCTGTCGTTTTTTTGAACCAGGAAACAGAACCTCTGACAATGAATTTACAGCATCACTTTCTTATTGCCATGCCTGCGCTCCAGGACCCGATTTTCCGCCGTTCCGTGGTGTATATTTGCGAGCACAACCAGGACGGCGCTATGGGGATTATTGTTAATAAGCCTTTGGAAAATCTGCAAATTGAAGGGATTCTGGAAAAACTAAAAATTACGCCGGAACCGCGCGATTCGGCAATTCGTCTTGATAAAGCCGTGATGCTCGGCGGCCCGCTGGCGGAAGATCGCGGATTTATTCTCCATACTCCGCCGTCACGTTTCGCCTCCAGCATTCGTATCTCAGACAATACCGTGATTACCACCTCCCGCGATGTGCTGGAAACGTTAGGTACCCAACAACAGCCTTCCGATGTGCTGGTCGCGCTGGGCTACGCCTCCTGGGATAAAGGCCAGCTTGAACAAGAGTTGCTTGATAACGCCTGGCTTACCGCGCCCGCCGATCTCAATATTTTGTTCAAAACGCCCATTGCCGAGCGCTGGCGCGAAGCGGCAAAACTTATTGGCATTGATATTCTGACCATGCCTGGCGTTGCGGGGCACGCCTGATGAGCGGCACCTTACTGGCCTTTGACTTCGGCACAAAAAGCATCGGCGTTGCAATAGGACAACGCATTACCGGCACCGCCCGTCCGCTTCCGGCAATCAAAGCACAGGACGGCACGCCCGACTGGACGCTCATTGAACGTTTGCTGAAAGAGTGGCAGCCGGACGAAATTATTGTCGGGCTACCGCTCAATATGGATGGCACTGAACAGCCGCTGACGGCGCGCGCACGTAAATTCGCCAACCGTATTCATGGGCGTTTCGGGGTAACTGTCACGCTGCACGATGAACGACTCAGCACCGTTGAAGCACGCTCCGGTCTGTTTGAACGAGGTGGGTATCGCGCGCTGAACAAAGGCAAAGTGGACTCGGCCTCCGCCGTGATTATCCTCGAAAGCTATTTTGAACAGGGGTATTAAAGCCGTTTTTGTCAGCAGGCGGGTAACGCGGTCACGGTTGCCAGGCTTACTGGGCAATAAGCTGGTTTAGTGCCTTCAGCGCCTGTAAACGCGCAGCCGCCTCCGCCTCATCAATCCGCCACATTCCCGCAAAGGCCAGCGCTGCGGCGTGCTTGCCTAGCGGTTGCGCCATAGAAACTTCACCATCAGCGTGATGCCACAGTACGTATCCCCGCTGGCGCTGCTGCGCCACATGCGGCGCCAGATTACGCCATTGCTCCGGAGTAAAACGCTGCATTAGCGCCTCATCGCTTTCTGCCGCCAGTAACGCCACCCCAGGTACCGACTGCCAGGCAGGGTACATGCGAAACCCCGCCAGCGCCTGACTTCCCTGCGAACCCGGCGTAGAGTGATAAATATAGATAATCTGGTCTTCCCATAGCACGCCTAATGCCACCACGATGTCTTTGGGCGCATGGCGCTCAAGGATAGGCAACGCATGGGAGAACAGCGCTGAACCGCGAATCGCCTGCGCCGCCAAAGCATGAATGCCTGGCCCGGGTAAATAGCGTCGGTGCTCATCCTGCATCGTGAGTCCAATAGAGGCCATCGTCATTAACAGGCGATTAACGCGCGTGGTATTAATATCCATCAGCCGGGCAAGCTCGCGACATCCGATAGCACGGTCGCTGGAGACCAGATATTGCAGACAGCGAATGCCATCTATCAGGCTTTGATTCGGTTGTGATGACATCGTTAAATGGCTTCGCTGTGGTTTTAACAAAGCTGCGATTTTAACGCCGGTTCGCCAGGATACAAGCCTGCATGCCGTTCAATCCACCGCGCCAGTCAACACTTTACAACCCCCCTACGCCGCCATCTTCGCTACAGTCGTCCCTGCGCCTGACGCCATTGCGCGCTCTGGGCGAATGTCATCATCCCCTGCTGCTGCCCGGTTTGTATCACGTGGGCCAACTGATGGAGTTTGCCTTCACGGATCAAATTCCCTGTGGCTGGCGTATTAATCAGTAATTCAAACAACGCCACGCGCCCATCCTGTCTGTCGACCTCCAGTTTTTGTGATAGTACGGCGCGCAGACTACCCGCCAGTTGGCTGCGTACCGGTTCTTTTTCCTGCGCCGGAAAACTATCCACTAATCTTTCCACCGCCTGCGCCGCACCGCGAGTATGCAGGGTTGCCAGTACCAGATGCCCCGTTTCCGCCGCCGTCAGCGCCAGGCGAATGGTCTCGCTGTCACGCAGCTCTCCCAGCAAAATGACATCAGGATCTTCACGTAACGCTGCGCGCAGCCCGGCGGCAAAAGTGGCGCAATGCTGGCCGATTTCCCGCTGCTGTATCAGGCAACGCTTGCTGGTGTAACGGTACTCAATAGGATCTTCCAGCGTCAGGATGTGTTTATCGGCATGTTGATTAAGATATCCCACCATCGCCGCCAGCGTGGTGGACTTCCCGCAGCCAGTAGCGCCAGTGACCAGAATCAGTCCGTTCTCGCTGGCAAGCAGTGCGGGTACTATCGGCGGCGTCTGGATTTTCGCCAGATCAGGACAGCGCTCGGGCAATAGCCGTAGCGCCAGCGACGTTCCCTGTTGATGTGTGAACGCACTGGCGCGCAGGCGCCGCGTGCCAGACAGCGAGACGGCGAAATCAAGCTGGCCGTGCGTTCGCCACTGATATTGTTGCGCATCATTAAGCCAATCAAGCAGAAGCCTGTCGACATCAGGCGCGGTAAAAGGCGCGTTCTCCATGCGTCCTTGTTTGCGCCATCGCGCAGGCCAGGCGTTACACAGGTGTAGATCCGAGACGTTATGCTTTACACTAAGCGTCACAATTTCTTCCATATTCATATAAACATCCTCGGAAAATGAACGATATCGCGCATAACCTGGCATACATCCGGGACAAAATCTCCGCCGCGGCGACGCGTTGCGGCCGCTCTTCAGAAGAAGTTACGTTGCTTGCAGTGAGTAAAACCAAACCTGCGAGCGACATCGCAGAAGCCATTGCCGCCGGACAACGGGCATTTGGTGAAAATTATGTACAAGAGGGGGTGGAAAAAATCCGCCACTTTCAGGAAGCGAAAGTGGAAGGCCTGCACTGGCACTTTATTGGCCCTTTACAGTCCAACAAAAGTCGGCTGGTGGCCGAGCATTTTGACTGGTGTCATACCATCGATCGCTTGCGTATCGCCTCGCGGCTGAGCGAACAGCGTCCGGATAATCTGCCGGCGCTAAATGTTCTGATCCAAATTAATATCAGCGATGAAAACAGCAAATCAGGCATTCCGCTGGCGGAACTGGATGAGCTGGCCGCTGCGGTGGCTACACTGCCGCGTCTGCGGCTTCGCGGACTGATGGCGATCCCGGCTCCAGAGTCAGATTATGTAAGGCAGTTTGAAGTCGCACGTCAAATGGCTGTAGCATTTGCCGGGCTGAAAGCGCGCTACCCTGACGTTGATACCTTATCTCTGGGTATGAGCGACGATATGGAAGCCGCGATTGCGGCAGGTAGCACAATGGTGCGCATCGGCACCGCTATCTTTGGTGCTCGTGATTACACAAAAAATTAAGGAAAACTGAGGAACGCCATGAATACGTTGACCTTCCTGCTCTCAACGGTAATTGAGCTGTATACCATGGTGCTATTATTGCGCGTGTGGATGCAGTGGGCCCGCTGTGACTTTTACAACCCTTTTTCCCAGTTCGTGGTGAAAATTACGCAGCCCATCATCGGACCGCTGCGTCGTATTATCCCGCCAATGGGGCCGATTGACAGCGCTTCCCTGCTGGTGGCGTTTATTCTTAGCGTTATTAAGGCGATAGTGCTGTTTAAGGTAATTACGTTTCAGGCGATTATCTGGATTGCCGCGGTGCTTATCTTGCTTAAAACAATCGGCCTGCTGATCTTCTGGGTGCTGCTGGTCATGGCTATCATGAGCTGGGTGAGCCAGGGTCGTAGCCCGATTGAATATGTATTGATTCAGCTTGCCGAGCCGCTGCTCAGCCCGATTCGCCGTATACTGCCTGCGATGGGCGGCATCGACTTCTCGCCGATGGTTCTGGTGCTGCTGCTGTATGTCGTTAATATGGGGATCGCTGAAGTCTTACAAGCGACAGGCAACATGTTGCTGCCGGGGCTGTGGATGGCGTTATGAGTGCTGTGACTCGCTGCGAAGACGGTCTGGTGTTACGGCTTTATATTCAGCCGAAAGCCAGCCGCGATAGTATTGTGGGTTTACATGGCGACGAGGTGAAAATCGCCATTACCGCCCCACCGGTTGACGGTCAGGCAAACAGCCATCTGACCAAGTTTCTCGGTAAACAGTTTCGCGTGGCGAAAAGTCAGATCGTCATCGAAAAAGGCGAGCTGGGCCGTCACAAACAGGTAAAAATTATTCACCCGCAACAGATCCCGCCGGAAATTGCGGCGTTAACTGAGTAGGTACTCCATGCAAAAAGTTGTTCTCGCAACCGGCAACGCCGGTAAAGTGCGCGAGCTCGCGTCGCTGTTAAGCGATTTTGGGCTTGATGTGGTAGCGCAAACGGAACTGGGCGTCGATTCCGCGGAAGAAACCGGCCTGACGTTTATTGAAAACGCGATTCTCAAAGCGCGCCATGCCGCCAAAATGACCGGCCTGCCCGCCATTGCCGATGACTCCGGTCTGGCCGTTGACGTTTTAGGCGGCGCGCCGGGTATCTATTCCGCGCGCTATTCTGGCGAAAACGCGACAGATCAGCAAAATCTGGAAAAACTGCTGCATACTCTACGGGATGTTCCGGACGACAAACGCCAGGCGCGATTCCATTGTGTACTGGTTTATTTGCGTCATGCGGAAGATCCCACACCGATAGTCTGTCACGGTAGCTGGCCTGGCGTCATTACTCGCCAGGCGGCCGGAAATGGCGGATTTGGCTATGATCCCATTTTCTTCGTACCGTCTGAAGGCAAAACCGCCGCAGAACTGACCCGTGAAGAAAAAAGCGCGATTTCCCACCGTGGACAAGCGCTCAAGCTGCTGCTGGATGCGTTACGCAATGGCTAAACTACCGCCGCTCAGTCTTTATATTCATATTCCCTGGTGTGTACAAAAATGTCCATATTGCGACTTCAATTCCCATGCGTTGAAGGGCGAGGTGCCACATGACGACTACGTCCAGCATCTGTTAAACGATCTGGATGCCGACGTCGCTTGGGCGCAAGGGCGTGAAGTAAAGACCATTTTTATTGGCGGCGGTACGCCAAGCCTGCTTTCCGGGCCGGCGATGCAAACGCTGCTGGACGGCGTGCGTGCGCGCCTGAATCTGGCGGCGGATGCGGAAATTACTATGGAAGCGAACCCCGGCACGGTCGAAGCCGACCGCTTCATCGACTATCAGCGCGCCGGCGTAAACCGGATCTCCATTGGCGTGCAGAGCTTTAGTGAGCCTAAGCTGAAACGTCTTGGCCGTATTCACGGTCCACAAGAGGCGAAGCGGGCAGCAAGACTGGCAAATGGGCTTGGGCTACGCAGCTTTAACCTCGACTTGATGCATGGATTGCCGGACCAAACGCTGGAAGAGGCGCTGAACGATTTGCGACAGGCAATTGCGCTTAATCCGCCGCATCTCTCATGGTATCAATTGACGATTGAACCCAACACTCTGTTCGGTTCGCGTCCGCCGGTTTTACCGGACGATGACGCTCTGTGGGATATCTTTGAGCAGGGCCACCAGTTATTAACCGCCGCGGGCTATCAGCAATACGAAACGTCGGCCTATGCCAAACCCGGTTATCAGTGCCAGCATAATCTGAACTACTGGCGCTTTGGCGACTATCTGGGGATTGGCTGCGGCGCCCACGGTAAAGTCACCTTCCCGGACGGCAGGATCCTGCGCACCACCAAAACCCGTCACCCACGCGGTTATATGCAGGGACGTTACCTGGAAAGCCAGCGTGACGTGAGTGATGACGATAAACCCTTTGAATTCTTTATGAACCGTTTTCGGTTGCTGGAGCGCGCGCCTCGCGCCGAATTTGTCGATTATACCGGGCTTACGGAAGCGGTTATTCGTCAGCCAATCGACGAGGCTATTGCCCAGGGCTACCTGACCGAATGCGAGCAATACTGGCAGATTACCCGGCACGGTAAACTGTTTTTAAACTCTCTTCTTGAGTTGTTTCTCGCGGAATAACAAGGATAAGCCTGTCGCGCCAGCGGGTAAAATACCTGATGGCGCGACGCTTACCGACCTGTGGCGGTTAATGCGCCGCCGGCAAACGCATTATTTAATAACCCCTTTACGACGCAAATCGTCCGTATCTTTTTTCCAGCGCTCGTAACCGTCATTAATATCCATAATTTTCACACGGATATCACTCTGTTGCATCTGAAGTTTCTGTACCGCTATATTCAGCGGATATTGCCCTTTCTCTAACGTTATCCAGTCATTCTGCGCTTTTCGACGCAGCTCTTCTGATTTCAAAAATACCTGCCGCCGTTGCTCGTGTATGTCTAAATCTCTTTTCTGCTGAATAGCCGCTTCATTGCACGGCTCACTCTGCTTACGGCACGCGTCTAATGCCGGTTGATAGACCTCTTTTTCGTATTTCTCGGCATATACGCTGCTATCGTTGGCTTTTACATAATCATCGCGCTCTTTTAACGTCTTTTTAAACGCCTCGGCGCGGGTCAACGGTTTCCCATCAGCGCCTTTTCCCCAATACGCGTCCGCTTCTTTTTTAGCTACCGCTATTTTCTTATCCAGGGCAGAGAGTTGTTCTTCAAGACCGGGGATCGACGCTTTCTGCGCACGCCAGGAGGCTTCAATGTTGCCAAACCGATAGTTAAAGTCATCACTGTTGACGATCAGGTATTTATCATTCGTTTTAATGTCGTCAATAGCCCGGCCCTGATCGCTGGCTGCCATTTGTAATGAGTAATAGTTCACCGTCCAGCCAGAGGCTGGCGTCCCTTTACTGGTTAACATGGCAGAAAATTTAACGGGACGATCTTTGGTCCAGGTTTTTTCAACAAAATAATAATCCGCCGCCATACCAACGCCGGTATACATATCTTCACGGGAAGAAATATCCCCTTCGGCAGACCAGGTGGCCTGATTGCCCGTCGAATCAAGATTTTTTAAGGTAATGGAATCCAGTTTAAGTATGCCGTGGTACTGCTTACTAAACTGTTCTTTTAAGATGTTATCGGAGGGTTGAGCAACCTCTGCCCAACTATAGCCTGAAATCAGGGCAAACAGCGCTGCGCCAGCAATCCATTGTCGAACCACTTGTGGACCTCCCGTCCAGAGACATGACACCCACGATTATCATAACCAGGATGATAATTAGCAAGATAATAGTGTTGGTTGTGCGAGAGGTCTTCCAAAGATAGCCCCGGCCTTCCGACCGGGGCATTATCTTTAATACTGATTGAACATCGTCTGGATCTGTTTTGGATCTTTAGTCTGGGTTAACGCCAGTTGCAGTAAGACACGCGCTTTTTGCGGGTTCAGCGTGCCGGAAGCGACAAAGCCGTATTTTGCATCGTCAACTTCCGCATCCTGCGTGGTTGCGCCAGTCGGCACTCGTGAAGAACGCACCACTACCGTACCGTTGTGCGCGGCGGTCGCCAGGGTATCAAAGACCGTTTTATACAGGTTGCCGTTACCCACTCCTGCGCTCACGATCCCGTCATAACCCGCGTCTACCAGCGCTTTTGCCGGCAGATCGGACGCATTCGCATAGTTATAAACGATACCGACTTTCGGCAACGCGGTCAGCTTCGACACGTCGAACGGGGTGGAGGTGGTATGTTTACGCTCTGGCGTACGCTGGTAGTCAATTTTACCGTTGTGGATATAACCCAGCGGGCCGTAGTTAACCGCTTTAAACGTCGCCACGTCAGTCGTATTGGTCTTAGTGACGTCGCGTCCGTCCATGACGGTATCATTCATTACCACCAGCACGCCGCGGTTGGCAGACTGTTTATCAGCCGCTGTTACTACCGCATTATAGAGGTTGAACGGGCCATCTGCGCTCATTGACGTGGAAGGACGCATCGCGCCGACCAGTACCACCGGTTTATTGCATTTCACGGTCAGATCGAGGAAATAAGCGGTCTCTTCCATCGTATCAGTACCGTGGGTGATCACGAAACCGTCGGTGCTGTCGCACTCGGTATTGATTTTTTTCGCCAGCGTGAGCCAGACTTCATCGTTCATATCCTGCGAGCCAATGTTAACGACCTGCTCGCCTTTCACTACCGCAATGTCCTTCAATTGAGGAACGGCATCCACCAGATTTTCGACGCCGACTTTACCTGCCGTATAATTTGATTTTGTTGCTGAATCACCACCGCCAGCGATCGTTCCGCCGGTCGCTAAGATGGTGATATTCGGTAAAGCGAACGCTGCGCCGCTGAAACCCATTACCAGAGCAGCTAATGCCGTTTTCCTGAAAAACTCCATGTTATATCTCCAGTTATGTCAACTGGTCGCATTATCTCTATATTGCAGACGAATAATGTGACGCCATACGATTAACCAGCGATATATATCCGACAGAGAGTATTTTTTAGAGATGGATAACAAAATGCAGGAAAAAACAGAATAAAAAGGCGCAGATACGATCTGCGCCATTGTTTAAAAAGGAAAGATTACTTCAGGCTGCCAACCAGCGCTTTGCGGCTATCTTCTAAGGTCACTACGCGGCTACAGACATCTTTGCCAAACTGCTGGAAATCTTTCTCCTGGTTTTTCCATTCGTTCTGGATAGCGGTTTGCAAACCACCTAGACTGCCCATCACGCCCTGTAAAGGATTGCCGCCGCCTTTAAGCACCGCTTTGGCGCCCATTTCGTTAATGCTGTCCTGCAAAATACCGCCCATCGCCTGATTCACCAACTGCTGACCGTCGGCACGCACCTGGTCGATAGCCTTATAGTGGAACGTCAGGCCGTCCGTACGATGTTCGATAATGCGGTTCATTTGCGCTTTTAATTGCGCATCAAGCTTCGTCAGACGGCTACGCATGTTGCTGCTTTCGCCCACCTCTTTAGCGATGATTTTATCCAGCGCCACGCGGCCTTTTTCGACGCGCGATCGGGCGCCCTCATCAATCCACGGCAGCGCGCTTCGCAGTTCCGCCTGGTAATCTTTCGCCTGCTCGCGCTGCGCGGCGCTAAGGGTGTACTGCTTACCGTTGTACATCACATTGCCGTCCGGCGTGATCACCAGGTTGCCGTTTTCACCTTTCACCTGCACCGTTTGTGGACTCAGGATCACATCGTCACGCGGCGTGACGCTGCATTTGTAATCTGCATGAGCGGCCATCGCCGTAAACGTTAGCACTGTCGCCAGCAGCGTTTTGCGCATCATAACTTTCCCTCAAGACAAAGCGGGCCGGCATTTGCCGACCCTGTACTTATTAGTCCCACCAAACGTCGAAAAGTTCGCTGGTTCGGACTTCTTCAAGGTTGCGCGCTTCCAGCCACTTACGCACAATCGCCTGATGTTCTTCGGTACATTTACCGATTTCCTGCATACAAATCAGCCCTTCCCAGGCCAGGTAGCCGCTGCCGTCAAACGCCAGTTTATTAGGCTCAATAACGTCATTAATAAAGTCATCGACAGTCTTATCGACCTGCTCTTCAGATGTACCTTCCGGAAAACGCCATGCCACCGAAAATCCTAATTCCTGGAATTCGTCAATGTGCATTTTTTTACGCAGACGACGACTACGGTTCTTTGCCATTATTTCACCCTCTCGAACATTAAGTCCCATACGCCATGACCAAGACGATGGCCACGTTGTTCAAATTTCGTTACCGGGCGCGATTCCGGGCGCGGTACATAATCATTGCTCTCTGACAGATTTTTGTACCCGTCGATAGAAGACATGACTTCAAGCATGTGTTCCGCATACGCTTCCCAGTCGGTCGCCATATGGAAAACGCCGCCCAATTTCAGCTTGCTCAATACCAGTTCAGCAAACGGCACCTGAACGATACGGCGTTTATTATGACGCGCTTTATGCCACGGGTCAGGGAAAAAGAGCTGAACCATCGATAAAGAATTGTCAGGAATCATTTTATGCAACACTTCTACCGCGTCATGGCACATGACGCGCAGGTTTTCAACGCCCTCTTCATTAGCGGACGCCAGACACGCGCCGACACCGGGTGAATGCACTTCAATGCCGAGGAAATTCTGCTCCGGGCGCGCTTTCGCCATCGCCACGAGAGACGCCCCCATGCCAAAACCAATCTCCAGCGTCACCGGCGCTTCGCGACCAAACAACGTGGCGAAATCTACCGGCGCTTCGCTGAACTCGACGCCCATCACCGGCCAGTAGTTTTCCAGCGCGTGCTCTTGCCCCTTTGTCAGTCGCCCCTGGCGACGAACAAAACTACGAATACGGCGCAGCGGGCGACCGTTTTCATCAAATTCCGGTGAAATGACGTCGTTTTTCATAAAAGTGTAGTCTGCTGTGTTTGAGTTCTGAAAACGGGCATTATCCAAAGTTAGTTGCCGGATGCAAGCATGAAGCGCACTGCGGAAAGTTCCGGTTTACACCCTGCGGCCTCTGTGCTGCAATCTTGCCCCCGGCAATAATGAATGAGTTTCCATGCAAGCGTCTCAATTTTCAGCCCAGGTTCTGGACTGGTACGACAAATACGGGCGGAAAACGCTGCCCTGGCAAATTAACAAGACGCCTTACAAAGTATGGCTCTCGGAAGTCATGTTGCAACAAACGCAGGTGACGACGGTGATTCCTTACTTTGAGCGATTTATGGCGCGCTTTCCGACAGTGACGGATTTAGCGAATGCGCCGCTGGATGAAGTGCTCCATTTATGGACCGGGCTCGGCTATTACGCCCGCGCGCGTAATTTGCATAAAGCGGCGCAACAGGTGGCGACGCTTCACGGTGGAGAATTCCCGCAAACTTTTGCCGAAATCGCCGCGCTACCCGGCGTCGGGCGCTCAACCGCCGGCGCGATTCTCTCCCTCGCGTTAGGTAAACATTATCCGATTCTTGATGGAAACGTTAAACGTGTGCTGGCTCGCTGTTATGCTGTTAGCGGCTGGCCTGGAAAAAAAGAGGTGGAGAATACGCTGTGGACGTTGAGCGAGCAAGTGACGCCCGCACGCGGCGTGGAGCGTTTTAATCAGGCGATGATGGATCTGGGCGCGATGGTTTGTACGCGTTCAAAGCCAAAGTGCACCCTGTGTCCGCTGCAAAACGGTTGTATCGCCGCTGCGCATGAAAGCTGGTCACGCTATCCGGGCAAGAAACCGAAACAGACGTTGCCGGAGCGGACGGGTTACTTTTTATTGTTACAGCATAATCAGGAGATTTTCCTGGCGCAGCGTCCTCCCAGCGGTTTATGGGGCGGACTCTACTGCTTTCCGCAGTTCGCCAGAGAAGATGAATTACGTGAATGGCTGGCGCAACGGCATGTTAACGCTGATAATTTGACCCAGCTTAATGCGTTTCGCCACACATTTAGCCATTTCCATCTGGATATTGTGCCTATGTGGCTTCCCGTGTCGTCACTGGACGCCTGCATGGATGAAGGCAGCGCGCTCTGGTATAACTTAGCGCAACCGCCGTCAGTCGGACTGGCGGCCCCCGTGGAGCGCTTGTTACAGCAGTTACGTACCGGAGCGCCAGTTTAACGCCCCGGTCGATGAAGAGGATGACTTATGAGCAGAACGATTTTTTGTACTTACCTGCAACGCGACGCTGAAGGGCAAGATTTTCAGCTCTACCCTGGCGAACTGGGAAAACGTATCTATAACGAGATCTCTAAGGACGCGTGGGCGCAGTGGCAGCATAAGCAGACCATGTTGATTAACGAGAAAAAGCTCAACATGATGAACGCCGAGCACCGTAAGCTGCTGGAACAGGAGATGGTGAGCTTCCTGTTCGAAGGCAAAGACGTTCATATCGAAGGTTATACGCCGGAAGATAAAAAATAGGCCCGTTGCTGAATGACGCTGCGCTTATTCGGCCTGTGAGTTATGCCGGATAAGCCCTTAGCGTCGCTGCCCGGCAACATGGCATAACGACAACACAACATGCACTCCCGGAATGATGAAAAAATTACTCGCGCTTGCTGTTATTGCGCCGTTGCTCATCTCCTGCTCCAGTTCGACCAAAAAAGGCGAGACGTATAATGAAGCCTGGGTCAAGGATACCAACGGCTTTGATATTTTGATGGGGCAATTTGCCAACAATATTGAAAATCTGTGGGGATATAAGGAAGTCCTGATTGCCGGGCCGAAAGACTACGTCAAATATACCGATCAGTTCCAGACCCGTAGCCACATCAACTTTGATGATGGGACCATTACCGTTGAAACCATCGCCGGGACGGAACCTACCGCACATCTGCGCCGGGCTATTATTAAAACGTTGCTCATGGGTGACGACCCAACCTCCGTCGATCTTTACTCCGATGTCGATGACATAAAAATTTCTAAAGAACCCTTCCTGTATGGTCAGGTCCTCGACAATACCGGCCAGCCTATTCGCTGGGAAGGCCGCGCCACGACATTCGCGGATTACTTGCTGAAAACGCGGCTCAAAAGCCGCAGTAACGGCCTGCGTATTATTTACAGCGTCACCATTAATCTGGTGCCGAACCACCTTGATAAACGCGCGCATAAATACATTGGCATGGTACGCCAGGCCTCCCGTAAATACGGCGTTGACGAGTCGCTGATTCTGGCGATTATGCAAACGGAGTCCTCGTTTAACCCGTATGCGGTCAGCCACGCGGATGCGCTGGGCCTGATGCAGGTAGTGCAACACAGCGCCGGGAAAGATGTTTTCCGTTCTCAGGGTAAGTCCGGCACGCCAAGCCGTAACTTCCTGTTCGACCCCGCCAGCAATATCGATACCGGCACAGCGTATCTGGCAATGTTGAATAATGTCTATCTGAGCGGTATTGAGAATCCGACGTCGCGGCGCTATGCGGTCATTACCGCCTACAATGGCGGCGCAGGCAGCGTATTACGCGTATTCTCGAACGATAAGATTCAGGCCGCGAATATGATTAACCGCATGTCGCCGGGGGATGTGTACCAGATATTAACCACCCGACATCCATCTGCGGAGTCGCGCCGCTATCTGTATAAGGTGAATTCCGCCCAGCGATCGTATCGCCGCCGATAAACCATCGCATCCCGCCTCTGGTTGGCAAATGACAGAGGCGGGAAAGGTAAAAGTGTTAACTCCGTCACCCTTTTGCTTTGCAATCAGAAATTGTTTGCAAATATTTGTCACAGGTAACAAAAAAAGCCCGCCTCTCATTGATAGAATCACACCAAATCACAACGGCAAATGTGCCTTTTAAAACATTCATCCGCTCTCAGGTGTGAGGAAATTAACATGAATCTTAAGCTGCAGCTTAAAATACTCTCTTTTCTGCAGTTCTGTCTGTGGGGAAGCTGGCTCACTACCCTGGGCTCGTATATGTTCGTCACCTTAAAATTTGACGGCGCATCTATTGGCGCAGTTTATAGTTCACTGGGGATTGCCGCCGTCTTTATGCCGACCTTGCTAGGCATTGTGGCTGACAAATGGCTGAGCGCGAAATGGGTCTATGCCCTGTGTCATGTCGTCGGCGCCATCACGCTATTCATGGCCGCGGAAGTCACTACGCCTGGGGCGATGTTCTTTGTGATCCTGCTTAACTCGTTGGCCTATATGCCGACGTTGGGCTTGATCAATACTATATCGTATTACCGCCTGCAGTCTGCCGGCATGGATATTGTGACTGACTTCCCGCCTATCCGTATCTGGGGCACCATTGGCTTTATTCTGGCGATGTGGGGCGTGAGTTTCTCCGGTTTCGAGCTGAGCCATATGCAGCTTTATATCGGCGCGACGCTTTCCGTTCTGCTGGTACTGTTTACCTTTACCCTGCCGCACATTCCGGTGGCGAACCAACAGAAAAACCAGAGCTGGACATCAATGCTGGGCCTTGACGCTTTTGCGCTGTTTAAAAATAAGCGGATGGCGATTTTCTTCATCTTCTCCATGATGCTGGGCGCGGAACTGCAGATCACTAACATGTTTGGCAACACCTTCCTGCATAGCTTTGATAAAGATCCGCTATTCGCCAGTAGCTTTATCGTGCAGCACGCCTCGGTGATGATGTCGATTTCGCAGATTTCTGAAACGTTATTCATCCTGACCATTCCGTTCTTCCTGAGCCGCTATGGTATTAAGAACGTTATGCTTATCAGTATTGTGGCGTGGATGCTGCGTTTCGGCCTGTTCGCTTATGGCGACCCGACGCCGTTCGGTACCGTTCTGCTGGTACTGTCGATGATTGTGTACGGCTGCGCCTTCGACTTCTTCAACATTTCTGGCTCGGTGTTTGTCGAAAAAGAAGTACGCCCGGAAATCCGCGCCAGCGCGCAGGGGATGTTCCTGATGATGACCAATGGCTTCGGCTGTATCCTGGGCGGCATTGTGAGCGGTAAAGTGGTGGAGTATTACACTCAAAACGGCATTACCGACTGGCAGACCGTGTGGCTCATCTTCGCAGGCTACTCGCTGGTGCTGGCCTTCGCGTTCGTAGCCTTGTTCAAATACAAACACGTTCGCGTTCCGGCAAGTTCGCAACCCGTTGCACATTAATCCTTGCCCTGTTTCGCAGGCCGGATAAGGTGTAAATGCCTTATCCGGCCTGCAGGCAACGTTACTTTAAAACATATCCGTACAAGCGTTGAATTCCATCGGCATCGGTCTCGCTATATACCCCCTGCAATTCCGGCGAAAAACCAGGCAACAGATTGATGCCCTCTTCCAGCGCCAAAAAATAACGCTGCGCCGCGCCGCCCCAAATCTCCCCCGGCACCACGCACAGTACGCCCGGCGGGTATGGCAATGCCCCCTCGGCAGCAATACGCCCGCCCGCCTCGCTGATACGCACCAGCTCTACATCGCCGCGAATAAAGGCGCTGTTGGCATCCTGTGGGTTCATCGCCACATGCGGCAGGCTTTCTTTGCGGAACATCGCTTTTTGCAGATCCTTAACGTCAAAGCTAACGTACAGGTTGTGCATCTCCTGACATAGCTCACGCAGGGTGTAATCGCGGTAGCGCACCGGGTATTTCTGAAAAACCGTCGGCAATACATCCGCAAGCGGCGTATCGTCTTCAATGTGCCGTTCAAATTGCGCCAGCATCGCGACCAGTCGCGCCAGCTTCTCTTCGCTCTCGGCGGGTGTCAGCAAGAACAGAATCGAGTTGAGATCGCACTTCTCAGGCACAATACCGTTCTCACGCAGATAGTGGGCGAGAATGGTCGCCGGGATGCCGAATTCGGTGTATCGCCCACTATCGGCATCAATACCTGGCGTGGTCAGTAACAGTTTACAGGGGTCGACAAAATACTGGTCATCCGCATAGCCCTCAAAGCCATGCCATTTCGCCCCGGGTTCAAAACTGAAGAAACGACGATTGCTGGCAATGGTCTCCGTCGGATATGCCTGCCACGGCTTGCCGTCAACCACCAGTGGGATAAAGGGCTGAAGCAGTTTGCAACGGGCGAGAATGGCTTTACGCGCGTCAATGCCCAGCGCAACGCACTCCGCCCACAGGCGGCGACCGCTCTCCCCTTCGTGGATTTTGGCATTGACATCCAGCGCCGCAAACAGCGGGTAGAACGGACTGGTTGAAGCATGCAACATGAAGGCGTTGTTCAGGCGTTTGTGCGGGCAAAAACGCGCCTGGCCGCGAATATGGTTATCTTTTTTGTGGATCTGCGAGGTTTGTGAGAACCCCGCCTGTTGCTTATGTACCGATTGGGTCACAAAGATCCCAGGGTCGTTTTCATTAAGCTCCAGCCGCAACGGCGAGGTATCCGCCATCATATTGATAAACTGCTCATAGCCTACCCACGCGGAGTCAAACAGAATGTAATCGCAGAGATGCCCGATTTTATCCACCACCTGACGGGCGTTGTAAATAGTGCCGTCATAGGTACCCAGCTGAATGATCGCCAGGCGGAACGGACGCGACGCATCGGCGCTTTCCGGCATCACGTCACGAATCTGGTCGCGCAGGTACGTTTCATCAAAACAGTGCGCATCAATGCCACCGATAAAACCAAACGGGTTACGCGCCGCTTCAAGATAGACTGGCGTCGCCCCGGCCTGAATCAGGGCGCCGTGGTGGTTGGATTTGTGATTATTACGATCAAACAGCACCAGATCGCCGCGCGTCAGCAGGGCGTTGGTGACCACTTTATTCGCCGCCGAAGTCCCATTCAGCACAAAGTAGGTTTTATCCGCATTAAACACTTTTGCCGCAAATTTCTGCGCGTGTTTGGCAGAACCTTCATGTATTAGCAGATCGCCAAGTTTCACATCGGCGTTACACATATCCGCACGAAACAGGTTTTCACCAAAAAAGTCATAAAAATGGCGGCCTGCGGGATGTTTTCTAAAAAATTCGCCATGCTGGTGCCCCGGGCAAGCAAAAGTACTATTCCCCATGTCGACATACTGGGTCAGGGTGCCATAAAAGGGCGGCAGAAGTTCCGCTTCGTAGCGACAGGCAGCGTTTTCCAGCTCCAGCCATTCCTGCGCGTTCCCGACTATTACCGCCGTAACGCCGACAGGCGCGCTGACGGGTTCATCCGCAAGCATAAACACCGGCAGGTGAAAACCGGTGCGTTTAAGCAACGCCAGAATACCGCTACGGCTGTCGGCAGTGGTAATGACGACTGCGGCCACATCGGTAAAGTCGGTACTGTCCAG
The DNA here is from genome assembly GCF_000006945.2 of Salmonella enterica subsp. enterica serovar Typhimurium str. LT2. GTDB lineage: Bacteria > Pseudomonadota > Gammaproteobacteria > Enterobacterales > Enterobacteriaceae > Salmonella > Salmonella enterica. The sequence goes on from NC_003197.2 coordinate 3,274,844, forward strand.
CGCCACTACGTTTCGGTGGGTGGAGAGACGGGGAATGAGTTCACCGCTGGCGGCAATATTCATTGATTTCATAAGCGCAAATATCCGTTTCGGGAGTAGAGTAACCCCAGACAAGGCCCGATGCCTTGCCCAACGAGATGCCGGGTCAAACTGGATACCAGCTCCGACCGCCAGACATCAGTAAAAACAGACTGTTTCTGATTTTACTGTTGTCCTGCAGTGAGCGTGCGCTGCCCTCACCGCATAGCGGGGATGACAAAAAAAGGAAAGAAAGGGGCAAACCTCGCGCAGTCAGGCGACAGTGAAGACAATATAAAGGCGCTATGTTCATCCCGGCGAGCCCCATGCTGGCAGGAGAAATTTCGCGCAATCATGGCACCTTTCACCAGGCGGCGCAAGGTAAAATCAGCGCTCTATACGTCACAGATAATCAAGCTATTAACAGCTTAATCGCGTGATAATAAGGCAATTTGAAAGACAAATAACAGGAGTCATTGTGGTAATTGGACCTTTTATTAACGCTGGCGCAATTTTATTCGGCGGCGTTATTGGCGCGCTGTTAAGTCAGCGTCTGCCAGAACGGATTCGCGTCTCAATGACGTCTATTTTTGGTCTGTGCTCTCTGGGAATTGGCATTCTGCTGGTGATGAAGTGCGCTAATCTTCCGGTGATGGTGCTGGCGACGCTGGTCGGCGCGCTTATCGGCGAGTTTTGTTTGCTGGAAAAAGGCATTAATGGCGCAGTCGCGAAAATCCAACAATTATTTATGGCATCGGGTAAGAAGCCGACACACGACTCATTTATTCAAAGTTACGTCGCTATCATTGTACTTTTTTGCGCCAGCGGCACCGGTATTTTCGGCGCGATGCATGAAGGGATGACCGGCGATCCAAACATTTTGATCGCTAAATCTTTTCTGGATTTTTTCACTGCCATTATTTTCGCCTGTTCGCTTGGCATCGCCGTTTCGGCGATTTGCGCGCCGATGTTGATTATCCAGTTAACGCTTGCCGCCTGCGCCACCCTCATTCTTCCACTGACCACGCCGGCAATGATGGGCGACTTTAGCGCCGTGGGTGGACTGCTGCTGGTGGCTACCGGCTTGCGTGTATGTGGAATCAAAATGTTTCCGGTAGTGAATATGCTCCCGGCGCTGTTGCTGGCGATGCCGATCTCCGCCGCATGGGCGATGTTTTTTGCCTGATTCTGCGTGCAATAACAACAAAGTGGTGATAGATTGTGCAGTCTACGTTGATTTGAAGAAATTTCGTTGACGAAGCGAGGCGATTACGGTTTAATGCGCCTCGTTGCCCGGATAGCTCAGTCGGTAGAGCAGGGGATTGAAAATCCCCGTGTCCTTGGTTCGATTCCGAGTCCGGGCACCACTTTCCCTTTTTTATGCTTTCTTATGAATTCCTCGATGTCTTCAAGTCAATAAGTTTGAACATAGACTCTTTCCAGAAATTATTGCCATATGATCTCCATTAGACCAATATAAACGGATGCGTGATCATAATAAAGGCAGTAATAGTAAGTTTTAACATTAAACATACTGCGAAATTTCAATTAAGTTTCCATCAGGGTCCCTGATGTAGATAGACATTATCTCGCCTGTGGCTCCAGTTCTCTCAACCGGGCCTTCAACAATGGAAATGCCTGCCTGTAAGATCTCAGACACAACATCATTTATCGGTGTCGATGTAATAAAACATAAATCGGCAGATCCCGGCGTTGGTCTACTCGCTTTTGGTTCGAACTCCATTTCTTGCTGATGGAGGTTAATTTTTTGCGCTCCAAATATTAACGCTTTTCTGTTTTGTTTAAATGTTACCGCAGAAAAACCAAGTACCTCTTCGTAGAATCTTATTGTGGTTGATATATCAGATACCGTTAATACAAGGTGATCAATTCTGTCAATTATCATTTGAATAGACTCATGATGTTTATATTTTAGGGATGCTACATTAAAAAATAGCATTAACCTACTTTTAAATCAGATGCATTTTTTTTGCATCTACTCTAAGTTGCTGCCGAAAATTGGGATGTGCCAATTCAATGATGCTGAGCGCACGCTCGGTTGAAGAGAGCCCCTTCAGGTTTACGGAGCCAAATTCAGTGACTATCCAGTGCGTATCCGTTCGTGGGGTTGTTACAGGCCCCTCAAGGCGGGGAACAATACGAGAAATCGTATCATTCGCGGCCGTTGAGCGGGTCGTAATAATGGAACGACCTCCTTTAGATGCATATGCGCCTCTGACAAAATCCAATTGCCCTCCTGAAGCGCTGTACTGGTGTCCAAGCAAATATTCAGAGTTACAGGCACCAGTGAGATCGATTTGTAAGGTAGCGTTAATGGAGACAACATTCTCATTTTGCGCAATGATCCCCGGATCGTTAACATAATCGACAGGCCGACTAAAAAAAGAGGGGTTGTCGTTGAGATAGTCATACATATCCTTTTGTCCCATAGCAAAAGTAAATACAGACATTCCCCGGTCGATATTTTTACGCTGATTGGTAACGACGCCTTGTTGAATCAAACTTACCAACCCCGGATTCAGCGCCTCTGTATGGACCCCCAGATCATTATGTTCCTTGAGCGCATTACAGATGAGCTCCGGTAATGCGCCGACCCCCATCTGGAGACAAGCGCCATCTGGCACAAGAGAAGCGATAATCTGACTGATAGCAATATCTTCGGCTACGGCAGTACGTATTGGTAGTTCAATTAAAGGGACATGGTTTTCAACAATGGCGTCAATTTCTGAAATATGGATTGCAGCACCTTCTCCATGAACGCGCGGCATATATTTGTTAACTTCGACAATAAGCTTTTTAGCTGTCCTCGCAATCCGGGTGGAATAATCGTTTCCAGTTCCAAAATTAAAATAGCCATACTTATCCATAGGGGACACGGTGTGAATAAAGGTATCAATACCAATATCATCAGCTAGTAATCGCGTCGCCTGATGAAAATTTGAAGGTACATAGTTAACTATTTTTCGCCCGGAACTCTCAATCCCCTGACGTATTAAAGCCCGTTCAATACCGGTAATAAACATACTGTAGAGATGAATATAGTCACTTAGCTCATAACGGAAAATAGTGTTCCCGGCAATGCTGGCTGTTTCATAACAGTAAACCCGCAGATCGTTGATTTCTCCCCTTTTCGCTCGCTTTGCCAGCGCATTCAGCAAAGCTGGAGGCTCTGCTGCAAACATTCCCATAGAGAGGTGACTGCCGGAGGTAATTAAAGTAACCGCCTCGTCAGGCGTCACGCATTTTTCGGCATACACTGCATTAACATTCATCATGACTCTAAACCTCAGGGCGATTTCTCAATAAGCGGCGTCTTCTTCAGGCGAACATCCACAGCAATAAACTAACATTGTTCGTTCGAAGCGCATGACCTCTACACCATTCTGGTTAATACCACATGTCCGAACGGTAACGATGCCTTGTCCCGGGCGACTATTTGACAGGCGTTTGCTGAGTACAGTGCTTTCAGCATAAAGTGTATCCCCTGCGAAAACCGGATGGACGGCTTGTACCTTATCCCAGCCAAGATTGGCCACGACCTTGGCGCTGACAGTACGCACGCTCATACCGGTTAAAAGCGCCAGAGTGAACGTTGAATCAACCAGTAACTTTTTCCATTCCGTTTTGCTGGCGTAAGCCGCATCGAAATGGACCGGCTGCACATTGAGAGTGAGCAGGGTAAACCACACATTATCGGCGTCCAGAACCGTCCGGCCGGGACGATGTTCAAAAACATCACCGGGATGAAAATCCTCCCAGTAAAGACCCGAAATTTCTCGGTAGCGCCCCTCGCTAATGGTTTTATAAGCGGGTAATAACGTGTTCATAATCAATTCCTCTGTTAATAAAATCAGGAAAAGATCCCTGCCCGGGCGAGTAATCTCCGGGCCTGACGGGCAACGGCTGCATCTATCATCATGCCGCTAACGATCCCGACGCCTTTGGCATTCTCTGTCAGTACTGCACGAGCATGATTAATTTCTGCCGTTGTAGGAGTAAATGCGGCGTTGATTACACTAATCTGAGCGGGGTGAATAGCCGATTTTGCAGAAAAACCAAAACTGAGCGCCTGCAGCGTTTCCTCTTTCAGACCTGAAAAATCGCCTATATCAAAGAAGGGAGCATCTATTGCAAGAAGCCCTTTCATAGCGCAGGCAGCCACTATTCTGGCCCGCGCCAGCGCAAGAGGCTCCCAGGCGGGTGTGGCGCCAATGTCAGCCGCCATATCTGCGGCGCCAAACATCAACCCGCAGAGTCTGGGGGTGGCGTCCGCAATAGACTCTACGGCATTAAGCCCAACAACTGACTCAATAATGCCAATAAGGCGAGTATCAGAACCAGCCATCATGATAAGACTATCCACGATTTGCAGGTGCGCGGCTGACTCTGTTTTTGGAAGAATAATGTAATCAGGAAAAAAACGGCATTCCAGTAACATATGCAGGTCTTCAATGCCAGCATGAGTATTCATTCCATTAATTCTTAATGCTATTTTCAGCGATGAGTTTGGTCGGGATGAAAGGAACTGCATCGCAATTTTCCGGGCCTGCGCCTTGTCATTCGGGGTGACGGAGTCTTCAAGATCGATAATAGAAATGTCCGCCGCACTTTCAACTGCTTTTATGAAACGTTCTGGTCGAATTGCTGGGGTAAAAAGCCAGCTACGTGTCGGTGTATGAGAAATATCGGGCATATTGCACCTCCTGTTAACCTCACTATGCGCTCGCTGGTTTCATTCTTCCAATATATGATGGTGCCATTCTTAATTGCTTTTGGAGATGAGGATGGAACTGCGCCATATTCGCTATTTTCTCGCCGTCGCTGAAGAGCGGCATTTCACGCGGGCTGCGACAAAATTAGGCATAGGTCAGCCGCCGCTAAGCCAACAGATTAAGGATCTGGAAAGAGAGCTGGGAGCGCAGCTATTCCGGAGAGTGCCTCATGGCGCGGAATTAACCGAGGCTGGAAAAGCATTTTATGATGTTGTTAAAGGGATGCCTGCTACCGCGACAAGAGCCGTGCTGGCGGCGCAGCGTGTCGCCAGGGGGGAGTCGGGCGTGTTAAGGGTGGGTTTTACTGCCTCTGCGGCATTTAACAGTGTGGTGCCCGGCGCAATCCGTACTTTCAAGCGGGCTTATCCTGACGTTCGTTTGCAGCTTGAGGAAGGAAATACAACCCAACTGGCTGATGAATTGAATGAAGGATCGCTGGATGTTGCCTTTCTGAGACCCGGTTTTACAGGCAATGAACGGTTCCAGCTCAGGTTACTGTCTGAAGAGCCAATGGTTATTGTGCTGGCAGAAACGCATCCTGCTGCGGCGTGTAAACAGATTGCACTCTCGATTCTCAAAGATGAGTTTTTTTTACTCTTCCCACGTGAAATCGGCCTGTCGCTTTATGACGCAGTGATCAAGGCCTGCGGTAAAGCGGGCTTTGAACCGAAAATTGGTCAACTCGTGCCGCAAATTTCGTCAGTCATTAACCTTGTGTCGGCAGAGATGGGCGTGTCGATGGTTCCAGATTCAATGAGACAGGTTAATGTCAAGGGAGTAGTATACCGCCCCGTTGCAGACCAGATGCCCGTCGCAAAACTGGCTCTGGCATACCGGCGCGGCGATACATCGCCAACGCTGAGAAACTTCATCCTGAAAGTCACTGGCTGAATGCGGTTATGTGAGCGTTGAATAATCATTTGAAACGTAACCAATAATTATTGGTCCGATTTTGTGTCTAAAGGAATCGCTAACGGAGCAGGAACTGGCTGCAATGTCTGTGGATCGACAGCCAGATAACGCCCGGTTTTACTGTCGATACCCACATAATCGATAAGCTTGCCTTTGGCATAAAGCACCATTGTCTGTTTTGCAAATGCCTCATATGCGCTGCTCAGTATTTTCACTTTATCCGCATAATTTGCTGCGAGATTATGCGTTTCCAGGGGGTCACGTTGCAGGTTGAATAATTCCCATGGCGCATTACCCGCCTGTGGGAATACTGTGACAAGACGACGCAATTTCCATTCCCCATCTATCCAGGCCGCCTGATTATGGAGTTCAACACCATATTGTGTGCGAGGCGCGTGCAGACTTTCACCGGTCAGATAGCGTTTAAAACTCACGCCGATCATTGGCAGTGTCGGTCTTTCAGATAATGATTTACTGGCATCAATACCTGCAAATTCATAGAGCGTGGGCGCAACATCATACGCCGCCATCGTGGCGTTATCTATGGCGCCATGATGGATGATACCAGGACCGGAAATCATAAAACTGGTATTAATTCCCCCCTGACCGCTGGTCGTTTTGTGATAGCGACCATAAGGCGCATTGCTGACATCAGCCCAGTGGGGACCATAAGAGATAAATGAATTTTTACGACCAATATTTTCGTAACGATTATCGAATTGCTTCCAAAAATCCGGTTCAGATTCATAGTGAAAGCCCTCCGCCGGATTCACACCATTATCACTTAAGAAGACCAGAATCGTGTTTTTATCGCGCCCGGTCTTTTTTAACGTCTCAATAACGGTGCCGATCTGTGCATCCATATTGGCGATCATAGCAGCGTAAACCTGCATCACCTTCGCCGTATATTTCTGCTGTTCCGGGGTCATCGCCTGCCATTCTTTATCAAGTTCCAGTCCTGGCAGAGGTATGTCATCACGCAGGAAACCCAGTTTCTTCAAACGAGCAATACGCTGACGATAGACGTCTGCATAGCCCTGTTCATACTGACTTTTAAAACGACTAATCCATTCATCCGGCGCCTGCAGAGGATCATGTGGCGCAGTAAAGGCCAACCACGCGAAGATAGGTTGTTCCCGTGGCGTCTCGCTGATCCAGCGATTAATCTGGCTGGCATAGGCTTCGCTGGAGTAAAAACTGGAGGGCAGTGAAATGCGCTGATTGTCACGGGTATAATAGGTATGAAATATCTCCACGGTTCCCAGCGGCACGGCATCATCAAAGTGACTGGCGCCTCCCCCCATCAAGGCGAAAGAATGACGAAAGCCCCGATCTTTTGGCGTCGAGCCTGGCGTAAAACCAAGATGCCATTTACCCGCCATCAGCGTATTGTAACCAGCATCTTTAAAGCGTTCAGCCATGGTCGTCACCCGATCAGTCAGGCGCAATTCATAGCCTTCCTTACCTATGGTATTTTCATACCACCACATACCGCCTATACCCGCTTGCTGACTGGTGTTCCCGGTTAATAGCATCGCACGGGCGGGAGCAGACATGGGAGACGTGTAATATTGACTCATCCGCACGCCGTTCTCAGCCATCGCCTGCAAATTAGGCGTTGGGATTTCCCCACCGAAGGGAGTGATATCAGAATATCCCATATCATCAGCGATAATCACGATAATATCAGGACGTTCGTTTTGCGTACTGTGCGCCGTACCGGAGAAGATAATGCTAAGTGTGGCAAGTGTTACTTCTTTTTTCACGGCTTATTCTCCATTTCAGACTACGGATGTTGTACAAGAGCGGCGGGCAAATGCGGCAAGAGGAACCATCAGCCCGAAAATCTACCCATAACGTCAGCACGCCAGGCTTTCAGTCCATTCAGATCCCGGGGCCAGGCGCGTAGCGGAGCCAGAATCTCCGTGAAAAAAGAGTAATAGCCGCTACAAAGTCGGTTGTAGCCGGCACTGTTGATATGTGCGGGGCAGCCTCCCTGGCAGACTATTTTCACAGAACACCGTTGACACTCCCGGCGCTGGCTTTTCTTAATACCAAAGGGAAGCCGGGTTGCGGAATCTACGGCTGGCGCTAACGTATTATTAGCAAGCTGTCCCAGGTAATGCTGGCTATTAATCAGATGATCGCAGGCATAGAGTTTGCCGTCCGGCTCCATGACCAGATTCGTTCCGCAGCGGGCGGAATGGACACAGGTGGCGCTGATATGCGTAAAATATTGTGCCCATGCCTGTTCAATGTTGATCACAAAAACCCGTCCCATATCGCCGCGTTTGCGCCATTGACGCCAGATATCAATCATGAAACGTCCCCAGTTATCCGCACTCAATTGGTAACGTTGCTGTAGGGCGTTGCCTTCGTTCATCAGTGGCTGAAATTGCAGATAACGAACGCCAAGGCTAACAACATGATCGTAGATGGCTGCCGCATGGCGAGCCATGTCATCATGCACGACAATCAGTACATTAAAATCGACTCGATAGTGTTGTAACAATGTGATTCCCCGCAACACCGCCGGATAGCTGGCCTCGCCGCGTTTGCCCGGACGATGATGATTTTGCAAGTCTTCACTGCCCTCAAGACTGATGCCAATAGTAAAATTATTGTCGCGAAACAGACGGCACCAGGCATCGTTTAACAACGTCGCATTCGTTTGCAGACTATTACTGATCGTCACGCCGTCAGGCGCATATCGTTGTTGAAGCGCTATTACCTTTTTATAAAAACCGATTCCGGCTAAAAGCGGTTCACCGCCTTGCCAGACAAAATTAATTTCACGCGCACTGGCAGGTTGCGCCGCAATATAGCGACAAATAAAAATCTCCAGCGTTGATTCATTCATTTTTTCTACGGGCGTTTCGCCCTGTGGATAATAACAATAGCGGCAGGCCAGATTACATGCAGGGCCTATGGGCTTTGCCAGAATATGAAAGGGTATCTGCGCGCGATATTCCGTCATTACGGGGATTTGTTGTTGCCGTAATGTGTTGAGATTCAACATTATTCTGTCCTGTAGTTATCATTTCTGATGCGGAGACATGACTCACATTTCGCAATAGCGTTCGTCTGGCGCTGCGGGCAGAATGCCGAGAGCAGGCTGTATCTATTGATACGCCGGTTTTCTGCATAGCGCATGACGCTATTGAAACGTTATTTAGCAAATCCTGTCTGAGCCAGAAATTAAGTCTCTGTTAACCTGCGCTATTACAGAAAATCATAGAACAGTCGTCTCAAAAGAATATCGTCCTGAAGGACGAGAACTCACGGCATTTTCAGGAGATGAGTCAACCGCGACAGAAAAAAATCATATTAATAATTTTAAATTATTTTTTAGAAAACCAGACAGGATTTAAATTAAAATCATTTATTTTCAAGATGTTATAAAAAATACCGCAACATACGTCACATTATTAACATGTGAATGATTGTGTTAACCGAATGTAAATTGTATGTTTCAACATACCACTATTTTACTGCGCCCCGACGCGCTCATCCGGATGGAAGGAGATAACATGTCAGCCTTATCAACTACTGGCCATAATGACGGGATCACTCTCCATTGCTTACAGAGCATTGCGCAACTCATTCCTCTGTCGTCGGCGGTTTTTTATCGTGTTAATGCTTATTTAAAGCCAGAAGCCTATGTTTTACATAACATTTCTAATAGCACACACCAACAATATCTGGAGCATTTTCAACCATTAGACCCGCTATCGCCTTCCCGGTTCGGCCAACAGGTTGTTACCGTAGCGACGATGACGCCCGGTATCTGTGCCCGACATCGCCATTATTATCATGAATTTATGCTACCTAATCATGTGTGCGACATGATTGAGATCTTTATTCGTCGGGGCCATCGTATTATCGCGGGCATTTCATTAATGCGCGATATACCTTTTTCCAGCGAAGAGCGTTTGCGAGCCCAGGCAGTACAACCATTACTGGGACTGGCGATTCATGATTCTCTTCAGGAAGACAACGATCTGGAGTCAATATTGACCGCCAAAGAGCGTGAAATTGTGGGAATGGTCTGCGAAGGGGCCAGCAACAAATTGATTGCCCGTCAGTTGAATATTTCTCTCTCAACAGTGAAAACGCATTTACGTAATATTTTTGCTAAAACAGAAGTGATAAATCGCACGGAACTGGTTTCCCGAACCAGAATGTCTTCGGTACAACATGCACAGCATATGTGAAAGCGTGCTTTTTAACCCGCGTCAATTGCGGGTCTTTTCCCCATTGTCATATATGCCTGAATTAATACCACTCTCTGATCTGATGCCTCAATAAAATGTCATATTATCTGGCGTCGGTATCCTGTTGCAGCCATTGATTCATGGCCTGATTGATCATATTTATCACACTAAGCAGAAGAACACGCTGGTGCCGCTCAAGCCGCAGATAACGGCGCAGCGGCGGCATTTTACAAACTACTTCGCTAGCAGCCCATAGCTCAATGCTGCAATACCATTCCTTATGATGTAAAACCAGCGTAAACCGACGATAATCCAGTTCACTCAGTGCCTGTTGTAAATTGGGGAAACAATTAAGATAGTTAATCAGCCCGGCGGTACTTTTGCTGCCAGTAAAAATGACGGGATAACGTTTCAGCCATCCGGGCTGATGAACGCGAATTTTGCCCTGCAAAGGATAATTGATTGTGCCTTTCACCCTGAATTCACAACTGTGAATACTGGCCATGAATAACCGTTTTTGCTGAGCATGGCAGATAACCTGGGTAAATGCATTCAGATGCAGCACGGCGCTATGTTCGGTCAATTTTTCACAACGCCAGCCGCTCAAATCACGTAACACCATGTTCATTAATGTGCTCTTAAACCAGGGGACGGAGGACATCTGGCGTCATCTCTTCATTGTTTCGCTTTTCATAATTGCCCATAGCCCGTTCCACGACCTCTTCTACCGGAAGCGGGAGGAAAGGATTAACCCGTTGCACACATAATGTCCAGAATAAGGCATAGGCGGCAGTCAATCCAAGCATAATACCGAATGGTATAAGTACATCCCGACTGTTCATTCCTGGAGGCGCGATATTAATAATGGCGATAATAATACCCACGCTCGAAATAATCTGAGGTAAGGGAAACCAGGGGGCCCGGTAAGCGCGTGGTAAATCGGGGCGCCGAATACGTAAGATAACGACCGATAACGTTACCAGCAGATAAGCTACTCCCCAGGCGCAGACCGCAGCGAGGATCAGCGGAACAATGTGGTCGATATCACCGTTCAGATACCAGGCATGTAAACAGGGAATCGCAACACCGAATGCGATGGCGATGACCGGTGTTTTAAAGCGGGGGTGCAACCAGGTCAGAAACCGCGGCAAAGCGCCGTCCAGCGCCATGCCGTATATAATACGCGGTACTGCCGCCATTAGCGTATTAATCGTCGCACATCCCGCTAACAACAACCCCACGCCCAGCCAGTATTGCCCGACATGTCCCATGACACGATTGGCAAAGGCGGGAATAGCCATCGGCGTATCCAGTAAAAAGATATGGTTTGCCGCATCGACCACCACATTATTTACCTGCCGGTTAATCGCAGCGCCATAGAGGAACATACAACCTGCCACCGCTAAAAGGCCAAGCGCCATCGCTCTGGGAATCGTACGATGCGCTTTTTTAATTTCCGGCGCCATTGGCGTGACCAGTTCACAACCGACGAACATAAACATCGCCATGCCAATATAACCAAACAGACCAGAAAGATTACTGACATCAAGAGGTGCGCCAAACCACCCGGAATGATGAGTGACCGGGGATAACAGGATCCCGCATAAACCGAAGATGGTCAGGGTAGTCCACATACCGAATGTAAGAAACACTTCCACCTTGCCAAATACTTCAACACCAATGGCATTCAGTAACCCGAAAACCACTACCATGCCGACGCCAACCATCCAGGTATTGTGCTGCATGGCCACGTGTTCGCTAACAGACTCAAAGTTCACCAGCGCCATGACGCCAGCGAGAATCGTTTCTGCCGTGCCGGCAAAAATGTGTACGATCAGGTAAGCGCAAAGCGCACCGGTGATAGCGAAAAAACGCCCCATCCCGCAGGAAATATAGTCGTAGACGGAGCCAGTCGTGGGAATAAGCGTTGCCGCTTCGGCAAAGGTGGTAATCTGCGCTTGCATCATAATAAATGCCAGTAATACCGCAAGAGCAAAGGTATCTCCCCCTGAGCCAAAACCACTGGTCACGGTCAGGATCACCGGGCTTGCCATAATCAGCCCGACGGAGCTGGCAAGCGTCGTGGGGAAACCAATAACGCCACGTTCAAGATGGCTGGCAAGTCTGTTTTTAAACATGGTCAACCTCTTCACTATTATTACAACAATAAATTACCGCTCCGGAATAACGCTTATTTATGGCAGGCACCGTATCTAACAGGTATCGTCCTGAAGAGGGATAACGGTAAATAACGTTGTGACGCCGTCCCCGCATGCGCTAATAGCAAGTGGGGAGCGCGTTATTCTCCCCAGTGATGCCAACGCTACTGACGAACAATTAAAGGATTCAACCCTGCTTATGGCTTTCAACTTTTGCCAGATAATGTTTTACAAAACGGGGCGTTAAAACTTTCCATGCCACTTCGGTTCCCTGTTCAACAAACCAACTATCGCCTGGTGAAAAACGTATCGGTTCCTGACCCGCAACAGTGAGTTCCACTTCCCCTTCCAGCACGGTTGCGTGCTCGGTAAAGGGATAAATCATAGTGAAACCGCCGCGGGTCGATGAAAACAGTCCACAGGTAAATACGTCCTCAGGTTTACCGTAAATCATCGCAACGGCGACCTGGGGATCGCCTTCTGTTGGCAACGCCCCCAACAGGCTGACACTCCCGATTGGCTGTAATTCAGGAACAGGTTGATTGAGTTTAAAAGCTTGCATTAATGTTCTCCTGGTTAATTCCGGCCTTTCCAGAAACCGGCTGTTTGATGTATCAGTTTTCCCGCACTGACCAGCAATAGACGTAGACTGTCGCGACCATAAATTGTCGCGTGGGGAATGCTACTCATCAGACGATACCGCTCGGAACCGCCATTTATTCCTTCGGCCAGGATTTTGCATACAATATGGGAAGGCGTGACGCCAAATCCGGAATAACCCTGAACATAAAAAACATTATTGTGCTCACGAAGCGTGCCAATCTGCGGAAACAGATTCGCGCTACAGGCCATCGGTCCGCCCCAGGCAAAATCGATTTTAACGTCTTTCAAATAAGGAAAGACCTCCGTCAACAGAGTGCGGTTCCAGGCAGCAAAATCGTGCGGGGTATATTCAAGAAACCTTGTGGCGCTGCCAAACAGCAGACGGTTTTCTTTTGTGAGACGGTAGTAATTTATCACCGGGCGGATATCACTAAAAGCCCCGCGCAAGGGACTGATCCGCTCAACAAGCTCGCTGGAGAGAGGTTCTGTAGAGACCTGATAAGAATAAGTAACCAGCGTTTTCTTATAAATTTCTGGTTCCAGATTATTGAGAAAACTATCACAGGCCCACAGCAATTTGGCCGCTTTTACGCTGCCCATCGCAGTACGTACCCGCACAGTTTTACCGTAACTGACCTCAACCACAGGTGAATATTCGAATATCTTCACCCCCAGCGAATTCGCAGCCTGAGCGGAGCCCAGCAATAAATTCAGCGAGTGGACATGCCCTCCCCCCATATGCTTGAGAACACCGCAGTAGACGTCGGAACCGATAACCTGCTGCACGTCTTTACCGGTATAGAGTTCAATATCGTCTTCCGGCGTAGCGGCTTTGAATTCTTTTTCCCATTGTTGCAGCGTTTTTAACTGCCGCTGGTTGTAGGCCAGATAACCATATCCGGGGACAAAATCAGCATCAATATGGTATTTACGAATTCGCTCCCGAATAATGCCTGCGCCGAGGTTCGAGATTTTAAACAGCGTCTCCATTCCCGCTGCGCCTACATATTTTTTAACGGCTTCGATGTCGTGACCTATACCGGCCATCACCTGACCGCCGTTTCGCCCGGTGCCGCCATACCCAAGATGGCGGGCTTCCAGAACGACAACATTAGTGATCCCCTGCTCCGCCAGTTCCAGCGCGGTATTGATGCCTGAAAAGCCACCGCCAATGATCACCACATCGGCATCAATATCGTCTTGCAGAGCAGGAAAATGCAACGGGTATTTTTTCGTCGCGCCGTAGTAATTCAACGCATCGATTTTTGTATTCATCGCGTTACCTTGTCATCACGCTTGACTAAGACCGCTATCACAGCACGGTAACGTTTTACAAAATATCGTCCGGAAGAATGACGTTCTTTGGAACGATATTCAGTTCCAGGCAAGTATGTTGAGATGGAAAAACGTACATTCCTGACCTACAGGCACTTCTGATGAGCGACGTGACATTACTTGCCGAAGTAACGACTTTTTTACGCCAACGACACGGACAATTTATTGCAGGTGAACGTCAGGCCGGAAACGGCACGAACTTCTCGGTCACTAACCCAGCCACCGGCAAAATCATCGCCGACGTTGTGTCGGCAACCCCTGCGCAGGCAGAAGAGGCCATGCAGAGCGCCAGACGGGCGTTTGATGTCTGGCGTAAAATGCCAACGTTACAACGCGGCGCATTACTGCTGAAACTGGCTGATACTCTTGCCGCTCATCGTGAAGAGTTAGCTCAACTGGAAAGCGTCTGTTCAGGTAAAACGATTATGCTGTCGCGCGGTCTTGAACTCGATCAGTCAGTGGCCTTCCTGCGTTACTTTGCCGGTTGGGCAGGAAAAATAACCGGTGAAACGCTGAATGTCTCCCTGCCATCAATGGGAGAAGAGAGATACACAGCGTTTACCCAACGCCAACCCATTGGCGTGGTCGTCGGTATTGTGCCGTGGAATTTCTCAATTATGATTGCTATCTGGAAACTGGCCGCAGCGCTGGTATGTGGCTGCACCATCGTCATTAAACCAAGTGAATATACCCCGCTGACACTGCTGCGAGTCGCTGAGCTGGCTAAAGAGGCAGGTTTCCCTGATGGCGTAATTAACGTGGTAAACGGTGCTGGCGGTGAGATAGCGCAACAGCTGATCGCGCATCCAGATTGCGCCAAAGTGAGTTTCACCGGGTCAGTCGCGACAGGTGAGAAAGTCCGGCGTTCGGCAACATCGTCAGGAAAACGCGTTACCCTCGAACTAGGAGGGAAAAATGCGGCGCTGTTTCTCAATGATCTCACGGCACAAGCCATGGTCAACGGTATTCTTGAAGCCGGTTATCTGAATCAAGGGCAAATTTGTGCTGCCGCAGAGCGTTTTTATCTGCCCCAGGAAAAACTGGATACGGTCATGACGCTCCTCAGACAACGGTTATCGGAGATCGTGCCCGGCTCGCCTTTAGATGAAAAAACGGTGATGGGCCCGCTGGCGAATCAGGTTCAGCTTGAAAAAGTGCTGCGTCTGATTCAACGTGCACGGGAAGAAGGGGATACCATTGTTTATGGCGGTGAAACTTTACCCGGCGAAGGGTACTTTTTACAGCCGACAGCGGTAAAAGTGCGTAGTAAAAACAGTACGCTGATGCACGAGGAGACCTTTGGCCCTGTCTGTAGCTTTATCGGTTATCAGAATGAAAAAGAGGCGCTTTCGCATATCAACGATTCGCCATTCGGCCTTGCTGCAAGTGTGTGGTCGGAAAATATATCTAAGGCATTACGCTACGCTGAAGATATTGATGCTGGCATGGTGTGGGTCAATATGCATACCTTCCTCGATCCCGCGGTACCCTTTGGAGGGATGAAAGGATCGGGCATAGGTCGTGAATTTGGCAGCGCGTTTATTGATGACTATACCGAACTTAAATCTGTCATGGTCCGTTATTAACCATCCTGAAAATGATGCAGGCAGATCAACCATACCGAAAGGTGGACTGTCTGCCTGATTATCAGGTTCGCTCGCTGCGTTTTTTTGCTTTTGGGATAATGTTAAACGCCCGGCCCGGCGTTCCTTCCTGCATTACTAGCGCCATCTACCGTTAGAGTAGGCTATCTCCAGCCTTAACGGTTCAGACTCATCCTGTAACATCGCTTCCAAAGACAACGCCAGCGTCTGATGATGGGCATCTTTTACACTGACTTTCAGCATATTGATGCTCGGTTCATAACGTAAAATAGCAGCGCGAAGCTCACGGCAAAACCAGTTGAGAACCCGTTTGTCACCCACATTCACCTCGTGCCATTCCGGCATACCCCGAGTGAGCAGCGGCGGTAATGTCTCGCCACCTGGCACGGCGCAAGAGTTGAATAAACACATTAACTTGCGTCGTACCAATTCATGTGGGCTTATCCCCTCAACCAAGAGCCTGTCGAATAGCGCGACCGGAATGGTTGGTGTCATCATCATTTCCCTATCTGGTTCATCGCCAGATCCCATACTGACGTTCTGGACTCCTGCTGAGCGCCGTCTGATTTCTCGGCAGTGATTTGCCATTCGATTTTCGTGAAGTTCAGCGACATCGTTTCCACCGGCTTACCGCCGGCGCCGCCGCTAACACTGAGTTGTGATATCAGCACGTTTGTCAGGGTATAAACGATAAGCGACCGCATTTTGCCGTCGTCATTGCGGCACAACGTCAGCACCGCGGTTCTAATTAGCCTCCCGCTACAGCAGTACTCATTGAGCACAGGCGTGGCGAGGTCGACAAATTTGGTGAGCGACATTTCACCAACATGCGCGCGCCCGGAAGTCCGCTCAGTGAGGCTAACATCGTTATTTACCTGCATTGCCACATTGTGGCTATAAGACATGATCTCTATCTGATCTTCAAAGCCTTCAACCTGGCTTTCGCCTTTGATATTGTCGAGCTTTAAAAAAATCGCATCCATGATTTATCTCCTTGTTGATCAGGTGGCAGTTCAGCAGCCAGACGAATACCGGCGGCCAGCGCTTGTGACTCTTATTAAAAGCGCAACGACCAAAAAACACAGCGTGAAAAGCGCCAGGTTTGCAGGGATTTTGCCGACGTTTACCCACGTCTGATGAACGTTATTCCGCTGGTTGCAAAGCAATAGAGGGTTTTGGCCCGCTGTGGCCAAATACAATTGAGGTTATACTGAACGCTCTCTGCCATATTCAATCCCTTTTATCGCAAAGTATCCCTGGTGCCGGTATCACAGCGTCGTTATTCAAAAATTGACATTTCAGAATAATAATCAGCTATATATAAAAAACACATCAAAAAGCAAATATCAACTTAATTTTTACTTATTTAATAAAAAAATCCAAATTGATTTACATCAATTAACACACACAAAAACATTAAAAATCAAAGGGTTAAATGAAAATTAATCACTATGGAAATTTTATTTTTCTTAATACTCACATTATAAATGTTATTTGCTTATTATCCTGTGAAAACTAAAAAATGATTTAAATCAAAAAACAAACTATTCTCGTTGATTAACGTTTTGACCGAAATAAAAAAGATTTTATACGTCCCGGGATAGTCTCCCTTTCTGATGGACAATATGCATTAACGAGCGGGCAAACAGGTAACTTCTGCCCGGGTAATCCGTTACCCGACTGATATTAACATTGTCATGAGGTGATATCATTTGCCCGGCCAGCCATAATCATCCGGAACCGGCGCTACGCCACGAACATCAGGACGGAGCATTTTTTGTCGATCCTCTTCGTCATCCACCCAGACACTGGCTATCTCTTCACAGGTTGCAAACCATACGCCATCATGCCCTTTAATATGTTCAATCAAACGTAACAACATCATCATATGATGCCCATGACCGATTATCTGCGGATGAAGAGCCATCGCATATAAACTGTTTTCCTGATGGTGATAAGCATAGGTAAAAATATCCTTCCAGCGTCGCAGAACACCGTCAGTATCGCTCATCCCCTCCTGGTTGCCGGTATACGCCAGTGCGGGAAAATCATCCAGATACCAGCTAACAGGAATTTCCAGAATCGCGCTGGCCGGGCCTGCGATATTTCCCGTCTCCCAATTCACCTGCCAACGTTGAGGATGGTAAGGCACAAGATCTCTCGCCATCAGGCTACTGTCATAGAGAAAACCGGCTTCCTCCAGAAGATCCAGCGTATTCTCGCTATAATCCCAATAGGGAGAACGGTATCCCACAGGGCGTATGCCGAAATGTCTTTTATAACAGGCGAACGCCAGATCCATAAGTCGGCGTTCTGTATCACGATTCACCAGCGTCGGATTTTCATGATAGTAGCCATGGTGAGCGATTTCATGCCCGGCATCAAAAATTGCTTTAATGATTTCCGGGAAGGTGTCTACAGTGTGTCCGGGAATAAAAAAGGTGGTTTTGATATTATTTTCTTTGAACAATTTCAGAAGCCTTGGTACGCCAACTTGAGCACCAAACTCTCCTCGTGACATAAAGGATGGCGACGGTCGATTAAATCCGCCCAGCCATAAAGACTGAGCATCTACATCAACACCAAGATTGACCGCAATCCTTTTACCCTCAGGTAATTTTAAATATCCCATAACGACCTCCAGCTAATACATAGAAGGGACACATTCTGTTATTTAATGTGTGATGGCCAGATATTATATATGCCTGCTTTTCTGCGTCTGTCCTTGAACGTTGTTGCTGCCCCCCCAAGTCTATTTTCATATAGAACATCGAGGTTAATTTCTCCTGAAATGACATCCTCTTGATTGACGTGCGCCTCTGCGATAATACCTTGTGGATTTTTCCACACGACATCACAGGGGCTTAAAATTGAACTTCGGGCCCAGCAGCCTGGCAGTGGCCCGCCCGGGTTTCCTCCCAGGCAACAGTGAACAAGATAAATTTGATTTTCAATACAACGTGCGTGGCAACAATGCCTGACTCGCCAAAATCCCTGTTCAGTAAACGTAGCGGAAGGCGTTAAAATTAACTCCACACCCTGTTCCGCCAGCGTCGCGGCACACTCCGGTATTTCTGCTTCATAACAAATATTAAAACCCACCTTTGCAAATGGCAGTTGAAAAACAGCCATTTTATCGCCTTCCTGAGTATACCAACCCCGTTCAGCCGGGAAGATATGCGTCTTACTGTGAGCATAATGTTCGCCATCGGGTCCCCATATATGCGCAACATTCTCATAGCGATCTGCTCCAGTCTGCTCCAGATGAGAGCCAGCAATAATGAACTGTCCTCTTTCTTTCGCTTCCTGTTGAAAAAGCTGCTTATAGGCATCCGTGAACTGATCAATTAAAGTAAGGTGTGAAATGGGTCTTTCTTGCCATTTTTTCAATAGTGTAAATAGCTCAATGGTAAATAGCTCCGGGAAGATAACGACATCAGCTCCCTGACTTTTATTAAGAAGTATCCTTACCTTTGTTATGAAATCTTCAAAAGTGTTTATTTCGGTAACAATATACTGACAGGCTGAAACAGTAAAATTACGTGGCATCGTGATATCCCCGGCATGAAATTTAAACTTAAATTAACGTATAGCGCATGGAGAATATTAGGGAGTGGACATTACGACATCAGGTTATTTTTTGTGAAGCTGCGCAAAATATATGGAGAAAAGAGTAGAAGCATTGAACCTTTATTTACATAAAGGGGACTTTATCGATGATCGCAGCGAGACAGAGAGTCGATAAAAATCCAGGCGAAAAACAATAACCCTTACCACAATATTATTTTCAGCATCTGAAAATAATCAGGCAAACTAAATGATAACGCGCTGGTATAAAACCAACGCGTATTTTTACCGATAAGGGTAATGAAGACGGCCACCCGAAGGTGGCCGTTAGAACCCGGTAGCGCTTCGCTTATCAGGCCTGTGAAACCGAGACAGCTTTAGCGGTGAGACGCCAGCGGCTGTTCCGTCATTGGCGGGTGGTGCTTTTCCGGATCTTTAATCAGTACCCACAGGATGATGGCGCCGATAATATCGAACAGACTGAGTGCAATGAAGAACGGGCCGTAACCGATAATAGCGACCAATGCCCCCATAAACAGGTTGAAGCTTAACTGTCCCATCCATGCCGCAGATCCTGCCAGACCGGCAACCGTCGCGACCTCATTTTTCTTGAACAGGTCAGCGCTCATGGTAATCACGACGGTAGACAGCGTCTGGTGCGCAAAACCGCCAATACTCATCAATGCAATGGCGACATACGGGTTAGTCGTAATGCTGACAAAACCGATCGAAATCATCAAAACAGCGCCGATGGTAAAGCTACAACGACGCGCATTGATCGTGGTCATGTGCATCTTTTCCATGAAGAACTTCGCCAGGAAACCGCCTGCAACGCAGCCGAAGTCCGCCGCCAGGAACGGCAGCCAGGCAAACATGGCGATCTCTTTTAACGGCAGATGCATCACGTTAATCAGATACAGCGGCATCCAGAAACTCAGCGTTCCCCATGCCGGGTCAGCAAGAAAACGGGTAATCGCCAATGCCCAGAAGTTACGCTTTTTAACGATCTCTTTAACGGCCGGTTTTTTATTATCGTCCTGGAGATAGCTTTCCTGGCCGTCTTCGATATAACGCAGCTCTTTGTGGGTGATCCACGGGTGTTTATTTGGCGAGTTATAAATCAGGAACCAGGTGATGGCGAACAGCACGCCGATCCCACCGGTAATCACAAACGCCATTTCAGTACCGATGCCGCTATCAGCAAAGGTCAGCATCGCCCAGACCACCAGCGGCGGCGCCAGCATCGCGCCAATTGAAGTACCGATATTAAACAGGCCCCCCGCAATACCGCGTTCTTTCGTCGGGAACCATTCGGCGCTGGCTTTAATCCCGGCCGGAATCGCTGACGCTTCGGTTAGCCCCATCAGACCACGCAGAAATGCCAGACTTATCCAGCCGCCGGCCAGCGCGTGCGCCATGTTGATCAGCGACCACAACAAGGCAAAGATAAAGAAGCCGATTTTCAGTCCGATGACATCCATCAAATAGCCGGTGATCGGCTGCGCAATGGTGTAACAAAGCTGGAAGGCGCTCACCACCCAGGAATATTGTTGCTCATCAAAATGGAGTTCTTTCATCATCGCTGGCGCCGCAACGCTAAGCGAGCTACGGGACAGGTAGTTTACGATGGTCCCTACGCAGACCAGGCCGATAATCCACCATCTTAATTTTGTCATCTTCATGATAAAGCCTCGTTAAAAAACATTAGCTCCGCGCCGTCTGACCTGTAGCGGGAAAACTGAAATCACAAAAATTGGTTGACCAATCAATATTTTCTCATCCGGACCGGTCAAAATCTGGCGGCAACTCCCGCCTTTAATATTCTTGAAATAAATACATCAACTCATTTCAAGTTGAATGGTGAATGCTTTCCACCCAGCAAAAATTGACACAGATCAAATAAATAAAATTGGCAGACCGTGAATGATGATATTTGTGATTTGGTTAGCCAATTTAGACAATAAGGTTGACATGAGAAAAATTTTGGTTGAATTTAGGGGGCAGAACGGGTTTACAAAGCACGTTTCGAAGTTGGCTGGCAATGGGTCAACCACGAAGACGTTATCGCAAGAAGAGGAAACGAGATATGAAACAAACCTGGCGCTGGTACGGACCTAACGACCCGGTAACGCTGTCAGATGTACGCCAGGCTGGCGCAACCGGCGTGGTAACGGCGTTACACCATATCCCGAATGGAGAAATTTGGTCGGTAGACGAGATCCAGAAACGTAAAGCTATCGTTGAAGAGGCGGGTCTGGAGTGGTCTGTGGTAGAGAGCGTACCTATCCACGAAGATATCAAAACCCACACCGGTCAGTACGATTTATGGATCAAAAACTACCAGCAAACGCTGCGTAACCTGGCGCAATGCGGTATCTATACGGTTTGCTATAACTTTATGCCGGTACTGGACTGGACACGTACGGATCTGGAATACGTATTACCGGATGGTTCCAAAGCGTTGCGTTTTGACCAGATTGAATTCGCCGCGTTCGAACTGCATATCCTGAAGCGTCCGGGAGCAGAAGCCGACTATACGGCAGAAGAGATTGCTCAGGCAGAGCGGCGTTTCGCCACCATGAGCGAGGAAGACAAAGCACGTCTGACCCGCAACATTATTGCCGGTTTACCTGGCGCGGAAGAAGGCTATACGCTGGATCAGTTCCGTCAACACCTGGCGACGTATAAAGATATCGATAAAGCAAAACTGCGTGAACATTTTGCCTATTTCCTGAAAGCCATTATTCCGGTTGCCGACGAGGTTGGCGTGCGTATGGCCGTTCACCCTGACGATCCGCCGCGCCCTATTCTCGGCCTGCCGCGCATTGTCTCTACCATTGAAGACATGCAATGGATGGTGGAAACCGTTAATAGCATGGCGAACGGCTTCACCATGTGTACCGGATCTTACGGCGTGCGCGCCGACAACGATCTGGTTGATATGATCAAACAGTTTGGTCCGCGCATCTACTTTACGCATCTGCGCTCTACGCTGCGCGAAGAGAATCCGAAGACCTTCCACGAGGCCGCCCATTTGCACGGCGATGTGGATATGTATGAAGTCGTTAAAGCGATTGTGGAAGAAGAGCACCGTCGTAAAGCCGAAGGTAGCGACGATCTGATCCCAATGCGCCCGGACCACGGTCATCAGATGCTGGACGATCTGAAGAAGAAAACGAATCCGGGTTATTCCGCCATTGGCCGTCTGAAAGGGCTTGCGGAAGTCCGCGGCGTCGAACTGGCTATCCAGCGCGCTTTCTTTAGCAAATAACCTTCTTTCGCATGGCGCGACGCGTCATGCGATTTCCCCTACTCAATGCAATAGCAACATGCCTCGCCCCGGAGATCGCGGGCGAAGACGTCGAATGACAGGAGTTTGCAATGGAACAGAATATCGCCACCGCCCAGGTTTCCGTCGCCCGCCCAAACTGGGACAAATCACGTCTGGTATCCCGTATTGTGCATCTGGGCTGCGGGGCGTTTCACCGCGCGCACCAGGCGCTCTTTACCCATCATCTACTGGAAAAGAGCGACAGCGACTGGGGCATTTGTGAAGTGAACCTGATGCCGGGTAACGACGCGCGGCTGATCGCGAACCTGAAAGCGCAAAATCTGCTGTACACCGTTGCAGAACGCGGCGCAGAAAGCACCGAACTGAAAATTATCGGTTCAATGAAAGAAGCGCTACACCCTGAATTCGACGGTCATGCAGGGATTCTGGCGGCAATGGCGCGCCCGGAAACCGCCATCGTCTCCTTAACCGTGACCGAAAAAGGCTACTGCACCGACCCCGCCAGCGGCGAGCTTGATGTCAATAACCCGCTGATCCAAAACGATCTTGCCCATCCACAGCAGCCTAAATCCGCCATTGGCTATATTGTCGAAGCGCTAAACATGCGCCGGGAGCAAGGACTGAAAGCTTTTACCGTGCTGTCGTGCGATAACGTGCGCGAGAATGGTCACGTCGCGAAGGCTGCCGTCCTCGGCCTGGCGAAAGCTCGCGATGCCGCCCTCGCCGCATGGATTGCCGACAATGTGACCTTCCCCTGCACCATGGTTGACCGCATTGTTCCGGCAGCGACCGAAGAGACGCTACAACTGGTTGCCGACCAGTTAGGCGTTTATGATCCCTGCGCTATCGCCTGCGAACCCTTCCGCCAGTGGGTCATCGAAGATAACTTTGTGAATGGTCGCCCGGACTGGGATACCGTCGGCGCGCAATTCGTTGCAGATGTCGTACCGTTTGAGATGATGAAGCTGCGTATGCTTAACGGCAGTCACTCTTTCCTCGCCTATCTGGGTTATCTCGGCGGGTATGACACTATCGCCGATACTATGACTAACCCGGCTTACCGTCGCGCGGCGCTGGCGCTGATGCTTGATGAACAAGCGCCGACGTTGTCAATGCCGGAAGGCACCGATCTGGAAGGGTATGCGAATTTGTTGATTGCGCGTTTCACTAACCCCTCGTTGAAACACCGCACCTGGCAGATCGCGATGGATGGCAGTCAGAAACTGCCGCAGCGTTTGTTGGACCCGGTACGTCTGCACTTGCAACAGGGCGATGACTATCGCCGCCTGACGCTGGGCGTCGCCGGATGGATGCGTTATGTCGGCGGTGTCGATGAGCAAGGTAAAACCATTGATGTCGTCGATCCGCTGCTTGCACAGTATCAGGCGATTCATCAGCAATATCAGACGCCGGAAGAACGCGTTCGCGGGCTACTGGCCATCGAGTCTATCTTTGGCAACGACCTGCCGAAGAACCACGAATTTGTGCAAGCCGTTACCGACGCTTACCAACAGCTATTGCAGAATGGCGCGAAAGCCACGGTAGAAGCGCTGGCTAAGTAAGGAGATAAATCATGGCTACGTTTATGACTGAAGATTTTCTACTGAAAAACGACATTGCCCGCACGCTGTACCATAAATACGCCGCGCCCATGCCGATTTATGACTTCCACTGCCATTTAAGTCCGCAGGAAATCGCCGACGATCGCCGTTTCGATAACCTCGGTCAGATCTGGCTGGAAGGCGACCACTATAAATGGCGAGCGCTACGAAGCGCAGGCGTGGATGAGTCGCTGATCACCGGCAAAGAGACCAGCGATTATGAAAAATATATGGCCTGGGCCAATACCGTACCAAAAACGCTGGGTAATCCGCTGTATCACTGGACGCACCTTGAACTACGCCGTCCATTTGGCATTACAGGTACGCTGTTCGGACCGGATACCGCAGAAAGTATCTGGACGCAGTGTAATGAGAAACTGGCGACGCCGGCCTTTTCCGCGCGCGGTATTATGCAGCAGATGAATGTGCGGATGGTCGGAACCACCGACGACCCGATAGATTCTCTGGAATATCACCGCCAGATAGCCGCCGACGACAGCATTGATATTGAAGTCGCGCCAAGCTGGCGCCCCGACAAAGTTTTCAAAATCGAACTGGACGGCTTTGTCGATTACCTGAGGAAACTGGAAGCGGCGGCAGATGTCAGCATTACCCGTTTCGACGATTTACGTCAGGCGCTCACTCGCCGCCTCGACCATTTCGCCGCCTGCGGCTGCCGCGCGTCGGATCATGGCATTGAAACGCTGCGATTTGCGCCGGTGCCCGACGACGCGCAGCTTGACGCCATTCTGGGCAAACGTCTGGCTGGCGAAACGCTGAGCGAACTTGAGATCGCCCAGTTTACCACGGCGGTGCTGGTCTGGCTGGGCCGCCAGTACGCCGCGCGCGGCTGGGTGATGCAGCTACATATTGGCGCGATCCGTAACAATAATACCCGAATGTTCCGCCTGCTGGGGCCGGATACCGGCTTTGACTCCATTGGCGATAATAACATTAGCTGGGCGCTCTCCCGTTTGCTCGACAGTATGGATGTGACCAATGAACTGCCCAAGACTATCCTCTATTGCCTGAACCCACGTGATAACGAAGTCCTGGCGACCATGATCGGTAACTTCCAGGGGCCGGGAATTGCCGGAAAAGTGCAGTTTGGTTCCGGCTGGTGGTTTAACGATCAGAAAGACGGTATGCTGCGCCAACTGGAGCAACTGTCGCAAATGGGACTGTTAAGTCAGTTTGTCGGGATGCTGACCGACTCCCGCAGTTTCCTTTCTTATACGCGACATGAATATTTCCGTCGTATTCTCTGTAACCTGCTGGGACAGTGGGCGCAGGACGGAGAGATTCCTGATGATGAAGCGATGCTAAGCCGTATGGTTCAGGATATCTGCTTCAATAATGCCCAACGTTATTTCACGATTAAATAATCGCTATTAATCTGTGAGCACAGGTTTCAGGTATTTTGAGAGGCAGGAAGGCGGTAAGAGAGTGAGAAATTTAGCAGTAACGCACTTTTCCAGCCAAAGTCTGGCCGCCGATAAAAAGCAAAGAGGTTACTGATTAATCCCGAATCACTTACTAAGGTAAGTGATTCGGGTAAACAAACACAGCCATCTTCTGCGTCATGCTTTTTTTCTCTGTCCGGAATAACTCCAGTGCAGAAAGAGTGATACATCAGTCCTGTTGATGATGGATCCTGTGGGTTATACGGTAATAACTTATGACTTCACAGTGTGGTTTCTTTTAACAAATCGACAGCCAGCATTTCCAGCTGGTTAACCACCTCATTACTGGATCGCTCCATTCTGTCGAGTTCTTGCGACATCGCATTCATATCGCCTGCGGCAAAATAGTTCAGCGCAGAGTGACCAGCGGTATGCACCTCTTTATGCGGCGCTTCCAGACTACGGAAACTGTAGTAATTGCTAAACTGCTGCCCTTCAAAACCGTAGTACCATTTCCCCAGCCGACACTGATCGTGCATCGTTATTTTACTGTTTATGTCTTTATTTAAGAGTAATTTGTAGACTTCCATTTTCCAGATAACATGGTCAACTTTGACAATATTCAAAAACTGCACCGTAGAGATGTACTGCATGACCGATTTCATGCTCAGCGATTTATCGATGACGATGCCAATAGACTCCACAATTTGATTTATGTTAGTCGTAATATTATCAATAACCGGCTGTTGGTTATCCAGCACCTCACTCACTCTGGCCGTATTATCTTTGATTACAGAGGTTAACGTACTGACGCTTTTCGAACTGTGTTTAACATCTTCGGACAGGTTTTTCACCTCTTTCGAAATAACGCTAAAACCACGCCCGGCATCCCCTACGCGCGCGGCCTCGATCGCGGAGTTAATCGCTATCAAATTGGTCTGGTTAGCGATCTTCTGTATCTCTTTAATACACGCATTAATTTGCGTTAAGGAGGTATTTAAGTCGCCCATACGACAGCCAATATCCGATGAAGTCGTGCCAATTTCGGTGATAAATTCCACGAGCGATTTTAATGAACTTCTGGCTTTATCATTCTGTTCATTAAGTTCATTAATGCGTTCTTTTTCAATGTTGAGCTGCTCACAGGATTTAATGATGGCATTACGAATGATATCGATCGTCGAGATCCCCATCAGAATTTTTTGACACAGTATCCGCTCATAAGGCTCAGGAGTATCCACCACCACGTCAGACGCATTAGCGCCAGATTCTGCTGCTGGCGGCGGTATTTTGACAACATTATTATTCCAGTGGCGCAAGCCTAATACTTTTTTAAACATATACCATTCTCCTTATTATATGTGGACATCCTGATCTATGCCTGGATAAAGTATTATCAACTCATGCTAACATAATGAAAAATCGGCTGTCATCTGCCATAACCATACGCTCACCAGAATAAGACAAAACGTCCACCAAACTTAAATAATTACAAGGTAAACTATTCAACAATACCATTAATAGTCATGATGGAAGTCGCTTCGCTTTATACGGAAATATTATTTACAAGGCTGACAATAATAGCTGAATAATAATTAACTGCATTTACTTAGGTGTATCTATATCTCGGCCCGAAGATTGCAAACAGGGTTTAAACGCAAACTTTTGCAATAGAAAAATAACCTAACGTAAACTTTTTATATGACCAATAATATCATTTGGACTCATCAATATATTATGCTGTCCGTTTACCAGCCAAACAGGCATGACCTAAATCCAAAGGAATGGGGGCAGCGTAACCAGCCGCAAAAAGTATCGATTAGTCGAAAATCAGGAAACGGATGCGCCAACGAGGCGAGCGTCACCGCCTGCGTCAGAAAAGTTAAGAATAATTTGTGATATTATTTCTCATATGTTACCAGTAAATGGCAGGCTGATAGCCCTTCGCTGGTAAACACAACAGGCGGGATATCGGCACCCACGCCGATATCCCGACGAGAATGACCCCGTTACGCTTTGATGACGATTAACGGTTCAATATCGCTCTCTTTTTTAATGACTAATGAATCATCGCCGCGCAGGCACGTACCGCCGTAGTTACCGCCCACGGTAAACGTACAGACCTGAATATACTTCCCGGCGACCTTCGGCAGGCACCACAACTGCTGATAGATATTTTTCTGCGTGGCGAACTTGCCGCTGGTTTTATCCAGTAGCTCTTCCTGATGGCTCACCAAATCGATATTACTACCGCAACGTCCGGCTATCGGTTTTACCGCATAGCCGGTCTGCACCAGCTCATCGTTAACGGTAAAATCCGTGTCGAGCAAATAGCGATGATGCGGGAACAGCGACCACAGGATAGGCAGGATCGCTTTGTTGCCCGGGATCACCGTCCACAGCGGTTCAAACACCAACACTTCCGGGCGCAGTAATACATCAATCAGCCGGACTTCATTTTCCGGGTGCCCGGTACGAATAGGCACTGCGGCATACTCCGTCTCGCTGACTTCGCGTATCTGCTCCATCGCCGTTTCCCACGCCCAGGTTTTCCAGACACAATTCACCAGCCGTCCGTCGCCATCGATCAACTGCCCGGCGTCATCCCAGCGCAACTCGCCCAGCCCGCGGAGGATTTTGCTCGCGAAGCCGGCCTGATGCAGCGCCTGCTGCATAAACTGCGCGTGATAGTCCTCCTCGATATCATCATCCTGCATGATATGGACGAAAGGACGCGCTTTACTGTGTTTCCAGGCGCCTGCCAGCTCGTTAATTAAGCCCTCTGCCGGGTTATGCCCTTTACCGGTATAGCCCTGCTCAGCCCATTTTTCGAGAATTAATCCCGCTTCGGTATGGCATGATGCGGAATCGGCATTGTATTCATAGACTTTCAGCCCGCGTTCATCCATGCAGAAATCCATACGACCGGTGATCATATGGTGACGACGGCGCTGCCAGGAGAGGCGCAGACGCGGCCAAAGAATTTTGGGGATATCGAATAGCGCCAGCAGATTATCGTCTTTTAAAACTTTGTCCGTGGCGTGCAGGTACATCAAATGCAACTCATTGGTCGCTTTGATAAGCTCCTGTTCAGCGCTCTCGGTGATGGTAAAATACTGGTACGGGTCCTGATTGATAACGTGCCCGTTCGCCTGTACATAGGCTTTTTGTAACGGATCGCGCTCATCCAGCCACTGACCGTCAAACTGACCTTTCTCTGGCAGTCTTGCGCCGCGAATCGCCAGCGACTGATTCGCGATGTCAGGCTGTGACAAACTGTATTGCGTGTCGTCGGTCTGGATCATCCAGCCTAAAATCGTCGTGTCATCAAAGGTGTCGCGCAGGGTGTAACACCCGTTTTCTACGACCATTTCCAGTTCGCGAGTCCACTGCTGCCCTGGCGGCAATGGCGTGTGGATAACGTTTTGCTCAGCAATACGAATTTTGTTATCCAGGAGTTGGGTGATAATCGCGACGTGCCCGGTTTCGTTAAACTCGCCGCCCTTTTGCCAGATGAGCAGCGCCCCGGCCTCCGGCGCGCGCGGCGAACCGTTCGGGAAGGCCTGCAAAGGCAAAATATTGTCATTCACGACCTCGCGCAGAAAACGTAGCGAGAAGATTTCCCAGGCCATGCCGACGTCAGTAAAAACAACGCCATAATTCAGAAAGAGAAAACGGCGGGCAAATTCCACGCACTGCCATTTATGCCCCATGTATTCATCGTCGATGTAGCTACGAAAAGCTGCGTCGTCGTCGTCCCACGGATCGAGGGAATTGTAATCTGAAGAGTAGATCGCTACGCCGCCGGGGGCGTAACCCAATAATGTCCCGAAGGGGGCATCCTGACTGGTGGTTCCTTTGCTCATGCACTTACCTCAAAACAAGACCGCCTGAGCAGCCTGGCGTGATTTCGCTCTGATTGTCTGCTCTGTGACACTAACCGGACAGAGGTCGACATAATCATACACCTCAATAAGGCACACTGAGGCCAGAAGGTTAAAATTTCACTCGCCGGAATGTCCCAATCGGTTAAATGTCCGGTTAGCAAGCTGCTACACTGCTTCAACACCACCACTGTGAAGGCAGGTCAATATGGCAGATAATACTTATCAACCCGCAAAAGTCTGGACGTGGGATAAATCCGGCGGCGGCGCGTTCGCTAACATTAATCGCCCGGTTTCCGGCCCGACGCACGACAAAACGCTGCCCGTCGGCAAACATCCGTTACAGCTTTATTCGCTGGGGACGCCTAACGGCCAGAAAGTGACTATTATGCTGGAAGAGCTCCTGGCGCTGGGCGTGACCGGCGCCGAATATGACGCCTGGTTGATTCGCATCGGCGAGGGCGATCAGTTCTCCAGCGGCTTTGTTGACATCAATCCGAACTCAAAAATCCCGGCGCTGCGCGATAACTCACACAACCCGCCGATTCGAGTTTTTGAGTCGGGCGCAATTCTTGTTTATCTGGCGGATAAGTTTGGCCATTTCCTGCCGCAGGATCTGGCTAAGCGCACAGAAACCCTTAACTGGTTGTTCTGGCTACAGGGCGCGGCGCCGTTCCTCGGTGGCGGTTTCGGTCATTTCTATCATTATGCGCCGGTAAAAATTGAGTACGCCATTAATCGCTTCACCATGGAAGCCAAGCGTCTGCTGGACGTGCTGGATAAGCAGTTAGCTCACCACCCGTATGTCGCGGGAGAAGAGTACACTATTGCCGATATGGCCATCTGGCCGTGGTTCGGCAACGTGGTGCTGGGGAATGTCTATGATGCAGCGGAGTTTCTGGATGCCGGAAGTTATCAAAACGTACAACGCTGGGCGAAACAGGTAGCCGAACGTCCGGCGGTAAAGCGGGGGCGCATTGTCAACCGGACCAACGGCCCATTGAACGAACAGCTTCACGAACGCCATGACGCCAGCGACTTCGAAAACCATACCGAAGATAAACGTCAAAGTTAAACCATAATGCCGGATGGGGTAGTAATGTCGTCATCCGGCATGGTATTCCCTGCTGACGCTTCGCTTATCAGTTCTGCGAGTGCGTCATATTCGGCGCTTCACTAAACCCATGTTGCATGAGAATCAACCTCGCCCGTGCTGACAGTAAAAAGTCGGCAAGCGTTTTTCCCTGCTCGCTCAGGCAGGCAAAGCCATATTCAGCCACGGGATTATAAGGTTCCGGGATATCAACCACTCGCAGCGAATTAACCTGCCGTAGCCAGGGAGCATAGCTGGCATAGCCGATAAAGATATCGGTGTAATCATGATTGATGAGCCATTCCGCTGCCAGCCGGCCCGCCGGTAACGGCAAAGTCTGCCTGCCGCCAACCAGCGCTACCGCGCGTTTTCGGACCGCTTCGCCCTCCTTGCCCATCCGCGAAAAAAGCTGCTGCGTATAATCGCCGGAAGGATCGCAACCTGCTGTTGAGGTGCCGATCCGCAGATCCCGCCGGGTTAATAGCGACAACCAGTCCTCGCCTTCACGCATCGCCTGTGCCCGCACGCTCAGGCACAAACGGTTCGTCGTAAAAGGCGCGACCCGCAGCGCCCGCCCGCTTTCCAGCAGCGCCTGCGGATGCGCCAGGTTCGCCGAAGCAAAAAAGTCGCACGCTTCGCCCGCTTCGATGCGTTCACGTAACAGCCCCGCCGGACCGAAATCACATACCGCATCCGCCTGAAACGCCGCCATTAGCTGCGGCCAGACGACGCGCAAGCTCCCCGCAGCCAGTATTCGCATTATTGTACGCCCTGATAGTCAGTACGGTAAAAACGTTGATACCAGTCGTTAGCGGCCTTTTGCATGTCAATATCGTGGAATTTTTCCGGATAGAGTTTTTTCGCCATCCACAGTTCGCCGATTCCCACCGCCTCCGGCATCGGATATCCCCAGGCTTTGGCATAATCCGGCATCAGGTAAACCCGATGATGCTTCACCGCGTCAATGACCTGCCACTGGGGATTGTGCAGGATCTCATTGACGACCTTTGGATAGCGATTCTGGACAAAGATCACCTGTGGATCCCAGGCGATCACCTGCTCCATTGTCACCTGCTTAAAGCCTTTCACCGAGGATGCCGCTACATTCAGCGCCCCCGCATGGGCCATCATCAGACCGGTGTATTTACCGGAACCGTAGGTGGTCAGCTCCGGATTCGCCATATAGGCGCGAACTCGCTCATTTTCAGGGACCGACTGCAAACGGTCGCTGACCATCTTGCGACCTTTATCCATCGCCTCAATCAGCGCTTTCGCCTCTTGCGGTTTATTGACGATATCGCCAATCAGCGTTATTCCTTCACGCAGCCCGCGATTATAAGCCTGCTCTTCATCGGCCAGGGTCGGGTTCATTTTAGCCTGCTCGCCAGCAATATCATGGCGCAGCGAAATCGCCACTACCGGAATGCCAAGACGGCTGATCTTGTCGATCATCTCCTGCGGAGCGTAATTCGTGACAAACACCACCTGCGGGCGCAGCGCCACCAGTTTTTCAGGATCAACGTGCGTTAGATCGCCCAGCGAGGCTTTTTGCGCCAGTTCCGGCGCCAGACGCGCATAGCCGTCGCCTAATTGCTGTTTCCAGTTCGCCATGACCCCAACGATTTTGTCAGTGGCATTCATCTGTACAAGGAGATTGAGCGTTTGATGCTGGAGCACCACCACTCTGTCGACGGTGTCCGGAACCGTGACCTGGCGGCCAATTTGATCGGTAAAAGTACGCGCCGCCTGTGACATTAACGGCCAGCAAAAAAGCAACGCCAGCAGAGAGAGCTGGCGCAAAAATTTATTCATAGGTTTCGCCCCATAATCGATATATAAATAATTATATAACGATTATAGAGCGATATAATAGAGGTGATTAAGGGATCACGCGCTGGTGATGTCGTACTCCATGCGGCGCAGCGCATCTAACGTGGCTTTCGCTTCGTCTTCGTCAATGATGCTCATGGCAAAACCAACGTGTACCAATACCCATTGCCCTATCAGATCGGCTGGCTTACCTTCACAAATCAGAGCAATATTGACATCACGTTTGATGCCACACACTTCCACCTGCGCAAGCTGGTGAATATCATCTCCGACGGCCAGCACCTGACCGGGGACGCCAATACACATAATTAACCACCTGAAATAAAATGCGGGTTATTCGACCTCAATACTTTTTACTTTCAACGAATCGCCGGTATCCACCCGCAGGCGATCGCCATGACAATGCGGACATTGCGCGTCATGCCTGAGAATTTCCACCACCTGACTGCAATCCCAGCACCAGGCCTGGGCCGGTCTGTAGTCGATGTGCAATTCGCACCCTTGCGCTAAAGTCCCCTGGCAGGCGATATCAAAACTGAAACGAACCGCGCGCTCTTCAACGCACGAAAGCGCGCCTATCTCCAGCCATACGCCGGTGACGCGCGCCACGCCGTGCTGTTCTGCCTGCTGCTGAATAATTTCAACGGCGCTTTGGCAAAGAGACAGCTCATGCATTCTCACAGCTCCGACGGCCAAACAGCAACGCACGCCGGCTTGTCTGCGGCGCATCAGGATTGCTTACCGGCAGAGATAACAGCATCCGCGCGCAGTCATCCGCCAGCCGGACGCCCTCTTCCGGCGACAGGCTACGGGAAAGCGGCGACATCAACGAGCAGGCAAGATATTGCGAAACGCCTTCCAGTTCGCCAACGGTAAAGGTCATCGTGCCATAAGGCAGTTGCAGACCGAGTTTTTCACCGACGGTACGCCTGGGCCAGATCTGGTCCGGGCCAGGGAAGATTAATGCGCTTAACATCCACGGCGTAATTACCGTGCCCGTCCATTGTCCTTCAAATAACGTAAAATCAGAGACATGCACTGGCATAGTCGGATGCAGAAACGAAAGATCGTGCATCGAACGATGGGCTATCTCTTCAAACGCCGCCTGAACCCGGGCGACGGGCGCCGTGTCGAATCCGGAAAACGTTTCAGACATGCGCCGTCTCCTTAGGAATTGCTTCGACGCCGGATTCACGCAGCGCAGCAAGAACCTGCTCAAGCGCAGGCTCAATCATCGCCTCGACGGTTGGCGTTAAGCCGATGTGCGGTTCCAGCGACTGTGGAATAACGCCAACCAGGGTCAGTTTCTTCGGAAACTCGCCGGTAAAGCGGAGGGCCGACAATACGTCGGCCAGTCCAAGCTGATGGGGGGAGATTTTGTTGGTGAACAGCGCCGGAACTTCATCGTCGCGCAGTACCATAATGGTTCCCGGCGCGTTCTTTTTCGACACGATGGCGTCGGCAATGATCAAATGATCACGATTCGCCATATCGCCAAGAAGTTCCATTCCCGCCGTACCGCCATCCAGAATCTCAACGAAATCCGGCAGGGTGTATCGTTGCTCTAACGCTTCAACAATACGCACCCCGATGGCTTCATCGGTCAGCAAAATATTGCCGACCCCTAAGACTAATATCCGCATTACAAAACCTTCACCGAGACCACTTCATTGCCATCGGCGTCCACCACGTGTACCGCGCACGCCATGCAAGGGTCGAAGGAGTGGATGGTACGTACCACTTCCAGCGGCTTCGCCGGATCGGCGATCGGCGTACCGACCAGCGACTGTTCGTACGGCCCCACGTCATCGTTGAAGTTACGCGGACCTGAGTTCCAGGTCGATGGCACCACTGCCTGATAGTTACTGATAATACCGTCTTTAATCACCATCCAGTGAGACAGCATACCGCGCGGCGCCTCCAGGAAGCCCACGCCTTTGAACTCGCCCGTCGCCGGAATGTTCGGCTTCACAAACGTGGTGTAATCGCCTTTGCCGATATTTACAATCAGCGCGTTGTATTGATCCTGCAATATGTTTTGCAGTTCACAACAGTGAACGGTACGCCCGATGATACGACCCAGCGTAGAGTGAAGTTGCGCCATTTCCAGCGTTTTGCCGGTCAGCTTCTGATAAAGCGCAATGATTTCATTGAGCTTGGTCTGCGTGGATTCACGACCTGCAGCCAGTTTACACAGCATGTTCGCCAGCGGCCCGACTTCGACGGTTTTGCCGTAGAATGTCGGCGACTTGACCCATGAGTATTTACCGTCATCCGACCAACCGTCGTAAGCCGGGATCGTAGTGCCTTCCCACGGCGCCTGCGGCGCTTCATCTTTGTACCAGGCGTGCTTCGCGCTCTCCTGAATACCT
Source organism: Salmonella enterica subsp. enterica serovar Typhimurium str. LT2 (assembly GCF_000006945.2). Classification (GTDB taxonomy): domain Bacteria; phylum Pseudomonadota; class Gammaproteobacteria; order Enterobacterales; family Enterobacteriaceae; genus Salmonella; species Salmonella enterica. The sequence goes on from NC_003197.2 coordinate 3,309,524, forward strand.
TTAATCAGGAACTCGTCGGAGTGAGAGGTGATCGGACGGTATGTCGACAGATCGGCATTGGTAATGTAACCGCCCGGGAACAGGAAACTGCCGTTTTTACCGTCGGTCGGGAATTCCGGCGCGCTCAGGTAGTTCACCGCGCCTTTGCCACGCTCCAGCCATTCCGGATAGTAGGCCGCGATGACTGCGGTATCCACTTTATACACCTGCTCGACAAAATCGCTCAGCTTATCAATAAACGATTTGATGTACATCAGGCGTTCAAGGTTCAACGTACCGATGCTGTCGAGATTGATCGGGTTCGCCACCCCACCGACCGCCAGGTTCTGGATATGCGGCGATTTACCGCCCAGCAACGCCACCACGCGGTTAGCGTCACGCTGACATTCCAGCGCCTGCAGATAGTGAGCGACCGCAATCAGGTTGACCTCCGGCGGTAACTGCATTGCCGGGTGCCCCCAGTAGCCGTTGGCGAAAATACCTAACTGACCGCTGGCGACAAGATCCTTGATCTTGTTCTGAACTTTCGTGAACTCTTGCGCGCTGTTCAGGTGCCAGCTCGACACACCATCCAGCATCGCGGAGGCTTTTTCCGGATCGGCTTTCAGCGCAGAGGTAATGTCCACCCAGTCCAGCGCAGAGAGCTGGTAGAAATGGACAATGTGGTCATGGGTGGTATGCGCCGCCAGAATAATATTACGGATATACTGCGCGTTGACGGGAACATCAATATTCAGCGCGCTTTCCGCCGCACGAACGGAGGAGATCGCGTGAGTTGTCGTACAAACGCCGCAAATACGCTGCACAATCATCCACGCATCGCGCGGATCGCGGTTCTTCACGATCTCTTCCATACCGCGCCACATGGTGCCGGACGCCCATGCTTTGGATACGACGCCGTTCTCAATTTCGCAGTCAATGCGTAAATGACCCTCAATACGGGTTACCGGATCAATAGTAATTCTCTGGCTCATGCTTTGCTCGCCTCATGACGATTATGATCGTTTTGTTTTAAAGGAGGAAGTATCGGCAGTAGACGAATGAGTACGATGTATGCACAAATCTCAATGGCCACAAAACCAATAGAAATCAACAATTCTTCCCAGGTTGGGAAGTAGTGGTAGCCGCCACCCGGGTTGAATGCCACCAGCGAATAGGTCAGACGCCACGTCGCGCAGCCCAACAGCGCGCTCAGCGCCGACAGGTACAGCATACGAGAGTCATTACGCAGTTTCGCCACACGCAGCACCACTAACGGGAAGACCATCAGGACGACTTCAATCCAGAACATAGCGGAGTAAAAATCGCCGGCAAACGCATAGGACAGCTTGTCGCGATAAATCAGTTCGCCAAAGCGCAGGACGACGAAAATCGCCAGCAGCACGCTGATGGTATTCGTCAGCTTAACAAACAAATTTTTCTCATCCGGACCGTTTCCTTTCAGGCCTGCCTGAACCAGCGAACCCTCAAATATGACAATGGAGAAGCCCATGATAAACGCGGTCAGAACCGAGAACAGCGGCAGCATTTCATAGCTTTGCCATAGCGGATGCACTTTATAGCCCGCCGAGATCATCAATGACCCCATTGAGGACTGGTGCATCGTCGGCAGCAGCGCGCCCAGCGCGATAATAAAGAACATCACCTTATTCAGACGCTTGAGCGACACTTTCCAGCCCAGACGTTCAAACAGGGCAGGCGCAAACTCCAGCGCCATCACGCCGATGTAGATGGTCATACAGACCGCCGTCTCAAACAGTACCGAGTTCACGTTGAAGTGACCTGGAATGTAGAAGTACGGCAGGTTCCAGTAACGACCGACGTCGATAGTGATCGACAGGCCGCCCAGCGAGTAACCAAACAAGCTTGCCAGCAACGCCGGGCGCACCAACGGATGGTATTGCCCACGGTTAAAGACATACACCGCCCATGCCAACGCCCAACCGCCGCAGGCAAAGCCGGTGCCGATCAACAGGTCAAAGGCAATCCAGACGCCCCACGGGAAACCGCCGTTCAGGTCGGAAACGGAGCCCAACCCGAAGACCAGACGCTTCACGATAAGGAGCATACACAGGACGATTAACGGTCCAAAAATAATGACCGGTTTACTGATGATTTTTCCGCCCAGCGGTTTTGGATCATGACTCATGATCGTCTCCTCCATCGTGATGGTCGTTTTTGCTATTACGACGAACCAGCACGGTTAAGCCCGCCAGCGCAGCCAGGGGTAGTATCATGCCTTTATAAAGCGTGTGTTGAACATGCTCGGAGCGCGCTCCGGTTGAAAGGTCATCCAGCTTCGGCAGATCCAGATCTTCATAAGGAACGCCTGTCAGCACCAGCACCTGAGTACCACCGCCCTCTTTTTCACCGTAGAGGTGTGGGTAGTATTTAGGCACCGTATGCAGATAGGTGTCGTCCGTTTTCAACGTCTGGCGCGGATAGTGATATTCACTGCCTGGTTTGAGGGCCAGACGTTTTTTCGCTTCCGCCATCAGCTCTTCACGAGTACCGAAAATGACGGCCCCTGCCGGACAAACTTCCACACACCCAGGCAAACCGCCTTTATCCAGACGCTCAACGCCTTTCTGGTTACACAACTCACACTTGTGAAGCGCGCCAAACGGGTTGTTGTAGTCGTACTTAGGTACGTTGTACGGGCAGGCAACCATACAGTAACGGCAGCCGGTGCAGACATCTTTGTCATAGTGGACGATGCCGGTTTTCGGATCTTTTTTCAGCGCCGACACCGGGCAAACGGAAACGCAGTTAGGATCGACGCAGTGCATACACTGTTTCTTGATGTAGGCATAGCCGTTCTCTTCCTGATCTTTGTTCACGCCCGTACCGCTACGCCATACCTGAATAATGTTATTGGTATACGGCGACAGCTTGTCGTTGTTCGACCAGGTCTGCTCCCCTTCCGGGTTACGCGCCGGGAAGTTGATATCCTGACACTTTGTGACGCAGGCCTGACAGCCCACGCACAGAGTGGAGTCATACAGCATACCCAGCGAACCTGGAATCGGCGGACGGTTTTCTGCAGCCGCATGGCTGACAGACGGCGCGGCGCCCAACAGCAATGCTCCACCGGAGGCTGCTTTAATAAAGTCACGTCTGTTCACGGTTATTCTCCCCGTGAGTCAGCGTTATCTTTCTTTTGCTGACGCCCCAGTTCACGTACCGCCATCACGCTGACGCCGGCAACCAGACCGACTACGCCGCCAAGCAGACCGACAGCGCCCGCAGAGATATTGCCGCCTTCTTTCATATTGACGTCAGGTTTCTCTGAACGCGGAGTTTGGTTTTCGACATGAGCAAGCTGGTGAATGCCCTTATGGAAGCCGATACCTTCTTCGTTACAGCCATAGCAAGGATGACCGATCGCCACTGGCCAGACGCCGCCAACGTCACAGAACTGTAACGTAGAACAGTTGCCCCAGGTTTCCGGCCCTTTACAGCCAAGATGGTAGAGACACCAGCCCTGACGGTGGCCTTCGTCGCCAAATTCTTTGGCAAAACGGCCTGCGTCGAAGTGTGGACGACGTTCGCAATGCTCATGAATCAGACGGCCATAGGCAAAGGTTGGACGATTTTTCGCATCCAGCTTCGGCGGCGTGCCGTAAGTGATGATATGCGCGACGGTCGCCAGGAAGTTATGCGGGTTTGGCGGACAACCTGGAATATTGATAACCGTTTTGCCCGGTAAGACTTCCTGCAGACTGACAGCGCCGGTTGGGTTTACGCCAGCCGCAGCAACGCCGCCCCATGCCGAGCAGGAACCGATAGCGATAATCGCGGCTGCGCCATCAGCGGCTTTGCGGATGTGATCCACGATCGGCTCGCCGGCAACCATGCAGTAGATACCGTTATCTTTTAGTGGGATAGAACCATCCACCACCAGAACATATTGCCCTTTATACTTCTCCAGAGCGTTATGTTTGTTTTCTTCGACCTGGTGACCGAATGCGGCGGAAAGCACCTCGTGGTATTCCAGAGAGATGGTCTCCAGAACGAGGTTTTCAACGGTTGGGTGTGTAGCACGAAGCAGTGATTCGGTACAACCGGTACACTCCTGAGCGCCAATCCAGATAACGGGCGGACGCTGTGGATTGGATACCGATTCTGCCATTTCTGCGGCGGCTTTGCTACTGAGCCCCATAGTAGCGGCCAGTGCTGCACAAAGCTTCATGAAATCACGACGGTTAATGCCGTGAGAAGTGATGAGAGTATTATCTCCAGTCATTTTATAGTTATTCCGTTACGAAGACCTGGCTTTTATTTTGCACTGTTCGCGAAGAAGTTATTGCGATCGGTACGCCATTTACCACACTTTTTTTATGGTTATGTGCGCCATAATACTTCGACGGAACAGTAAAACGAAGGGAAGAGGCGATAGTGTAATTAATTAAAGCAAGATAATACCCCTGTTGGATCAACCTTCGAGTCGATAACCGGCCATAAAGAAGCGAACCGCCATCCCGGAATGATTCTCTTTAAAGAAATCCATCACCATTTCTTTATCCAGACCATAGCGACGCGTCAGAATTCCAGCCTCCCACGCGCTAAGTTGACGATCGCCGGTCTTTTCGAACATACGGTGTGTAAAACCCAATACAAAGCCACGTTTATACTCAGAACAGAAATTCACCGCATGATGCGCGCTATATGCATATGGCGCGTGCAACCCGGCCATTAACCCTTTCCCAAAATGATTATTCATCTGACCTCCTTAGTCGCTATATAATAAATTATATAGCGACTAATTAAATGAAGGCCAGCGCATTACGCGCTTTTTTGCTTCACATCAGAAGGAAACCCATTCATCAGTAGACTGTGCGGGAGCCGACGCCATTCTCTGAACGCCAGGCGCCGCTTTCGCCGTTACGCGTTGTTGCGGCTCACTAGCGGAAAGCCGGAACTGCTGTACGGAGCGTTGCAAATCCTCCGTCTGCCGTTCCAGCGCCGCCGCCGCCGCGGAAACCTGCTCAACCAGCGCGGCGTTTTGTTGCGTAACGCTATCCATTTGCGTGATCGCCACGCCAACCTGAGAAATACCTTTACTCTGTTCTTCGGAGGCGGACGCGATCTGTTTCATAATCGTCGTCACTTCCGTGACGCCGCGCAGGATGGCGTCCATCGTCGCGCCGGTCTCCTGGACCAACTGCGCGCCCTGCGCTACGCGACGTACCGATTCGCCAATTAAGGCTTCAATTTCTTTCGCCGCCCCCGCGCTGCGGCTGGCCAGGTTACGTACCTCACCGGCGACCACCGCGAAGCCGCGTCCCTGCTCGCCCGCTCTGGCCGCTTCTACCGCTGCGTTCAAGGCCAGAATATTGGTCTGGAAAGCAATACTATTAATCACGGTAGTAATTTCGGCGATCTGCTGCGAACTGGCGGAAATACCGTTCATTGTTTCTACCACATCGGAAACCAGTTCACCGCCTTTTCCTGCCGTTAGCGAGGCGGCATCCGCAAGCTGACTCGCCTGGCGAGCGTGTTCGGCGTTCATTTTCACCGTTGCGGTAAGCTGTTCCATGCTGGCGGCAGTTTCTTCCAGCGCGGCGGCCTGTTCTTCCGTTCGGGAAGAGAGATCGTTATTACCGGTAGAAATTTCCGTCGCGCCGCGCCAGATATTGTCGCTTCCGGCGCGGATCGTACTCACGGCTTCGCGTAAACTGTCCTGCATCGCGCGTAGTAGCGGCACCAACCGGCCTACGCAGTTACGCCCCAACGCTTCAATCGGCTGGCTAAGATCGCCTTGCGCGATGCGCTGAAACTGCTGACGGATGCGCTCCAGCGGTTTCACCATCATTGCAACCAGATAGCGATCGGTAAAAATCAGGATAGCAATGCCCAGAATCACCGCCGTGATAAGCAGGATGCGGATGGTATAGGTTTTACCATCGACCATCACACGTGTGTTATCCAGCATGGCGCCAGCTTCATGACTAAACCGTTCCGCGCTGGCGCCGAACGCGCGACTGAGTGCGGGCGTGACCGTACTGGCATGTTCGCTCCAGGCGGTCAGCGATCCTTGCTGCGCCAGTTGCATTTGAGGAACGACGCCTTTCTCCAGCAAGGCCTGCCAGTTGGACAAGACCTCCCTTGAGATATCAGGGTTCATCGGCCCTGGCGATAGCGCTTTCATCTCCTCCAGCTTCTGACGCATATTCTCGAGCGACTGCCGGGCGGGCGCAAAATCGGGCGTGCCGCCGCCGATTTTTACATCCATCGCGCGGCTAAGGCGGGTAACAAAGCGGAAATATTGATCGTTACCCTGGCTTAGCACCGTCATTTGCCGCACAAGATGCCGGTCAATATCATTTCCTTCCGAAACTTCGGATAAAGCATGGACGCTGTATAACCCCACCCCCGACCAGAGTAGACAAAAAAGTCCCAGTATCGTCAGCATGACCATACGAATAGTAAAGTTTTGCAGCAAACGCATATGAATTTCCTTGCTGAATATAAGAGATTAGTCATCAGACGATGACGCACTCTCGTTATCGGCAAGGCGCGGAGAATATATAATGCATTCTCCATTTTTTTACAGTTACCGCCGTTTACGTACCCGCAGATGTTATATATCTGTGAACGCAGAGAAAATCTTTCAGTGTTATTACTGAGTAAATGAATAGATGTAGTAAAAATATTGCGTAAGGCTGCAGGGAGACGGTTATCCACCGTTAAAGAAGCGCTGTTTTACAGCCGGGCTCAGCATCCTTTGCCCGACTGCCCCGCCGTTGACGGCGGCTCAATGGTTATGCCGCGTCAATCTGTCCAGATAGCCCATCACAAACGCCGACAGGACAAAGGTCAGATGGATGATGACATACCACATTAATTTGTTATCCGGGACGTTTTTCGCGTCCATAAACACGCGTAACAGGTGAATGGAAGAGATAGCGACTATCGATGCCGCCACCTTATTTTTTAGCGACGTCGCATCCATTTTCCCCAGCCAGTTCAGCTTCTCCTTGCCCGCAGAGATATCCAGCTGAGAGACAAAATTCTCATACCCGGAGAACATGACCATTACCAGCAATCCGCCAACCAGCGTCATATCAACCAGCGATAACAGCACCAGGATCAGATCGGCCTCCGCCAGGGCAAAAACGTTCGGCAGAACGTGTAGAATTTCCTGGAAAAATTTTAGCGCTAAAGCGATCAGCGCCAAAGAGAGGCCAAAATACACCGGCGCGAGCAGCCAGCGAGACGCATACATTACATTTTCAAGAAAGCGTTCCATAGGGACCTGTCAGGTAACTAAAACCAGCAACAGTATATCTCAACCATGCAACATCAGATCAACATGCCAGTTAAGAGCCTATCCCACCAGGCGTTATTGGCGCAGCCAGTTTGGACACGGACAGCGCGCAAAAACCGGAGCGTACACGTAGTACGTGAGGTTTGACTCGCTACGCTCGCCCTTCGGGCCGCCGCTAGCGGCGTTCAAAACGCTAACGCGTTTTGGCGAGCACTGCCCAGGTCCAAAATGGCAAGTAAAATAGCCCTAATGGGATAGGCTCTAAATCTCATCCGGGTTAACCTGCGGGCGCTGATATTCCGGCCATACCAGCGCGACCAATGCCGGGTAGGCTTCAAGACTGAACTCGCGAAAACACTGGCGTAAATTAAGGACGTCCAAATCCGAATACGGCACCTTTTCTCCGTTCAGACAACGCTTCTTTATATTGTCGTAATACTTATAAACGGCAGAGTTAAGGTCGCTGCAACGACGCTGTGCGTCAAATAATCCAGGCGTTTCATTCAACTCAGTCATTGTCATTCGTTTTATCGTTGCATGAAGGAAATCGATATATTCATGGTTAACGCGCCAGTACCATACCGGCGTTATCGAATTCATTAATACTGAGAAATGATCTTCGCCCTCTTCCTTTGTCATGGGTTCAGTTTGATTTAAATTTACGATTTTTCCACCAGGACGTTTTTTATTAACCTCCCACATCAGGAAGAGTATCGCGCCGGTCAGTAATAGCAATATAATAACAGAATAAAAAATACTGTTCATAGCAGGCTCCATTTTTTTTGATTTTAAAATTACGCCATGTTATTGTCAACGAAACCTACACTATTAAAAATAGTATACCACTGATCGTAAAGGATATTTAGTCATGCTTCCTGAGCATCTGGTTTCCTCTCATTTTCGCCTGTCATCGCCGCCCCCTGAAGCCACAGAAAACAGTAAAAATTTGCCTAAGGGAAAGACAAAACTCAGCGATTACGAGCCCGATATTTTAATTAGCGCTAACGCTGCCGGGCAACACAGAAACGTATTATTTGAAGAACGCGACCGTCATATTAAAGAACGTCTGTATTGTGTGGCTAAAATTGAAACGTTTGCCCGCCTGATAAACGCACTACAGGCAGAAGGCGATATTGATGCCCAAACGCTAAGTAAAATACTGGCGGATAAAACCGCAATGATAAATGAAAAAGGCAATGCCATTTGGCTTAATTTAATCACTCGCGAAACCGATATGCCGCTATTTTATTCACTGGAAGATAAAGATGAAAGAAGTTGAAGACAATAACGTTTATTTGGCTTTAGACAACCATAAAAGTGATGAATTTATCTTAAAGCAAAATCTTGCAGCACTAATCGCCAGCAAAAATGCCACCCTGGAAAAGGTAACGCAGGAGGTGGTATCCATACCGGCGGCGTTAGTACGCCTGAAGTGGCAAAACCGACGGGAGATGTATGCGTTACAGGTCAAAGAGGAGATTTATGGCGCGACCATCAATGCCATTATCGAGCAGCATCCTGAATTACGAGACAAAATTATGTCTCGTCTTGAAAGTGACTGGCAGCATCTGCTGGCTCGCGAGACGGCAACCTTACGTCTGACGCGTAAGCTTTCCGATGGCGACTACCGGACGCGCAACGTCACCACCGTCGCACGGCAAGAAAAATAACCTTCATGGCTAGTTAACTCTGTTGTGAATACGGGCGAAGCATAAGGATCGTTCTGATTCTCCCTCTTACGGTAGTAAAAGTGTCTACGCTTAAAGGGTGTTCAACCTGAAGGGAGAAGCTCAATGTCTCATCTATACGACCCTACCACGCAGTATTACACCGGCGAGTATCCTAAGCAAAAACAGCCGGCGCCCGGCGTCCAGGCGAAAATGACGCCTGTTCCTGACTGTGGTGAAAAAAGTTATGTCGGCAGTGGTCGCCTTAAAGATCGTAAGGCGCTGGTGACAGGGGGCGACTCCGGGATTGGGCGCGCTGCCGCTATCGCTTACGCGCGTGAAGGCGCAGATGTCGCGATCAACTATCTGCCAGCGGAAGAAGAGGACGCCCAGCAGGTTAAAGCGCTGATTGAGGAGTGCGGCCGTAAAGCGGTGTTATTGCCAGGCGATCTTAGCGACGAATCTTTCGCCCGTTCGCTGGTCCATAAGGCGCGTGAAGCGCTGGGCGGGCTGGACATTCTGGCGCTGGTGGCCGGTAAACAGACGGCAATCCCGGAGATAAAAGATCTGACCAGCGAGCAATTTCAGCAAACCTTCGCCGTTAACGTTTTTGCTCTGTTCTGGATAACCCAGGAAGCGATTCCGCTGCTGCCAAAAGGCGCCAGTATTATCACAACGTCGTCTATCCAGGCGTATCAGCCCAGTCCGCACCTGCTGGATTATGCGGCAACCAAGGCGGCAATCCTCAATTACAGCCGTGGCCTGGCGAAACAGGTGGCGGAAAAAGGAATTCGTGTGAATATTGTCGCGCCTGGCCCTATCTGGACAGCGCTGCAAATTTCCGGCGGTCAAACCCAGGATAAAATTCCGCAGTTTGGTCAGCAGACGCCAATGAAGCGGGCCGGCCAACCGGCAGAGCTGGCGCCGGTGTATGTCTATCTGGCAAGCCAGGAATCCAGTTACGTTACCGCAGAAGTGCACGGCGTGTGCGGCGGGGAGCATTTAGGCTAACGCATGAAGTCGATTAAGGTGGCGCAATTCTGTTAAGCAAGGCGCCACTTTAGGCAATAAAAAAGCCGGGTGGCGACTTCGCCTTACCCGGCCTACAGCGTCAGCAGAATACTTATTTCGCTTTCGCGGTCTCTTCGCCGACCAGACCAATCTTGAGATAGCCCGCCTGATGCAGCATATCCATCACTTTCATCAGGGTTTCATACTCTACGGTTTTATCCGCGCGGAAGAAAATCGTAGTATCCTTTTTCCCTTCCGTCAGGGCCGTTAGCTCGGCAATCATCGTATCATCCGTCACCGGATCGTTACCGATAAACATGGTGTTATCCGCTTTCACCGACAGATAAACCGGTTTTTCCGGACGCGGCTGTGGCGTACTGGTAGAAGCGGGCAGATTCACCTTGACGTCCACCGTCGCCAGCGGCGCAGCCACCATAAAGATAATCAGCAGAACCAACATGACATCGATAAACGGCGTCACGTTGATTTCATGCATTTCGCCGTTGTCATCCAGGTTCTCGTTAAGACGCATTGCCATGACGCATTACCCTACCCGTAATTTCTGCGCGGCGCGTACCGGCTGCGCACTGGCGCTCGCATTCAGATCAAGATCGCGGCTTTGCAGCAGCAATACCTGCGCCGCCACGTCGCCCAGCGTCGCTTTGTAACTGCCTATCTGACGTGCGAAGATGTTGTAAATGACGACCGCCGGGATCGCGGCTACCAGCCCAATCGCCGTCGCCAGCAGCGCTTCCGCAATACCAGGAGCGACCACCGCCAGGTTGGTGGTCTGCGTTTGCGCAATACCGATGAAGCTATTCATAATGCCCCATACGGTGCCAAACAACCCGACGAAGGGGGAAATGGCGCCGATCGTCGCCAGATAACCGTTGCCTCGTCCCATGTAGCGGCCCACCGCTGCGACGCGACGTTCCAGACGGAAGCCGGTACGTTCTTTAATCCCTTCGTTATCTTCGCTGCCCTGAGAGAGTTCCAGTTCATTCTGCGCTTCATTGATGAGCTGTGCGCTGAGGCTTTTTGCGCTGAAACCTGCCGCAATGTCGGAAGCCTGATCTAAAGAGCGCGCATCGGCTAATTGCAGTTGTTCGCGCTTTAAGCGGCGCTTTTGCGTGAAAAATTCAACGCTTTTACTGAAGAAGATAGCCCAGGTGACGACTGACGCCAGAATCAAACCAATCATCACGCACTTCACGACAATATCGGCGTGCTGATACATGCCCCAGACGGAAAGATCCGTCTGCATCAAATTATTACCCACTCTGTATCTCCAGGACGCAAATCACAAAATCTGAGCATAATAATATCAAAACAACGTCGAATTGATAGTCGTTCTCATTACTATTTACATACTGCCGCACCTTTACTGCTTTTTCTTTGCGCTTACGCATTAAAAAAGCCACCTGTTTTTATTTTGGCAAAATTTTCATCTGTATCACACGTCGCCAGGGTGCAGATGGTTATATTCATGCTAGTTTAGACATCCAGACGGTTAAAATCAGGAAACGCAACATGACGGATAAACAGTTGGATACCAAACTGGTAAACGCAGGACGCAGCAAAAAATACACGCTTGGCTCAGTGAATAGTGTGATTCAACGCGCTTCTTCACTGGTGTTTGACACCGTCGAGGCCAAAAAACACGCTACCCGCAATCTCGCCAACGGCGAATTATTTTACGGACGCCGGGGAACGCTGACCCACTTTTCGCTCCAGGAAGCCATGTGTGAACTGGAAGGCGGCGCCGGATGCGCGCTCTTCCCGTGCGGCGCGGCGGCGGTCGCCAACACCATTCTGGCATTCGTTGAGCAGGGCGACCACATCCTGATGACCAACACAGCTTATGAACCCAGCCAGGATTTCTGCAGCAAAATTCTCGGCAAACTGGGCGTGACGACAAGCTGGTTCGACCCGCTCATCGGCGCTGATATCACGCAACATATTCAGCCGAACACGAAAGTCGTATTTCTGGAATCCCCCGGTTCTATTACCATGGAAGTACATGATATTCCGAGCATTGTTAGTGCGGTCAGACGCGTCGCGCCAGAAGCCGTCATCATGATTGATAATACCTGGGCGGCTGGCGTTCTGTTCAAAGCTCTGGAATTCGATATTGATATCTCTATCCAGGCGGGCACTAAGTATCTGATTGGTCATTCTGATGCGATGGTCGGGACTGCCGTTGCAAATGCGCGCTGCTGGGAACAATTGCGGGAAAACGCCTATCTGATGGGGCAAATGCTCGACGCCGACACGGCTTATATGACCAGCCGCGGTCTGCGCACACTCGGTGTCCGACTGCGCCAGCATCAAGAAAGCAGCCTCAAAATCGCCGCATGGCTGGCGAACCATCCTCAGGTCGCGCGCGTTAATCATCCGGCCCTGCCGGGTAGCAAAGGTCATGCGTTCTGGAAACGAGACTTTACAGGTAGCAGCGGCCTGTTCTCCTTTGTGCTCAATAAAAAGCTGACCGAGGCAGAATTATCAGCCTATCTGGATAACTTTTCGCTGTTCAGTATGGCCTACTCCTGGGGAGGCTACGAATCGCTGATTATTGCTAATCAGCCGGAACAGATCGCCGCGATTCGTCCCGCAGGCGGCGTAGATTTTACCGGTACGCTGGTTCGGGTGCATATTGGTTTAGAGAGTGTTGATGATTTGATCGCTGATTTAGCCGCCGGCTTCGCCAGAATTGTGTAAAGTTGCCGGGGATGGACATATATGCAGACAATTTCCGTGGAAAAGTCTGCGTTTGTTGCGTCCGGGATCAAGGCATCCCGGACGATTCAGGAGTACAATAGGCGAATAAAAGCATAAATGCTGTTCCACAGGAAAGTTCATGGCTGTCATTCAAGATATTATCGCTGCGCTCTGGCAACATGATTTTGCCGCGCTGGCGAATCCACACGTTGTTAGCGTCGTCTACTTTGTCATGTTCGCCACGCTATTTTTAGAAAACGGTCTGCTGCCAGCGTCATTCTTACCTGGCGATAGTCTGCTGCTACTGGCAGGCGCGTTGATCGCCCAGGATGTGATGCATTTTTTGCCGACGATTGGCATTCTCACCGCCGCGGCCAGTCTCGGCTGCTGGCTAAGTTATATCCAGGGACGCTGGCTCGGTAATACGCGTACCGTCAAAGGCTGGCTGGCGCAGCTTCCGGCAAAATATCATCAGCGCGCCACCTGCATGTTTGACCGTCACGGTTTGTTAGCATTGCTTGCCGGGCGCTTTCTGGCGTTTGTCCGCACTCTGCTGCCAACAATGGCGGGCATTTCCGGCCTGTCCAACCGCCGGTTTCAGTTTTTTAACTGGTTAAGCGGCCTGCTGTGGGTGACTGTCGTGACCAGCTTCGGCTACGCGCTCAGTATGATCCCGTTTGTTAAGCGCCATGAAGACCAGGTAATGACATTTTTAATGATCCTTCCCGTCGCGCTACTGGTCGCCGGGCTGTTAGGTACGCTGGTCGTGGTGATTAAAAAGAAATACTGTAACGCCTGACGTATCCATAATCGGCCAGGATGGCCCGGTTACGCTTCGTTGACCCGTGGCGGGATGCCCCACTTAGCTCCCTTGCATTGTCCGCATTCTTGCCACATCTTCGCCCGGCGTAACGCCAAAATAACGTTTAAACTCCCGGCTAAACTGCGATGCGCTCTCATAGCCGACCCGCATCGCCGCGGCGCTGGCCTTCATACCGTCGTGAATCATCATCATCCGCGCTTTATGCAGTCGGTAGCTTTTTAAATACTGCAACGGCGAGGTGCTGGTGACCGCCTTAAAATTATGGTGAAACGCCGACACGCTCATGTTCGCTTCTGCCGCCAGTTGCTCAACATTCAGGTTCTCGGTGTATTTCATTTCGATCTGTTTAAGTACGCGACTGATCAGGCTAAAGTGCGTCTGGCGACTAACCAGCGCAAGCAGCGCCCCGCCGCGCGGCCCCATCAGCACATGATAAAGAATTTCGCGAATAATCTGTTTTCCCAGAATCCGCGCATCCAGCGGGCGCTCCATCACATCCAGCAATCTTTCCACCGCACATAAAATCTCGTCCGACAGCGTGGCGGAGTTAATCCCACTGGCCGCCATCGGCAACTGGAAACGCTCATCTTCGCCAATGTCCATGAGCAACTCTTGCAGTTGCAGCACATCAATATCGAGCCGAATACCGGCCAGCGGTACCTCCGGCGTCGCCCAGGTCTCGCATTCAAAAGGGAGCGGCACGGTCAGTAAGAGATATTCATTAGCGTCATAACGAAACTTGCGCTTGTTAATATAGCCAATTTTATGGCCGGAAAAGAGAAATATGATGCCAGGCTGATACATGACCGGCGTGCGCGGCCCCGGTTCAACACCATACAACAGACGAATGCCCGCCAGCCGCTCGCTGATTATTTTATCATTATTTTTTAAATGATTAATTTTATCCGCCAACTGTAAGCAAATTGCTTCACGATTCATAACGCGCCATTTTTTCATCAAATCCACTCCGCTGGATTGTGCGCATTTTTAGCGATTTTCTCCAGCATTCTGGAGAAATAGGCAAAACATTGGCAGAAATGTGCATTGAGAGACATCCCTCACAAGACCACAATGATGACCATCAGGCAGACAGCCGCCTGCCCTCTTTTTACCCACATAAGGGAATGAGCAATGAACAATTTCAAATTACATACCCCTACCCGCATTCTGTTTGGTAAAGGCGCTATCGTCGATCTTCGCGATCAAATCCCGCAGGACGCCCGCGTGCTGATTACCTATGGCGGCGGTAGCGTGAAAAAGACCGGCGTACTGGCGCAAGTTCAGGAAGCGTTAAAAGGACTGGATGTTCGGGAGTTTGGCGGTATTGAACCGAACCCGTCCTATGAAACGCTGATGAAGGCCGTGCAGCTTGTGCGCGACGAAAATATTACCTTCCTGCTGGCCGTTGGCGGCGGTTCCGTACTGGACGGCACCAAATTTATCGCCGCAGCGGCGCAGTATACGGACGGCGTCGATCCGTGGCACATTCTGGAAACCGGCGGTACTGAGATTCGTAGCGCAATCCCGATGGGGTCTGTGCTGACCCTACCGGCAACCGGCTCAGAATCGAACGCCGGCGCAGTCATTTCCCGTAAAACCACTGGCGACAAACAGGCCTTCCACTCCTCGTTCGTGCAACCGGTGTTTGCCGTACTGGACCCGGTCTACACCTATACATTGCCGCCGCGCCAGGTTGCGAACGGCGTCGTGGATGCTTTCGTCCATACCGTTGAGCAGTACGTCACTTACCCGGTTAACGGCAAAATTCAGGATCGTTTCGCCGAAGGTATTTTACTCACACTGATCGAAGAAGGTCCCAAAGCGCTGCAAGAGCCTGAAAACTATGACGTCCGCGCTAACGTGATGTGGGCCGCTACTCAGGCGTTAAATGGCCTGATTGGCGCTGGGGTTCCGCAGGACTGGGCGACGCATATGCTGGGCCACGAGCTTACCGCGATGCACGGTCTCGATCATGCCCAGACGCTGGCTATCGTTCTGCCTGCGCTATGGAACGAAAAACGAGACGTTAAACGTGCAAAACTCCTGCAATATGCTGAACGTGTATGGAATATCACCGACGGTTCCGACGACGAGCGTATTGATGCCGCCATTGCCGCCACCCGCCGTTTCTTCGAACAGATGGGCGTGCCTACCCACCTGTCCGATTACGGTCTGGATGGCAGCACTATTCCGGCGCTACTGGCTAAACTTGAGGCGCATGGATGCATAAATTTAGGTGAAAATCAGGATATTACGCTGGATGTCAGCCGTCGGATTTATGAAGCGGCGCGCTAAGGTTTTTTCGCCTCTGACTTTCGTTTTTGGCCATTTCGTCCAGACTTAAGTCACTTAGTCTCGCCGGACCCGACTCCGGCGAGCCAATTAAAAGAGGAACACATCATGGCTAATCCAACCATTATCAGGCTACAGGATGGCAACGTAATGCCACAACTTGGGCTGGGAGTCTGGAAAGCAAGCAATGAAGAGGTGATCGCGGCGATTCATAAAGCGCTGGAGGTGGGCTATCGATCGATTGATACCGCCACAGCATATCAGAATGAAGAAGGCGTCGGCAAAGCGCTAAAAGCAGCGAGCGTAGCGCGGGAAGAGCTGTTTATCACCACCAAGTTGTGGAATGACGATCAAAAACGTCCCCGCGAAGCCCTGCAGGAGAGTCTGAAAAAACTGCAGCTTGATTATCTCGATCTCTATCTGATGCACTGGCCTGTACCGGCTATCGATCACTATGTCGACGCCTGGAAGGGCATGATCGCGCTGCAAAAAGAGGGGCTGGTAAAGAGTATCGGGGTCTGTAACTTTCAGATCCATCACCTCCAGCGTCTGATCGATGAAACCGGCGTTACCCCTGTGATCAACCAGATCGAGCTTCACCCCTTGATGCAACAGCGCCAGCTACATGCGTGGAATGCGACGCATAAAATCCAGACCGAGTCCTGGAGCCCGCTGGCGCAGGGTGGCGAAGGCGTATTCGATCAGAAAGTGATTCGCGAACTGGCGGATAAATACGGCAAAACGCCCGCCCAGATTGTTATTCGCTGGCATCTGGACTGCGGGCTGGTCGTCATTCCGAAATCCGTCACCCCTTCCCGTATCGCGGAAAACTTTGCTGTCTGGGATTTCCGTCTCGATAAAGATGAATTAGGCGAGATCGCAAAACTGGATCAAGGAAAACGCCTCGGTCCCGATCCGGATCAGTTCGGCGGTTAAGCCGGATTTATCGCACGCCATGCCCGACGATGTCGTCGGGCTTTTTTGCATTCCGAAACATTAAGAAACAATTACGCGCATTTAACAGTATATTTCCCCCACACACAAGCGCAGAATTATTCTGATTTTGTGAATAATTATTCATATTTATTATGAATTTACTTAATGCATATAAAATATTTATGGATGTGTGATTGTGGCGGAAAAAAATCTCAGGGCGTCAAATGGCTCCCATTCATTCTTATTCTGGTTATCGCCGCCGGACTGTGGCAGCTAACGCCCCCTTCCGGGTTAAGCGCGCCGGCCTGGCATTCCGCGATTATTTTTGTCGCGACGATCGCCTCTATCGTGGCGAAAGTGCTGCCTATTGGCGCGGTCGGTATTATTGGTATCACCGTCTTTGCGCTCGCCTATGCTGCCGGCGACAAAACGGCCAGCGGCGCGATTACCACGGCCTTGAGCGAGCTGAACAGTTCGCTGATCTGGCTTATCGTCGTCGCCTTTATGATTGCCCGTGGGTTTATCAAAACCGGGCTGGGTCGGCGTATCGCCCTACAAATGATCCGTCTGTTAGGTAAACGAACGCTGGGTCTGGCTTATGGTCTGGCGTTTGCCGATCTGATCCTCTCTCCCGCGATGCCCAGTAACACCGCGCGCTGCGGCGGCGTGATTTACCCGATCGCCGACTCGCTGGCGCGCAGCTTTGATTCACATCCGGAAGATGAGTCTCGCAGCAAAATCGGCACCTTTCTGATCACCTGTATTGGCAATGTTAACGACGTCACTGCCGCACTGTTTATGACCGGTTATACGGGTAACCTGCTGGCGGTAAAACTGGCGGCGAACGCCGGCGTTACGTTGAGCTGGGGAAGCTGGTTTATCGCCGCGCTCCTGCCTTGCCTGGTCTCTTTTCTTATCGTCCCGCTGCTGGTCTACTGGCTGACCCGTCCGGAAATTAAACATACGCCGGATGCGCCGGATTTGGCGCGCAAAGAGCTGGCGCAAATGGGCAGTATGACGCGCGGCGAGTGGCTCATGCTGGCGACCGTCGGCGTGTTGCTGGTGCTATGGATTTTTGGCAGCTCGCTCGGCGTGGATGCCACGACGGCCTCTTTTGTCGGTCTCTCTATTTTATTACTGAGCGGCGTGCTCACCTGGGAAGACGTTAAAAGCGAAAAAGGCGCCTGGGATACGTTGATTTGGTTTGCCGCGCTGCTGATGATGGCTAACCAGTTGAAGAAACTAGGATTCACCAGCTGGTTTGGCAACCTGATTGGCGACAGCATCGGCAGCACGATGCATGGAACCAGTTGGATAATCATCCTGCTGCTGCTTAACGCAGCCTATTTTTATACCCACTATTTTTTTGCCAGCGGCAACGCGCAAATCGCCGCGCTGTATGCGGTATTTCTGGGCGTCGGTCTGCATCTGAATATACCGGCGGCGCCGATGGCGCTCATGCTGGCGTTTACCAGCAGCCTGTACTGCTCTCTTACGCAGTATACCCACGCACGCGGCCCCATTCTTTTTGGCGCCGGCTATGTACCGACGGGCGTCTGGTGGCGAACGGGATTTATTATCAGTCTCTTTAATCAGGCGGTCTTTTTGACAGTCGGCCTCGCATGGTGGAAAGTGTTAGGGTTGTATTAAACGCTTAACGCATCGATAAGCCCCTCGGTTAACGGAGAAATGGAATGACCTGCATTTTCTGTCAAATAGTTGAAGGTAAAGCACCTTGTCATAAAGTTTGGGAAGATGAGCATCACCTGGCTTTTTTGTCGATTTTTCCGAATACCGATGGGTTTACCGTAGTGATCCCGAAAAAACATTACCCCAGCTACGCGTTCGATCTACCGCCGCAGGCGTTAGCGGACCTGATGCTGGCGACCCAAAAAGTGGCGAAGAAACTGGATAAGGCTTTCCCGGATGTCAGTCGTACGGGAATGTTCTTCGAAGGTTTCGGCGTAGACCATGTGCACAGTAAATTAAGCCCCATGCACGGTACTGGCGATTTAACCCACTGGAAACCGATTGAATCGCGGCAGAATAAATTTTTCGAACAGTATGAAGGATATCTGTCGTCACACGATCATGAACGGGCTGATGATGAAAAACTGGCCGCGCTGGCGGCCAGAATTCGTGAGGCATAAATACGGAGCACTTCTGCCGGATGGCGGTGTAAGCACCTTATCCGGCCTACAAAACTGTGCTATTCATAGACCTGATAAGCGCAGCGCCGTCAGGCATTATACCTTAGATTATATACTTCTTATCTATTTTAATATATCAACCCTGGTAGGTTAAATATTACGGCGCGTGGCTAAATATTTCGTACAAAAACCATCCAGGAATAGCGGCAATAACACCCATTAAAATTATCCCTGCAAGAGTCATTTGCCTGTCTTCACGTTTTTCCATATTACATGCTTTAATAGCCATTATGAATATAACAACAGCTATTATAGCAATTACGATAAAACAGGGAATAATAATCATACCCATGATATCCCCTCCTCTGGGGCTGTATACAAGCATCATGCCTTAATCATTAAGGTAATATATAATTAATTTATACAATCAATAATATTTAAATAAAATATAAAGCTCCCCGTAATTTAGCAATTACTAAAGATCGACACAATATATTTAGATGTCTGTTACTTCCAGAAACATTAGCTTCCAGAAGCAACAGATTCAAAGGTAATTAACGCCCTGCGCCTTTCCCGCGCTTCTTATTCGCAGCAAGCCCCTGCCGCTGATGTTCCACCGGCGTATGCTTGGTCAACGCCGGGCGCGTGTTGCGGTTCTGGCGACGCGCTTCGCGCATCTCTTCAATGGTCGGCGCAGGCACCAGACACTCACGGCGACCGCCAATCAAATGCTTTTTCCCCATCGCTTCCAGCGCCTGGCGAATCAGCGGCCAGTTCGCCGGATCGTGATAACGCAGCAGCGCCTTATGCAGGCGACGCTGCCTGTCTCCCTTCGGCACCACCACATCTTCACTCTTATAACCAATTTTACCCAGCGGGTTTTTGCCGGTGTAATACATGGTGGTCGAATTTGCCAACGGCGACGGGTAGAAGTTCTGCACCTGATCCAGACGGAAGCGGTGGCGCTTGAGCCACAGCGCCAGATTCACCATATCCTCGTCCCGCGTGCCCGGATGCGCGGAGATAAAATATGGGATCAGATACTGCTCTTTTCCGGCCTGTTTAGAGTAAAGGTCAAATAACTCTTTAAAGCGATCGTAGCTGCCCATACCCGGCTTCATCATTTTCGACAGCGGACCTTCTTCAGTATGCTCCGGCGCAATCTTCAGATAGCCGCCCACATGATGGCTCGCCAGCTCTTTAATGTAGCGAGGATCTTCTACGGCGATGTCGTAGCGCACGCCGGAGGCAATTAAGATTTTCTTAATGCCTTTCAGCTCACGGGCGCGGCGATAAAGATTGATCGTCGGCGTATGGTCAGTATCCATATGCGGACAGATATCCGGATAGACGCATGACAGGCGACGACAGGTCTGCTCCGCACGCGGCGACTTACAGCGCAGCATATACATGTTCGCGGTAGGACCGCCCAGATCGGAGATCACGCCGGTAAACCCCGGCACCGTGTCGCGGATCGCTTCGATCTCGTTGATGATAGAGTCTTCTGAACGGCTCTGAATGATGCGCCCTTCATGTTCAGTGATCGAGCAGAAAGAGCAGCCGCCAAAGCAGCCGCGCATGATATTGATCGAAAAGCGGATCATCTCATAGGCCGGAATACGGGCATTGCCGTAAGCCGGGTGCGGCACACGCTGATACGGCAGCGCAAACACGCTATCCATCTCTTCAGTGGAGAGCGGTATGGCGGGCGGGTTGATCCAGACATAGCGGTCGCCGTGTTTTTGCATCAGCGCCCGCGCGCAGCCAGGGTTAGTTTCGTGATGCAGAATACGCGACGCATGGGCGTACAGCACCTTGTCGCCTTTCACCTTTTCAAAGGATGGCAGCAGGATATAGGTTTTTTCCCACGGCTTCGGACGCGGCGGCTGCACGGTAATCGCTTTAGCTTCCTGCTTTTTCGGCGCGACCGGCTTGTTATCCGCGCACGGCAGATCCTCGCCATAGGGATGGGGAATTGGATCGATTTTACCCGGCGTGTCCAGACGAGTGGAGTCGACGCCGCTCCAGCCTGGCAGCGCTTCTTTAACCATAATCGCAGTGTTACGCACATCACGAATCTGATCGATGGTTTCGCCCATTGCCAGACGATGCGCCACTTCCACCAGCGGACGCTCGCCGTTGCCAAACATCAGCATGTCGGCTTTGGAATCGACTAACACTGAACGACGCACAGTATCAGACCAGTAGTCGTAATGCGCGGTACGGCGCAGACTGGCCTCAATGCCGCCAAGGATCACCGGGACATCTTTCCACGCTTCTTTGCAACGCTGGGTATAGACCAGCGTGGCGCGGTCCGGGCGTTTGCCCGCGACGTTATCCGGGGTGTAGGCGTCATCGTGGCGCAGCTTACGGTCAGCGGTGTAACGGTTAATCATCGAGTCCATGTTGCCGGCGGTGACGCCGAAGAACAGGTTCGGTTTTCCCAGACGCATAAAGTCGTCTTTGCTGTTCCAGTCCGGCTGGGCGATGATCCCCACGCGGAAGCCCTGCGCTTCCAGCATACGACCGCAAATCGCCATGCCGAAGCTCGGATGGTCGACGTAGGCGTCGCCGGTTACCAGAATAATGTCGCAGCTATCCCAGCCAAGTTGATCCATCTCGTCACGTGACATCGGCAAAAACGGCGCCGGCCCAAAGCAGGCGGCCCAGTACTGCGGCCAGGAGAAAAGGTCGCGATCCGGTTGGATCAGGGAGATAGCGCTCATAATGCTTCCAAAACGATTGGCAAAAAAATAATCAAAGGTCGGGGATTATAAGCCGTATCTATAGCGAAAATGAAGGAGATTATCGCCTTATATGCAGGACTGGCGCGAAATAGAAACAACTTTCAACGGCCTGGCCTGAGGTGTTTGAAATTGGTCTTATGAATATCTTCAAATTGGTATGCAATTAATTATACCCACGTCTAAAAACGCAGTATCGTCATAACAACAAAAAGTAAAAAAACATCACATTATCAGTAATATATAAAAAAACTTCGCTGAATTGCTCACGACACTGTTTTTACCATGACTTTCTTCTGTGAACCAGATCTCTTTCTTTGGTCTATTGATTAAATTAAATTGGCTGACAGAATTCAGGGGATAAAGAACACCATCACCACGCCTTTCCCCAACGCAACACCTTACGTATCAGCAGGTTATTAATTAATCAACGATAACCACAGGAATCCCAACCTATAAGGAAGCAGATATGAAAAACACACGTTCATTCACAACATCAGCGGTATTACTGGCCGGCTGTTTGCTACTGGCATTTCCAGCGCTCGCCAAAACCACGCTGAAACTGAGCCACAATCAGGATAAAAGCCACGCCGTTCACAAAGCGATGAGCTATCTGGCCGACAAAGCGAAAGCCTATTCGGACGGCGAATTAAATATTCGTATTTACCCCAACGCCACGCTGGGCAACGAACGTGAATCGCTGGAATTGATGAACTCCGGCGCTCTGCAAATGGTGAAAGTCAATGCGGCATCGCTGGAGTCTTTTGCGCCGGAATATAGCGTGTTTAGCCTGCCGTTTTTATTCCGCGACCGCGATCACTACTACAACGTACTGAAAAGCGACTTAGGGAAACGCATTCTCGCGTCCTCCGAAAGCAAAGGCTTCGTCGGCTTAACCTGGTACGACGGCGGCGCCCGCAGTTTTTACGCTGGTAAGCCCATCACTCAACCCGACGATTTAGCCGGTATGAAAATCAGAGTGCAGCAAAGCCCCAGCGCTATCGCGATGGTGAAAGCTCTCGGCGGCGTGCCGACGCCGATGGCGCAAGGCGAACTCTATACCGCGCTCCAGCAAGGCGTGGTCGATGGCGGCGAAAACAACCCCGTGGTTTATGCCGATATGCGTCATGCGGAGGTGGCGAAATTCTATTCCCGCGACGAGCACACGATGGTGCCGGATGTCCTGGTCATCAGTACCAAAGTACTTAACAAATTGAGCGATAAAGAGCGGAAGGCGTTATATAAAGCCGCAGATGAATCCATGCAGCAAATGAAAGATGTCATCTGGCCCGCCGCGGAAAAAGAGGCTTATGAGAGCATGAAGGCCATGAACGCGACTGTTGTTGATATTGATAAATCCGCGTTCAAACAGCGTGTTAAGCCCTTGTTTGATGAGTTCCGCGCAAAAGACGCTCAGTCAGCGAAGGATCTGGAATACATCGAGAATATGTAAATCTGCCGGGCAGGGTTCTCCTGCCCTTTACAGGATGTAATATGCGAATACTCACCAATGCACTGAACAAAATACTGGCCGGGTGCTGCTGTATTATTCTGGCGGTCATGGTTGCCTGCGTATCCTGGCAGGTGGCGGCGCGCTTTATATTCAACGCGCCAAGCAGCACGCTCGACGAATTCACCCAGATTCTTTTTATGTGGATGATTCTGTTAGGCGGCGTCTATACCGCCGGATTAAAAAAACATTTAGCTATCGATTTGTTAGCGCAAAAACTCTCCCGAACGCCCGCCCTCATGCTCGACAGTATCATTCAGGTGATTATTACCGTGTTCGCGCTGATTTTTATGGTGTACGGCGGTGATATTATTGTTGAAAAAGCGGCGCACGTCAGCCAAATGTCCCCGGTATTAAAATGGCCTATGGATAAAGTCTATTGGGTCATGCCGATTAGCGGCGTCATCCTGGTGTACTACACCATTGTGAACGTTATTGATAATTATCATCAGCGCCATCTTCGCTAACGAGGGATATATGGACTTTGAATATATTTACCCAATAATTGTTTTATTTGGCAGCTTTGCCATTATACTGGCGGTCGGCGTTCCTATTACATTCGCTATCGGGCTGTCGTCCTTATTCTCAATCCTGATAGCCCTTCCCCCGGATGCGGCAATCTCGGTTATTTCGCAAAAAATGACCGTCGGTCTCGATGGCTTTACGCTGCTGGCGATCCCCTTTTTTGTGTTAGCCGGCAATATCATGAATACCGGGGGAATCGCCCGGCGCCTGGTGAATCTGGCTCAGGCGTTAGTTGGCCGCCTTCCCGGTTCGCTGGCGCACTGCAATATTCTGGCGAACACCCTGTTTGGCGCGATATCCGGCTCGGCGGTCGCTTCTGCGGCCGCGGTGGGCGGCATCATGTCGCCATTACAGGAAAAAGAGGGCTACTCTCCGGCGTTCTCTACGGCGATCAACGTCGCTTCGGCGCCGATTGGCCTGATGATCCCGCCCAGCAATGTGCTAATTGTCTATTCGCTGGCTAGCGGCGGCACCTCTGTCGCCGCCCTGTTTTTGGCGGGCTACCTGCCCGGCATCTTAACCGCGCTGGCTTTAATGACGGTAGCGGCGCTGTATGCCCATCGCCACCATTACCCGGTTGCCGAACGCATCAACCTGCGGCAGTTTCTGTCGGTATTCCGCGATTCGTTGCCCAGCCTGTTGCTGATATTTATTATTATCGGCGGCATTATCGGCGGCGTATTTACGCCAACAGAGGCCTCTGCGATCGCGGTAATCTATAGCCTGGCGCTGGCGGCCATTTATCGAGAAATTAATGTGAGTAAGTTGCGCGATATTCTGCTGGATTCGGTAGTAACCAGCTCTATTGTTCTCTTACTGGTCGGCTGCTCAATGGGAATGTCATGGGCGATGACCAATGCTGATGTTCCTGAACTGATTAATGAAATGATTACCAGCGTGTCCGAAAATAAATGGGTCATCTTGCTGATTATCAATCTCATTTTGTTATTCGTCGGGACGTTTATGGATATTACCCCGGCTATTCTAATCTTTACGCCTATTTTCCTTCCCATTGCTCAACATCTGGGAATCGACCCTGTCCATTTTGGCATTATTATGGTTTTCAATTTAACCATCGGACTGTGTACGCCCCCGGTAGGCACTATTTTGTTCGTCGGTTGCAGTATCGGCAAAATCAGTATTGATAAAGTCGTCAAACCGCTATTACCGATGTTTCTGGCACTCTTTGTGGTCATGGCGATGATTTGCTACTTCCCGCAGTTGAGTCTGCTGCTTCCCACGCTGTTTGCTCCTTCCTGAAAACCCTGACGGGTCTGCGCTATTCAGACCCGTACTCGGACGCTTTACGACGCTGGATTCACCAGCATTTGCCCAATCGAGCCGCGGTCAGCCATTTCCAGCGTCTGGCTGTTGAAATAGAACGGGAAGTGCGGCCAGGACGGCTGACCGTAATAGACCAGCAGTTCGACTTGCCCATCCACCCAGACGGTATCTTTCCAGCCTCTATCTTCCGGGAACGGCATAGCGCCGTTGACGTTACGAATCAGGAAAGAGACGCCCTCAATATGGAACGACTGCGGCATATCGGCGCGTACCGTCCAGCGCTCCCAGGTGCCTTGTTGGGCGGTAATATCAATGCGATTCACATCCCACAGTTGGCCGTTAATCCCCGGATCGTCGCCAAGACTGATGTCCCGACTGCGGACAGGCGCGCCGCTCATGATCTCCGTCGGCAACAGACGCATCGGCAGATTATCGGTCACCAGCGGCAGCAATCCGGTTGGCCGTAACGTCAGCACCAGGGTCGAAACCAGAATACTGGAAGGCTCAAAGAAACCGCGAATCCGATCGACTATGCTGGCCGCTTCCCCGCAGGTGATCGAGACTTCGTCGCCGTTGGTCATATCAACCAGGATTTCACGTCGCTCGCCGGGCGCCAGTGACAACTGTTTGACGGAAACCGGCGCAGGTAAAAAGCCCTGATCGCCTGAAATCACATGCAGCGCCCGGCCATCGCTCATCTGAAGCTGATAGCGCCGCGAGTTCGAGGCGTTCAACAACCGTAACCGCACCCAGCCGCGGGACACTTCGACATAGGGGCTTTGCGCGCCGTTCACCAGCAGCGTATCGCCGACAAAACCACCGCTTCCCGGTTCGCTGTACTCCGGCGTCCCAAAGTTATCCAGCCGTTTATCCTGGATAATGACGGGAAAATCATCCACGCCGTAATGGTTCGGAATGGGCAGCGTTTTACTGATGTCGTCTTCGACCAGCCACATTCCTGCCAGGCCGTTATACACCTGCTGCGCGGTGCGGTTAGGCGTGTTAGCGTGATACCACAGCGTCGCGGCGCTCTGACGAATCGGCAACACCGGCGCCCAGTCCGCGTTCGGCGACATCATACGCGCCGGGCCACCCATCAGCGGCCCCGGCACCAGTAAACCAGCAACCGTCATGGAGACATTTTCCGCCAGGCGGTTGCTATAGATGAGTTTAACGTCATCGCCTTTCCAGACGCGGATTGTCGGCCCCAGATAACGACCGTTCACTCCCCAGACCGGCGCGCGCGTGCCTTGCGTAAAGGACCAGTGCGCTCGCTGTAGCGTCATAAACAACGGCTGCCCGCGACGGGACTCCAGCAACGGCGGAACAGGCAACGGCTGTTGCTGACCGGCAGCATTCGCCCTGAGGGGAATCGCGCCTGCACATAGTGCGATTCCCGATGCCTGAAGAAACTGACGCCGACTGAATGACATATAAGCTCCATGTAAAACAGGCTAAAGAGTTGTGCCTGAAAAAATGATTTCTACAATAACAGAGTAAGGCTGCTTAAACCTTACCGGTCGCTTCACGTTC
This sequence comes from Salmonella enterica subsp. enterica serovar Typhimurium str. LT2, assembly GCF_000006945.2. Classification (GTDB taxonomy): domain Bacteria; phylum Pseudomonadota; class Gammaproteobacteria; order Enterobacterales; family Enterobacteriaceae; genus Salmonella; species Salmonella enterica. The sequence goes on from NC_003197.2 coordinate 3,335,987, forward strand.
CGCAACCTCTTTATCAAGTTCCGCGATTTTTTGCTCCATTAACGCACGGCAGTGGGCCGCCAGCTCGCGAACCTGATCTTTACCATATTCGCTGACGTCGACTGGCGGCAGCATTTCCACAATAACCAGTCCGTTGTTCAGGCGGTTTAGATTGACTTTGTTAGAGGTGTTGGAAACGCAGACAGGAATGATCGGCACACCAGCCGCGATAGCCGCATGAAACGCGCCGGTTTTAAACGGCAGCAGACCGCGTCCCCGGCTACGCGTACCTTCAGGGAACATCCAGATAGAAATACGACGCTTTTTAAAATGGTTAACCACTGCCGCAATGGTGCTATGCGCTTTGGCGCGGTTATTACGGTCAATCAACAGATTACCGGTCAGCCAGTACAGTTGCCCAAAAAACGGGATCCAAAGCAGGCTTTTTTTCCCCACCGTCACCGTTGGCGGCTGCACAATATTCGCCGCCGTGACCATATCATAATTATTCTGATGGTTAGCAATATAGATAGCATTGCCATAGTTTTCCGCGTCGGCGGGTTTGCGGCACTCCACTTTCAGGCCAAACAGCGGGGCCAGACGGCCGAACATATGTCCAAACGTCGCCACGTGTTTTGGGTTACGTGGGCTGAAAAGGCAGTAAATAGAACCGAAAACACAGACCAGAATGGAGTAAATAACGGTAACAATAAGACGAAAAATATATAGCATAACAACCTCTGAAGGCCTAAGAGCCCGGCATTCTACGTCACCTGAAATTCAGGTTAGGATTTTGGTAAGTGTGGCTCTCTGGAAAAACGTATTGTTAATCGCAATGCACGAATAAACAACGGTTTTACGGGAAATTTTAATGTTAATCCGATCTGAAACCGTAGGCCGGATAAGACGCTACTGCGTCGTCATCCGGCAACGGCAGAGCGCCGGATGGCGGCTTAGATGCCTTGTCCGGCCTACGGGCGCCCCTGTCTTACTCTTCGCTGTCGCCATGACTTACGCGATGCGGCGAATCAATCTCAATGCGATCGATACGCTGCAGGCCGCGCATTAATGTGCCACGGCGTCCGCGTTCACCGACCACCTTTTGTAACTCTTCAGGGCGCAGTTTGATTTTGCGCTTCCCGACATGGATAGTCAGAGTGCTTTGTGGCGGCAGCACGTACAGGTGCGCCAGTCCATCATCGCCTTTCGCCGCTTCTGCAGAGGGGATATTAATGATCTTATTCCCTTTGCCTTTCGACAGCTGCGGCAGAGAGTCTACCGGGAACATCAACATCCGTCCGGCCTGGGTAATCGCCAGCAGCATATCGTGCTCGTCTTCAATCACCAGCGGCGGCATGACGTGCGCATTTTCCGGCAGTGTAATCAATGTCTTACCGGCACGGTTACGGGCAACCAGATCGTTAAACGTACAAACGAAGCCGTAGCCCGCATCCGACGCCATCAGCAGTTTCTGGTCATCGCCTTCCATCAGCATATGCTCTACGGTCGCCCCCGGCGGCAGCGTGAGTTTGCCGGTCAGCGGCTCGCCCTGCCCACGCGCCGACGGAAGCGTAATGGGATCAATAGCATAGCTGCGCCCGGTGGTATCAATAAACACCACCGGTTGATTGCTCTTACCTTTCACCGCGGCTTTAAAGCTGTCGCCCGCTTTATAGTTAAGCCCCGGCGCATCAATATCATGACCTTTGGCGCTGCGCACCCAGCCCATCTGCGACAGCACGATAGTCACCGGTTCGGACGGCAGCATATCGTGTTCGCTCATCGCTTTAGCTTCTTCGCGCTCACGCAGCGGAGAACGGCGATCGTCGCCATAGGCATCGGCGTCCGCCTGTAGTTCTTTTTTCAGCAAGGTATTCATTTTGCGTTCGGACGCGAGAATGCCCTGCAACTGGTCCCTCTCTTTTTCCAGCTCGTCCTGCTCGCCGCGAATTTTCATCTCTTCCAGTTTGGCGAGATGGCGCAGTTTCAGTTCGAGAATCGCTTCCGCCTGGGTTTCGCTGATGCCGAAACGCGACATCAGCGCGGGTTTTGGCTCGTCTTCGCTACGGATAATCTCAATCACTTCGTCGATGTTGAGAAACGCCACCAGCAAACCTTCGAGGATATGCAGGCGCTTAAGCACTTTCTCCAGACGATAGTTCAGACGACGGCGCACCGTGTCGCGGCGGAACGCCAGCCACTCGGTGAGGATCTCCAGCAGGTTTTTCACCGCCGGACGACCATCCAGACCGATCATGTTCAGGTTAATACGGTAGCTTTTTTCCAGATCGGTGGTGGCGAACAGATGGTTCATCACCTGTTCCATATCCACACGGTTGGAGCGTGGCACAATCACTAAACGCGTCGGGTTTTCGTGATCCGATTCATCGCGCAGATCGTCCACCATCGGCAGTTTTTTATTACGCATCTGCGCAGCAATCTGCTCCAGCACTTTCGCGCCAGAGACCTGATGCGGCAGCGCGGAAATTACCACAGCGCCGTCTTCTTTGGTCCATACCGCGCGCATACGCACGGAGCCCCGCCCGTTTTCGTAAATTTTACGAATTTCCGCACGTGGGGTAATGATCTCCGCTTCGGTCGGGTAATCCGGCCCCTGAACGATATCCAGCAACTGATCCAGCGTCGTTTTCGGCTGCTCAATCAGCGTAATCGCCGCTTTCGCCACTTCGCGCAGGTTGTGCGGCGGGATATCTGTTGCCATGCCCACCGCAATACCGGTGGTGCCGTTCAGCAGGATGTTCGGCAGACGCGCCGGTAACATTTTCGGTTCCTGCATGGTGCCGTCGAAGTTTGGCACCCAGTCCGCCGTCCCCTGACCGAGTTCGCTTAACAGCAGCTCGGCGTATTTGGACAGGCGGGATTCGGTATAACGCATCGCCGCGAATGACTTCGGATCATCCGGCGCGCCCCAGTTCCCCTGGCCATCGACCAGCGGGTAACGGTAAGAGAACGGCTGCGCCATCAGCACCATGGCTTCATAGCAGGCGCTGTCGCCATGCGGGTGATACTTACCCAGTACGTCACCAACGGTACGGGCGGATTTTTTAAATTTAGCGGTGGCGTTCAGCCCCAGCTCTGACATCGCATAGACGATGCGGCGCTGTACCGGCTTCAGGCCGTCGCCAATAAACGGCAACGCACGATCCATGATCACGTACATGGAGTAGTTTAAGTAGGCGTTTTCCGTAAATTCATGTAGCGCAAGGCGCTCTGCCATATCGCTCATTAACAGGGGATCCTCAATCTGCATGCTGACCGTTCGGACGGCAATATTGCCGCAGATAATACCCTATCTCACGGTCTGAGTCACAAACCGTGAGACAGGTGGCGAGGAAGTTAACGAAGCGGCAGATAGATATCCGTCAGCAGCTCATGTTCCGCGACCTCATGGACGAAATTCAGGTACTGGAAGAAGACCGGAAAATCGCGCGGCGTCTCACCGCTGGCGGGTAGCCATTCGCGGAATAAATACCACACGCTCTCCGGGAGGCTGTCGAGCGATCCCTGATGGCGCACCACCGCGCAGCGCCCGCCAGGAATCTCGCTATTCACCACGCCAACGTCATTTTCGGCTATCGGCTGGCGGACGCTGCCGCAGATATCAAAGCGGAATTGAGCCGGCGGCGTCGTCTGCGGGTCGTGCCAGGCAATACCAAAAGTTTGACTGCTGGCAATCGGCGACTGGCCCGTTTCGCGTCGCCATGCAATAAATTTCGCCGCGCTGGCGTTGACCTTATCCGGATGCCCCAGATGCGTCAGCATCGCGACGCGGGTAGGTGGAAATTCAACGATTTTTACGTCCATGACATGCTGCTCCTGTAACGCAAGTTTAGGAACGCGCTGGTGCCAGGCCAGCCAGTCCGGCGATTGCCGAAACCGGCGCGGGCTTTGACCAAACGCGGTTTTGAAAGCACGTGTGAACGACTCCGGATTCTGAAACCCGGCATCCAGCGCGATATCGATAACTTTATCCTGCGGGTTAAACGCCAGCCGCCATGACGCGCGGCGCAAACGCAACCACTGGATATAGCGATAGAGCGGAAGCCCGCTCCAGGTGGTAAACTGCCGGTGAAAATGAAACGGCGAGCTGTGCGCCATCCGGCTTAACGCCTCAATCGACAGAGGCTCATCCAGATGACGCTCAATGTGGTCGCAAACGCGCCGCAGACGTTCGGAATAAGCCGCGCTGATCAGGTCATTCATCACTGCCTCCTTGTGGCCTATTCTGCCCACCGGGCGGCTGTGAATCCTGACCGATCTTGCGCAATGTGGGATTACGGATTCACTTTACGAATCTGTTTTACGTCGATTTCGACAGAGTTCCAGTCTTTATCCACTTCGCCCTGAATTTCAACGGTATCCTGCGGGGTTACGGTCAGGCCGTTCCAGCGCTTGTGGTCAATGTCCACATTGATAGTACCGGTCGCATCTTTAAACACATACAGATCGTCGGAAATGCGCTCGACGATATTCCCGCGCAGCGTTACCCACGCATCGTCACGCAGCGATTTAGCGCTCTCTACCGTCGTGCTGCTGCCGTTCGGGCCGACAAATCCGCCGCCTTGCGTTTGCGTCGCCGACGGGCCGGAGAAACCGCCCTGCTGAGCCGCCAGAACCGGGGTAGAACACAGTGCCATAACGGCAACGATTGCAGCTAATTTTTTCATGATTACTTTTCCCTTTCATGTCGTTTCAGATCCATTTAATAAGGTAATCCTTAACAACTTCTTAAGGCAAAAAAAGAATCTTTTTTTCTGTACATCGCCTGCGGCGACAAGGTTAACTGACGGCAACGCGAGTTACCGCAAGGAAGAACAGATGCGAATTTTACTGGTAGAAGATGACACACTTATTGGCGATGGCATAAAAGCGGGCCTGAGTAAAATGGGTTTCAGCGTCGACTGGTTTACCGAGGGACGTCCGGGCAAAGAGGCGCTTTACAGCGCGCCTTATGATGCGGTTATTTTAGATTTGACGCTGCCAGGCATGGACGGACGGGATATTTTGCGCGAATGGCGCGAAAAGGGTAAACAGGAACCGGTACTGATCCTGACGGCGCGCGACGCGTTAGCAGAGCGCGTCGAGGGGCTACGTCTGGGCGCCGATGACTATTTATGTAAACCTTTCGCGCTCATTGAGGTCGCCGCCCGTCTGGAGGCGCTGGTACGCCGCGCCAGCGGTCAGGCCAGTAGCGAATTGCGCCACGGCCAGGTGACGCTCAATCCAGGCAATCTCGTCGCGACGCTTGCCGGCGAACCACTGGCCCTAAAACCAAAAGAGTTCGCGTTGCTGGAACTCTTACTGCGCAACAAAGGTCGCGTGCTGCCGCGCAAGCTTATTGAAGAGAAGCTGTATAACTGGGATGACGACGTGTCCAGCAATGCAGTGGAAGTCCATGTTCATCATTTACGCCGCAAGCTCGGCAGCGAATTTATTCGCACCGTGCACGGCATCGGCTACACCCTGGGTGACGCATGAAATTGACGCAACGTCTCAGCCTGCGCGTCAGGCTGACGCTTATTTTCCTGATTCTGGTCTCCATCACCTGGGCAATCTCCAGTTTTGTGGCCTGGAGAAAGACGACGGATAATGTCGACGAGCTGTTTGACACACAGTTGATGTTGTTCGCCAGACGGCTTAGCACCCTCGATCTTAACGAGATCAACGCCCCGCAGCGCATGGCGCATACGCCAAAGAAATTAAAACATGGGCATATCGATGACGATGCGCTGGCGTTCGCCATCTTTTCCGCTGACGGCAAAATGTTGCTGCATGATGGCGACAACGGCCAGGATATTCCGTATCGCTATCGCCGGGAAGGTTTCGACAATGGCTATCTGAAGGATGACAACGACCTCTGGCGTTTTTTGTGGTTGAACTCGGCGGACGGCAAGTATCGTATCGTCGTCGGTCAGGAGTGGGATTACCGCGAAGATATGGCGCTGGCGATCGTGGCGGCGCAATTAACGCCGTGGCTGATCGCCCTTCCCTTCATGCTGCTAATTTTATTACTCCTGCTTCACCGCGAGCTCAGACCATTGAAAAAACTGGCGCAGGCGCTACGCTTCCGGTCGCCGGAATCGGAAACGCCGCTCGACGCCAAAGGCGTACCGAGCGAGGTTCGCCCACTGGTCGAAGCGCTTAATCAGCTTTTTAGCCGCATCCACTCCATGATGGTGCGCGAACGGCGATTTACCTCCGACGCCGCCCATGAATTGCGCAGCCCGCTGGCCGCGCTGAAAGTACAAACCGAGGTGGCGCAGCTCTCGGGCGACGATCCGCTATCGCGTGATAAAGCGCTGACCCAGCTCCATGCGGGGATCGATCGCGCCACGCGACTGGTCGATCAGCTACTGACGTTATCGCGTCTCGACTCGCTCAATAATTTGCAGGATGTAGCGGAGATTTCGCTGGAAGAGCTGCTGCAGTCCGCGGTAATGGATATTTATCATCCGGCGCAGCAGGCGAATATCGACGTGCGTTTACAGCTTAACGCCCATGACGTCATACGTACCGGCCAGCCGCTACTCTTAAGCCTGTTAGTGCGTAACCTGCTGGATAATGCGATTCGCTACAGTCCGCAGGGCAGCGTCGTCGACGTTACCTTACATGCCCGCAGCTTCACCGTCAGAGATAATGGCCCCGGCGTAGCGCCAGAGATTCTGACGCATATCGGCGAGCGTTTTTACCGCCCGCCAGGCCAAAGTGTGACCGGCAGCGGTCTGGGATTATCAATCGTCCGCCGCATCGCTACGCTGCACGGCATGACGGTGTCGTTTGGCAACGCCGCGGAAGGTGGATTTGAGGCCGTAGTAAGTTGGTAACAGAGACTTTTGCCAAAAACGCAAAAGACTTTGCACATTTTGCTAATTTCACCGCACCGCCCGTCAGCGTAGAATCAGCAGCAAACGCATTTCTTGAGGACACAAAATGAGTAACATCCTGATTATCAACGGGGCGAAAAAATTCGCGCACTCCAACGGCCAGTTGAATGACACCCTGACCGAAGTTGCCGATGGGCTGCTGCGCGATCTGGGTCATCAGGTTAAGATCGTCCGCGCCGACAGCGACTATGACATTAAAGAAGAGGTGCAGAATTTCGTCTGGGCTGACGTGGTGATTTGGCAGATGCCAGGCTGGTGGATGGGCGCGCCATGGACAGTAAAAAAATATATGGATGATGTCTTTACCGAAGGTCACGGTACGCTCTATGCCAGCGATGGCCGCACGCGTTCCGATGCCGCTAAAAAGTACGGTTCCGGCGGTCTGGTGCAGGGGAAAAAATATATGCTGTCACTGACGTGGAACGCGCCGATGGAAGCATTTACCGAAAAAGATCAGTTTTTCCACGGTGTAGGCGTAGATGGCGTCTATCTGCCATTCCATAAAGCCAACCAGTTCCTGGGCATGGACGCGCTGCCAACGTTTATTGCCAACGACGTGATTAAAATGCCGGATGTTCCGCGCTATACCGCAGAATATCGCAAGCATCTGAGCGAAATTTTTGCTTAACTGGTCATCCTGGAATTAGAAGGAGTTAACCATGCTTACCGTCATTGCCGAAATTCGCACGCGTCCGGGCCAACATCACCGTCAGGCCGTCCTCGACCAGTTTGCGAAAATTATTCCAACCGTTCTTAAAGAAGAGGGGTGCCACGGTTACGCGCCGATGGTGGATCATGCCGCGGGCGTGAGTTTTCAGACTCTGGCGCCTGACTCGATCGTGATGATTGAACAGTGGGAAAGCGTTGCGCACCTTGAGGCACATCTGCAAACCCCGCATATGAAAGCCTACAGCGACGCGGTAAAAGACGATGTGCTGGAAATGAATATTCGTATTCTGGAATCCGGCGTTTAAGTTATTACCCTCGTCTGACGTCGCCCTGATGCGATGCGCAAGTGTCGCCATCAGGCTGCGGCGTCATGTCGGATTCGCTTATCCGGCCTGCGGCATGCAGACCAGATAAAGCGTGCAACAACCGTTACACGTCGAGATCCGCGAGATCGCCTTTTTCCTGTAGCCAGTTGCGTCGATCTTCAGAACGTTTCTTCGCCAGCAGCATATCCATCATCGCATTAGTACGCTGATCGTCTTCATCGCTAATGGTGAGCTGCACCAGGCGGCGAGTATTCGGATCAAGCGTGGTTTCGCGTAACTGCATCGGGTTCATTTCTCCCAGGCCTTTGAAACGCTGTACGTTCGGCTTGCCTTTCTTACGCTTCAGTTGTTCCAGTACGCCCGCCTTCTCTTCTTCCGTCAGCGCGTAATAGACCTCTTTACCCAAATCGATACGGTATAGCGGCGGTAGCGCGACGTAGACATGACCATTCTTCACCAGCGCGCGGAAGTGTCTGACAAACAGCGCGCAAAGCAGAGTAGCGATATGCAAACCATCGGAGTCCGCATCCGCCAGGATACAGATCTTGCCGTAGCGCAGCTGACTCAGATCGTCGCTGTCCGGATCGATACCGATCGCCACGGAAATATCATGCACTTCTTGCGAGGCCAGCACTTCATCGGAAGAGACCTCCCAGGTGTTAAGGATCTTACCTTTGAGCGGCATGATCGCCTGATATTCGCGATCGCGCGCCTGCTTGGCGGAACCGCCCGCCGAATCCCCTTCCACAAGGAACAGCTCGGTCCGATTAAGATCCTGCGCGGTACAGTCCGCCAGTTTCCCCGGCAACGCCGGGCCGCTGGTGAGCTTTTTGCGCACCACTTTTTTTGCGGCGCGCAGTCGCCGCTGCGCGCTGGCAATCGCCATCTCTGCCAGTTGTTCCGCCGCCTGCACGTTCTGGTTCAGCCACAGGCTGAAGGCATCTTTCACCACGCCGGAAACAAATGCCGCACATTGACGCGACGACAGACGCTCTTTGGTCTGCCCGGCAAATTGCGGGTCCTGCATTTTCACGGAAAGCACATAAGCGCAGCGATCCCAGATATCTTCCGCCGACAGTTTGACGCCGCGCGGCAGAATATTGCGGTATTCGCAAAATTCGCGCATCGCGTCGAGCAGGCCCTGGCGCAGACCGTTGACGTGCGTCCCCCCCTGCATGGTCGGGATCAGGTTGACGTAGCTTTCCGTCAGTAATTCGCCGCCTTCCGGCAGCCACAATAGCGCCCAGTCAACCGCTTCCGTTTCACCGTTAAAATTACCGATAAACGGCTTTTCCGGCAGCGTCGGCAGGCCGTTTACCGCTTCGCCCAGATAGTCGTTCAGACCATCCTGGTAGCACCAGCGCTGCTCGCTGTTATTCACTTCATCTTTAAAAGTGATTTCCACGCCGGGACACAGCACCGCTTTTGCTTTCAGAACGTGCATTAAGCGAGAGACAGAAAAACGCGGGCTGTCGAAGAAACTTTCGTCCGGCCAGAAATGGACGCTGGTTCCAGTATTACGTTTACCGCAGGTGCCGACAACCTGCAAATCCTGCACTTTTTCGCCGTTTTCAAACGCGATGTTATAGACCTGACCGTCGCGGCGCACGGTCACTTCCACGCGCTTTGACAGGGCATTTACTACCGAAATCCCCACCCCATGCAGACCACCAGAGAACTGATAGTTCTTATTGGAGAATTTACCGCCGGCATGAAGCCGACAGAGGATCAGTTCTACCGCCGGAACCCCCTCTTCCGGATGGATATCCACCGGCATCCCGCGTCCGTCGTCAATCACTTCCAGCGATTGATCGGCATGTAAAATGACATCCACGCGTTTGGCGTGACCTGCCAGTGCTTCATCCACACTATTATCAATCACTTCCTGACCCAAATGGTTGGGGCGGGTCGTATCGGTGTACATCCCCGGGCGGCGGCGTACCGGCTCAAGCCCAGTGAGTACCTCAATGGCATCAGCGTTATAAGTTTGCGTCATGGTTTAATTAGCAATTCGAATTGATTGTCAGCAACTGTGCAGTCCAAGAAAATCGACAATCTGGTTGAAATAATCTTCGAAGCCCGTGAATGCGTGATTACCACCCTCGGTCACTGTCTGACGGCAGGAGGCGTAATATGCCACCGCCTGGCGGTAATACAGCACTTCATCGCCCGTCTGTTGCAGTAGCCAGATCAGGTCCGGCGCTTCCAGCGGGTCAATCTGCATGACTTTAAGATCATAAATATGGCGAGACTCTAGCACATATTGCTGCCCGGTGTAGGGGTTCTCGTTCTGACCGAGATAGTCGGTCAGTAATTCAAAGGGCCGCACGGCGGGATTCACCACCACAGCCGGCAGCATAAAACATTGCGACAGCCAGGTGGCGTAATAACCACCCAGCGACGATCCTACCAGCCCTAATGGCGCACCGCCATGCTCAAGCACGAGAGATTCCAGCAACTCCGCCGCATCGGCAGGATACGGCGGCAGCTGAGGGACGATCATCTCAACATGCGGATGACGCTCCGCCAGCCAGTTTTTTAGCTGGCACGCTTTTGCCGAGCGAGGGGAACTGTTGAATCCGTGCAAATAGAGAAGCGTAGACATCAGTATCCTTCCGAAGCGGTATCGGGTCGGAACCGGGTATCCTGCAGGCGATGCACTTCCGTCTCCAGGACGCCGTTCGCCCGGAGCTCCAGCGTACGCCAGCCCGGCGCGATAGTATCCAGCGTAAAGTTCGCGCAGTGCGGTTTGAACTGTACGCAGGTTGACGGCGACGCCAGCAGACGGCGACCGTTCCAGTCAAGATCCAGCTCCTGGTGAATATGTCCGCATAACAGATATTTTACACGCGGGAAATTCGCCAGCACGCTATCCAGCTCACCGGCATTACGCAAGCTGTGCTGATCCAACCAACTGCACCCTGCCGGCAACGGATGGTGGTGCAACAGGAGCAATGTCTGTCTCTCTGGCGCATCGGCGAGCTTACGCTCAAGCCATTCCAGTTGGAACTCGCTCAGTTCGCCATGCGGAACGCCAAACACCTGGCTATCCAGCAACAAAATCTGCCATTGTTCACCGATTAACACGCGTTTAGCCGGGGAAATCCCCGCCTCTTGCAGCGCGCTGTACATTGCCGGCTGAAAATCATGATTGCCCGGTAGCCAAACGCAAGGCGCGCGAAAGCTTGCGATACCCTCAGCAAAATGCTGATAAGCCGCAGCGGATTGATCCTGCGCCAGATCGCCGGTGGCCACGATCAGATCATATTCATACTGTTGCGCCCGAATAGCCTCCAGCACGGCCTGGTAACTTTCCCAGGTATTGACGCCTAACAGCGTTTCATGCTTTTCGGCAAACAGGTGAGTATCTGTAATTTGTAAAATCCTGACTCGGGCCTCACCAGCCAGAGGTAGGGTTAACAGGCTTTCCAAATGGTGTCCTTAGGTTTCACGACGCTAATAAACCGGAATCGCCATCGCTCCATGTGCTAAACAGAATCGTAGCCAGTCGGCCAGAAACTGATTAATTTGATGCTTTTCGTCGCGTTGATGCAACTTTTTATTTGGATAATCATACCGCGCTTTGAAGCGAAAGATCTGCTGGCTTGAACACACTTCAGCCACCATCGCATCATGGTAGAGGCGCACCGTCAGCGACGGCAGGCTCCAGTAGGTGATGGCTGGCGTCGTTTGCTCGATCGTTACAAGCGTAGTGTATCGGGTCGATTCCACAATCGTTAACCGATATTGTACGTTGCCCACCTGATAGCTCACCGTTTCACCGGGGGCGTCATTGCGCGGCAGCAGGCGGCGCAATTGCGAAAAATTGGTTTCGCACAAACGCATCATTTCTGGGAAGTCAGGTGTATAACGCTTCATTTTTTCCACTCGTTTTTTAACTCTTGATGATGCAACTGAAGCCATTGCAAAGCGATGACTGCGGCTGCGTTGTCGATTTTCCCCTCTTCTACCCACTGGTATGCCTGTTCCCGGCTTACCACATGAACCCGAATATCTTCGTTTTCATCCGCCAGACCATGAATACCTACCGCGGTCGTGGCGTCCACTTCACCCACCAGAATAGATGAGCGCTCGCTGGTTCCTCCTGGACTCGCCAGGTAACTGATGACCGGTCGGGTGCGGCCCACGGTCAGCCCTGCTTCTTCCATCGCCTCCCGCCGGGCGACCGCCTCAATGGTTTCGCCTTCTTCTATCATGCCGGCGACCATCTCCAGCAGCCACGGCGTAACGCTTGTGTCATATGCGGCAATACGAATCTGTTCGACCAGCACCACCTCGTCGCGTTCAGGGTCAAAGGGTAGCAAGACGGCGGCGTGCCCGCGCTCAAAAATTTCGCGCTTTACCTCGCCACTCATTTCTCCGTTGAATAAACGATGGCGGAATCGATACACATCCAATGAAAAAAAACCGCGATAGCGCGTTTCCCGTGCAATAATTTCTACATCGCTTTTGGTGAAAGTAACTGGCAAGTTGTCTGATTTACGCATTGTGCTGCCCTGCTAGCAATAATGATTAAATGATGAATTTCAAGGGTGGTTGACTGCTGTTTTATCACCCTTGTGGTAAATTGGTGCCAATTAAGGCTCGTATGGCACGTAACGCCAACTTTTTGCAGTGGCGGATTCTGCTAGAATCAGCAATTATTTTTACAAATTGATCAGCGCTAAATACTGCTTCACAACAAGGAATGCAAATGAAGAAATTGCTCCCCATCCTTATCGGCCTGAGCCTGTCGGGGTTCAGCACACTAAGCCAGGCAGAGAACCTGATGCAAGTTTATCAGCAAGCACGCCTGAGCAACCCGGAATTGCGTAAATCCGCTGCCGATCGCGATGCTGCATTCGAAAAAATTAACGAAGCGCGTAGTCCTTTACTGCCGCAACTGGGTTTAGGTGCCGACTACACCTACAGCAACGGTTATCGCGATGCGAACGGTATCAACTCCAATGAAACCAGCGCTTCTCTGCAATTAACGCAGACGCTATTTGATATGTCGAAATGGCGTGGGCTCACCCTGCAAGAAAAAGCAGCAGGCATTCAGGATGTCACCTATCAGACCGATCAGCAGACGCTGATCCTCAATACCGCGAACGCGTATTTTAAGGTATTGAACGCTATTGATGTGCTTTCCTATACCCAGGCGCAAAAAGAGGCTATCTACCGTCAGTTAGATCAAACGACGCAACGTTTTAACGTGGGTCTGGTCGCCATTACCGACGTGCAAAACGCCCGTGCGCAATATGATACCGTACTGGCGAATGAAGTGACCGCCCGCAACAACCTGGATAACGCGGTAGAAGAGCTGCGCCAGGTAACCGGCAATTATTACCCGGAGCTGGCGTCGCTTAACGTCGAGCATTTTAAAACCGACAAACCCAAAGCTGTTAATGCGCTGTTGAAGGAAGCGGAAAACCGTAACCTGTCGCTGTTGCAGGCGCGTTTAAGTCAGGATCTGGCGCGCGAGCAAATCCGTCAGGCGCAGGATGGTCACCTGCCGACGCTGAATTTAACGGCCTCAACCGGCATTTCTGATACCTCTTATAGCGGTTCTAAAACCAACTCCACCCAGTACGACGATAGCAACATGGGGCAGAATAAAATCGGCCTTAACTTCTCCCTGCCGCTGTATCAAGGTGGGATGGTTAACTCGCAGGTAAAACAGGCGCAGTATAACTTCGTCGGCGCAAGCGAACAGCTGGAAAGCGCGCACCGTAGCGTGGTGCAGACCGTACGTTCTTCCTTTAACAATATTAACGCCTCCATCAGCAGCATCAACGCGTATAAACAGGCGGTCGTTTCCGCGCAAAGTTCTTTGGATGCCATGGAAGCCGGTTACTCGGTCGGTACACGTACCATTGTTGACGTACTGGATGCCACCACCACTCTGTATGATGCCAAGCAGCAACTGGCCAACGCGCGTTATACCTATTTGATTAATCAGTTAAATATCAAATATGCGCTCGGTACGCTGAACGAGCAGGATCTGCTCGCGCTTAACAGTACGTTGGGTAAACCTATCCCGACGTCGCCGGAAAGCGTAGCGCCGGAAACGCCAGATCAGGATGCTGCCGCAGACGGTTATAATGCTCATAGCGCCGCGCCAGCAGTACAGCCGACCGCCGCTCGCGCCAACAGCAATAACGGCAATCCATTCCGGCATTGATAAGTTATTCGCTGGCGCTGCGCTTATCAGACCTGTGCCCTTGTAGGTCTGGTAAGCGCGGCGCTACCTGTCATAAAGCCGCGCCTGAACGTAAGACAACGTAAAGATCCTGCTATTCCGCCGCATTCTCGCCTTTTCTCGCTTCAATTTCGACCAGTCATCCTCTATTCTGAAGGCATGTTGTATTTACCACTGGGTCCTGGAAGACAAATATGAAACGGACAAAATCCATCCATCACGCATCATTTCGCAAAAGCTGGAGCGCGCGGCATTTAACGCCGGTCGCCCTGGCGGTTACGGCTGTTTTTATGCTGGCTGGCTGTGAAAAAAGCGATGAAACCGTATCGCTGTATCAAAACGCTGATGACTGTTCAGCGGCGAATCCGGGCAAAAGCGCGGAGTGTACAACCGCGTATAACAATGCGCTGAAAGAGGCCGAACGTACTGCGCCTAAGTACGCTACACGCGAAGATTGCGTCGCTGAGTTTGGCGAAGGTCAGTGCCAGCAAGCGCCTGCACAGGCTGGCATGGCGCCGGAAAATCAGGCGCAGGCCCAACAATCCAGCGGCAGTTTCTGGATGCCGCTTATGGCAGGTTACATGATGGGGCGTCTGATGGGCGGCGGCGCAGGCTTTGCGCAACAGCCGCTGTTTAGCTCGAAAAACCCGGCCAGCCCTGCATACGGCAAATATACCGATGCGGCAGGTAAAAACTACGGCGCGGCGCAACCGGGCCGGACAATGACCGTACCGAAAACCGCGATGGCGCCGAAACCTGCCACCACAACAACCGTTACCCGCGGCGGTTTTGGCGAATCCGTCGCCAAACAGAGCACCATGCAGCGTAGCGCTGCCGGTACTTCAACACGTTCGATGGGCGGCTGATACGCATGGAAAGAGTCAGTATTACCGAGCGCCCGGACTGGCGCGATAAAGCGACTGAATACGGGTTTAATTTTCACACTATGTATGGTGAACCGTACTGGTGTGAAGACGCTTATTACAAGTTAACGCTCGCCCAGGTGGAAAAACTGGAAGACGTTACCGCCGAGTTGCACCAGATGTGCCTCAAGGTAGTAGAACGCGTCATCGCCAGCGATGAGCTGATGACGAAGTTTCGTATTCCAAAACATACCTGGGGTTTTGTTCGTCAGTCCTGGCAAACGCAACAACCGTCGCTCTATTCCCGCCTCGATCTGGCCTGGGACGGCATCGGCGAGCCTAAGCTGCTCGAAAATAATGCCGACACGCCAACGTCGCTGTATGAAGCGGCGTTTTTCCAGTGGATTTGGCTGGAAGATCAGATCAACGCGGGCAATCTGCCGGAAGGCAGCGATCAGTTTAATAGCCTGCAGGAAAAGCTGATTGAACGCTTTGCTGAACTTCGCGAACAGTACGGTTTTCAGTTGCTGCATCTCACCTGCTGTCGCGATACGGTTGAGGATCGCGGCACCATTCAGTATTTACAGGACTGCGCGGCCGAAGCGGAAATCGCCACCGAATTTCTCTATATCGACGATATTGGTCTGGGGGAAAAAGGCCAATTTACGGATCTGCAGGATCAGGTCATTGCGAACCTGTTCAAGCTCTATCCGTGGGAATTTATGCTGCGCGAGATGTTTTCCACCAAGCTGGAAGATGCCGGCGTGCGCTGGCTGGAACCGGCCTGGAAAAGCATTATCTCCAATAAAGCGTTGTTGCCGCTGTTGTGGGAGATGTTCCCTGACCATCCGAATCTGTTGCCTGCGTATTTCGCCGAAGACGAACATCCGCCAATGGATAAATATGTCGTGAAACCGATCTTCTCCCGCGAAGGGGCGAACGTATCGATTATTGAGAACGGTAAAACGATCGAATCCGTGGAAGGCCCGTATGGCGAAGAGGGTATGATCGTGCAACAGTTCTATCCGCTGCCAAAATTCGGCGACAGTTACACCCTGATTGGTAGCTGGCTGATTAACGATCAGCCCGCCGGAATTGGTATCCGTGAAGATCGGGCGCTGATCACCCAGGATCTCTCCCGCTTCTATCCGCATATTTTTGTCGAAGGATAGATTCTCCTGTAAGCCCGATGCGCGTAGCGCCATCGGGCAATCATTCAGCGCCTTATCCGGCCTACCCCACCTGCACCGACAACATACTTATACTGCCCATCTCAATACCGTCGACCGGGATGGTGATAGGTTCCTTGCCGTCCCAGGCGCCAAGTACATACAGCAAAGGCAAAAAGTGCTCCGGCGTCGGGTTCGATAAGGCGCCCCCTTCATGTTGCAGATAATTCACCAGCGGGTGCTGTTCTACCGGCCCCTGCCACGTCAGATTGGCTTTCACAAAGTCATTAAATGACGCCGCCCAGGGATACGGTATATTGTCACCGTGCCAACGCACAGTCCGCAGATTATGAACTACATTCCCGCTGGCCACCAGCATCACGCCTTCGTCACGCAGCGTCGCCAGCTTACGACCCACCTCAAAATGCCATGCCGCCGGTTTGGTACTATCAACACTAAGCTGCACCATCGGGATATCCGCATTCGGGTACATCTTGATCAATACGCCCCAGGAGCCGTGATCAAATCCCCACGCTTCTTTATCGAGCGCGACGGGAACGGGAGCCAACAGTTCAACCAGACGCTGCGCCAGCGCAGGCGATCCAGGGGCCGGATAATGCGTGTCATACAGCGCCTGCGGAAAACCGCCAAAATCATGGAGAGTTTGCGGCCTTTCCATCGCTGTGACGCCAGTCCCACGGGTATACCAGTGCGCCGACACCACCACTATCGCCTGTGGTCGCGGTAGGGCTTCCCCCAATCGCCGCCAGGCGCGGGTATAATCGTTATCGTCCAGCACGTTCATCGGGCTGCCATGCCCCAAAAACAATGCTGGCATACACGTTAAAGACATGATGTTATCCTTACTGGAAAGACATTTTGTTAACATCACCATACGCTTTCTTCACAGAGGAAGAACTCAGATAACCATGATGAAGATCATCAGTTATTTTGAAGGTCAGGTTCGGACGGCAAATTGATAAGGAGTAATGGATGTCAGTACCACTTATTCTGACCTTACTGGCGGGCGCCGCCACCTTTATTGGCGCGTTTCTTGGCGTTCTCGGCCAAAAACCGTCTAACCGCGTGCTGGCTTTTTCGCTGGGCTTCGCCGCAGGGATCATGCTGCTTATCTCGCTGATGGAGATGCTGCCCGCCGCGCTTGATACCGAGGGGATGTCGCCTGTACTGGGCTACGGAATGTTTATTATCGGCCTGTTGGGCTACTTCGGGCTGGACCGCCTGCTTCCTCACGCTCATCCGCAGGATCTGGTGCAAAAAAGGCAGCAGCCGCTTCCCGGCTCGATAAAACGCACTGCGATTTTATTGACGCTCGGCATTAGCCTGCACAACTTTCCGGAAGGGATCGCCACCTTTGTCACTGCCAGCAGCAATCTTGAACTGGGTTTCGGCATCGCACTGGCGGTGGCGTTGCACAATATTCCTGAAGGTCTGGCGGTTGCCGGCCCGGTTTATGCCGCGACGGGCTCAAAACGTACCGCGATTTTTTGGGCCGGTATCTCCGGCATGGCGGAAATTCTTGGCGGCGTGCTGGCGTGGCTGATTTTGGGCAGCCTGGTTTCACCGATCGTTATGGCGGCTATCATGGCGGCAGTCGCCGGCATTATGGTGGCGCTCTCCGTCGATGAACTGATGCCGCTGGCAAAAGAGATCGATCCTAACAATAACCCCAGCTATGGCGTGCTTTGCGGTATGTCCATCATGGGGCTCAGTCTCGTCATTTTGCAGACGATAGGTATCGGTTAAGAGAAACGTCGCGCCGGATGCAGGCCTTTAGCCAGGCAACATCCGGCTGCCCGTCAAGGATATGCGCTATTTCTGCTCATTCATCACGCTGTCGCCTTCGCTCGTCTGGCGAAAACGTTTCGTTCGCGCTTCAAGTAATGCATCTCTGTCTTGCCGAAACGCTCTGCAATAACGCTTCATATGGCAAATATACCCTACTACCACCAGAACGATTAATATTATCCAATACCAGGCAATAAACATCCTTTTTACCCTTAAAATTTAACATCACTAAACATTTAACGTTAAAATTTTACATACCCTTATTTTGACGTATTCATATACTGGCATATTTGTGGAACAAATAAATGATTTTGATCATATAAATCAGTGGTGAAACACAATAATGAAAGAGGTATTAAGCAGAAAACAATGTCGATAAGATCACACTTCGTACTAATTTATATTGTTCTTAAAATATCACACTCCTACTATCGACTCACTCAGGCAATTAAAAAATATTGATACAGAATATACTTTAAAATAAGTAACAGCATCATGACTTATATTTAAAGACCAATCATTTACCTCATTTATTATTCATAAAAACATAGTATATTCAGAAGTATTATATTTAGAAGTTGTATATAAGGAGATATATCCATGTTTGACCAATACCGGAAAACAATACTTGCCGGTGCCGTCGCACTGACATGCGGACTCACCGCAGCCAGTACGTTTGCCGCAGGTTTTCAACCGGCACAGCCCGCAGGAAAATTAGGCGCAGTCGTTGTCGATCCTTACGGAAATGCCCCTCTCACCGCGCTGGTGGAATTAGATAGCCATATTATTTCAGACGTTAAAGTTACTGTACATGGCAAAGGGGAAAAAGGCGTTCCTGTTACTTATACCGTTGGGAAAGAGTCTTTAGAAACCTATGACGGTATTCCTATTTTTGGCCTTTATCAGAAATTTGCCAACAACGTCACGGTAGAATATAAAGAAAACGGCAAAGCCATGAAGGATGACTATGTGGTGCAGACGTCCGCCATCGTCAACCATTATATGGATAACCGTTCTATTTCAGATCTCCAGCAAACGAAAGTTATTAAAGTTGCGCCAGGATTTGAAGATCGCCTTTATCTGGTAAATACCCATACCTTTACGCCGCAGGGCGCTGAATTTCACTGGCACGGCGAAAAAGATAAAAATGCGGGCATTCTTGATGCCGGCCCGGCGGGCGGGGCTTTGCCTTTCGATATCGCCCCTTATACGTTTGTGGTCGACACCCAGGGTGAATATCGCTGGTGGCTGGATCAAGATACCTTCTACGACGGCCACGATATGAATATCAACAAACGCGGCTACCTGATGGGTATTCGTGAAACGCCTCGCGGCACCTTTACCGCGGTGCAGGGCCAACACTGGTACGAGTTTGACATGATGGGGCAAATTCTTGCCGATCATAAACTGCCGCGCGGGTTCCTGGATGCGTCTCATGAATCCATCGAAACCGTGAACGGCACCGTACTGCTGCGCGTCGGCAAACGAGTTACCGCAAAGAAGACGGCATACATGTTCATACTATTCGTGACCAAATCATTGAGGTCGATAAGTCTGGCCGCGTAGTAGACGTTTGGGATTTAACCAAAATCCTCGACCCTATGCGTGATGCGCTGCTCGGCGCGCTGGATGCGGGCGCAGTATGCGTGAACGTCGATCTGGCCCATGCCGGACAGCAGGCGAAACTTGAACCGGATACGCCGTATGGCGATGCGCTTGGCGTTGGTGCCGGTCGTAACTGGGCGCACGTCAACTCTATCGCTTATGACGCGAAAGACGACTCCATCATCCTTTCTTCCCGCCATCAGGGTATTGTAAAAATTGGTCGCGATAAGCAGGTGAAATGGATACTGGCACCGTCTAAAGGCTGGAATAAGCAGCTAGCCAGTAAATTGCTGAAACCGGTAGACGATCATGGTAAGCCGTTGACCTGTGACGAAAACGGCAAGTGTAAGGACACCGATTTCGATTTCACCTATACCCAACATACGGCATGGCTTTCCAGCAAAGGCACGTTAACGGTCTTTGATAACGGCGATGGTCGCGGCCTGGAGCAACCGGCTCTACCGACCATGAAATATTCCCGTTTTGTCGAATATAAGATCGATGAGAAGAAAGGCACCGTACAACAAGTTTGGGAATACGGTAAAGAACGTGGATATGATTTCTATAGTCCTATTACCTCGGTTGTTGAATATCAAAAAGACCGCGACACCATGTTCGGCTTTGGCGGTTCTATTAACCTGTTCGACGTTGGTAAACCCACAGTCGGCAAACTGAATGAGATTGACTATAAAACGAAAGAAGTGAAAGTTGAAATTGATGTGCTGTCGGATAAACCCAACCAGACTCACTATCGTGCATTACTGGTTCATCCAACGCAAATGTTTAAATAAATAACGGGAAGGAATTAATATGTCATCTAAATGGATTACCTCTTTATTTAAAAGCGTAGTATTAACCGCAGCATTGGTCACTCCTTTTGCGGCATCGGCTTTTACCGAGGGCACAGATTATATGGTTCTGGAGAAACCGATTCCTAATGCGGATAAAACGCTGATTAAGGTATTTAGCTACGCCTGCCCTTTCTGCTACAAATATGACAAAGCCGTAACAGGTCCGGTTTCTGATAAAGTAGCCGATCTCGTTACGTTCACTCCGTTCCACCTGGAAACAAAAGGCGAATATGGCAAACAGGCCAGCGAAGTATTTGCAGTCCTGATCGCCAAAGATAAAGCTGCCGGGATTTCGTTATTTGATGCTAAATCACAATTCAAAAAAGCGAAGTTCGCCTGGTATGCGGCTTACCATGATAAGAAAGAGCGCTGGTCAGATGGGAAAGATCCGGCGGCATTTATTAAAACCGGGCTGGACGCCGCAGGCATGAGCCAGGCTGATTTTGAAGCGGCGCTGAAAGATCCTGCCGTTCAGGAGACGCTGGAAAAATGGAAAGCCGCCTATGACGTTGCCAAAATTCAGGGTGTTCCGGCTTACGTCGTCAACGGCAAGTACCTTATCTATACCAAAAACATCAAATCCATCGATTCTATGGCTGAACTCGTTCGGGAACTGGCCACTAAAAAATAAGCAGGGAAACGATTATGGATTTTATTAAGGGATTATGGCGAGACCTACGCGCAAGACCAGTGGATACGCTGGTGAGATGGCAGGAACAGCGCTTTCTGTGGCTGTTAATGGCCATCGCGATGGGAGGATTAATTATCCTGGCGCACTCGTTCTTCCAAATCTACCTCTACATGGCACCGTGCGAGCAGTGTGTTTACATCCGTTACGCGATGTTTGTGATGGTAATTGGCGGGGTGATTGCGGCGATAAATCCCAAAAATATCGTGCTGAAGCTGATTGGCTGCATCGCGGCGTTTTATGGCAGCATTATGGGCATTAAGTTTTCTATTAAGCTTAATGGTATCCATCATGCGGTACATAATGCGGACCCCGATTCACTTTTTGGCGTGCAAGGATGTTCGACTGACCCGACCTTTCCTTTCAACTTACCGTTGGCGGAATGGGCACCGGAGTGGTTTAAACCTACCGGAGACTGCGGTTATGACGCGCCTATCGTCCCTGATGGCGTAACGCTCAGTAGCGTACAGCAGTGGTTTGTCGATCTCTACCAGCAGTCCGAAGGCTGGTATCTGCTTCCGCCCTGGCACTTTATGAACATGGCGCAGGCATGTATGTTGGCCTTTGGGTTGTGCCTGATTCTGCTGCTGGTGATGAGCGGCGCCTGGGCATTGAAACTGGCCAGAGGCAAATAACCTGAATAGATAAACCAAAGCAGAGGTCTGCATTCAGGCCTCTGCTTTTCTCACAATAATTTTACCATTCAGCTTATTCGTCGTTCTTTGAAACTGAACGATATGGCACCGAAGGAATACAAAAAAGCCGATGACATCTCATCGGCTTTTTTCAACCATGATCCGTTCGATCAGCTGGCTTTGCGCTCATGCGCCTGGCGGTAAGCCACCAGATCTTCAATCGTGACTACCGCCATATTATGCTGGCCTGCAAACGCGATACACTCCGGCGCGCGCGCCATCGTCCCATCGTCGTTAGTCAACTCGCACAGTACACCTGCAGGTTTAAAACCGGCCAGCGTCATCAGATCGATGGTCGCCTCCGTATGACCGCCGCGCGTCAGCACGCCGCCCGCCTGAGCGCGCAGTGGGAAAACGTGCCCCGGACGGTTAAGATCGGACGGTTTTGCGCCATCCTTAATTGCCGCACGCACCGTAGTGACACGGTCAGCGGCGGAAACGCCGGTGGTCACGCCTTCTGCGGCTTCAATGGTCACGGTAAAACCGGTGCCGTAGGCGCTGGTGTTGTTTTCCACCATCATTGGCAAGTCGAGCTGCTTACGACGGTCTTCAGTAATACACAGGCAAACAATACCGCTACCGTGACGAATGGTTAACGCCATCTGTTCTACGGTCATCGTCTCTGCGGGGAAAATCATATCGCCTTCGTTTTCACGATCTTCATCATCAAGCACCATCACACCGCGTCCTTCACGCAGCGCATCCAGTGCAAGTTCAACACGTTCAAAAGGCGTACCAAAAGAGGAAAGTAGCGTCTGATTCATGGTAAAAAAACCTCATTAATATTATGGTTACCAGAATCAGGGCAGTCTTAGGAGTGCCGACAAGCGGCAAAAAAATAACGTGAGCGGGTCCATGCCCGACTGGATCGTTACCCTCTCCCATCCGGACTTTAACCGTCGGCCCCGGAATTACACCGGATCTGCTGACCTTTTCGCTATGGCAAAAAGCGCTCGCGGGCTTTCAACCTGCTCTCCGCGTTCCGTCACGGCGCGCCGTGATGAGAAATGCGTTAAACATCGCTGATTTACCGCCGGTGGGGAATTTCGCCCCGCCCTGAGAATAAGCGGGTTAACTATAACGCTATTGATTACCTTCATCAACGCCTTTACTCCGTATGACGTCACACAATTCTGGTTTATGGCGTCCACATATCGCACTACAATAAGAGCTAACACTTACCAGTTCAGGGAAACCACAATGATTGACCCGAAAAAAATTGAGCAAATCGCACGCCAGGTTCATGAGTCAATGCCGAAAGGTATTCGCGAGTTCGGGGAAGATATCGAGAAAAAAATCCGTCAAACGCTGCAATCTCAGCTGACGCGTCTCGATCTGGTGAGCCGCGAAGAGTTTGATGTCCAGACTCAGGTCTTGCTGCGCACCCGGGAAAAACTGGCGCTGCTGGAGCAACGCCTCAGCGAACTGGAAGCTCGCGACAAGCCTGAAGAAGTAAAACCTGCGCCCGCCATTCCGCCAGTCGATCCACAACAAGAGTAAAAACGTGAACGGGCCTGACGGCCCGCTCATATAAGATCTGAATAATGCCCTGCACCTGTAAAGGGAGCCTGCATTAGTGTTCTAATTCTAACCTTTTCGCCTGAGTCGCCTGCTGGCAGTAAAGCGCGTAACGCTTGCAAAACCAGTCGCGATGCTCCTCGTCCATATTGCCGGTTACCGCCTGGATATCAACAGGACGCCCCTCCGCCTGCATTCTGGCAAAACTGCGCGCCAGAAAATCGAAATTATTTAATGAATAGACGTTATTGTTGTTCATCAGCATACCCTCCAGTTATTGAATTCTGTTAAGGCTATATGCTTTTTCTGATTTCAGTATTTCCCTATATGTACGGCGGTTTTATACATAACGTGCGCAAATTTAATGCGCAAAATCACAATATTCACCAAAGATAACGACGGATAAATCGCTTTTCGGACTTAAGGAGATATGGGTCACATGATATTGTAACGCAATGAAATAACAAGCATGAAAATTATCACGCGAACATCCTTCTGAAGGCGGCGACAAGGATAGAAAATATGACCTTATTTGCGGAGTATAACAGCCCCTATCTGTTTGCCATCGCGTTCGTTTTCTTTATCGGCGTGCTGGAGATGATTTCGCTGATTTTTGGCCACTTTCTTTCAGGCGCGCTCGACGCCCATCTCGATCATTATGACGCCCTGTCATCCGGCCCTGCGGGCCAGGCGCTTCATTATCTGAATATTGGACGCGTTCCCGCCCTGGTCGTCCTCTGTCTATTGGCCGGTTATTTCGGCCTCTTCGGTATCCTCATCCAGCATGGCGGGATCATGCTCTGGCAAGCGCCGCTCAGCAATCTGCTGCTGGTCCCGTTGAGCATTGTCCTGTCGGTCTTTGCCGTGCATTACAGCGGAAAAATCCTCGCGCCCTGGCTACCCAGAGATGAAAGCTCCGCCCTCCGGGAAGAGGAATTTATCGGCGGCATGGCGATTATTACCGGCCACGCCGCCGTCGCCGGTACACCTTGCGAAGGAAAATTTACCGATAAGTTCGGCCAGATTCACTATTTACTGCTGGAACCCGAAAAGGGAAAAGAATTTAAAAAAGGAGACAAGGTGCTGATTGTCTGCCGACTTTCCGCAACGCGTTATTTGGCTGAGCGTACCTTCTATGTTTAATTGAGAGGAACTTACATAATGGATGATGTTTTTGGCATATTGCCATCATGGATGTTTACCGCCATCGTTGCGGTTATCGTCTTACTAATTATCGGGATCATTTTTGCTCGCCTCTATCGCCGCGCATCTGCGGAACAGGCATTTGTCCGTACCGGGCTTGGCGGGCAAAAAGTGGTGATGAGCGGCGGCGCTATTGTGATGCCAATCTTTCACGAAATTATTCCGATCAATATGAATACCCTAAAACTTGAAGTCAGCCGTGCTACCGTCGACAGCCTGATCACCAAAGATCGTATGCGCGTTGACGTGGTCGTCGCTTTCTTCGTACGTGTAAAACCCTCTGTTGAAGGTATTGCCACCGCCGCACAAACGCTTGGCCAGCGAACGCTGTCGCCGGAAGATCTGCGTATGCTGGTTGAGGATAAATTCGTTGACGCCTTACGCGCTACCGCGGCCCAGATGACGATGCATGAGCTACAGGATACGCGTGAAAACTTCGTTCAGGGCGTACAAAACACCGTTGCGGAAGATTTGTCGAAAAACGGCCTGGAGCTGGAAAGTGTCTCATTAACCAACTTTAACCAAACGTCCAAAGAGCATTTCAATCCAAACAATGCCTTTGATGCCGAAGGTCTGACGAAACTGACGCAGGAAACCGAACGCCGCCGTCGTGAACGTAATGAAGTGGAACAGGATGTGGAAGTGGCGGTGCGCGAAAAGAACCGCGACGCGCTTGAGCGCAAGCTGGAAATCGAGCAACAAGAAGCCTTTATGACTCTGGAGCAGGAGCAACAGGTTAAAACCCGCACCGCCGAACAAAACGCTAAAATTGCCGCTTTTGAGGCCGAGCGCCATCGTGAAGCAGAACAGACGCGCATTCTTGCTGAGCGGCAGATCCAGGAGACGGAGATCGAACGTGAGCAAGCAGTACGGTCCAGGAAAGTTGAGGCCGAGCGTGAAGTACGTATTAAAGAGATCGAACAGCAACAGGTGACAGAAATCGCCAACCAGACGAAATCTATCGCCATTGCCGCCAAATCCGAGCAGCAATCGCAAGCGGAAGCGCGCGCCAACGACGCGCTGGCCGATGCGGTTCGCGCCCAGCAAAACGTAGAAACCACCCGCCAGACCGCCGAAGCGGATCGCGCCAAGCAGGTCGCTCTGATCGCCGCGGCGCAGGATGCGGAAACCAAAGCGGTCGAACTGACCGTTCGGGCAAAAGCAGAGAAAGAAGCGGCAGAATTGCAAGCCGCCGCTATCATCGAACTGGCGGAAGCAACGCGTAAAAAAGGTCTGGCGGAAGCCGAAGCGCAACGGGCGCTGAATGACGCTATCAACGTACTATCTGACGAACAAACCAGCCTCAAATTTAAACTAGCGCTCTTACAATCGTTGCCTGCTGTTATTGAGAAGTCTGTTGAACCGATGAAATCCATCGACGGCATTAAGATTATTCAGGTCGATGGCCTCAATCGCGGCGCGACGGCGGGCGACGTCGCCGCTGGCGGCGCTAACGGGGGAAACCTGGCGGAACAAGCGTTATCTGCCGCGCTCACCTATCGTACCCAGGCACCGCTGATCGATTCGCTGTTAAACGAGATTGGCATCGCTGGCGGCTCGCTAAAGGCGCTGACCACGCCGTTGGTTTCATCGGCAACGGATGAGATTAATCGCGAAGCAACGATAAAAGAGCAATAACCCCCCGCCATATCTCCTGTCCCTGGTCATAAGACCGGGGATTTTTTTATCTTTTTTCCACCTTGTCTGTACAAAGCGTTATGACCAGCAGGCCATTTTGCGTGGGCGATCCAGTAACGCAAAATCGGCGGGAGAAAGCCCTTGCGCCAGACAGGCCACTCACCAACAATCGCGATGTCAGCAAGGGGCTGAAACGGGAAAGCCCCTCCCGAGGAAGGGGCTTTAATAAGGAAAGGGTTATGATGCACCAGGTCATCATACTGATTGTTCTGTTACTGATAAGTTTCGCAGCTTACTAACAGACAATCAGAGGGGGGGAGAGATCCCCTCTCACCCTTATTCCTTTACTTTAGGTCGAAAAAAAAGCAGCGTCAACCGCGAGATACGCGTCGAAACAAAATGTCCGACGCGCCTTCAAAATCAGCGCCCGCCGCGTCTGTAACGCCTGATGACGCGGTTTTACTTCTCGCTCTCGGTCTGGATCTTTTTGATGATATTGGTCGTGGAACAACCATCTTCGAAGTTCAGCACCATGACTTCACCGCCGTTGGCCCAGACCTCTTCGCTGCCCGCGATCTCTTCCGGCTTATAGTCGCCGCCTTTTACCAGCAGATCCGGCAGAATACCGGCAATCAGTCGTTGCGGCGTATCCTCTTCAAAAGAGACAACCCAGTCGACCGACTCCAGCGCGCCTAGCACGATCATACGCTGTTCGAGCGGATTAACCGGACGGCTTTCGCCCTTCAGGCGTTTAGTCGAGGCGTCACTATTGACCGCAACAATCAGGCGGTCGCCCAGTTTGCGCGCGTTCGCCAGATAAGAGACATGGCCCGCGTGCAGAATATCGAAAACGCCGTTGGTCATGACCACTTTCTCGCCACGCTTACGCGCGCTGGCGACGGCCTGTCTCAACTCCTCTTCGGTCATAACGCCGAAGCCGGTATCCGCGCGTCCGCGCACTGCGTTTTCCAGCTCAATAGGGGAAACCGTTGACGTCCCGAGTTTACCTACCACTACGCCCGCCGCCGCATTGGCGAAATAACACGCCTCTTCCAGGGTATTTCCCGCCGCCAGCGTCGCCGCCAGCACGCCGATCACCGTATCGCCCGCACCGGTA
The DNA here is from genome assembly GCF_000006945.2 of Salmonella enterica subsp. enterica serovar Typhimurium str. LT2. GTDB lineage: Bacteria > Pseudomonadota > Gammaproteobacteria > Enterobacterales > Enterobacteriaceae > Salmonella > Salmonella enterica. Next base: position 3,363,224 of record NC_003197.2, read on the forward strand.
ACATCATAAACTTCCTGCGCCTGCGTCGGCATATGTAGCGGCGCTTTATTCGGTTGCAGCAGCGTCATTCCCTGTTCGGAACGCGTGACCAACAGCGCGGAAAGGTCGTAATCAGCAATGAGTTTCATGCCGCGTTCAACCAGTTCGTCTTCGCTTTTACATTTCCCCGCGACCGCCTCAAATTCAGAAAGGTTTGGCGTCAGCAGCGTGGCGCCGCGGTAACGTTCAAAATCCGTTCCTTTCGGATCGATGAGCACCGGCACGCCCGCCTGGCGCGCCAGGGAAATCATAGTCTGCACGCTGGTCAGAGCGCCTTTGGCATAATCGGACAATACCAGCGCGCCGATCGATCCCAGCGCCTGGTTGATACGCTCATGCAACGGCTGCGGGTCCACGCCCTCAAAGCCTTCTTCAAAATCAAGACGAATGAGCTGCTGATTACGTGATAGTACGCGCAGTTTGGTAATCGTCGGATGCGTCGGCACAGAAACGAAGTCGCACTTCACATTGACCTCCGCCAGCGTTTTGCTCAGCGCGCGCGCGGCGTCATCAATACCCGTCAGGCCGACCAGACGGGCGTTCGCTCCCAGAGACGCAATGTTCATCGCCACGTTCGCCGCGCCGCCCGGGCGTTCCTCAACGGTATTTACCTTAACCACGGGCACCGGCGCTTCCGGTGAAATACGGCAAGTGGGGCCATACCAATAGCGATCCAGCATTACATCACCCACAACCATGACGCCTGCACGTTCAAACGCTGGCAGATTTACTTTCATTCCTGTCTCCTGAGAGATTCAAAATTTGCGCGCGATAATAGCATAATTCAAACGGCTACCAGCCACTTCCGCCAGCTTGCCTGCACCAGCGCGCGCTCTTTGCTAAAACACGTCTGCGCCACATGACCGGGAAGCTCCTGCAACGCCAGGTGGTGCAGTTCATCACGCAGTGTGGTGTAGGCTACCGTCAGCGCCTGCGCCTCGTGTTCATCCATAATGCCGTTTTGCGCCAGAAGCTCCAGGATGCGCACGTTATCAGACCAGCGCGTTAATTTAGGTTTTTCATGAGCGTAGCGCAGTACCAGATATTGCGCGATAAACTCAATATCCGTAATACCGCCTTCATCAGCTTTAATATCAAAACGATCACGATGCTTATTGCCGAGATGCGCCCGCATTTTCTCGCGCATTTCACGCACTTCAGTCTGCAATGTCTTGCCGTCGCGCGCCGTCGTCATGATAGTGCGGCGCACCGCATCAAACTGTGAGGTAAGCTGCGGGTCGCCATATACCACGCGAGCGCGTACCAATGCCTGATGTTCCCAGGTCCAGGCTTCATGCTGCTGATAATCGGCAAACGCGTCCGCTGAAGTCACCAGCATTCCCGCCGCGCCAGAGGGGCGTAGACGCGCATCCACCTCATACAAAATGCCGGAGGAAGTGCGCGTACTGAACAGATGCATAATGCGCTGCGCCAGGCGCAGATAAAACTGCCGCCCGTCGATTTCGCGTTCGCCGTTGGTCATGACGTCCATCGGACAGTCATGCAGGAAGATGAGATCCAGATCGGAACTGTAGCCCAGCTCCCATCCGCCCAACTTGCCATAACCGACAACCGCAAACCCCCGCCCCTGGCGCTCGTCCAGATGCGCTGGCTGACCATAACGCGCAACCATTTGCGTCCACGCCTGCTGCACCACAGCATCAATCATCGCCTCCGCCAGCCATGTGAGGTGATCGCTTACTTTCATCACCGGCAGCGTACCGGCAATATCCGCCGCCGCAATCCGCAAAAGCTGTGCCTGTTTAAACTGGCGTAATGCCTCCAGTTGTTGTTCTTCGTCCTCTTCCGGCACGCGCAGCAAATATTGGCGTAATTCGTCGCGGTAAGCGTCGGTAGCCGTCGGCTGATAAAGCGTGCCGGGGTCGAGCAGTTCATCAAGCAACAACGGATAACGCGCCAATTGGCTCGCTATCATTGGCGAAGCGGCGCAGAGCATAATCAGGTGTTTCAGCGCGCCGGGAAATTCGCTCAGCAGCTCCAGATAGGTGGTGCGAGTGACAATCCCCGCCAGCAACGGCGTTATCCGCGATAGCGTAACAGCGGCGTCTTCGCGAGAACAGACATCAGCAAGCAGGTGCGGCATCAGTTGGTCCAGCACTTGCCGCCCGCGCGGGCCGATAGGGCGTTTATCCAGTTCCTTACGGAAGTCAGCGATGAGGGTCAGAACCTGTCGCCGCTCCTCATCGGCTAAATGCGCCAGCACTGGCGTCGAATCATCCTCCTGTAGCGCATCCTGCCATACTTCACGCCACGGCTCTGAACGTTCTTCCTCCTGCGGGGTATCGGCTTCATCATCGCCAATTAATTCGTTGAATACGCGGCGTACATTAGCCATATGATCCGTCAGTTCACCAACAAGCTGCGGCCAGTTCTCCGCCTTCATTCCCCAGGCCAGCCGCGCCCGATTCAGATCGTCGGCAGGCAACGTTTGCGTCTGTTCGTCATTGATGCTTTGCAGCAGATTCTCCAGACGACGTAGAAAAAGATAGGCCACGCGCAGTTGCGCCACGTCATTCTCAGGCAGCAAATGCAGCGCAGCGATAGCATCCAGCGTCGGCAGTAACGAACGCGACTGTAGCGACGGCTCGCGTCCGCCGCGGATGAGCTGGAATACCTGCACGATAAACTCAATTTCACGAATACCGCCCGCGCCAAGTTTAATGTTGTCTTTCAAACCGCGGCGTCGCACTTCGCGGGCGATCATCCCTTTCATATTACGTAGCGACTGGATGACGCTGAAATCGATATAGCGGCGGAAAACGAAAGGCCGCAGCATGGCGCGTAATTCACGAGACCAGGCGTCGTCGTTATCGCCCATTAGCCGCGCTTTCACCATGGCGTAGCGTTCCCAGTCGCGTCCTTGCTCCTGATAGTAATCCTCCAGCGCGGCAAAACTCAGTACCAGCGGGCCGCTGTCGCCAAACGGTCGCAGGCGCATGTCCACCCGATAGACAAAACCGTCCATTGTGGGCTGATCCAGCGCTTTGATCAGCCGCTGCCCGAGACGCGTAAAAAACTGGGCGTTATCGAGTTCACGACGCCCGCCCCGGGTCTCGCCATGTTCCGGCCAGGCGAAAATCAGATCGATATCAGACGAAAAATTCAGTTCGCCGCCGCCCAGCTTGCCCATGCCTAAAATCAACAGCGGCTGCGGAACGCCCTGCGGGTTACAGGGGGTTCCCCATTCGCGGCAACAGGCGGCATACAGCCAGTCGCGCGCCCCCACAATGAGCGTCTCCGCCAGATGGCTCAACTGTTGTAAAATAGTCTCATCGTCCACCAGCGACAGCGTCTGTGCCCAGGCGATGCGTACCATGATGCGACGACGAAAAAACCTCAGTTCACGCATCAGCGAGGCGTCGTCACAGACACCTGCCAACGCCTCCTGTAACCAGCCAGCATAATGTCGCCATTCATCAGCCTGCGGCGATGCGGATTCCAGTTCGGCAAGCCACTCCGGATGCGCTATCACGCTATCCAGCGCAAAATCGCTAAATGTAAGTACTGACTTCGCCTGCACGCTAAGCGATGTCTCAGTAAATCCTTCTGGTAGGCGCTCAACAACGGTCTGCCAGTACTGCGATAAGGGTGAAGAGAGCGGCGTCATTTAGGGGATATCCTTTAAATAATGCCGGGTGGCGGCGTTTCGCCTGATCCGGCCTACAAGTCCGCATACCGTAAGCCTGATAAGCGCAGCGTCATCAGGCGCTTTCTACGGTTCTGATTATCGTTTTCCGCTGTGCAACCAGAACGGCTGCTGGTTGATGGCCTCATTACGGAAATGTTCAATTTCAATACGTTGCCCGGTAATAATGGCGTGACGCAATCCCTGCCAGTTCTCCAGCCATGCCTGCGCGACCATCGCATCATAATACCCGGCCAGCAGTAAAACGCTGTCAATATCGCGAGTCAAACGCGGCAACTGGTCGCGATATTTATCACCCAGCGGTTGTCCAAAAACTTTTTTTAATTCAGCAGCATGACGAGAAAGATGAATGTCGGCGAAACGCTTAAAAGAATCGGCCATTTTGGCCTGCGCCTTCGCGTCCAGAAATGGCTGCCAGGCTTTCGTCACCAGCCATTCCGTCAATGCCAGTTTCGCCATCGCCGTTTGCGTACTATAAACGGCTGTGACGGCGGACACCGCGGATGTCATCGTCGCTTCCGCCTGGGTAAGTAGATCACGTAAGTGAGCGCTCGCTTTACGCGGAACAATGCCACCAAAGAGCATTAAGGCATGGCGCACCAACCCCATAGCATCCAGCACGTGTTCTTTCGCCGACTTGTCGCCGCGCAGCCAGAGCTCTTCATGGTACTGCCACTGTGACAACGCCAGATCCAGCGAGGCCTCCAGCCCTTGCTCTACCGTGGCTTTCGCGGCGGTCCGCAGAATTGTCGTTGGTGTATTCTCTCGCGGCGCATTCCCCTGCGCCAGGTGATAACCTCGCGCCGCCTTACTCAGACTGCCCTGACGCAAACCGGTTTGCGACAGCAGTTGCTTCGCCAGTTTTAACACGGCGCGCGTATCGCCGCGAAGCAACTCAAGCTCCAGCTCACAAATCGGTTCGGCAAACTCGCCCGCTTTTACGTCGCCGAGATCGAGCGCAATTTCAATCCTGCTGCCGTCAACGTCCAGACACCATTTTTCCCGGTAAAAATCGGTACTGAACAGCGGCTGTACGCTTGATGCCAGGCCGGCGGGCAGGTTGCCATCCGGCCAGACCTCCGCCGGAAGTTGCGTCAGATCCAGCACGGGTTCGCTTAGCGCGACATTGTATTCGGGTCGCTGGTGCAGCCCCCCCGTTACCCGGCCGGCAATTTTCATGGTCATTTCATAGCGCCCATTTTCACCACGAATACGCAGCCCCATATCATGGCGGCGTAGCCAGTTATCAGGCGTTTCGAAGTAGATATTCAGCAACTGGCTGGGCGCATGATGCTCGCCGCCGAGCGTATGAAGATGATTTCGCAGCGCATCTACGGCGTCGTGATTGACGATAAACTTTAATTCGATTTCCTGAGCCATGGCCTTGTACTTATGGGTTATGTCACATCTGGGAAGATTCTTGGCGAACTTACCCGCATTATTTTTGTCAGTAGATAGTATTTTGCGCCAAATTGCCATGCAACGAGCAATTTGACGGGCGTAAAAGTTTGACGTAGCGGCAAAGGCGACACAGATGATTCCGATTGATGTCGACTACTTTGCGTAGCGACACTGATGCCGTTACTATCGTTCCACTTTCTCTGACAATAACGACAGCCTGATGCCAAAATTACGCCTGATTGGACTAACTTTACTTGCGCTTAGCGCCACCGCCGTCTCTCATGCTGAAGAGACGCGTTACGTTTCTGATGAACTGAATACCTGGGTCCGCAGCGGTCCGGGAGATAATTATCGCCTTGTGGGTACCGTCAACGCCGGCGAGGAAGTCACGCTCTTACAGAGCGATGCCAACTATGGTCAAATCAAAGACAGTTCTGGTCGTACTGCCTGGATACCGTTAAAAGAACTGAATACCACGCCAAGCCTGCGTACCCGCGTGCCGGATCTGGAAAATCAGGTCAAAACGTTGACTGATAAACTCAACAATATTGATACCACGTGGAATCAGCGCACCGCCGATATGCAGCAGAAAGTGGCGCAAAGCGACAGCGTCATCAACGGGCTAAAAGAAGAGAACCAGAAGCTGAAAAACGAGCTGATTGTCGCGCAGAAAAAAGTTAGCGCCGCGAATCTGCAACTGGATGACAAACAGCGCACCATTATTATGCAGTGGTTTATGTATGGCGGCGGCGTATTGGGTATTGGCTTGCTGTTAGGGCTGGTGCTGCCGCATATGATCCCAAGCCGTAAACGCAAAGACCGCTGGATGAACTAAATCGCCTTCTCTGCGGCACTGTCTTATCATTAGAGGATGATCGTTTTTAAAAGGAAAGTGGCGTGAAGATTTATCTGGTCGGTGGTGCGGTTCGGGATGCGTTGTTAGGGCTACCGGTTAAAGATAAAGATTGGGTCGTTGTCGGCGCCACGCCGCAGGAGATGCTTGATGCGGGCTACCAGCAGGTAGGCCGTGATTTTCCTGTGTTTCTCCATCCGCAAACTCACGAAGAATACGCGCTGGCGCGTACTGAGCGTAAATCCGGTTCCGGCTACACGGGCTTCACCTGTTATGCCGCGCCGGACGTTACCCTGGAAGCCGATCTCCAGCGTCGCGATCTGACCATTAATGCTCTGGCGCGCGACGATGCCGGCCAGATTATCGACCCTTACCACGGGCGCCGGGATCTGGAGGCACGTCTACTGCGCCATGTCTCTCCCGCGTTTGGCGAAGATCCCTTGCGCGTATTGCGCGTGGCGCGTTTTGCTGCCCGTTACGCTCATCTTAGTTTCCGTATCGCCGATGAAACACTGGCGCTAATGCGCGAAATGACCGCGGCAGGCGAGCTGGAACATCTGACGCCGGAACGGGTATGGAAAGAGACGGAAAATGCGCTTACCACCCGCAATCCGCAGGTTTACTTCCAGGTATTGCGCGACTGCGGCGCCCTGCGCGTCCTGTTTCCGGAAATCGACGCCCTGTTTGGCGTACCCGCGCCGGCAAAGTGGCATCCGGAAATTGATACCGGAGTTCATACGTTGATGACGCTGTCGATGGCCGCCATGCTCAGTCCGCAGCTTGATGTCCGTTTCGCCACGCTTTGTCATGATCTGGGCAAAGGCTTAACGCCGAAAAACCTCTGGCCGCGCCATCATGGCCACGGCCCGGCGGGCGTGAAACTGGTCGAACAGTTATGCCAGCGTTTGCGCGTCCCCAATGACCTGCGTGATTTAGCTAAACTGGTCGCCGAATACCATGATCTGATCCACACCTTTCCGATACTCCAGCCGAAAACGATCGTTAAGCTGTTTGACGCCATTGATGCATGGCGTAAACCGCAGCGCGTCGAGCAGATTGCGCTGACCAGCGAAGCCGATGTCCGTGGACGTACCGGATTTGAAGCGTCGGATTACCCGCAGGGGCGCTGGCTGCGCGAAGCCTGGCAGGTGGCCCAAGCGGTACCGACGAAAGAGGTGGTGGAGGCCGGATTTAAGGGCATTGAGATTCGCGAGGAGCTGACGAAGCGACGAATTGCAGCGGTCGCCAACTGGAAAGAGAAGCGCTGCCCGAACCCCGCCAGCTAAACGCCATCCGGCACGATAAATTGCCTGATGGCGCTGCGCTTATCAGACCGACAAAACAGTTAGGCCGGACAAGGCGGTACTCCGCCATCCGGCACGGTCAATCATCAGAAGAAGACAACGTAAACGGCAGCCGCCACCACAAAGCGGTAAATCGCAAACGGAATAAACGAGATACGCTTAATCAGTTGCAGGAAGGTCTTGATAGCGATCAGCGCCACCACAAACGCCGTCACAAAGCCCACCGCGAACATTGGAATATCCGCTGCGGTCAGGAATGACCAACTTTTGTAGAGATCCAGAACCGTTGCGCCCATCATCATCGGCACAGCCAGTAAGAACGAGAACTCAGAGGCGGCGTAACGGCTGACGCCCATCAGCATCCCACCGGAAATGGTCGCTCCGGAACGCGAGAAGCCCGGCCACAGCGCCAGACACTGGAAACAGCCAATCATAAACGCCTGACGATACGTCATATCATCCAGCCCCGGCGCGCGCGGTTCTTTCGGCTTCAGGCACTCGGCGGCAATCAGCAACAGACCGCCTACCACCAGCGCGTACATCACGTTAATTGGGTTAAATAGCGACTTGATCGTGTCATGAAAGACTAACCCCAGCACCACCGCCGGAATCATGCCCAGCAGGATGTGAATCAACGTTAATCGACCTTTACTTTCACCTTCACGCTGTAGCGGGCGGCCAAAGTGAATACCGATGAGACCAAACAACCGCCGCCAGAACATCACCACGACCGCCAGAATAGATCCAAGTTGAATCACCACTTCGAATGTCTTGGCCGTATCGCCTTCAAACCCCAGCAGATGACCCACAATAATCATATGGCCCGTGCTGGATACCGGCAAAAACTCCGTCAATCCTTCGACCACACCCAAAATTGCCGCTATCAGCAGCGAGTGCATATCGCTCATCAATAAACCCCTAAAATGAAAAACACTGCAAAAATGGATCTCGCGTTAAGACCCCATATATAACCGTTTGGTTTAAAAAATATAAAATTATTTATTTTTATTTCAGATTATTGCCACGCTCAATAATTACCCCTACGTTCGCCGCGCGCGCGACGGCGCCAGGCTTACTCAGTTTGATGCGAACCCACGGAGAATTGAATCGGCTAAGCAGCAGATCCGCCACCTCTTCCGCCACACGCTCGACCAGAGCAAAACGCCCGCCTTCAACATGATTTATCACCGTGTCGGCGATATCCGCGTAACTTAGACAATCTGCGACATCATCGCTTTTCGCCGACTTGCGGTTATCCCATGCCATTTCGATATCGAACACCAGTTTTTGCTCGATAGTCTGTTCCCAGTCGTAAACACCGATAGTGGTGATTACCGAAAGTTGCTCTATAAATACAATATCCATCACGACCTGCCTGCTTTTTGGCTAACCCGGATACCACTTCCGGCGAAATGTGCGTATTATCCACAGAAATAGTAAATAAAACGACACTTTCAATACGGAACAGCTTATGAGTGCAATCGCGCCTGGAATGATCCTCTTCGCGTACCTCTGCGGCTCAATTTCCAGTGCCATTCTGGTTTGCCGCATCGCCGGGCTGCCCGATCCGCGAGAAAGCGGCTCCGGCAACCCGGGCGCGACGAACGTATTACGAATCGGTGGCAAGGGAGCGGCTGTCGCGGTACTTATTTTTGACATCCTTAAAGGTATGTTGCCCGTCTGGGGCGCGTATGCGTTAGGCGTTACCCCTTTCTGGCTGGGGCTTATCGCTATCGCCGCCTGTCTGGGGCATATCTGGCCGGTCTTTTTTGGCTTTAAAGGTGGGAAAGGCGTAGCAACCGCGTTTGGCGCCATCGCGCCCATCGGCTGGGATTTAACCGGCGTCATGGCAGGCACCTGGCTGCTGACGGTCCTGTTAAGCGGTTATTCATCGTTAGGGGCGATTGTCAGCGCCTTGATTGCGCCGTTTTACGTCTGGTGGTTTAAACCGCAGTTCACCTTCCCGGTATCGATGCTGTCATGTCTCATTTTGCTGCGCCATCATGACAACATCCAGCGTCTGTGGCGTCGCCAGGAGACGAAAATCTGGACGAAGCTGAAAAAGAAACGCCAGAAAGATTGAGCTGGAGCTGCGTCTGGAAGAGGGCCGCAACCGTCTGGGGATCGGCCCACAAGGGTTGACCGGCAATAGCTCGGTTGATGGGCTTACATATCGAATCCGCCGCGCGTCACCCTTCCACCATTGGCGTGGTTAGGCGCGATTTTCGGCCTGATCTTCCTGGTGCTGCTGATCGTCTCCAGGCTGTTGTGGATGCCCGTCGTTTTGCTGTAAACCCGTTGGGGCGGCATGATGTCGCCCCCTTTCTCCGCTTTTACGCCGCCGGCAGCTCGGCCAGCGGCCAGCGCGGACGTACCGTTACGCCAAGATCCGCCGTAACGCCCGCCTTAAACCGCACCATTCCGGCATAGGCGATCATCGCCCCGTTGTCGGTACAAAACTCCGGACGCGCATAGAACACTTCGCCGCGGCGTTTTTGCATCATTTCGGCAAGCTTCGCGCGCAGCGTGCGGTTAGCGCTGACGCCGCCCGCCATGACCAGACGCTTAAAACCGGTGCTTTCCAGCGCGCGCTTGCACTTGATCATCAGCGTATCCACGACCGCATCTTCAAAAGCGCGCGCGATATCAGCGCGAGTTTGTTCGTCGCCGCCATTACTACGAATGGTGTTAGCGGCAAAGGTTTTCAGACCGGAAAAACTAAAATCCAGCCCCGGACGATCGGTCATCGGGCGCGGAAAGACAAAACGCCCCGCCGTCCCCTGCGACGCCATTTTCGACAGCATCGGGCCGCCAGGATAATCCAGCCCCAACAATTTGGCGGTTTTATCAAACGCTTCACCGGCGGCATCGTCAATCGACTCTCCCAGCAGTTCGTACTGACCGATTCCGGTCACGCTAATGAGCTGCGTATGTCCGCCGGAGACCAGTAGCGCCACAAACGGGAATTCCGGGGGATTATCTTCCAGCATTGGCGCCAGCAGATGACCTTCCATATGGTGTACAGGAATGGCCGGCACATTCCAGGCAAATGCCAGTGAACGCCCGACGGTTGCGCCGACCAGCAGCGCGCCGACCAGGCCCGGGCCTGCGGTATAGGCCACCGCGTCGATATCGCTCGCCGTCAGACCGGCTTCTTTTAATGCCGCCTGAATCAGCGGCACGGTTTTACGCACATGATCGCGGGAAGCCAGTTCAGGCACTACGCCGCCGTAGTCAGCATGTAATTTCACCTGACTATACAATTGGTTGGCTAACAGACCCTTTTTGTCGTCGTAAATAGCGATGCCGGTTTCATCGCAGGATGTTTCAATACCCAGTACACGCATGACTTGTTTTACCTCGCTCTAATACCGCGCAGTGTAGGTCGAATGCGGGTGGATGTATACCCTCAGTCCCGACTTCGTGTATACTCCCTCCCCTTATAAAAGTCCCTTTCAAAAAAGGCCGCGGTGCTTTACAAAGCAGCAGCAATTGCAGTAAAATTCCGCACCATTTTGAAATAAGCTGGCGTTGATGCCAGCGGCAAACCGAATTAATCAAAGGTGAGAGGCACATGCCGGTAATTAAAGTACGTGAAAACGAGCCGTTCGACGTAGCTCTGCGTCGCTTCAAGCGTTCCTGCGAAAAAGCAGGTGTTCTGGCGGAAGTTCGTCGTCGTGAGTTCTATGAAAAACCGACGACCGAACGTAAGCGCGCTAAAGCTTCTGCAGTGAAACGTCACGCGAAGAAACTGGCTCGCGAAAACGCACGCCGTACTCGTCTGTACTAATCTTTTGAGAGCGGGCTGCTCTCAATTCAGATCGAGTTGTAGTTGTAAGGCCGTGCTTCCGAAAGGAATGCGCGGCTTGTTTTCGTTTATGCATTAGCATATACACAAAATCATTCATGCTGCGTCCAGGCGGCAAGAGAGTAAATCCCCGGCGCTTACGCAAGTCAGCGACAGGGGTGAGCAAACGTAGCCAACACTACGGCAGCCTGAAGAATGACGTGTATAAAAGGGGCATATGGCTGGACGAATCCCACGCGTATTCATTAATGACCTGCTGGCGAGAACCGATATCGTCGATCTGATCGACGTGCGCGTAAAACTCAAGAAACAGGGCAAGAACTATCACGCGTGTTGTCCATTCCATAATGAGAAAACCCCTTCTTTCACCGTAAACGGTGAAAAACAGTTTTATCACTGCTTTGGATGCGGCGCGCATGGCAATGCGATCGACTTTTTGATGAATTACGACAAGCTCGAATTTGTCGAAACCGTCGAAGAATTAGCGGCCATGCATAACCTGGAAATTCCCTATGAAGCAGGCACCGGGCTTAGCCAGATAGAGCGCCATCAACGGCAAAACCTCTATCAGTTGATGAATGGTCTGAATGACTTTTATCAGCAGTCGCTTACCCATCCTGCGGCAAAACCTGCGCGTGACTATCTGCAAAAGCGCGGTCTGAGCGCTGAAATTATTCAGCGTTTCGCCATTGGCTTCGCGCCGCCAGGGTGGGATAACGCGTTAAAGCGCTTCGGTAATAACAGCGATAACAAGGCATTGTTGCTGGATGCCGGGATGCTGGTCAATAACGAGCAGGGCAGCACTTACGATCGTTTCCGTAATCGGGTCATGTTCCCTATTCGGGACAAACGCGGCAGGGTGATTGGTTTTGGCGGTCGAGTACTGGGGAACGACACGCCGAAATACCTTAACTCTCCGGAAACGGACATTTTCCATAAAGGCCGCCAGCTATATGGTCTTTATGAGGCTCAGCAATATAGTGCTGAACCGCAACGCTTGCTTGTGGTCGAAGGTTATATGGATGTCGTCGCACTAGCGCAATACGACATTAACTATGCGGTCGCTTCGCTGGGTACCTCAACCACGGCAGACCATATGCATATGTTATTCCGGGCGACGAACAACGTAATTTGCTGTTACGACGGCGACCGGGCTGGCCGTGATGCCGCCTGGAGAGCGCTGGAAACAGCAATGCCTTATATGACCGACGGTCGGCAGGTACGCTTTATGTTTTTACCTGACGGCGAAGACCCGGATACGCTGGTGCGTAAAGAAGGCAAGGCGGCTTTTGAAGCGCGGATGGAGCAGGCGCAGCCGCTCTCTACGTTTCTGTTTAATAGCCTCCTGCCGCAGGTGGATTTAAGCTCGCCGGATGGCAGCACGCAGTTAGCCGCACTGGCGCTGCCGCTCATTAATCAGGTGCCTGGCGACGCACACCGTATTCAGTTGCGCCAGACGTTGGGGCTGAAGTTAGGCATTTTCGATGATAGTCAGCTTGATCGTTTAGTGCCAAAACAGGCGGAAAGCGGCGTTTCCCGCCCGGCTCCGCAGCTAAAACGCACGACCATGCGTATACTGATAGGATTACTGGTGCAAAACCCGGATCTCGCGCCGTTAGTGCCGCCCTTAGACGCGCTGGATCAGAATAAGCTGCCTGGACTTGGCTTATTTAAAGAATTGGTCAAAACTTGTTTGGCTCAGCCAGGTCTTACTACCGGACAACTTCTGGAACTCTACCGTGGCACAAATGATGCTGCGACCCTTGAAAAATTATCGATGTGGGACGATATAGCAGATAAGGCGATTGCCGAAAAGACCTTTACCGACTCACTCAACCATATGTTTGATTCGCTGCTGCAACTGCGACAAGAAGAGCTGATCGCTCGCGATCGCACTCACGGTTTAAGCAGCGAAGAACGCCGAGAGCTCTGGACGTTAAACCAGGAGCTGGCCAGAAAATGAATTTAACGGCTTAAATGCCGCATATCGATCGGGAAGCCCCCGACAGCCGCAGTGAGAGGCAGCGGCCAAAATATAAGTATGCCCTCGCTTTAAATGTCGACAGCTATACCGTCGACACCAATCAAACGAATAAGTGTGGATACCGTCTTATGGAGCAAAACCCGCAGTCACAGCTGAAACTTCTTGTCACCCGTGGTAAGGAGCAAGGCTATCTGACCTATGCTGAGGTCAATGACCATCTGCCGGAAGATATCGTCGATTCAGATCAAATTGAAGATATCATCCAAATGATCAACGACATGGGTATTCAGGTAATGGAAGAAGCGCCTGATGCCGATGATCTGCTGCTGGCTGAAAATACCACCAGCACCGATGAAGATGCGGAAGAAGCTGCTGCACAAGTTCTGTCCAGTGTTGAGTCTGAAATCGGTCGTACGACTGACCCGGTACGCATGTATATGCGTGAAATGGGCACTGTTGAACTGTTGACCCGGGAAGGCGAAATCGACATCGCTAAACGTATCGAAGACGGGATCAACCAGGTTCAATGCTCCGTTGCCGAATACCCGGAAGCCATTACCTATCTGCTGGAACAGTACGATCGCGTTGAGGCTGAAGAGGCTCGTTTGTCCGATCTTATCACCGGCTTTGTCGATCCGAACGCGGAAGAAGAGATGGCGCCGACCGCAACTCACGTCGGTTCTGAACTCTCCCAGGAAGACCTGGATGATGACGAAGACGAAGATGAAGAAGACGGCGACGATGACGCCGCCGATGACGACAACAGCATTGACCCTGAACTGGCACGCGAAAAATTCGCTGAGCTGCGCGCGCAATACGTCGTTACGCGCGACACCATCAAAGCGAAAGGCCGCAGCCATGCTGCCGCGCAGGAAGAGATTCTGAAGCTGTCTGAAGTGTTCAAACAGTTCCGTCTGGTACCGAAGCAATTCGACTATCTGGTCAACAGTATGCGCGTGATGATGGATCGCGTGCGTACCCAGGAACGTCTGATCATGAAGCTCTGCGTCGAGCAGTGCAAAATGCCGAAGAAGAACTTTATCACGCTGTTTACCGGTAATGAAACCAGCGAAACCTGGTTCAATGCCGCTATCGCGATGAACAAACCGTGGTCGGAAAAACTGCACGATGTCGCGGAAGAAGTGCAACGCTGCCTGCAAAAACTGCGGCAGATTGAAGAAGAGACCGGTCTGACCATCGAACAGGTGAAAGACATCAACCGTCGCATGTCCATCGGGGAAGCGAAAGCCCGCCGTGCGAAGAAAGAGATGGTTGAAGCGAACTTGCGTCTGGTTATTTCTATCGCTAAGAAATACACCAACCGTGGCTTGCAATTCCTTGATCTGATTCAGGAAGGCAACATCGGTCTGATGAAAGCGGTAGATAAGTTCGAATACCGTCGCGGCTACAAATTCTCCACCTATGCAACCTGGTGGATCCGTCAGGCGATCACCCGTTCTATCGCCGATCAGGCGCGCACCATCCGTATTCCGGTGCATATGATTGAGACCATCAACAAGCTCAACCGTATTTCTCGCCAGATGCTGCAAGAGATGGGCCGCGAGCCAACGCCGGAAGAGCTGGCTGAACGGATGCTGATGCCGGAAGATAAAATTCGTAAGGTGCTAAAGATTGCCAAAGAGCCAATCTCCATGGAAACGCCGATCGGCGACGATGAAGATTCGCATCTGGGTGATTTCATCGAGGATACCACCCTCGAGCTGCCGCTGGACTCTGCCACTACCGAGAGCCTGCGTGCCGCCACTCACGACGTTTTGGCTGGCCTGACCGCTCGTGAAGCGAAAGTGCTGCGTATGCGTTTCGGTATCGATATGAACACCGACCACACGCTGGAAGAAGTGGGTAAACAGTTCGATGTTACCCGCGAACGTATCCGTCAGATCGAAGCGAAGGCGCTGCGTAAACTGCGCCACCCGAGCCGTTCTGAAGTGCTGCGCAGCTTCCTCGACGATTAATTCGCCGCACACGTATAAACGCCGCCGCAAGGCGGCGTTTTTTTATCAGGCCATGCGCAAGCGCCCTATTTGGCCTGCAGAATTTCTACACAGCGCGAGTATTCGCGCCCTCATTCCCCATTGCTATAGCCCACGCATAATGAGCGCTTGATCCAGTTCGCGATAGGCCTCGACCAGTTTTTCCGTTTTAATTCGGTTTAAGCCGCTGGGATTCGGCAACACCCACACCATCGTCGCGCCAATGGCGATCTTTTGTTTACCCCAGGCGATACCGCGCTGGCTGAACCCCTGTTCAAAAGCCTGTTTACCAAGCACCGCCAGCGCCGCGGGCTGGTAGTCCTCTATTTTTTCAATCAGGTTTCGTCCGCCGCTACGTAATTCATGCAACTTCACCTCAGTCGCTTGTACCGTCGGTCGGTCGACGAGTTTCGTTACCCCGCAGCGAAAATCCAGTAATTTTTCCGCCTCTTCCGGTTTCAACTGTCGATCGGTGAAACCGGCCAAATGAATAACTTTCCAAAAACGATTCGCGGGATGCGCAAACGGAAAGCCGGTATTCGCCGAGGAGAGTCCCGGATTGATGCCGCAAAAAACCACCCGTAGCCCTGGCGCCAGTATGTCCTTAACCATTATTACTCCTGAGCAATACAACGTTCTTTAAGTATAACGGGTTGAAAACACATTGTTTATAAAAACAGCACCCGCACGGTTACGGCTGGATTACAGCGTAAAGTTACATTATAATCCACCGCCACGGCCCCTTAGCTCAGTGGTTAGAGCAGGCGACTCATAATCGCTTGGTCGCTGGTTCAAGTCCAGCAGGGGCCACCAAATTTTAGCTTTAAAATCATATAATTAAGCCACTCTAAAGAGTGGCCTTTTTGTTTCTGACAGGGCTCACCCCATACCGCTATTTACGATGCCAATAGGCTGCCGCACGTACCAGGTGTGGATCAAACCCCTTTTCAAAGCACTGACTTAAACGTTTTACCGTTTTGCCTTCGCCAGTAATCCAGATGAAATAGTCTGATTCTGGTATTGTCAGCTGCGACAGGCGCGTTTGCATTGCCTGTTCATCGCCGCCAACAACATATTCCACAGTAATATCCGTCAAATGGGCGAGATAATCGCGGTATGCCGCATCCTGAATGCTCACCAGCGCGGTTACCGCAGGGCGCACAGGCAGACGGCTAAGCGATTCCAGACGACGACGTAGCGCAGGCATACCGGACTCATCGCAGACATAAACCTGACAGGCATACTCTTCCGGCACCACCAGCGAACCGCGCGGCCCGCCGATCGTCAGTGTATCGCCTTCACGGGCTTCCATTGCCCAACGGCTGGCTACGCCGCCATCGTGGATAAAGAAATCCAGCGCCAGCTCGCGACGCGCCTCGTCATACAGCGGCGTGTAATCCCTGGAGACCGGGCGAACGCCCTCCCCCCAGATAATGCCTTCCTCAGTGACTGTCGGAGGCGTAAAGCGACAGCCTGGCTCAGGGAAAAAAACTTTCGTGTGATCGTCAAAGCCCAGGGAGATGAAACCGTCCAGCGCCTCGCCGCCAAGTACGATCCGCTGAAATCCTGCGCTAATACGTTCTACCCGCAGAACGATCAGCTCGCGAAAACGCAGCTCATTACGAACACGCTGTGGGTAGCGTACGGATGATGTCGTCATTTTTTGCCTTCGTGAAGTAATACGATATATCTAAATTAAAGTTTTAAATGATAATGATTGTTAATCAGTAAAAATGCAACTGTTTTTTGATAGTGTTCTGGCAACACATCGCTAATCACAACTTCAAAATAAAACGTTATAAATTAATAGATTATATCAACAATCGCTTTTATCCTTGCTAAAAACCATCATTTAGATATAAATTAGATATATCTAAATAAGCAGGAGGCAATGATGCAAAATCAACATGAAGGGTGTTGCAAAAACCGGGATCATATGCACGATGGTTGCTGCAAAGATCGAGAACATCAGCATGAAGGCTGCCATAGCGCGCATCAGCATGAGAACGCCAGTTGCGGCGGCGAGCACCGTCACGGACACGGCTGTGGTCGTCATGGACAGGGCGGTGGTCGACGTCAGCGATTTTTTGGCCACGGGGAACTTCGGCTGGTCATTCTTGATATCCTGACCCGGGACGCCAGCCACGGCTATGAACTGATTAAAGCGATAGAAAACCTGACGGGGGGCGGCTATACGCCAAGCGCTGGTGTGATCTACCCTACGCTGGATTTTTTACAGGATCAGCAATTTATCACGATTAGCGACGAAGAAGGCGGGCGGAAAAAAATCGCGATTACCGCGAACGGCGCGCAATGGCTTGATGAAAATCGCGAACACCTGACGCATATTCAGGCGCGGCTAAAAGCCCGTTGTGTGGGCATGGAGTTACGTAAAAATCCGCAGATGAAGCGGGCGCTGGATAACTTCAAGGCCGTGCTGGATCTGCGGATAAACCACAGCGATATCAACGACGCGCAAATCAAACGCATTATCGGCGTGATTGATCGCGCGGCGCTGGAAATCGCCGAACTGGATTAAGCGGGCTGCGTGTCCTCTTCGCGGACGCGGAACACGTTAACCAGCTCTTTTAAATGTAACGCCTGTTCGTTCAGCGACGCCGCGGCGGCAACAGACTCTTCCACAAGGCAGGAGTTTTGTTGCGTGGCGGCGTCAATCAGGCCAATCGCGCTGTTAATCTGCGAAATACCGTCAGTTTGCTCACGGCTGGCCTGCCCAATCTCGCGTAATATCACATCCATCTCTTCGACGTTATCCACCATGCCATTAATCAGGGCGCTGGCTTTCTCCACCAGGTGCATCCCTTCCTGAGTCTGACTGGTTGAATCTTCAATCAAATTACGGATTTCACTGGCTGACGAGGCGCTCTTTTGCGCCAACTGGCGAACCTCTCCGGCGACAACGGCAAAACCACGTCCATGTTCGCCCGCACGCGCCGCTTCAACCGCCGCGTTCAGCGCCAGAATATTGGTCTGAAAGGCAATGGAATCAATGATATTGATGATATCCGACATACGATTTGCCGTATCGTTAATGACGCGCATTTTCTGCGTCACTTGATTCATCATCTCCCCATTGTTTTTCACTACGCTGGCGGCGCCGGCAGAGAGTTTGGTCGCTTCACTGGTATGGTCAGCTGTGTTTTTAACCGTGGCGGTAATCTGTTCCATCGACGCCGCCGTTTCTTCAACCGAGCTGGCCTGTTCTTCCGTACGCGCGGCCAAATCCTGGTTACCGGCGACAATTTGCGCCGCCGCCGTGGAGATACTCTCCGAACCGTTTTGCACTTCCTGTACGATATCCAGCAGACGCGTTTTCATCGCCATTAATGCTTGCAGTAGTACGCCTGTTTCATCTTTATAGTCGGTGGTGATATGGCGAGTCAGATCGCCATCGGCAATCGCCTCGGCAAAGCGTACCGCTTCATCAAGCGGTCGGGTAATGGAACGTACGATATACCATCCCATTACGCATCCGGCAGCGATGCTTATCAGCGCCAGGGTAATTAACAGCGTCCGGTTAGTTTTAAAATCTCCTTCGACCTGCACGCCCGCGTTGTGCATCTGCGCATCCTGAACGGCGATAAGTTCCTGAACTTTGTCCTTATAGACCTTTTGCACTTGCACCGTTCTGGTCATCATCTCCTGAATGGCCGCCTGACGATTATGGCTTTGAATATCTTGCAAAATACGGAATCTGGACTCCAGGTATTGCTGGCGCGCTTCACGGATCTCGGTAATGATTTTCTGCGAAGCCGCATCGTGACGATTGCTGGAAAGCTCATCCAGTAACGCCGTAATACGCTGGCTTATTTCATCCAGCTCTTTCTGCGAACTCTGGCTCCAGCGCCCCTCTTCATCCAGTAACATGAGCTGCTGCGCGATGATGAAATCATTAAAATTATCGATTAACAGATTGGCTTTCACCGTGGTGGGATAATCATTGGTAATAATGTTCTGCATACCCGTATTAGCCCGATCAAGGCTAAACAAAGACAGAGCGGAACTCACCACCATGAGAACAATGAATAAGCCAAAGGCCATAAATAATTTTGAACGTATTTTAATGTTATGCAAAAACATATTTTCTCCCTGGGATTGCATATCCTCATACAGGAAGATTTATCGGCAATAATGTTACTAACTTTATGATATTGATCGCTTTTTATTTCGGAACATTATTAGTAAGTAATATTTATTGTTCACAGAAAGATGAACCAAAAGTGACATAAATTGGCACTAATAATGAAAGAAATACGCTAAAAGGTTAACCATTTCTTATTTATTAACTGAGTTTATACCTATTAATAGGTAGACAAGGGAGAAGGAATAAATATCACATTATTTTTAACATCACAGGCCACTGATACTCTCTATGATGGCAGGCACCGCCTTCTATCAGAGCGCATCCGCCCGGTAAGCCTGTTGCTACCGGGCGGATGTCATTACCATTGCTACCTACAAATAAACTTAATGCAGTACCGTGACCGCATCCTCCAGCCGGCTGGCACGGTGTTTTACCATTGCGGAGACTTGTGCGCTCTCTTCCACCAGCGCCGCATTTTTCTGGGTTATGCGGTTCAACTCGTCCACGGCGCGGGTCAGGCTGGAAAGCCCATCTGTCTGTTCCTGCGTCGACTGACTGATACGTGCGATAAGCAGGGTGACATTTTGCACCTGAGCTACAATGTCATCCATGGTACGGCCTGCGGCGTGAACCTGCTCGGAGCCTGACTGCACCTTTGTTGCGCTGGCATCAATTAATTTACGAATATCGTTCGCCGCATTAGCGCTGCGGCTGGCAAGATGGCGTACCTCGCCAGCAACCACGGCAAACCCTTTCCCCTGCTCGCCCGCTCTCGCCGCTTCTACCGCCGCATTCAGCGCCAGGATATTCGTCTGAAAAGCGATATCGTTAATTAGCGTGGTGATCGTCCCGATACGTTGCGTACTGTGAGCGATATCATCCATCGTTTTAATCACCGTATCCATCGCCTCACCTCCCTGAGTCGCCGCGCTACTGGCCGCCATGGAAAGCTTATCCGCAGCGGAAGCCGTCTCGGAATTGAGCTTCACGGACTCCGCCATCTGGTTCATGGTCGTTACCGTTTCCTGAACATTCTCCACGGTCTGACGGGTGTGTTCGTTCAGATCATTATTACCCTTCGCCAGCCTTTCACTGCCGTTTCTGACGCTGGAAACCTGACTTGATACGTCATTGATCAGCCAGCGGCACATCAAGCCAAGCTGCCCCACGGCCCTCAGCGTCAGCCCCAACTCATCGCTACGATTAAGATGTTGTACGCTGTTGCGTTCGCCGGTCGCCACTTTCAGCGCCTGCGTCGCCACATTTTCAATGGGACGCACAATTTGCCATTCCAATAGCGCCGTACCTGCCAGCATCGCCAACGCGCCCAACAGCAACGCCTGCCATGAGGCATCCGTACCGAACAACGCCAACGCCAGCATTACGGCCATTAGCCCCATAATGCTACGCACTCGCCAGCGAACAGGCATAGCGGGCAGTTTGCCCAGCAAACCCTGACGAACCACCAGGCCTTTATGAATTCGTTTACTACACCGCCCTTCATTTAGCGCCTGATATAAAGGCTCGACGGCGGCAACCTCATCATCCGTGGCGCGGGTACGGATCGACATATATCCAGTCACACGCCCTTCACGTATCATCGGTACCGCGTTGGCCCGCACCCAATAATGGTCGCCGTTTTTACGCCGGTTTTTCACAATGCCGCTCCACGGTTCGCCCTGTTTTAGGGTGTACCACATATCTGCGAAGGCAGCTTTCGGCATATCCGGATGACGCACCAGATTATGTGGCTGCGCCAGTAACTCGTTTAACTGATAGCCGCTCACTTGGACAAAAGTGTCATTGGCGTGAGTGATATAGCTTTCCAGGTCGGTCGTAGACATCAGAGTGGTATCATCATCCAGCGGGGTATTTAGCTGGCTGACGTAGGGATGAGAAGACATGATAGCGTCCTGTGCAGGTTATCTGGATGTTAATTTTTCGCTCAGATGTTATTTCGGCGCTAATCTATTTATCTTTAGTTGTTAAAATTGCTCTGGATCGCAATTTGCGATTAATCCTTAATATTTGTACGATTTTCACCTCATCCTGCGCCTTATTTTCATTATGAAATTGTTTAGCGTGGACAACCTTTTTCTTTAAAATCTGCCCTGGCTCACCTTTTTCTCACGCCGCCGCTAACGCAACACACCGTAAACCGTAAAACAAGATCTGCTCAAAATGCATCCAATTGTTAACGCATGATATTAAATGTTGGGTAAATGTGATTATTCCTGGTGTTTATCCCGATTTTCACTATGGGCTTAGACCCCCGCTAATCCCTGCAATACTTAATTCAGTATCATGTGATACACGGCCCTCTGGAGCTCATTTTGAACAGGTTACCTTCCAGCGCATCGGCTTTGGCCTGTAGCGCGCACGCACTGAATCTCATCGAGAAGCGAACGCTAAACCATGAGGAAATGAAAGCACTAAACCGAGAGGTCATTGACTACTTTAAAGAGCATGTAAATCCAGGATTTCTGGAATACCGGAAATCTGTTACCGCCGGCGGGGATTACGGAGCCGTAGAGTGGCAAGCGGGCAGTTTGAATACGCTTGTCGACACCCAGGGGCAGGAGTTTATCGACTGTCTTGGGGGGTTTGGCATCTTTAACGTGGGGCACCGTAATCCTGTTGTGGTATCCGCCGTCCAGAATCAACTCGCAAAACAACCTCTCCACAGCCAGGAGTTACTTGATCCCTTGCGGGCGATGCTGGCAAAAACGCTGGCGGCGCTGACACCGGGGAAACTCAAGTACAGCTTTTTCTGTAACAGCGGCACCGAATCCGTCGAAGCGGCGCTAAAACTGGCAAAAGCGTATCAGTCGCCGCGCGGCAAGTTTACCTTTATCGCCACCAGCGGCGCATTTCATGGCAAATCATTGGGCGCGCTCTCCGCCACGGCCAAATCCACCTTCCGCAGACCCTTTATGCCTTTACTGCCGGGCTTCCGCCATGTGCCGTTTGGCAATATCGACGCGATGAGCATGGCATTTAGCGAAGGCAAAAAAACGGGCGACGAGATAGCAGCCGTGATTCTGGAGCCTATTCAGGGTGAAGGCGGCGTGATCCTGCCGCCGCAGGGATACCTGACAGAGGTACGTAAGCTCTGTGATGAATTCGGCGCTCTGATGATTCTGGATGAAGTACAAACCGGCATGGGGCGTACCGGCAAGATGTTTGCCTGCGAGCACGAAAATGTGCAGCCTGATATTCTGTGTCTGGCGAAAGCCCTGGGCGGCGGCGTGATGCCGATTGGCGCCACCATCGCGACTGAGGAGGTGTTTTCGGTTCTGTTCGACAATCCCTTCCTGCATACCACCACTTTTGGCGGTAATCCGCTGGCTTGTGCTGCCGCGCTGGCGACCATTAACGTCCTGCTGGAGCAAAATCTCCCGGCCCAGGCGGAACAAAAAGGCGATACGCTCCTGGATGGTTTTCGACAACTTGCGCGTGAATATCCCAATCTGGTACACGATGCGCGCGGCAAAGGTATGTTGATGGCCATTGAATTTGTCGACAACGAAACGGGCTACCGTTTTGCCAGTGAGATGTTCCGTCAACGCGTGCTGGTCGCTGGTACGCTGAATAATGCGAAAACAATTCGTATCGAGCCACCGCTCACGCTAACCATTGAACTGTGCGAACAGGTATTGAAATCAGCGCGTAATGCGCTGGCGGCAATGCAGGTGAGCGTTGAAGAGGTTTAAAAACGATGCCGGATGGCGCTGTGCTTATCCGGCCTGTTTTCCCCGGGTCGCGGCCTCTTTTTTGAATCCCATCACAATCACCACATTCCCCTTTTCCCTTTTACCTCGCGACGGCTACAGTAGTAACTCATCCGACCACATAACAATAATTTTACATACTGGATACGCTTATGAGCTACCCGTCGCTGTTCGCCCCGCTCGATCTGGGCTTTACTACTCTCAGAAACCGTGTGCTGATGGGATCGATGCACACGGGTCTGGAGGAACATCCTGATGGCGCTGAGCGCCTGGCGGCATTTTATGCCGAGCGCGCGCGACACGGCGTAGCGTTAATCGTCACCGGCGGTATTGCGCCCGTTCCCTCCGGGGTCGTGATGACCGGCGGCGCGATGCTGAACGATGCCAGCCAGTTAACGCCTCACCGCGTGGTGACCGATGCCGTACATGCGCAAGGCGGTAAAATCGCGCTGCAAATTCTGCACACCGGGCGTTACAGCTATCAGCCGCACCTGGTCGCGCCGTCGGCAATTCAGGCGCCAATCAACCGCTTTATGCCGCATGAACTGACGCATGATGAAATCTTGCAGTTAATCGACGACTTCGCGCATTGCGCGCAACTGGCGCGGGAAGCAGGCTACGACGGCGTAGAGGTGATGGGATCAGAGGGCTATCTGATTAATGAATTTCTCACGCGGCGAACTAACCATCGCGATGACGAATGGGGCGGCGACTATGCCAGCCGTATGCGCTTCGCGGTTGAGGTAGTACGCGCGGTACGCCAGCGGGTAGGGAACGACTTTATTATTATCTATCGCCTGTCGATGCTCGATCTGGTGGAAAATGGCGGCACGTTCGACGAAACGGTACAACTGGCGCAAGCCATTGAAGCCGCAGGCGCAAGCCTAATTAATACCGGCATTGGCTGGCATGAGGCGCGAATCCCGACCATCGCCACGCCAGTACCGCGTGGCGCCTTTAGCTGGGTGACGCGGAAACTCAAAGGTCATGTGTCGGTTCCGCTGATCGCGACCAATCGCATTAACGATCCGCAGGTCGCCGAGACGATCCTGACGCGCGGCGATGCCGATATGGTGTCGATGGCGCGTCCCTTCCTTGCCGATGCCGAATTCCTGACTAAAGCGCAATCCGGACGCGCAGATGAGATCAACACCTGTATCGGCTGTAATCAGGCCTGTCTGGATCGGATCTTCATCGGCAAAGTGACCTCCTGTCTGGTGAACCCGCGCGCCTGTCACGAAACCCACATGCCGATAACGCCGGCCATACGCAAAAAGAACCTGGCCGTTGTCGGCGCAGGCCCGGCGGGGCTGGCTTTCGCGATTAACGCCGCGTCGCGCGGCCATCATGTCACGCTGTTTGACGCTCAGAGTGAAATTGGCGGTCAGTTTACTATCGCCAGGCAGATCCCGGGTAAAGAGGAGTTTTACGAAACGCTGCGCTACTACCGTCGAATGATCGATGTTACTGGCGTTACGCTGAAACTGAACCAACGGGTGAACGCAGAGGATCTTCAGCCGTTTGACGAAGCGATCCTCGCTTGTGGAATAGTACCGCGCCGCCCGCCGATAGACGGTATCGATCATCCAAAAGCATTGACCTACCTGGAGGTATTGCGCGATAAGGCGCCGGTTGGTAAGCGAGTGGCGATCATCGGCTGCGGCGGGATCGGTTTTGACACGGCCATGTATCTGAGCCAGCACGGCGAATCCACCAGCCAAAATATTGCTGAATTTTGTACGGAATGGGGAATTGATACCAGCCTGCAACAGGCAGGCGGTCTGCGCCCGGAAGGCCCGCGCCTGGCACGTAGTCCACGGCAAATCGTCATGCTGCAACGCAAAACCAGCAAGCCGGGCGAAGGGTTAGGTAAAACCACCGGCTGGATCCATCGCGCGACGTTACTGGCGCGCGGCGTGAAGATGATCCCGGCGGTCAGTTACCAGAAGATCGACGACGACGGATTACATCTCTTGATCGGCGGCGAACCGCAGTTGCTGGAAGTGGATCATGTGGTGATCTGCGCCGGACAGGAACCTCGCCGCGAGCTGGCGGACCCGTTACGCGCCGCAGGTAAAACGGTACATCTTATCGGCGGATGCGATGTCGCGATGGAGCTGGATGCCCGACGGGCGATTGCCCAGGGCACCCGACTGGCACTGGAGATTTAACGACTTTGCCTGATGGCGCTACGCTTATCGGGCTTACGCCGTCATACCGGTTTTATAGGCCGGTATGACGCTTGAGCGCCTTATCGACGGCGTCCCTGCTTCACCGCTTTCAAAATGACAAATTTATTGTTGGTTGCTATCGTCGCGCAATTACCGAAAATCTTCTTCAGCTTGTGGAAATAGTCCAGATGGCGGTTCGCCACAATATACAGTTCGCCGTTGATTTTCAGGCAGCGGCGGGCGTGATGGAACATCTCCCAGGCGATATTGTCCGTCAGCGCATGTTTCTGGTGGAACGGCGGATTGCAGAACACCGCGTTAAAACGGAACGGCTCCACGCCGGAGAGCGCGTTGTTGATCATAAATTCGCAGCGTTCGAATGCTTCCGGCAGGTTCGTTTCTACATTCAAACGGCTGGAATCTACCGCCATCGGCGATTCATCGACAAATACTACGTTCGCCTGCGGATTTTTCGCCAGTAAGCTCAGGCCAATCACCCCATTGCCGCAGCCGAGATCGACAATCTCCCCGTCGAGGTTTTCCGGCAAATGCTGCATAAAGAAGCGCGCGCCGATATCCAATCCGGTACGAGAAAACACATTCGCGTGGTTGTGAATCGTCCAGCCTGTATCTTCCAGTTTCCAGCTTAGCGTTTGCGGCGCGTCGGCCAGTTGCGGATGACTGAAGGTACAGTTAATCAGGCGCGCTTTCTTCCACGCCAGCGTCGTCGTGGTTGGGCCCAGCACTTTTTCAAACAGTTCCAGCGTAGAGGTATGAATATCACGCGCTTTCGCGCCGGCGATAATACGCGTTTGCGCCGTAACGACCTTACGCAAAGCGCGTAACTGCTGTTCCAGCAACGCCAGCGTTTTCGGTACCTTAATCAATACCACGCCCGGCGCCTGCGGGTAGTCAGCGGTACTGTCGAGAAACGTTACGCTGGACTCCGCGATGCCGTTATGGCGTAAATTCTCTCGCGTACCCAGTTCGCTTAAATACGAATCGCCAATACTGTATGGCGAATGCTCCGCCAGCGCACAGCTTAGCGCGCCAAACGTATCATTCAGGATCAGCACCGGGCCGCGAATTTCCGTCTCATCCAACTGTTGCAGCAGATACTCATCGGCCGCCTCCCACGCCAGAAGCGGGTTAACATCATCCGTTTGCGGAAAACGTTTCAGCGTCAGTGAACGGAAACCGTCGTCTACGTGGCTCATTAGGCCTCCTGAATGGTAAAATTGCGGCGTTATCCCTGAAAAGGGTGCGTGAGTATACACTTTTTATCAGCAACATGGAGCTTTGATGACCTCACTAACTTACCTTCAGGGGTATCCGGAACATCTCCTTGCCCAGGTGCGCGCCTTAATCGCCGAGCAGCGCCTGGGAGCAGTGCTGGAAAAACGTTATCCCGGCGCGCATGATTACGCCACTGACAAAGCGCTATATCACTATACTCAGGAACTGAAAAGTCAGTTTCTGCGCAATGCGCCGCCCATTAATAAAGTGATGTATGACAGCAAGATCCATGTGCTGAAAAATGCGCTGGGACTGCATACCGCTGTCTCGCGCGTTCAGGGCGGCAAGCTCAAGGCAAAGGCGGAGATCCGCGTCGCCACCGTGTTTCGTAACGCCCCGGAGCCATTCTTACGGATGATTGTGGTTCACGAGCTGGCGCACCTGAAAGAGAAAGATCATAACAAAGCGTTTTATCAGCTCTGCTGCCATATGGAGCCGCAGTACCATCAACTGGAGTTTGATACGCGACTGTGGCTGACGCATCAGGCGCTGTCGGCACAATAAATTCTGAAAATGCCCCTTCCCCCGTATCTTTTTAACGGCGTGGGCATAAAATCGGCGCGTTCACATTTCGCTCATTGCCTGCCGCCACGTCAAGGATGACGATCTGTAGAGGGTATTTTTTATCCACCGCCAACGGAACCGCGCAACGACCATGCTCTCACAATGTGCCCGTTTTATCCGCCGCCTCTGTTTTACACGCCGGGCCTTAACAGTGGCGTGTTTTCTGCTTGTCGCAGCAGGCGTCGCGCTTTTCTATTCCAACTGGCTTATCGTCAACGCCTCACAGCATCTGACATGGAATGACATTCAGACCGTTCCCGCCCGCAACGTCGGGCTGGTGTTAGGCGCCAAACCCGGCAATCGGTATTTTACCCGGCGGATTAATACTGCCGCCGCGTTGTATCACGCCGGTAAAGTGAAGTGGCTGTTAGTCAGCGGCGATAATGGCAAAAAAGAGTACGATGAACCTTCGGCGATGCAGCAGGCGCTGATGGCGAAAGGTGTGCCGGAGGCGGCCATTTTTTGTGATTATGCCGGATTCTCCACGCTGGACTCCGTGGTTCGCGCCCGGAAAGTGTTTGGCGAAAGCCGCATTACGATTATCTCGCAAGCATTTCATAATCAACGGGCGATCTGGCTGGCGCAACAATATGGCATTGACGCTATCGGCGTTAACGCGCCGGATCTGAATAAAAGGCACGGAACCTACACACGACTTCGGGAAAAGCTGGCGCGGGTTAGCGCAGTGCTGGATGCCAAAATTTTGCATCGTCAGCCTAAATATCTGGGCGCTGGCGTCACTATTGGGGCTGATAGCGCACACGGGTGCCCTTCTCGCCAGTAAAATGCCAGAGTGCGTCGCAGCGCACTGGCAAGGGCGGAAAGGCGTGCTACATTGACGAAAAATCCCTTTCTGGAGTCCGCTGACGTTTATGATACGTTTCGCTGTAATTGGGACTAACTGGATCACGCGCCAGTTTGTCGACGCCGCCCATGAAACCGGCAAATTCAGGCTCGCCGCCGTTTACTCCCGTAGTCTTGAACAGGCGCAGTCTTTCGCAAATGATTATCCCGTCGAGCATCTGTTTACCTCGCTGGAAGCGATGGCGCAAAGCGACGCGATTGAGGCGGTTTATATCGCCAGCCCGAATTCCCTGCATTTCTCCCAGACGCAGCGCTTTTTGCAGCATAAAAAACATGTCATGTGCGAAAAGCCGCTGGCTTCTAACCTGGCGGAGGTTGATGCCGCTATCGCCTGCGCGCGCGATAATCAGCGGGTACTGTTTGAAGCCTTTAAAACCGCCTGCCTGCCCAATTTCCTGCTGCTGCGGGAATCGTTGCCGAAAATCGGCAGAATGCATAAAGCATTACTAAATTACTGCCAGTACTCTTCACGTTATCAGCGCTATCTGAACGGTGAAAATCCGAATACGTTTAATCCGGCCTTCTCCAATGGTTCGATTATGGATATCGGGTATTACTGTCTGGCGTCGGCGATCGCGCTATGGGGCGAGCCGCGCAGCGTTCAGGCGTCGGCGAATTTATTGGAAAGCGGAGTAGATGCGCACGGCGTCGTGGTTATGGATTACGGCGATTTTAGCGTCACGCTACAGCATTCCAAAGTCAGCGACTCGGTACTGGCCAGTGAAATTCAGGGCGAGAGGGGATCGCTGGTCATTGAAAAGCTGTCGGAATGCCAGAAAGTGTGTTTTGCGCCGCGCGGCGCGCTGATGCAGGATCTGACCCAGCCTCAGCATATTAATACCATGCTGTATGAAGCCGGGGCGTTTGCCCAGCTTATTGAAAACCACGCCGTGGAACATCCGGGGTTGTCGCTAAGTCGCGCCACGGCAAAATGGCTGACAGAAATACGCCGTCAAACCGGGGTCATCTTCCCGGCGGACGATCTGACCCATCCCCTTACTGCGTAAAATTATGTAAATCATATGTTACAGGTCATTGACTCTACGCGTGGCCTGTCATACTTTGTTACGCGCAAAGGGGAGTAACTTCATTGCCGGTCGATCGTCATTACGATGTGTGCAAAACCACATCCGGTCACCGGGCAGCCATAAAGGAATGCGTCAGCGTATTCCTTTATTGTTGTAAGTGAGACCTTGCCGAATGGCAAGGTCTATGCATAAAAGCAACGGCTAATGCCATTCGGCGTTAGCCGTTTTTTTTTTTTGCATAGGGAGAAATAATGAATACTGTTGGTACGCCATTATTATGGGGTGGATTCGCGGTTGTTGTGGTGATAATGCTATCCATCGACCTGTTGTTGCAGGGACGCCGTGGCGCACATGCGATGTCGATGAAACAAGCGGCAGGATGGTCAATCCTGTGGGTAACGCTCTCGCTACTGTTTAACGCCGCTTTCTGGTGGTATCTGGCTGAAACGCAAGGGCGCGAAGTTGCTGACCCGCAGGCATTGGCGTTCCTTACCGGCTATCTGATTGAGAAGTCGCTGGCCGTAGATAACGTCTTTGTCTGGCTGATGCTGTTTAGCTATTTCTCCGTCCCTCCGGCTCTGCAACGCCGGGTGCTGGTGTATGGGGTTCTTGGCGCGATCGTGTTGCGTACTATCATGATTTTCGCCGGTACCTGGCTTATCACTCAGTTCGAATGGCTGCTGTATGTGTTCGGCGCCTTCCTGCTGTTTACCGGCGTAAAAATGGCGCTGGCGAAGGAAGATGAATCCGGCATTGGCGAAAAACCGATGGTGCGTTGGCTGCGCGGGCATCTGCGCATGACCGATACGATCGAGAACGAGCACTTTTTCGTACGTAAAAACGGCCTGCTGTATGCCACGCCGCTGCTGCTGGTGCTGATTATGGTTGAGTTCAGCGATGTGATCTTCGCCGTTGACAGTATTCCGGCGATCTTTGCGGTCACCACCGACCCGTTCATCGTACTGACCTCTAACCTGTTTGCCATCTTAGGACTGCGCGCGATGTACTTCCTGCTGTCCGGCGTGGCGGAACGCTTCTCGATGCTGAAATATGGTCTGGCGGTCATTCTGGTCTTTATCGGCATTAAGATGCTGATCGTCGACTTCTACCATATTCCTATCGCGATTTCGCTGGGCGTAGTGTTTGGTATTCTGACCATTACGCTGGTGATTAACGCCTGGGTTAACCATCAGCGCGATAAGAAACTACGAGCGCAATAATCTTTTATCGGGGTAAACCTGCCCCGTCAAAAACGCCCGACAGCGCACACCTGTCGGGCGTTTTTGTTTAACATGTCACAATACTGTTAATATAAAGTTATAAAACATGATCACAGCAAAAAATCCAGGATATTTCGCTTCCCGAACCTTCAACTTTCCTTATACTCAACCAGGCAAACACTTTGTTACATCCTGAAAGATGCGCCGTAAGAGCGTGCAGGGGATGACCAGCAACACAATACAAGGAATATGAAATGGCTACGCAACGAGCATCAGGGCTACTGCAGCGTTTAGCGCAAGGCAGTCTGGTTAAACAAATTTTAGTGGGTCTGGTACTGGGGATTTTACTGGCATGGATTTCTAAGCCTGCGGCAGAAGCGGTTGGCTTGCTTGGCACCCTGTTCGTCGGCGCCTTAAAAGCGGTCGCCCCCGTTCTGGTGCTGATGCTGGTAATGGCCTCGATCGCCAACCACCAGCACGGCCAAAAAACCAATATTCGCCCTATTCTCTTTCTTTACCTGCTAGGCACCTTTTCAGCCGCGCTGGCGGCCGTTGTGTTCAGCTTCGCCTTCCCTTCAACGCTGCATCTGTCCAGTAGCGCCCAGGATATCGTGCCGCCGTCCGGCATTGTAGAAGTCTTGCGCGGTCTGCTGATGAGCATGGTGTCGAACCCCATCGACGCGCTGCTGAACGCTAACTATATCGGGATTCTGGTATGGGCCGTCGGTCTGGGATTTGCCCTGCGTCATGGTAATGAAACCACCAAAAACCTCGTGAACGATATGTCTAACGCCGTGACCTTTATGGTGAAACTGGTGATCCGTTTCGCGCCAGTCGGTATTTTTGGTCTGGTTTCATCAACGCTTGCAACCACCGGCTTCTCCACCCTGTGGGGCTATGCGCACCTGCTGGTCGTCTTGATTGGCTGTATGCTGCTGGTCGCGCTGGTGGTCAACCCGCTGTTGGTATTCTGGAAAATTCGTCGCAACCCTTATCCGCTGGTGTTCGCCTGCCTGCGTGAAAGCGGCGTTTATGCCTTCTTTACCCGCAGCTCTGCCGCCAATATTCCAGTGAATATGGCGCTGTGCGAAAAGCTGAATCTGGACAGGGATACTTACTCCGTTTCCATTCCGCTGGGCGCCACTATCAATATGGCCGGCGCGGCAATTACCATTACGGTTCTGACGTTGGCGGCAGTCCATACGTTAGGCGTCCCGGTGGATCTGCCTACAGCGCTGCTGCTGAGCGTGGTGGCCTCGCTGTGTGCTTGCGGCGCCTCCGGCGTGGCAGGCGGTTCATTGCTGCTGATCCCGCTGGCGTGCAACATGTTTGGCATCCCGAACGATATCGCGATGCAGGTAGTAGCGGTCGGCTTTATTATCGGCGTATTGCAGGATTCGTGTGAAACGGCGCTGAACTCGTCTACCGATGTTCTGTTCACTGCGGCAGCCTGCCAGGCAGAGGACGAACGTCTGGCGAATAACGCCTTGCGTAGCTAAGTGATTATCGATGCCGGATGGCGTATGCCATCCGGCGTAACGATAGATCTGAATCTCCCAATCCATAGGCTGTGATGGAAAGCGAATTGATGTTCACGCGCAACATCCTCGCGTAACGTTATATGTAGATGGCGTCTGCCGCGGCGCTCGGTCAGCGTAAAGTATAAAGTGTCAGCCTGTGTAAATCCTCTCGCCACCCTCCCTTGCGATAAGCAAAATCAAAGCTCAACGACGCGTAATTTCTATAACGGACTTCGTTGACCTTTGTTACAATTAGATGCATTTTGAATTTTTGTGTGTTAGTGCTTGCTTACTTCACAACTTAACAAGGAATAGTTCAGGCCGCGAATTTGCCGTTTCCGCAACGCTGATAAAAACTCCAACTCTGTTGCGGCAGTGCAAACCTCAGATCACCGGCGTGACGTTAACCGATTCTCCAGGAATACTGAATGGAACTACTGACTCAATTGCTGAATGCCCTGTGGGCTCAGGACTTTGAAACACTGGCCAATCCTTCCATGATTGGCATGTTATATTTTGTGTTATTTATGATTTTGTTTCTGGAAAATGGGCTGCTCCCTGCCGCCTTTTTGCCTGGCGACAGCCTGTTGATCCTGGTCGGCGTGCTGATCGCCAAAGGCGCGATGGGTTATCCACAAACCATTTTGCTGCTTACCGTCGCGGCCAGCCTGGGTTGCTGGGTCAGCTATATTCAGGGCCGCTGGCTGGGGAATACCCGCACCGTGCAAAACTGGCTCTCTCATCTCCCCGCACATTATCATCAACGCGCCCATCACCTTTTCCATAAACACGGCCTGTCGGCACTATTGATAGGCCGTTTTATCGCGTTTGTCAGAACGCTGCTGCCCACCATTGCCGGCATATCCGGTCTGAATAACGCGCGCTTTCAGTTCTTCAACTGGATGAGCGGCTTGTTGTGGGTGCTTATCCTGACGTCGCTGGGCTATCTGCTGGGCAAAACGCCCGTCTTTATGAAGTATGAAGATCAGTTAATGTCATGCCTGATGCTGCTGCCCGTGGTGCTGCTCTTTTTTGGCCTGGCGGGTTCACTGGTCATGCTGTGGAAAAAGAAGTATGGGAGCCGGGGATAACTTATGCTTAAACCACGCATAACTGCCCGACAACTCATTTGGATCAGCGCTTTTCTACTGATGCTGACCATACTCATGATGACGTGGTCAACGCTGCGTCAGCAAGAGTCGACGCTGGCCATTCGCGCGGTTAACCAGGGCGCCAGTATGCCAGACGGCTTCTCAGTTCTGCATCATCTGGATGCGAACGGCATTCATTTTAAAAGCATTACGCCTAAAAATGACATGTTGCTCATTACCTTCGATTCCCCTGCGCAAAGCGCCGCAGCAAAAACAGTGCTTGATCAAACGTTACCACACGGTTATGTCGTCGCTCAGCAGGACGATGACAACGAAACGGTACAGTGGCTGTCCCGCTTACGGGAAAGCTCACACCGCTTTGGCTAATCTCCAGGAATCCGAATCATATCACTCACTTTGGTGATTTCATTGTTTAATGACTATGATTAATAAAGCGGTGTTTAACCCACCGCGTTATTATCGGGATCACCGCCCCGGACAACGGGTCCGAACATAAGGGAAAGTTCAGGAATGAAATACCGCATCGCTTTGGCTATCACGCTTTTTACACTTAGCGCCGGTAGCTACGCTAATTCGCTTTGTCAGGAAAAAGAGCAGGATATACAAAAGGAAATTAGCTACGCTGAAAAGCACAACAATCAGCGCCGTATTGAGGGTCTGAACAAGGCGCTCAGCGAAGTACGCGCCAATTGTACTGACAGCAAGCTGCGCGCCGAGCATCAGAAAAAGATCGCTGAGCAAAAAGAAGAGGTAGCCGAACGCCAACGTGATTTAGCCGAGGCAAAAGCAAAAGGCGATGCGGATAAAATAGACAAACGTGAACGTAAGCTGGCCGAGGCTCAGGATGAGCTAAAAAAACTTGAGGCCAGAGACTACTAAATTAACGCCGAATGTAAATACTCACTCACCTGGAGAAAACTATGTCGAAAGATAACACTACGGAACATCTGCGCGCTGAGTTGAAATCCCTGACCGATACGCTTGAAGAAGTGCTGAGCTCTTCGGGCGAAAAGTCGAAAGAAGAGTTGAGTAAGATTCGTAGCAAAGCCGAGCGCGCGCTGAAAGAGAGCCGTTACCGCCTGGGCGAAACGGGTGATGTGATTGCCAAACAGACTCGCGTCGCCGCCGCCCGCGCCGATGATTATGTGCGCGAAAATCCCTGGACAGGCGTAGGCATTGGCGCCGCTGTCGGTCTGGTGTTGGGCGTACTGCTGACGCGTCGTTAATTATGGCGGACTCTCGACAGGCACAAGGACCAGGCAAAAGCGTACTGGGTATCGGGCAGCGGATTGTCACCATTATCGTTGAGATGGTGGAAACCCGGCTGCGACTGGCGGTAGTAGAACTGGAAGAAGAGAAAGCGAACCTCTTTCAGCTTTTGCTGATGGTAGGTCTTACCATGCTCTTCGCGGCGTTTGGCTTAATGAGCCTGATGGTTCTGGTCATCTGGGCTATCGATCCTCAGTACCGTTTGAACGCGATGATCGCTACCACAGTTGTGCTGTTAGTGCTTGCGCTAATCGGCGGCATCTGGACTTTGCGCAAAGCGCGTCAGTCCACGCTATTGCGCCATACGCGGCACGAACTGGCTAACGATCGGCAAATTCTGGAGGACGATCAGTCGTGAGCAGCAAAGGCGAACGCGAAAAACGTAAAGCGCTGCTTCTCAGTCAGATCCAGCAGCAACGGCTGGATCTGTCCGCCAGCCGTCGCGACTGGCTGGAGACCACCGGCGCGTACGATCGCGGCTGGAATACGGTGTTAAGCCTGCGCTCCTGGGCGCTGGTCGGTAGCAGCGTAATGGCCATCTGGACCATCCGTCATCCTAATATGTTGGTACGCTGGGCGAAACGCGGCCTGGGTATCTGGAGCGCCTGGCGCCTGGTAAAAACTACCCTCCGTCAACAACAGCTCCGCGGTTAATATCTTTTCTTTTATAGCATCGCGCCATCAGGTTATCACCTGGTGGCGCGATACTTTTATGCATATCGTCTCTTTAGCAATCACTCAAATTTTTTGAAAAAATTTGGCAATTTTCCTTGCTAACAATTCCTGCACGCCACGTTTATGATTCTCTCCAGCGATAACAATGATGCGCCAAACCGCGTCATTGCTCATGAAAATAGCAGCAGCCGCCGAATCGGCCCCCTGGAGAATAAAATGAAAAAATTAGAAGATGTTGGTGTACTGATAGCGCGTATTTTAATGCCAGTTCTGTTTATTACCGCAGGATGGGGAAAAATTAGCGGCTATGCGGGCACACAGCAGTATATGGAAGCGATGGGCGTACCAGGATTCCTGCTGCCGCTCACCATACTGCTTGAGTTCGGCGGCGGTCTGGCGATTCTGCTGGGGTTCCTCACCCGCACCACTGCGCTTTTCACCGCTGGTTTTACGTTGCTGACGGCATTGATCTTCCATAGCAATTTTGCAGAAGGTGTAAACTCGCTGATGTTTATGAAAAACCTGACCATTGCCGGCGGATTCTTATTACTGGCGTTAACCGGGCCTGGCGCGTTCAGCCTTGACCGTCTGCTGAATAAAAAGTGGTAAGCAATCTATACTCAATTAAAAAAGCGAGGGAATAGCGCCTCGCTTTTGTCATCTGAAGGAGAGAGACATGGGACAACTGATCGATGGCGTCTGGCACGATACCTGGTATGACACCAAATCTTCCGGGGGGAAATTTCAGCGTTCAGCGTCGGCTTTCCGCAACTGGCTTACCGCTGACGGCGCGCCCGGACCTTCCGGCGAAGGCGGATTCGCCGCAGAAAAAGATCGTTACCATCTGTACGTTTCCCTTGCCTGCCCCTGGGCGCATCGCACGCTCATTTTCCGTAAACTGAAAGGTCTGGAGCCGTTTATTCCGGTTTCCGTCGTGAATCCATTGATGCTGGAAAACGGCTGGACGTTTGATGATACTTTTCCGGCGGCCACCGGCGATACCCTCTATCAGCATGAATTTCTCTACCAGTTGTATCTGCACGCCGATCCACACTACAGCGGCCGCGTCACCGTACCGGTCTTATGGGATAAAAAAAATCATACTATCGTCAGCAACGAGTCCGCCGAAATCATTCGTATGTTTAACTCCGCCTTCGATGGGCTGGGCGCTAAAGCCGGGGATTACTATCCCCCCGCGCTGCAAAGCAAAATTGACGAGTTAAACGGCTGGATTTATGACAACGTTAATAACGGCGTTTATAAAGCAGGCTTCGCCACCAGCCAGCAAGCGTATGATGAAGCGGTAGACAAGGTATTTACTGCGCTGGCGCGCCTGGAACAGATTCTCGGACAGCACCGCTATCTGACGGGCGACCAGTTGACCGAGGCGGATATCCGCTTATGGACGACCCTGGTACGCTTTGATCCGGTTTACGTGACTCATTTCAAATGCGACAAATACCGAATCAGCGACTACCTGAATCTGTACGGTTTCCTGCGCGATATCTATCAAATATCGGGCATTGCTGAAACTGTTAATATGGACCATATTCGTCACCACTATTTCCGTAGCCATAAAACGATTAACCCCACGGGTATCATTTCTGTCGGACCGTGGCAGGATCTGCTCGAACCTCACGGGCGCGACGTGCGCTTTGGCTAATTTCAGGCGTCCTCCGGGACGCCTTATTAATAAATACCACAAATATTTACCAGCATTTCATTCGCGGCTATTCTTAGTTTGATTACTTTAAAAACAAGTGATTGAACCATTATTGAGGCGAAAATGGATTGGTATTTAAAGGTTTTAAAAAATTATCTGGGATTTGGCGGCCGCGCGCGACGCAAAGAGTACTGGATGTTTATTCTGGTCAATATCATCTTTACCTTTGTGTTGGGCCTGCTGGACGCCATGCTTGGCTGGCAACGCGCCGGGGGTGAAGGCGTTCTGACCACCATTTACGGCGTTCTGATCTTTTTACCGTGGTGGGCCGTGCAGTTCCGTCGTCTGCATGACACTGACCGCTCCGCATGGTGGCTACTGTTGCTACTTATCCCCATTATCGGCTGGCTTATCATCATCGCGTTCAACTGCCAGAATGGTACGCCGGGCGACAACCGCTTCGGCCCCGATCCGAAACGTTTTTCCTGATGGCGGCGCGGCGCCGCTTTTAAAGCG
This sequence comes from Salmonella enterica subsp. enterica serovar Typhimurium str. LT2, assembly GCF_000006945.2. Classification (GTDB taxonomy): domain Bacteria; phylum Pseudomonadota; class Gammaproteobacteria; order Enterobacterales; family Enterobacteriaceae; genus Salmonella; species Salmonella enterica. Next base: position 3,400,008 of record NC_003197.2, read on the forward strand.
CCGCGCGCTATTTATTTTCCGGCGAATAGCTTAGGTATTTCCCGCAGGCACCAGGCTTTTGCCTCCCCCATACTGTCGCGCCGCCAGGCCATAATAATATCGATTTCGCTGGTCGATTCCGGGCTGACCACGCGTAGCCGCCCTTCGGCAATATCCTGTTCCACCATCGAATATGGCATGGTCGCGACGCCAAGCCCGGCCAGCAGCGCCTGACGTTTATCTTCAATCGTGCTTACCGTCAGACGTGGCTGCTTATCCAGCAGTTGCACCGTTAATACCGGCCGCTCGCGCGCGGTATCCGCTACCGCTACGCCGCGGTATTTAACCCGCGTCACTTCCGAAAGCGGCTCCGGCTCCTGATGAATAGGGTGGTCAGGCGCGGCGACATACACATTCATTAACGTATACAACTTACGGGAGTTAATTTCCGACGACGATCGAAAATGCATATCCGGAGCGATAACGATATCCGCCCGTCCCTGCTCAAGCCGCTCCCATGCGCCAGCCAGTACTTCGGTAATCAATGAAAGCTGCGTATTGGCTTTAGCGGCCAGCCGGTCGATCAGTGGAAAAAAAGCAGGCGTCGGTACCAGAGCTTCAGTGACTAGCGTCAGATGCGTTTCCCAACCGCGGGCCAACGCTTCAGCATCCGTCGTTAACTTGTCTGCCGCTTCCAGCAATACCCGCCCGCGTTCCAGCAGCATACGTCCGACGTTGGTGAATTTTGTACGATGGCCGGAGCGATCGAACAGTACAACGTCCAACTCTTCTTCCAGCTTCTGCATGGTGTAACTCAGCGCGGAGGGCACACGCCCCAACTCATCAGCCGCTGCGGCAAAACTGCCCCGGCGGTCAATGGCGTCCATCACACGCAATGCTTCAAGCGTCAGCGCTCTCTCTTTAGCCATAACGTTCTCATTCAGGAAATTTGAACATACCGGGCAGAATATCTGGCTAACAATGCAGCGTCCAGCCCCTTAACATAAAAGGAAGTAAAGAGAGGTTAATAACGATGATTACGACCCGAACCGCCAAACAATGTGGACAGGCAGACTACGGATGGCTACAGGCCCGCTATACCTTCTCCTTTGGACACTATTTCGACCCTACACTGCTAGGCTACGCGTCGTTGCGCGTACTGAACCAGGAAGTGCTGGCGCCGGGCGCCTCTTTTCAGCCTCGAACTTACCCAAAGGTGGATATTTTAAACCTGATTCTGGACGGCGAAGCGGAATACCGCGACAGCGACGGCAACCATGTACAGGCTAAAGCGGGCGAAGCGTTACTGCTCGCCGCGCAGCCGGGCATTAGCTACAGCGAACATAATATCAGCAAAGTTAAGCCGTTAACCCGAATGCAACTGTGGCTTGACGCCTGTCCTGAACGGGAAAACACGCTGGTACAAAAAATCCCACTCCTGGCGGCGCAACAACAGCTTCTTGCCTCGCCCGACGGTGAGCAAAACAGCTTACAACTGCGCCAACAGGTCTGGGTACATCATATTACGCTGGAGAAAGGCGAATCGCTTAATTTCCAGCTTCACGGGCCGCGCGCCTATTTGCAGTCGATTCACGGTACGTTCCACGCGATGACGCACAACGAAGAACGCGAGGCGTTAACCTGCGGAGATGGCGCATTTATTCGTGATGAACCTAACATTACGCTGGTTGCCGATACGCCGCTGCGCGCATTACTGGTAGATTTACCGGTGTAGCCAGCCAGAAAAGGAGTCGCAAGATGAGCAAAAAATCGGCGAAGAAACGTCAGCCCGTGGTAAAACCTGCCGTACAGGAGGCGATGAGCGCCGCTGTGCCGCTGGGCTATGAAGAGATGCTAACCGAACTGGAAGCCATCGTGGCGGACGCCGAAGCCCGGCTGGCAGAAGAAGAGGCCGCAGCCTGAAATCATGCCGGATGGCGGCGCAAGCGCCCGATCCGGCTGATAACGGGTAGACCCGATAAGCGCAGCGCCATCGGGCAACACGCTGCCCCGACGTCATGCCGGGGCGTTATTATTAATGCGCTTTACTGGCCATAATCTCGATGATCTGCTTGTCGGTCTGCTGCATTGAGCGACACGCCAGCGAACACAAATTCGAAATAGATTGTTCGACATTGTGCGCCACAATCCCTTCGTTTCCGGTCACCGCCGTATCATCCAACGCCATCAGTACGGCTTTCCACGCCGCCGACGCGCTGGTAGAGACTTTCATCGCGCAGCTATTCGACGCGCCATCGCAAATCATCCCGCTGACATCACCAATCATACTGCTGATAGCCATTGCGATAGTGTCGTAACGACCATCTATCAGCCACGCCATACCCGCTGCCGCGCCCATCGCCGCCGTAGTTGCCGCGCACAGCGCCGACAAACGCGGAAGCTGATGGTGAATATAGATAGCGCTCAAATGCGATAACATTAGCGCGCGCGCCAGGCGCTCGTCATCGGCGCCGACATGTTCAGCAACCACCATGACTGGCACCGTGGCGGTAATCCCCTGGTTGCCGGAGCCGGAGTTGCTCATCGCGGGCAACGTGGCACCGCCCATTCTGGCGTCTGACGCCGCGCTGGTACGGATCAAAATCGCCGTGGAGAGATCTTTCGCCAGCAGACCGCGATCGCACTGTTTGGCCAGCGTCGAACCGATATGCAGCCCCCAGGAACCACGCAGTCCCTCCTGCGACAACGCGCCGTTTAGCCTGGCCGCATCGAGAATAAAGCGGATAGCGTCAAAGGGCACCGCATTCACAAACGCCAGGATCTCTTCCAGCGAGGTATGAGACAGCACTCCCAGTGGCGAGGTTTTTTCTTCTTCCTGCGCATTATCGGCCTGGGTAAATACCACACCCTTGTCGGTTTCTATCCGCACAATATTTGTATGATCGCCGACGATCGTGACACATGCCCAGCTATCGCCGCTATACACTTTCGCCCGTGAAAACAGAATATCGTTACATGGCTCCTGCAACATCACCGCGACATGTCCAGCGGCCAGCATCGCTTTTGCATCGGCAACGGCTTTAGCGGAAGCGTCTTTTAACACCTCCAACCCGGCTTTCGCATCACCGCCCAACGCGCCCAACGCCGCGGCGATCGGTAGCCCTACCATTCCCGTTCCTGGAACGGTAACGCCCATACCATTTTTCATCAGATTGGGCGAAACCCACGCGTCAATGCGTTCAACTGTGCCGTTAAGTTCAGCCGCCGCCGCCGCTGCCGCCAGCGCCAGTGAAATTGGCTCAGTACACCCCAGCGCCGGTTTTACTTCTTCCTGTACGGCCAGAATAAAACTTTGCCACAATGGATTTATTTTAGATTCAAACATAACAACAACCTTAATCTCAGGTATATCAAGAGAATGCCAGGAACGGAGAAACGCATAGCAGCAGACCGGTAATAATAATCAGGTACAACGAAGCGCCTTTATATTTGTGCAATGCGGGAACCTTGTAGACCAACCATGCCGGAATTAAACAGCCCACCATACCGAAGATAGGGCTACAAATAGAGGTGAAGCTCAGTACCGGCGCGTTGAGCACAATGGCGCTCCAGGCCAGCAAAATAGCGAAAATCATAATGCCGCGCTGTACCAGATTTTCCTTAATCTTCTCGGCGGGCATTTTACGGCGCAGGATATTCATCACAATGCCTTGCGTCGCTTCGCGGAATCCTAAATAAACGCCAAAGAAGGCGGTCATGACGGCAAAGATGTTCAGAATTACGCTAACCACTTTGACCCAGCCAGCGCCATCGCCGCTAATAAATTGCGCGGCGATCGCCAGGGCGGAAATATTCTGCTCGTAGGCTTTCACCGCTTCGTCATGCCCCATCGCCAGGGTGAAGGAAACCGCATAGAAAAATACGGTAACGAACAGGATGCCAAACGCAATATTCATGGCACGCAGCGCTTTATGGCGTGCGACCTCAATAGATTTTTCGCGTGAACGGTAAGAGATCACCATTGGGCTTAACGTCTGGATAAATAAAATCGAGGTCAGCGTAAATGGCAGGGTAATAATGGCGTTTTTAATCAGCAGGGCCATCGGCGGCAGCGCGCCAATGTTATACAGATGCCACATACCCACCATAGAGACGCCCAGCGCCGCCACTACCAGTAGCTTGGTCAGCACCATGCCAGTGGAGATTTTGAACAGTAATTTTTCACCGCGTGAGGAAATCGCCACCAGGATGCAGATCAGCACCAGACCATAAAATGGACTATCGGAAAGCAATCCTTCCGTTACGCCGAAAGTATGCAGATAAGAGGCGCTGTCGTTAGTAATCGCCGTAGAATAGACGAACATCCAGATGACGAGCATCACAAAGTACAGCGCGCCTAATAAAATACCCCAGTTTTTGCCCAGATAGCCGCTGATCACGCTGGGGTAGTCTTTACATTCCGGGGATTCCGCCAGCGTATTAATAAACAGCCGCTGGAACAGGTACATGGCCGGATAGCCAATAATAGAAGAGAGTAAAAAGACCCAAAGTCCCATCAGGCCAACCTGGACAGGAAGAAAAACGATCCCTGCGCCAATCGCCATCCCGATACTCATAATGACCCAACCGGTGTCGGTACTATCAAATTTGATGGCTTCACGCCATTCGCTTTCAGTCATCCCTGCCCGACGCGCCGGGGCTGATGCGTCGAGGATTACGCTGGTATTACTTGCCGATTCCATAAAATTCTCGCTCAATGTGTAGGTAGAGGTTTTTTTTATTTTTCGTGCCGCAGCAAGGCGATATGCAGAACGTGAGGTGCAGGTACTTTCTTGTAATAAGAAAATCATACGCGCACGATAAGAGAAAAACTTACCAATAAAACGCCTGCATTTCTTGTGGGTTAAGAATTCTTTTCTATTTACTATTGGTTTAATGTTGTTATTTTCTCTATTTGACGCGTATCACAACAAAAAAGGGCGCACTTTGGTGCGCCCTTTTCTCAACTTCTGTCTTCTACGTTATCCCATAGCCTGCTCACTCTGCGCCTGTCGGGTCTATCCACAAACGACTTTAATCGCCAGACCGCCGCGCGACGTCTCGCGATATTTGTCGTTCATGTCTTTACCCGTTTCGTACATGGTTTCGATTACTTTATCGAGCGAAACCCGCGGTTCAGAGGTACGGCGTAGCGCCATTCGCGCCGCATTTACCGCTTTAACGGCGTTAATCGCATTACGTTCAATACAAGGGATTTGTACCTGACCCGCCACCGGGTCACAGGTGAGGCCAAGGTTATGCTCCATCGCAATTTCCGCCGCAATACAGACCTGCGCCGGGCTGCCGCCCAGCAGTTCTGTCAGCCCCGCCGCCGCCATCGAACACGCGACGCCAACCTCGCCCTGACACCCCACTTCCGCGCCGGATATCGAGGCGTTCATCTTGTACAGCATACCAATCGCCCCCGCCGACAGCAGATAACGGGCGATAGAGTTGGCATTGACCGGACGACGGAATTTGTCGTAATAGGCCAGCACCGCAGGAATAATGCCGCACGCGCCGTTGGTCGGCGCGGTGACCACTCGCCCGCCCGCCGCGTTCTCTTCGCTCACGGCCAGGGCGAACATGTTAATCCAGTCAATAACGTTCATCGGATCGCGGGAGAGATTATCGCTGGAGACCAGCAGACGCCGTAACGCTACCGCGCGGCGTGGAACGTTCAGCGGCCCCGGCAGCACGCCCTCAGTATTCATGCCACGTTCAATTCCGGTCGCCATCACCTGCCAGATGCGGGCAAAGCCAGCGTCAATCTGCTCTTTGCTCCGCAACGCCAGTTCATTTTGCATCATCAGGCCGGAAACCGAGAGCCCCTGTCTTTCACACAGCGTCAACAGTTCGCTGGCGGAATGAAAATCATACGGCACCGATTTTTCTACGTCGTGCGACTGACCAAAACGCTCCTCTTCGACAATAAAGCCGCCGCCAATAGAGTAATACGTTTTGTGTAAAAGCGGCGCTTGTCCGTTCCAGGCGGTAATACGCATACCGTTTTCATGGCGCGCCAGGGTTTCAGCGTGAAAGAAAATACTGTCGGCGACGGGAAAATCCACCACATGCGCGCCACCCGCCACCGATAAACGGCTGCTGCGGGCAACCTCCTGGATAAACGCCGGAATGCTATCAATATTGACATCCTGCGGCGTATTGCCCGCCAGGCCCATAATGACGGCGGTATCGGTCGCGTGGCCTTTGCCCGTCAGCGATAGCGATCCGTAAAGATCAACCGTGATGCGCGTCGTTCGCGGCAGGTCGCCGCTGTCGATCAGCCGATCGATAAAACATTTTCCTGCATTCATTGGCCCTACGGTATGGGAGCTTGAAGGTCCAATGCCAATCTTAAAAATATCAAATGCGCTAATCATATCTCCCCCTAAGATTACCGTTCAGCGAAGATCCGTCGCGGGGCGATCCACACGATCGCCCCGTTCACGTTACATCGCCTGAGTAAAGGTGCGCGAAATAACGTCCTGTTGCTGTTCACGCGTCAGCGCATTGAAGCGCACGGCATAGCCGGAAACGCGGATCGTCAGGTTCGGGTAGTTTTCCGGATGTTCAATCGCATCCAGCAACATTTCACGGTTCATGACATTGACGTTCAGATGCTGCCCGCCTTCTACCTGTGCTTCATGATGGAAATAGCCGTCCAGCAGGCCGACAAGATTGGTTTTCCGCACCGCATCTTCTTTCCCGAGCGCCGCAGGCACAATCGAGAAGGTGTACGAAATACCGTCTTTGGCGTAGGTAAACGGCAGTTTCGCCACCGACGTCAGCGAGGCCACCGCCCCTTTGCGGTCACGACCATGCATCGGGTTCGCCCCCGGCGCGAACGGCGTTCCGGCGCGGCGTCCATCCGGCGTATTGCCGGTCTTCTGCCCGTACACGACGTTCGAGGTGATGGTCAAAATGGACTGCGTCGGCACCGCATTGCGATACGTCGGCAACACGCTAATTTTTTGCATAAAGCGTTTCACCAGGTCGCAGGCGATGCTGTCCACGCGCTCATCGTTGTTGCCGTACTGCGGATACTCGCCTTCAATAGCAAAGTCGATGGCAAGGCCGTTTTCGTCGCGGATCGGCTTCACCTGAGCGTACCTGATGGCGGACAGGGAATCCGCCGCCACCGACAGTCCGGCGATGCCGCACGCCATCGTCCGATACACATCACGGTCGTGCAGCGCCATCAGCGAAGCTTCATAGCTGTACTTATCGTGCATGTAGTGAATGATGTTCAGCGCGCTAATGTACTGCACCGCCAGCCAGTCCATAAAATGGTCGAGACTCTCCATTACCGCGTCATAATCCAGCACCTCATCCGTTAACGGCGCGGTTTTCGGCCCGACCTGGATTTTCAGTTTCTCATCAACGCCGCCATTGATAGCGTACAGCAACGTTTTGGCAAGGTTGGCGCGCGCGCCGAAGAACTGCATCTGCTTACCGATGACCATCGGGCTGACGCAACAAGCGATGGCGTAATCGTCGCTGTTAAAGTCGGTACGCATTAAATCGTCGTTTTCATACTGCAAAGATGAGGTCACGATGGAGACCTGCGCAGCATATTTCTTGAATGCCACCGGCAACGCTTCTGACCACAGTATGGTCAGGTTCGGCTCCGGCGCTGGCCCCATCGTGTGCAGGGTATGCAGATAACGGAAGGAGTTCTTCGTCACCAGCGTGCGGCCATCAAGCCCCATCCCGCCAATAACTTCGGTGGCCCAGATCGGATCGCCGGAAAAGAGCGAATCAAATTCCGGCGTGCGCAGGAAACGCACCATGCGGATCTTCATGATGAAATGGTCGATCAGTTCCTGCGCCTGCTGCTCTGTCAGAAGGCCCGCGTTGAAATCGCGCTCAATGTAGATATCAAGGAACGAGGCGGTTCTTCCCAGCGACATTGCACCGCCATTTTGCGATTTTACCGCCGCCAGATAAGCGAAGTAGAGCCACTGTACCGCTTCCTGCGCGTTCCGCGCCGGGCGGGAGATATCGTAGCCGTATTTCGCCGCCATCTCCTGCATTTGCAGCAGCGCGCGACGATGCTCCGCCAACTCCTCACGCAGGCGAATCGTCGCCTCAAGATTCTGTCCCTGCTCCAGATTCGACTGCAGGTCGGCGAATTGCAGCTCGCGTTCGCGCACCAGATAACGGATGCCATACAGCGCGACGCGGCGATAATCGCCAATAATGCGCCCGCGACCATAACCATCCGGCAAACCGGTTAATACGCCGGATTTACGGCAGCGCAGCATATCCGGCGAGTAAACATCGAATACGCCCTGATTATGGGTTTTCCGCAGGTCGGTAAAGGTATATTCAAAATCGGCGTCCATTTCGCGGCCATAAGCGTGGAATGAACTTTTGATCATGTTAACGCCGCCAAACGGATGCAAAGCGCGTTTAAGCGGCTTATCCGTTTGTAAACCGACGATTTTTTCCAGCTCTTTTTCAATATACCCCGCATCGTGCGCGGTAATCGTCGTCGCGATGTTGGTATCGAAATCCACCGGCGCATGGGTCGCGTTCTCGATACGTATTCCCGCCATCACCTTTTCCCACAGCGCCGTGGTCGCTGGCGTCGCGTCGGCGAGAAAAGATTCATCCCCCTCATAGGGCGTATAGTTATGCTGAATAAAATCACGGACATTAATTTCTTCTTTCCAGTCCGTACCTTTAAAATCACGCCATGCTTCGGCATACAGCATATCGCTGGTATCGATATTTACCTTCATGAAAAATAATCTCTCTACAGAACAGCCGTTAAGTTATGCAAATTCCACTGGTGCTTTCACGTTGCCTAAATGAATGGCATCAAGGGCAATCATTTTCTCTTCATTCGTGGGAATAACAGCGCAAATAACCTGAGAAGGGTTAGCGGAAATAATGCGCTCGCCGTGAGAATTCGGCTGCTTATTCATTTCAACGTCTAACGTAAGCCCCAGTACGCCCAGATGTTCAATGACCAACTGGCGAATTAATACTGAATTTTCACCAATACCACCGGTAAAAATAATGCCATCCAACCGATGTAACGATGCCGCGTGTCCGGCAATATGACGGGCGATACGGTGAACAAACGTTTTTATCGCTAACCGGGCGCGCTCATGTCCTTCGTGCCAGGCTTTTTCCAGGACTCTAAGGTCGGATGACAAACCGGAGATGCCGAGCAAACCGGACTCTTTATTCACCACTCGCTCCAGATCGCTCAACGTCTGCCCGGTTTCTTTGGCTATCCACGCCATCGCGCCGAAATCAACGTCGCCGCTGCGAGTCCCCATCATCAGCCCCTCAAGCGGCGTCATCCCCATTGAAGTATCCACGCTCTGACCATTGCGTACCGCGCAGATAGACGCCCCATTGCCCAGATGCGCGACAATCAGACCCGAGTCTTTTTCATCGAGGTCAAGCAGTTCATACGCGCGCCGCGAAACATAGCGATGCGACGTACCGTGAAAGCCGTAGCGACGCACGCCCAGGCTGGAAAAATACTCCCACGGCAATCCGTATAAATAGGCTTCCGGCGCCAGCGTCTGGTGGAAACTGGTATCAAATACCGCCACCTGACGCACGGCCGGGAAAAGATGCCGCGCCGCGTCAATGCCGCTTAAATTAGCGTAATTATGCAGCGGCGCTAAAGGCGATACCCGACGAATATTATCGATAATCTCATCGGTAATAATGACGGACTGCGTAAATAACTCTCCACCGTGCGCGATACGGTGACCAATTAATGCCACGCTATCCGTTAAATCACGTTTTTCCAGCTCAAAGGCAATGGCTTTTAACGCGTCCTCATAATTAGAGTGTGCGAGGTTTATCGGCTTATCGCCATTAATAGATAAAAAGGCGTTTTCAGTATTCATTCCATCTGCTATTCCCGCCATTAAAACATCACAGGTAGCGACATCCAGTACAGAGAATTTGATAGAAGATGATCCGCAATTAATGACCAGAACGACCGGAAATTCATTCATGTAGTGCCTCCGTCGATGTCAGCCTGCGTCCGCGCCCTGGGGCGGACGCAGGCTAAACGTGAGGATTAGAACAATTTGTAGACAATATTCAGGATGGTCAGCAGACCAATCAGGGTGACGAACACGTTATCCAGACGACCACGGTACTTCGCCAGCGACGGCGCTTTACGAATGGCGTACATCGGCAGCAGGCATAACAGCGAGGCGATAATCGGCGCGCCCATCGCTTCAATCAGGTCCAGAATGTTCGGGTTTGCGTAAGCTACGACCCAGGTAGACCCCATAATGAAGATCATGCTGATGGTGTTAAGCTTGCCCATAGAGACTTTGGTTTTATCGCCTTTATAACCAAATTTCAGCACCAGGCCGTTCAGCCCTTCCAGCGTCCCCAGGTAGTGGCCGAAGAAAGATTTGAAAATAGCAACCAGCGCGATGATAGACGCGCCATACTCCAGCACCGTTGCAAAAGTAGATTTTGTCCCCGACAAAGAGGCGAAATGGTTGGCCAGGTAGGAAAGTACCGGAATGTTCTGCGCTTTCGCATCCGCCATGTTCTGCGGGGAGAGCGTAAACAGGCAGCTAAAGGCGAAGAACATCACCACGGCGACCATCAGCATACTGGCGCGCGAGATGATCTGTGAACATTTACGCTCGGTAAATTCGCGGCCAAACTCTTTCTCATACTCTTCACGCTTAGACACCACGAAGGAAGAGACGATGGGCGAAAAGTTAAAGGAGAACACCATGATAGAGATGCCCAGCCACACCGTAACCAGTATGCCATCGTGCCCGGTCAGCGCGATATTACTGAGATCAACCTGATCGATAACCGCCGAGTTCCAGTAAGGAATCAGCGATAATGAGATTAGTACCAGACTGGCGATAAACGGCCATACCAGGTAACTCATCACCTTAACCATCAGATCTTTACCAAACCAGATCACAAAGGCCATCAGCAGCAGCAAGAACAGCGCCACGAAACCGCGATTCAACGCTGGCATCTGCAGCTGGTTTTCCCAAAACGTCATGAACGTGTTAGTAATGGTGACGCCATAAATCCACAGCAGCGGACAAATCGCAAAGAAGTAAAGGAACGTGATAACTACCCCGCCCGTTTTACCAAAGTGCTCTTCGACCGTTTCCGTAATATTGCCGGACGGATTAGATCCGGATAAACACAGACGCGCCAGCGCCCGGTGACAATAGAACGCAATGGGGTAAGCTAAAACCAGCATCAGAAGAATGGGGATAAGCCCGCCAAACCCGGCGCGGATAGGGAAAAACAGCACCCCGGCGCCGATGGCGGTACCAAATAAACCCAGCGTCCACGTCGTGTCCGATTTACGCCATGACGACTGTTTTGCCTGGCTGGATACAATGCTATCAGTAGTACTCATATCCTATCCTCACGAAAAGATTAAGCGTCAACTAAACCCGTAATTTGTGATACCCGAGAAAGATCGATATTGCCGCCAGAAATAATACTGACCGTTTTTCTGTTCTGAATATGGCTATCTAATTTCCCACTTAATAGTGCGGCGCAAGCCAGAGCGCCAGCGCCTTCAGTAATAACCTTATTGCGCTGAATTAAAGCGATCATGCTGTTACGAATTTCATCTTCGCTAACCAGGACAATGTCATCGACTAATTCACGAACGATTTCATAGGTTAAATTACCCGGGCGGGAGACATCACAACCATCCGCCAGGGTGCCGGTCGTTCGGTGCGTGGTTATTTCGCCAGTGTAATAAGACGCCGCCATACCGTGAACATTTTCGGCCTGTACGCCGATAACTTTAATGGTCGGGTTAATCGATTTAATCGCAATGGCAATACCTGCAATTAAACCGCCGCCGCCAATAGGCACGATGACATTATCGACATCGTACAGATCTTCCATAATTTCCAGACCAATAGTGCCCTGTCCGGCAATGACTTTTGGATCGTCGTAAGGCGGAATAAAAATGCGGCCTTCGGTTTCGACAATTTCACTCACCTTAGCGATGGTGTCATTGAAGTTGTCACCGTGGAGCACCACTTCCGCCGAATAATCACAGGTGGCCGCCACTTTTGACTTTGGCGCGCCCTTCGGCATCACGACTTTGCCGTCAATACCCAGCATTGCGCAAGAAAGAGAAACGCCCTGTGCATGATTACCTGCGGAACAGGCCACGACGCCTTTACGTTTTTCCGCCTCCGTTAACGAGCTAAGTTTGTTAAAAGCGCCACGAATTTTAAATGAACCCGTACGCTGCATATTTTCAAACTTGAGAAATATTTCGCCTTTGCAACGTTCACTAAAATAGTTAGAGCGAGGCATTCCCGTTTTATATATCTTCCCCGCCAGTCTTTTTTTCGCTTCGAGGATATCTTCAATTGCAACCGGGAGATCGTATGTAATGTGCATTATAACCTCTTAACCTGGGTATTAAAAATAAGTTACCGTTGCCCACTGTTCAAAAGAAACAGGTGACGTCAATTTCGCTAAATATGTTTATTCCATATCATTCAATTTCTATTAACTGCCTGCGTCTGCATCCATTATATGATGAATATTGTTTAGCCAATTCTACTAATACTGAAGCGGCTTTTTTGATACGATAATTTTTAGACCATACCGCCGCATAACGTGCGACGGGTAACGTGTCTTGTATGGGTATCGTGATAAATTGATTAGAGCCAAAAGGCGTGGTCATATCGCAGGGAATAACAGTTAAGAAATCAGCATTGAGAACAAGATTATATATTGTGACGACGGAATCTGTTTTAACAATGTTTTCGATGCTGATGCCATTTCGTTGTAGAGTGGTGAGTAATTCGCTGTAGTAGCCCATATTCGTTTGCGGCAACACCCACTGTTCGTCTTTTAACGATTCCAGTGTGATGGTGCCGGTGCATGTTCGGGACTTGCTGGCTACCAGGACAAACTCTGATTCAAACAGCGGCTCGACATGCAGATCCTGTAGCTGCATTTCATTACTGAGCGTACCGATAGCAAAGTCCAGCCGCCCGTCGCGCAGGGCCGGCAGAAATGAAGAGAGCTGGGCTTCGTACATGGATACCTGCGCTTTTGGAAAGACCTCTTTGAACTTATGAATCATATCGGACATGAAGGTAAAGCCAATCAGCGAAGGAAAGCCAAACGAGACGTCGACAACGGTATTGCACGTCATACTGTTCATCTCGTTGATCATGTTTTTCATTTCGCGGGTGATAGATTCAGACCAGGAAAGCAGTACCTGTCCCGCTTCGGTCAACGTAACGCCGGTATTTTTACGTACAATTAGCTCAACGCCAAAATAGGCCTCAACATCGCTAATGATTTTACTGACGGCGGGTTGGGTTAACCCTAACGATTTTGCGGCAGAACCGATAGAACCACTTCTAATGACTTCCTGAAAGACCACCAAATGCTGTGTTTTAGGGAGAACAAGAGTATTCATATCTACCGCTCTGAAATAACATTGTGAACGGCAGGAAGTGTAGCAAATTAAATCTTAAAGGTTATGTGCGACCACTCACAAATTAACTTACCACAATTTTTACATGGTTTTTATTAAATAAAGAAAACCTGATATTTCAATAGGTTACAAAAATAAAGCAGTAACTTAGCCTGATTTCAATCAAAAAACAGGGGCGGGATAACGATATATTATGGCGATAACCAGCCTATTTTATCTCCTATTTTTGATATCCCATGAAGACGATATTTCAATCAATTACGGGACATTTTATCGACAATTCCAGCGTTAAATTTAAAACGTAATTTCTCAAATTTAAGTATAAACCGAAGGTAAATGCGCTTAAAAACCGTTACGCGTCACATTTTTTTACCTTATTTGTTTGCAAAGAAACATTTAATAAAATTTTAACCAAAATATTTCATACATTTAATTTTCATTTAAAACAAATAATTTACACCGCTTTCTTGCTGTTTTTCAGGATGTAATTTTGTGAAAGAAATCGATTGCTTTTCACTTCAACTAAAAATAGCGCAATACATAGCGTTTTGTGTTTCTCATCACAAAAACGAATAATATTATGTCACCACGGCTGTCAATTAATTGCCGGATGGTGACGCTGGCGTCTTCTGCAACCTCTATACCCTTCACCGGCCTGATAAGCAAAAACCCGCCGAAGCGGATTTTATGAAGAGGTGAAACTGACCGATAAGCCGCTTTCTTTCGGGTATAGCGTCGTGGACAGTCATTCATCCTGTCGCCCTGTAAAAGCAAAAACCCGCCAGCTTACACTGACGGGGTTTATGAAGAGATGAAACTGACCGATAAGCCGCTTTCTTTCGGGTATAGCGTCGTGGACAGTCATTCATCCTGCCGCCCTGTAAAAGCAAAAACCCGCCAGCTTACACTGACGGGTTTTATGAAGAGGTGAAACTGACCGATAAGCCGCTTTCTTTCGGGTATAGCGTCGTGGACAGTCATTCATCCTGCCGCCCTGTAAAAGCAAAAACCCGCCAGCTTACACTGACGGGTTTTATGAAGAGATGATACTGACCGATAAGCCGCTTTCTTTTGGGTATAGCGTCGTGGACAGTCATTCATCCTGTCGCCCGGTAAAAGCAAAAACCCGCCAGCTTACACTGACGGGTTTTATGAAGAGATGATACTGACCGATAAGCCGCTTTCTTTTGGACATAGCGTCGTGGACAGTCATTCATCCTGCCGCCCTGTAAAAGCAAAAACCCGCCGAAGCGGGTTTTATGAAGAGGTGAAACTGACCGATAAGCCGCTTTCTTTTGGATATAGCGTCGTGGACAGTCATTCATCCTGCCGCCCTGTAAAAGCAAAAACCCGCCGAAGCGGGTTTTATGAAGAAGTGAAACTGACCGATAAGCCGGGTTCTGTCGTGGACAGTCATTCATCTAGGCCAGCAATCGCTCACTGGCTCAAGCAGCCTACCCGGGTTCAGTACGGGCCGTACCTTATGAACCCCTATTTGGCCTTGCTCCGGGTGGAGTTTACCGTGCCACGGACTGTTACCAGCCGCGCGGTGCGCTCTTACCGCACCCTTTCACCCTTACCTGATCCCACTTACGTGGGCCATCGGCGGTTTGCTCTCTGTTGCACTGGTCGTGGGTTTCCCCCCCAGGCGTTACCTGGCACCCTGCCCTATGGAGCCCGGACTTTCCTCCCCTCCGCCCGTCTCCCCGAAAGGACGACGACGAAGCGGCGACTGTCTGGTCAGCTTCGGCGCGCAGTATAGTGGGTTCGCGCGACTTTGTCACCCTGCGCTGCGCATTCCTATCGCCAGAGCGGCAGCAACATTTCTGGATGCCCGATAAATATTGTCAAAAGCGCCCCGAAAAGCCTCCTCCAGCGTCACGATGCGCGTGAGTACGCTAAAGACAGCGTCGATGCCATAATGATGTACTATCCCTACATCGTGCGTCAGGCTGCCGGCAATGCCAATTACTGGCTTATGATATTTTTTCGCCACATTTGCGACGCCAATCGGCACTTTACCGCGAATACTTTGGCTATCAATCCGCCCTTCTCCCGTCACCACCAGCGTACAGTCGTGGATATGCTCCTCCAGGTTCAGTGCCGCCGTGACAATTTCGATCCCGCTGCGTAATTCCGCACCGAGAAAAGCCATTAACGCCGCCCCCATACCGCCTGCCGCGCCTGCGCCGGGTGCCGTCTTTACGTCGACATTCAGCGATTTTTTTATGATGTCGGCATAGTGAGCAAGATTTCTGTCCAGCTCAACAATGTTCTCTTCGGTCGCGCCTTTCTGCGGCCCAAAAATTCGTGATGCGCCGTTGTCGCCGATCAGAGGATTAGAGACATCGCAAGCGACACGAATCGCGCAGAGTTTTAAACGGGGATCGAGCTCTGAAATATCAATGTCGCTTAGACAATGAAGGCTTCCGCCACCGTAACCGATATCCGCGCCGTTTGCATCGCGCAGTTTTGCGCCTAACGCCTGCATCATCCCTGCGCCGCCGTCATTTGTCGCGCTGCCGCCAATGCCGATAATGATATTGCTTGCGCCGCTTTCCAGCGCCTGCAATATCAGCTCCCCCGTTCCCCGCGAGGTTGTAATCAAAGGGTTGCGTTTTTCTGGCGGAACCAGCGCCAGTCCGCTGGCCGCCGCCATTTCAATAAACGCGGTTTTACCATCCCCGGACATTCCCCAGCAGGCTTTCACTTTTTCACCCAACGGCCCGGTCACCCATGCGGCGCGTTCAACGCCCTGCGTCGCGGCAATCATGGCTTCGACCGTTCCTTCGCCGCCATCGGCAACCGGAACAGAGACATATTGCGCATCGGGGAAAATTTCCCGAAATCCTTTTTCTATCGCCTGCGCTACCTCGGCGGCAGAAAGGCTTTCTTTATAGGAGTCGGGGGCAATTACGATTTTCATAGTGGTAGCCTGTTACTGCACAACGCCGGATGGCGTTTCACTTATCCAGTCTGAAATTCAGGCCCGGATCGCTACACGCCATCCGGGCACAACGTCGTTAGCGAGTGACTTCCACTTTCGCCAGTTTTTCGTAGTAGCACGCCAGCGCGCTATGGTCGTCATTACCGTGTCCATCCGCGCGTAACGCCTGCATCATTTCCATAACGGCGGCGGTCAGCGGGAGCTGCGCGCCAACGCCGTGGGAGGTATCCAGCGCATTCGCCAGATCTTTAATGTGCAGATCGATACGGAAACCTGGCTTAAAGTTTCGGTCCATGACCATCGGCGCTTTCGCATCCAGTACCGTGCTGCCAGCCAGACCGCCGCGAATCGCCTGATAGACCAGATCCGGGTTGACGCCCGCTTTAGTCGCCAGCGTCAGCGCTTCAGACATGGCGGCGATATTCAACGCCACGATCACCTGGTTAGCCAGTTTTGTGACGTTGCCTGCGCCGATATCGCCGGTATGCACCACGGAACCCGCCATCGCTTTCATCAGGTCGTAGTACTTGTCGAAAATGGCTTTATCGCCCCCCACCATCACCGACAGCGTGCCATCAATCGCCTTCGGCTCGCCGCCGCTGACCGGCGCATCCAACATCTCAACGCCCTTCGCCTTCAGCGCATCGCTGATTTCACGGCTTGCCAGCGGCGCGATAGAACTCATATCAATCAATACGGTTCCTGGCTTCGCGCCTTCGATGATACCGTTCTCGCCCAGCGCAACCTCTTTCACATGCGGAGAGTTAGGCAGCATCGTGATGATGACGTCACACTGTTCAGCGATCGCCTTCGCCGTAGAGGCCGTTTCCGCGCCTGCGGCAATGACGTCAGCAATCGCTTCAGGATTACGATCGGACACCACCAGCGAATACCCTGCTTTTAGTAAGTTTTTGCTCATGGGCTTACCCATGATGCCTAAGCCAATAAAGCCAACTTTCATCGTCATAGCGTTCTCTCTTTCCATACCAGGATTATTTTTTAAAGGTGTCGGCAAGCTTCTGCGTGCTGGCGCGGAATGCGCCTAAATCGCTGCCAACGGCGACAAAGGTCGCGCCCCATTCCAGATAACGGCGGGCATCCGCCTCTACCGGCGCCAGAATGCCGCACGGTTTACCGTGCGCTTTAGCGCGGGCGAAAATATGTTGAATCGTCTGCTGCACGTCAGGGTGAGAAGCATTGCCGAGATGACCCAGCGCGGCGGCCAAATCGCTTGGGCCGACAAAAATGCCATCAACGCCTTCCGTTGCGGCGATGGCATCAACATTGTCGACACCCAACTGGCTTTCGATTTGAACAATAATGGTGATGTTTTTGTTCGACTGCGCAAAGTAATCAGGCACCGTACCGAACATATTCGCGCGGTGAGAAACGGAGACGCCGCGAATGCCTTCCGGCGGGTAACGCGTCGAGGCGACGGCGCGAGCCGCTTCCTCTTGCGTTTCAACAAAGGGGATCAGGAAGTTATAAAACCCAATATCCAGCATCCGTTTGATAATGACCGGTTCATTGGTTGGCACACGTACCACAGGCGCGCTGGCGCTGCCTTTCAATGCCATTAGCTGCGGAATTAAGGTGGTCACATCGTTCGGCGCATGTTCGCCATCCAGCACCAGCCAGTCAAATCCCGCCAGACCGAGAACTTCGGTGGTGATTGGGCTTGCCAGTGCAGACCAGCAGCCAATCTGCACCTGTTGCGCCGCTAGCGCCGCTTTAAACTTATTCGGGAAAATAGCGTTATTCATCGCTTATACCTTCGCTTATTTCTTTAATTCTCTACATGTGATGCCGCCACCATAACTTATAGCAACGACAATAAAATGCTTATCTGAAATCAGAATGGGTCTCCGCATTCTATTTCTAATGTGGTACACATCCTGTAGCACAATATACCGTTCTGATATCTTTATCGTCTTTTATTATTATCATGGTATTTTCAAATAACTCGTCAGATACACTGAATTCGCCATTCAGTATAAACAGCCTATGGCGGATAATCATTGTGCAAACGCTCATTAAAAAGGGATTATTTAACGCTTATTTTTGAGCATACGCCCATGATACTGGGCGCTAATGCACACATTTACGCTTTACCCGGCCTACATAAAAAATTTCATAATTTGCGGTGATCTGGATCACATTCTTATATTTATACTCCTGTCATTCTTATTTCATTATGCATGAACTTTATTTCTTATATTGAGATTTAACGATTTAACCATAACCAAAATAGATAATCCTATTTCTATCATCCAGGCTGGAGAATGTTGAACAATGGCCAATATCGAAATTCGCCAGGAATCGCCATCGGCGTTTTATATAAAAGTACATGAAACCGATAATGTCGCAATTATTGTTAATGACCACGGTCTTAAAGCCGGAACACGTTTTCCGGATGGCCTGGAACTGACTGAACATATTCCGCAAGGCCATAAAGTTGCTCTGACGGATATCCCCGCTCACGGCGAAATCATCCGTTATGGCGAAGTCATCGGTTATGCGGTACGCGACATCCCGCGCGGAAGCTGGATCGACGAGTCGCTGGTTGAACTGCCAAAAGCGCCGCCGCTGAATACGCTACCGCTGGCGACCAAAGTACCGGAACCGCTGCCGCCGCTGGAAGGCTATACGTTTGAGGGCTATCGTAACGCCGATGGCAGCGTCGGCACCAAAAATCTGCTTGGCATTACCACCAGCGTGCACTGTGTGGCGGGCGTGGTCGATTATGTGGTGAAAGTGATTGAGCGCGATCTCCTGCCCAAATACCCGAATGTCGATGGCGTTGTAGGGCTAAACCATCTGTACGGCTGCGGCGTGGCAATCAACGCGCCGGCGGCGGTCGTGCCGATTCGCACGATTCATAATATCGCGCTCAACCCCAATTTTGGCGGCGAAGTGATGGTGATTGGCCTCGGTTGCGAAAAACTGCAGCCGGAACGGCTGCTGGAAGGCACCGAGGATGTTCCCGCCATCGCCGTTGAAAGCGCCAGTATTGTGCGTTTACAGGACGAGCAGCATGTCGGCTTTAAATCAATGGTCGACGATATTTTGCGGGTCGCCGAACGCCATCTGACGAAACTGAACCAGCGCCAGCGCGAAACCTGCCCGGCCTCCGAGCTGGTCGTCGGGATGCAATGCGGCGGCAGCGATGCGTTTTCTGGCGTCACGGCAAACCCGGCGGTGGGTTATGCTTCCGATCTGCTGGTACGCTGCGGCGCGACCGTCATGTTCTCGGAGGTCACCGAAGTGCGCGATGCCATTCATCTTCTGACGCCGCGCGCCATCAACGAAGCCGTGGGTAAACGCCTACTGGATGAAATGGCCTGGTACGATAACTACCTTGATATGGGGAAAACCGATCGCAGCGCTAACCCGTCCCCCGGCAACAAAAAAGGCGGCCTGGCGAACGTCGTGGAAAAAGCGCTGGGCTCTATCGCTAAATCGGGTAAGAGCGCCATTGTCGAAGTATTGTCGCCGGGCCAGCGCCCCACCAAACGCGGCCTGATTTACGCCGCGACGCCCGCCAGCGATTTCGTCTGCGGCACGCAGCAGGTCGCTTCCGGCATTACCGTACAGGTCTTTACCACCGGACGCGGCACGCCGTACGGGCTGATGGCGGTGCCGGTCATTAAAATGGCGACGCGTACCGAGCTGGCGAACCGCTGGTATGACTTAATGGATATCAATGCAGGCACCATCGCCACGGGTGAAGAGACAATCGAAGATGTGGGCTGGAAGCTATTTCACTTTATTCTCGATGTCGCCAGCGGCCGGAAAAAGACTTTCTCAGATCAATGGGGATTGCATAACCAGCTGGCAGTGTTTAACCCCGCACCTGTGACCTGATCTATTCTGGAAAGCGCCTCGCAAAACATGGCTTAAGGGCCATGTTTTCATATGTTTGATAAACTGCGCCATGTTCATACCGGATATGGCAAAAACACCTAACCCACCATAAAACCATTCAAATTCAATAAATTGAAATTCTATGCCAAGCGCAACCTTACGTTTCTCACTAATTTGAGTCGCAGCACATGCAATTTGAGGTATGTCGAATATAACGACAGCCTATTAATCACCTTTACTTAATTCTGCTGCCTCATCAATTCTTTAATT
The DNA here is from genome assembly GCF_000006945.2 of Salmonella enterica subsp. enterica serovar Typhimurium str. LT2. Lineage (GTDB taxonomy): Bacteria > Pseudomonadota > Gammaproteobacteria > Enterobacterales > Enterobacteriaceae > Salmonella > Salmonella enterica. The sequence goes on from NC_003197.2 coordinate 3,420,518, forward strand.
TGTGCCAGCGTGGACGTGCCTTCCATCGGCCCACGCGCAGAGATAGCCAGCGATCCTGCGGCATTAGCATGGGCTAAAGCATCGGGTACGGAATATCCCGCAAGAAACAGGCTGACAAAGGTTGCGCCAAAGCAATCGCCAGCGCCTGTAGGATCAACCACCTTCACCGGATACCCAGCCACATGATGTTGTTCGTCTTTTGAATAGTAACTGGCTCCACGGGCGCCACGTTTAATGATGACATGGGCAATTCCACGCTTGTGAAGCCTTGCGACAATTTTCTCTTCATCGCGGGATTTGCTCAGGCCGAAATAATCCAGTTCGCCATCGCTTGGCAGGAAGAAATCCGTGTAATCAAGAATATATTCAAAGGCCTGCGACATTTCGCGGATCTTTAGCATCTCTTTACGGATATTAGGATCGAAAGAAATTGTGCCACCATTTTCTTTTACAATGCTAATCGCCTTGCGTACGGCATCGATCAAACGAAAGGAAAATAATGACGATCCCATAATATGAAAGTGGCGATATTGCCTGAGTAATGTTTCATCAAGGTGGTCGGCACTCAGCAAACCGCACGCACTGTCCGGCATGTTGAAAATAAAATCTCGCTGGGCCTGGCTTCGGTAGCTGACAAAAGCACTACCTGTTGTGGCGTTCGGCAGTACGGAAATTCCCTGTACATTTACGCCATCGCGCGACAATCGGGTAATATTCATAACGCCAAAGGCATCGTTGCCAACACAGCTAAACAACAATGAACGAAAACCAAGTTTAGCAACCTGATCGGCAAATATGGCAGGCGCCCCACTGGGATACGGCCCCCAAAATTCCCCCGGTGAGGAAAATCCCTGGTTCTCTTTTTTTGCCAGAAACTCGACGAGCAATTCACCCAATGTTGCGATTGTTATGTTCATGCGTTGTCCTTCATCTTGCCTGATGCAGGGTCGGGTTTATCCAGGTCAGACATTCGTTATTGGTATAGCTGTTGGTTAAGCCGTCGGCCAGAAACCGTGAGTGGTACTCAGCGGCGACAATCTGTGGCGTAATAATCGCGCTCAGCGTATTCAGTTTTCCTACCGGATAACGCGCCACATCATGAATCGGACGCTGCGCCACCACGGCAATACTCTGTCCACTAAGGCGCAGGCATTCACTTAGCAAAGCAGCTGCACTTTCGTTTTTCACGTTGAGCGTGCCATCCTCGCTGATATGGTCCACCATCACCAGACAACATGACGGTTGAAATTGTTGCAAAGATTGGATGGCGATTTCGCCCCCCAACGCCTGACCACTATGCCCCAGTACACCGCCCAACAACACAATTTCACCATCGATATAATCACGGGCCGGTGCAACATGGCTAAGATCGTTGATGATAAGGCACAGATCCCGATAATCGCCCAGGAAAGGAAGCGCTTTACGCAACACCTCTCCGGCCCCCAGAAACACGGTATCGTCGTCGCAGACCAGACGGGCAACTTGCTTAGCCAGTTCAAGCTCTACGCTATGCTCTAACGCCTGCGACTGCACCACTTCATGGCTTACCGCTGCTCTGACGGGTTGGGCCGTGTAAATCGCTCCGCCAAAGGAGCGTTTCAGATAGCCTTGCTGCTCCAGGTAATTGAGATCATTACGGATCGTTACCCCTGAAACCGATAACATTTCAGCCAAATCGTCTACTTTTATTTCGCCGTTTTTACGGACGATTTCGGCAATGTCCAGACGCCTTTTCAACAGGCTGGTAGATGGTTTTGCCACAACATACCCTTTTTTTCCGCTTCGTCGGGAAGTTATCCCGTGCTTTAACTTTCATTTTTAAACTTCTGACAGGGGATGTCAATTTTGCACCACGTCACCGAATGCTCAATGGAAAACATCACAATAAAATCAAGTAATTATAGAATTTTCATATCTTCCATTTACTTACAAAACAAAATTTAAATCCACACTTTTTCTTTCATTTAAGAAAAATTATCCTGCTTTTGTGTTGATGATCACAATCATGTGTGGCAATGATCGTTACATTACTTTCAAAACGAAGGTTATTTTTATTTTAAACTTTAATTTCGAAAGTTATAAACGGAGACCACTATGTTCATTATTTCCAGTAAAAATATGCTCCAGAAGGCCCAGCATGCAGGCTATGCCGTGCCAGCCTTTAACATCCATAACCTGGAAACCTTGCAGGTGGTGGTAGAAACCGCCGCAGAAATGCGCTCACCGCTGATCGTTGCCGGAACACCAGGCACGTTTAGCTATGCCGGAATGGGTAACATTGTGGCGATCGCGGGCGATCTGGCTCGTGAATACAATCTGCCACTGGCCATTCATCTGGATCATCATGAATCGTTAGCCGATATTGAAAGCAAAGTTATGGCAGGGATCCGTTCAGTCATGATCGATGGTTCCCACTTTCCCTTTGAAGAGAATGTGGCGCTGGTGAAAAGCGTGGTCGATTTTTGCCATCGCTACGACACCAGCGTGGAGGCAGAACTGGGCCGCCTTGGTGGGATCGAAGATGATTTAGTGGTAGACAGCAAAGATGCCCTTTACACCAATCCACAGCAAGCACGTGAGTTTGTGGCGCGCACCGGCATTGATTCGCTGGCGGTTGCTATCGGCACGGCACACGGCATGTATGCCGCTGAACCTAAACTTGATTTTGAGCGACTGGCAGAAATACGCGCTCTGGTGGATATCCCTCTGGTATTGCATGGGGCATCTGGTTTGCCGGAAAGCGATATTCGCCAGGCCATCAGCCTTGGGGTATGCAAAGTCAATGTTGCCACCGAACTGAAAATCGCCTTCTCCGACGCCTTAAAAGAGTATTTCCTACAAAACCCGAAAGCCAATGATCCCCGCCACTATATGCAACCAGCAAAACAGGCGATGAAAGAGGTGGTACGCAAAGTAATTCATGTTTGCGGCTGTGAAGGGCAACTGTGAGGAATCGCCTGTGATCTACACGCTAACACTTAATAGCGCGATTGATATGAATATATTTAGCGATCCTTTACAGCCAAATATTGTCAATCGCACTCACCACACCGAGTTTTGCCCAAATGGTAAAGGGGTAAATGTTGCGCTGGTTCTGGATCACTTTCAAATACCTGCGCATATATTAGGCATTTTTGGTGGTTTCACCGGGCATTATATTGTAGAAAGCCTGCGTACCCGAAAAATGCCAGTCACACCAGCATGGGTAGAAGAACCCACGCGGATTAATATTTTCATTCATGACGGTAAGCAGGAATATAAACTGGTCAACCCTGGCTCATATATTCCAGATGAATGTAAACAACAAATTATCACGATTATTTCGCAACTGCCCGATGCAGACTATCTGGTGATAAGCGGCAGCCTGCCACAAGGTATTGAAAGCCGCTTTTACGCAGAAATCATGCATATTTGTCAGCAAAAAAATATCGGCGTAATTTTAGATATTAGTCATCCGTCATTACGTCAGTTACTGGAGTTCAAACCGTTATTAATTAAACCAAATGATGAAGAGGTTAAAGCAATATTCGGTTTAACTGTCTCTGACGACAATGATGCGAAAAATACTCTAACCACTTTACATGCACTTGGTGCACAAAATGTTCTGCTAACCCTTGGCGCTAAAGGAATGTATTTCTCCAATGGGATTGATTACTGGTTTTGTAGCGCGCCAACGGTTGATTTGGTGAGCTCCGCCTGTGCAGGCGATGCTGCACTGGCCGCCTTTCTCAGCCAGTGGTTATCTACAGGAGAAGTGGAATATGCCTTATCTCTTGCCAGTGCAACAGGAGCTGATGTCGCAAGTTCTGCCGGACTAGGCCAACTTGCGGCAATAGAAACCTTACTTTCGCAAATCCACGTCAGAAAGCTGTAGGTTAAATTACAATATAAGGTCTGCTTATGAAAAAGATCATTGCAGTGACCGGCTGCCCTACCGGTATTGCGCATACATTTATGGCTGAAGAAGCCTTAAAAAATGCCGCGAAAAAATTATCTGTTGAAATAAAAGTTGAAACCAATGGTGCCAGTGGCGTTGAAAATGCTATTCAACCTGCTGATCTGGTAGATATTGCCGGAGTCATTATTGCGGCGGATAAAGATGTCTTACCTGATCGCTTTAATGGTTTACCGGTTATTGAAGTACCGGTAAAAGAAGCAATCCATCATCCTGCGGAGCTGATTAACAAAGTTATTAATGGTGAAGCCCCAATACGTAAAGGCGAATCAACCACCAGCACGGAAATTATCGAAAAAGAATCACTGGGGCGACAAATTTATAAGCACCTGATGAGTGGTGTTTCAAATATGCTACCTTTTGTAGTTGCCGGAGGCATATTAATTGCGGTGTCGTTTTTATGGGGGATTTATTCCGCTGATCCTAATTCAGCTGAATACAATGCAACCGCCGCAATGCTAATGAAAATCGGTCAGCAAGCCTTTTCGATTATGGTTCCGGTCTTTACCGCTTATATTGCATTCTCTATTTCTGGCAGACCAGGGATGGTGGCTGGATTTGTCGGCGGCTTACTGGCAAATGCTACCGGCGCAGGATTTCTTGGTGGGATAATTGCCGGATTCGCCGCCGGTTACCTGATGTTATGGGTAAAGAATCGACTCGAAGGCTTACCGCGTCAGTATGAAGGCCTGAAATCGATTTTTATTATGCCGCTCATTGGCGTACTGGTTATTGGCGTGTTGATGTCGCTGCTTGGGCAACCTGTCGCAGCTATCAATAATAGCATGATGAACTGGCTGGCATCGCTACAGGAAGCGAATCCAATATTGCTGGGTATTGTGGTGGGTGCAATGTGCTCCTTTGACTTTGGCGGCCCGGTAAACAAAGCCGCTTATGTCACCGGCACGCTTTTACTGGGCCAAGGCAACTTCTACTTTATGGCTGGTGTGTCTGCCGCATGTATTACTCCACCACTGGTAATTGCTCTGGCGACCACCTTCTTTCCAAAAGGTTTTAGCGAGGAAGAACGTGCCGCAGGCATGGTTAACTATATCCTCGGTTGTACACACATCACTGAAGGCGCGATTCCTTTCGCAGCGAAAGATCCTTTGCGTGTCATCCCGATGATGATGATTGCTTCCAGCATTTCCGCAGTACTTAGCTACAGCTTGCGTATTCAGGTTCCGGCTCCTCACGGCGGCTTCTTAATTTTACCTTTGGTGAGTCAGCCGCTGGCCTGGGTGTTATGTATCCTTGCGGGCTCTGCATGTGGTGCGGTGATGCTTGGCCTATGGAGATTGTGGGCTGTGCGCAAAAATTCAGTCAACACAACTCCTGTAGCAAAGGCTGGAGGTCAGAATGCAGCTCTGTGAACACGATATTTTTATCAGCGATGAGCGCCTCGATAAAGTCACCGCTCTGCACCGTGTGGTGGAAAAGTTATCTGCGGCTGGCAATACCACGACTGACTATTTACGCGGCATGTTGGATCGCGAAGCACAGATTTCCACTTATCTGGGAAATGGAATCGCGATCCCACACGGTACGCCAGAGTCTCGCGATGCGGTATTACAAACCGGTGTAAAGGTAATCGTTTTTCGCCACGGCGTTGACTGGGGTGACGGCAATACCGCGTATCTGGTCACCGGAATTGCCGCGCGCTCCAATGAACATCTTGAGATTTTGCGCCAACTGACTCGCGTGCTCAGCGATGACGCTATTCTGCAAGCACTGGCTAAAGCCGAATCCCCCAGTCAGGTTTTAGCGCTACTGACTGGATCGACGACCAATACGCCAGCAGCCGTGGAGTTGCAGGAGGGTGAGCAGGCAACGTTTGTCATCCATAATCCGCATGGTTTACATGCCAGACCCAGTGCGGTACTGGTGAAGTTTATCAAACAGTTTCAAAGCCACATTACGGTAGAAAATCTGGATAACGCCTCCGGCCCGGTGGACGGGAAAAACCTGATGCGAGTGGTGTCGCTCGGCGCGAAAAAGGGGCATCGCTTGTTGTTCCGGGCGCAGGGCGAAGATGCACAGCAGGCACTACGTGAAATCGGGGAGCTTATCGCCTCTGGTGCAGGCGAGATGATCACCGTTCCCGTTACCCCACCACCAGAAGTCATGCAGCCAAAGCGCAGTTGGCTATCTCGATTGTTTAATTAGCCTTCATTTGTTCCTCCGTGCCCGCTCCGGCGGGTACGGTTTTTCATGACAAAGTGAAGTTACAGACATTACACACCATTTCGTTACCTTACATTTCCTTTCGCAACTTTCATTTATCAGATCAAAATCACAAAACAACATTACGAAAGCCTATAAATTCTTTCGAAGAAGAAAAACGAAAGAACTCGGAGATAAAAGTGAAAGAAATAATTGCTCGTCATAAAGCAGGAGAACATCTGGGCATCTGTTCAGTTTGTTCTGCTCATCCCCTGGTTATCGAATCAGCTCTGCTTTTCGATCTCAATACTGACAACAAGGTATTGATTGAAGCCACATCCAATCAGGTGAATCAGTTTGGCGGTTATACCGGAATGAAACCGGCTGATTTTCGTGATTTTGTTTATGGCATTGCTCAGGAAGTGGGATTTCCACGTGAGCGGTTGATTCTTGGTGGCGATCATTTAGGGCCTAACTGCTGGCAGAACGAACCGGCAGCGGCGGCAATGGAAAAGTCGGTTGAGTTAATAAAAGCGTATGTCGCCGCTGGTTTTAGCAAAATTCACCTGGACGCGTCAATGTCCTGCGCTGACGACCCGACACCGTTGGATCCGATGGTCGTTGCACGCCGTGCCGCCGTGCTTTGTAAAGCAGCAGAAGGGACCGCAAACGAAGAACAAAAATGCCATCTGACTTATGTCATCGGCACGGAAGTGCCCGTTCCTGGCGGTGAAGCCAGTACCATCGGCAGCGTTCATGTCACCCGCGAAGTCGATGCTGCACGTACGCTGGAAACTCACCAAATCGCGTTTCGTGAATCAGGTCTGGAAGAAGCACTGTCACGCGTGATCGCCATTGTGGTACAGCCGGGCGTTGAATTTGATCATACCCAGATTATTCATTATCAGCCGCAGGCGGCACAGGCGCTCTCCGCATGGATAAAAGAAACGCCGATGGTCTATGAAGCGCATTCGACTGATTATCAGACGCGGCAGGCCTACCGTGCGCTGGTACGCGATCATTACGCCATTCTGAAGGTCGGCCCGGCGCTCACTTTCGCGCTGCGCGAAGCCATTTTCGCACTTGCGCAAATGGAAAACGAGCTGATCTCCCCGGAACAACGTAGTCGGGTACTGGAGGTCATTGATGAAGTTATGCTAAACGAACCGGGCTACTGGAAAAAATACTACCGTCCAACCTGGAGCCAGGCGATGGTCGACATCCACTTTAGTTTGTCTGACCGTATTCGCTATTACTGGCCGCACCCGCGTATTCGTCAAAGCGTAGAGAAGTTAATCGCCAATCTGAACAACGTCACATTGCCGCTGGGATTAATTAGCCAGTTTATGCCCGTACAGTTTGAACGCCTGTCTGAGGGCGTGCTCACCCCTACGCCGCATAACCTGATTATTGACAAAATTCAGGATGTTCTGCGCGCTTATCGCTTCGGTTGCACGCCGGATGTCGCCTGAATAATGGAGAATTTATGAGCCAACTATTTGTCCGAACCGGAATCACATTCGACTCGAGCCAACAGGCGCTGGCGCACATTGGCAAAGAGATGCTGGCGAAAGGCGTGGTACATGATAGTTATCCGCAGGCGCTGGTGGAACGTGAAGCGTCTTTTCCTACCGGCATTGCGCTGGAGCGTCACGCCGTCGCTATCCCTCATTGCGAGGCCGTTCATGCGAAATCACCCGCTATCTATCTGATTCGTCCAGATAAGCCGGTCATGTTTCAACAGGCGGATGATGACGAAGAGATTGCCGTTTCGTTAATCATCGCCTTAATCGTTGAAAACCCGGCGGCACAGCTAAAACTTCTGCGCCGCCTGTTTAGTGAGCTACAGAACCCAAGCACCCTCGATGCCCTGTTAAGCGCGCCGGATGCCGAACTGGCGATACGCTTTCAGGAAACCATCCTTGAGCCTGAGCAGTGCGTCCAGGTTTGATAATAAATTGATAATAATGAGGAATACCCTATGAAACGTAAAGTAATTGTGGCCTGTGGCGGTGCGGTTGCAACCTCAACGATGGCTGCGGAAGAAATTAAAGAGCTGTGTGATGCCAACCATATTGAGCTCGACTTAGTGCAATGCCGGGTCACCGAAATCGAAACCTATATGGACGGCGCCGATCTTATCTGTACCACTGCCAGGGTCGATCGCGCCTTTGGCAATATTCCCGTCGTTCACGGTATGCCTTTTGTTTCCGGCGTGGGTATTGAAGCATTACAGCAAAAAATTCTGTCCATTCTCATGGGGTAACGTATGTTTAGCGAAATAATGCGTTATATCCTCGACTTAGGCCCAACGGTGATGCTGCCTCTGGTGATCATCGTGTTCTCTAAACTGCTGGGAATGAAGCTTGGGGATTGTTTTAAATCGGGTTTGCATATTGGTATCGGCTTCGTGGGTATTGGTCTGGTCATCGGCCTGATGCTGGATTCTATCGGCCCCGCGGCGAAAGCCATGGCGGAACATTTCCAAATCAATCTCCACGTTATTGACGTCGGCTGGCCGGGTTCATCGCCCATGACCTGGGCGTCACAAATCGCGCTGGTCGCGATCCCTGTCGCCATCGGGGTTAACGTCCTGATGCTAGTGACCCGCATGACCCGCGTGGTGAATGTCGATATCTGGAATATCTGGCACATGACCTTCACGGGCGCCATGCTGCATCTGGCGACCGGTTCATACTGGCTGGGGATTCTGGGCGTTGTGGTTCATGCCGCCTTTGTCTACAAACTGGGGGACTGGTTTGCCAAAGATACCCGCGACTATTTTGGCCTCGAGGGGATTGCTATCCCACACGGCTCATCCGCGTACCTGGGCCCCGTGGCGGTGCTCGTTGATACCATTATCGAGAAAATTCCGGGTCTCAATCGTATTCACTTTAGCGCAGACGATGTCCAGAAACGCTTCGGACCGTTTGGCGAGCCGGTGACTGTCGGCTTCGTGATGGGGCTGGTGATTGGTGTACTGGCAGGCTACGACGCCAAAGCCGTTCTGCAACTGGCGGTCAAAACCGCAGCGGTGATGCTGCTTATGCCACGCGTCATTAAACCTATTATGGATGGCCTAACGCCTATCGCGAAACATGCGCGTAAACGTCTACAGGCTAAATTTGGCGGGCAGGAGTTCCTGATAGGCCTTGATCCAGCGCTACTGCTCGGTCATACCTCTGTTGTCTCCGCGAGCCTGATATTCATTCCGCTGACCATCCTGATTGCCGTCTTAGTACCGGGGAACCAGGTGCTGCCGTTCGGCGACCTCGCCACCATCGGTTTCTTTATTGCGATGGCGGTCGCGGTACACCAGGGCAACCTGTTCCGCACGCTGATTTCAGGTGTCATTATTATGGGTATCACCCTGTGGATAGCCACCCAGACGATTGGCCTGCATACCCAACTGGCTGCCAATGCCGGAGCGCTAAAAGCTGGCGGACAAGTCGCCTCGCTGGATCAGGGCGGTTCCCCCATCACCTGGCTGCTGATTCAACTTTTTACCTGGCAGAATATCGTCGGCTTCGCCGTCATTGCCATTATCTATCTGGCCGGCGTACTGCTGACCTGGCGTCGCGCCCGACAGTTTGTCGCGGCTGAGAAAGCCACGGCGCTACAGCAAAGTCAAATCGCCTCTTAATTTTAGGGGAGCAATCGCTCCCCTCACCTTCCTGGAGAATGTTATGAAATCAGTGGTTATTCACGCTGAGGGAGACGTGCGCGTTGAAGAACGTCCCTTACCACAACTGCAAGCCGAGGACGATGTGTTGGTCAAGGTCGTTAGCTCAGGGCTTTGCGGGTCGGATATCCCGCGTATTTTCGCGCAGGGCGCCCATTATTATCCTATTACGTTAGGTCATGAATTCAGCGGCTACGTTGAATCCTACGGCACAGGCGTAACGGATATGCAGCCCGGCGATGCCGTCGCTTGTGTCCCGCTTCTTCCCTGCTTTCACTGTCCGCAATGCGAACGCGGTTACTTTTCTTTATGCAAACAGTATCAGTTTGTAGGATCGCGCAGCGAAGGCGGTAATGCGGAATATGTGGTGGTCAAACGGGCCAATCTTTTCCGCTTGCCTTCTGATATGCCGATTGAAGATGGCGCGTTTATCGAACCGATTACCGTGGGCTTACACGCCTTTCATCTGGCGCAGGGCTGCGAGGGGAAAAACGTAATTATCGTCGGTGCCGGGACAATTGGCCTGCTGGCCTTACAGTGCGCGCGGGAACTGGGCGCGCGAAGCGTAACGGCGATTGATATCAATCCGCAGAAACTGGAACTGGCGAAAGCGCTCGGCGCAACGCATACCTGTAATAGCCGGGAAATGACCGCCGACGACATCCAGACCGCGTTGTCCGACATTCAGTTTGATCAACTGGTTCTCGAAACGGCAGGAACTCCCCAGACCGTCTCGCTGGCTATCGATATCGCCGGGCCGCGCGCGCAACTGGCGCTGGTGGGGACGTTACATCACGATCTCACCCTGACAACGCGTACATTCGGGCTAATTTTGCGTAAAGAGCTCACGCTCCTCGGCAGTTGGATGAACTACTCCGCGCCATGGCCAGGAGAAGAATGGGAAACCGCAGCGCGCCTGTTGGCTGAAAAACGTCTTCAACTGACCCCTCTCATTGCCCATCGCGGCGATGCGGAAAGCTTTGCAGAAGCAGTCAAAGCGCTTAATGGCGCGCCCATGCAGGGCAAAATTTTACTTCAACTTTCCTGATGGTACGAGCCAGCAACCTGCGCTGGCTCACATTTCCTTTCGAAATTTAGCGTTCACCTTTCGCAATCCTTCGTTTAAACTAGTTACAGTTAATTATCAGGCAAATCAATATGAACTCATTTGAGCGAAGAAATAAAATTGTCGACCTGATTAATACGCAAGGCAGCGTGCTGGTGATGGACCTTTCAAATACCTTTGGTATTTCTGAAGTGACTATCCGTGCTGACCTGCGTCTGCTGGAAGAGAAAGGCCTTGTCACCCGTTTTCATGGCGGCGCGGCAAAACCGGGAAGTCATCTGGCGGAAGGCGACAATCAGGAAGTCATTCTGGAAGATCGGTATCAACTCGCCAGCGATCCGAAAAAGCGGATTGCCCAGGCGGCTGCGGCAATGGTTGAAGAAGGAATGACCATCATTCTGGATAGCGGGAGCACAACATTACTGATTGCGGAAGCGCTCGCGCGAAAAAGCAATATTACGGTGATCACTAACAGCTTGCCTGCCGCTTTTACGCTATCAGAAAATAAAGATCTCACGCTGGTGGTCTGCGGCGGTACGGTACGGCATAAAACCCACTCAATGCACGGCACGATTGCGGAACGATCGCTACACGGCATCAGCGCCGATTTAATGTTTGTCGGGGCGGATGGCATTGATGCGACAAACGGTATTACCACGTTTAACGAAGGTTATTCCATTAGCGGCGTCATGGCGGCGGCGGCACACAAAGTTATCGCGGTACTGGACGCGACCAAATTTAACCGTCGCGGCTTTAACCAGGTATTGCCGATGGACAAGATCGACTGTGTGATAACCGATGACACCATCAGCAAACAGGATAAAGCGGCATTAGCGAAAACAGGCGTGGAATTAATGATCGTCTAAAAAGGAGTCGGTTATGCGTTGCTGATCGCGAGAGTAAGCCCGAAGGAAAGGTCCGGCCCGCTATCACCGCCCAATGCCCCCATCAATTTACCCACATCAATCACCTGATTGAGTATTAACACGATGGCGATAAAAGGCGGTTCCCGGGCGCTCGCTTTTATTCTTCCTGCTGCTCCAGCGCATACTTATACAGCGCATTTTTCTTCACGCCGTGAATTTCTGCTGCCAGCGCCGCCGCTTTTTTCAGCGGCAGTTCTGCCTGTAGCAGCGCCAGCGTGCGCAGCGCGTCGGCGGGCAGGTCGTCTTCTTGCGCTTTATGGCCTTCGACAATCAGCACCATTTCGCCTTTGCGACGGTTTTCATCTTCTTTGACCCACGCCAGCAGCTCGCCGACCGGCGCGCCGTGAATGGTTTCCCAGGTTTTGGTCAGCTCACGCGCCAGCACCACATAACGGGATTCTCCCAATACCGCGACGATATCTTCCAGGCTATCTAACAGGCGGTGGGTTGACTCATAAAAAATCAGCGTTCGCGGTTCCGTTTCAATGGCTTTTAGCGCATCACGGCGGCCTTTGGATTTCGCCGGTAAAAAGCCTTCATAGCAGAAACGGTCGGATGGCAGGCCAGCGGCGCTCAGGGCGGCAATCGCCGCACACGGCCCCGGTAGCGGCACCACGCGAATCCCCGCTTCGCGACAAGTACGCACCAGGTGGTAGCCCGGATCGTTAATCAGCGGCGTACCGGCGTCGGAAACCAGCGCAATGTTCTGCCCTTCTTTTAGCTTCGCGACCAGCGTTTCCGCTTTTTGTTGTTCGTTATGGTCGTGCAGCGCGAACAACCGGGCATTAATCCCAAAATGTTGCAGCAATAAACCGGTGTGACGAGTATCTTCGGCGGCAATCAGATCTACAGCCTGTAACACCTCCAACGCACGCTGGGTAATATCCGCCAGATTACCGATAGGAGTAGGTACAATAAAGAGTTGGCCCTGAGAATTATCCGCCGATTCGTTTTGTTTCATTGTGTCGTCCGTATTGCCGATTTAATATTGAGCATTGCGTAAAAAAATATCACTGGATACAGTATGGTACCCTCAACATTTTCTCGTTTGAACGCCGCACGCGCGCTGCCTGTCGTCCTGGCTGCGCTACTTTTCGCCGGGTGCGGCACCCAGGCGCCAGATCAAAGCGCAGCCTATATGCAGGGTTCAGCGCAAGCTGACTCCGCCTTTTACCTGCATCAGATGCAGCAAAGCGCAGATGATAGCAAGACCAACTGGCAATTACTCGCCATTCATGCACTGCTGAAAGAAGGAAAAAGCCAGCAGGCCGTCGACCTGTTCAACCAACTCCCGCAAAATCTGAACGATACCCAGCGTCGCGAACAGTCTTTATTAGCGGTAGAAATCAAACTGGCGCAAAAAGATGTCGCAGGCGCGCAGGCCTTGCTGGATAAACTAAAACCCGCCGACTTTGCGCCAAATCAACAAGCGCGTTACTGGCAGGCGCAGATCGTTGCCAGCCAGGGACGCCCGTCGCTTACCCTGTTGCGGGCGTTAATCGCCCAGGAACCGCTACTGGCGGCGAAAGATAAACAAAAAAATATCGACGCCACCTGGCAGGCGCTCTCCGCCATGACGCCGGATCAGGCCAGGACGTTAGTTATCAACGCTGATGAAAATGTGCTTCAGGGCTGGCTGGATCTGCAACGCGTCTGGTTTGACAACCGCAACGATCCAGACATGCTGAAAGCTGGGATCGCCGACTGGCAAAAACGCTACCCGCAAAATCCGGGGGCGAAAATGCTGCCGACGCAGCTCGTCAATGTACAACGTTTCAAACCGGCTTCCACCAGCAAAATCGCTCTGCTGCTGCCGCTGAACGGTCAGGCTGCCGTGTTTGGCCGTACCATCCAGCAAGGTTTCGAAGCCGCGAAAAACCTCGGCACCCAGGCGGTGGAGATGCAGCCTGCCGCCGCTCCTGACGCGCCGGTCGAACCTGGCGTGGAGGAGACGCAACCACAAATGACCAACGGCGTCGCCAGTCCGTCGCAGGCCTCGGTGAGCGATCTGACTGATGACGCTCCAGCCCAGTCCGCTACGCCAGTCAGCGCGCCACAAACTCCCCCTGCTACAGCAAGCGCGCCGGCGGATCCCTCCGCTGAATTAAAAATCTACGATACCTCTTCCCAGCCGTTGGATCAGGTGCTTGCTCAGGTTCAGCAAGACGGCGCCAGTATCGTGGTCGGGCCGCTGTTGAAAAACAATGTGGAAGCGCTGATGAAAAGCAACACGCCGCTCAACGTGCTGGCGCTCAACCAGCCGGAAACGGTACGTAGCTTCCCTAATATCTGCTATTTCGCGCTCTCTCCAGAAGATGAAGCCCGTGACGCGGCGCATCATATTTATGACCAGGGCAAGCAGTCGCCGCTGCTGTTGATTCCACGCAGCGCGCTTGGCGATCGCGTGGCGAACGCCTTCACCCAGGAGTGGCAAAAACTGGGCGGCGGCATCGTGTTACAGCAAAAATTCGGCTCCGTAGCCGAGCTGAAAATGGGCGTGAACGGCGGCGCGGGTATCGCGTTGACTGGCAGTCCAGTCGCCGCCAGCGTGCCTGCGCAGCCTGGCGTCACCATTGGCGGTCTGACCATCCCTGCGCCGCCGACCGACGCGCAAATCACCGGCGGCGGACGCGTAGACGCGGTCTATATTCTGGCTACGCCGGAAGAGATTGGCTTTATCAAACCGATGATCGCCATGCGTAACGGCACCCAGAGCGGCGCGACGCTGTATGCCAGCTCTCGCAGCGCGCAAGGCACCTCCGGCCCCGACTTCCGTCTGGAAATGGAGGGTTTACAATACAGTGAAATTCCTATGCTGGCAGGCGGCAATATGCCGTTGATGCAGCAGGCGCTGAGCGCTGTACATAACGACTATTCTCTGGCGCGGATGTACGCCATGGGCGTGGATGCCTGGACGCTGGCGAACCACTTTTCGCAGATGCGTCAGGTGCAGGGGTTTGAGATCAATGGCAATACCGGCGCATTAACCGCCAGCCCGGATTGTGTGATTAACAGGAAGTTATCATGGCTCAAATACCAGCAAGGGGAGATTGTTCCCGCCAGCTAACGCGTAAACAGGCTGGCGACGCGTGGGAAGCTGCCGCGCGTCGCTGGCTGGAAAGCAAAGGACTGCGGTTTATCGCCGCCAACGTGCGCGAGCGCGGCGGCGAAATCGATCTGATCATGCGCGACGGAAAAACGACGGTTTTTGTTGAGGTCCGCTATCGGCGCTCCGGGCTTTATGGCGGCGCGGCGGCTAGTGTGACCCGCAGCAAGCAACACAAATTATTACATACTGCCCGCTTGTGGCTCGCCCGCCAGAATGGGAGTTTTGATACTGTGGATTGTCGGTTCGATGTGTTAGCCTTCACCGGAAATGAGATTGAGTGGTTTCGGGATGCGTTTAACGACCACTCATAATTGAAGATTTTAAGGATTAGCGTGCTCGAAAGAATCAAAGTTTGCTTTACAGAAAGCATTCAAACTCAAATTGCTGCGGCGGAAGCGCTTCCGGATGCCATTTCCCGCGCCGCCATGACGCTGGTTCATTCCCTGCTTAACGGCAACAAAATCCTCTGTTGTGGAAACGGGACGTCCGCGGCCAACGCACAGCATTTTGCTGCCAGCATGATTAACCGCTTTGAAACGGAGCGACCCAGTTTACCCGCCATTGCACTAAATACCGATAATGTGGTCTTAACTGCGATCGCTAACGATCGCTTGCACGATGAAGTTTATGCAAAACAAGTCCGGGCGCTGGGACATGCAGGCGATGTTTTATTGGCGATCTCTACGCGTGGTAATAGTCGCGATATCGTAAAAGCCGTTGAAGCAGCCGTCACACGTGACATGACCATTGTGGCGCTAACCGGGTATGACGGGGGTGAGCTGGCCGGACTATTAGGGCCGCAGGATGTCGAAATTCGTATCCCTTCACACCACAGCGCGCGCATTCAGGAAATGCATATGCTGACGGTAAACTGCCTGTGCGATTTGATCGATAACACGCTTTTTCCTCACCAGGATGATTAAGGAGTACACATGAAGGCATTTTCGCCGCTCGCAGTCCTTATTTCTGCGTTGCTATTGCAAGGTTGCGTCGCCGCCGCGGTAGTGGGTACGGCAGCCGTCGGTACCAAAGCCGCAACCGACCCGCGTAGCGTGGGCACCCAGGTGGATGACGGAACGCTGGAACTGCGTGTCAGCAGCGCGCTGTCGAAAGATGAGCAAATCAAAAAAGAGACGCGCATCAATGTCACGGCTTATCAGGGCAAAGTTTTGTTAGTGGGCCAGTCGCCAAACAGCGAACTCTCCGCACGCGCTAAACAGATAGCGATGGGCGTTGAAGGCACCACCGAGGTCTATAACGAGATTCGCCAGGGTCAGCCTATCGGCCTGGGGACCGCCTCTAACGATACCTGGATCACCACGAAAGTTCGCTCACAGCTACTGACCAGCGATCAGGTAAAATCGTCAAACGTGAAAGTCACCACCGAGAATGGCGAAGTGTTCCTGCTGGGCCTGGTGACTGAACGTGAAGGTAAAGCGGCAGCAGACATCGCCAGCCGGGTGAGCGGCGTGAAACGCGTGACCACCGCCTTTACGTATATTAAGTAACCGGTGTGCCGGGTGGCGATAAGAATGTGTAAACCGCGTCGCCATCCGGTAAATCATCCGGCTTCGCTACTCCGCTTTTTCCCGCAGTTGCGATGAGGTCAGAATCGTCACGCCTTCTTGTGCTGGCGCCAGCGCTTCCGCCAGCATGGCCCGCGCCACATCCCGCGCATCGATCGATTTCCAGTTTCCTGGCAACAGCCGGAATAGCGGAGCGAAAAGCGTTTCATTCACCCGCCGCGTTGTTCTGTCGCCGAGCAGCATAGAAGGTCGGGCAATCGTCAAACGAGGCCAATTTTGCGCGATTAACGCCTCCTCCATTTCTCCTTTCACCCGATTGTAGAAAAACGGAGAGTGCGCGTTTGCTCCCATTGCGCTGACCACCACCATGTGCTGCGCACCCAGTCGACGTCCGGTCAGCGCAGTATCAACCACCAGCGTATAATCCGCATGAATAAACGCCGCTTTACTTCCCGCTTCACGCCGGGTCGTGCCCAGGCAGCAAAAAACAATATCTACCGGGTCGGTCACCTGAGCTAACGCATCGGTAAGCTGCGGATCGTGAGGGTTATAAACGCCGACAATATCCGTCAGCGGGCGACGCGTCGGCGCGGCGATAGCGCTCACCTGCGGCGTGTTGATTAACATTCTCAGCAGATGTCCGCCGACCAGTCCGGTCGCGCCGGTAATCAGTACCTGACTCATCCTCGCTCCTTTACAGATTTGTCCACCTTGCACTCTCGGCCCTATCGACCAGGCTTAATAGTCTACGAGGTAAGTATCCATCATTGTGGAAAATTTGCCTTACCCGACGCCACCACTGCGGAGGAAACGCATGAGTAAGAAAATTGCCGTTTTGATTACCGATGAATTTGAAGATTCAGAATTTACCTCGCCGGCAGCAGAATTCCGTCAGGCCGGCCATGAGGTCATCACCATCGAAAAAGAGGCGGGTAAAACGGTGAAAGGAAAAAAAGGCGAGGCCAGCGTCACCATTGATAAGGCTATTGATGACGTTCGTCCCGACGAGTTCGACGCCTTGCTATTGCCGGGAGGTCATTCGCCGGACTACCTGCGCGGCGACAGCCGTTTCGTGGATTTTACCCGCGATTTCGTTAACAGCGGTAAACCGGTTTTTGCCATTTGCCACGGCCCGCAGTTGTTGATCAGCGCCGATGTCATTCGTGGCCGCAAACTCACGGCGGTGAAACCGATTATTATCGATGTGAAGAACGCGGGCGCGGAATTTTACGATCAGGAAGTCGTCGTCGATAAAGATCAGCTGGTGACCAGCCGCACGCCTGACGACCTGCCGGCATTTAACCGCGAGGCGCTACGCCTGCTGGGCGCGTGAGTCACGTAACCAGTGCAGTTTTTTACCAAACCCCAGCGTGTTGTCGGTGAATTTAATTTCATCCAGCCGGATTTCCCATACCGGCGCTGGCAGCACCCTGGCGACCGGGAAGCGACGAAGGTAAGCTTTACGCGCGGCGTCGCTCTCCTGCCCCTCCAGACGGCGAATTTCCCCTTTAAACTGCACGCCGCGAATGCGCGCCACCGTTTTCGGCTGCCCATTGACCGTTCCCGCAACTGGCGCGCACGCGCCGGACATTTGCGCATGGCGGGTTTTATCATCCGTTAACAGATACAGTGCGACGTTTTGCGCATCGAACAAATAAAACGCATTGGCGCACCACAGCTCTCCCTCATGGTGTACGCACCAGGTCACCACGTGTTGTTTCGCCAGCCAACGGCCAATAGCGGTAAGTGTGTCCATCTTTATTCTCGCTTATACTGGGAACCTGAAAATTATCATGCTGATGGCGACAATGACCCCCTGGTATCTGTATCTGATTCGTACTGCAGACAATGCGCTTTACACCGGAATAACCACCGATGTGGCGCGTCGTTACAGGCAGCATCAAACGGGAAAAGGCGCAAAAGCATTACGGGGAAAAGGCGAGTTAACGCTGGCGTTTGCGGCGCAGGTCGGCGATCGCTCGCTGGCCCTGCGCATAGAGTATCGCATCAAACAGCTCACAAAGCGCCAGAAAGAGCGCCTTGTGACGGAACGCGAAGCGTTTGAGGCGCTGCTGTCCAGCCTGCAAACGCCGGTGCTTAAAAACGATTGAAGTGGTCGTGATACTCCACCAGCCCCGTCACGCCCTCCAGCGCATCCTCAGCCAAACGGTGTACCTGGAAAGCGCTTTCCGTACCGGGCCAACGGCAGTGAAGATCGTAATGTGCGGCCAGTTCAAAACCGAAGCGGCTATATAACGCCGGATCGCCCAGCGTCACGACCGCCGCGTAGCCGAACTCGTTGAGCGAATCCAGCCCTTCATACACTAACTGGCGCGCCAGCCCTTGCCCGCGATACTTTTCATCGACCGCCAGCGGCGCCATGCCGACCCACTGTAAATCTTCGCCCTGCACATCAACCGGGCTAAAGGCGACATAGCCCACCACCTGACCTTCATCATCCGTGGCCACCAGTCCGAGCGTCAGAAAACCATCTTCACGCAAATCGTGAACCAGCTTCGCTTCCGCATCGCTTTCGAATGAACGGCGTAACAGCGCATCAATACCAGGCGCATCAATAGGAATTTCTACTCGAATTAGCATGGTTCACCTACCGAGGTCTGTTTGGTTTCCGGCGAGTTTTTCATTCCCGCCTCAACAAAATCCGCCAGTTGCAGCAGCATAACGCGTAACGCTTTCGGCATCTGCTCCAGTTCGATGGCGTCCATCAGATTCTTCACATACAACCCTAACTCAGTATCGCCTTCAATGACCAGTCGACGCTGGAAAAAGAGCGTATCCGGATCCTGTTTACGGGCGGCGATCATTAGCAGATCGCTGGCGTCGGCGCTAAAACTGACGTCAGCATCCGCCTGCTGGCTAACGATCAGCTTTTCATTTTCAACCGTGGTATACCATTTTAAGTCGATGTCACGAACATGAATGCTTAACCAACGACCTTCGAGGAATTCCAGCTCTCCATCGGCCAGCGCCTGACGAAACTGCCAGCTCAGAACCTGTTCCAGAACCTGGCGCTTTAGCGCAAAGGGCGTCAGTTTAACCGGTACACTCATCAGAGACGGGCCAGCATGGACTAAGCGTGAACGCAGTTTATCTAACACGAGCTTTACTCCCTGTTTCAATAGTCCTGTTATTTTGCCATATCCAATAAATCACATGGCGGCGTAAATCAACAATTGGGTCTGATTTTCTACCCCATTATTGGTGTTACCAATACGCCTTTAACTGCCTTAAATCAAAAATTGTCGCAGCAAGGTTAACTAAAATCCCTGTTCGTTAACAATTTTGCGTCTCAGACGTAACCCTCAGGATAAATTATGGAGCTGCTCTGCCCTGCCGGAAATCTCCCGGCGCTGAAGGCGGCCATCGAAAACGGCGCTGACGCCGTTTATATCGGGTTAAAAGACGATACCAATGCCCGTCATTTTGCCGGCCTTAACTTTACCGAAAAAAAATTGCAGGAAGCGGTGAGTTTTGTTCACCAGCATCGCCGCAAATTACACATCGCCATTAATACTTTTGCGCATCCGGACGGCTATGCCCGCTGGCAGCGCGCCGTGGATATGGCGGCGCAGCTTGGCGCCGACGCGTTGATTCTCGCCGACCTCGCTATGCTGGAATATGCCGCAGAGCGTTACCCGCATATTGAGCGCCATGTTTCCGTTCAGGCCTCGGCAACCAACGAAGAGGCGATTCGCTTTTATCACCGCAACTTTGATGTCCACCGTGTAGTACTGCCGCGTGTACTGTCGATTCACCAGGTAAAACAACTAGCCCGCGTCACGCCGGTGCCGCTGGAGGTATTCGCGTTTGGCAGCCTGTGCATTATGGCGGAAGGTCGCTGCTATCTTTCTTCCTACCTGACGGGGGAGTCGCCCAATACCGTCGGCGCCTGCTCGCCCGCCCGCTTTGTCCGTTGGCAGCAAACGCCGCAGGGGCTGGAATCGCGCCTGAATGATGTCCTGATTGACCGTTACCAGGATGGCGAAAACGCGGGCTACCCAACGCTGTGCAAAGGCCGCTATTTAGTGGACGGCGAGCGCTATCACGCGCTGGAGGAGCCAACCAGCCTGAACACGCTGGAACTGCTGCCGGAGCTCATGGCGGCGAACATCGCTTCGGTGAAGATCGAAGGCCGCCAGCGCAGCCCGGCCTATGTCAGCCAGGTGGCGAAAGTGTGGCGCCAGGCGATCGATCGCTGCAAAGCCGCCCCGCAAAACTTCGTTCCACAGCGCGACTGGATGGAGACGCTCGGCGCGATGTCCGAAGGCACCCAAACCACGCTTGGCGCATATCACCGTAAATGGCAGTGAGAGGAGCTATGAAATATTCCTTAGGACCGGTGCTTTATTACTGGCCGAAAGAGACGCTGGAAGATTTTTATCAGCAGGCCGCAAAAAGCAGCGCTGATGTCATTTATCTGGGCGAAGCGGTGTGCAGCAAGCGTCGCGCGACCAAAGTCGGCGACTGGCTGGAAATGGCGAAATCCCTCGCCGCCAGCGGTAAGCAGGTGGTGCTCTCCACCCTGGCGCTGGTACAGGCGTCATCTGAATTAAGCGAGCTGAAACGCTATGTGGACAACGGCGATTTTCTGCTGGAAGCCAGCGATCTTGGCGTGGTGAATCTGTGCGCCGAGCGCAAACTGCCGTTTGTCGCCGGCCATGCGCTGAACTGCTACAACGCGGTCACGCTGCGCCGGTTGCTGAAAGAAGGCATGGTACGCTGGTGTATGCCGGTGGAGCTGTCCCGCGACTGGCTGGTGAATTTGCTTAATCAGTGCGATGAACTGGGCATCCGCAATCAGTTTGAAGTGGAAGTGTTGAGCTACGGGCATCTGCCGCTGGCCTACTCCGCTCGCTGCTTTACCGCCCGTTCGGAAGACCGCCCGAAAGATGAGTGCGAAACCTGCTGTATCAAGTATCCAAACGGTCGTGACGTGCTCTCGCAAGAGAATCAGCAGGTGTTTGTGCTTAACGGTATTCAGACCATGAGCGGCTATGTCTATAACCTTGGCAACGAACTGACGTCGATGCAGGGATTGGTCGATATCGTGCGGCTGTCGCCGTTGGGGACGGAGACATTTGCCATGCTTGATGCCTTTCGCGCTAACGAAAACGGCGGCGCGCCATTACCGCTTGCCGCGCATAGCGACTGTAACGGCTACTGGAAGCGGCTGGCAGGTCTGGAGCTACAGGCCTAGCCGGATGGCGGCATAAATACCTTGTCCGGCCTACAAATAGCGATCCCGTAGGCCCGATAAGCGCAGCGCCATCGGGCATTGTTTTTGCCGTCAGTCTCATAAAGCTCACTTTGTTAACAACATTCGCTAATCTTTAATGCAGTATTAAAAGATTAACCGGTAACAAAGTGAGCCGTTATGACTGACAAAACTATTCCGTTCTCGGTGCTGGATCTGGCGCCGATCCCTGAAGGATCTTCGGCAAAAGAAGCCTTCACGCACTCGCTGGATCTCGCACGGCTGGCTGAAAAGCGCGGTTATCACCGCTACTGGCTGGCAGAACATCACAACATGACCGGTATCGCCAGCGCGGCGACCTCGGTATTGATTGGTTATCTGGCAGCCAATACCACAACATTACATCTTGGCTCCGGCGGCGTGATGCTGCCTAACCATTCACCGCTGGTGATTGCCGAGCAGTTCGGCACGCTGAATACGCTCTACCCGGGACGTATCGACTTAGGGTTGGGACGCGCGCCGGGTAGCGATCAGTCGACGATGCGCGCGCTGCGTCGCCATATGAGCGGCGATATCGATAACTTTCCACGCGATGTCGCAGAGCTGGTGGACTGGTTCGACGCTCGCGACCCTAATCCGCATGTGCGCCCGGTGCCCGGCTACGGCGAGCAGATCCCGGTCTGGCTGTTGGGATCCAGCCTGTATAGTGCGCAACTGGCGGCCCAGCTTGGCCTGCCGTTCGCCTTTGCTTCGCATTTCGCGCCGGATATGTTGTTCCAGGCGCTGCATCTGTACCGTACCCAGTTCAAACCTTCAGCGCGGCTGGAAAAACCGTACGCGATGGTGTGTATCAATATTATCGCCGCCGACAGCAACCGCGACGCCGAATTCCTGTTTACCTCCATGCAGCAGGCTTTCGTGAAGCTACGCCGTGGGGAAACCGGCCAACTGCCGCCGCCGATTGAGAATATGGAGACCTTCCGGTCGCCATCCGAGCAGTATGGCGTGCAGCAGGCGCTGAGTATGTCGCTGGTCGGTGATAAAGCGAAAGTCCGCCACGGGCTGGAATCCATCCTGCGGGAGACCCAGGCGGATGAAATTATGGTAAACGGGCAGATTTTCGACCACCAGGCACGCCTGCATTCGTTTGATTTAGCGATGGATGTTAAGGAAGAGTTGTTGGGCTGATTTTATAACGCCGATTTTCAACGGTGATGGTTGGCAATCGGCGATTTTTTTCGAAGTAATCATAGCCGGGCTTCAACATACGCCAGAAATTATATTCCGGCCATGCTTGCGCCTGGCGCATATTTTCGTCATTCATCGTAAATGGGAAGATATGGACAGGCACGCTCTTCTGCCCGCTGTTTAGCGCCTGCGCCACCAGTTGATAAATCTCTTCAATACCGGCATCGGTCATGGCATAGCAACCGGCCGAAACGCAGTTCCCGTGAACCATAATGAAATCACCGGTGTAGCCATTTGCCCGATCGTAAGCATTCGGGTAGCCAATATTAAATGCCAGATGATAGCGGCTGTTTGGGTTAAGCAACCCTTTGTTGGTGGCATAAAAGCCTTCCGGGCTTTTACCGTCTCCCTGTTTATGTTTTGGCCCTAAGCCACCAGACCATGCGCATATAGTCCAGGTTTTGTAGAGTTTGTAAGGCTTGTTATTGGCGCTTGCCCACAGTTCCAGCTTATCTTCCGCTTTCAGAATGCGGATAAATAACTGGTCGCCGGGGTGAATGATTTTTAAAGACGATGCGACAGGTTTTTCCACTGGCAGGTAAACGTCTTCATCGTACGGAGTGAGCCAGAAAAATTTTAAAATAAAAGCGATAAACAGGCTCAATAATACAATAGCGAGTAGTCCTTTACGCCCCATTTTCGTATTCCGCTTATTCTGAACCAGTTCAAGTATATATTTTCCTATGATATGAAATAGAGGAAAGGTCCAGTTCTGTACTTTTATAAAATAGTAATCGTTTTATCATGGCCGAACAGGGATATGAATAAATCGACTTATTACCAGAGAAAATCATCATGAGTGAACCTGCTTCCTTTTTTCTTCATGCACATATTACCGAGAGTAACCTCAAGAAATTTTTCCATTCACCGGCAACAAATATTAAAGACTATGACGACTGGTTGCCATGGTTTACTGAGGAGCAAAGGTTGTACGGCGATCCTGCAAAAATGCTTAACAATCTTGCCACATGTAATTCTGGTGAAAGTGAAAAGAATATTTATGCTGAACATATCAACTTTAATAAAGAAACACAGATAGTCACGATGGATCACATATTTCTCTCAGAG
Organism: Salmonella enterica subsp. enterica serovar Typhimurium str. LT2; assembly: GCF_000006945.2. Classification (GTDB taxonomy): domain Bacteria; phylum Pseudomonadota; class Gammaproteobacteria; order Enterobacterales; family Enterobacteriaceae; genus Salmonella; species Salmonella enterica. Next base: position 3,444,476 of record NC_003197.2, read on the forward strand.
AGCTATGAAATCTTCATGCCACTCATGGCCTGTGTGCGGGGAATCGAGAAATTTATTACGCCAGGGGAAAATAATTTTGCGCTAATTTATTATTACTGGTGGGGTTCGGAGATCGCCATCGCGCTCGAATTTGACGCCAATGGTAGCAGAATAACGGCAAATCCTAAGGCAGAAAATTTAACTATCGCCGATGCTTTTTTCGATGAACACGGGGAAGCACTCGCCGAAGAACTTTATAATAAACAGGGTTTTATTTGATACCATTTCGCGGACTTGTGAAATATTGCCGGATGAAAACAGCTCATCCGGCTCGTTCAATTACTGGTACACCGGCAACAAATTAAAGCTCGATAAAATATGCACCAGTGCGTTCCCGACGCCAAATAGCAGAATCAGTACAATCATCGGTTTACCGCCCCAGACGCGGAATTTCGGGCTGCCGAAACGTTCGCGAGATTTACGTGCCAACAGCGCAGGCACAATGGCCGCCCAGATAGTTGCAGCTAAACCTGCATAGCCAATGGCGTACAGAAAACCGTTCGGGTACAGCAGGCCACCAATCATCGGCGGCAGGAAAGTCAGCAGCGCCGTTTTAAAACGTCCCATTGCCGAGTCATCAAAACCAAACAGATCCGCCAGATAGTCAAACAGCCCCAGCGTCACGCCAAGGAAGGAACTGGCGACCGCAAAGTTAGAGAACACCACCAGCAGCAGATCCAGGCTGCGGCTGTTCAGCACGCCGCTCAACGCCTGTACCAGCACATCAATATTGCCGCCTTTCTGCGCAATGCCGATAAATTCCGGACGCGGGATGTTGCCCATCGTCCCCAGCAGCCAGACGGAATAGAGCGCTAGTGCCAGTAACGTCCCATAAATCAGGCATTTGACGATGGTACGCGGATCTTTGCCGTAATATTTCATCAAGCTCGGTACGTTACCGTGATAACCAAAAGAGGCCAGACAAAATGGCAGCGTCATCAGCAGGTACGGCGTATATGACGCGTGGCTTTCAGCCACGTTAAACAACGTGGCAGGCTGAACGTGCCCCAACAGGCTGCCGAAGGTCAGGAAGAAAGTAATCACTTTCGCGCCCAGCACAATCGCCGTCATCCGGCTGACCGCCTTCGTACTCAGCCACACGACAAACGCCACCAGCAGCGCAAAGGCAAAACCTGCCGCTCGCGCCGGAACGTTCAGCGACATCTCAGCAAAGGTATGATGCAGAATTGAGCCGCTCGCCGAGATATAGGCGTAAGTCAGGATGTAGAGCACAAAGGCAATAGAAATGCCGTTGACCACGTTCCAGCCTTTCCCCAACAGATCTTTGGTGATGGTGTCGAAACTCGAACCAATGCGGTAGTTAAGGTTGGCTTCGAGAATCATCAGCCCGGAGTGCAGCATACAAAACCAGGTAAAGACCAGCGCCGCCATCGACCAGAAGAACCACGCCCCGGACATGACCACCGGCAGGGAGAACATCCCCGCGCCAATGATGGTGCCGCCGATAATCACCACGCCGCCAAGCAGCGAAGGTGACGTTTGGGTGGTGGTAAGTGTTGCCATTCAGCTCTCTCTCCAGTCATTTATAGTGTGACTATCTCTCAATACGCTGCACTGTACCAGTACACGAGTACAAAAGAAATAAAAAAAGCCCCGATTGTGACGATCGGGGCTGTATATTTTACTTTACGCTGTGAATGCGCAGGTCAGCGTGAGTTACGCATCACCGCCGAAACGACGGCGACCGGTAGAGTCATCACGACGCGGACCACGGCTTTCACGACGTTCGCCGCTGAAGCGACGACCATCACCACGACCACCTTCACGACGTTCGCCGCTGAAATTACGACCGCCTTCACGACGTTCGCCACTGAAGCTACGACCACCGCCGCGACGTTCGCCGCCCGCGTGCGGAACCGCATCACCCAACAGCTGCATATTCATCGGCTTGTTCAGAATGCGGGTACGCGTGAAGTGCTGGAGCACTTCGCCCGGCATACCTTTCGGCAGCTCGATGGTGGAGTGAGACGCGAACAGCTTAATGTTGCCAATGTAACGGCTGCTGATGTCGCCTTCGTTAGCGATAGCGCCCACGATATGACGAACTTCAACGCCGTCATCACGGCCCACTTCAATGCGGTATAACTGCATATCGCCAACGTCACGACGTTCACGACGCGGACGTTCTTCACGATCGCCACGCGGGCCACGGTCATTACGATCGCGCGGACCACGGTCGTCACGGTCACGGAATTCACGCTTAGGACGCATCGGCGCATCCGGCGGCAGGATCAGCGGACGCTCGCCCTGCGCCATTTTCAGCAGTGCGGCGGCCAGCGTTTCGAGATCCAGCTCTTCACCTTCGGCAGACGGCTGGATTTTCGCCAGCAGCGCACGGTACTGATCCAGATCGCTGCTTTCCAGTTGCTGCTGAACTTTCGCGGCGAATTTTTCCAGACGGCGTTTACCCAGCAGTTCTGCGTTCGGCAGTTCCACTTCCGGAATGGTCAGCTTCATGGTGCGTTCGATGTTGCGCAGCAGACGACGCTCGCGGTTCTCAACGAACAGCAGCGCGCGACCGGCGCGACCCGCACGGCCGGTACGACCGATACGGTGAACGTAGGACTCGGAGTCCATCGGAATATCGTAGTTCACCACCAGGCTGATACGTTCAACGTCCAGACCACGTGCCGCAACGTCGGTAGCGATCAGGATGTCCAGACGACCATCTTTCAGGCGTTCCAGAGTCTGCTCACGCAGCGCCTGGTTCATATCGCCATTCAACGCGGCGCTGTTGTAGCCGCTACGTTCCAGCGCTTCTGCTACTTCCAGGGTCGCGTTTTTGGTACGCACGAAGATAATCGCCGCATCAAAGTCTTCCGCTTCCAGGAAACGCACCAGCGCTTCGTTTTTACGCATGCCCCAGACAGTCCAGTAGCTCTGGCTGATGTCAGGACGGGTAGTCACGCTGGACTGAATGCGCACTTCCTGCGGCTCTTTCATAAAGCGGCGGGTAATGCGACGAATCGCTTCCGGCATGGTGGCGGAGAACAGAGCGGTCTGATGACCTTCCGGGATCTGCGCCATAATAGTTTCAACGTCTTCGATGAAGCCCATACGCAGCATTTCGTCGGCTTCATCCAGCACCAGACCACTCAGTTTAGAGAGGTCGAGGGTGCCGCGTTTTAAGTGATCAAGCAGACGTCCCGGCGTACCGACAACGATCTGCGGCCCCTGACGCAGGGCGCGTAACTGCACGTCATAACGCTGACCGCCGTACAAGGCAACCACGTTTACGCCGCGCATGTGTTTAGAGAAATCCGTCATGGCTTCGGCAACCTGTACCGCCAGTTCGCGGGTTGGCGCCAGCACCAGAATCTGAGGTGCCTTCAGCTCAGGATCAAGATTGTTGAGCAGCGGTAAAGAGAACGCTGCGGTTTTGCCGCTACCGGTCTGGGCCATGCCCAGCACGTCGCGACCGCCCAGCAGATGCGGAATGCACTCTGCCTGGATTGGAGATGGTTTTTCGTAACCCAGATCGGTAAGGGCTTCAAGGATAGGAGCCTTCAGCCCCAGATCTGCAAAAGTGGTTTCGAATTCAGCCATGTAGTACGTGTGCCTCAAAATTAATGGCGGCCAGTCTACATAACTCATCATGAAATTGATCTGCAATTTTCATTGAAAAGTGTGAACCGGCTCAAAGTAGGTGTATTAACGAACAACAACGCCCTCACCCGCGAAGGTGATGGCAATCAAAAAGATTACGGGCTGATATGTTCGTCAGCTATTGCTGGTCCGATTCTGCCAGGTCATCTTGGTCCTGGCCCAGGAGCGATAATTCCAACAATGCGTATCGGTGCTCAACAAAGTTATGAACGTTGTTGGCCACCGCCAGTTTGAACAGAGCCGTGGCGCTGTCCAAATCCCCCAGACTTAGGTAATACTTACCTAAATAGAAGTTGGTTTCACTGAGATGCTCAGCGAGCGAGGTGTTATCCGTTGCGTCCGCCTTGAGCCTTTCCATCAGCGTTGCTTCGCTAATGTCGCCCAGGTAGAACTCGACAATGTTCCATCCCCATTGCTCTTTATCCGATTTTTCGAAGCGTGCTTTTAACGCTTCTTTCGCCTGCTTCTCATTAAGCTTCTGCTCAACAAGATACAGCCACAGGCTGCGGTAAGGATCATTGGGATCGTCTTGATAAAACGCCAGCAGATCATCTTGCGCTAACTTATCACGGCCGCCGTAATACAATGCGATACCGCGGTTTAAGTGCGCGTAGTTGTAAGTTGGATCAAGCTCTAGTACAGAATCAAACGCTTCATAGGCAGCATCAAAATTGCCTGCCTGCGTTAAATAAATGCCTAAGTAATTGAATACTTCAGGCATATCCGGTCTGATTGCCAGCGCTTGTGAAAAATCATTTCGCGCTAATGCCCTCAAACCAAGACTATCATACAACACTCCGCGCTCATATAAAAGCTGTGCGCGTTCGTCATCGGTTAAAGCCCGACTGGCAAGAATCTGTTCCATACGCGCCAGAATCACTTCCTGCTGTAAAGTCGGTTGCAATGGTACTGCGAGGACTTCACTTTTACGCCAGGCGGAATTACTGCATCCTGCAAGCGTAAGTGCTGTCGCAACGAAACACCAGCGCAAAAAAGGCTTCATTTCCCACTCCCGAAGACAACGATTGAATGAACGTCCTGTTCCCCGGTGGCTCAACAAGGCGTCCAGCCAGGTCTAAAGCCCTCCGCACTGCGGAGGGCAAAAGGCTACCTTACTCGGCCTGTTCGCTCGCCGGAGCTTCCGGCGCAGCCGCAGGTTGAGACTGCTCGGTTGCTTCTTTAATGCTCAGACGTACACGGCCCTGGCGGTCAACTTCCAGAACCTTAACCGGGACTTCCTGACCCATCTGCAGATAGTCGGTCACTTTCTCTACACGTTTATCCGCGATTTGAGAGATGTGAACCAGACCTTCTTTCCCGCCGCCGATGGCAACAAACGCGCCAAAGTCAACGATACGGGTCACTTTACCATTGTAGATACGGCCGACTTCGATCTCTGCGGTGATCTCTTCGATACGACGGATAGCGTATTTCGCTTTTTCACCGTCGGTCGCCGCGATCTTCACAGTACCGTCATCTTCGATTTCGATGGTGGTGCCGGTCTCTTCAGTCAGCGCGCGGATCACAGAACCGCCTTTACCGATCACGTCTTTGATCTTGTCCGTGCTGATCTTGATGGTATGGATACGCGGCGCAAATTCAGAGATATCGCCGCGCGGCGCGTTGATCGCCTGTTCCATCACGCCCAGGATGTGCAGACGCGCACCTTTAGCCTGGTTCAACGCAACCTGCATGATCTCTTTGGTGATACCTTCAATTTTGATATCCATCTGCAGCGCAGAGATACCGTCGCGGGAACCCGCCACTTTGAAGTCCATATCGCCCAGGTGATCTTCGTCGCCCAGAATGTCAGACAGTACAACGTAGTTGTCGCCTTCTTTCACCAGACCCATAGCGATACCTGCTACGGCGGCTTTAATTGGCACGCCAGCGTCCATCAGCGCCAGAGAAGCGCCGCACACGGAAGCCATAGAAGAAGAACCGTTGGATTCGGTGATTTCAGACACCACGCGAACGGTGTACGGGAATTTATCCATGTCCGGCATCACTGCCAGCACGCCGCGCTTCGCCAGACGACCGTGACCAATTTCACGACGCTTCGGAGAACCGACCATGCCGGTTTCGCCTACGGAGTACGGAGGGAAGTTGTAGTGGAACAGGAAGCTGTCAGTACGCTCGCCCATCAGTTCATCAAGCACCTGCGCGTCACGGGCAGTACCCAGAGTTGCGGTAACCAGCGCCTGCGTTTCACCACGGGTAAACAGAGCGGAACCGTGAGTACGCGGCAGTACGCCAGTGCGCACGTCCAGACCACGGATCATGTCTTTTTCACGGCCATCAATACGCGGCTCGCCTGCCAGTACGCGGCTACGCACCACGTTTTTCTCGATAGCGTGCAGGATTTCGCCCAGCTCGTTAGCATCCAGAGTTTCATCTTCTGCAATAAGCTGCTCGATGGTTTCGGATTTGATTACGTCAACCTGAGCATAGCGCTCTTGTTTATCGGTGATGCGGTACGCGTCGCTCAGACGAGATTCAGCCAGCGCAGCAACACGCGCGTTCAACGCGTCGTTGACGGCTTCCGGCTGCCAGTCCCAACGCGGTTTACCGGCTTCTTTCACCAGATCGTTGATCGCCTGGATAACAACCTGCTGCTGCTCGTGACCGAATACCACCGCGCCCAGCATAGTGTCTTCGCTCAGCAGTTCAGCTTCGGATTCCACCATCAGCACAGCCGCTTCGGTACCGGCAACCACCAGGTCCAGCTTGCTTTCTTTCAGCTCGTCCTGGGTCGGGTTCAGCACGTACTGGTCATTGATGTAACCTACGCGCGCCGCGCCGATTGGGCCGTTGAACGGAATGCCGGACAGCGACAGCGCAGCGGATGCGCCGATCATCGCCACGATATCCGGGTTAACCTGCGGGTTAACGGAAACGACGGTCGCGATAACCTGCACTTCGTTAACGAAGCCTTCCGGGAACAGCGGACGAACCGGGCGGTCAATCAGACGCGCGATCAGGGTTTCGCCTTCGCTTGGACGGCCTTCACGACGGAAGAAGCTGCCCGGGATACGACCAGCAGCGTAGGTACGCTCCTGATAGTTAACGGTCAGTGGGAAGAAGTCCTGGCCTGGCTTGGCTTTTTTCTGGCCGACAACGGTAACGAATACGGCGGTGTCATCCATGCTTACCATAACAGCGGCAGTGGCCTGACGCGCCATCATGCCAGTTTCCAGCGTAACGGTATGCTGACCGTACTGGAATTTACGAACGATCGGATTAAGCAAAATAATATCCTTTCCAATTTTTGACGGCATAATACGCGCCGTCGTTAATACCCGATCTTCTGCGCATCCTCGCGACTAATGACAACCCTAACCCTGATATGGGTAAAGCCTCTCATTAGCCGCGCGAACCTCTGCAACGGAAGATCATTCATAGCAACAATACATTAGTTTCCAGCGAATTGCTGCCATCTGCTGGAAAAAAGGGGCCATGAAGGCCCCCTCTTTCTGAAACTCGAAAGAATTAGCGACGCAGACCCAGACGCTCAATCAGCGCGGTGTAGCGTGCAACATCTTTACGTTTCAGGTAGTCGAGCAGTTTACGACGCTGAGAAACCATACGCAGCAGACCACGACGGCTGTGGTGATCTTTTTTATGCTCTGCAAAGTGACCCTGCAGGTGGTTAATCTGTGCAGTCAACAGAGCAACCTGAACATCGGTAGAACCGGTGTCGTTTGCGTCACGACCGAACTCAGAAACGATTTTAGCTGTAGCTTCAGTACTTAGAGACATTTTAAAACTCCAAAGTATTTAAGAATGAGAGGACGCCGATCTCTAATTCAGCGATCCCAGTGTACGCCGCGTAAACTGTTAAATAATTTACGCGACGTTAAGCGGCGGTATTCTACTCGCAGCGCTCTCTTATCGCAAGACGAAGCGACATTACGCTGGGTACTCTACTACCAGCCGACGAGGCGCGACACGGCCTTCGTCGTCAATTTCGCCCATACCGATAAATTTATCGTCTTCACCTTCCGTCACACGAACCAGTCCCTTCAACGGCGCGCCCGTGGTACGAACCGGGTTGCCATTTTTGAAGTATACCGAAGATGTTAACGGCAGATTAACAACAGGATAGTCCGAAGCTGGACTGTCCATTGGCATCAATAATGGATCGAGCAACTGCGCCGCCGGAACGCCCTGCTGTTCCGCCTGTGCTACCAGCGTCTGCAAATGCTCCAGCGTCACCATACGATCCACCGGATACTTGCTGACCGTCAGACGACGCAGGTACGTTACGTGCGCGCCACAGCCCAGTTTCTCACCTAAATCATCAATAATGGTACGAATATAGGTGCCTTTGGAGCAATGAACTTCCAGCTCCAGCTCGTTACCTTCATGGCGAATAAACAGCAGCTCATAGACGGTAATCGGGCGGGCTTCGCGCGGCACTTCGATACCCTGGCGGGCATATTCGTACAGTTTCTTACCCTGATACTTCAGCGCCGAATACATTGACGGAATCTGCTCAATATCGCCGCGGAAAGTCTCCAGCGCGCTCGCAAGCTGCTCAGCGCTGAAAGTCACCGGACGCTCCTGCACGATTTGACCATCGGCGTCAGAGGTATCCGTGCGCTGCCCCAGACGGGCAATAACACGATAGCGTTTGTCAGAATCCAGCAGGTACTGCGAAAATTTTGTCGCTTCGCCGAGGCAAATCGGCAACATGCCGGTCGCCAGCGGGTCCAGCGCGCCGGTATGCCCGGCGCGGTTGGCATTGTAGATGCGCTTAACTTTCTGCAGCACGTCATTGCTGGACATACCCTGCGGCTTATCCAGCAGCAGAACGCCGTGAATGTCGCGGCCACGACGACGAGGACGACTCATCAGTCCTCCTTGCTGTCGTCCGGGTTCACACGACGTTCTTCGTCATGTTTCACCACGTTAGTTACCAGGTTGGACATACGCATCCCTTCCACCAGCGAGTTGTCGTAGAAGAAGGTCAGTTCCGGCACGATGCGCAGACGCATCGCTTTACCCAGCAAGCTGCGGATGAAACCAGACGCTTCCTGCAACGCTTTGATGCCCGCTTTTACTGCGTCTTCATCTTTGTCGTTCAAAAAGGTGACAAACACTTTGGCATAGGCCAGGTCACGGGACATTTCGACACCGGAGACGGTAGTCATCATGCCCAGGCGCGGGTCTTTAATTTCGCGCTGCAGGATGATTGCGATCTCTTTTTGCATCTCTTGCGCTACGCGCTGAGGGCGACCAAATTCTTTCGCCATAATAAATTCTCCAGAATAAAGACAAAAAAGGGGCCATAAGCCCCTTTTTAAATTTCTTGCCGGGTGGCGCTTCGCTTACCCGGCCTACGCCTAATCATCTTCTAAGGATTTTGGATTGCAACAAGGCGGCAAGCTCGTAAATCCCCGGGAGCATAGATAACTATGTGACCGGGGTGAGCGAGCGCAGCCAACGCCGTTGCGGCCCAAAAGACGACGAAGATTAAGCGATGGTACGTTGGATCTCGATAATTTCGAATACTTCAATCATATCGCCAACGCGAACGTCGTTGTAGTTCTTCACGCCGATACCACATTCCATGCCGTTACGGACTTCGTTAACGTCATCTTTGAAGCGGCGCAGGGATTCCAGCTCGCCTTCATAGATAACCACGTTGTCGCGCAGTACGCGGATTGGGTTATGGCGTTTAATCGTACCTTCGGTAACCATACAGCCCGCGATCGCGCCGAATTTCGGCGATTTGAACACATCGCGCACTTCAGCCAGACCGATAATCTGCTGTTTCAGTTCCGGAGACAGCATACCGCTCATCGCCGCTTTCACTTCGTCGATCAGGTTATAGATGACGGAGTAGTAACGCAGATCCAGGCTTTCAGATTCGATCACTTTACGCGCAGAGGCATCGGCACGAACGTTGAAGCCAACCAGAATGGCGTTGGACGCCGCAGCCAGGGTCGCGTCGGTTTCGGTGATACCACCTACGCCAGAACCGATGATCTTCACTTTCACTTCGTCGGTAGACAGTTTCAGCAAAGAGTCGGAGATCGCTTCCACAGAACCCTGTACGTCGGCCTTCAGCACGATGTTCACTTCGTGAACTTCGCCTTCGGTCATGTTGGCGAACATGTTCTCAAGTTTAGATTTCTGCTGACGCGCCAGTTTAACTTCACGGAATTTACCCTGACGATACAGAGCAACTTCACGCGCTTTCTTCTCGTCGCGAACGACGGTCACTTCGTCACCCGCAGCCGGAACGCCGGACAGGCCGAGGATTTCCACCGGAATGGACGGCCCCGCTTCCAGCACTTCCTGACCCAGTTCGTTACGCATCGCACGCACGCGGCCGTATTCGAAGCCACACAGCACGATATCGCCCTTATGCAGCGTACCTTCGCGTACCAGAACGGTAGCCACCGGACCACGACCTTTATCCAGGAAGGATTCGATCACCGCACCGCTCGCCATACCTTTACGAACGGCTTTCAGTTCCAGAACTTCGGCCTGCAGCAGGATAGCGTCCAGCAGTTCGTCGATACCGGTGCCCGCTTTCGCAGACACGTGAACGAACTGGCTCTCGCCGCCCCACTCTTCCGGCAGAATGCCGTACTGGGACAGTTCGTTCTTAACGCGATCCGGATCGGCTTCCGGCTTATCGATTTTGTTCACCGCAACCACGACCGGCACACCTGCCGCTTTCGCGTGCTGGATAGCTTCGATAGTCTGCGGCATCACGCCATCGTCTGCCGCTACCACCAGAACCACGATATCCGTTGCCTGGGCGCCGCGAGCACGCATCGAGGTAAACGCGGCGTGACCCGGGGTGTCCAGGAAGGTGATCATCCCGTTGTCAGTTTCAACGTGGTAAGCACCGATGTGCTGGGTAATGCCGCCCGCTTCGCCAGAGGCCACTTTCGTGGAACGAATGTAGTCCAGCAGAGAGGTTTTACCGTGGTCAACGTGACCCATGATGGTCACAACCGGGGCGCGCGGTTCAGCCGCAGCGCCGGTATCACGGTCGCTCATTACCGCTTCTTCCAGTTCGTTTTCACGACGCAGGATAACTTTGTGGCCCATCTCTTCGGCAACCAGTTGTGCGGTTTCCTGGTCGATAACCTGGTTGATGGTGGCCATAGCACCCAGCTTCATCATCGCTTTGATGACCTGAGAGCCTTTAACCGCCATCTTGTTCGCCAGTTCGCCAACGGTGATGGTTTCACCGATCACCACGTCGCGGTTAACGGCCTGAGCGGGCTTCTGGAAGCCTTGCTGTAAAGAAGACCCTTTACGCTTGCCGCCTTTACCGCCGCGAACCGCAGCACGCGCTTCTTCGCGATCGGCTTTGGATTCGGCATGTTTGCCTTTTTTCGCCGGACGCGCTGCTTTTGCATTACGGCCACGACCACGACCGCCTTCTACTTCACGATCGTTTTCGTCTTCGGCCTGGCGAGCGTGCTGAGAAGTGGTGACATGATAGTCACTGGTGTCTTCTACTGGCTCAGGCGTTGCGGTCCATTTGTTTTCTTCCGCCATGCGGCGAGCTTCTTCTGCTACACGACGCGCTTCTTCTTCGAGTTTGCGACGTGCTTCTTCTTCCGCTTTACGCTTCAGCTCTGCAGCTTCATTCTCACGGCGGGCTTTTTCGGCCTGGGCGGTTTTGGTCATATCGTCAGTCTGTTGATTGCTCACTTTGTCTTTTTCCGCAGCTTCACGTTTCGCTTTTTCAGCGGCTTCACGCTTAGCTTGTTCTGCGGCCTCGCGTTCAGCTTTTTGTTGCGCCTCGCGTTTGGCCTGTTCTTCTGCCTCACGACGGGCTTGCTCTTCCGCTTCACGCTGCGCCTGCTCTTCCGCGGCCAGGCGTTCAGCCTCTTGCGGATCGCGTTTCACAAAGGTGCGCTTCTTGCGGACTTCGATTTGTACCGATTTACTTTTTCCACCGGTACCAGGAATATTCAGGGTGCTGCGCGTTTTACGCTGCAGCGTCAGTTTATCGGGACCAGAAACCGCTTCGCGGTTCAGGTGCGCCAGTAAAGTCTGTTTTTCTTGTGCGGACACAGAGTCGTCAGCAGATTTCCGGATACCTGCATCAGCAAACTGCTGTACCAGGCGATCCACGGAAACCTGTCTCTCTGCGGCCAGCGCTTTTAGGGTTACATCTGTCATGCTGTTCCTTCCTGCTACAGTTTATTACGCTTCGTCGCCGAACCAGCAAATATTACGGGCAGCCATAATCAGCTCACCGGCTTTTTCGTCGGTCAACCCTTCGATATCAGCCAGATCATCAATGCCCTGGTCGGCGAGATCTTCCAGCGTACAAACACCACGAGCCGCCAGTTTGAAAGCCATATCGCGATCTAATCCTTCCAGATTCAGCAGATCGTCAGCCGGTTTGTTATCACCGAGGCTTGCTTCCTGGTCCTGCGCCAGAGTGGCCAGTGCGTTTTTAGCACGCTCGCGCAGTGCTTCAACGGTCGGCTCATCAAGGCCGTCAATTTCCAGCAGTTCTTTCATTGGCACATAGGCCAGTTCCTCGAGCGTGGAGAAACCTTCTTCTACCAGAACGGTCGCGAACTCTTCATCAATATCAAGATATTTAGTAAAAATCTCGATAGCGGCATGTGCTTCAGCCTGATGTTTAGCCTGCAAGTCATCAACGGTCATTACGTTGAGTTCCCAGCCGCTCAATTGCGAAGCCAGGCGGACGTTCTGACCATTACGTCCGATCGCCTGCGCCAGATTACCGGCTTCAACGGCGATATCCATGGTATGTTTATCTTCGTCCACCACGATAGACGCGACGTCTGCCGGCGCCATCGCATTAATGACGAACTGCGCCGGGTTATCATCCCACAGCACGATATCAATACGCTCACCGCCCAGTTCGGTAGAGACCGCCTGAACGCGCGCGCCGCGCATCCCCACGCAAGCGCCGACCGGATCGATACGTTTATCGTTGGTTTTCACTGCGATTTTCGCACGAGAACCCGGATCGCGAGCCGCCGCTTTAATTTCAATCACTTCTTCGCCGATTTCCGGCACTTCGATGCGGAACAGTTCGATCAGCATTTCCGGCTTGGAACGGGTGACGAACAGCTGCGCGCCACGCGCTTCCGGTCGAACAGCATACAGCACGCCGCGAATACGGTCGCCAGGGCGGAAGTTTTCGCGCGGCAGCATATCTTCACGCAGAATCACCGCTTCAGCGTTACCGGCCATCCCTTCGGATTTAATTTCCAGAGAGATATTGTCGCGGTTCACTTTCTTCACCACGCCAGTGACAATTTCGCCTTCCTGGTCGCGGAACTGATCGACAACCATCGCCCGTTCAGCTTCACGGACCTTCTGCACGATAACCTGTTTCGCAGTCTGCGTGGTGATACGGTCAAAGGTGACAGATTCAATCTGATCTTCAACATAGTCGCCGACATTCAGGCTTTCGTCTTCAAAACGCGCCGCTTCCAGCGTAATTTCCTTCGTCGGCATGGTCACTTCTTCAACGATCAACCAACGGCGGAAAGTATCAAAATCACCGCTTTTACGATCGATTTCTACACGAACATCGATCTCCTGCTCATATTTTTTCTTTGTTGCTGTCGCCAGCGCACTTTCCAGCGCTTCAAAAATTTTTTCGCGTGGCAGCGCTTTTTCGTTGGAGACGGCTTCAACAACAGCCAAAATTTCTTTGTTCATCGCGGGCTTTTCACCTCATCCAGACTGTTAAAAGTGGGGAACCAGGTTCGCCTTCTGGATATTACTCAGCGCGAACACTTCATCTTTGCCTTCGACTGTGACGGTAATCATTTCACCGTCCACCGCTTTGATAATGCCCTGCCACTTGCGACGGTTCTGTACCGCCATGCGAAGAACCAGCGCGACTTCTTCACCCTGGAAACGCGCATAATGATCGGCAGTGAACATAGGACGGTCGAGACCCGGTGACGAGACTTCAAGGTTGTAAGCCACGGAGATAGGATCTTCAACGTCCAGCACCGCGCTTACCTGGTGGCTCACATCAGCACAATCATCAACATTGATGCCATCTTCACTATCAATATAGATGCGCAGTGTGGATGTGCGACCGCGAATAAATTCGATGCCGACCAGCTCGTAGCCTAAGGCTTCAACTGGCGCTGTAATCATCTCTGTTAATTTTTGCTCTAATGTGGACAAGCCCACCCCCAAGACATAAAAAAAGGGCCTAAAGCCCAGTTATTCTGTAGTCAGATAACAAAAAACCCCGATAAATCGGGGCTTTAGATAACTGAACCCTATAACCGCAACGGCGGTCTGGTGTACCTTCCGAAAGAATTTTTTTCAAATCCAGCTACGAAGGACATAATCTTCACAGTATATTTGAAAAAGAACTCTAAGGGAAAGTGGTTGCGGGGGCCGGATTTGAACCGACGACCTTCGGGTTATGAGCCCGACGAGCTACCAGGCTGCTCCACCCCGCGCCTGAAACGTGGCAAATTCTACTCGTTTTGGGCAAAATTTGCAAATACTGCTGGGATTTGGTACCGAGGACGGGACGTAAAATCTGCGCACAGTATAGTGACCTGGCATGAGTTATGTCAACCCTATTCCCAATATGCAGATGAATGAATATCACTCTTCGTTATACTCATCCCACCTCTCCGGCTTATACACGCATGTCACAACGTTATTTCAGTAAACCTTCACTAAACGCTTCCTGTCTCTGCTAAAAGATGATTAAATGAAAACTCATTTATTTTGCATAAAAATGCACTAAAGCAGAAACCGATCTCATTATCAGTCAATCAAGCAGGGTTCTATTCTATGACGACGATTCTTAAGCATCTTCCAGCAGGTCAACGTATTGGTATCGCTTTTTCCGGCGGTCTGGACACCAGCGCCGCGCTGCTGTGGATGCGACAAAAAGGAGCTGTCCCATATGCCTATACTGCGAATCTGGGACAACCGGATGAGGATGACTATGACGCCATTCCTCGTCGCGCAATGGAGTATGGCGCAGAGAATGCTCGCCTGATTGATTGCCGCAAGCAGTTGGTTGCAGAAGGGATCGCAGCGATTCAGTGCGGCGCTTTCCATAATACGACTGGCGGACTGACCTATTTCAATACCACGCCGCTGGGCCGTGCCGTAACCGGCACGATGCTGGTCGCCGCGATGAAAGAAGACGGCGTGAATATCTGGGGCGACGGCAGTACCTATAAAGGCAACGATATTGAACGTTTCTATCGTTACGGCCTGCTGACGAATGCTGAATTACAGATTTACAAACCGTGGCTGGATACCGACTTTATCGATGAGCTGGGTGGTCGCCATGAGATGTCTGAATTTATGATTGCCTGCGGTTTCGACTATAAGATGTCAGTCGAAAAAGCCTACTCCACCGACTCCAACATGCTCGGCGCCACGCATGAAGCGAAAGATCTGGAGTTTCTTAACTCCAGCGTCAAGATCGTCAACCCGATTATGGGCGTGAAGTTCTGGGACGAGAGCGTGAAGATCCCGGCAGAAGTTGTGACCGTCCGCTTCGAGCAGGGTCACCCTGTTGCCCTGAACGGTAAAACCTTCAGCGATGATGTTGAGATGATGCTGGAAGCGAACCGCATCGGCGGCCGTCACGGCCTGGGTATGAGCGACCAAATTGAAAACCGCATCATTGAAGCAAAAAGCCGCGGTATTTATGAAGCCCCTGGGATGGCGCTGCTGCACATCGCTTACGAGCGTCTGTTGACCGGTATTCACAACGAAGACACCATTGAACAGTATCATTCTCATGGTCGTCAGCTGGGTAAACTGCTGTATCAGGGCCGCTGGTTCGACTCGCAGGCGTTGATGCTGCGTGACGGCCTGCAACGTTGGGTCGCCAGCCAGATTACCGGTGAAGTGACGCTGGAACTGCGTCGCGGCAACGACTACTCCATCCTGAACACCGTGTCAGACAACCTGACCTATAAGGCTGAGCGTCTGACCATGGAGAAAGGCGAGTCCGTATTCTCACCGGACGATCGTATTGGCCAGTTGACCATGCGTAATCTGGACATTACCGATACCCGCGAGAAACTGTTCGGCTACGCGAAAGCGGGTCTGTTAACCGCCTCTTCCGCGACCGGTCTGCCGCAGGTTGAGAATCTGGAAAACAAAGGCAAATAAGCCCGCGTCGTTGATGCAACAGGCCGCGAAAGCGGCCTTTTTTGTGAATATCACCCCAGGTTGATGCAAATGGCGGATTTGCCGGTTAATCTAACTGGACAACATTTCGCACCCTGTCAAAGCATTGTGCAGCCATGTCTTTTTCAGTCATCATTATATAGTCAATGCCCCCGCCAAAATCCGGCCCAGCGACAGCCAGTAATGCTGTTGTAGAATGAATTTCTTCATCCCAGCTAAAAAGCTGTCGCCACCTTGTATCATTTTGATTCAGTTCATCTTCCACACTACGTTGGAGAGGAATTGTCCACCCTCCCAGAAGATCGCCGGAATAGCAGGCATCAACTCGATACGGGTTGTCCTGTTCGTAATCACTTAACGCGTCATACCATGATTCATACGCTTTCTGCTGCGTAACGCTTAACCCCTCGCAGACTGACGAAACACTGATAACGGAAAGAGGTTCCAGGCACTCAACCTGTGTACACAATTGCCATGGTTCACGAAATTCAATCTTATTGTAAAAAGCCAGCAAGTCATCTGGCACAGCTAGCGTGCTTAATGTATCTACCTCAACATCGTGCCAGAAAACAAAGGGCTGCCGATCTTCCCAGGTAACATCGACAAAGAAGCTCAATAACCCCCGCCTGGGAAGCAGTGGATCAAACCCCGGGAGTAACGCCAGGTCACTCAAGTTTAGTTGGGCAACGAAAGCAAGCGGAAAATCAACCAACTGATTCTCTATGCGGATGTCAATTTCGGTTAATAACCGCTGCTGCACTAACCGATACTTTTCCTCGTCAAAATCTTCCGCTGGCTGCCCAAGCAGCTTACGCCCTTCATTGAGCAGCTCATAACTCATTTTCATTTCATGAACAAACCTGGCATTTCGCGTTTTTTCAGCTTTCAGCTTTAGTACGCGAGATGTGGCATTAACCGATTTTTTTCGTATAGGCCAGCTTTGTCCTAATGGCCAGTCGGGTAGACCGCCCAACCGCGATGCCCCCACCTTTACTGTTTCCATATCCCGCAGACAACGTTTAAATGCAATAGCAGCACGTGCCTGTTGCACGACTTTCTCCTGAATAGCAGAGCTCAAATTGGATGTGCGCAATTCAGCAATCAATCCAGCACGATCGAAAAATAAACTCATTAATCTCTTCCTTAGATATTCGGCTCAGTGCAAAGGAAGATTAGATAAAACTACTTGAGCAAAAGATATGGAGGGGGATAACAGATACAAGCATTTCAGATTATAGCTGAGCAACTACTGGCTTCAATGAACGAAGATGATCTCGTAATCGGTGGAGTGAACCTGACGCAGGGAGATCACCAGAGAGGACATACATGAGTATGTATGTAGGGCTATCTCAACGTATTGACGGGGCCATGCCAGGGACGCGTGTAAGCGTGCTTCAACCTCCTCTCTGAGAGCAGTTTCAACAGACGAAAAAAAAGACGCTTTTCAGCGTCTTTCTTTCGGAATATTGGTACCGAGGACGGGACTTGAACCCGTAAGCCCTATTGGGCACTACCACCTCAAGGTAGCGTGTCTACCAATTCCACCACCTCGGCACGGATACTGCTATTAGCGCGGGATATCGCTGGTCGGCTGGGCCGGTGCAGCAGGTTGAGTCTGCTCGGTCTTCGCCGGCGCACTCAGATTTTCCCACTCGCTTCCTTTATTGGTTTTGTTGCTATTGATATTACCCAACACCAGACTGATGATGAAGAACAGCGTCGCCAATACCGCCGTCATTCGGGTCATGAAGTTACCAGAACCACTTGAACCAAATAGCGTAGCGGAAGCGCCTGCTCCGAAGGAGGCTCCCATATCAGCGCCTTTACCTTGCTGCAGCATGATCAGACCTACAAGGCCAATTGCCACAATAAGGAAAACAACTAAAAGAGCTTCGTACATAATCAACCTGTTCCTTGCGGAGTTGCCGCGTACCAATGCTTCTACCAATAAAGCGGGATTTTTACTGTTTCCCACTGAAGCGGGTGTGAATACTAACCAAAGCGAATGACCTTCGCAAGGGCAATTTAAGCGCATTGTATCAACTGCGGAAAAAAACAGCAAAAGCGTTGTTTTTTGCGGGCCGTAAGGCGGCAACCGCCGCCTTTTTAGTCACTTAAACGCTTAAACGGCTTTTACCGCATCCGCGATACGATGGGCGAATGCCGTAACCTGCGCTTCATCCTCGCCTTCCACCATCACGCGAATCAGCGGTTCGGTACCGGATTTACGTAGCAGTACCCGCCCACGATTGCCGAGCGTGGCTTCTACGTCCGCCGTTACCGCTTTCACCGCTTCATTTTCCAGCGGATCGCCGCTACCGGCGGTGTAACGCACGTTAACCAGAATCTGCGGGAACATTTTCATACCGCTGCACAGATCGTGCAGACTCATATGATTACGCACCATCGCCGCCAGAACTTGTAGCCCCGCTACAATACCGTCGCCAGTGGTCGTTTTATCCAACAGAATAACGTGACCAGAGTTTTCCGCGCCGATGCGCCAGCCTTTTTCCTGCAATTTTTCCAGCACGTAGCGGTCGCCCACTTTCGCCCGGGCAAACGGAATGCCAAGCTGCTTGAGCGCCAGCTCCAGCCCCATATTGCTCATCAGCGTTCCCACCGCGCCGCCGCGCAGCTGCCCCTGGCGCAGCCCTTCGCGCGCGATGATATACATGATCTGATCGCCATCGACTTTATTGCCTTCATGGTCAACCATGATGACCCGGTCGCCGTCGCCGTCAAGCGCGATGCCGAGGTCCGCCTTCTCCGCCAACACGCGCGCCTGCAACGCGCGCACGTCGGTCGCGCCCACTTCTTCGTTAATGTTGACGCCGTTTGGCTCACAGCCGATGGCGATAACGGTCGCGCCCAGCTCGCGCAGCACATTCGGCGCGATATGGTAGGTAGCGCCGTTGGCGCAATCCACAACCACTTTCAGGCCATTGAGGCTCAGTTCGTTCGGGAAGGTGCCTTTACAGAACTCAATATAGCGTCCGGCGGCATCGACGATGCGGCTCGCTTTACCCAGCTCAGCGGAGTCTACGCAGGTGATCTCTTTTTCCATTTCGGCTTCGATGGCTTCTTCCACATCGTCAGGCAGTTTCGTACCGTCGATAGAGAAGAATTTAATGCCGTTATCATAGAACGGGTTATGCGAAGCCGAGATAACGATACCCGCCTCCGCGCGGAAAGTCCGCGTCAGATAGGCGACGGCTGGCGTTGGCATAGGTCCGGTAAACGAGGCCGACAGTCCCGCAGCGGCAAGGCCCGCCTCCAGCGCGGACTCCAGCATATAGCCGGAAATACGCGTATCTTTACCGATAATGATTTTACGCGAGCCATGACGCGCCAGCACTTTTCCGGCAGCCCAACCCAGTTTAAGCACGAAATCAGGTGTAATGGGGGCATTGCCTACACGTCCGCGAATCCCATCGGTACCGAAATATTTACGATTACTCATAGCGTTTGTTTCCCTTTGCAGACAGAGTGGCTTCCACCACCCGCATCGCCTCTACGGTTTCTTTGACGTCATGGACGCGAATGATCTGCGCGCCCTGCATCGCGGCAATTACCGCGCACGCAAGGCTGCCGTTCAGACGGTCTGATGGTCCCACGTTAAGTAACTGACCAACCATCGTTTTACGTGACATGCCCACCAGCAGCGGCAGGTTAAAATGATGAAACTCACCCAGTCGCGCCAGTAAGGTATAATTGTGAGAGAGATTTTTACCGAAACCGAATCCTGGGTCGAGCAACAATTTCTCTTTTGCGATGCCGGCCTTCTCACAACGTGCTATTTGCTCAATAAAGTAGCGATTCACCTCGGCAAAGACATCGTCATATTTCGGCGCCTCCTGCATGGTTTTGGGGTTGCCCTGCATGTGCATAAGACTGACCGGCAAGCCGGTTTCCGCTGCCGCTTCCAACGCGCCGGGTTCGGAGAGTGAACGGACATCATTGATAATATGCGCGCCCGCCCTTGCCGCTTCACGGATCACCTCGGGTTTAGAGGTATCCACAGAAATCCACACTTCAAAACGTTGCGCGATTGCTTCCAGTACCGGAATAACGCGATCCAGCTCTTCTTCCACGCTCACTTCTGCCGCGCCTGGTCGCGTTGATTCCCCCCCCACATCAATAATTGTCGCCCCGGCATTCACCATTAAATTCGCATGTTTCACCGCCTCAATCAGCGTGTTATGCGCGCCGCCGTCGGAGAACGAATCCGGCGTTACGTTCAGGATCCCCATAACATGCGGATGAGTGAGATCGAGCGTGGCGCCCTGAGCGAAGAGTTTCATGGTCAAAATCCCTGTTTTATTTATGGTGAGTTAAAAAAAGAAAAACCCCGGGGCAAGCCCCAGGGTTTCGGTGAGCGCTAAACATAATGTTGTAAAACAAATGCTTATTTGTCGCCCAGCTGCTCTGACATCGTGTTGCCCGGGTTCGGCGTGCGTGGTTCATCAACCGGACGCGGCGCCTGAGGCGTACCATTGCTGTCAGAGTTATTGGTGCCGTTTGGATCTTCCCAGCCCGCAGGCGGACGCACTTCACGACGCGCCATCAGGTCATCAATCTGCGGCGCATCGATGGTTTCATATTTCATCAACGCATCTTTCATCGCGTGCAGAATATCCATATTGTCAGTCAGGATCTGACGAGCGCGATTGTAGTTACGTTCAATCAGCGCTTTCACTTCCTGGTCGATGATACGCGCAGTTTCATCAGACATATGTTTCGCTTTTGCGACGCTACGGCCGAGGAATACTTCGCCCTCTTCTTCCGCATACAGCAACGGACCGAGTTTCTCCGAGAAGCCCCACTGGGTGACCATGTTACGCGCCAGGTTAGTCGCGACTTTAATGTCGTTCGACGCGCCGGTGGAAACATGCTCAACGCCGTAGATAATCTCTTCCGCCAGACGACCGCCGTACAGCGTGCTGATTTGGCTTTCCAGCTTCTGACGGCTGGCGCTGATCGCGTCGCCTTCAGGCAGGAAGAAGGTCACGCCCAGCGCACGACCGCGCGGGATAATCGTCACTTTGTGCACCGGATCGTGTTCCGGCACCAGGCGACCGATAATCGCGTGGCCCGCTTCGTGGTACGCGGTCGACTCTTTCTGCGCTTCCGTCATCACCATGGAGCGACGTTCGGCGCCCATCATGATTTTGTCTTTCGCTTTCTCGAACTCAACCATCGACACAACGCGCTTGTTACCACGAGCTGCAAACAGCGCCGCTTCGTTGACCAGGTTCGCCAGGTCCGCACCGGAGAAGCCCGGCGTACCGCGCGCAATGATCGCCGCATCAATATCCGTCGCTAACGGTACGCGACGCATATGCACCTTCAGAATCTGCTCACGACCGCGCACATCCGGCAGGCCTACCACCACCTGACGGTCAAAACGGCCTGGACGCAGCAGCGCCGGGTCCAGAACGTCCGGACGGTTAGTTGCGGCGATAACGATGATACCTTCGTTACCTTCGAAGCCGTCCATCTCAACCAGCATCTGGTTCAACGTCTGCTCACGTTCATCGTGACCGCCGCCCAGACCAGCGCCACGCTGGCGACCTACGGCGTCGATTTCATCGATGAAGATAATGCACGGCGCCGCTTTCTTGGCCTGTTCGAACATGTCACGCACACGAGACGCGCCGACACCGACGAACATTTCCACAAAGTCAGAACCGGAAATCGTAAAGAATGGCACCTTCGCTTCACCCGCAATGGCTTTTGCCAGCAGGGTTTTACCGGTACCCGGCGGGCCGACCATCAGGACACCTTTCGGAATTTTACCGCCCAGCTTCTGGAAACGGCTCGGTTCACGCAGGTATTCAACCAGTTCCGCCACTTCTTCTTTCGCTTCGTCACAACCCGCGACGTCAGCAAACGTGGTTTTGATCTGATCTTCCGTCAGCATACGCGCCTTGCTCTTACCGAACGACATGGCGCCTTTGCCACCGCCGCCCTGCATCTGACGCATGAAGAAGATCCAGACGCCGATCAGCAACAGCATCGGGAACCAGGAAATGAAGATAGAAGCCAGCAGGCTTGGCTCTTCAGGTGGTTCGCCAACAACCTTGACGTTTTTAGTCAGCAGGTTATCAAGCAGCTTCGGATCATTAATCGGAATGTAAGTCGTGTAACGGTTACTATCTTTCTTGGTAACGTTGATCTCACGTCCGTTGATACGCGCTTCGCGAACCTGGTCCTGATTGACCTCTTGCAGGAAGGTAGAGTAATCCACCTTACGGCCATTAGACTCGCTGGGCCCAAAGCTCTGGAATACTGACATCAGCACAACGGCAATGACCAGCCAGAGTATTAGGTTTTTCGCCATGTCACTCAAGGGATTAACCTCTTATTACAACTGTGTTAAAAACAGCGTCAGGATACTCTATATCCAGTTTCTTTCAAACCTTACGTCTGAAATCTGCCGGTTATCACTTTCGCCCGGTCGCTACAATGTACACTTCACGCGAACGCGCACGCGAAGAGTCCGGCTTACGAACTTTAACCTTCGTAAACAGGGAGCGAATTTCCCTTAGATACTCATCGAAACCTTCGCCCTGGAACACCTTCACTACAAAACTTCCGCCTGGCGCCAGCACATCGCGGCACATCTCTAACGCCAGCTCCACCAGATACATGGCGCGGGGGATATCCACCGCCGGTGTTCCGCTCATGTTTGGTGCCATATCCGACATGACAACTTGTACTTTACTGTCACCCACGCGTTCCAGTAACGCTTTCATGACAAGTTCATCACGAAAATCGCCCTGAAGAAAGTCCACACCAACGATAGGATCCATAGGTAAAAGATCACAAGCGATGATGCGGCCTTTGCCGCCAATCTGCGTGACCACATACTGTGACCAGCCTCCTGGCGCAGCGCCGAGATCGACTACCGTCATTCCCGGCTTAAAAAGTTTGTCACTTTGCTGTATTTCATCAAGTTTAAACCAGGCACGGGAGCGTAGCCCCTTTTTCTGCGCCTGTTGAACATATTTATCGCTAAAGTGTTCCTGAAGCCAGCGGCTTGAGCTGGCAGAACGCTTTTTACCTGTCATTTAACTTTCCCGTCGGGGCAGTTCATCGTAGCCAATGGCGTAAATTTCTACACGCCTATTTGGCGATATAAGGGAGATGGCGGTAGAATGACCCGTTTTCAATCCCAACGTAAGCAAAAATATACGATGAATCTGAGTACTAAACAAAAACAGCACCTAAAAGGTCTGGCACATCCGCTCAAGCCTGTTGTTATGCTTGGCAATAATGGTTTGACCGAAGGGGTACTGGCCGAGATTGAACAAGCGTTAGAGCACCATGAACTTATCAAGGTGAAAATCGCCTCGGAAGATCGCGAAACAAAAACCTTGATCGTGGACGCTATCGTGCGCGAAACCGGCGCCTGTAACGTACAGGTCATCGGTAAAACGCTGGTGCTGTATCGCCCAACTAAAGAGCGTAAAATCTCGCTGCCGCGTTAAGGATATCCTAAAGTCGAACACAAAATCTGTGTAAAACGAGGGGTTTTCCACGAGCAGGAGAGCAAAATGCCACGCTCTCTCCGTTGATAAAAGGCCGCTATGCGGCCTTTTTCCTTTCTTTACAATACACCAACAATTTGCGTATTGAGTACTGCTTAAAGGTATTCCACTTTAAGCACTTCGTATTCCACATCGCCGCCAGGCGTTTTGATCACCACGACGTCATCCTGCTCTTTGCCGATCAGGCCGCGAGCGATTGGCGAGTTTACCGAAATGAGATTTTGCTTAAAATCCGCCTCATCGTCGCCAACAATGCGGTAGGTCTGCTCTTCGTCGGTGTCCAGGTTCAGCACCGTGACGGTAGCGCCGAAAATCACGCGACCATTGTTCGGCATTTTAGTGACATCAATCACCTGCGCATTCGACAGTTTTGCTTCGATATCTTTAATGCGCCCTTCGCAGAAACCCTGCTGTTCGCGTGCAGCATGATACTCCGCGTTTTCTTTTAAATCGCCATGTTCGCGCGCTTCGGCGATAGCGGCGATGATTTCAGGACGGCGCACAGATTTCAGAAAATCCAGCTCTTCGCGCAGTTTTTCGGCTCCGCGTAAGGTCATCGGAATAGCTTGCATTTGTTATACCTCTTGAACATTCCTGTAGGGGGCAATGAACTCTACCCCGGCTGCTAAGCCAGCCCCGGCATATGCCATACCAGGGTCAGAAGCAAAAAAACACCAACCCGGGCGCGCAGTCCCAGGTCAGCTACAATTTCCTCTTTGATAACCATTTTACCCTGGAGTTCCCTATGGGTCATCGTTTACTTTTTAGGGCGTTGCGCCGTAGTATGACGGCTTGTTTCCAGGGTGTTAGCGCGAGATTATGCGATTTTCCAGATTTATCATCGGATTGACCACCAGTATAGCGTTCAGCGTTCAGGCCGCGAATATTGACGAATACATCAAACAGCTTCCGGCCGGCGCCAACCTCGCGCTGATGGTGCAAAAGATTGGCGCGCCCGCGCCGGCTATTGATTATCATAGTCAGCAGATGGCGCTTCCCGCCAGTACCCAAAAGGTGATTACCGCGCTGGCGGCGCTGATTCAACTCGGCCCGGATTTCCGTTTTACGACCACGCTGGAGACTAAAGGCAACGTCGATAACGGCATCCTGAAAGGTGACGTAATTGCGCGCTTCGGTGGCGATCCAACGCTAAAACGTCAGGATATTCGCAATATGGTCGCGACGCTGAAAAAGTCCGGCGTCACGCAAATCGACGGCAATGTGCTTATCGACACGTCGATTTTCGCCAGCCACGATAAAGCGCCAGGCTGGCCGTGGAACGACCTGACGCAGTGTTTCAGCGCGCCTCCCGCCGCCGCCATTGTTGACCGCAACTGTTTTTCTGTGTCGCTTTATAGCGCGCAAAAACCAAACGATTTAGCCTTTATTCGCGTGGCCTCTTATTATCCGGTAACGATGTTCAGCCAGGTACGGACTCTACCGCGCGGTTCGGCAGACGCGCAGTATTGCGAGCTGGATGTTGTGCCTGGCGATTTGAACCGTTATACGCTTACCGGCTGTTTACCACAGCGCGCCGACCCGCTGCCGCTGGCCTTTGCTATTCAGGACGGCGCCAGCTACGCGGGCGCGATCCTCAAGCAGGAACTGAAAGAGGCCGGGATAACTTACCGCGGCACGCTGCTGCGCCAGACGCAGGTTAACGAGCCCGGAACGATCGTCGCCAGTAAACAGTCGGCGCCACTGCACGATCTGCTTAAGATTATGCTGAAAAAGTCAGACAACATGATCGCCGATACTGTTTTTCGGATGATTGGTCATGTCAGGTTTAACGTGCCTGGCACCTGGCGGGCGGGATCGGATGCCGTTCGCCAGATCCTGCGCCAACAGGCGGGAATTGATATCGGCAATACCATTATTGCCGACGGTTCCGGTCTTTCTCGCCATAATCTGATCGCTCCCGCCACGATGATGCAGGTGCTGCAATATATCGCCCAACACGATAACGAGCTGAACTTTATCTCTATGCTGCCGCTGGCGGGCTATGATGGTTCATTACAATACCGCGCCGGGCTGCATCAGGCGGGCGTAGACGGTAAGGTTTCAGCGAAAACCGGATCACTGCAGGGCGTGTATAATCTGGCGGGCTTTATTACCACCGCAAGCGGGCAACGGATGGCATTTGTACAATATTTGTCCGGCTACGCGGTTCCACCTGCCGATCAGCGTAATCGCCGAATCCCGCTGGTACGCTTCGAGAGTCGGTTGTATAAGGATATTTATCAGAATAACTGAGTGCATTTATTGCCGGATGGCGGCGCTAACGCGTCTTATCTGGCCTACAAAGAACATAATAAAACGGGCCGCAAATGCGGCCCGTTGGCTTTTGTAGGCCGGATAAGCGTAAGCGCCATCCGGCTACGAGATTAACGTTTGTAGATGAACTCGACGCCTTCTTCGTCGTCTTCATCCCAGTCGTCATCCCAGTCATCGTCTGCGTCTTCTTCCACTTCAGCCAGCTGCTGGCGATGATAATCGTCCCACATGAACTCGACTTTTTCCGGCTGTTTTGCTTCTTCAGCCTGCGCGATCGGATTCTCGATGATAAAGGTCATCACATCCCAGCAGAGATCTTTCACCCCCAGCTGACTGGCAGCGGAAATCAGATAGTATTTCCCTTCCCAGCCCAACGCTTCGGCGATCGCTTTCGCTTTCTCTTCCGCTTCGGTTTTATCCATCAGATCGATCTTGTTGAACACTAACCAGCGCGGTTTAGCCGCCAGATCCTGGCTGTATTTTTCCAGTTCGCCAATAATGATACGGGCGTTTTCCACCGGATCGGAACCGTCGATCGGATCGATATCAATGAGGTGCAGCAGTACGCGGCAACGTTCGAGGTGCTTCAGGAAGCGAATCCCCAGGCCTGCGCCTTCCGCCGCGCCTTCGATCAACCCCGGAATGTCGGCCACCACAAAACTCTTTTCGCTGTCCATACGTACCACGCCCAGGCTCGGCACCAGCGTGGTAAACGGATAGTCCGCGACTTTCGGTTTTGCTGCCGATACCGCACGAATGAACGTTGATTTACCAGCGTTTGGCATCCCCAGCATCCCGACATCCGCCAGCAGCATCAGTTCCAGCAGCAGGTCGCGCTTATCGCCCGGCGTACCATTGGTTTTCTGGCGCGGCGTACGGTTAACCGAGGATTTAAAACGGGTATTGCCTAACCCATGCCAGCCGCCCTTCGCGACCAACAGACGCTGACCGTGTTTGGTCATGTCGCCCATCGTTTCACCGGTTCCCTGGTCGATAACGCGCGTACCGACCGGCACTTTGATGGTCACGTCTTTACCGCGTTTACCGGTACAGTCGCGGCTCGCGCCATTCTGACCACGTTCAGCGCGGAACGATTTTTCAAAGCGGTAATCGATCAGCGTATTCAGGTTTTCATCGGCTTCCATCCAGACGTCGCCGCCGTCGCCGCCATCACCGCCGTCCGGGCCGCCTTTCGGGATATATTTTTCGCGGCGGAAGCTCACACAGCCATTACCGCCATCGCCTGCAACGACCAGAATCGATGCTTCATCAACAAACTTCATTTTATTCTCCGTAAATCATTCGCCTGAGCGGGGTTGCGAAACCACCGTTTCATGCTTGCGTAAACCGCCCCAAATACGATGACCAATGGCGGAATACATCGCGCCCGCAACCACGACAAACGCACCGAGATAACCTAAAAGGTTTAACATCGGTCTGGCGAAGAAATCGGGCCAGGCCATAGATAAAAGATCTGAAAACAGCAGGGTAAATAGCGGTGTAAGCGTGATTATCGCGCTCACCTGCGCCGCCTGCCAACGCGCCATCGCTTCCGCCAGGGCGCCATATCCTACCAGCGTATTTAGCCCGCAGAAAATCAAACAGGCGAGCTGCCAGTCGCTCAGTTGCGCTATCACCATCGGTTTTGCCAGCGGCAAGAGCGCTATCGTACATAAAGTGTACAGTAAAAACAGGATCTGCTGCGAGCCAGACGTCGCAATAATACTTTTTGCGCCACGCCATAGCTCACCCACACCATCGCCGCGCCTACGCCAAAAATAACGCCCCAGGTGTAGTCGGTCAGTCGGGTAAAAATCTCGATCAGACTGGTGTTAAAAAACATCACCAGCCCGCTCAATAACATCAGCGCGCCAATCACCTGCGTACCGCGCATCTTTTCTTTCAGAATAAAGACGCTGGCGACCATCATGCCAACCGGCGAGAGCTGGCCGATAACCTGCGACGCGGTTGGGCTTAAATATTGCAGGGAAGAACTGAACAAAATGAAATTACCGAACAGTCCGCAGGTCGCTATCGCCAATAACACCAACCAGCGCGGCTTACGAAAAATACGCAGCGGCGGCAGCTTTCTTTTTACTGCCAGTATCGCCCCGAGGCCAATACTGGCCATTAAGAAGCGGTAGAAGACAATGGTTGAAGGCTCCATCACCTCCAGCACTTGCTTCATTGCTATTGGCAACGCTCCCCAGCACATCGCGGTAGTGAGCGCTAAAAGAATGCCAATGCCTGCCTGCTGCTTCATGCCGTGTTCCCTGCAAAGACCCGTTAACGGCATTCGCACAGCCACACGGGTATATTTTAGTCGGCCATCGAATGTAAAAAGCCCCGCAACAGGTGCGGGGCTTTCATCCGTTACCGGACCACAAAAAACTTACTCAGCAACGATGCTGATGTATTTACGGTTTTTCGGGCCTTTAACTTCGAATTTCACTTTACCGTCTGCTTTAGCAAACAGAGTGTGGTCACGACCGCAACCAACGTTGGTGCCAGCGTGGAATTTAGTACCACGTTGACGAACGATGATGCTGCCTGCCAGAACTGCTTCACCGCCAAAGCGTTTTACGCCCAGACGTTTAGCTTCAGAATCGCGACCGTTACGAGTCGAGCCGCCAGCCTTTTTATGTGCCATTTAATCTGCTCCCCTAATCTTAAGCGCTGATGCCGGTAATTTTCACATCAGTGAACCACTGACGATGGCCCTGCTGCTTACGGTAGTGTTTACGGCGACGAAACTTAACGATTTTAACTTTCTCGCCACGACCGTGGGCAACAACTTCAGCTTTGATTACGCCGCCATCAACGAAAGGAACGCCGATTTTGACTTCTTCACCGTTTGCGATCATCAGAACTTCAGCGAACTCGATAGTTTCGCCAGTTGCGATGTCCAGCTTTTCCAGGCGAACGGTCTGACCTTCGCTTACTCGGTGTTGTTTACCACCACTTTGGAAAACCGCGTACATAAAAAACTCCGCTTCCGCGCACACCTTTCAATGATTCAGAGCGCGCTATAAATATTCACAATAGGGCGCGAATATTACGCAAATTGCACGGCTTTGACAAGTGCTACCATCAATACATGAAGAAAAAAAACACAACGCATACGGTAACGTTTATCTGCGGCGTTTTTTCAGTACAATCAGGGTATATTTCTAACCATAAACCCTACGTTACCTCATTCAGACATGGGATAATCGGGGCGATAAGCCCGGCTTTTGCGATGAATTTAGAAAAAATCAACGAGTTAACCGCGCAAGATATGGCGGGTGTCAATGCGACAATCCTTGAACAGCTTAATTCCGACGTTCAACTGATTAATCAGCTAGGATATTACATTATTAGCGGCGGCGGAAAACGCATTCGTCCGATGATTGCCGTTCTTGCCGCGCGCGCGGTGGGTTATCAGGGTAACGCGCACGTGACTATCGCCGCTCTGATCGAGTTTATCCACACGGCGACGCTGCTACATGATGATGTGGTGGATGAATCCGATATGCGTCGCGGCAAAGCGACGGCAAATGCCGCTTTCGGTAATGCCGCCAGCGTGTTGGTCGGCGACTTTATCTATACCCGCGCCTTCCAGATGATGACCAGCCTCGGCTCGTTAAAAGTGCTGGAAGTGATGTCGGAAGCGGTCAACGTGATTGCAGAAGGCGAAGTGCTGCAATTGATGAACGTGAATGACCCGGACATTACCGAAGAAAATTACATGCGGGTGATTTACAGTAAAACGGCCCGTCTGTTCGAAGCTGCCGCCCAGTGCTCCGGTATTCTCGCTGGTTGTACGCCTGAGCAAGAGAAAGGGTTGCAGGACTATGGTCGCTACCTTGGTACGGCTTTCCAGCTCATTGACGATCTGCTGGATTACAGTGCCGACGGCGAGCATCTCGGTAAAAATGTGGGTGATGACCTCAATGAGGGCAAACCTACCTTACCGTTGCTTCACGCCATGCGCCACGGTACGCCAGAACAGTCAGCGATGATCCGTACCGCTATTGAACAAGGTAATGGCCGTCATCTTCTGGAACCGGTTCTGGAAGCGATGACCACCTGCGGCTCGCTGGAATGGACGCGTCAGCGAGCGGAAGAAGAAGCCGACAAAGCGATATCCGCGTTGCAGATATTGCCGGATACCCCATGGCGTGAGGCGCTAATCGGTCTCGCACACATCGCGGTGCAGCGCGATCGTTAATGCCGTTCTCTTATCCCGCGTACTGCGCGGGATATCCCATTAAGTTCTAATAAACTCCAGATACCCTATCGCCTGTTTTTCACATACTCATCCAGGATTTCCCCTGGCATATTCTGAATATTGCCGCCACTTACATGAACTTTTTAGAACATTCCTTCACGAAGCGTTATAGTATCGAACGTCGTCGGGTTGTTAAAACCGTAAGTGATTAATCTAAGGAGTGATGGATGTATGGAAAGCAAGCTTATTGACTGGCATCCGGCCGATATCATTGCCGGACTACGTAAAAAAGGGACTTCAATGGCCGCTGAGTCACGTCGGAATGGATTGAGTTCATCCACGCTGGCCAATGCATTAACGCGCCCATGGCCGAAAGGAGAGTTGATTATCGCGAAAGCATTGGGAACGGAACCCTGGGTTATTTGGCCATCGCGTTATCACGATCCGCGCACGCATGAGTTTATCGACAGAACGCGGCTTATGAGAGCGCGTAATAAAAACAAACAGAATGTAGAGTAAGTGCCTGTAAAACAACCCCCGCATCGCGTTCGCGGGGGTTGTTCAGCGTACAGAAGGTTATTCGCCTTTCACGCGTTCAATATTCGCGCCTAGCGCGCGCAGTTTGTCTTCGATGCGCTCATAACCGCGATCGATGTGATAAATGCGATCCACAATCGTCGTGCCTTCCGCAATACAGCCCGCCAGCACCAGGCTCGCAGATGCCCGCAGATCTGTCGCCATGACCTGGGCGCCAGAGAGCGTTTCTACGCCATGGCATATGACGGTATTGCTTTCAATTTCCGCACGCGCGCCCATGCGGCTGAGTTCAGGCACGTGCATAAAGCGGTTTTCAAAGACGGTTTCAGTGATAAAGCCCGTCCCTTCCGCCACCAGGTTCAGCAACGTGAACTGCGCCTGCATATCGGTCGGGAATGCCGGGTGCGGCGCGGTACGGACATTGACCGCCTTCGGTCGTTTGCCGTGCATGTCCAGACTAATCCAGTCCTCGCCCACTTCGATATCCGCGCCAGCATCGCGCAGTTTCGCCAGTACCGCGTCCAGAGTGTCCGGTTGCGCGTTACGGCAGAGGATTTTGCCGCGAGAGATCGCTGCCGCCACCAGGAAAGTCCCCGTTTCGATACGATCCGGCAGCACACGATAAACGCCGCCGCCCAGACGCTCTACACCCTCGATCGTAATACGATCGGTGCCCTGCCCGGCGATCTTCGCCCCCAGCGTAACCAGGAAGTTAGCGGTGTCGACAATTTCCGGCTCGCGCGCGGCGTTTTCAATGATGGTCGTCCCTTCCGCCAGCGTAGCGGCGCACATAATGGTGACGGTCGCGCCGACGCTGACCTTATCCATCACGATATGCGCCCCTTTAAGACGCCCTTCTACGGAGGCCTTTACGTAGCCCTCTTCCAGCTTGATGGTCGCACCCAGTTGTTCCAGACCGGTAATATGCAGATCAACCGGACGCGCGCCGATAGTACAGCCCCCCGGCAGAGAGACTTGTCCCTGACCAAAACGGGCAACCAGCGGCCCCAGCGCCCATATCGAGGCGCGCATGGTCTTAACCAGATCATAAGGCGCGCAGAACACGTTCACCTGGCTGGCGTCAATGTGTACCGATCCATTGCGTTCCACTTTCGCGCCTAATTGGCTCAGGAGCTTCATCGACGTATCCACGTCTTTCAGTTTTGGAACGTTTTGGATCTCTACCGGTTCTTCTGCCAGCAGAGCGGCGAACAGGATCGGCAGCGCGGCGTTTTTGGCGCCGGAAATTGTGACTTCGCCCTGGAGCGTCGTTGGCCCCTGTACACGAAATTTATCCATTATTGTATTCTCAGTTAAGCATTCATCTCCGCTACCGGCAGGTTACCCGTAGCTTAAAATCCGTTAAGTTTACGATCGCGCGCCCATTCCGCCGGGGTATATGCTTTGATCGATACGGCATGGATACGGTTGTCCGCAATGTACTCCATTAGCGGCCCATAGACCGTTTGCTGTTTCTTGACCCGGCTCATGCCGTCAAACATCTCGCCCACGGCAATAACCTGAAAGTGACTGCCATCGCCGGAGACGTGGACTTCCTGGAGGGAGAGGGCATTCATCAGCACACTCTGAATTTCATGATTTTCCATGGGTTCTTTATTCGTCAAATAGTGAAAACAGCCCAACATCTTAGAGCAAAGTCGCGCCGTCTTAAATAAGCAAAAGATTACGCTGATAAATCAGCGCGGTAAAAGTGCCGGATGGTGCTGCTAACGCAACTTATCCGGCCTACGGGGATCATGCGAAGTGTAGGCCGGATAAACCATCCGGCATTCATTACATACGGGGAAGTACGTCTTCGGGCAAGTTATATAATTGCGCCAGCGCGTAAACCTTGTCGTTAACGCCAGACAGCGACACGGCATTGCCCTGCTTTTTTGCCTGGTTCACAAGGTGCGCCAGCAGCGCCAGTCCCCCCGTATCTACCCTGGAGATCTGGCTCAGGTCGATACGGGTAACGCCATTCATCGCTTCTACGCGCGCGTCCCATAGCGGCGCCAACACGTCCTGATCCAGCTCTCCCGCCAGCACCAGAGTGTCCGCCTCACGCGTCCAGGTGAGTTGCGGCGTCATTACTGTTTCTCGTCCAAAGTAATTTTCTGTTGAGAGATAGATTTCAGTTGTGCGGTCAGGCCGTCGATGCCTTTAGTACGCAGCAGGTCGCTCCACTCATTTTGCTTGGTGGTGATCATGCTGACGCCTTCCGCAATCATGTCATACGCCTGCCAGTTGCCGGTCTGGGTGTTTTTTCGCCACTGGAAATCCAGGCGTACCGGCGGACGACCGTTGGGATCGATAATCGTTACACGGATAGGCACAATGGTCGCATCGCCCAGCGGTTGCTCAGGCGCTATCTGGTAAGTCTGACCGTGGTACATCGCCAGCGCCTGACCGTATGCCTGTTTCAGGTATTCGCGAAACGCTGCAAAATAGGCTTCACGCTGCGCCGGGGTCGCCTCTTTGTAGTAGCGGCCCAACACCAGCGCGCCGGCATATTTTACCTGCACGTACGGCAGAAGTTCCTGATCAACAACGTCTCGCAGGTAATCCGGATTGGCACGAATTTTCGGCTGTTCGTTTTTCAGGCGATCAAAAGTTTTCTGCGCCGCCTCGTTCATCAGTTTATAAGGATTGCTCTGATCCGCTGCCGTTGCTGCGCTTAATGGCGCAATGACCAGCAGGGCCACCATCATCAGTCGTTTAAACATGCCTCAATTCTCCTGAGATTATTTCGTTTCGCCCGCGGGCGTTGTGGCTTCAGTATGACCTTCCGTTGCGGCTGGCGCATCGCCAGAATTCTTATTGTCGTCGCCTTTGCTGTTATAAAGGAACTGGCCAATCATATCTTCCAGCACCATTGCAGACTTGGTGTCCTGAATCGTACTCCCATCTTTGAGGATAGACGTTCCCAGCTCAGGATCTTCAAAACCGACGTTTAATGCCAGATATTGCTCCCCCAGCAGTCCGGAAGTTCGAATACTCAACGAGCTGGTATCGGGAATATGGTTATAACGCTCTTCGATGTCGAGCGTTACGCGCGGCAGGTATGTTTTCGGATCAAGCGAGATATCTTCAACCCGCCCGACAACCACCCCGCCGATGCGTACCGGGGAACGCACTTTCAGACCGCCGATGTTATCGAAGGTCGCATAAACCTTATAGGTCGGCTCCGTGCGCATAGAGGTCACATTTGCCGCCTTCAGGCAAACAAACAGCGCCGCCAGCAACGCTACCAGCAAAAAAACGCCTACCCAAATTTCATTTTTTTTCGTTTGCATGAACTCAATTCCCAAACATCAGTGCGGTCAGCACAAAATCCAGCCCCAGAACGGCCAACGATGCGTGAACCACGGTACGCGTCGTTGCCCGGCTAATCCCGGCAGAAGTCGGTATTGCGTCATAACCGTTGAATAACGCAATCCATGTTACCGTAATGGCGAACACCACGCTCTTTATCAGACAGTTCACCAGGTCCATACGCCAGTCGACGGCATTCTGCATCGCGGACCAGAAGAACCCGGCGTCGATTCCCTTCCAGCTTACGCCGACCAGCGAGCCGCCCCAGATACCGACCGCCACAAAGATAATGGTCAGTAGCGGCAATGAAATCACGCCCGCCCAAAAGCGCGGCGAAATCACCCGGCGCAATGGATCGACCGCCATCATCTCCATACTGGAGAGCTGCTCCGTCGCCCGCATCAGGCCGATTTCCGCCGTCAACGCCGACCCGGCCCGCCCGGCAAACAGCAACGCCGCGACCACCGGCCCCAGCTCGCGCAGCAGCGAAAGCGCCACTAACATGCCAAGACTGGTCTCCGCGCTGTAAGTGGTCAGAACCAGATAGCCTTGCAGCCCCAGCACCATACCGATGAATACGCCGGAGACAATAATGATAAGCATTGACAAGACGCCCACATTATAAAGCTGGCGCACCAGCAGCGGCGCATGTTTGCGAAACTCCGGCTTACCGATAATCGCATTGAATAACATTAACCCGGCGCGCCCGAACGTCCTGACGGTTTTGATCCCGCTGTGTCCGAGTGCTGCCAGCGCATTTAACAGCATGAGTGGCTTAACTCCCTGTTTCGAGTAAATCAAGGTGATAGTCGCCCGCCGGATAGCGGAACGGAACCGGCCCGTCGGCAATGCCGTCAAGGAACTGACGCACGCGCGGGTCCGTATTCTCCTGCAACGCCTGAGCGCTACCGTGAGCGACGATTTTTTTGTCCGCCATGATCCAGGCGTGATCAGCAATACTGAGCACCTCTGGCACATCATGCGAGACCACCACGCAGGTCACGCCCAGCGCGCTGTTCAATTCTGAAATCAGCTTCACCAGAACGCCCATGGTAATCGGGTCCTGGCCGACAAACGGCTCATCGAACATGATGAGATCCGGTTCCAGAGCGATGGCGCGCGCCAACGCGGCGCGGCGCGCCATCCCACCGGAGAGCTCGGAAGGCATCAGTTTTGCCGCGCCGCGCAGCCCGACAGCTTCCAGTTTCATCATCACGACGCTTTTTAGCAGCGGCGCGGGTAAATTGGTGTGCTCCCGTAGCGGATAGGCCACATTGTCAAACACGTTCATGTCGGTAAACAGCGCTCCCGACTGAAACAGCATACTCATACGTTTGCGGACGGTGTAGAGCCGCGAACGGGACATGGCCGGCACATTCTCGCCATCAAATAAGATCTCGCCCTTATCCGGCGGGATCTGTCCGCCAATCAGGCGCAACAGCGTGGTTTTACCGATGCCCGACGGCCCCATGATCGCCGTGATCTTCCCGCGCGGCACCGTCAGGGAAATATTATCGAAAATGCAGCGTTCGCCACGGGAAAAGCTGACGTCGCGCATATCGACTAAATTGGCCGCAGACTGACCCATTGATTCATCCTTCGTATTGCCTTGTTGAGGTAACCATGGCGCTGAATTTAACCATGGGTTCGACATAATTACAGAATATTAACTGACAGGGTTAGCGAAAGCTGGCATTCGTTTTACTTTTTAGCCGCATAAAGTCAAAATTAGGACTTCGTTACGGCTTCCAGATATCCCTTCCAGGGGACCGGCGAGTATACCTGAAGAAAGGACTTTAGATGCTTTTAGCGATGGCGCTACTCATAATTGGTTTGCTTCTGGTGGCCTACGGCGCCGATCGTCTGGTGTTTGCGGCCTCTATTTTATGCCGTACATTCGGTATTCCCCCGCTGATCATCGGGATGACGGTTGTGAGTATCGGCACCTCGCTGCCGGAAATTATTGTGTCGGCCGCCGCATCGCTACACGGTCAGCTCGATTTGGCCGTCGGCGCGGCGCTCGGTTCTAACATCACCAATATTTTGCTGATCTTAGGGCTGGCGGCGCTGGTTCGTCCATTTACCGTGCATTCCGATGTTCTACGTCGCGAATTGCCGTTAATGTTATTTGTTAGCGTGGTAGCCGGTTCCGTACTGCATGACGGACAGTTAAGCCGCAGTGATGGTATCTTTCTCCTGCTTCTGGCTGTGCTATGGCTGTTATTCATTGTTAAAATCGCGCGTCTGGCCGAACGCCAGGGGAATGACAGCCTCACCCGCGAACAACTGGCGGAGCTGCCGCGCGAAGGCGGGCTCCCCGTCGCGTTCTTATGGCTGGGCATTGCGCTGGTCATCATGCCGATGGCGACGCGCATGGTAATCGATAACGCTACGGTGCTGGCGAACTATTTCGCCATGAGTGAATTAACGCTCGGTCTGACAGTCATCGCCGTCGGCACCAGTCTGCCAGAGCTGGCGACGGCGATTGCCGGCGTGCGAAAAGGCGAAAATGATATTGCCGTTGGTAATCTCATTGGCGCCAATATTTTTAATCTCGCTATCGTGCTGGGACTGCCTGCGCTGATCGCGCCGGGGGAGATCAATCCGCTGGCGTTTGGGCGTGATTATAGCGTGATGTTGCTGGTTAGCGTGGTTTTCGCTTTACTTTGCTGGCGGCATCCGCGTCAGATTGGTCGGGGCGCAGGTATACTGCTGACCGGCGGGTTTATCGTATGGCTGGCGATGCTCTATTGGCTATCGCCACTTCTTGTTGGATAACTGGAAACGGATTATGTCGCATTTAGCGTTGCAACCGGGGTTTGACTTTCAGCAGGCAGGCAAAGAGGTCCTGGAAATTGAACGTGAAGGCCTGGCGGAGCTTGATCAATATATCAACCAGCATTTCACGCTGGCCTGTGAAAAAATGTTCAACTGCACCGGAAAAGTGGTGGTCATGGGGATGGGGAAATCCGGCCATATCGGACGGAAAATGGCCGCCACGTTCGCCAGTACCGGCACCTCTTCCTTTTTTGTACATCCGGGCGAAGCCGCGCACGGCGATTTGGGGATGGTTACGCCGCAGGATGTGGTTATCGCTATCTCCAACTCCGGCGAATCCAGCGAGATCGCGGCGCTAATACCGGTACTTAAACGTCTGCACGTGCCGTTAATTTGCATTACCGGGCGACCGGAAAGCAGCATGGCGCGTGCGGCAGATGTGCATCTGTGTGTTAAAGTGCCCAAAGAAGCGTGTCCGTTAGGACTGGCGCCTACCAGTAGTACCACCGCAACGCTGGTGATGGGCGACGCGCTCGCTGTGGCGTTGTTAAAAGCGCGCGGCTTTACCGCCGAGGATTTCGCTCTGTCGCATCCTGGCGGCGCGCTGGGACGTAAGCTACTGCTGCGCGTAAGCGATATTATGCATACTGGCGATGAGATCCCGCATGTTAATAAACATGCCACCCTGCGTGATGCGCTATTAGAAATTACGCGTAAAAATCTCGGTATGACCGTCATTTGCGATGAATCCATGAAGATCGACGGTATCTTCACCGACGGCGATTTACGTCGCGTATTCGATATGGGCGGCGATATGCGCCAGTTGGGGATCGCCGAGGTGATGACGCCAGGGGGCATTCGCGTGCGTCCCGGTATTCTCGCTGTCGATGCGCTGAATTTAATGCAGTCCCGCCATATCACCTCCGTACTGGTTGCTGATGGCGACCAGTTACTCGGTGTGTTACATATGCATGATCTCCTGCGTGCAGGCGTCGTGTAGAAACTCAAGGATAATTAACGATGAGTAAAGCAGGTGCGTCGCTTGCGACCTGTTATGGCCCCGTCAGCCCCCATGTCATGACCAAAGCGGAGAATATCCGCCTGCTCATCCTGGACGTGGATGGCGTATTGTCTGACGGCCTGATTTATATGGGCAATAACGGCGAAGAGCTGAAGGCTTTCAACGTTCGTGACGGCTATGGTATTCGCTGTGCTTTGACCTCCAATATCGAGGTTGCCATTATTACCGGACGAAAGGCTAAACTTGTAGAAGATCGCTGCGCCACGCTGGGGATTGTCCATCTTTATCAGGGACAGTCGAATAAGTTGATCGCCTTTAGCGATCTGCTGGAAAAACTGGCCATTGCGCCGGAAAATGTTGCCTATGTCGGCGATGATCTGATTGACTGGCCAGTGATGGAAAAAGTGGGGTTAAGCGTTGCCGTTGCGGATGCGCATCCACTGCTGATCCCCCGCGCTGACTATGTGACGCACATTGCCGGCGGGCGCGGCGCGGTACGTGAGGTGTGCGATTTGCTGCTGCTGGCGCAGGGCAAGCTGGATGAGGCCAAAGGGCAATCGATATGAGTAAAACCAGACGTTGGGTTATCATTCTACTGTCGCTGGCCATTCTGGTACTGATTGGTATCAATCTGGCGGATAAAGACGATCCTGCTGCCGTGATGGTCAACAGCAACGATCCCACGTATAAAAGCGAGCATACGGATACCGTCGTGTACAGTCCGGAAGGCGCGTTGAGCTATCGTCTGATCGCGCAGCACGTTGAATATTTTTCCGATCAGGCGGTCTCATGGTTTACGCAACCGGTATTAACCACCTTTGATAAGGATAAAGTGCCGACATGGTCGATCAAGGCCGATAAAGCCAAATTGACTAACGATCGGATGCTCTATCTGTATGGCCATGTTGAAGTCAACGCCCTGGTGCCTGACGCTCAATTACGCAGAATTACCACCGATAACGCGCAGATTAATCTGGTGACGCAGGATGTTACCTCGAACGATCTGGTGACGTTATACGGCACAACATTTAACTCCAGCGGACTGAAAATGCGCGGTAACTTACGCAGCAAGAACGCCGAGCTGATTGAAAAGGTTAGAACCTCTTATGAAATTCAAAACAAACAAACTCAGCCTTAATCTTATGCTTGCCGGCTCGCTGCTGGCCGCCAGCATTCCGGCTTTCGCCGTCACGGGCGATACCGAACAGCCTATTCATATTGACTCGGATCAACAGTCGCTGGATATGCAAGGCAACGTCGTGACCTTTACGGGCAACGTGGTGATGACCCAGGGCACGATTAAGATCAACGCCGATAAAGTCGTGGTTACCCGCCCTGGCGGCGAACAGGGGAAAGAGGTGATCGACGGTTACGGCAATCCGGCCACCTTCTACCAGATGCAGGACAACGGTAAGCCGGTGAAAGGCCACGCTTCCCATATGCACTACGAGCTGGCGAAAGATTTTGTGGTGCTGACCGGCAACGCTTATCTGGAGCAGCTTGACAGCAACATTACCGGCGACAAAATCACCTACCTGGTGAAAGAGCAGAAAATGCAGGCCTTCAGCGAGAAAGGCAAACGCGTCACCACCGTTCTGGTGCCGTCGCAGTTGCAAGACAAAAACAAAGGCCAGACTCCGGCGCAAAAGAAGAGTAACTAATTCGTTATGGCAACATTAACTGCAAAGAATCTGGCGAAGGCCTATAAAGGCCGTCGCGTAGTGGAAGATGTCAGTCTGACCGTTAACTCCGGGGAGATTGTCGGGCTGCTCGGTCCAAACGGCGCGGGTAAAACCACCACCTTTTATATGGTCGTCGGTATCGTGCCGCGTGACGCAGGCAATATCATCATCGATGATGAAGATATCAGTCTGCTGCCGCTGCACGCGCGCGCGCGCCGCGGTATCGGCTATTTGCCGCAGGAAGCCTCTATTTTCCGCCGTCTCAGCGTATTTGATAACCTGATGGCGGTACTGCAAATTCGTGACGATTTGACCGCAGAACAGCGAGAAGACCGCGCCAACGAGCTGATGGAAGAGTTTCATATCGAGCATCTGCGCGACAGCATGGGACAGGCGCTGTCCGGTGGTGAACGCCGTCGTGTAGAAATAGCCCGCGCGTTGGCCGCTAATCCCAAATTTATCCTGCTGGATGAACCCTTTGCCGGCGTTGACCCGATTTCCGTTATCGACATCAAACGCATTATCGAGCATCTGCGCGATAGCGGGCTCGGCGTGCTGATCACCGATCATAACGTCCGTGAGACGCTGGCAGTCTGTGAACGCGCCTATATCGTGAGCCAGGGCCACCTTATTGCCCACGGTACGCCGACAGAAATCCTGCAAGACGAACACGTTAAGCGTGTATATCTTGGGGAAGACTTCAGACTCTGATAGGGTAGAGGGCTATGCTGCTCTAGCGGGAGAAAACGACTCTGAATATGAAGCAAGGTTTGCAACTCAGGCTTAGCCAACAACTGGCAATGACGCCTCAGCTACAACAGGCCATCCGTCTGTTGCAGTTGTCTACGCTGGAACTTCAGCAGGAACTCCAGCAAGCGCTGGAAAATAACCCGCTGCTTGAGCAAACCGATCTTCATGACGAAATCGACACCCAGCAACCTCAGGATAACGATCCTCTCGATACCGCCGACGCGCTCGAACAAAAAGAGATGCCGGAAGAGCTGCCGCTTGACGCCAGTTGGGATGAAATTTACACCGCCGGGACGCCGTCCGGCCCCAGCGGCGATTATATCGACGATGAGCTGCCCGTCTATCAGGGCGAAACGACGCAGTCGTTGCAGGATTATCTGATGTGGCAGGTTGAGCTAACGCCCTTCTCGGATACCGATCGCGCTATTGCGACATCCATTGTCGACGCGGTAGATGATACCGGCTATCTCACCGTATCCCTGGACGAAATTCGCGAAAGCATGGGCGATGTAGAGGTGGATCTCGATGAGGTTGAAGCCGTTCTGAAGCGCATTCAGCGTTTTGATCCGGTAGGCGTCGCGGCAAAAGATCTTCGCGACTGTCTGCTGATCCAGCTTTCACAATTCGACAAATCCACGCCGTGGCTGGAAGAGGCGCGGCTCATTATCTGCGATCATCTTGATCTGCTGGCCAACCACGATTTCCGCACGTTGATGCGCGTTACCCGACTAAAAGAAGAGGTGCTGAAAGAGGCGGTAAACCTGATTCAGTCGCTCGATCCCAGACCCGGTCAATCGATCCAGACCGGCGAGCCGGAGTACGTTATCCCGGATGTGCTGGTACGCAAGCATAACGGTCGCTGGACGGTGGAGCTTAATAGCGACAGTATTCCCCGTTTACAGATTAACCAGCACTATGCCGCCATGTGCAATAGCGCGCGCAACGATGCCGACAGCCAGTTCATCCGCAGTAATTTACAGGATGCGAAATGGCTGATAAAAAGCCTTGAAAGCCGTAACGACACGCTGCTGCGCGTCAGTCGCTGCATCGTCGAGCAACAGCAAGCCTTTTTTGAACAGGGCGAAGAATATATGAAACCGATGGTACTGGCGGATATCGCCCAGGCCGTCGAGATGCACGAATCCACCATATCCCGCGTGACCACGCAGAAGTATCTGCACAGCCCGCGCGGTATTTTTGAACTCAAATATTTCTTTTCCAGCCACGTCAATACCGAAGGCGGAGGCGAAGCCTCTTCCACCGCGATTCGCGCGCTGGTGAAGAAGTTAATTGCGGCGGAAAACCCCGCGAAACCACTGAGCGACAGCAAGTTAACCTCTCTGCTGTCAGAACAAGGTATCATGGTGGCGCGCCGCACTGTTGCGAAGTACCGAGAGTCTTTATCCATTCCGCCGTCAAACCAACGCAAACAGCTGGTTTGACCCAACCGATAAGGAAGACACTATGCAGCTCAATATCACCGGACATAATGTCGAAATTACTGAAGCCCTGCGTGAATTTGTGACGACAAAATTCGCCAAACTTGAACAGTATTTTGAGCGGATTAATCAGGTATACGTGGTGTTGAAAGTGGAGAAGGTCACGCACATCTCGGATGCGACGCTACACGTTAACGGCGGCGAAATTCACGCCAGCGCGGAAGGCCAAGATATGTATGCCGCCATTGACGGCTTGATTGATAAACTGGCAAGGCAGTTAACCAGGCATAAAGATAAACTGAAACAACACTAATTGTCCGGGCAGTTAGCCAGTGCAGGACGGCCTGTTGTGTGACACAACGGGCCATTTGTACAGTTAGCGCTCCGAACCTGGCCATCAACCTGACAGGACAGGTTCTTAGGTGAAATTATGATAAATAACGATACGACTCTACAACTGAGCAGTGTACTTAACCAGGAGTGTACGCGTAGCGGCGTTCATTGTCAGAGTAAGAAACGCGCGCTGGAAATCATCAGCGAACTGGCGGCAAAACAGCTCAGTTTACCTCCTCAGGTCGTGTTTGAAGCCATTCTGACACGCGAAAAAATGGGCAGTACCGGTATTGGTAATGGTATCGCCATCCCGCACGGGAAACTGGAAGAAGATACCTTACGCGCCGTCGGCGTGTTCGTTCAGCTCGAAACGCCGATCGCGTTCGACGCCATCGATAACCAGCCGGTCGATCTCCTCTTCGCCCTGCTGGTGCCCGCCGATCAAACTAAAACGCATCTGCACACGCTGTCGCTGGTGGCGAAACGTCTGGCGGATAAAACGATCTGCCGCCGCCTGCGCGCGGCGCTGAATGATGAAGAGCTGTATCAAATCATTACTGACACCGAAGGTGAGCAGAATGAGGCATAACAACTCAATGGCATTTATTTCTGTCGTTGTGAGGAGAAACGGTACATGGTACTGATGATCGTCAGCGGGCGTTCCGGATCAGGTAAATCTGTCGCTCTGCGCGCGCTGGAAGATATGGGATTTTACTGCGTGGATAACCTCCCCGTCGTGCTGTTGCCCGATCTGGCGCGAACGCTGGCCGATCGCCAGATTTCCGCCGCCGTCAGCATTGATGTGCGCAATATGCCTGAATCACCTGAGATTTTTGAACAGGCGATGAATAATCTGCCTGGTGCTTTCTCGCCGCAATTGCTGTTTCTTGATGCCGACCGCAATACCTTGATTCGCCGCTACAGCGACACGCGCCGTTTGCATCCGCTTTCCAGCAAAAATCTTTCTTTAGAGAGTGCGATCGATAAAGAGAGTGACTTGCTGGAGCCGTTACGCTCACGTGCGGATCTGATCGTCGACACTTCAGAAATGTCCGTCCATGAGCTGGCGGAGATGCTGCGTACCCGGCTGTTGGGCAAACGCGAGCGTGAACTGACGATGGTATTTGAGTCCTTCGGCTTTAAACATGGTATCCCGATTGATGCGGACTATGTGTTCGATGTCCGCTTTCTGCCCAACCCGCACTGGGACCCAAAACTGCGCCCCATGACCGGGCTTGATAAGCCGGTAGCCGCGTTTCTTGACCGACACACAGAAGTTCACAATTTTATCTATCAGACTCGCAGCTATCTTGAGCTATGGTTACCGATGCTGGAGACCAACAACCGCAGCTACCTTACCGTCGCTATCGGTTGTACCGGCGGGAAACACCGTTCGGTGTATATTGCAGAACAGCTGGCAGACTACTTCCGCTCGCGCGGTAAAAATGTCCAGTCTCGCCATCGCACGCTGGAAAAACGCAAAACATGACCGTAAAGCAAACTGTTGAAGTCACCAATAAGCTGGGCATGCATGCCCGGCCTGCCATGAAGCTTTTCGAACTGATGCAGGGTTTTGACGCCGAGGTGCTATTACGCAATGACGAAGGCACCGAAGCGGAAGCAAACAGCGTCATCGCGCTGTTAATGCTCGACTCCGCCAAAGGGCGTCAGATTGAAATTGAAGCCACCGGCCCGCAAGAAGTTGAAGCGCTGGCGGCGGTTATCGCGCTGTTCAATTCCGGCTTTGACGAAGACTAAACCTCCCCCTCTATACCCTATTTCCCCCAACGCCGTCCCGGTATTTGATGACAGTCACCCCAAAACCGGGCGTGTTACGCCTGCCTGCCTCTTGTCCCGCAGCCCCACCCTTTCGTAAGATTTGTACATTTCGTGCGCTTTACCTATGCATAAAAACATTAAGAAAACCTTAAAAAATTTCGTTTAGGTTTTGTTTAAGTTCTTTGTCCATACTAAATTTATGTGAATAAATTTTTCCAGGACTTGCCATGATCCTCTTATCGAAACAGACTCCGCTGGGCGCCGGTCGACATCGTAAATGCTATACGCATCCGGATAATGCCCGGCGTTGCATAAAAGTCATTTACAACCGTGACCACGGCGGTGATAAAGAGATTCGGCGTGAACTGAGCTACTATGCGCATCTGTCCCGCTACCTGACAGACTGGAGCGCTATCCCCCGTTATTACGGCACGGTAGAAACCGATTGCGGCACCGGCTATGTCTACGACATGATTACCGATTTCAACGGCGCGCCCTCTATTACCCTGACCGAGTTCGCCGCGCAATGTCGTTATGAAGAGGATGTCGCTGTCCTGCGGCGGCTACTGAAAAAACTGAAACGCTACCTGCTGGATAACCATATTGTGACGATGTCGCTGAAGCCGCAAAACATCCTGTGCCAGCGTATCAGCGAGTCAGAAGTGGTTCCGGTGGTTTGCGACAATCTGGGGGAAAGTACCTTTATCCCGCTGGCAACCTGGTCAACATGGTGCTGTGAACGCAAACTGGAGAGAGTGTGGCAGCGGTTTATCGCCCAGCCTGCGCTGGCCGTTGCCCTGGAGAGGGACGCGCAGCCAAAAGACAAGAAACGGCTGGCGCTTACTTCTCACGAAGCTTAATGGCCTGTGCTTATCAGGCCCGGACGACACAGATCGCAGGCCGGATAAGGCGTTCGCGCCGCCATTCGACAAAATTAATTAAGCTGGTTGCGCGTCATAAAAGATTCCCCACCCAGTTGGCGCATCTGGCGCATAATCCACGCCTGCCGGCTACGCACATAGCCGGAAGGCGCATTCGCCTTAT
This sequence comes from Salmonella enterica subsp. enterica serovar Typhimurium str. LT2, assembly GCF_000006945.2. Taxonomy (GTDB): domain Bacteria; phylum Pseudomonadota; class Gammaproteobacteria; order Enterobacterales; family Enterobacteriaceae; genus Salmonella; species Salmonella enterica. The sequence continues at coordinate 3,489,004 of NC_003197.2, forward strand.
AGCGAATCGGGTTAGGCAGCACAGCCGCCAGTAACGCGGCTTCAGACAGACTCAAGCGACTGGCAGGTTTATGAAAATACCGTTGTGCCGCAGCCTCCACGCCGAAAATACCATCGCCAAACTCCGCGATATTCAGATAAACCGTGAGGATGCGCTTTTTGCTCCAGACAGTTTCAATGCCCAGCGTTAGCCCGGCCTCCAGACCTTTGCGCACCCAACTGCGTCCATCCCATAAAAAGAGATTTTTCGCCGTTTGCTGCGAAAGCGTAGAGGCGCCGCGAATACGGCTCTCATTCCGCTCATTATGCGCCAGCGCTTTTTCAATCGCCGGAACATCAAAGCCCCAGTGCTCAGGGAACTTCTGGTCTTCCGCCGCAATTACCGCCAGCCCCATCCACGGCGAGATATCCGCCATACTGACCCAGTCAGAATGCGCCACATAACCGAACTCTCCGCCGAGCCAGGCGCTAATCTGCCGTTCCGCCATCACCGCCGAAAAAGGCACCGGAACCACGCTAAACAGCGCAATGCCGCCGCCCCAAAAGACGGCGAGCGCAGCAAGGATACGTAAAAGTAGACGGCGCAAAAACGTTAACGGCGCGATGCGTCGTTTGCTCATTCCGCCAGAACCAGCACGCGCGACACTAATTTATCAATGCCGCTTGCCGCCTGGGCGATATCCTGCGCCAGCATATAGGCAGGGGTGGTCACGACCTTGTTATCCTCGTCCACAACGATATCATCAACCGGGCAAGGTACGTGTTCGGCGCCCATCTCTTCAAGTACTTCAGCGGTATCAATATCCGTCCCTATTGTCAGACGTAGCGGGAAGTCAAAGATTTTCGGCAACATTGCGGGCGCGATACAGATGAATCCCAGCGGCTTGCCGGACTGGTGCATGGCCTTCGCCAGCGCGACGACATCGCTATCCACCCGGCATTCGCTCCCCTGGCTGGCGAAATTACTCAGGTTCTTCGCCGCGCCGAAACCACCAGGCACAATGAGCGCATCCAGCTCCTCTGGCTGAGCCTGGGACAGGGGACGAATATCGCCCCGCGTAATACGCGCCGCCTCAATCAGGACGTTACGCGTTTCCGCCATCGCTTCGCCGGTCAGGTGATTAATAACATCCGCTTGTGGTTTATCCGGCGCGAAGCAGACAGCCTGCGCGCCGCTGCGGGCAATGGCCAGCAGCGTCAGAACGGCCTCATGAATTTCGGTGCCGTCATAGACGCCGCATCCGCTGAGCACTACGCCAATTTTTTTCATGGTGAACATCCTCCTGCAACCGACTCAAGCCCATTAATAATTTTGATTAAAATGCTACGCTTCACACATTTAAATGATTCATGTAACAAATCATTTAGGATTTGCTATCTTAACTGCGTGCGGCCTGAAAACAGGACTGCGCCTTTGACATCATCATAATAAGCACGGCGCAGCCACGATTTCCCTGGTGTTGGCGCAGTATTCGCGCACCCCGGTCAAACCGGGGTCATTTTTTTTCCGCGTTTGCCACCCAGGCTTTCAGCACCGCGACATCGTGCTGCCACTCCTGCTTCATCTCTTCAATCCATTCCACGACATTATCTTCCCAGGCGGGAAGATCCGGCGACTGGATTTGCTGGCCAAGTTGTTGCAGATGACGCAGCCCTACCGAACCGGCGGCGCCTTTAATCTTATGCCCTTCCTCAACAACGCCTTTTTTGTCACGCGCCGTTAGATTGGACTCCAGCACGCTTAAATAGCCAGGCATCATTTTTTCAAACACCGCGAGACCGTCGGTGATCAATTTAGGCCCAACCAACTCGATGTATTGTTCCAGCATCGGGATATCCAGCAGCGCTTGCGCTTTATCGCTCTCTTCAGGCGTCACGGTACTCTCCTCTTTATCGGTGGCATCCCAGAATTTTTTAATCATCGCGGTTAAGGCCGGCACCGACAGCGGCTTACTCAGCACATCGTCCATACCAGCGTCCAGATACTCTTTTTTATCTTTCAGAACGTTAGCCGTAAGCGCTACCAGCGGCGGTAAATCTTCCCGCGTGTGGCGACGGGTCAGTTCTCTGGCGATATCCAGACCCGTCATATCCGGTAGCTGAATATCCAGTAAGACCAGGTCGTATTCTCCCGGCACGAACATCTCCAGCGCCGCCTTGCCGGTCATCGCGACATCCACGCTGTTCCCCAGTTTTTCCAGTACCGAACGCGCCACGATCACGTTCAGTTCAATATCTTCGACCAGCAGAACATGCAGCGCGGGCAGCGGCATGTCGTCTTCATCAAAGGCGTCCTCCACCTCTTCCGCCACCGCTGGCGCATGAACCGTTAGCGTAAAGGTCGATCCTTTGCCCGGCAGACTGGAAACGGTAATATCGCCGCCCATATTTTTCGCCAGCCGACGGGAGACCGCCAGCCCGATACCGGTCCCCGTCGCCGGTTTGCCGCCGTTACTGTCTTTCACCTGATAATACATGGCGAAAATTTTATCCTGCTCATCCTGCGGAATGCCGATCCCGGAATCTTCCACTTCAAAGTGCAGCATGTCGCCTTCATCATAGCGCGCCCGCACCGTCACCTGGCCCTGCTGAGTAAACTTCACCGCATTGCTGATCAAATTCCATAAAATCTGGCGCAGACGCGTTCCGTCGGTAATGACTTTGTGCGGCAACGGCAGCGTCGGCTCAAGCACAAAACGTAGCCCTTTTTGCTGCGCCTGCAAACCGGAAAGGTTTTCCAGATCGGCCATAAAGCTGGTGAAATCAATGGGTTGGTTATCAAGCTGAACCTTACGCCGCTCCATCTTATCCATATCAATGATATCATTGAAAATATTGCCTAACGTCACGGCGGAGACATGGATTGTCTTAAGGTATTTTTCCTGTTCGGCGGTGAGATCGGTATCCAGCAGGATGCGGCTTAAACCGACGATGCCGTTAAGCGGGGTGCGCAGCTCATGACTGATGGTAGAGATAAACGTGGTCTTGTCGCGGCTGGCGCGCTCCAGCGCGTCCTGATAACGCTTACGTTCGGTAATATCACGACCAAATCCCATCAGGCCATGACGTTTACCGACACGGTCGTAATAAGGCACTTTACGAATTTCAAAGCAGGCCTTTCGTCCGTCCGGGTAATCCAGCCACTGTTCGTAGGTCAGGGAGACGTTATGGCGGAATACTTTTTCGTCGGTTTCAATGACTTTCTCCGCCGCTTCGGGAGAGTACACATCTTCCGGCTTCAAATGCACCAGCTGTTTTTCGCTCTTGCCGGTTAGCAATTCCATTGCGCGGTTACAGCCGGAAAATTCTTTATCCTCATTACGATAAAAAACCAAATCCGGCGAGGCGTCCAGAAAGGAGCGCAGAAAAGAGGATTGCTGTTCTAGCTGGATTTGCGCTTCTTCACGCTCTTTAATTTCTACTTTTAGCTGTTCAAATGTCTCTTGCAGCTCCGCTTCCGCTTTTTCGCGATCGGCAATTTCCTGATTAAGCTGGGCAATATTGTCCTTCAACTGTACGTTAAGCTTGAGATCGCGCTCGCGCATCTCCTCCAGCTTTTGCACCAGACGCGACAGTCGCTGCCTTGACTCTTCCAGTTGTTCAACAACAACGGATAAGAAATAGACCGCCCAGGGCGTAATTAACAGGCCAAAAAAGATGGAACGAATAACGTCGATACTTTCAACCTGACCATGCAGCACCATGGTCACCGCCATCTGCACGACAATCGCCAGCACCACCAATGCCAACGCCAGGAGCATGGAAAAGCGCACCAGACCCAATTTCATCATCAGGTCGACATAGTATTGCGCCAGCATACGAATTTGCTTCATAGAGGATTCCTTCACCACAACTTCGCACATAATACCCAATTATGGGAACCGCGTTGAATATTGTGCGAAATATGCGTAGCGCCCCTCATCACGCTACGCTACAGGTGGTATCCAGGGACGGGCCAGCGCAGAGCCCTGTACGCCATGCTCATTCAGGTATTTGTCCAGCTCAACCATCCCCGTCCAGCGATTCTCGCACCACAGCGGGGCAAGCAGCGTCGGACGGCGAGCGCTGGCTGAAATTCGGTGATAAATTACCTCCGGCGGCGTATGACGAATCATCTCACCTGCCGTTAGCGTGTAGTCGTCCAGTTCGATGCCGTTCAGCCGCCCCGCTTCCCAGGCTTTGGCCATCGTACTGCCTTTCACAATATGCAGCGGATGCAGTTTAATACCATCAACGCCCGTCTCCACCACACGCTCCATGGTTTGCAGGCATTCTGCCTGCCCTTCGCCCGGCAGCCCCACAATCAGATGCGCACACACTTTCAGCCCGCGCTCCCGGGCAATCCGGGTGGTACGCTGATAGCAGGCGAAGTCATGCCCGCGGTTAATTCGGCGCAGGGTTTTATCGTGTGCGGTTTGCAATCCCAGTTCCAGCCACACCTCGTAGCCTTGATCTTTATATTCACACAGTAAATCTACTACTGCCTGCGGGACGCAATCCGGACGCGTACCGACGCATAACCCGACGATACTGGCCTGGCTGACCGCCTGTTGATACATGGAACGCAGCACCTGCACTTCTGCAAAGGTGCTGGTGTAGGCCTGGAAATAGGCCAGATAGCGTTTAGCGCGGTTCACCAGATGCGCCTGATGCGCAAGCTGCTCGGCAATCGAATGATGCTGCTGCGCCTCATCGGCAAAAGAGGCGACATTACAGAAGGTGCAACCGCCACGCCCGATGGTGCCGTCGCGATTAGGGCAGCTAAAACCGCCATGAAGCGTCAGCTTATGAACCTTTTGCCCATACCGACGTAAAAGATCCCCACCAAACATATTGACTAATTTCTGTAACTGCATAATCTGATAGACCGCCTCTTAAAAAGAGGCCAAAGCCTGCCATTTTTAGTCTCCTTTGGCGATGACCTGGATCAATCGTCCCGGAAGGCTTTTATCCATTGCATAATCAAGCAAAATAAACGATATTTCATTCATAATCCCGCTGATGATTTTTCCTGATATTCCCCTCTTTTTTCAGCGTTTGCTGGGTCATCGATAAAAACAGTAGCATTCAATACTGCTCACGCTTAAAACAGCATAAAATGCCAAGATTTTTGAAAAAGCAAGGTCAGATAATGCCTGGCGAGCGGCTCTTATAGTGAGACAGATCACAGGCTTTCTGCCGCTCCGTATTAGCAGCCCTTCTATAAAAAACCTTTTAATTTCAAAAGATTCAAAAAGTTATCTGTGCTACAGCACACTTTTGCATAAATCAGTTTGCCATTTGACCTGGGTGTGGATTCCCGATAAGTTGGGGATCCGCTGGAAGCTTTCTGGATGAGCCGTCTGCTCATCATATTTATGCAGTAATTGAGATTCCCTCTTAACCGTATTTACCAATGCGCAAAGGACACAAAGAGGGCGAATGCGAGGTAAGCGTATGATGCGCCAGCCCCGTCGCCATGCTCTTGCTGTGCCCGCGCGCCGTCGGTTGGGAGAGCGTCCCGTAGAGCCTGGGGAGGTTCACTGATATGTTGTACGATAAATCCCTTGAGAAGGATAACTGTGGTTTCGGCCTGATCGCCCACATAGAAGGCGAACCTAGCCACAAGGTAGTGCGTACCGCCATACACGCGCTGGCCCGGATGCAGCACCGTGGCGCGATCCTTGCCGACGGTAAAACCGGCGACGGTTGCGGCTTGCTGTTACAAAAACCTGACCGTTTCTTTCGCATCGTGGCCGAAGAGCGCGGCTGGCGCTTAGCCAAAAACTACGCCGTCGGGATGATATTTTTGAATAAAGATCCTGAACTGGCCGCCGCGTCACGCCATATTGTCGAAGAAGAATTACAGCAGGAAACCCTGTCGATTGTCGGCTGGCGCGATGTGCCAACCAATGAAGGCGTGCTCGGTGAAATCGCCCTCTCCTCCCTGCCGCGTATTGAGCAGATTTTTGTCAACGCTCCGGCGGGCTGGCGTCCGCGTGATATGGAGCGCCGTCTGTTTATCGCCCGCCGACGCATTGAAAAACGCCTGCAGGACGACAAAGATTTCTACGTATGCAGCCTGTCGAACCTGGTCAACATTTATAAAGGTCTATGTATGCCGGCGGATCTGCCGCGCTTCTACCTGGATCTTGCGGATCTGCGTCTGGAATCGGCCATCTGCCTGTTCCACCAGCGCTTTTCCACTAACACCGTGCCGCGTTGGCCGCTGGCGCAGCCGTTCCGCTACCTGGCGCATAACGGCGAGATTAACACTATCACCGGCAACCGCCAGTGGGCGCGCGCCCGTACCTATAAATTCCAGACGCCGCTGATCCCGGATTTACAGTCCGCTGCGCCGTTTGTTAACGAAACCGGTTCGGATTCCAGCTCGCTGGACAACATGCTGGAACTGCTGCTGGCAGGCGGGATGGACATCATCCGCGCCATGCGCCTGTTGGTACCGCCCGCCTGGCAGAACAACCCCGATATGGACCAGGATCTGCGCGCCTTCTTTGACTTTAACTCCATGCATATGGAGCCGTGGGACGGTCCGGCAGGCATCGTGATGTCCGACGGGCGCTTCGCCGCCTGTAACCTTGACCGTAACGGCCTGCGCCCGGCACGCTATGTCATTACCAAAGATAAGCTGATCACCTGCGCCTCCGAAGTCGGTATCTGGGACTATCAGCCGGATGAAGTGGTCGAGAAAGGCCGCGTCGGCCCAGGCGAGCTGATGGTGATCGACACCCGCGGCGGACGTATTCTGCATTCCGCGGAAACCGATGACGACCTGAAAAGCCGCCATCCATATAAAGAGTGGATGGAGAAAAACGTCCGCCGCCTGGTGCCGTTTGAAGAGCTGCCTGATGAAGAAGTCGGTAGCCGCGAACTGGACGATGACCTGCTCGCCAGCTATCAAAAACAGTTTAACTACAGCGCCGAAGAGCTGGACTCGGTTATCCGCGTTTTGGGCGAAAACGGCCAGGAAGCCGTCGGTTCAATGGGCGACGATACCCCCTTTGCCGTGCTCTCCAGCCAGCCGCGTATTATTTACGACTACTTCCGCCAGCAGTTCGCGCAGGTCACTAACCCGCCTATCGACCCGCTGCGTGAAGCGCACGTCATGTCGCTCGCCACCAGCATCGGTCGCGAAATGAACGTCTTCTGCGAAGCGGAAGGTCAGGCCCATCGCCTGAGTTTTAAATCGCCAATTCTGCTGTACTCCGATTTCAAACAGCTCACCACCATGAAAGAGGAGCATTATCGCGCTGACCGTCTGGATATCACCTTCGACGTGACCGAAACCACACTGAACGCGACGGTTAAGGCGCTGTGCGATAAAGCGGAACAGATGGTGCGCAACGGCACCGTGCTGCTGGTCCTCTCGGATCGCAATATCGGTAAGAATCGCCTGCCGGTCCCCGCGCCGATGGCGGTGGGCGCGGTGCAAACGCGTCTGGTAGAACAAAGCCTGCGCTGCGACGCCAACATCATCGTAGAAACCGGAAGCGCCCGCGATCCGCATCACTTTGCGGTACTGCTCGGCTTTGGCGCAACGGCTATCTATCCGTACCTGGCCTACGAAACGCTGGGGCGTCTGATTGATACCCAGGCCATCGCCAAAAACTACCGTACCGTGATGCAGAACTACCGTAACGGCATCAACAAGGGGCTGTACAAGATTATGTCCAAAATGGGCATTTCGACCATTGCCTCTTACCGCTGCTCCAAACTGTTTGAAGCGGTCGGACTGCACGATGATGTGGTAAACCTGTGCTTCCAGGGCGTGGTCAGCCGTATCGGCGGCGCGAGCTTTGATGACTTCCAGCAGGATCTGCTGAATCTCTCCAAACGCGCCTGGCTGGCGCGCAAACCCATTAGCCCGGGCGGCCTGCTGAAGTACGTCCACGGCGGCGAATATCACGCCTATAACCCGGATGTCGTGCGTACCCTGCAACAGGCGGTACAGAGCGGCGAGTACAGCGATTATCAGGAATACGCCAAACTGGTCAATGAGCGTCCGGCGTCAACGCTGCGCGATCTGCTGGCGATACATCCAGACGGCGAGGCGGTGACTATCGACGAGGTTGAGCCCGCCAGTGAGCTGTTTAAACGCTTTGATACCGCAGCCATGTCTATCGGCGCATTAAGTCCGGAAGCGCACGAAGCGCTGGCGGAAGCGATGAACAGCCTCGGCGGCAACTCCAACTCCGGCGAAGGCGGCGAAGACCCGGCGCGCTATGGCACCAATAAAGTGTCGCGCATCAAGCAGGTGGCTTCCGGCCGCTTTGGCGTGACGCCAGCCTACCTGGTCAATGCCGATGTGATTCAGATTAAAGTCGCGCAGGGCGCGAAACCGGGCGAAGGCGGTCAGTTGCCGGGGGATAAAGTCACTCCGTATATCGCTAAACTGCGCTATTCAGTGCCGGGCGTGACGCTGATCTCCCCGCCACCGCACCACGATATCTACTCTATCGAGGACTTAGCGCAGCTCATTTTCGATCTCAAGCAGGTCAACCCGAAGGCGATGATCTCCGTGAAGCTGGTATCCGAACCGGGCGTCGGCACCATCGCGACCGGCGTGGCGAAAGCCTATGCGGATCTGATCACTATCGCCGGCTACGACGGCGGTACCGGCGCCAGCCCGCTCTCTTCAGTGAAATACGCTGGTTGCCCGTGGGAACTCGGACTTGTTGAAACCCAGCAGGCGCTGGTCGCCAACGGTCTGCGTCACAAGATTCGTCTGCAGGTGGACGGCGGTCTGAAAACCGGCGTCGACATCATTAAAGCGGCGATTCTCGGTGCGGAAAGTTTCGGCTTCGGCACCGGCCCGATGGTGGCGCTGGGCTGTAAATACCTGCGTATCTGCCACCTGAATAACTGCGCAACCGGCGTAGCAACTCAGGATGACAAGCTGCGTAAGAACCACTATCACGGCCTGCCGTTCAAAGTGACTAACTACTTTGAATTTATCGCCCGCGAAGTGCGCGAGCTGATGGCTTCGCTTGGCGTGACCCGCCTGGTGGATTTGATTGGCCGCACCGACCTGCTGAAAGAGCTGGAGGGCTTCACCGCTAAACAGCAGAAGCTGGCGCTGTCTCGTCTACTGGAAACCGCTGAACCTCATCCGGGTAAAGCGCTGTACTGCACCGAGAATAACCCGCCGTTTGATAACGGCGTGCTGAATGCGCAACTGTTGCAGCAGGCGAAACCGTTTGTCGATGCGCGCCAGAGCAAAACCTTCTGGTTCGACATCCGCAACACCGATCGTTCCGTCGGCGCGTCGCTTTCCGGCTACATCGCACAGACCCACGGCGATCAGGGGCTGGCTTCCGATCCGATTAAAGCACACTTCAGCGGTACCGCAGGCCAGAGCTTTGGCGTGTGGAACGCGGGCGGCGTAGAGTTATATCTGACTGGCGATGCCAACGACTATGTCGGTAAAGGTATGGCAGGCGGTTTGATTGCCATCAGACCACCGGTAGGTTCCGCCTTCCTCAGTCATAAAGCCAGCATTATCGGCAACACCTGCCTGTATGGAGCCACCGGTGGCCGTCTGTACGCGGCGGGCCGCGCGGGCGAACGTTTCGGCGTGCGTAACTCCGGGGCGATTACCGTAGTAGAGGGCATCGGCGACAACGGCTGTGAATACATGACCGGCGGCATCGTCTGCGTGTTGGGTAAAACCGGCGTTAACTTCGGCGCGGGGATGACCGGCGGCTTCGCCTATGTGCTGGACGAAGATGGCGAATTCCGTAAACGCGTGAACCCGGAACTGGTAGAAGTACTGGACGTTGATTCGCTGGCTATCCACGAAGAGCATCTGCGCGGTCTGATCACCGAGCACGTGCAGCATACTGGTTCGCAACGCGGCGAAGAGATCCTGTCCAGGTGGTCAAGCTTCTCAACCCAATTCGCGTTAGTTAAGCCCAAGTCCAGCGATGTCAAAGCCCTGTTGGGCCACCGTAGTCGTAGTGCGGCAGAATTGCGCGTGCAGGCGCAGTAAGGAATTGAAATGAGCCAGAATGTTTATCAATTTATCGACCTGCAGCGCGTTGATCCGCCGAAGAAACCGCTGAAGATCCGTAAGATCGAATTTGTTGAAATCTACGAACCGTTTTCTGAAGGTCAGGCGAAAGCTCAGGCGGATCGCTGTTTGTCCTGCGGTAACCCCTACTGCGAGTGGAAATGTCCGGTACATAACTACATCCCGAACTGGCTGAAACTGGCTAACGAAGGGCGTATTTTTGAGGCGGCTGAGCTATCGCACCAGACCAACACCCTGCCGGAAGTGTGTGGCCGCGTCTGCCCGCAGGACCGCCTGTGCGAAGGCTCCTGTACGCTGCACGATGAGTTCGGCGCAGTGACCATCGGTAACATTGAGCGCTATATCAACGATAAAGCGTTCGAAATGGGCTGGCGCCCGGATATCACCGGCGTGCGCCAGACGGACAAACGGGTAGCGATTATCGGCGCAGGTCCGGCAGGGCTGGCGTGCGCCGACGTGCTGACCCGCAACGGCGTGAAGGCGGTGGTCTTTGATCGCCATCCGGAAATCGGCGGCCTGCTGACCTTCGGTATTCCAGCTTTCAAACTGGAAAAAGAGGTGATGACCCGCCGTCGCGAGATCTTCACCGGCATGGGTATTGAGTTCAAACTTAATACCGAAGTGGGTCGTGATGTACAGCTTGAAGATCTGCTGAAAGATTACGATGCGGTATTCCTTGGCGTCGGCACCTATCAGTCGATGCGCGGCGGGCTGGAAAATGAAGATGCGGACGGGGTTTTCGACGCTTTGCCGTTCCTGATCGCCAATACGAAGCAGATCATGGGGTTTGGCGAAACCAGCGACGAACCATATGTCAGCATGGAAGGCAAACGCGTGGTGGTGCTGGGCGGCGGCGATACCGCAATGGACTGCGTACGCACTTCCATACGCCAGGGCGCAACGCACGTAACCTGTGCTTATCGTCGTGATGAAGAGAACATGCCGGGTTCCAGACGCGAAGTGAAGAACGCGCGCGAGGAAGGTGTCGAATTTCAGTTTAACGTTCAACCGCTGGGCATTGAAGTCAATGCCAACGGCAAAGTGAGCGGCGTAAAAATGGTGCGCACTGAAATGGGCGAACCGGATGCCAAAGGCCGTCGGCGGGCAGAGATCGTCGCCGGTTCCGAGCATGTGGTTCCAGCTGATGCGGTGGTGATGGCATTTGGTTTTCGTCCACACAGCATGGAATGGCTGGCGAAACACAGCGTGGAACTGGACTCGCAGGGACGAATTATCGCGCCGGAACGCAGCGATAATGCTTTCCAGACCAGCAACCCGAAAATCTTCGCCGGTGGCGACATCGTGCGCGGTTCCGATCTGGTGGTGACGGCGATTGCCGAAGGCCGTAAGGCGGCTGACGGGATTATGAACTACCTCGAAGTGTAACCCTTCCGGCTCCCCGCTTACTGCCTTGGCTGATGGCTGGGGAGCCGATATTCCTCTCCTCAATATCTCTCCTGCCGATTCTGGAAACCCGCTCGTAAATCGAGATGTAATGCCATGTAAAATCCGCTCATGGATTGATCCGTTTACGCCTGAAGCGTATTGATAGCGTTCTAATTTCACAATGAAACTATCACGTAAGGGATGACATGACGAATCCAACTTTAGCGCCACAGTCTGATGAATATCAGCAAATCCATAACGGAATTGTTCAACTGCTGGACACAGCGCGGACACAAACCGTTCGCAGCATCAACACCATCATGACAGCAACCTATTGGGAAATGGGTCGACGCATTGTTGAATTTGAACAAGGCGGTGAAGCCAGAGCGGCTTATGGTGAACAGCTAATTGATCGTTTATCACAGGATTTAAGCCAAAGATATAAACGAGGTTTTTCTGCCAGTAATCTATGGCAATTTAAAAAGTTTTATCTTTATTTTCAAAAAATTGAGATTCTCCAGACAGTGTCTGGAGAATCTCTCCATTTGGCGCAACTGGCTAAATCTTTCCCACTCCCCTGGTCGGCGTATGTCCGCCTCTTGTCGGTAAAAAATCCCAATGCCCGCACTTTTTACGAGAAAGAGACGCTACGTAACGGCTGGTCCGTACGGCAACTCGATCGGCAAATCGCCACTCAATTTTACGAACGAACGCTACTGTCCCACGACAAATCCGCCATGTTGCAGCAGCCTGCACCCGCCGAGCCAAACGTTTTGCCGGAGCAAGCCATACGCGACCCGTTCATTCTGGAATTTCTTAACCTGAAGGACGAGTATTCCGAATCAGACCTCGAAGACGCGCTGCTCAGCCACCTGATGGACTTTATGCTGGAGCTCGGTGACGATTTTGCTTTTGTTGGCCGCCAACGCCGACTACGCATAGACGATAGCTGGTTCCGCGTCGACCTGCTGTTCTTCCATCGTCGCTTGCGCTGCCTGTTGCTCGTTGACCTGAAGGTAGGCAAATTCGGTTATGCGGATGCCGGGCAGATGAATATGTACCTGAACTATGCCAAAGAGCACTGGACAATGCCCGGAGAAAACCCGCCAGTCGGCTTAGTTTTGTGCGCAGGGAAAGGCGCGGGGGAAGCACATTACGCGCTGACTGGCCTGCCAAACACCATCATGGCGAGCGAGTACAAAGTGCAGTTGCCCGACGAAAAATTACTCACAGACGAACTTATTCGTTCGCAAACCATGCTGGAAACTCAACTCACACGCGGTGGTTCACTGACAACGGAGAAAAACTAACGAACCATTAATGCCATGAATAATTATCAAAAAAAATATCACACGAAAACGTTTGCTTTATTCTGGAAACTGTATATTATGCGGCGGATTTTTTGGGCAAAATTCATGGAGGCGTTGTGTCGCAGGACAACAATTATAGCCAGGGCCCCGTCCCTCTGGCTGCGCGGAAGGGCGTGATTCCACTGACGTTTGTCATGTTGGGTTTAACGTTTTTTTCCGCCAGTATGTGGACCGGAGGGACACTCGGCACCGGTCTTTCTTATAATGATTTCTTCCTCGCAGTTCTCTTCGGTAATCTCCTCCTCGGTATCTACACTGCATTTCTTGGTTACATCGGCGCAAAAACCGGACTCTCCACCCACCTCCTTGCACGTTACTCCTTTGGCGTTAAAGGCTCATGGCTTCCCTCGCTACTGCTAGGCGGTACTCAAGTGGGCTGGTTTGGCGTTGGCGTAGCGATGTTCGCTATTCCGGTCAGTAAAGCGACGGGCATTGATGCCAATATTCTGATTGCCGTTTCGGGTCTACTGATGACCCTGACCATTTTTTTCGGCATCTCGGCGCTGACCATTTTGTCTATCGTTGCCGTACCCGCGATCGTTATTCTGGGCAGCTACTCCGTCTGGCTGGCGGTCAGCGGCGTGGGTGGGCTGGAGCATTTAAAAACGATAGTGCCGCAGACGCCGCTGGATTTTTCCAGCGCGCTGGCGCTGGTGGTGGGCTCGTTTGTCAGCGCCGGTACATTGACCGCCGACTTCGTCCGCTTCGGGCGTCATGCCAAAAGCGCCGTACTGATTGCGATGGTCGCTTTTTTCCTCGGCAACTCGCTGATGTTTATCTTTGGCGCGGCAGGCGCTGCCGCCGTCGGTCAGGCGGATATCTCTGACGTGATGATAGCGCAGGGGCTGCTGCTGCCCGCGATTGTGGTGCTTGGCCTGAATATCTGGACCACCAACGATAACGCGCTGTACGCATCGGGTCTGGGCTTCGCCAATATTACCGGTCTTTCCAGCCGTACGCTGTCGGTGGTGAACGGGATTATCGGTACCGTGTGCGCGCTGTGGCTTTACAATAATTTTGTCGGCTGGCTGACGTTCCTGTCATCTGCCATCCCACCGATTGGCGGAGTGATTATTGCCGACTATCTGTTGAACCGCCGCCGCTATGCCGACTTCAACACCGTGCGCTTTATTCCCGTTAACTGGATTGCTATTCTTTCCGTCGCGCTGGGCATCGCCGCCGGACATTATGTTCCGGGTATTGTGCCCGTCAACGCCGTACTCGGCGGCGTCTTCAGCTATATCCTGCTGAATCCACTTTTCAACCGCAGCCTTGCTAAATCACCAGAGGTCAGCCATGCAGAACAATAACATCACCATTCGTCAGACGCGTCTGCAGGGACACGAAGGATTATGGCAGATTACGATTGAAAACGGGCGCTTTAGCCGGATTGAGCCTCAGGAAGCCGCATCGTTACCGCAGGGCGAAGTGCTTGATGCCGAAGGCGGTCTGGCTATTCCACCGTTTGTTGAGCCACATATCCACCTGGATACCACGCAAACGGCGGGTGAACCGAGCTGGAACCAGTCCGGCACACTGTTTGAAGGGATTGAGCGCTGGGCAGAACGTAAAGCAATGCTCACGCATGAAGATGTGAAAGCGCGCGCGATGCAGACCCTGAAATGGCAGATGGCTAACGGCATCCAGTACGTTCGTACTCACGTTGACGTTTCAGATCCTACGCTCACCGCGCTGAAAGCCATGCTGGAAGTGAAGCAAGAGGTTGCGCCGTGGGTAGACCTACAAATCGTCGCCTTTCCGCAAGAAGGTGTTCTGTCTTATCCCAACGGTGAAGCGCTGTTAGAGGAAGCCGTGCGTTTGGGCGCTGACGTTATTGGCGCCATTCCGCACTTTGAGTTCACGCGGGAATATGGCGTTGAATCGCTGCACAAAATCTTTGCACTGGCGCAGAAATACGATCGCTTGATCGATGTGCACTGCGACGAAATTGATGACGAGCAGTCTCGCTTTGTCGAAACGGTCGCGGCGCTGGCGCATCGTGATAGCATGGGGGCGCGCGTGACCGCCAGCCACACCACGGCTATGCACTCGTACAACGGCGCGTATGCGTCACGCCTGTTCCGCCTGTTGAAAATGTCGGGGATTAACTTCGTCGCCAACCCGCTGGTGAATATTCATCTGCAAGGGCGGTTTGACACTTACCCGAAACGTCGTGGCGTCACGCGGGTGAAAGAGATGCTGGAAGCGGGGATCAATGTCTGCTTTGGCCATGATGACGTCTTCGACCCGTGGTATCCATTAGGCACCGCCAATATGCTGCAGGTGCTGCATATGGGGTTACACGTTTGCCAGTTGATGGGGTATGGGCAAATCAACGACGGGTTAAATCTGATCACTATCCACAGCGCAAAAACTTTGCACCTGCAGGACTACGGTCTGAGCGTCGGCAATGCCGCGAATCTGGTTATCTTACCCGCTGAGAATGGATTCGACGCGGTACGTCGCCAGACGCCTGCCCGTTACTCGATTCGCCACGGGCGGGTAATTGCCGAGACGGTGCCGAGCCAGACGACGCTGCACCTGACCCAGCCGGAAGCCGTGACGTTTAAGCGTTAACCCGTCATACCCGCGCTCTCCGGCACATTCACCACGCAGCCCCGTAAGGGGCTGCGTTCGGAAGACTGCTCCGGCAAGAGATTCAGGCCGCCAGCAGACTGGCGCGTACTTTCACTACCACTTTCTTGATGTCATCCGGCTCACCCACTGCACATCCCGGTTTATGCGGTTCTCCCGGCATAAACACAGCAAACATCCCCGCTTGCAGCGTAATAGTCTGCTCGTCGACAATTTGACTACAAAGCTGGTAATCCTCTTCAACGTGCATCTCCTCGCACTGGCGAGCGGCACCGGACATCCCAAACGCAATACGCTCGACGCCGGTTAGTAGTAGCTGAATATCAATGTATTGTTCATGCAATTCCGCTTTCTTCTCGGCCGGCATTTGCGTCGTTAACTGCATTACATTCATAAAGACATTGTCGCCCTGCAATTCATAGCGCCCCGGCGCTTTCTCCTGCGGCCTTGCCGCCAGCGCGAGAGTCAAGGCATCCAACAATCGCGGATGCAACCCGCAAGAAGGCAACGACTGTACTTCCCCCATCATCATAATGTGTCTCCTTGAGCTAACAACGCAGCGCCTAATAATCCTGCGTCATGCCGATAGCGAGCGGCGCTCAGCGCCACGTGATAAGGCGCAGGCTCTTGCATCAAAAACGCGCGAACCTGCTCCAGGTATCCCTCAGCTAACCCTACGCTGCCGCCAATGACCACACACTGGCAGTCGGTAGTCGCTTTCACATCGGCGATCATTCGCGCTATTACCTGCGCGGATTGGCTTACCAGATGTCGCGCCTGCTGATGACCTTCGCCAGCGCGAATAAATAGGGTTTTGGCGTCGCATCCCGCCAGATCGTCCCGCGCCGCCGCGGCCATCCCTCGTCCGGAGGCGATGGCCTCTACACAACCAACGCGTCCACAGCCGCATACGGGCCCGTGTGGGTCCGCCAGGGTGTGTCCCAGGTGCCCGGCCAGACCGCCTTTTCCGGTAAGGAGCTTGCCGTCGCAGACAACGCCGCCGCCAACGCCGGTTGAAACGGTGATAAATACCATATCGCGGATATCATCAGGGAGCGCGTGATACTCCGCCCAGGCCGCCGCCTGCGCGTCGTTCACCGCCAGCGTCGGCAGGCCAGCGATCGCTTCCAGTGTTTGTACTAACGGAAAGTGTAGCAAGCCGCCCAGATTATGGGGGTTTAGCGCCAGCAGCATCCCTTCCTGAATGATCCCGGTAGAAGCTATCGCTACCTGACGCGCCTCTGCTCGTAGTGGTTCAACCAGCGCCTTTAATGCTTCACGTAACGCATCCGGCGTTTTGCTCGCGGGGGTCGGTAGCTCGCGACGCTGGCTAATGCGCAAGTTGTTGTCGATGAGCGCGGCGGCAAGTTTAGTACCGCCAATATCGATTGCTAACGTAGTCATGACGCCGCCTTTTTTAATGCGTCGTTATACCATCCACAGATATGTTCCAGACGGGTAATGGCGGACCCCACCGTCACCGCCCATGCGCCATAGCGGATCGCCTCCGCCGCCAGTGCTGGCGAGTTATAGCGCCCTTCGGCTATTACCCGGCATCCGGCGTCATGCAACGCTTTGACTAAGGGCAGATCGGGTTCCTCCGGCGTATCGGGGGTGGTGTAGCCGGACATTGTCGTGCCGATAATGTCCGCGCCCAACCGTTGGCAGGCGAGACCATCGTCCACGGATGAGCAGTCGGCCATCGCCAGTAGATGGTGGTGATGAATGCGCGCCAACAACGCCTCAACGGCTACCGGCCGTTGCCGAGCGGTTCCATCAACGGCGATAATAGCTGCGCCGGCCTGCGCCAGCGCATCTACATCGTCGAGAAAAGGGGTAATGCGCACTGGAGACTCATCCAGATCGCGTTTGATAATGCCGATAATGGGTACCGAAACGAGCGAGCGGGTCATACGCAGGTTGTCTATGCCTTCAATACGCACCGCAACCGCGCCCGCCTGTTCCGCTGCCAACGCCATTGCCGCTACAATCTCCGGCTTATCCAGCGGGCTGCCCGGAACGGGCTGGCAGGAGACAATCAGGCCGCCAGAAGCGGCAATATTTTTATCCAGTTGTTCAAGTAACGACATACTACTCCCTTACAAATATTGCCCGGTTGAAAACCGGGCAAGCGGATTAACTTTTCGTTTTTACAAAGGCACCTTTACCACTGCCAAGCGGTACGGCTCCGCTGAACGGTTTGTCGTCGATAGCATCATGGGTGCGTAACGCTTCCGGACGTAGCCAACGCTGTACGCGAGACGGCATATCAAGCCCAATAAGCAGGATCACGACAAACGTCAGGCTGAAAGAGAGCGATGCCAGCGCAGTGCCCAGATCCAGACGTTGAGCGATCAGCGCTCCCAGGATCGGCGCCAGCGCGCCGCCGAGCGCGCCGACGTTATAAGTAAAGCCCAGCCCCGCCGCGCGCTGATCGGTATCGAAGTAACCGCCGATCAGTTTCGGCAGAATCCCGGCAATCCCCTGCCCCAACATCTGTTGGAAAAACAGTAGCAGACCCAGAACCCAGACGTTTGTGCCGCCAATCGCAAAGACCGGAATAATGAGGATTTGCGAGGCCAGCAGGCTACAGACATATGCTTTACGCGTTCCCAGCCAGTCGCCAAGAAAACCGCCTACGCAGCAACCAACCGCCGCGCCAAATCCGCTAAAGAACAGGACATTCGCCACCGTATGCGGATCGTAGGCCAGCTCGGTTTTCAGATAAGTGGGTAATAGCGCCTGAATCGGCCAGGAATAGAGGAAAGCAAACAGTACCACCAGCATCAGCATGACGCCAGTGGGCCAGCGTTTACCGCTGCTCTGCACCATAAAGCTGATAAAGATAACCGCGCACAGTAGTCCCAGCCCCGCCACAATCGCAGCATTTTGTAGGTTACCGGCAAAACAGAACCACAGCGCAGCGGCGGCGGCGAAAGTCATTAAAATGTTGATGATGCGATGTTCGCCCCGATAAAGAATGTCGACCATCGTACGTACCGGCGCTTTACCCGCGTGTTTCTCTTTCCAGTCTTCCGCTTCCGGAATGTTTTTCCGCAGCCAGAGAGCGAAGATAATTGGCAAAATGCCAATGAAAAACAGCGCGCGCCAGCCCCAGACAGGCACCACCAGGCTGTACACCTGCGCGGCAACGACCGCGCCGACGGAGAAGCCGGAAATCAGAAAACCGCTGGCTTTATTGCGTAAATGTTTTGGCCAGCTTTCAATCACATAGGTCGCGCTGGAACCATATTCGCCCGCCATGCCCATACCAATCACCAGTCGGGCGATGAACATGGTGGTGTAACCGGGCGCAAACCCGCATGCCAGGGTTCCCACCGAAAACAGAATGATGCTGCTGACCATCGCCAGACGACGCCCATAGCGATCGCCCATCGCGCCCAGTAATAACCCGCCGAACCAGCGAGAGATAAAAGCCGCAGAAATCAGGCTTGCCGCCTGTACCGTCGTCAGCCCAAATTCGCTTTGTACCTCAGTCAGTACAAGAGCAATCAACACAAAATCAAAACCATCAAGCAGATATCCCAGCCAGGCAGCGGAAAATGCCCGCCACTGCGCCCGGTTGAGATGGCGATACCACGGGATGTTCTGGGTAGAAGTACTCATTTTACTCTCCCGACGATTTTTGTTGTCGTTATGCCGAATGGCGGCTCCGCCTTATCCGGCCTACCGCTCACACTGTTGTAGGCCGGGCAAGCGTAGCGCCCCCGGCATTATGCTGTTACGCCTTTTCTTCCATCAGTTGTTGAGCCAGCGCCTTGAGCGCCGGCAGGTATTTTTCATCAACAGGCGCGAACGGTTTACGACACAGCGGCACCGATACCACGTCCATATAATGCAGGACCGTTTTCAGGCCGCGGAATACGCCGGTTTTAATCAGTAAATCAATAACCTTATTGCACTCGGTTTGCAGACGCTGCGCTTTCGCCACATCGCCCTCACGTAATGCCTGCACAATCCCCTGGTAACGCCAGCCCATAATGTTGTATGTGCTGCCGATACCGCCGTCCGCGCCCGCCAGCAGGCCGGAAGCGAAGATTTCGTCATAACCGTTGTACAGCACCAGATCCGGATGCGCGCGGCGGATCTGCTCCATCTGGAAGAGATCGCCGGAGGTTTGCTTCAGCGCGCTCACGCCCGGTAATGTCACCAGCGTATTGATCTGATCGAGGGTAAGTTTTACACCGCTTAACGCCGGAATGTTGTATACCACCATCGGCAATCCATCTGCGGAATCAATGATTGCCCGATAATGGTCACAGTGCTCTTCAAAACTGAAAGGGTAATAAAAAGGCGTCACCGCAGAGACCGCATCAAAACCGTAACGCTTTGCGGCGCTGGCAAGCTGCTGGCTTTCTGCGGTGCTTACTGTCCCGACATGGGCGATCAACGTGATTTTTCCCTTCGCCTCTTCGGCGACAATCTCCAGTACCTGCTCTCTTTCAGCAAGGCTCTGTACGAATGCTTCCCCGGTGGAACCGCCAACGTACAGCCCGTCGATACCCTGCCCGATGTTAAAACGCACCAGACGGCGCAGGCTTTCGCTATCCAGTTGCTGCTGATGATCAAATGGGGTCAACAACGCCGCCATTACGCCTTGCAATGCTTTTGCCATACCTACCTCTACGGATGATGAATATATTAACTACCTACCTTTATACCTGTTATACCAGATCAAATAAGCAGCAAATAATACAGAACGCTTATAGTGCGATCTGCTTCACTAAACCGGGATCGGAGGTGCGATCGCTACCGCATTTTTTGACTTTTTTTACCGAGCGCGTGCCAGGTAGCGGAAACGCTATTGAGGTGGGTTTGCAGAGCGCGATCCGCTTTATCGGGATCTCGCTGGCGAATGGCATCAACAATCACAATATGTTGTTGATAACTCACGTTATTATGTTCATGCAGCTCACGATCGGGAACGCTTGGGCGAGCGGCGATTAGCCAGTCCAGCAGAGCAACATGAATAGCCATAAAGATCGGATTGCCGGGAATTTCAGCCAGCACCCGGTGAAACTCGACATCTGAACGAATAAACAGCGCGTTGTCATCCAGCGACTGGCTATTAATTTCCAGCGCTTTCGTTAACAACGCGATCTGCTCGTCGGTAGCATGTTCCGCCGCATAGCGTACCAGGCTGGATTCAAAGAAAAGCCGTAGCTGTTCAAAGTGAGCGATGCCGCCAGGATGAGTAAGAAAATCTTTCGCCATACCCGACAGTTCACTGATGATGGTATCAGCGGAGGGGCGCGAGACGCGGGCGCGTTCGCCGTTATTGATTTGCACCAGACCTTTACGCTTCAGCGCAGCTAACGCTTCACGCACGGAGGGACGTCCCACATTGAAGAAGGCCATTAATTCACGTTCAGACGGTAGCTGTTCTCCCTCGCCAAACTCATGACGGCGGATCATCTGCTCCAGCTCTTCCTCAACCATTTCAGACAGTTTTTTACGCGCCAGCGGGCGGCGGCGCAAACTACGCCCGAGGGATGTCGGAGAATCTTCTGCTTGCGAATCAAATGCGTTCATAACGTCCATTCATGAGTGGTCGGTGGCAAATAATAGCAAGCTTATCGTAACACAGCTTTAAAAGCAGGGTGAACCCGAGAGGAGACCAAACAAAACAGGCCCTTCAGGGCCTGTTGATTATTTTACTACACGCAGCGCCGGACGTCCGCCACGCGGCGGAGGCGGCTCGTCATCAGGACTACTGTCGTCATCGTGGTCGGGCTTATCACCATCAATGACGGACATCACGGTCTCGCTTTCCGCGCCTGCGGTATTGTCATCATCATTTAAGCTGACAACGTCTTCATCATAGGCGGCTTCAGGCTCAAACATGGTGCCTGCGCCATTTTCACGGGCGTAAATCGCCAGCACCGCAGCCAAAGGCACAGAAACCTGACGGGGAACGCCGCCGAAGCGCGCATTAAAACGCACTTCATCATTAGACAGCTCCAGATTACCTACCGCTCGCGGCGCAATATTGAGGACGATTTGCCCATCGCGCGCATATTCCATAGGGACATGCACGCCAGGCAGCATCACATCCACCACCAGATGCGGGGTCAACTGGTTATCCAGCAACCACTCGTAGAAAGCACGCAACAGATAAGGACGACGCGGCGTCAACTGTGACAAATCCATACAGGTTAACCCCGACCGAGGCGCATTTCACGTTCAGCTTCGGTTAAAGAAGCCAGGAAAGAATCACGTTCAAAGACGCGGGTCATATAGCCTTTCAGCTCTTTCGCCCCTGCGCCGCTGAATTCAATACCCAACTGCGGTAAACGCCACAGGAGAGGCGCCAGGTAGCAATCAACCAGGCTGAATTCGTCGCTCAGGAAATACGGTTTCTGACCAAATACTGGCGCAATCGCCAGCAGCTCTTCACGCAGTTGTTTACGTGCAGAGTCGGCCTCGGAAGCAGACCCGTTTACGATGACGTTCATCAGCGTATACCAGTCTTTTTCAATACGGTGCATGTACAGACGGCTTTCACCGCGCGCGACCGGATAAACCGGCATCAGCGGCGGATGAGGGAAACGCTCATCCAGATATTCCATAATGATGCGAGATTCCCACAGGGTCAGCTCACGATCCACCAGTGTCGGAACGCTTTGATTCGGGTTGAGGTCAATCAGATCCTGAGGTGGATTGTCCTTTTCCACATGTTCGATCTCAAAACTAACACCCTTTTCAGCCAACACAATGCGGACCTGATGGCTATAGATGTCAGTAGGACCAGAAAACAGCGTCATTACCGAACGTTTGTTGGCAGCGACAGCCATGAAAACCTCCAGGTATATTCAGAATTTTTACTGCTACCAGCCACAATGTGACCAGCCAGATGTTATGTCACCCAGGGCGAAAAAAGCCATCATTGCTCAGAAACGAGACAAAAAATGAACATTCCCCGCTATTTGGGCAGAAAATTGGATGATAGTTTACCAGATTTTGTGACCTTTGTGGTGAGTCGATTCTGGAAATGAGGAAAAAGAGATATTCCTGGTCTGAAATGCTCGCCCCACCTGAGATATTGTCTTTCGCCTGTTATGCCTGTACTACCGGTGCGCCCCAGCCATCAAAACTGCCGCCATGTTTTTCAGCCAGATCGGTAAGCTGGCAAGTGATTTCTGTCATATGCCATTGTTGCGGAGCATCGGTGCTGATAAAAGACGCCATAAACCCCTGTTGCGGGTCATTCATTCGAATACTGACCAGCGTTATGCCATACGGTAATGCAGCAATATCTTGCGCCAGGTCGCGCGCTGCGACCTCTGTAGGCAATGTCGCATAATAATCAATAGCGCGCGGAAGCGTCAGATCATCACCTTGTTCCTGTAATCCCCGGCACACACGGGAATCGTGTATCCAGTTCCAGTCGTATCGGGTTGGATACAAGAACTGGCGGTAAAAGTTTCCTTTATCATTGTGACTCTCTCTATAACTAAAAGAGATTTCCGGGCCACCAGCGAGCAATTTATCCAGCGTCTTTTCCCAGTTAAGATCCTCTTCCGACATGAACACAAAATCGCGCCAGCCTTGTTGGGTAACCACACCCACCAGCCAGATCGGAAACGTCTTCCCCTTTTCATCAAGCCAGTCCTCTATACGATTTAAACTCTGTGTTTCATCGGGCTGCGGTAAACCATTTTCATAACAGTTGGTGTAATGAACACGTAAGAACCCGGTATGGATAAGGCGATCAAATTTTTCATCCTGAATGGCGCCGATATCCACACGTATACCCGTAACATGGTCATCCACCGTTGTTATAAAGAATTCCCATTTATTCGACAGCATTAACGACTCTTTCTTAGTAAACAATGAGTTAAAAAATCCCACTGTGACTTCCTTTTCTCTGAGCGTGCATGAAAAATGAATAAGATGAGAATAATGCTAAAGATAGGGAGGAAAAGAGACTGGATTCGGACTTTAGCCATAAAAAAACCCGCCGAAGCGGGTTTTTTCGCTAACAGTTGTCTGCCGAAGCAGAACCCCATTAACGTTTGGAGAACTGCGGACGACGACGTGCTTTACGCAGGCCGACTTTCTTACGTTCAACCTGACGAGCGTCACGAGTAACGAAGCCAGCTTTACGCAGTTCGCCACGCAGGGACTCGTCGTACTCCATCAGAGCGCGGGTGATACCGTGACGGATCGCACCAGCCTGACCAGAGATACCACCACCTTTAACAGTGATGTACAGATCCAGTTTCTCAACCATGTCGACCAGTTCCAGCGGCTGACGAACTACCATGCGGGCAGTTTCACGACCGAAGTACTGTTCCAGAGAACGTTGGTTGATAACGATTTTACCGTTGCCCGGTTTGATGAACACGCGAGCTGCGGAACTTTTGCGGCGACCAGTGCCGTAGTATTGATTTTCAGCCATTGCCTATAATCCCGATTAGATGTCAAGAACTTGCGGTTGCTGTGCCGCGTGGTTGTGCTCGTTGCCCGCGTAAACTTTCAGTTTACGGAACATAGCACGACCCAGCGGGCCTTTTGGCAGCATGCCTTTAACCGCGATTTCAATCACACGCTCAGGACGGCGGGCAATCATCTCTTCAAAGGTCGCTTGTTTGATACCACCGATGTGGCCGGTGTGGTGATAGTACACTTTGTCAGTACGCTTGTTGCCGGTTACAGCAACTTTGTCAGCGTTCAGAACGATGATGTAATCACCGGTATCTACGTGCGGAGTGTATTCCGCTTTGTGCTTACCGCGCAGGCGACGAGCCAGTTCAGTAGCCAGACGGCCCAGAGTTTTACCGGTCGCGTCAACAACATACCAGTCGCGTTTTACGGTTTCTGGTTTAGCTGTAAAAGTTTTCATTAAAAGCTTACCCAAATAAATAAGTTACACGTTGGTGAACACCCAAACGTTTTAAATAGTTGAGGTTCACACGACAAAGTCCGGTAAACCTACCCCCTCGGATATGTTTGGCCGGCACAGAGAAAGTTTGGGAAAAAACTCTCTTGTAACGTGGGGTCGCAGGATTATAGAGAAGTCCAGGTCAAAGATCGACCCCTTTTTGCGATTTGCCGCGGGTTTTGTTCAGGCCTGGTTCACCCTCCGGTCGGGGAGGTTGCACAGATATAATACCGCATAATGCCGGAGCGCTGCGCTTGTCCGGCTTACGGCATATGCTCCCGCTTGAGATACTCCGCACTCTGCATCTCTTGCAGGCGCGACAGACAGCGCTGAAATTCAAACTTGAGCCGCTCCCCCTGATAAATTTCATATAACGGCGCGGCAGCGCTGACCACCAGCTTAACGTGGCGCTCGTAAAACTCATCCACCAGCGCAATAAAGCGGCGCGCTTCGTTCTCCATCAGCGGCGTCATGACCGGCACGTCAAACAGCAGAACCGTGTGAAATAACCTTGAGAGCGCAATGTAATCATGCTGGCTGCGGGCCTCGACGCACAGCGTAGCGAAAGAGACCGCTAGCGTTTGGTTTTCAACGCCCAGGGTGGATAAAGAGCGATGATTGATTTCCAGCGTCGGAGCGTGCTCGCGCGCGGCCCCCGCTAACGCCAGCCACAGTTTATCCATTTGCCGCCGGGTTTCATCATTAAGCGGCGTTAGCCATAAATGGGCCTGCGTCAGCGTCCGCAGCCGGTAATCGACGCCGGCGTCCACATTCATAATGTCGCAGTGCTGTTTAATGGCATCGATAGCCGGCAGGAAGCGGGCGCGTTGCAAACCGTTGCGGTAGAGTTCATCCGGCGGAATATTGGAGGTCGCGACCAGCGTAATGCCGCGTGCAAACAGCGCTTTCATTAAACCGCCCAGCAGCATGGCGTCGGTAATATCGGTGACGAAAAACTCATCGAAACACAGTACGTCCGTCTCGGTTTTAAACCGATCGGCAATAATGTCTAACGGATCGATCTGTCCCTGTAACGCGGTAAGCTCTTCATGCACGCGCAGCATAAACCGATGAAAATGCAGGCGTAGTTTTCGCTCGCCCGGCAGGCTGTGGTAGAAGAGATCCATGAGCCAGGTTTTGCCGCGACCCACGCCCCCCCACATATACAGCCCGCGAACCGGTATTTGCGCGTCCGGTTCGTTTTTGCCTAATAATTTCCCCAGTCGCGCTATCAGACCGCCGGGTGGCGTAGCCGACGATTTTTTCGCGGTGAGCGCCTGATAAAGGGTTTCCAGACGGTCGACCGCCTCTTTCTGTACGTCGTCAGGCTGATGGGTGCCTTCGTTGAGTGCCTGGAGATAACGCGATGTAGGGGAAAGGCTTTGCATAATGTTATTGTTATTCCTTGAAAATCGATGTGCCGTCGTTCACGGCTGACGAAAAAAAGGCCGTTCTACACTACGCGATATGCTGTCGGGATTCCACTTCTACGGAATTAGCGGTTATAGTGGCATAATCAGGCGCGGGCATGGAGCCTGGAGCCAACACCCTACGGAAACATAAGACAACGGGAGATGTTCATGACCTGGGAATATGCGCTAATTGGATTAGTCGTCGGTATCATCATTGGTGCCGTGGCCATGCGTTTTGGTAATCGTAAGTTACGTCAACAGCAGGCATTGCAGTACGAACTGGAAAAAAACAAAGCTGAGCTGGAAGAGTACCGTGAAGAGCTGGTTAGCCACTTTGCCCGCAGCGCGGAACTGCTGGATACCATGGCGCATGATTACCGCCAGCTGTATCAGCATATGGCGAAAAGCTCCAGCAGCCTGCTGCCGGAAATGTCTGCGGAGTCGAATCCGTTCCGTAACCGTCTGGCGGAGTCTGAGGCGAGCAACGATCAGGCGCCAGTACAAATGCCACGTGATTATTCTGAAGGCGCGTCTGGCCTGTTACGTAGCGGCGCAAAGCGCGATTAATCGCACGCCGTTAAGAAATTTATCGGGCGCATCGCTTGCGCCCTCTCTCTATCTTTCCTGTCCCAGCTATTATCATTGTTACCAGGCTGAAAATTCAATAACATCAATCTGTTTTGAATTGTCTATCCGTTCATTCAAGGTACGAGAGCAGCATCCATGAAAAAACACACCCAGCTGTTAAGTGCATTAGCGTTAAGTGTCGGGTTAACTCTTTCGGCGCCGTTTCCAGCCCTTGCATCGATACCAGGCCAGGTGCCAGGCCAGGCGACGCTGCCAAGCCTTGCCCCTATGCTGGAGAAAGTGCTGCCTGCTGTCGTCAGCGTAAAAGTCGAGGGAACCGCCGCCCAGAGCCAAAAAGTGCCGGAGGAGTTTAAAAAATTCTTTGGCGAGGATCTGCCAGACCAGCCGTCCCAGCCGTTTGAAGGACTCGGTTCGGGGGTGATTATCGATGCCGCGAAAGGCTATGTATTAACCAATAATCATGTGATTAATCAGGCACAGAAGATCAGCATTCAACTGAATGACGGACGCGAATTCGACGCGAAGCAGATCGGCGGCGACGACCAGAGCGATATCGCTCTGTTACAAATTCAGAATCCCAGCAAGTTAACGCAAATTGCCATCGCCGATTCCGACAAACTCCGCGTCGGCGATTTCGCCGTGGCGGTCGGTAATCCGTTTGGTCTTGGACAAACCGCCACCTCCGGGATTATTTCAGCGCTGGGACGCAGCGGGCTTAATCTGGAAGGGCTTGAGAACTTTATTCAAACCGATGCCTCTATTAACCGCGGCAACTCCGGCGGCGCGCTGCTTAACCTGAACGGCGAGCTGATCGGGATTAATACCGCGATCCTCGCGCCAGGGGGCGGGAGCATCGGCATTGGCTTTGCTATTCCTTCCAATATGGCGCAGACGCTGGCGCAGCAGTTGATTCAGTTCGGCGAAATCAAACGCGGATTGCTGGGAATTAAAGGCACTGAAATGACCGCTGATATCGCCAAGGCATTCAAACTGAACGTTCAGCGTGGCGCTTTTGTCAGCGAGGTTTTACCCAATTCAGGTTCGGCGAAGGCCGGGGTGAAATCCGGAGACGTGATTATCAGTCTTAACGGTAAGCAGCTGAATAGCTTTGCCGAACTGCGTTCACGTATCGCCACCACCGAACCGGGCACGAAAGTGAAGCTGGGCCTGCTGCGCGATGGTAAGCCGCTGGAGGTGGAAGTCACGCTGGATTCCAATACCTCTTCTTCCGCCAGCGCCGAAATGATCGCCCCGGCGTTGCAAGGCGCAACGTTGAGCGACGGCCAACTGAAAGACGGGACGAAAGGCGTTAAGGTTGATAGCGTCGAAAAAAGCAGTCCTGCCGCGCAGGCCGGTTTGCAAAAAGATGATGTTATCATCGGCGTTAATCGCGATCGC
This sequence comes from Salmonella enterica subsp. enterica serovar Typhimurium str. LT2, assembly GCF_000006945.2. Taxonomy (GTDB): domain Bacteria; phylum Pseudomonadota; class Gammaproteobacteria; order Enterobacterales; family Enterobacteriaceae; genus Salmonella; species Salmonella enterica. The sequence continues at coordinate 3,516,687 of NC_003197.2, forward strand.
ATCAGTTCTATCGCCGAAATGCGCAAAGTGATGGCGGCAAAACCGTCCATCATTGCTCTTCAGGTAGTACGCGGCAACGAGAACATTTATCTATTGCTGCGCTAATCCTGTCTTAAACCGGGCATCAGCCTGCGATGTGATGTCCGGTTAACTCATGGTATGCTGCTGCCGTTCCCTTTTTTAACGACGCCTCCATCATGTTTGTGAAGCTCTTACGTTCGGTCGCAATAGGTTTAATTGTCGGCGCTATTCTGTTGGCCGTGATGCCTTCTTTGCGCAAAATTAATCCTATCGCCGTCCCGCAATTCGACAGTACCGATGAGACGCCAGCCAGTTATAATTTTGCGGTTCGCCGCGCCGCGCCTGCCGTCGTCAATGTCTATAACCGCAGTATGAACAGTACCGCGCATAATCAACTGGAGATCCGCACGCTGGGTTCCGGCGTGATCATGGATCAACGCGGTTATATTATTACCAACAAACACGTGATTAACGATGCCGATCAGATTATCGTCGCGCTACAGGATGGCCGCGTCTTTGAAGCGCTACTGGTTGGCTCCGATTCGCTTACCGATCTGGCGGTGCTGAAGATCAACGCCACTGGCGGGCTGCCTACCATCCCGATTAATACAAAGCGTACACCGCATATTGGCGACGTCGTACTGGCTATCGGCAACCCATATAATCTGGGACAGACCATCACCCAGGGGATCATCAGCGCAACGGGTCGTATCGGCCTGAACCCGACGGGGCGACAGAATTTTCTCCAGACCGACGCCTCGATTAACCACGGTAATTCCGGCGGCGCGCTGGTCAACTCGTTAGGCGAACTGATGGGGATCAACACCCTCTCTTTTGATAAGAGTAACGATGGCGAAACGCCGGAAGGCCTTGGTTTTGCGATTCCCTTCCAGCTAGCCACGAAAATTATGGATAAGCTTATCCGCGACGGTCGCGTGATTCGCGGCTATATCGGTATTGGCGGACGAGAAATCGCGCCGCTGCACGCGCAGCAGGGTAGCGGCATGGACCCGATTCAGGGCATTGTCGTTAATGAAGTGACGCCAAACGGCCCCGCCGCGCTTGCCGGTATTCAGGTTAATGATTTGATTATTTCGGTCAATAATAAACCCGCCGTGTCCGCGCTGGAGACGATGGATCAGGTGGCGGAAATCCGCCCGGGCTCCGTCATTCCGGTCGTGGTAATGCGGGATGATAAGCAGCTCACGTTCCAGGTGACGGTGCAGGAATACCCGGCGTCGAACTAAAACGACGCGGCTTTTGCCCGCGTCGTTCGACGACTAGTCAATAAAGACTGGCCCTGCCGGAAAATGCGCCAGGAAACTCGTGAAGATCAGCAGAGCGGGGAGACTTTTCTCCCCGACGGCTTCTTCACGCAGCGCCTTATCCAGTACAAGCAGGCTATGCTCCCCCCCTTCCCCCAAAATGCCGCCCATCCAGAGCAGTCGTTGCGCCTGTTGACGCGCATACTGCGATGCGCTTTTCCAGGCGACCAGATGCAGCAACGTTTGTAACAGCAGGACCCGAGACGCGTGACCATCGCGTTGCAATCGCCTGAATACGGGTAATGCAATACTACGTACCGTCGAGAAACCGCTCGCCGCCTCCCCCTCAATCGGCGATAAACCAACAGCCGCCTGTTTGACGAAATCGCATAACTGATTGTGTGTTAATGGCCGCTCGCCTGCGCTCATATACCCTGCGGCAAAACAGAGTAACCCGATACCCTGAGCCCAATCGGTTGATGGCAGAATCCCCTGCGGAACATTCGGTGCCGACGTCTGTGCGGCACAAAGCCCCTCGTCGTAACACTGTGCAAAACGTTGCTCATATATTGCTGAGTTGACGCCAGACCACGGCAGTAAATGCAGCGCTGGCTCAAGCTCAGTTATCTGATTCACCGTCTCAACAACATAATGCAAGATGGTTTCTCTGGATGGCATGGATGTACCTTGCCGAAACGCAACCATTTCACTCATTACTGTGTCCTCATTTTGCGGGAACAGAATCACTGCTCCCGATTAGATTGGATTACATCGCCAGCACGTACTTGAGCATCACGCCCGCCGCAATGGCCGAGCCAATCACCCCGGCCACGTTCGGCCCCATCGCGTGCATCAGCAGGAAGTTCTGCGCGTCTGATTCCAGGCCCACTTTGTTCGATACGCGTGCCGCCATCGGCACCGCCGACACCCCCGCCGAACCGATAAGCGGGTTGATTTTGTTCTTACTGCACAGGTTCAGCAGCTTCGCCATCAGCACCCCGGCCGCCGTCCCAATCCCGAACGCAATCACACCCAGCAGCAGAATGCCCAGCGTCTGCGGCTGCAGGAACTTGTCCGCGACCAGCTTCGCGCCCACCGACAGCCCGAGGAAGATGGTGACGATATTAATCAGCCCGTTCTGTACCGTGTCGCTCAGACGCTCCACCACGCCGCTTTCGCGCATCAGGTTGCCAAAACAGAACATCCCCAGCAGCGGCGCCGCGTCCGGCAGCAGCAGGGCCACCAGCATGAGCAGCACCACCGGGAAGAGGATTTTTTCCCGCTTACTCACCGTGCGCAGCTGCACCATGCGGATTTTCCGCTCCGTCTCGCTGGTCAGCGCCTTCATAATCGGCGGCTGGATTAACGGCACCAGCGCCATATACGAGTACGCCGCCACCGCGATGGCCCCCAGCAGCTCCGGCGCCAGCTTGCCCGACAGATAAATCGCCGTCGGGCCGTCCGCGCCGCCGATAATGCCGATGGCCGCCGCCTGCGGCAGGGTGAAGCTGATAAGGCCGAAGTAGTTCAGCGTCAGCGCCCCCAGCACGGTGGCGAAGATACCGAACTGCGCCGCCGCGCCGAGCAGCAGGGTGCGCGGGTTGGCCAGCAGCGGGCCGAAGTCGGTCATCGCGCCGACGCCCATGAAGATGACCAGCGGCGCGACACCGGAGCCAATCGCCACTTTGTAGAACAGCGCCAGCACCCCCGGCGTGTAGCCCATGTCCACCGCCAGATTTTCCATCTGGTTCTGGACGGAGGGCAGCGCCAGCGCTAATGCTTCCTTAATGGCATGCACGTCCGGCGCGCAGTGGAGCTTCGCGGCAATCACCGCCAGCTGTCCGGCGTCGTGGTGCGCCAGCAGGCTTTCCAGCGCGGTCAGCGCCAGCCCGGCCTCCGGAATGTTCGACAGCAGCCCGCCGAAGCCTATCGGCAGCAGCAGTAACGGCTCGAACTTCTTCGCAATCGCCAGCCACAGCAGCAGCAGGCTGACCAGCAGCATGATGGCCTGGCCTGCGCCAAGGTGCATCAGCCCCATGCCCTGAAGCAGGGCGTTCAGACTTTCCATTTCAGTTCTCCGTTACGCCAGCGTCATCAGGGTGTCGCCGACGGAGACCGCGTCCCCGGACTTCACCGCGATACCGCGTACCGTCCCGGCCTGCGCGGCGCGGATTTCGGTTTCCATCTTCATGGCTTCCAGAATCAGCAGCACGTCGCCTTCGGCCACCGTCTGGCCCTCGGTGGCAATCACCTTCCAGATATTCCCCGCCAGCGGCGCGGTGACCGGGGTGCCGGCGCCTGCCGGGGCGGCAGCCTGAACCGGTGCGGAAGAGGCCGCCGGAACAGCCGCAGTGAGCTGGCTGATATCGCCGCCGTCGCTGACCTTCACCACAAAGGCTTTGCCTTCCACTTCCACGGTGTAGATACCGGAGGCGGCAGGCTTCTCTGCTTTTGCCACCGGCTGCGCGGCTTCCGCCTGCGGCAGTGGCTCAAACGCCGCCGGGTTATTGCGGTTCTCAAGGAATTTGAGGCCGATTTGCGGGAACAGCGCCACGGTGAGCACGTCGTCGATGGCGTTTCCCGCCAGAGTAATCCCCTTCTCCTGCGCCTGGCGCCTGACGTCCGCTTCCAGTTCAGCCAGCTCCGGTTTGAGTAAATCCGCCGGACGGCAGGTCACCGGGGCGCCCCCTTCCAGCACGCGGGCCTGTAACGCGGCGTTCACCGGCACCGGGGTGTGGCCGTATTCGCCTTTCAGAATGCCCGCCGTTTCTTTGGCAATGGTTTTGTAGCGCTCGCCGGTCAGGACGTTGAGCACCGCCTGGGTGCCGACAATCTGCGAGGTTGGGGTCACCAGCGGGATAAAGCCGAGGTCCTCGCGCACGCGGGGGATTTCCGCCAGCACCTGGTCGAGTTTGTCCGCCGCGTTCTGCTGCTTCAGCTGGCTTTCGAGGTTGGTGAGCATTCCGCCCGGTACCTGGGCCACCAGAATACGGCTGTCGTAGCCCTTCAGCTGGCCTTCAAAGGCGTGATACTTTTTGCGCACCTCGCGGAAGTACGCGGCGATATTTTCCAGCTTCAGGATATCCAGCCCGGTGTCGTGTTCCGTGCCGGCAAGCGTTGCCACCAGCGCTTCGGTGGCCGGGTGGCCGTAGGTGGCGCTCATGGAGGAAATCGCCGTGTCCACGCCGTCGACGCCCGCCTCGATAGCCTTCAGCAGGGCCATCTCCGCCATCCCGGTGGTGGCGTGACAGTGCAGGTGCAGGCGCACCTCAAAACGTTTTTTGATTTCGCTGACCAGCTCATACGCCGCCATCGGTGTGAGAATGCCGGACATATCCTTGATGGCAATCGAGTCAACGCCGGTTTCCAGCAGTTGCTCCGTTAAATCCAGCCAGGTCTGCAGGGTGTGCGCCGGGCTGGTGGTGTAACTCAGGGTCCCCTGGGCGTGCGCGCCGTGGCTGCGCACCGCCTGTAATGCGGCTTTCATATTGCGCGGGTCGTTCATGGCATCGAAGACGCGGAACACATCCATGCCGTTTTTCACCGCGCGTTCGACGAAGCGCTCCACCACGTCATCGGCGTAGTGGCGGTAGCCGAGCAGGTTCTGGCCGCGCAGCAACATCTGCAGCGGGGTTTTGGGCATGGCTTTTTTGAGTTCGCGCAGGCGCAGCCACGGGTCTTCGCCGAGAAAGCGGATACAGGCGTCAAAGGTGGCGCCGCCCCAGCACTCCAGCGACCCGTAGCCCACGTCATCGAGCGCGGCGGCAATCGGCAGCATGTCATCAAGGCGCAGGCGGGTGGCGAACAGAGACTGGTGAGCGTCACGCAGGACGACATCGGTAATGGCAATGGTCATGGATCCCTCCGGGAATTAAGCATTAAGGCGGTGATGGTGGTGGATAGCGGCGGCAATGACCGGCTTTAAGCGGGTGAAGTCGTCCACGACGGGCGCGGCGGCGGCAGGTGCCGCCTTCGGCGCCGGAGCCGGTTCAGGGAAGAAGCGGTTGACGGCGGCGGACATGCCGCGGATGGCGAAAATCAGCAGGAACAGAAACGCCAGCACGAACCCCATGCCGAGGAACATCAGGGTGAAGCCTTCACCTAATAGCAGAGCTGCATTAGTCATAAAATAGCCTTCAGGCAGGAGGCACGATAATGGGGCTATTTATGACGATGAAATAATAAGGGTGGATTTCCCTGAGCCGCCCCGGCCAGAGCCCTTGGTTATTATTATCGTCATAACGTATTACCACCATTATCGTGCAATTTACGTAATCAGGTTTATTTGATGAAACTTACGTTCTGGCATATTTCATCAGCGACGATCTCTTTACGCTGATTAAAAATAATTTTGTTCTGTTCAAACAGATTATTCCCATGGGTATCAATAGAAACAATCAGCGGGCCAAACTCTTTAACCCGACAGACCCACAGCGTTTCCGGCATCCCCAGATCGCGCCATTGGGCATCTTCAATTTCTTCCACGCACACGGCGGCTACAACCGCACAACCGGCAGGGAATACGCAGTGCAGCGCTTTGTGTTCAGCACAGCCCTCTTCGGTACCTTTACCCATACCGCCTTTACCCACAATTAATTTCACGCCAGTCTGCGCAATAAACTCTTTTTCGAATTTCTCCATACGCATGCTGGTGGTTGGGCCAACGGAGACCATTTCAAACTTATCGTCTTCGCCTTTAATTGGGCGGACAATGGGGCCAGCGTGTAAAATAGCGCCGCCGCGAACATCTACCGGAAGTTCGCGACCACCTTCAATTAAACGGCGATGGGCTACGTCACGGCAGGTAACAATATGACCGTTGAGATAAATAATATCGCCAGCCTTAATATCCGCTAAATCTTCATCTTTAATTGGCGTAGTCAGGATTTTTTTAGTCATCAGAAATTCACTCCGCTGTGAGACGTAATGGTGTAATTCAAATCTTTATCGAAAACGATATGCCCTTTACGGTGCGACCAGCAGCCGACGTTTACCGCCACGCCGATGGTAGAAGGATGACGCGCGGTGTTTTCAATGTTCACGCCCATAACGGAGGTATTACCGGACATCCCCTGCGGCCCCAGGCCAATTTTGTTAATGCCGTCTTCCAGCATTTTTTCCAGCGAGGCTGCACGCTCATTCTCGTTATGCGAACCGATCGGACGCATCAGCGCTTTTTTCGATAGCAGTGCCGCCGTTTCAACAGAGGTCGCTACGCCCACGCCAACCAGCAGCGGCGGACAAGCGTTGAGGCCGTAGCTGGTCATCACATCCAGTACAAAGCGGGTCACACCTTCATAGCCTGCACCCGGCATCAGCACCATCGCTTTCCCCGGCAGAGAACAACCACCGCCCGCCATATAGGTATAAATGCTGCACTGATCGGAATTGGGAACGATTTCCCAGAAGACCGTCGGCGTACCTTTACCCACGTTTTTACCGGTGTTGTATTCATCAAAAGTTTCTACGCTGTTGTGGCGCAGCGGAGAATCTACAGTTGCTTTGATCACCGCCTCACGCAACAACGCTTCCAGCTCGCCAATCAGCGGAAAGTTCGTCCCGCACTCCACCAGAAACTGAATGACACCGGTGTCCTGGCAGGAAGGTCGATCCAGCTCTTTCGCCAGACGCTGGTTCTCAATCATGGTAGTAAAGATGACGTCGGCCAGTTTACTGGTCTCTTTCTTATGCAAATCTTCCAGTTTTGCAGTGACATCATCAGGCAAAACTTTGCCGGTATATCCCACAAACTTGGCCATAACGTCGGTCATATGGGATATCTGTTCACTTTTGCTCATAAATGCTCCTTAGTCAGAACAGCTTCCGTTAATTACGGATGAAAAGGGAAAAGGATTGGCAGCAGGATCAAGCTGACAATGGTTGAAACGATAATCAGGGGGATACCGGCCTTAGCGTAGTCGACAAATTTATAGCCACCCGCGGAGAGCACCATCATGTTGGCAGGCATACCGATAGGGGTTGCGTAGGCGCAGGAACCGCCAATGACCGTCGCCATCAGAACCGCACGCGGGTCGGCCCCCATGCCTGCGGCAATGGACAAACTCACCGGCACCAATAGCGCTGTCGTTGCGGTATTGGACATAAAGTTGGTCATCACAACGGATAAGGCGAAAACGGCGATCAGCAACATGAACGGTGAGGAGTTTTGCCCCAGCATGCCGATTACATAGTCCGCAACCAGCTTGCCTGCCCCGGTCATTTCCAGCGCTTTTGCCAGCGCCAGGGTGCCGCCAAAGATAAAAATAGTCTGTGAATCAATAGCTTTATAGGCCTGTTTTTCCGTGAGTACGCCGCTTACTACCAGCACAAGAGCGCCAATACAACCGGTCACGGCCAGGCTGACACCGATCTTCTTCTCAAAGATCATGCCGAGGATCGTTGCGATCAACACCACGAGTGAGAGCCGTTGTTTCCACTGTGGAACATGGCTGTAGTCACGTTGCACCCCGACGCTCCCCACCTCACCGCCGGTCGCATTATTCGGCAGAAAGCGATAGCCAATAGTCAGGAAGTAGAGAATGCCGCAGATGAGCATCGGGAGACCGATTTTTGCGTATTCAAAAAAGCCAAAGCCGCCGCCAATATTCTGTAGCGCAGACTGCGCGATAAGATTTCCCGGCGCGCCAATTAACGACAGGTTACCGCCCAACGCAGCGGCAAAAACCAGCGGCATCAGTAGACGAGAACGCGAGAAGCCCGATTTTGCCGCCACGCCGATCACCACCGGAATCAAAACCGCAGCGGTACCGGTGTTAGAGAGGACGCCAGACATCAAACCCACCACCACCATAATGGTGAAGATCAGCTGTTTTTCTGTTTTCGCGAAGCGCGTGATGACGCCGCCCACTTTGTTTGCCATACCGGTCTCGAACAACGCACCGCCCACGATAAACATCGCGACAAAGAGGATGACGTTAGTGTCGATAAAGCCAGCAAAGGCCTGTTTGATATTCAGAACGCCGGTGATAACTAAGGCCACGCAGACAATCATGGAAGTGACGGCCAGTGGCACTTTTTCCCATACAAACATGACGATAGCGAACACCAATAAACATAAGGTAAGGGTAATGGGTTCCATATTTATAATTATCCAATCAATGATATATGATATTGTATCCAATGTTGGCAGGGAGAAATTATTCCCATACAAAAACTAAGTCAAATCGTTTCTCAGGAAAGATGCAGGAGTGGGATCTACATCAAGATCGTGGTTAGATCGTTACTGGACGTGATTAATAGAATTGAAGAATTGGTTGAAGCGCCTGCGATGCTCACGCAGGCGAAAAGATCAGGCAGAAGGGTCACCAACATAGCGGGTCAGCATATTCTCCATTGAGCGAATAATGTGTTCGCGCATGCGCTGGCGTGCCAATGTTTCATCATGAAGTTCAAGAGCTTGCAGAATACTTTTATGTTCCTGAATGGAAATCACGGCATACTCTTCTTCGGTGACCTTATGGCCCATCGACAGGCCGTTCCACATATTACAGAGCAACATTTTCATTTTTTCGTTGCCAGCAACATTCCATATTTCCATATGAAATGCCTGATTCAGGTCGGAGTATTCCGCCGAGTTATTTTCCGCGAGAGCCTTTTCAGCGGCATAATGCACCTGGGCTATCCGCGAGATATCGGAGCCAGGACGAGAAGCTTTAGCCACCGCCTCACTTTCTAACAGCGCGCGAATTTCATAGTGTTCACGGATCGTTTGTTCATTGATGCCCAACACCACCGCCCCTTTATTAGGGCGCACTTTTATCAGCCCATCCGCCGCCAGAATCTGAAACGCCTCGCGCACTGGCATACTGGACACGCCGACCATTCCGGCAATGCCTTCTAACGTAATCTCCTGCCCTTCCACTAACTCCCTCGAAAGAATCGCTTTACGCAGCACTGCCGCGACCTGTTCTTTCGCTGAAAGAAGCTTAATCTTCCCTAACTTAGGCTTCTGCACTTTCCCAATCCTTCATATGTTGACGCATTATTTCTGCTAAAGAGAGGAAATAACGCTGCATAACTTGCCCAATCTCATCACGCCGCCCCTGGCGTATGACGTCAGCCAGTTCAGCGAAAAGCTGCGCCGACTCCTGATTATCTTTTTTCAGATGCAAAATAACATAAGAGACATAACCGTCCAGGAACTGCTGATACACCTTTTCCAGATAGCGGTTATTCACATAAGAAATCAGCATCGCATGACACTCCAGTTCGCAGGATTTGTCTTCTGCGACAGCCAGCGCTTGCGCACGTATCAGGAGGGCATCGCCTACTTCGCTGGGTATCAGCGAAAACATTTCGGCGGCCATCGCGGCAATCACGCGAAAAATATGACTCACGCGATCGGCCTCAAGATGCGCGACCTGCATGTGCCTGTTGGGCAGTCGGATTAAAAAACCTTCCTGTTCGAGTGACTGTAGCGCTTCTCGAACCGGCATTCGTGAAAGACCGAGCTGCTCCGCAATACTTTCCTGCGCGAGTTCTTCTCCCGCTTTTATATTGCCGGAAAGAATTTCATAGCGAAGCATTTGCGTAATGTGATCGCGGGTTTGCGTTCTTTGGATCTTTTTCACGACGTTCTCGTTAATAACCGATAAGACGTGAGGAGTTTAGCAGATTTAGTGCTTGATTTCGTGGCTTGTTTACAGTCAAAGAAGCCGGAGCAAAAGCCCCGGCATCGGGCAGGAACAGCTTATTTATTAATAAAATCTTCACCCAACTGAATATCTTTTTTCAGCGTATCCAGCATAGCGTCCAGCGAATGTTGCTCGAAAGCGCTCAGTGTGCCGATGGATTTACGCTCTTCTACGCCGTTTTTACCCAGCAGCAGCGGCTGAGAGAAGAAACGGGCATACTGACCGTCGCCTTCCACATAGGCGCATTCCACCACGCCCTTCTCGCCCTGCAGAGCGCGAACCAGAGAAAGACCGAAACGCGCGGCAGCCTGGCCCATAGAGAGGGTTGCCGATCCGCCGCCGGCTTTCGCCTCGACGACTTCAGTACCGGCGTTCTGAATACGTTTAGTCAGCTCGGCCGCTTCTTGTTCGGTAAAACTTACGCCTGGAATCTGCGACAGCAGCGGCAGAATCGTCACGCCGGAGTGCCCGCCAATCACCGGCACTTCAACTTCCGTTGGCAGCTTACCTTTCAGCTCTGCAACAAAGGTATTAGAGCGGATGATATCCAGCGTGGTAACGCCAAACAGTTTGTTTTTGTCGTATACGCCTGCTTTTTTCAGCACTTCCGCCGCAATCGCAACGGTGGTGTTCACCGGGTTGGTGATAATGCCCACGCACGCTTTCGGGCAGGTTTTAGCGATCTGCTGCACCAGGTTTTTCACGATGCCGGCGTTAACGTTAAACAGGTCGGAACGGTCCATACCCGGCTTACGCGCCACACCCGCAGAAATCAGTACTACGTCAGCGCCTTCAAGCGCCGGGGTTGCGTCTTCACCGGAGAAACCTTTGATTTTTACAGCGGTGGGGATGTGGCTCAAATCAACGGCCACACCGGGAGTCACTGGAGCGATGTCGTACAGGGAGAGTTCTGAACCTGAAGGCAGTTGGTTTTTTAAAAGTAATGCCAGCGCCTGACCGATACCACCAGCAGCGCCGAGGACTGCGACTTTCATCCTAAACTCCTTATTATATGATTAGCTAAGTGTCTATTGCTCCGCGGCGGCGACCTTAATTCACAAATTCAATGATTACAATCCTCACTCATCAAGAATGCGGAGTCGCGCAATTTTGGCTTTTATGCATTTAATTTGCGTAATCCGGATCGGCTGCAACCAGAGAGCAACGTTCTACAGGTGGTGACAATATACCCTACTACCCTCTCAAAACAACATCATTTTGATAACAATTAATTTACTTTTAATCTTATTTGCGAGGCGTGACACAGGCATGTTTCTTGATAACGAAATTTGATAAAATTCCGCTCTTTCATAACATTATTTCAGCCTTAAACAAGGCAGACTGTTTGCATAAAAATTCATCTGTATGCACAATAATGTTGTTTCTACCGCCATATTACGGGTGACTTATGCGAAGCTCGGCTAAACAAGAAGAACTAGTAAGAGCGTTTAAAGCGCTCCTCAAAGAAGAAAAATTCAGCTCACAGGGCGAAATCGTCCTCGCGTTGCAGGATCAGGGCTTTGAAAATATCAATCAGTCCAAGGTCTCGCGCATGTTGACTAAATTCGGCGCAGTGCGTACACGTAACGCAAAAATGGAAATGGTGTACTGTCTTCCGGCTGAACTGGGCGTCCCAACAACATCCAGTCCGTTGAAAAATCTGGTGCTGGATATCGACTATAACGACGCTGTCGTGGTGATTCATACCAGCCCCGGCGCGGCACAACTCATTGCACGCCTGCTGGATTCACTGGGGAAAGCAGAAGGTATTCTCGGCACGATTGCCGGCGACGATACTATCTTCACTACGCCTGCCAGCGGCTTTTCCGTAAGAGATCTGTACGAAGCCATTCTGGAACTTTTTGAACAAGAGCTTTAGTCCCACTTCCTCCGTCGTCGTACGGCGGAGGCACCTTTTTGTCCTCTCCCCTCGCCGCTTTCCTGTACGCCTATCATTTGGCAAATCATGCCCTTAAACATTCACCACATGAATGATAAATCAAAAAAACGCACAAAATGTCAAATTTATTAAGCAATTGATTTTCTTTTATTTTTTAAACGACAGCGGCGAAAAACAGCAATTTTAATTCCATAACGTTATAAAAAATAAAATTTTTAATGTTTTTAAAAAGCAGAAACAATTAGCGTGGTATTAATTAATCGCGTGATTAGTGTATACTTAATTTTGTGATGAGGGTCACGAAACAAAGTCCCCAGTAAAGGAATTCGACGAGGTAAAAATCATGAAAATCAAAACCACTGTTGCAACATTAAGTATTCTGTCCGTTCTCTCTTTTGGCGCTTTCGCCGCAGAACCTATCAGCGCAGAGCAAGCGCAAAACCGTGAAGCAATCGGATCGGTTTCAGTCAGCGCTATCGGCTCATCGCCTATGGATATGAACGCCATGCTGAGCAAAAAAGCGGATGAACAAGGCGCTACGGCCTACCACATTACCGAAGCGCGTAGCGGCAGCAACTGGCACGCCACTGCCGAACTGTACAAATAAAATTCACCTGCCATCGCATATAACGTGTCCTTGCTTCGCGGAGATATCGCATAAGAAAAGCCCATTAATCCGCGAGGTTGACCCTATAAAGGAATAAAAGATCATGAAAACGAAATACATTATCGCATCACTCGGCCTGGCCACTCTGCTCTCTTTCGGCGCAAATGCCGCAGTACATCAGGTCAACGCGGAACAGGCGCAGAATCTGCAACCGATGGGCACCATTTCCGTCTCGCAGATTGGTAGTACGCCAATGGATATGCGCCAGGAGATCGTCGCTAAAGCTGAAAAAGCAGGCGCTAATAGCTATCGCATCATCGAATTAAAAGAAGGTGATAACTGGCACGCCACCGCCGAGTTGTATAAGTAAACCCTCGTCGTCTAACCCGACGACTTGCCCCCGCCTGCCGGGGGCTTTTTTATGCTTTTTCAATGCCGGACATTAAACCGTAGCCGCCCCTCCAGCTCTTCTTCCGCTTCATCAAAGAGTAAAATCAGCGCCCCGTAGCGCCTGCGCAGTTTATCAGGCAGGTGAACGAACTCAATCTCTAGCGGTAGGGGTAAGATATCGCTCATTACCGCATCCCATAATGTATCAAGATCGCTTACTTTCTCACTGGCAAGACCAAACGTCTGCGTAAACTCGCGATAAAAATCGCTTTGGTTTTTAATATCATTAAAATCAAAAGTATAGACATTCATAGCCAGCCACCATCCCCGACAGACAATTGTCTGTTTTACTACTAAGCATCATTATGCAGAGGTTTCACTTCCAGAAACGCTTTTAGCCCCGGAGCACTCTTGCGCTGTTTTTGTATCTCAAATAAGTATAGTCATAAAAAAACCGACGCTTTTGGCATCGGTTCTTGTGGGTTAGCTATCGGTAAGCGCGTTCTGGTATTTATGTAACATACCCGTCAGGCGTTTAACCGGTTCCGTCACCTGCGGCGGCGCCTCCCAGATACGTAATTTCTCCTGATAGATATCCAGCTCATCCAGCAACTGACCAAAGTAGCGTCGCCGTTTATCATCGCTTCCGGCGGAAATAACATGGTCTGCGGTACGACGAAGCTGACGGTGGAACACTGACAGATCTTCATTAACCGGTATCGGCGCGTCGCGCAGACGTTGATGAGCAATGATCATCGTTAGCGCCAGGCGGAACTTCGGCAAATCGCCAGGAAATTTATTCATCAGCAAAAAGAGTTGCTGATATAACGCAGGCAGACGGTTTTCTTTACGGCGTACCACGTTGGTCGTCATTGCCGAGACCGCAGCGGAAACAAACTGATTAAGCAGCACGCGACCGGTTCGATCTTTGGATTTATCACGCACCAGCAGGATGACGATAAACGCCAGCATACAGCCGACAATTTGCCCCAACGCGCTGTCGAGGAACTGGCTGAAATGGAACGTCATCGGATTATCCAACACAATAATGTTAATCGTACTGGCCAGCGCCCCCATCGACCCCAGACGCCGTTTCTGGACCTCAATGCCGATAAAGAACCCCAATACCGCCAGGCTCAAACATAACAACAGCATACTTTGCTGCGTATTGGGAATAATCACCAGGAAATAGAGCAATCCCAGCGGCAACGCCGCCAGAGTGCCATAAATAAAATCGATGCAGACCATGCGCGGATTGGGTAAACGCATCGCCAGCGAGGTCACCACGGCAATCATCACCATCGCGCCATTACCCGATGTCCAGCCGGTCCATAGCCAGAATAATGTCCCCAGAATGCAGGAAAGCGTGGTGCGCCAGAAGTTCACCATCGCATGGTGACGTTCAGCGGATTCCACTTTAACTACGGGCTCGCCTTGCAGGATCTCTTCTTCCGTCGCGCTGATTTTGGTGTTACTGATCACGCCGCGTTTAAGCAATAGATAGCGCGTCGCAGCGCCTACCCAGCTATAAAGCGTGACGGGCGTTTCGCGCTCGCCAGTCCAGACAATGACACGCCGCATCCGTTTTAACTGTCTGTGGACGTCCTGTACCGTTTCAACCGGCGTCTCGAACAGTTCCCGGAATGTATCGGTAATCAGTTCCGGCCGCGTGTTTTGAATAAGATAAGTTTCACAGGATTGCGTAATCAGCGTGAGCGAAAGCGTATTCAACGCTTTCAGGCGGCGGTTAGCGCGTACCCAGCGCGAAGATTCCATATTCAGATTACTTCGCATCCCCTCCAGCGCCGCCGTGCGTCGCACCAGATCGCCCCAGGCGTTGTCGACTTCTTCGCTGTCGCCATGCTTAATACAAAGCTGCATTAGCTGATATTGCGCTACCAGTAAACTGTCCAGTTCGCGATCAACCTCCTGCTTTATCGATCGCGGCGAGAAAAGCAGATCCGCTAAAATAGCGCAGCCAATGCCGATAACGATTTCGCTACAGCGCTCAAGCGCAAATTGCGGCGTGAGCAGCGGCTCCGTCTGAATGGTAATCACAATGATCAGCGCAGTATAACCTGACAGTCCCCACGCATAAGAGTTTTCGATCCGTACTAAAGAGGAGATCCAGGTACAAAAACCGGCCCAGACACAGCACACCAGAATCATCAATAACGGCGCGCGGATCATAGAGATAATAATGATAAGCGCGGCGATACAGCCAATAAACGTCCCGATAATACGCAACATTCCGCGATAACGGATAGCGCCGGAATAGGGTTCTCCGCCGGCGGCAAATGCCGGGCCTGCCGCCACGATCGCGGCGGTCAGCACCGCCCAACGCGGCGTCTCCAGTTGAAAATGGAAGCCGATAAATAATGCCAGCACAATGGCGCACGCCAGCTTTACCGCAAAACGAATGTGCTGGTTGGCAATGGAGAAAATGCCCATGACGATTAACCGAATTCGCGCAGCCGGTGCGCCAGTTTACGGAAGAAGGAGTCCTGGCTTGCGTCACGATCCTGCTTACCGGTGATCACGACGGTTGCCGTCGTACCGGCAGGCCACAAATTCCCCTGCTGCTCGTCGAGCCGGATGCGCACCGGAACACGCTGGGCCAGACGCACCCATTCGAGGTTAGAGTCTATCGTCGCCATCCCTTTCGCATCGCTGGTACTGCTGGCATTCGTTACCCCTGCCGCCACGCTATCGACGGTACCTTTTAATACCCGGTTGCTGCCAAGCGGCGTGATTTCGGCACGATATCCCGGACGCACGCCTTCCAGCTTGGTCTCTTCCATATAGGCCTGCACGTAAAAAGAGTTCTTTTTCACCAGGGCGACGGCCGTGGAACCGCGGGTAATAAATTCACCGGCATAAACATTGAGGTTAGTCACCCAGCCGTCAGCAGGCGCGCGAATAACGGTGCGCTCCAGATCGAGTTTAGCCAGGTCGCGCGTCGCCTGGGCTTTAGCCAGTTGATGCAGTACCGTCTGCAAGACGTTGTTCGCCTGATCGATCTCTTCCCGGGACATCGCCTGTACGCCGAGGCGATTACGGCGACCGGCTTCCTGGCGTTTTTCCTGCGCCAGTACCTGATAATAGGCTACATCAGCTTCCGCTTCCGCCAGCGCTTTTTGATAGCGTGGCTGATCGATGGTAAACAGGACCTGATCCTTTTTCACCAGTTGGTTATCATGCACGTTTACATGGGTAATCAGGCCCGCGACATCCGGGGCAATAGCGACGACATCGGCGCTAAAACGCGCGTCGCGCGTCCAGGGAGATTCGGTGTAATACACCCAGGCGCGGAAAATGGCGATAAAGGCCAGAATAACCAGTACGAGGGTAATGGCCGTACGGGAGAGTTTTCTTGTTAGTGTTTTCACTTCAACCTCAAACGAACAGGCGCGATATTAAATAAAACAGACAACAATACAGCGCGGTATTGAACAGAGCCGGATGCCAGACAAAATCATAGATGCCCGTCGGCACAAGCATCCGACGCACCAGCCAAAAAATAGCCAGTGACAAAAGCAATTCGAAAAATATCGGTGGGAAGGAAAGACCAAACACCACGATAACGGGAAACAGACTCATGTTGACCTTGATTTCTGAGAGAGAGCAGGCGATAGATTGTTAAGCTACATCGCCGCAGAGAAGGGCAAGAGACGCCAGGCGAGAGCGACATAGCTCTTATTCGAATAATAGTATATTAACGTAATTGTTATGCTGTTATCTATATTATGTGATCTAAATCACTTTTAAGCCAGAGTGAATAATGGAACGATTAAAACGAATGTCGGTATTCGCCAAAGTTGTCGAGTTTGGCTCTTTTACCGCCGCAGCCAGACAGCTGCAAATGAGCGTATCGTCCATCAGCCAGACTGTGGCGAAACTGGAAGATGAGCTTCAGGTTAAATTGCTCAACCGCAGCACACGCAGCATTGGGCTCACCGAAGCTGGAAAAATCTATTATCAGGGCTGTCGTCGTATGCTGCATGAAGTGCAGGATGTTCACGAGCAGCTTTACGCTTTTAATAACACGCCTATCGGTACATTGCGTATCGGCTGTTCTTCAACCATGGCGCAAAATGTGCTGGCCGGGCTTACCGCAAAATTATTAAAAGAGTATCCCGGTCTGGCGGTCAATCTGGTGACAGGAATTCCGGCCCCGGATTTAATTGCCGACGGGCTGGACGTGGTGATCCGCGTGGGCGCGCTGCAAGACTCCAGCCTGTTTTCCCGTCGACTCGGCGCGATGCCGATGGTTGTGTGCGCCGCCAAGCCGTACCTCGCTCAGTACGGCGTCCCGGAAAAACCCGCCGATCTCAGTAGCCATTCCTGGCTGGAATATAGCGTGCGCCCGGATAATGAGTTTGAACTTATCGCGCCGGAAGGAATTTCTACCCGACTGATTCCACAGGGGCGGTTCGTCACTAACGATCCGATGACGCTGGTACGCTGGCTGACCGCCGGAACCGGAATCGCTTATGTGCCGCTGATGTGGGTGATCGATGAGATCAATCGTGGCGATCTGGAGATCCTGCTGCCTCGCTATCAGTCCGATCCCCGTCCGGTGTACGCGCTGTACACCGAAAAAGATAAGCTGCCGCTTAAAGTGCAGGTAGTGATTAACGCGTTAACTGACTATTTTGTCGATGTCGCACACCTGTTTCAGGGAATGCACGGGCGAGGGAAAGAAAAATAAAAACACCGGGTAATTGCTGAAGACGATTGTAGGTCAGATGCCACCCGACGCAGACATTGCCTGATGGCGCTGCGCTTATCAGGCCTGGGCGGCACACACCACAGGCCTGATAAGGCGGACAGTTATGCGGTGCCGCCAACCGTCAGGTTATCGACTTTCAGCGTCGGCTGGCCTACGCCTACCGGCAGACTTTGACCCTCTTTACCGCAGACCCCCACCCCGTTATCCAGCTTAAGGTCGTTGCCGACCATGGAGATCTGTTGCATCGTTTCAATGCCTGATCCAATCAACGTCGCGCCCTTCACCGGCGTCGTGACTTTGCCGTTTTCAATCAGATACGCTTCCGAGGTAGAGAACACAAACTTGCCGGAGGTGATATCCACCTGACCGCCGCCAAAGTTAGGCGCATAGATGCCGTATTCAACGGATTCGATAATTTCCTGCGGCGTTGACTGCCCCGCCAACATATAGGTATTCGTCATACGCGGCATCGGCAGATGCGCATAAGATTCGCGACGCCCGTTACCGGTCGGCGCAGCGCCCATCAGGCGCGCATTCAGCTTGTCCTGCATGTATCCTTTCAGTACGCCATTTTCAATCAATACGTTGTACTGGCCTGGCGTACCTTCATCATCGATAGCAACGGAGCCGCGACGGTTCATCATTGTGCCGTCATCCACTACGGTGCAAAGCGCGGAGGCAACCTGCTCGCCGATCTGACCGCTAAATACAGACGTCCCACGACGGTTAAAATCACCTTCCAGCCCGTGCCCGACCGCTTCGTGCAGCAATACGCCCGGCCACCCGGCGCCCAGAACCACCGGTAACGTCCCCGCTGGCGCAGCGACCGCGGAGAGATTAACCAGCGCCATGCGTACCGCTTCTTTCGCCCACGCGTCAGCGCGAACCTCGCCGTCGAGATCGGCAAGAAAATACTCATAACCAAAGCGACCGCCGCCGCCGCTGGCGCCGCGCTCGCGTTTACCGTCTTCTTCCACCTGCACGCTAACGGACAAACGCACCAGTGGACGGACATCCGCCGCCAGCGTCCCGTCGGTCGCCGCCACGAGGATTAATTCATATACGCCGGTCAGGCTGGCGTTAACTTCCTGCACGCGTTTATCGGCTTCTCGCGCCGCTTTATCAACGCGTCTGAGGATATCCAGCTTCTCTTCGCGGCTCATACTTTGCAGCGGATCAAGGGTGGTGTAGAGCGGCTGATGCGCTACGGCGGCGAGCGTTTTTACCTTGCCTTCGCCGTTCTCGCGTACAATGGTTCGCGCTGCCTGCGCACTCTGCTCCAGCGCCAGGAGGCTTATCTGATCAGCATAAGCAAAACCGGTTTTTTCGCCGCTAATGGCGCGAACGCCAACGCCCTGGTCGATATTATATGAACCATCTTTAATGATGCGGTCTTCTAAAACCCAGGATTCGTGATAGCTCGACTGAAAATAGAGGTCGCCATAATCAAGACGGCGTTCGGCCAGTTGGCCCAAAATAGCGAACAGATCCTGATGGTTCAGGCCATTCGCCGCTAGCAATTGTTCACTTACCAGGTTCAGACTCATCGTTTTTGCTACTCATTGATTTCTGCCGGATGGCGGTTCACGCCTTATCCGGACTACGTTGTTAGATTGTGCAAACCGGATAAACGCAGCGCCGTCCGGCATGACTATTTACTGAGAGTGGGGCAATTCCTCGCCCCCGTCAAATCATTGCTGGCTTTCTTTTCTCGGTTGGCGCAGAACTTCGTTGATCTGCGGCGCATCGACCGGACCGGTAATGCGATAACGCAGAATGGAGACCTTGCTCCATAGCGGCCCCAACACTTTACTGGCGGCAAATACCGCCGCGCCGACAATCGGGTTAACGGCAAACGCGGCGGCGACGCCCACGGTGGCGGAAATTTCCGGCGCGACAACGGCCTCCATATCAAGACGACGACGCACCAGATCAACAGAACCTTTCATTGCAATATCCGCTTCCAGCCCATCCACCAGCGTATCGTCAGTATGTAGGACGCCATCTTTAATCCACGCGGTACTATGAATAGAGTCGAAATAGAAGCCCTCGCTAAAGGTATCTCTGAAGTCAAACCGCAGCTTACGCAGCAACGCATCAAAACTGAGCAGCCGCAGTAGCTGTCCGGCATGACCGCTACTGAGATCAGTAAACTCGCCTTTACCCAGACGCGTGCGTAAAATCCCGTTGAGCGTGGCTTCATCAGGTTGCCAGGGCGGGTTTCGCCAGTGCAGATCGTAATCTACGTTAAAAGACGCGTTCTGGATTGGCGTCGAGATACCGAAGAACCCGGCAGCCGTGTCGAGGTTACTACCATGCAGACTACCTTTCAGCGAGGTTCGTTCATTACCCGGCGCATTCACCCACTCGCCGTTCGCTTTCAAACGGGCGAATCCGGTATCGATCAGGCCATTCGCCAGAGTCAGCGTATTGCCTTTGATGGCGAAATCGCCATCAATACGCCCATATTTTTGCCCCCATAGCCAGCACTCTTCGCAGCGAAGCTGTAAGTCCGGCCAGCCACGGAAGCTAATCGTGTTCGCCGAAGCCAACGGCGATGTCGGCGTTGGTGACGAGGCGTGCGTTTTTGCGACGCCAGGGTTGTAGTACAGGTACTTAATGTTCGCCAGCCACGGCGCATGGTTGCGCATGAGCAGCGTGGCGTTCACCTCACGGCCCTGCGCTTCAATTTTTGTTCCGTTCAGCGAGGGGGCTGAAACGACGCTCAAATTGTTCCACTGCTGACCGCCCAGCGATAGCGCGGGAGTACGCAACGTGACGCGTTGAGGAAACTCGGCCGAACTGCTCACGTTATCCGCCGCGCCTTTCTGGAATAACGCCAGCCATTGCGCGCCATCCAGCGCCGGCAGATTGAGCTCAACGCCTTGTTGAGCAGGTAATGGCGGAATCGTCCGGCTGTCCGTCGTCCAGATAGCCCGATCCAACGTCAGCTTCTGATTTAATAACCAGCGGCTGTTAAAGTGATTTTTACTCCCTGCGCTCCCCGTTAGCGCAAAACTTTTCAGGTTGCCGTCAGCCTGAATGTTCACCGGAATGGCTTCGCCTGCGGGTTTATTTAGCGGAGAAGGTAAGTGACTGCTCACATTTCTCAGATCGCCATTCAGCTCGATGTGATAAGTGGTGTCAGCGTGATACGGAAGATCGATGCCGACTTTACCATTCCACGTCACGCTGCCGCTCAGGGCGTCATTCAGTTGCGGCGGTAAGACGCCCATACGCGTTGGCTGCCAGTTACCGTTCAGGTTGACGGCGACCTGATAGGCTTTTGCCCCTTCCGTCGTACTGAAATCCAGGTTCAGCGGCTGATTAAACCAGTTTGCCGTCAGCGGCCCGCTTTTTAGCGCGCCATTCACAAAGCTGAATTTACCGTTCAGATTTTTGAGCGTGCTGTTTAGCGGCTTAATAAACAGACTGTTATTACGCAACGAGACATCACCCTCAGCGGTAACCTGTTCGCCATCCAGCGGAATATCAAGATGTAAGCGAGCATTCACATCGCCATCTAACTGGAGCTCCGCCAGCGTCGAGCCAAGCGAGTCTTTTAGTGGCGTCTCGTCGAAATAAGGCCCAACGGCTTTTCCCGGCCCGTTAATATCGGCATCAATGAGCAGTTTCTCTTTGGAATAATCCGGAATCGCCGCCGCGAGTTTGCTGGCCTTCACCCCGCCCAAATCGACGCTATCCGAACGCATCCACAGGCCGTCGTTCAGGAAATCCAGTTCAATGTTGAGATTTTTTAGCGCCGGCCAGTCGGGTTGAAAGGCAAACGTCGCATTGCGTAGCGGCACCAGCACTTCAAACTGACCTTCGTTATGCTTATAGGGAAAGAGGTGCGGGTTACCACCGTAAACCAACGTGGCGTTATCCGCCTCGCCGCCCTGAATTGCGCCGCTAAGGTAATCGACCAGCGCTTTGCCCATCAGGTTTTCCGGAAAATAGCGCCACGCCTGAGATCCATCGTCGGTACTGATTCCGGCCAGAATACCCAGCCACGGTTCGTCGCCCGTCGGTTGCAGATAGCGGAACCCGCCGCGCGCGTGTACCGCCTTTGCTTTGACGTCAATGTCGCGGCCATCAAGCTGAAAGCCGTTCTCATTCTTCAACCAACTAAGCGTCGCGACGCCGTTTTCAATTTCCAGCGGCGCGCGAAAAACGGTTTCATAGGGCATCTTAGCCTGCTGCATCGCAACCTTCATCTGCCCGTCTTCTACGCTTCCCGCCAGCGTACCGGAAAAATGTTCCGCGCCGGGCAACAGCTTCCACTGTTTCCAGGCAAGATTTTCCCACGATGCCTGAAAACGCGTTTTTTCGGTGGCCTGTAGCGGAATATCCAGCGCCAGTGTGGCGATCTTTCCGCTCGGCTGCGTAGCCTGCCATATTTCGCCCAGCACAGGCGACAGTTTAGCCGCCAGCGGACGTAATGCTTCCAGCCCCGCCAGTTCAAGATTACTGGCGCGAATGCGTAGCTCATCGCTACGTGTGTGATTCTCGCCGCCGACGTCCTGCTGCGGGAGCCAGGCCACGGTTAAGGCTCCGCTCGGCCAGGGTTTACCATCAAGCGTAATCCGTGTGTCCGGAATATAAAACTGCCAGCCCGGCTGCTCACGGCTAATCTGCGCCGTCAGGTTATCGACAGACAACGTGTGCGTCGTGTTATCGCCCAACCAGCTTGCGCCGCCCTGTTTCAGCCAGACGTCTCCTCCGGCGATTTCACCTTTACTGAGCGTCATCCAGCCTTCCAGACTGAAACGCGCCGTCTGGAGCGCCACATTATCCTGCATCCATTTGCCCAGCCACGGCTTGACGTCAATATCGTCGGCCTGTAACCAGACTCTGCCGTTATTTAGCAAACCGTCGTCATCGCGTAAATCCATCCGCACCTGCATCACGCCGTGCTGCCCGGTCAGGCTGGAGAGACTGACCTCGCCTTCGGCGCGGTGCCGCTCTTTGCCGTTTAGCCAGGTAAGCTGTGGGATCGCCAGCTCCGCGCGTTGTCCGGAAAGCGTCAGAAAACTGATTTGGCTATCGCGCAGATCGAAATGATCGAACTGCCGCAGGAAAAGATCGCTTAAACGGCTGGTTTCGATGCCTTCGCCGTCGCTGCTTTGAAGAGGCGTGTTGGTGCGGAAATTGAGTTGCCAGAAGGTCAGGTCGCGAAACTGCCAGCGCATATGCAACAGGCTTTGCCAGACGTCCAGCGCCAGCGTAACGCGTTTTATCGACAGTTCGCCGCCATCTTTCAGGGCGGCATGAATATTATGCGCTTCCAGCGTAGGGCCAAAATTTTGCCAGCTTGCGGAGAGTTGGCTGGCGGCCACCGGCACGCCGGTCACAGACTCAATTTTATTCAGGATAGCCGGACGCCAGGCGTCAAGATGAGGCAACGCCAGGCGCAGCCCGCTAACCAGCAGCGCTGCAATGACGATGAGCGCGGCTCCAGTGAGCAATAAAATCCCCGGCAATCGCCTCACGCGTCTCTCCTTGTCTGCCAAAAAATACGACTCACAACCTTGCTTTGCCGGACGGCGGCGTGAACGCCTTATCCGGCCTGCAAATACTCGTACGGGTCGCGGTCTTTTACATCATTACGACGTCAAACTGCTCCTGGTTATAAAGCGGTTCGACCTGAACTTTAACCTGTTTGCCGACAAAGATTTCGACTTCCGCCAGCGCGTGTGATTCTTCGCCTTTCAGCGCTTCCGCCACCGCAGGAGAAGCATAAACCAGGAAGCGATCGGAGTCATAAGCGTGATGAACACGTACAATTTCACGCATGATCTCATAGCAGACGGTTTCCACCGTTTTTACCGTCCCGCGGCCATGACAGGTTGGACATTCGTTACAAAGCACATGTTCCACGCTTTCACGAGTCCGTTTACGGGTCATTTCCACCAGCCCCAGCGGCGAAAAACCGTTAATACTGGTTTTCACGCGATCCTTACTTAACGCCTGTTCCAGCGAATGCAGCACCCGGCGGCGATGATCTTCATTATTCATGTCGATAAAATCGATAATGATAATGCCGCCCAGATTACGCAGGCGTAGCTGGCGGGCAATGGCCTGAGTCGCTTCAATATTGGTATTAAAAATGGTGTCGTCGAGATTACGGTGTCCGACAAACGCGCCGGTATTGATATCTACCGTCGTCATCGCTTCGGTTTGGTCGATAATCAGATAACCGCCAGACTTGAGTTCAACCTTACGCTCCAGCGCGCGCTGGATCTCATTTTCCACGTCATAAAGATCGAAGATCGGCTGATGGCCACTGTAATGCTCCAGCTTACTGGTCATTTCCGGGATGTATTCTGCGGTAAACTCCAGCAGCGACTCATAGGTCAGACGTGAGTCGACGCGAATTCGGTCCAACTGCGCATCGGCGAAATCGCGCAGCACGCGCTGCGCCAGCGCCAGTTCGCCATACATCTGGTAGCGCGTTTGCGGACGCTTTTTGCGCTCCATTACTTTCGTCCAGACGCGCTTGAGATAGGCGGCGTCAGACGCGAGATCCTCTTCACACACGCCTTCCGCTGCGGTACGAATAATAAACCCGCCCTGTTCGTCGCAGTATTCCGCCACCACCTTTTTCAGGCGCTCGCGTTCACTTTCGCTTTCGATGCGCTGGGAAACGCCAACGTGTGACGCGCCGGGCATAAAAACAAGGTAACGGGAGGGCAACGTGATGTCCGTGGTCAAACGCGCGCCTTTCGTGCCGAGCGGATCTTTCACTACCTGCACCATCAGATCCTGTCCCTGACGCACCAGTTCGGAGATATCGCGCACGGTAAACTGTTTTTGCTCGTCGCCCGCCACGCATTCGGTATGCGGCATAATGTCGGAAGCGTGAAGAAATGCGGCTTTATCCAGCCCAATATCTACAAAAGCCGCCTGCATACCTGGAAGTACACGACTTACACGACCTTTGTAGATATTGCCTACGATTCCGCGTCGCGCTTCGCGCTCAATATGGATTTCCTGAAGAATACCGCCATCAATGTACGCCACGCGCGTTTCCGATGGCGTTACGTTTACCAACAATTCAGCCGTCATGTTTATCCCTTTTATCACGCAGTGCGTTAAAATGACTCAACAACTCATACGTTTCAACCAGCGGTAAGCCGACCACGGCGTGATAGCTGCCATTTATCTTCCTGACAAAACAGCCACCCCGCCCCTGAATACCGTATGCACCTGCTTTATCTAAAGGCTCGCCGCTGGCGACATAGCCAGTAATATCCTGCGCAGAAAGCGTGCGGAAAGTCACCTCCGTTACCACCAGACAATCCAGCGTCTGCTGCGAGTCCGCAAGCGCAACAGCAGTCATCACCTGATGCGTATTTCCGGAAAGCAAACGCAGCATTTCTGCGGCATGAGCGGCGTCGCGCGGCTTTTCCAGCACCTCGCCGTTTAACACGACTATCGTATCCGCGCCCAACACCGGCAGATCACGGGGAACCAGCGCCACGCCAGCCTGCGCCTTTTCGCGCGCCAGCCGAACAACATACTGCTGCGCGCTTTCCTGAGCACGCCGTTGCTCTTCAATACCAGGCACGACCTGCTCGAATGAAAATCCAAGTTGAGTCAATAATTCCTGGCGACGCGGGGAACCGGAAGCAAGATACAGAGTTGTCATATCGACCTTTATTGCACAGCAAACTGCTGGCGTACTTTACGCATCAGCAAAAAGAGCCAGGGCCACAGCACGCCATTGACTACACTACTCCAGAACACTTCCGGTCTGAAAGAGACGTTGATCACTAAAAACTCGGCCCAGAAAACAATAATGTCCACGGCCAGTGAAAGCAACATTACCACCAGCGCCTGCTGCCAGAGCGCCAGGTTACGGAAGAGCTGGAATTTCAGAGCGACCAGATAGGCGACAATACTCATCGACAGAGCGCGCACGCCAAGTGTGGAACCGCTGATGAGATCAAGTATGGCACCCATCACAAATCCCGTCCCCACATTTACGCGGTGCGGCAGGGCCAGAATCCAGTACAGTAAGATGAGCAAAACCCAGTTTGGCCGGAAAACAATGATGTCGTCCGGCCAGGGCATGATTTGCAGCAACAGCGCAATAAGAAACGAGAGCCAGATAACCCAGCGCCCCTGGCTACGATAGCTCGCCACCATTACCCTCCCGGCGCACGCGCAGGCGGCGTGGTCGCGCCCGAAGGCGATGGTTGCGTTGATACCGGCGCCGTCTGGCCCGCAGATGGCTGAGTAATCCCCGTCGCCGGGTCCGGCACTGGCGCCGGCGGCCCCATCGCATCCGGAGAAGGCAACACCTGCGGCATCATCTGCATCAGGCGCTCATTGGCGACGCGGTGAACCTCTTCCGGCGTCATCGGATTGGCGCCGTTACGATCGGCTCCCCACAACAGCAGCAGATAGCGTAAACGCTGCAAACCCGCGGTTGGACGTGCCTGAATGACGGTATAGGCGCGCTGAGTGTCCAGCTTGACGGAGGAGACCACCGCCACCGGATACCCTTCCGGGAAACGCCCACCAAGTCCGGACGTTACCAGCACATCGCCAACGCGAATATCGGTATTGGCGGGCAGATGTTCAAGCTGAAGATCGTCAGTGCAGCCGTTACCGGCGGCAATCACGCGGATGTCATTGCGCAGTACCTGAATCGGCAGCGCATGAGTCGCATCGCAAATCAGCAGTACGCGACTGGTCAGTTTCGCCACGGCGACAACCTGCCCTACGACGCCTTTGTCGCTAATGACCGGTTGACCTTCATATACGCCATTAACGCTGCCTTTATCGATAACGACCTGATCGCTGTAAGGATCGTTAACCGTTGAAATAACCTGAGTCACCATTTTCTGCTCGTCCTGACGCAGCGGCGACCCCAGCAGCTCGCGCAACCGCGCGTTCTCCTGTTTGTACTGCCCCAGCATCAGCAGGTCGCTGTTTTTTAGCAGTAATTCCTGGCGCAGCGCCCGATTTTCCAGCTCAAGCTGGTCGCGAGAAGCCAGCGTTTGCGACACGCTGTCGAGCAGTTCACGAGGGCCGTTTGAAATAAAATAGAAAGGACTGACGGCAGTGTCCATGTACGTTCGGATTTGACTGAACGTCCCCAGGCGGCTGTCGGCAATGATAACGCCGAGCGCCACCAGCACCGCCAGAATAAGGCGAATCTGTAGCGACGGGCCACGGCTAAAAATTGGCTTCATAGGCTATGCGTATTCTCGCGTCGGAGAGGCAGGACAATCCAGGGATAATCCTGCCCGTATCCAACTACTCTTCGCTGAACAGGTCGCCGCCGTGCATATCGATCATTTCCAGCGCCTTGCCGCCGCCGCGCGCCACACAGGTCAGCGGATCTTCAGCAACCACGACAGGAATGCCCGTCTCTTCCATTAACAGACGGTCAAGGTTACGCAGCAGCGCGCCGCCGCCGGTGAGCACCATACCGCGCTCGGAGATGTCTGACGCCAGCTCCGGCGGACACTGTTCCAGCGCCACCATTACCGCGCTGACGATACCGGTCAACGGTTCCTGCAACGCTTCCAGAATCTCGTTTGAGTTCAGGGTAAAGCCGCGTGGAACGCCTTCCGCCAGGTTACGGCCACGCACTTCGATCTCGCGGACTTCGTCGCCCGGATAAGCGGAACCGATTTCGTGTTTAATACGTTCTGCGGTGGCTTCACCAATCAGAGAACCGTAGTTACGACGAACGTAATTAATGATGGCTTCGTCGAAACGGTCACCACCAATACGGACAGAAGAAGAGTAAACCACGCCGTTCAGGGAGATCACGGCAACTTCAGTGGTACCACCACCGATATCCACAACCATTGAACCGGTTGCTTCAGAAACTGGCAGACCTGCGCCGATCGCGGCCGCCATCGGCTCTTCGATCAAAAAGACTTCACGGGCGCCTGCGCCCTGAGCGGATTCACGAATTGCGCGGCGTTCTACCTGCGTCGCGCCGACCGGCACGCATACCAGTACGCGCGGGCTTGGGCGCATAAAGCTGTTGCTGTGCACTTGTTTAATAAAGTGCTGGAGCATTTTTTCGGTCACAAAGAAGTCAGCGATAACGCCGTCTTTCATCGGACGGATCGCAGCGATATTGCCCGGCGTACGGCCCAGCATCTGCTTCGCATCATGACCGACTGCAGCCACGCTTTTCGGCGAACCGGCACGATCCTGACGAATGGCCACAACGGAAGGCTCATTCAATACGATGCCTTGTCCTTTTACATAAATGAGGGTATTCGCGGTACCCAGGTCAATGGACAGGTCATTGGAAAACATGCCACGAAATTTTTTCAACATACTAAGGGATAATCCTGAAAGCTGGGGCGGAAAACAAAATCCGCTTACTTTACCAACCACACGCAGCAGCGACAAGGCGCAAAAATCATCTGCTACGGTGAAAATTAGTGCAGTTCGTTTCCTTTGTTACAAATCTCGGCCTGAGTCCCTCAGGGCTGAAAAAATCAGCAGCAATCCTCGCCTTCGTTTGCAACCTGTCAAAGGTCATTCACCTGCATATTTGCTGCAACAATCTGGCGAGCAGACAAGCACACCCCCATGAGGCGCAGCGCGCGTTATTCTACGTGAAAACAAATTAAACGGCAGGTTAAACCGAGTATCTTTGCGAATATTTTTTCACGTTTGTGTCAAGTAGTTGGGAGGAGGCAAAAAAATCACCCTGCCCGCCAGCCACGCCGCGTTTTGTCAGCGTCTGCCACTCGCCGCGCGAACGGACGCCTGTCGCGTAAACCTGCGTAGGCGTGCCCGCGCAGGCCTCTACCAGACTTTGAACCAGAAGCTGGTTTTCCGTTCGCTTCTCAATGTTTCTGACCAGACTCGGATGCAGCTTGAGTAATTCCACATTGAGCGCTTTAATCCAGCTCGTGCTAACCAGCGTCAAACCCGCCTGTGTCACCGCCACCCGAACGCCAAGCGCATTGACTAAGCGAAGGATGGGTTGTAACCGACTGATGTGTTGACAAACATCTGCCTCCGCAAGTTCAATAATTATGCGATTTCGCTGTGATTTTTCACACTGCATTAACGTATCGCGCAACCAGCGCTGAAAACGCGGACGAATCAGCGACTCAACCGTCAACTGCATTGCCAGATTTTCATCCGGCCAGTAGCCCAGCAACGTAATCAGGCGGCTAATTTGTAATCTGTCATACTCTTCCGATAAACCAAATTGCAGCACCATCGGCATATACTCCGCCGAGCTCACCTCTTCTTTACCGTCATAGATGCGACACATCAATTCCCGATGATGTACGCGACCTTCTCGCGTGACCGCTGGTTTTTGATAAAGTCGCGGTCCACCCCGGTTCAGCATCTGCTCAATCAATGTGCGCCAGCGCACATTGCCGCGCCCTTTTTCCGGCAGAGTGTCGTCGTAGATAGCCCAGCTATTTCCCCCCTGCAGGGCGGCATTCCGCGCCGCGGCTTCAGCATGTTCCATCACCTGCTCGGTGGACTGTCCGCTGCGCCAGGCGCAAATGCCGATATGTACCATATCGTCACGATCGAGCATTTTGTTAGCCGGTAGCGCATCGACAGCTTTTAAAAGTTGTCCGGCAATACTTTCCGCTTCTTTCAGCGTTCGATGCGGTAGCAGCACGGCAAAGTCGCTGCGGTGATAACGCGCCAGCAGCGAGCCAGGGTAACGCATAATAAATGTCGATAGCAGATTGATAAGCATAAACATCTGCTCTTCCGCCTGATTGCCTCCCAGGCTGTCGCGCAGAAGATTGAAGTCTGGCAAGCGGATCATCATCACCACGCCATGCACTCCCACTTTTTCCTGATCTTCCAGCAGCGTCGCCAGTTGGTTATCAAAGAACAGACGGTTACCGAGTCCGGTTTTGGTGTCCTGCGCGGCGTAGGAGCGAATGAGGGTGTCCAGGCGGCTACGCTGTTCGTGAGCAAACTGAATTTCGGAAAGCAATACATCAAGCGCGCTACTGGTGCGCGCTGGCCATTCGTAAACAGAACCGCGGACATTCGCCCCGCGTTCGCCGTTCAGAATACGCGTTGAGCGAATTTCCAGAAGCTCTTGCCCGGAAAGCTGCCGCTGCAGCCAGCGCACCGATAAAAACAAAATCAGAACGATAAAACCGATCGCCAGCGTTAGCGGCGCCGTGGTGATCAGTGAGTGAAAATAGTTACCCATCGGGTCCTGATAAGCCAGACGTAGCGACATTCCTGGATGTTTTATCAGCGGTACGACCAGCTCGCGATACATGTCGCTGGTGCCGGCTGGCCGATAACCTCTGGCACGAGAATGGCTGTAGACGCTGCGCTCCCCCTGCAACAGATCGACACGCACAATATCGGAAGCGATCATGAGTTCGTCGATTTGCGGCGTCAGCGAGACAATATCATGGGTCACCAGGTGCGTATCAATGGCTGTCGCCGTCGCCTGCACACGGCTGACATACTTATACTGTACGGCGTTATAAAAGCTTAGCGAGCAACCTATCAGAGTCACGAAGATCGTTAACCCCGTGAGCAGCGTGATAAAAGCTGAGAATTTCGTCGTTAATCGCATCCTTGAGTTAACTCCGACGGTTATAAACAGTATGAAAAAGCGAATCTGAAGGCGGAATTCGCCACGGCGCGCAATGAAGCAGGCATACTACCAAAATGGATCTATCTGGCAATTTATTGCGTTGCATCGGCATCACGTTTTAATTAGCGAGTATAGTCTTCGTAGCTATTTTTCCAATCTACCATGTAAAGTGAGGACAGGTTATGCAGGCGTTGATCTTAGAACAGCAGGACGGTAAAACCCTCGCATCCGTGCAACATCTCGAAGAGAGTCAACTGCCGGCAGGTGATGTGACGGTGGATGTCCACTGGTCCAGCCTGAATTATAAAGATGCTCTGGCTATCACCGGAAAAGGGAAAATTATCCGTCATTTTCCGATGATTCCTGGTATTGATTTCGCCGGCACCGTTCACGCAAGCGAAGATCCTCGCTTTCATGCAGGCCAGGAAGTACTACTGACTGGCTGGGGCGTGGGCGAAAACCACTGGGGCGGCCTGGCCGAACGCGCACGCGTTAAAGGCGACTGGCTGGTCGCGCTGCCTGCGGGACTGAGCAGCCGTAACGCCATGATCATCGGCACCGCCGGTTTTACCGCCATGCTGTGCGTCATGGCGCTTGAAGATGCAGGTATTCGCCCGCAAGACGGTGAGGTTGTCGTCACCGGTGCCAGCGGCGGCGTGGGCAGCACTGCCGTTGCATTACTGCATAAGCTGGGCTATCAGGTTGCAGCAGTATCAGGACGTGAAAGCACCCACGGCTATCTTAAGAGCCTGGGAGCTAACCGTATTCTCAGCCGCGATGAGTTTGCTGAATCTCGCCCGTTGGAAAAACAGCTATGGGCCGGTGCAATTGATACCGTTGGCGATAAAGTGCTGGCGAAAGTGCTGGCACAGATGAACTATGGCGGTTGCGTGGCCGCCTGCGGCCTGGCGGGCGGCTTCGCGCTGCCGACCACCGTTATGCCATTCATTCTGCGTAATGTGCGTTTGCAAGGGGTAGACTCGGTGATGACCCCACCGGCACGTCGCGCAGAAGCCTGGGCGCGTTTGGTTAAGGATCTGCCGGAATCGTTCTATGCTCAGGCCGCCACAGAGATTACGCTGGCGGATGCGCCGAAGTTCGCCGATGCCATCATCAATAATCAGGTTCAGGGCCGTACGCTGGTGAAGATAAAATAACGTCACGTATAAAAAAATTTACACTTAATTAACTATTTATTTTTACACATTGACACACTCCCTGTCATATTCACTACACGCCATGTTGTGGTGGGTAGACCGGGAGTCTGTGATGAAAAAGATACGTCCATTAACAGAAGCCGATGTGACTGCGGAATCGGCTTTTTTTATGCAGCGCCGACAGGTGCTAAAAGCATTAGGCATCAGCGCGGCCGCCTTATCCTTACCCTCAACGGCGCAGGCCGATCTCTTCAGTTGGTTTAAAGGCAACGATCGTCCGAAAGCGCCTGCCGGTAAACCGCTTGAGTTTAGTCAGCCTGCCGCCTGGCGAAGCGATTTAGCGTTAACGCCGGAAGATAAGGTGACGGGCTACAACAATTTCTATGAGTTTGGCCTTGATAAAGCCGACCCGGCGGCCAATGCCGGAAGTCTGAAAACCGAACCGTGGACGTTGAAAATCAGCGGGGAAGTCGCGAAGCCATTTACGCTGGATTACGACGATTTAACACATCGTTTCCCATTAGAAGAGCGTATCTATCGAATGCGCTGCGTCGAAGCGTGGTCCATGGTCGTGCCGTGGATTGGTTTCCCTTTATATAAGCTACTCGCGCAGGCACAGCCCACCAGCCACGCTAAATATGTGGCATTCGAAACGCTATACGCGCCGGATGATATGCCAGGACAGAAAGATCGCTTTATTGGCGGCGGACTGAAATACCCTTATGTCGAAGGGCTACGTCTGGACGAAGCCATGCATCCGCTGACTCTGATGACCGTTGGCGTCTATGGTAAGGCGTTACCCCCGCAAAACGGCGCGCCTATTCGACTCATCGTTCCATGGAAGTATGGTTTTAAAGGTATTAAATCTATTGTCAGCATTAAACTCACCCGCGAACGTCCGCCAACCACCTGGAATTTGTCGGCTCCCAACGAATATGGTTTTTATGCCAATGTGAACCCGCATGTGGATCATCCACGCTGGTCTCAGGCTACCGAACGCTTTATTGGTTCAGGCGGTATCCTTGATGTGCAAAGGCAGCCGACGCTGCTGTTTAACGGCTACGCCAATGAAGTCGCTTCGCTGTATCGCGGTCTCAATTTGCGGGAGAATTTTTAAGTGCGTCTGACAGCAAAACAGATAACCTGGCTAAAAGTTTGTCTGCATCTTGCCGGTTTTTTGCCGCTTCTGTGGCTCTTTTGGGCGATAAATCACGGTGGACTCAGCGCAGACCCGGTAAAGGATATCCAACACTTTACCGGCAGAACCGCGCTCAAATTTTTGCTCGCCACCTTGCTGGTTTCACCGCTGGCGCGCTACGCTAAACAGCCATTATTGATACGCACACGCCGCCTGTTAGGATTATGGTGTTTCGTTTGGGCTACGCTGCATTTAACCAGCTATGCCTTACTGGAACTGGGGATACATAACCTGGCGCTGTTAGGAAGCGAGTTGATTTCACGCCCTTATTTGACGCTTGGGATCATTAGCTGGCTGGTGTTATTGGCGCTGACGTTGACCTCAACGCAATTTGCGCAGCGTAAATTGGGCAAACGCTGGCAAACACTGCATAACGTCGTCTATCTTGTCGCGATCCTGGCTCCCATACATTACCTGTGGTCGGTAAAGATTTTATCACCGCAACCGGTCATCTACGCGGCATTAGCGTTAGCCCTTTTAGCGTTGCGTTACCGGAAGTTTCGCCAGTGGTGGCGCTAGTTTGGTGAACTGTGCGGTCGATTGCAAAACGCAAAACAGGTAATGTCCTTTTTATGTTTCGGGTTGATTATCTTCCCTGATAAGACCAGTATTTAGCTGCCAATTGCGACGAAATAGTTATAATGTGCGACTTTACATTGCCCAACGGCGATTTTCGTTCGCAGAAAGGGTGACAATCGAGCAATGAAGGTATATTTTGTTTTTTGCCCGAAAATGGCAGAAGATAGCCACACAATGACTGGCAAATCATGAATTTCACCTTCGGGTGCTACGGCATAACAGGCAAATCAAAGATGCGCGGTATTTTACCCGCGGCAGTCATTCACATGCTTTACAGACGGCGCTAAAACGCCTGTCACAATCACACTAAACAAAGAGTACGGAACCCACTCATGGATATTCGTAAGATTAAAAAACTGATCGAGCTGGTTGAAGAATCAGGTATCTCCGAACTGGAAATTTCTGAAGGCGAAGAATCTGTTCGCATCAGCCGCACAACGGCAAACGCCGGTTTTCCGGTGATGCAGCAGGCTTATGCGGCGCCGATGATGCAGCAACCCGCTCTGTCTAACGCTGTCGCGCCAGCGGCTACTCCAGCAATGGAAGCGCCTGCCGCAGCGGAAATCAGTGGTCACATCGTACGCTCCCCAATGGTTGGTACTTTCTACCGCACCCCAAGCCCGGACGCGAAAGCGTTCATCGAAGTGGGCCAGAAAGTGAACGTGGGCGATACCCTGTGCATCGTTGAAGCCATGAAAATGATGAACCAGATCGAAGCTGACAAAGCAGGTACTGTGAAAGCGATTCTGGTCGAAAGTGGTCAACCGGTAGAATTTGACGAGCCACTGGTCGTCATCGAGTAACGAGGCGAACATGTTGGATAAAATTGTCATCGCCAACCGCGGCGAGATCGCACTACGTATTCTTCGAGCCTGTAAAGAACTCGGCATCAAGACCGTCGCTGTGCACTCAAGCGCGGATCGCGATTTAAAACACGTATTGCTGGCGGATGAGACGGTCTGTATTGGTCCGGCACCGTCCGTAAAAAGTTATCTGAACATCCCGGCTATCATTAGCGCCGCTGAAATCACCGGCGCGGTGGCAATCCACCCGGGTTACGGCTTCCTTTCTGAGAACGCCAATTTTGCCGAGCAGGTTGAACGCTCCGGCTTTATCTTTATCGGCCCGAAAGCGGACACCATCCGCCTGATGGGCGATAAAGTGTCCGCGATTACCGCGATGAAAAAAGCGGGCGTGCCGACCGTACCAGGATCTGACGGCCCGCTGGGCGACGATATGAATGCGAACCGCGCTCATGCCAAACGTATTGGCTATCCGGTGATCATCAAAGCGTCCGGCGGCGGCGGCGGCCGCGGTATGCGCGTAGTTCGTAGCGATGCTGAACTGGCGCAGTCCATCTCCATGACCAAAGCGGAAGCGAAAGCAGCTTTCAGCAACGACATGGTATACATGGAAAAATACCTGGAAAATCCACGCCACATCGAAATTCAGGTGCTGGCGGACGGCCAGGGCAACGCTATCTATCTGGCGGAACGCGACTGTTCCATGCAGCGTCGCCACCAGAAAGTGGTTGAAGAAGCCCCGGCGCCAGGCATTACGCCGGAACTGCGTCGCTATATCGGCGAACGCTGCGCGAAAGCGTGCGTAGACATCGGCTATCGCGGCGCAGGGACGTTCGAATTCCTGTTCGAAAACGGCGAGTTCTATTTCATCGAAATGAACACCCGTATTCAGGTTGAACACCCGGTGACTGAAATGATTACCGGCGTCGATTTGATCAAAGAGCAGTTGCGCATCGCGGCGGGTCAGCCGCTGTCGATCACACAGGACGAAGTTGTCGTTCGAGGCCATGCGGTAGAATGCCGTATCAATGCCGAAGATCCGAACACCTTCCTGCCAAGCCCAGGCAAAATCACGCGCTTCCATGCGCCTGGCGGCTTTGGCGTTCGTTGGGAATCCCATATCTACGCGGGCTACACGGTGCCGCCGTACTATGATTCCATGATCGGCAAACTCATCTGCTACGGTGAAAACCGCGACGTGGCGATTGCCCGTATGAAAAATGCCCTGCAGGAACTGATTATCGATGGTATCAAAACCAATATCGATCTGCAGACCCGCATCATGAATGACGAGCACTTCCAGCACGGTGGAACCAACATCCACTATCTGGAGAAAAAACTCGGTCTTCAGGAAAAGTAATCGCACGTTAATCTCAAAAGGCCGGTGAATCCGGCCTTTTTTATTTCTGGGGATAGCGATGCCCCATCATGTACAATTCCCGCTTTCTTCACCCATAAGGGACAAAAAATGGACGCTCGTTTTGTTCAGGCCCATAAAGAGGCGCGCTGGGCGCTGTGGCTGACCCTTTGCTATCTGGCGGCATGGTTAGTGGCTGCTTACTTACCTGGAGACTCGCCGGGAATCACCGGTCTGCCGCACTGGTTCGAGATGGCCTGCTTATTGACGCCGCTGGTCTTTATTTTGCTGTGCTGGGCGATGGTGAAATTCATTTATCGCGATATTTCGCTGGAGGATGACGATGCAGCTTGAGGTCATTCTACCGCTGGTAGCCTATCTGGTCGTGGTCTTCGGGGTCTCGATTTACGCTATGCGCAAGCGTACCGCCGGCACCTTTTTAAACGAATATTTTCTTGGCAGCCGTTCGATGGGCGGGATCGTGCTCGCGATGACGCTTACCGCCACCTATATTAGCGCCAGTTCATTTATCGGCGGTCCCGGCGCGGCTTATAAATACGGTCTGGGCTGGGTCTTGCTGGCGATGATCCAGCTTCCCGCCGTCTGGCTTTCACTGGGTATTCTGGGTAAAAAATTCGCTATCCTGGCGCGTCGCTATAATGCCGTCACGCTTAACGATATGCTATTCGCTCGTTACCAAAGCCGCCTGCTGGTGTGGTTGGCAAGCCTGAGTTTATTGGTCGCGTTTATTGGCGCAATGACCGTACAATTTATCGGCGGCGCGCGACTGCTGGAAACCGCGGCGGGAATTCCCTACGAAACCGGCCTGCTAATATTTGGCGTCAGTATCGCACTCTATACGGCGTTTGGCGGCTTTCGCGCCAGCGTACTTAACGATACGCTACAGGGCCTGGTGATGCTGGTCGGCACGATAGTGCTGCTGGTGGGCGTGATCCATGCGGCGGGCGGTCTAAGTCAGGCCGTTGACACGCTGCACGCTCTCGACCCCAAACTGGTAACGCCGCAGGGCGCCGATGACATACTTTCTCCCGCCTTTATGACCTCTTTTTGGGTACTGGTCTGTTTTGGTGTGATTGGCCTGCCGCATACGGCGGTGCGCTGCATCTCCTATAAAGACAGTAAAGCGGTACACCGGGGCATTATTATCGGTACGATTGTCGTGGCGATTTTAATGTTCGGGATGCACCTTGCCGGCGCGCTGGGTCGCGCGGTGCTTCCGGATCTGACGGTGCCGGATCTGGTGATCCCAACGCTAATGGTGAAAGTTTTGCCGCCGTTTGCCGCCGGGATCTTCCTCGCTGCGCCAATGGCGGCGATCATGTCAACAATTAACGCCCAACTGCTGCAAAGTTCCGCGACGATCATTAAAGATCTCTATCTCAACCTGCGCCCCGATCAGATGCAAAATGAGATCCGGCTGAAGCGTATGTCGGCAGCGATTACATTACTGCTAGGCGCGCTGTTGCTGCTGGCCGCATGGAAACCGCCAGAGATGATCATTTGGCTCAACCTGCTGGCGTTTGGCGGCCTGGAAGCGGTGTTCTTATGGCCGCTGGTATTGGGCCTTTACTGGGAGCGGGCAAACGCGGCAGGCGCATTAAGCGCCATGATCGTGGGCGGCGTGCTATATGCCCTGCTTGCCACATTTAATATTCAGTACCTGGGCTTTCATCCGATTGTGCCCGCGTTACTGTTAAGTTTATTGGCTTTTCTGATCGGAAACCGATTCGGCTCTTCCGCTTCGCAAGCCACCGTATTGTCTACTGATAAATAAAGAGTTTTGCCATGCCATGGATCCAATTGAAACTGAATACCACCGGCGCGAATGCTGAAGAGCTGAGTGATGCGCTGATGGAAGCGGGCGCCGTTTCCATTACCTTTCAGGATACGCACGATACGCCGGTTTTTGAGCCGTTGCCGGGCGAAACCCGTCTGTGGGGCGATACCGATGTGATCGGTCTGTTCGACGCCGAAACCGACATGAAAGACGTTGTCGCGATTCTGGAGCAACATCCGCTGCTGGGTGCCGGATTTGCCCATAAAATCGAACAACTGGAAGATAAAGACTGGGAACGCGAATGGATGGATAATTTCCATCCGATGCGTTTTGGCGAGCGTCTGTGGATTTGTCCCAGCTGGCGTGACATTCCGGACGAGAATGCCGTCAACGTGATGCTCGACCCGGGACTGGCGTTCGGTACGGGTACGCACCCCACCACCTCTTTATGTCTGCAATGGCTGGACGGGCTCGATCTCAACGGCAAAACCGTGATCGACTTTGGCTGCGGTTCAGGCATTCTAGCGATTGCCGCGCTGAAACTGGGAGCGGCAAAGGCGATTGGTATTGATATCGATCCGCAAGCTATTCAGGCCAGTCGCGATAATGCTGAACGCAACGGCGTGTCTGACCGGCTGGAGCTGTACCTGCCGAAAGACCAGCCAGAAGCCATGAAAGCCGACGTGGTCGTCGCTAACATCCTGGCAGGCCCATTACGCGAACTGGCCCCGTTAATCAGCGTACTGCCCGTTGAGGGCGGTCTGCTGGGGCTTTCAGGTATTCTCGCCAGCCAGGCGGAAAGCGTCTGCGATGCTTACGCCGAGCTTTTCACTCTCGACCCGGTCGTCGAAAAAGAAGAATGGTGCCGCATTACTGGCCGTAAGAAATAATTCTTGTCAGCGTGGTCGCCCGGCCACGCTTTTCTCCACACAACTGCCTTAACGCCTTTCAGGCACCGAGACATCATTAAATTCATCAAATGAATGCCTGAAATAACTTCTTTGTCACTATCCGTCTGGATAAACAGCTGCTACCAGCGGACAAAAGATACTGGCGTTTTAACGGGTCGCAGCCATCGCCCTCGTACTTAGTAATGCTGTCCGGGTTGTTCTGCAGCATCCGCTAACCCTCTCTTCAGCGCAGCTGGAAAAATTTATCCGTGCCATTCATGAACACAAAAGCGCATCTGTGCGCCCCCTTCCGACTGGCAATGGAGAAAAATCACGCGCAGCGGGAAGTGATCTTGTCCTGAAACGAGACGGCGATCCCATTCATTTGGGGTAATTAGCTTATAAAAAAAGCAGATTATTCCGCTTATCTTGTTTCTGGACGAAGAAATAGAGAGAAGTTACGGGAATTTGTAAGCGCGTACAAAACCGCCGACAATAAATAACCCTATGATTTTAATGAATTATAAATTTATTTTGCTGTTTTTAAGCACGATTCATTGATCTACAACAGTGGATTGTTCAAAGTTTGGCCTTTCATCTCGTGCAAAAAATGCGTAATATACGCCGCCTTGCAGTCACAGTATGGTCATTTCTTAACTCATGCGCATCGGACAATATCAGCTCAGAAATCGCCTGATCGCAGCGCCCATGGCTGGCATTACTGACAGACCTTTCCGGACGCTGTGCTATGAGATGGGAGCAGGATTGACAGTATCCGAGATGATGTCTTCTAACCCGCAAGTGTGGGAAAGCGATAAATCTCGTTTACGGATGGTGCACGTTGATGAGCCAGGAATTCGCACGGTGCAAATTGCCGGTAGCGACCCTGTTGAGATGGCCGATGCCGCACGTATTAACGTGGAAAGCGGCGCCCAGATTATTGATATCAATATGGGGTGCCCGGCGAAGAAAGTGAATCGTAAGCTGGCAGGTTCAGCCCTCTTGCAGTACCCGGATTTAGTGAAGTCTATACTCATCGGGGTCGTAAACGCAGTGGACGTTCCTGTGACTCTCAAGATTCGCACCGGCTGGGCGCCGGAACACCGTAACTGCGTAGAGATTGCCCAACTGGCTGAAGATTGTGGTATTCAGGCTCTGACCATCCATGGCCGCACCCGCGCCTGTTTGTTCAACGGAGAAGCTGAATACGACAGTATTCGGGCAGTTAAGCAGAAAGTTTCCATTCCGATTATCGCGAATGGCGACATTACTAACCCGCATAAAGCCAGAGCTGTTCTCGACTATACAGGGGCGGATGCCCTGATGATAGGCCGCGCAGCTCAGGGAAGACCCTGGATCTTTCGGGAAATCCAGCATTATCTGGACACTGGGGAGCTGCTTCCGCCGCTGCCGCTGGCAGAGGTAAAGCGCTTGCTTTGCACGCATGTTCGGGAACTGCATGACTTTTACGGTCAGGCAAAAGGGTACCGAATCGCGCGTAAACACGTCTCCTGGTATCTCCAGGAGCACGCTCCAGACGACCAGTTTCGGCGCACATTCAACGCTATTGAGGACGCCAGCGAACAGCTGGAGGCGTTGGAGGCATACTTCGAAAATTTTGCGTAAACAGAAATAAAGAGCTGACAGAACTATGTTCGAACAACGCGTAAATTCTGACGTACTGACCGTTTCTACCGTTAACTCTCAGGATCAGGTAACCCAAAAACCCCTGCGTGACTCGGTTAAACAGGCACTGAAGAACTATTTTGCTCAACTGAATGGTCAGGACGTTAATGACCTGTATGAGCTGGTACTGGCTGAAGTAGAACAGCCCCTGTTGGACATGGTGATGCAATACACCCGTGGTAACCAGACCCGTGCTGCTCTGATGATGGGCATCAACCGTGGTACGCTGCGTAAAAAATTAAAAAAATACGGCATGAACTAATTTCGATTAGCTAACTGCTTGTTTAAAAAGGCGCTACTCGGCATGGGGAAGCGCCTTTTTTATACGCATCACATGGAATTTGGTCATGAAAGCGGAATGTGAACCTCAGTACTTTGGCGATGAATCGAAGAAGATTATTCACGGTGACGCGCTAACAGAACTTAAAAAACTGCCTTCTGAAAGCATTGACTTAATTTTTGCCGATCCGCCTTACAATATCGGAAAAGATTTCGACGGTATGGTGGAGTCCTGGGACGAAGCGTCTTTTCTGGCCTGGCTGTATGAATGCATTGATGAGTGCCACCGCGTACTGAAGAAACACGGCACCATGTACATCATGAATAGCACAGAAAATATGCCGT
This sequence comes from Salmonella enterica subsp. enterica serovar Typhimurium str. LT2, assembly GCF_000006945.2. Taxonomy (GTDB): domain Bacteria; phylum Pseudomonadota; class Gammaproteobacteria; order Enterobacterales; family Enterobacteriaceae; genus Salmonella; species Salmonella enterica. The sequence continues at coordinate 3,556,928 of NC_003197.2, forward strand.
ATATCGATCTCAAATGCCGAACGCTTTTTACCATCAAAAGCCGTATCGTCTGGTCCTATGATAGTTCCGGGGTGCAGGCGAAAAAATACTTTGGTTCTATGTATGAACCGATCCTGATGATGGTAAAAAACCCGAAAAGCTATACCTTTAACCGTGATGCGATTCTGGTCGAAACCACTACGGGCGCTAAGCGCGCGCTAATCGATTATCGAAAAAACCCGCCCCAACCATACAATCAGAAAAAAGTGCCGGGCAACGTCTGGTCATTTCCTCGCGTACGTTATCTGATGGATGAATATGAAAACCATCCTACGCAAAAGCCCAGCGCGCTGTTAAAACGGATCATACTGGCCTCTTCTAACCCGAGCGATACCGTATTGGACCCTTTCGCGGGCAGTTTCACCACAGGCGCTGTCGCAGCGGCGTCAGGTCGTAAGTTTATCGGTATTGAACTCAATAATGAGTACGTAAAAATGGGGCTCAGAAGATTGAGCGTCACTTCGCATTATTCAGAAAATGAACTTGCAAAAGTCAAAAAGAGAAAAACACAAAACCTGTCCAAAAAGCAGCGAAATGTCGGGATAAACGCGCTATCTTCAGAGAAGTAAAAGCATTGTAAGTCCGCTTTTCAGCGTCAAAATTTCATGTATATTCCCAGCACGCATGGGCATGAATACACAGGATTTGACGATGATACGTAAGTATTGGTGGCTGGTTGTTTTTGCCGTCTCCGTTTTTCTTTTTGATGCGCTTTTGATGCAATGGATCGAATTGATGGCAACTGAACAGGATAAGTGCCGAAACATGGATTCGGTTAACCCTCTCAAATTGATCAATTGTACCGATCTGGAGTAGCGAACCGGGCGATTTAACCTATGATTATTTATCACCCGGATTTCTTTTATCCCTTATAAAAACAGGGAATTAAAACACGTTGAGGATAAAAGAAGGGGTGATACTGTCTCGTCCTGTTCTTTTCCTGCATAACCAATGAGCTAATGATACATGCCGGTTAGTGAGTACAACCACATCCTTGTGGCGGTTTCATTTGCTGTCGCTATTTTTGCGTCCTATACCGCATTAAATATGGCCGGACGCGTAGCCGGAAGCGCCCGATCAAACGCCAGAATATGGCTAATGGGCGGCGGCTTCGCGCTGGGCGTCGGTATTTGGGCGATGCATTTTGTCGGGATGCTGGCGATGGATCACGCGATGAACATGCGCTTCGATCCGTTCCTCACCGGCCTCTCCATGCTGATCGCGATCGGCTCCTCCCTGTTTGCGCTATGGCTGGTCAGCGCTGAAAAACTGCGCCTGCGCCGTTTACTGCCGGGCGCGCTGGTGATGGGACTGGGCATCAGCGCAATGCATTATACCGGGATGGCGGCGCTGCAATTTGCTTCCATTATCGTCTGGAATAGCGCGTGGGTTGCCCTCTCTATCATTATCGCGCTACTGGCGTCCTGCGGCGCGCTGTGGCTCACGTTCCGCCTGCGTCATGAGGGAACAGATGTCGCCCTGAGGCGAGCAGGCGCCGCGGTATTAATGGGGATAGCTATCGCCGGCATGCATTACGCCGGCATGAAGGCCGCACACTTTCCCCAAAACTGGCCGATGGAGCATCGTGGCGTCGATAGCAACTGGCTGGCTGTTCTTGTCAGCGTGGTCGCGCTGACTATCCTGGGTATTACTCTGCTGGTTTCTTTATTTGACGCCCGGCTTCAGGCCCGTACCGCACTACTTGCCTCTTCGCTGGCGCAGGCGAACCAGGAACTGGCGCAGTTGGCGCTGCATGATACGCTCACCCGTTTACCAAACCGGGTGCTTCTTGAGGATCGTCTGGAACAGGCCATCAGCAAAGCGAATCGGGAAAACACGTCTTTCGCGCTACTGTTTATGGATCTGGATGGCTTTAAAACCGTTAATGACGCTTATGGTCATGATATCGGCGATAAGCTACTGGTAGCGGTCACGCATCGTCTGAACCAACCGCTGAGCGGGCAGTTTACCCTGGCGCGGATTGGCGGCGACGAATTTGTGCTGCTTGCAGAAGTCAGCGCGCCTGACGAAGCGGCTTCCCTTGCCAGCGCGCTGGTACATTCGATAGATGCGCCCTTTACAATAGATCCGTACGAACTGGTCGTCACCCTTAGCGTGGGAATAGCGCTCTATCCGCTGGACGGAAAAAACGAACGGGAACTGATGTTCAACGCCGATGCCGCAATGTACCACACGAAACATACGGGGCGTAACGGATACCATTTCTTTCAGCCATCAATGAATATGCTGGCGCAAACCCAACTTCAGCTAATGAATGACCTGTGGCTGGCGCTGGAAAGACAAGAGCTCAGGCTAGTGTATCAGCCTAAATTTCAGGCTCCTGCCGGCCCTATTGTAGGATTTGAGGCCCTGTTGCGCTGGTATCATCCAAAACAAGGCGTACTGAATCCTGACCAGTTTTTACCGCTGGCGGAAAAAACGGGTCTTATCGTCACTATCGGTAGCTGGGTGATAGACGAGGCGTGTCGACAGCTCCGCGAGTGGCACTTACAGGGATACGACTTATGGTCAGTGGCGGTAAATCTGTCCGCCTTACAATTTGAGCAGCCCGGGCTTGTGGACACCATTACGCGGAGCCTGGCCCGACACAGTATCCGTCCCGATTTATTGATTCTGGAAATCACCGAAACCACGGCGATGAACAAGCCAGAGCAAAGCGTCGCTATACTCACCAGATTAACGGAAATGGGGGTTAAGGCCTCTATTGACGACTTTGGCACCGGTTATTCCAGCCTTCTCTATCTGAAACGTCTTCCGGCGTGCGAACTAAAAATTGATCGCGCTTTCGTACATGAACTCAGCGAGGCAGGCGACGGCGCGACCATTGTTGCGGCTATTGTCGCGCTGGCGAAAGCGTTAAATCTGCAAATTGTGGCAGAAGGGGTAGAGAATGAAACGCAGCAACAATTTTTGACCCAGTTAGGATGCCATACGCTTCAGGGGTTCCTGCTTGGCAAGCCGCGTACGGCAGAGGAAATTGCTCGCGATATTCGGGATCCTGCCAATATATTCACAAGGTCAATATATAATATCAACTCAAAATAATCTCAGGCTTCTTCCGCCTGTTGTTCATTTGGCATTAATTGCCTCACACTGCCATCCGGGCTTAGCATTTTTAATACATTATCGACTAATGCAGGCGCCTGCTTATAAAGATCATAACTTGTGGGATTCATTAACCAGTTTTTTACTATTCCGCTAAAACTACCATGCAGAATAATTAATATGACATCCAGATCAAGACTGCCTGAGATCAGTTTTTTATCCATACATCGCTGTAATACTTCAAGCAGCGACTGATGATGGAAACCCATCTTCTCCCGAATGGCCTGTTCCGATATCATACCATTATGGAATTCACATTTATGATATAAAATCTGCATTAATGCCTGCTGACGAGGCACTGCCGCAATATATTGTAAGGCTGCAATAAATTTCTCTCGTAGATCCTGTAAAGGATTATCATTCCAGCATCCCGTAAGCCTATCCTGAATAAGTTCGCGTAAAGGTGGTTGCTGTAACCAAACCTCATTAAACAACTGCGTTTTATTCTCAAAGTGCCAGTAGATGGCGCCCCGCGTGACATCAGCGGCATCAGCGATATCATTCAACGTCGTGTTGGCAACGCCGCGCAAAGCGAACTGCGCAATAGCGGTTTCAATCAAATGTTGCCGCGTTTTAAGCGCATCCGCCTTCGTTTTCTTCGCCATAATTAAGATATCCTGGACCATAAAAACGATAAATACGCTGATAAAATACTCAGCACAAAAAACAACTTTATCATGTCCTTTTTAGTCAGACGAGAGACAGCTATTTTTATTTCGCACAATATCGCCAAATCAATAATAAAAACAAATAAATTAATAAAACACATTCATATAAAATATATATTTCTATTTATGTTATTCAACATCATGATTTTACTAATCGGGACATTATGAAACGACAGGGAATAGTTCTTTTTTTTTGCTTTTATGTGCCGTGAACCCCATCCCAAAATAAGTATTGCTTACATCACAAGCTAATAATTTGTAGGATACCCCACTGCTATTCTATTTTTCGCGCGTTAACGCCTTACCGTTATCCGGTGAATAACGAGCTTTCGGTTTTTTAAGGAACAGTAATGACGAAACATGCCAGGTTTTCACTCCTGCCCTCATTCATCATATTCTCTGCTGCGCTGCTGGCCGGTTGTAATGACCAGGGAGATACCCAGGCTCATGCCGGCGAGCCGCAAGTCACCGTCCATGTGGTCGAAACAGCGCCGCTAGCCGTAACGACCGAACTTCCCGGACGTACGTCCGCATTTCGCATTGCGGAGGTTCGCCCCCAGGTGAGCGGGATCGTGCTTAAAAGAAACTTCACCGAAGGTAGCGATGTAGAGGCCGGGCAGTCGCTCTATCAGATCGATCCTGCCACTTATCAGGCTGATTATGACAGCGCTAAAGGCGAACTTGCTAAAAGCGAAGCGGCTGCGGCTATCGCGCACCTGACGGTCAAACGCTATGTTCCACTGGTCGGCACAAAATATATCAGCCAACAGGAATATGATCAGGCGATTGCCGACGCCCGCCAGGCCGATGCCGCCGTTGTGGCGGCAAAAGCCGCTGTTGAAAGCGCGCGTATTAACCTTGCGTATACCAAAGTCACCTCACCCATCAGCGGGCGTATAGGAAAATCTAATGTGACTGAAGGCGCGCTGGTGACTAATGGTCAGTCAACTGAACTGGCTACCGTGCAACAACTCGATCCGATTTATGTCGACGTGACGCAATCAAGCAACGACTTTATGCGACTCAAGCAATCCGTCGAACAAGGTAACCTGCATAAAGACAGCGCCAGTAGCACGGTTCAACTGGTAATGGAAAATGGTCAGGTCTACCCGATTAAAGGCACGCTGCAATTTTCCGACGTTACCGTAGATGAAAGCACCGGCTCTATCACGCTCAGGGCGGTGTTCCCTAACCCGCAACACAGTCTGCTTCCCGGTATGTTTGTTCGCGCCCGCATTGATGAAGGCGTCCAGCCCAATGCCATCCTTGTCCCCCAGCAGGGCGTAACCCGCACGCCGCGCGGCGACGCAATGGTGATGGTGGTTAACGATAAAAGCCAGGTCGAAGCCCGCAATGTCGTGGCGGCGCAGGCTATTGGCGATAAATGGCTCATCAGCGAAGGGTTAAAACCGGGCGATAAGGTCATCGTCAGCGGCTTACAAAAAGCGCGACCGGGCGTCCAGGTGAAAGCCACTACCGATGCTCCTGCAGCGAAAACGGCGCAATAAGGTAACCGTACATGGCAAACTTTTTTATTAGACGTCCTATTTTCGCCTGGGTTCTGGCCATTATCCTGATGATGGCTGGCGCACTGGCAATAATGCAACTTCCCGTTGCGCAGTATCCAACCATTGCGCCGCCAGCGGTTTCTATTTCTGCAACCTATCCTGGCGCGGATGCGCAGACGGTACAGGATACGGTTACTCAGGTTATCGAACAAAATATGAACGGTATCGATAACCTGATGTATATGTCCTCTACCAGCGACTCTGCTGGTAGCGTGACCATCACCCTGACCTTCCAGTCCGGAACCGATCCGGATATCGCGCAGGTTCAGGTGCAAAATAAATTGCAGCTCGCCACGCCTTTACTGCCGCAAGAAGTCCAGCAGCAGGGGATTAGCGTTGAAAAATCCAGCAGCAGCTTTTTGATGGTCGCCGGGTTCGTCTCAGATAATCCGAACACTACCCAGGACGACATCTCTGACTATGTCGCCTCTAACATTAAGGATTCTATCAGCCGTCTGAATGGTGTGGGCGACGTTCAGCTATTTGGCGCACAGTACGCCATGCGTATCTGGCTGGATGCGAATCTGCTAAATAAATACCAGCTCACGCCAGTTGACGTCATCAACCAGTTAAAAGTACAGAACGACCAGATTGCGGCAGGCCAACTGGGCGGCACGCCAGCATTACCGGGCCAGCAGCTTAACGCCTCAATCATCGCCCAAACGCGTCTGAAAGATCCGGAAGAGTTCGGCAAAGTTACGTTGCGCGTCAATACCGACGGCTCTGTCGTCCATCTCAAAGATGTCGCGCGTATTGAGCTTGGCGGTGAAAACTATAACGTTGTAGCGCGCATTAACGGTAAACCGGCCTCCGGTCTCGGTATTAAACTGGCGACCGGCGCTAACGCGCTGGATACCGCAACCGCAATCAAAGTGAAACTGGCGGAGCTGCAGCCTTTCTTCCCTCAGGGAATGAAGGTGGTTTATCCTTATGACACAACGCCCTTCGTAAAAATATCTATCCACGAAGTGGTAAAAACGCTGTTTGAAGCGATTATTCTGGTGTTCCTGGTAATGTATCTGTTCTTACAGAATATCCGGGCAACCCTGATTCCTACCATCGCTGTTCCTGTCGTGTTGCTAGGCACTTTTGCGGTACTCGCCGCCTTTGGCTATTCCATCAATACCCTGACGATGTTTGGTATGGTACTGGCGATAGGGCTGTTGGTTGACGATGCGATAGTGGTCGTAGAAAACGTTGAACGTGTAATGATGGAGGATAACCTTTCTCCCCGAGAGGCGACGGAAAAATCCATGTCGCAGATTCAGGGAGCGCTGGTTGGTATCGCGATGGTACTGTCTGCGGTATTTATCCCGATGGCCTTTTTTGGCGGCTCGACCGGGGCAATTTATCGCCAGTTCTCTATTACTATTGTTTCAGCAATGGCGCTATCCGTTCTGGTTGCGTTGATTCTGACGCCAGCACTGTGCGCTACGCTGCTTAAACCCGTATCTGCTGAACATCACGAGAAAAAAAGCGGCTTCTTTGGCTGGTTCAATACCAGGTTTGACCACAGCGTTAACCACTATACTAACAGCGTAAGCGGCATCGTGCGTAATACGGGTCGCTATCTCATTATCTATCTACTTATTGTAGTCGGAATGGCGGTTCTGTTTTTACGCCTCCCGACCTCCTTCCTGCCGGAAGAAGATCAGGGAGTATTCCTGACCATGATTCAGCTCCCCTCTGGCGCTACGCAAGAACGTACGCAGAAAGTGCTGGATCAAGTCACTCATTACTACCTGAATAATGAAAAAGCGAACGTCGAAAGCGTGTTTACCGTAAACGGCTTTAGCTTTAGCGGTCAGGGACAAAACTCAGGGATGGCATTTGTCAGCCTTAAACCCTGGGAAGAGCGTAACGGTGAAGAAAATAGCGTCGAAGCCGTTATCGCCAGAGCGACACGCGCCTTTAGCCAGATTCGCGACGGGTTGGTGTTCCCCTTCAACATGCCGGCAATTGTCGAGTTAGGTACCGCAACAGGTTTCGACTTCGAACTGATTGATCAGGGAGGACTCGGTCACGATGCGTTAACAAAAGCGCGTAATCAACTCCTGGGTATGGTCGCGAAGCATCCTGATCTATTAGTGCGCGTACGCCCGAACGGGCTGGAAGACACGCCACAGTTCAAGCTGGATGTCGATCAAGAAAAAGCGCAGGCGCTCGGCGTTTCGCTGTCTGATATCAACGAAACCATCTCCGCGGCGTTGGGCGGCTATTACGTTAACGACTTTATCGATCGCGGACGAGTGAAAAAAGTATACGTTCAGGCTGACGCTCAGTTCCGTATGCTGCCGGGAGATATCAACAATCTTTATGTTCGCAGCGCTAATGGCGAGATGGTGCCCTTCTCTACCTTTAGCTCAGCACGGTGGATTTATGGTTCGCCACGCCTGGAACGCTATAACGGGATGCCGTCAATGGAACTGCTCGGCGAAGCAGCACCCGGACGAAGCACCGGTGAAGCCATGTCGTTAATGGAAAACCTGGCTTCACAGCTACCAAACGGTATTGGCTATGACTGGACAGGTATGTCGTATCAGGAACGGTTGTCAGGTAACCAGGCGCCGGCGCTGTACGCAATCTCACTCATTGTCGTTTTCCTCTGCCTTGCCGCTCTGTATGAAAGCTGGTCAATTCCGTTCTCGGTAATGCTGGTCGTACCGCTCGGCGTGGTTGGCGCTCTGCTTGCAGCGTCATTGCGCGGTCTGAACAATGACGTTTACTTCCAGGTTGGCTTGTTAACCACTATTGGCCTTTCTGCTAAAAACGCCATCCTGATTGTCGAGTTCGCCAAAGATCTCATGGAAAAAGAAGGACGTGGATTGATTGAAGCGACGCTGGAAGCATCCCGTATGCGTTTACGTCCTATTCTAATGACCTCGCTGGCCTTTATTCTCGGGGTAATGCCGTTAGTTATCAGTCGTGGCGCAGGTAGTGGTGCACAGAACGCAGTAGGCACAGGGGTTATGGGGGGAATGTTAACCGCAACCTTATTAGCTATCTTCTTCGTGCCGGTATTCTTCGTTGTTGTAAAACGCCGATTTAATCGCCATCATGATTAACCGGTAAACAGAGGCGTCTTCGGACGCCTTTTTAAACGGTACGTCTTTATCTCCGCTATTCCCCCTCTCCGCTTACCTCTGCATTCTCCATAGTTTTTACAATTCACATGAATTGAGATGATTCCTCATGTCGGCCATTTTTTCTGTGGTGGTAAAATAACTCTCGTTTTCGCAGCGGTTAGAGCCAGCATTACGTTGCTGTACTTCGCGAAACGCTGATTAATGAGGTAACACCATGAAAAGACTAATTCCAGTTGCATTGCTTACCACCTTATTGGCAGGTTGTGCACATGATTCTCCCTGCGTACCGGTTTATGACGATCAAGGGCGGCTGGTTCATACCAATACATGTATGAAAGGTACAACGCAGGATAACTGGGAGACAGCAGGCGCTATTGCTGGCGGCGCTGCGGCGGTAGCAGGGTTGACGATGGGTATCATTGCGCTTTCTAAATGATACATGCAGGCGCGGCAATGCCGCGCTTTCAGTAATAATATAAAGGTCGTAAGGATACTCAGCGACGTAATCTGTTCAGCCTGTCCCCCGAAAGTTAACACGATAAAACGCTCTCTTTTCTTACTCGCCCATCCCGATGGTATTTATTCTATTCCTTGTCCGATGCAGACAAAATTATAGCTTGATAGCATCGTAAGCCGCATTACAAACAGGCTTTATACAGTAAGACTTAGAGCGTGATCATTAGGCGTAATTATTACAGACAGTCTGGATATAAACCGGAACATACACGTAATACATGAGGATTTTGAGCACTGTCCCTAGGCCAAACTGGCAAATAAAATAGCCTAATGGGCCAGATTTTTAGTCCTCAGCGAATATCTCTATTGCTTATTAGAGGCGTAAGTAAAAGCCGTTTGTACATCTACTTCAGCACGGTTCACATTCGATGGTTCAGGCGGATATATGGTGGGAAATCACGTTGACTAAAACGGTTTTTATCCACTCTACGAAGATGTTTAAAACGCGTCGGCGTCATTATCCGATAACTTTTTCCATAGAGAGATAAATGCAAAAAGGCCCAGTCTTTCGATTGGGCCCTTTGCTTTATTTGATGTCTGGCAGTTTATGGCGGGCGTCCTGCCCGCCACCCTACGGGCCGTTGCTGCGCAACGTTCAAATCCGCTCCCGGCGGATTTGTCCTCCTCAGGAGACTACTCACCGACAAACAACAGATAAAACAAAAGGCCCAGTCTTTCGACTGAGCCTTTTGTTTTATTTGATGTCTGGCAGTTCCCTACTCTCGCATGGGGAGACCCCACACTACCATCGGCGCTACGGCGTTTCACTTCTGAGTTCGGCATGGGGTCAGGTGGGACCACCGCGCTACTGCCGCCAGACAAATTCTTTTTCAAATACCGAACTTTAACCGTATTAAGTGGTGCTGATACCCAGAGTCGAACTGGGGACCTCACCCTTACCAAGGGTGCGCTCTACCAACTGAGCCATATCAGCACACTAAATTTGATGCCTGGCAGTTCCCTACTCTCGCATGGGGAGACCCCACACTACCATCGGCGCTACGGCGTTTCACTTCTGAGTTCGGCATGGGGTCAGGTGGGACCACCGCGCTAGTGCCGCCAGGCAAATTCTGTTATCAGACCGTTTTTACGTTCTGATGTAATCTGAATCAGTGCTGAAAATCTTCTCTTAACCGCCAAAACATCTTCGGCGTTGTAAGGTTAAGCCTCACGGTTCATTAGTACCGGTTAGCTCAACGCATCGCTGCGCTTACACACCCGGCCTATCAACGTCGTCGTCTTCAACGTTCCTTCAGGAGACTCTAAGTCTCAGGGAGAACTCATCTCGGGGCAAGTTTCGTGCTTAGATGCTTTCAGCACTTATCTCTTCCGCATTTAGCTACCGGGCAGTGCCATTGGCATGACAACCCGAACACCAGTGATGCGTCCACTCCGGTCCTCTCGTACTAGGAGCAGCCCCCCTCAGTTCTCCAGCGCCCACGGCAGATAGGGACCGAACTGTCTCACGACGTTCTAAACCCAGCTCGCGTACCACTTTAAATGGCGAACAGCCATACCCTTGGGACCTACTTCAGCCCCAGGATGTGATGAGCCGACATCGAGGTGCCAAACACCGCCGTCGATATGAACTCTTGGGCGGTATCAGCCTGTTATCCCCGGAGTACCTTTTATCCGTTGAGCGATGGCCCTTCCATTCAGAACCACCGGATCACTATGACCTGCTTTCGCACCTGCTCGCGCCGTCACGCTCGCAGTCAAGCTGGCTTATGCCATTGCACTAACCTCCTGATGTCCGACCAGGATTAGCCAACCTTCGTGCTCCTCCGTTACTCTTTAGGAGGAGACCGCCCCAGTCAAACTACCCACCAGACACTGTCCGCAACCCGGATTACGGGTCCACGTTAGAACATCAAACATTAAAGGGTGGTATTTCAAGGTCGGCTCCATGCAGACTGGCGTCCACACTTCAAAGCCTCCCACCTATCCTACACATCAAGGCTCAATGTTCAGTGTCAAGCTATAGTAAAGGTTCACGGGGTCTTTCCGTCTTGCCGCGGGTACACTGCATCTTCACAGCGAGTTCAATTTCACTGAGTCTCGGGTGGAGACAGCCTGGCCATCATTACGCCATTCGTGCAGGTCGGAACTTACCCGACAAGGAATTTCGCTACCTTAGGACCGTTATAGTTACGGCCGCCGTTTACCGGGGCTTCGATCAGGAGCTTCGCTTGCGCTGACCCCATCAATTAACCTTCCGGCACCGGGCAGGCGTCACACCGTATACGTCCACTTTCGTGTTTGCACAGTGCTGTGTTTTTAATAAACAGTTGCAGCCAGCTGGTATCTTCGACTGACTTCAGCTCCATGAGTAAATCACTTCACCTACGTGTCAGCGTGCCTTCTCCCGAAGTTACGGCACCATTTTGCCTAGTTCCTTCACCCGAGTTCTCTCAAGCGCCTTGGTATTCTCTACCTGACCACCTGTGTCGGTTTGGGGTACGATTTGATGTTACCTGATGCTTAGAGGCTTTTCCTGGAAGCAGGGCATTTGTTGCTTCAGCACCGTAGTGCCTCGTCGTCACGCCTCAGTGTTAAAGTGAACCGGATTTACCTGGAACACACACCTACACGCTTAAACCGGGACAACCGTCGCCCGGCCAACATAGCCTTCTCCGTCCCCCCTTCGCAGTAACACCAAGTACGGGAATATTAACCCGTTTCCCATCGACTACGCCTTTCGGCCTCGCCTTAGGGGTCGACTCACCCTGCCCCGATTAACGTTGGACAGGAACCCTTGGTCTTCCGGCGAGCGGGCTTTTCACCCGCTTTATCGTTACTTATGTCAGCATTCGCACTTCTGATACCTCCAGCATGCCTCACGACACACCTTCACAGGCTTACAGAACGCTCCCCTACCCAACGAACGTATCCCTAAGCCAACTCGACTTTAATGAACGCTTTGACGTCGCTTCGCTCCGTCAATCGTCAACTCCGTAAAGTTGTCTTGGGTGATACGTTCGCTGCCGCAGCTTCGGTGCATGGTTTAGCCCCGTTACATCTTCCGCGCAGGCCGACTCGACCAGTGAGCTATTACGCTTTCTTTAAATGATGGCTGCTTCTAAGCCAACATCCTGGCTGTCTGGGCCTTCCCACATCGTTTCCCACTTAACCATGACTTTGGGACCTTAGCTGGCGGTCTGGGTTGTTTCCCTCTTCACGACGGACGTTAGCACCCGCCGTGTGTCTCCCGTGATAACATTCTCCGGTATTCGCAGTTTGCATCGGGTTGGTAAGCCGGGATGGCCCCCTAGCCGAAACAGTGCTCTACCCCCGGAGATGAATTCACGAGGCGCTACCTAAATAGCTTTCGGGGAGAACCAGCTATCTCCCGGTTTGATTGGCCTTTCACCCCCAGCCACAGGTCATCCGCTAATTTTTCAACATTAGTCGGTTCGGTCCTCCAGTTAGTGTTACCCAACCTTCAACCTGCCCATGGCTAGATCACCGGGTTTCGGGTCTATACCCTGCAACTTAACGCCCGGTTAAGACTCGGTTTCCCTACGGCTCCCCTATACGGTTAACCTTGCTACAGAATATAAGTCGCTGACCCATTATACAAAAGGTACGCAGTCACACAGGTAAACCTGTGCTCCCACTGCTTGTACGTACACGGTTTCAGGTTCTTTTTCACTCCCCTCGCCGGGGTTCTTTTCGCCTTTCCCTCACGGTACTGGTTCACTATCGGTCAGTCAGGAGTATTTAGCCTTGGAGGATGGTCCCCCCATATTCAGACAGGATACCACGTGTCCCGCCCTACTCATCGAGCTCACAGCACATGCGCTTTTGTGTACGGGGCTGTCACCCTGTATCGCGCACCTTTCCAGACGCTTCCACTAACACACATGCTGATTCAGGCTCTGGGCTCCTCCCCGTTCGCTCGCCGCTACTGGGGGAATCTCGGTTGATTTCTTTTCCTCGGGGTACTTAGATGTTTCAGTTCCCCCGGTTCGCCTCATTAACCTATGGATTCAGTTAATGATAGTGTGACGAATCACACTGGGTTTCCCCATTCGGGTATCGCCGGTTATAACGGTTCATATCACCTTACCGGCGCTTATCGCAGATTAGCACGCCCTTCATCGCCTCTGACTGCCAGGGCATCCACCGTGTACGCTTAGTCGCTTAACCTCACAACCCGAAGATGTTTCTTACGATTCATCATCGTGTTGCGAAAATTTGAGAGACTCACGAACAACTTTCGTTGTTCTGTGTTTCAATTTTCAGCTTGATCCAGATTTTTAAAGAGCAAATATCTCAAACGTGACTCGTAAGTCAGTTTTGAGATATTAAGGCAGGTGACTTTCACTCACAAACCAGCAAGTGGCGTCCCCTGGAGGTTTGACCTCATCAGTTTGAACGCTGGCGTCCCCTAGGGGATTCGAACCCCTGTTACCGCCGTGAAAGGGCGGTGTCCTGGGCCTCTAGACGAAGGGGACACTGAAGTCTCAATCGCAAGACGCCTTGCTATTCACTTTTCATCAGACAATCTGTGTGAGCACTTCAAAGTACGCTTCTTTAAGGTAAGGAGGTGATCCAACCGCAGGTTCCCCTACGGTTACCTTGTTACGACTTCACCCCAGTCATGAATCACAAAGTGGTAAGCGCCCTCCCGAAGGTTAAGCTACCTACTTCTTTTGCAACCCACTCCCATGGTGTGACGGGCGGTGTGTACAAGGCCCGGGAACGTATTCACCGTGGCATTCTGATCCACGATTACTAGCGATTCCGACTTCATGGAGTCGAGTTGCAGACTCCAATCCGGACTACGACGCACTTTATGAGGTCCGCTTGCTCTCGCGAGGTCGCTTCTCTTTGTATGCGCCATTGTAGCACGTGTGTAGCCCTGGTCGTAAGGGCCATGATGACTTGACGTCATCCCCACCTTCCTCCAGTTTATCACTGGCAGTCTCCTTTGAGTTCCCGACCTAATCGCTGGCAACAAAGGATAAGGGTTGCGCTCGTTGCGGGACTTAACCCAACATTTCACAACACGAGCTGACGACAGCCATGCAGCACCTGTCTCACAGTTCCCGAAGGCACCAATCCATCTCTGGAAAGTTCTGTGGATGTCAAGACCAGGTAAGGTTCTTCGCGTTGCATCGAATTAAACCACATGCTCCACCGCTTGTGCGGGCCCCCGTCAATTCATTTGAGTTTTAACCTTGCGGCCGTACTCCCCAGGCGGTCTACTTAACGCGTTAGCTCCGGAAGCCACGCCTCAAGGGCACAACCTCCAAGTAGACATCGTTTACGGCGTGGACTACCAGGGTATCTAATCCTGTTTGCTCCCCACGCTTTCGCACCTGAGCGTCAGTCTTTGTCCAGGGGGCCGCCTTCGCCACCGGTATTCCTCCAGATCTCTACGCATTTCACCGCTACACCTGGAATTCTACCCCCCTCTACAAGACTCAAGCCTGCCAGTTTCGAATGCAGTTCCCAGGTTGAGCCCGGGGATTTCACATCCGACTTGACAGACCGCCTGCGTGCGCTTTACGCCCAGTAATTCCGATTAACGCTTGCACCCTCCGTATTACCGCGGCTGCTGGCACGGAGTTAGCCGGTGCTTCTTCTGCGGGTAACGTCAATTGCTGCGGTTATTAACCACAACACCTTCCTCCCCGCTGAAAGTACTTTACAACCCGAAGGCCTTCTTCATACACGCGGCATGGCTGCATCAGGCTTGCGCCCATTGTGCAATATTCCCCACTGCTGCCTCCCGTAGGAGTCTGGACCGTGTCTCAGTTCCAGTGTGGCTGGTCATCCTCTCAGACCAGCTAGGGATCGTCGCCTTGGTGAGCCGTTACCTCACCAACAAGCTAATCCCATCTGGGCACATCTGATGGCAAGAGGCCCGAAGGTCCCCCTCTTTGGTCTTGCGACGTTATGCGGTATTAGCCACCGTTTCCAGTAGTTATCCCCCTCCATCAGGCAGTTTCCCAGACATTACTCACCCGTCCGCCACTCGTCAGCGAAGCAGCAAGCTGCTTCCTGTTACCGTTCGACTTGCATGTGTTAGGCCTGCCGCCAGCGTTCAATCTGAGCCATGATCAAACTCTTCAATTTAAAAGTTTGATGCTCAATGAATTAAACTTCGTAATGAATTACGTGTTCACTCTTGAGACTTGGTATTCATTTTTCGTCCTAGGACGTTAAGAATCCGTATCTTCGAGTGCCCACACAGATTGTCTGATAAATTGTTAAAGAGCAGGTGCGACGCGGCTTGCAGCTCACCGTCGCGAGGTGGCGTATATTACGCTTTCCTCTTTCAGAGTCAACCCTGAATTTCAGGATTTTTCTCTTCAACCGACCGGCTGTTTGTGTGAAGTGATTCACATCCGCCGTGTCGATGGAGGCGCATTATAGGGATCCCATTTTTTTGCACAAGCGTTTTTTGGATCTTTTTTTCTGTTTGTTGATTTTTCATCCCTTTCGCTCCATTCCTGCGCAAAGTGGCGATTTTTTGATGCTATCTCCCCTTGCACAACGCCGTTAAAGCAACCAAAGTCTTCATGACTATTCATTTATGATGAGGTAGACATGTCTGACACATTACGTCCTTATAAGAATCTTTTTCCTGGTATCGGTCAGCGCGTGATGATCGATACCAGCAGCGTGGTTATTGGCGATGTCCGTCTGGCGGATGATGTCGGGATCTGGCCGCTTGTGGTGATTCGCGGCGATGTGAATTACGTTGCGATAGGGGCTCGTACGAACATTCAGGATGGCAGCGTTCTTCACGTAACCCACAAGTCTTCATCCAATCCACACGGCAACCCATTAATCATTGGCGAAGATGTTACCGTTGGCCATAAAGTTATGCTGCACGGCTGTACCATCGGTAACCGCGTACTGGTCGGTATGGGCTCCATTGTGCTGGATGGCGCGATAATAGAAGATGACGTAATGATTGGCGCGGGAAGCCTGGTGCCGCAGCACAAACGGCTGGAAAGCGGCTATTTATATCTTGGCAGTCCGGTAAAACAGATCCGCCCCTTGAGCGATGCTGAGAGATCGGGCCTGCAGTACTCCGCCAATAACTATGTAAAGTGGAAAGACGACTATCTTTCTCAGGATAACCATATCCAACCGTGATCATCTTCCTGCTGGGCCAGGATTAATGCTTCCGCCTCTTCTTCCAGGTCCCAGCGATACTCACGAAAAATGGCCAGCCATTGCTCCGCTGTTTCTCCACCAAAGCGATACGCCAGTACATCTTTTTTTATTGCACACGTGAGTTGCATCCCATTAACCAGGGCGGGAAAGATGATAGCACTGGCGGCAGTATCCCATTCTTCGCGGTCAGGAAATTGTATGGCCTGGTTCACGCTAATAATTCCTGCTGTAGCTGCTCAATCACTGGCTCGACCTGCGGTAATACACCGTGCCAAAGCAAAACGGCATGTGCAGCCTGCCCCACCAGCATTCCCAGCCCATCTGCGTAGCGTTTTGCGCCCTGTTGTACACACCAGGAGAGAAATGGCGTATTCCCTTTTTGATAGAACATGTCATAGCAACAGAGGGAAGGGTGAATAAGTGACGCTGGTATCGCCGGGATTTCGCCCCGTATGCCGCTGGAGGTCGCATTAATAATTAGGTCAAACTCACAACCATCCAGCTTGTCCATATCCGTGGCATGAACGCTGCCGGTATGAGCAAAGATTTTCGCCAACGCTTCGGCACGTGAAGCTGTACGGTTGGTGATAGTGACCGCGCAATCCAAAGAAAGCAGAGGTAACAGCACGCCCCGGGATGCGCCGCCCGCGCCAATCAGCAAAATACGCAATCCTGGGCGGATAAAATTTAAACGTTCGAGATCGCCTAATAAACCGATACCGTCAGTATTGTCGCCAAGCAAACGACCATCTTCCAGCCGTTTTAATGTATTGACGGCTCCCGCCAGCGATGCTCGTTCCGTTAACTCATCCGAACGCGCAAACGCCTCCTCTTTAAAAGGTACTGTGATGTTTGCGCCTTTTCCCCCTGCCGCGAAAAAGGCATCAAGCGTATTAATGAAATTATTAATAGGGGCCAGCACGCGACCATAGGGGTGAACAATATCTAGCTGCTGAGCAAATTGCTGATGAATAAATGGCGATTTGCTGTGCGCAATCGGATTTCCAAAAACAGCATAGGTTTCCATCATATTACCCCTGTCGAAACAGTTCGCCCGTCAGAGCATCGCGAATTTCTGAAGGATTTAAACGCCCACCCGTTGCGCCTTCAACCACCGGAAAATCATCACCAAATTGCGCACGCACCTCTTCAACGGTACGGCATGGCGGTAATCCGCTCAGATTGGCGCTGGTGGAAACCAGCGGTTTGCCATACGCATTGCATAGCGCGACCACCAGCGGGTGGTTGGTAACACGAACGGCCAGGGAATCAAAACGTCCCGTGAGCCACCGCGGCGTTGTCGCGGGCGCAGGAAAAACAAACGTTACCGGCCCGGGCCAGCAATCAAATACCGCTTTACGCTGTGCGGCGGTAAGTATGCTGTCATCAATATAAGGTTTTAACTGCTCAAAGCTGGCGGCAATCAAAATGAGTCCCTTATCGACGGGCCGTTGTTTTAACGCCAGCAGGCGCGTAACGGCTGTTTCACTATCGGGATCGCAGCCGACGCCGAAAACGGCTTCTGTTGGATAAGCGATGACATTTTCTTTATTCAGGAGATCTACCGCTGCGGCGATAGATCCTATTGGCAGGTTATTATTCACTTGTTTATTCCACCGGAACCGGCTTTCCACATTGTTTACTGGCGCAAAAGCGCTTCACGCCCTGCGCGGTTTTCTTTTCGATGAGTAGCGGATAATGGCACTCGGGGCATTCCCCTGCAACCGGTGTGAAGTTAATGACAAACTGACATTCCGGGTAGCGATCGCAGGAATGAAAGATTTTACCGTAACGAGAACGGCGCTGGACCAAATGTCCTTGCTGGCAGGCTGGACAGGCAATCGCCGTTTCATCCGGTTTATCAATAACCACTGTATGTTCACATTGCGGATACTGACTGCATCCGATGAACATGCCAAAGCGCCCCTGACGCAACACCAGCACGGCGCCACACTCAGGGCACAGTTGCCCCTCCAGAATTTTAACGATATGTCCGTCCGCCTGACTTTTCAGCGGACGAACGTAATCGCATTCCGGATAGCGAGAACAGCCGAGAAACGGACCATGTTTCCCGGAACGAATTACCAGTTCGGCCCCGCACTGCGGGCAGGGCTCATTTTTACGCACCGAAAACAGTGCTGATTTAGCCATATTCACTCATGCAGCATTAACACCTATCAATGCAGCATACCTTCATTTACCTCAAAGAGTAATTCTTCCATTTGCTGATAGGCGTTTTCACAGCCCGGAATGTTGAATAACACCATCAAAATAACCCATTTCAAGTCTTCCAGGTCAAACTCTGCGGTATCCAGCGCCAGCACACGCTCAATCACCATTTCTCGTGTTTCGAGGTTTAGCACCTGAATCTGCTCAAGGAATAACAGGAACCCCCGGCAACTGGCATCAAGCCTTTCACACTCTTCAACCGTATAAATGCGCATTGAAAGAGGGTCGGAAGCAAGTTGCATGGGTTCCGCGAGGCCATCCTGATAGTCAGCGAGTTTTTCCAGCCACAGCAGCGCATTGTAGATGTCTTCGCGATCAAACCCAGCGTCGGTGAGATCACGCTCCAGTCTGTCCTGATCCACGCGCAGCTCGGCTTCGTTATGGATGTATGTTTCAAACAAATACATTAGTACGTCGAACATGGCTTGCCCTCCTTAATCGGACATAGCCGCCGGGTACAGCTGCGATCCATCCTGCTAACTCCAGTTCGAGTAGCTGAGCCACTACCGCTGGCACAGGTTGGCCGGCACGTTCAGCGACGACGTCAACAGGTGTTACCTCATCTCCTACGTTAGCCAGGAGCTCAGGAAATGGCAATGCCGCCTCATCCTGATTTAGTGAATAAAGTGAATTTTCCGCCGTAGTTGGCAACCAGTGTAAGCCGTATTGCAAATTTTCCAGAATATCCTCCGGCGTCGTCACAAGCGTGGCCCCTTGTTTAATTAACCAGTGCGTGCCTTCGCTTCCCGGACTACCGATAGGACCTGGTAATGCAAAAACGTCCCGCCCCTGTTCAAGCGCGCAGCGCGCCGTCACCAACGAACCGCTGCGCAACGCCGCCTCGATTACCAGCACGCCTTTGCTCAGTCCGCTGATGATACGGTTTCTGCGAGGAAAATGTTGCGGTAGCGGAGGCGTTGAAAGCGGAAATTCTGAGACCACTGCGCCGCCGGTGGCAATCAAGTTTTCAGCCAGCATGGCATGTCGGCGAGGATAAATCTTTGCCAAGCCATTCCCTAACACCGCTACACTTTTTCCCCCCATACTCACCGCGGCGTTGTGTGCTACGCCATCAATTCCCCGGGCAAGGCCGCTGGTGATCGTCAAACCGCTTTTCGCAAGGCTTTCGCAAAGCAGACGTCCCCAGCGTTCTCCATACCAGGAGTGGCTCCGGCTCCCTACGACGGCAAGTTGGCAGGTATGCAGACAGGCAGGATCGCCGTCAATAAAAATAGCGCCGGGATAATCGTCAATAGCACGCAGTTGGGGAGGATAAATCTCACTATCCGCACACAGAAAATGGTGCTGCGGTAGTTCAAGCCAGCGTAATGTCTCATCAAGCACACCTGCTGGAAGCTGTAAAAAACGTTCAGCTTGCCGCGCGGTAAGACCAGCCTCCTGAAGGTGCGTGCGATTTATCTGAGGCTGGCGAATAAGCGAGTTCGCCATGTTCAACATCGCCTCGCCATAAAGGTCGCCGACGTACATTAAACGTAACCAAATTTCGGTACGGGCCATCCTTTCCCTCCCCTGCCACAAGCAGTCTGAACAATCTTTGCGATTGGTCACTGATGCTGTCAATCAGGTGGGGATTTGTCTAGAATAGAGGTAATAATCTTTTCAACTCCTGAACACAACTCTGGATAATTATGTCAGTTTTGCAAGTGTTACATATTCCGGACGAGCGCCTTCGCAAAGTCGCAAAGCCGGTTGAAGAAGTGAATGCAGAAATTCAGCGTATCGTCGATGATATGTTCGAAACGATGTACGCGGAAGAAGGTATCGGTCTGGCCGCAACGCAGGTCGATATCCACCAGCGGATCATCGTGATTGACGTTTCGGAAAACCGCGACGAGCGCCTGGTACTCATTAACCCGGAATTGCTGGAGAAAAGTGGCGAAACGGGTATAGAAGAAGGCTGTCTGTCGATTCCGGAACAGCGCGCTTTAGTGCCGCGCGCCGAGAAAGTGAAAATCCGCGCGCTGGATCGCGACGGCAACCCGTTTGAGCTTGAAGCGGATGGTTTGCTGGCAATTTGCATTCAGCATGAGATGGATCATCTGGTCGGTAAACTGTTTATCGATTATTTGTCGCCGCTGAAGCAACAACGTATTCGTCAGAAAGTAGAAAAACTCGACCGCCTGAACGCCCGGGCTTAAAGGACAAGAACCAACGTGTCAGATTCACTACGTATTATTTTTGCGGGTACACCTGACTTTGCAGCGCGTCATCTCGACGCGCTGTTAACTTCTGGACATAACGTTGTCGGCGTATTTACCCAACCCGATCGTCCAGCAGGTCGCGGCAAAAAGTTGATGCCCAGCCCGGTAAAAGTGCTGGCGGAAGAAAAAGGCCTGCCCGTTTTCCAGCCCGTGTCGCTTCGTCCTCAGGAAAACCAGCATCTGGTGGCTGACTTACATGCCGACGTCATGGTTGTCGTAGCATATGGTCTGATTCTCCCAAAGGCAGTGCTGGATATGCCCCGTCTCGGATGTATCAACGTTCACGGTTCGCTGCTTCCACGCTGGCGCGGCGCGGCGCCTATTCAGCGCTCACTCTGGGCAGGCGATGCGGAAACCGGCGTCACAATTATGCAGATGGATGTAGGGCTGGATACCGGCGACATGCTGTATAAACTTGCGTGCCCGATTACCGCAGAAGATACCAGTGGCTCACTGTATAATAAGTTGGCTGAACTTGGCCCGCAGGGGTTAATTACCACACTAAAACAACTGGCGGACGGCACAGCGACGCCTGAAGCGCAGAATGAAGCGCTGGTCACTCATGCGGAAAAGCTCAGTAAAGAAGAAGCGCGTATCGACTGGTCTCTCTCCGCAGCACAGCTGGAGCGTTGCATTCGCGCCTTTAATCCGTGGCCAATGAGCTGGCTGGAAATCGACGGCCAGCCGGTAAAAGTCTGGCAGGCGTCCGTCATTGAGGACGCCACGCAGTCGCTGCCGGGAACCATTCTGGCCGCGACGAAACAGGGCATTCAGGTTGCAACAGGCAAGGGGATATTAAATTTGCTTTCGCTTCAGCCTGCCGGCAAAAAAGCGATGAGCGCCCAGGATCTGTTAAATTCACGCCGGGAATGGTTTATTCCTGGTAACCGTCTTGCCTGACGGTCACGTCTTTATAAGCCCGGTGTTACCGGGCATTTTTATTTTATACATATGAAAAAACAAAACAATTTACGTAGTCTGGCAGCACAGGCCGTTGAACAGGTCGTCGAGCAGGGACAATCATTAAGTAATGTGCTCCCGCCGCTGCAACAAAAAGTCGCCGATAAAGACAAAGCGCTACTTCAGGAGCTGTGCTTTGGCGTACTGCGCACCCTTTCACAGCTGGAATGGCTGATCAATAAGCTGATGTCTCGTCCAATGACCGGCAAGCAGCGTACAGTGCATTACTTAATTATGGTCGGCTTTTATCAGTTGCTGTACACCCGCGTTCCTCCCCATGCGGCGCTGGCTGAAACCGTTGAAGGCGCGGTCTCCATCAAACGTCCGCAGTTGAAAGGGTTAATTAACGGCGTCCTGCGCCAGTTCCAGCGCCAGCAGGAAACGTTGCTTAATGAGTTTGCGACCAGCGATGCGCGCTTTTTACATCCAGGTTGGCTGGTAAAGCGTTTGCAAAATGCTTACCCCACACAGTGGCAACACATTATTGAAGCGAATAACCAGCGTCCACCGATGTGGCTACGTGTAAATCGTACACACCACACCCGCGACGGTTGGCTTGGCTTACTTGAAGACGCAGGCATGAAGGGATATCCCCATCCCGATTATCCCGACGCTGTACGTCTGGAAACGCCAGCTCCGGTACATGCTTTACCCGGTTTTGCTGAGGGTTGGGTAACTGTCCAGGATGCCTCTGCGCAGGGATGTGCGGTTTTTCTCGCTCCTCAGAACGGTGAGCACATTTTAGACTTGTGCGCCGCGCCCGGCGGTAAAACCACGCATATTCTCGAAGTGGCCCCCGAAGCAGACGTGTTGGCAGTTGATATTGATGAACAACGACTCTCCCGCGTTTACGACAACCTAAAGCGTCTTGGGATGAAAGCGACAGTTAAACAAGGGGATGGACGTTATCCCTCCCAATGGTGCGGCGAGCAGCAGTTTGACCGTATTCTGCTGGATGCGCCCTGCTCCGCAACCGGCGTCATTCGCCGTCATCCAGATATCAAATGGCTGCGTCGCGATCGCGATATCGCGGAACTGGCGCAATTACAGGCGGAAATTCTTGATGCCGTCTGGCCGCGCCTGAAGCCCGGCGGGACGCTGGTTTACGCCACCTGTTCCGTACTGCCGGAAGAAAACCGCGATCAGATCAAAACCTTTTTACAACGCACTCCCGATGCCGCGCTCAGCGAAACGGGAACACCTGATCAGCCAGGACAACAGAATCTGCCGGGCGGCGAAGAAGGTGATGGGTTCTTTTACGCTAAGCTAATCAAGAAGTGATGAGATAACGGGCCACGACTGATGAAAATTATCATACTGGGCGCAGGGCAAGTTGGCGGAACACTGGCGGAAAACCTGGTCGGCGAAAACAACGACATCACGGTGGTTGATACCAACGGCGAACGGTTACGCAGTTTGCAAGATAAGTTCGATCTACGCGTAGTTCAGGGGCATGGTTCGCATCCCCGCGTGTTGCGCGAAGCGGGCGCTGACGATGCGGATATGCTGGTCGCTGTCACCAGTTCAGATGAAACTAATATGGTTGCCTGCCAGGTAGCCTATTCACTCTTCAACACTCCAAACCGTATCGCCCGCATTCGCTCCCCGGACTATGTTCGCGATGCGGATAAACTCTTTCATTCTGAAGCGGTTCCGATTGATCATCTGATCGCGCCGGAGCAGTTGGTTATCGATAATATTTATCGCCTGATCGAGTATCCGGGAGCATTACAGGTTGTAAACTTTGCCGAAGGGAAAGTCAGTCTGGCAGTAGTTAAAGCCTACTATGGCGGTCCACTAATAGGTAACGCGCTCTCGACAATGC
Source organism: Salmonella enterica subsp. enterica serovar Typhimurium str. LT2 (assembly GCF_000006945.2). GTDB lineage: Bacteria > Pseudomonadota > Gammaproteobacteria > Enterobacterales > Enterobacteriaceae > Salmonella > Salmonella enterica. The sequence goes on from NC_003197.2 coordinate 3,580,301, forward strand.
GAGAGCATATGCCGCATATCGATACCCGCGTTGCCGCAATTTTCCGCCATGACAGACCAATCCGTCCTCAGGGCTCGACTATCGTGGAAGCAGGGGATGAAGTCTTCTTTATTGCGGCTTCACAGCATATCCGTGCAGTAATGAGCGAATTACAGCGTCTGGAAAAACCCTACAAGCGCATCATGCTGGTGGGCGGCGGCAATATCGGCGCCGGGCTGGCAAGGCGTCTGGAAAAAGACTATAGCGTTAAATTGATCGAACGCGATCAACAACGCGCCGCAGAATTGGCTGAGAAACTGCAAAACACGATCGTCTTTTTTGGCGACGCTTCCGATCAGGAATTGCTGGCGGAGGAGCATATTGATCAGGTCGATCTCTTTATCGCGGTCACTAACGATGATGAAGCCAATATCATGTCCGCGATGTTGGCTAAGCGGATGGGCGCCAAGAAAGTGATGGTGTTGATCCAACGTCGCGCTTATGTCGATCTTGTGCAGGGTAGCGTTATAGATATTGCGATTTCTCCGCAGCAGGCCACCATCTCTGCATTACTGAGCCATGTGCGTAAAGCGGATATCGTCGGCGTTTCCTCACTACGTCGCGGGGTTGCCGAAGCCATCGAAGCCGTCGCGCACGGCGATGAAAGCACTTCCCGCGTGGTTGGCCGCGTCATTGACGAAATTAAACTGCCGCCAGGCACCATTATTGGCGCGGTGGTTCGCGGTAATGATGTCATGATCGCTAATGACAATTTGCGCATTGAACAAGGCGATCACGTCATTATGTTTTTGACCGATAAAAAGTTTATTACCGACGTCGAACGTCTGTTCCAGCCAAGTCCTTTCTTCCTCTAATTTAAGGGGCGCTCATTCAGCGCCCTTTTTAATTCCCTTTATTTATCAAGGTTTAATTTATTTCGCTAAACAGAAGCCGTAAATGGAAAATGCCTTAGCATTTGTTAAACTTATAACGTCAGCTGCATAGGGAGAATAAAAATGAGTTTTATTAAAGAATTTCGCGAATTCGCGATGCGCGGGAATGTTGTGGATTTGGCAGTGGGTGTCATTATTGGCGCGGCATTCGGTAAGATTGTTTCTTCACTGGTTGCCGATATCATTATGCCGCCGTTGGGATTGTTAATCGGCGGGATCGACTTTAAACAATTTGCTTTTACGTTACGCGAAGCGCAGGGAGATATTCCGGCGGTCGTCATGCATTACGGCGTGTTTATCCAGAACGTATTTGATTTTGTGATTGTGGCCTTTGCTATCTTTGTTGCCATTAAGCTTATCAACAGACTCAACCGTAAAAAAGCAGAAGAGCCGGCAGCTCCGCCAGCGCCTTCTAAAGAGGAAGTGTTATTGGGCGAAATCCGCGATCTGCTGAAAGAACAAAATAACCGTTCTTAATAAGCAGAAGGCCAGTGGTAAAAAAGTGATTCACTTTCTTGCCACTGGCCTCCCAGTTCCCTCGATTACCGTGTTTACCTTTACGCAGATAACTTCCTTTGCCTTTCTTATTTTTTTCAACGCGTTGCCTGAAAAGGGGATCGTGCAGTAATGCCTCGATGGCATTGTCCTTTATCTGCCCTTTCTTATGTTGATAACGACTCATAATGTCTCCCGATTGTATAAATTAACGGCGCGAGTGTAGCCCCGCCGGTTCAATAAATCAACATCCCGATTTCGCTCCACTGGCCCCCTGTTCCAGGGCTTCCAGAATGGAACAATAGACGCTACTGTGGGCCGTTCCGCAACAAGCATCATTAAGCCTTTGTAACGAACGCTGCATCGTTTGCAGTTCCGCAATCCTGGCTTCAACCTCCTGCAATCGCTCTTGCACAATACTTTTTGACTCCTGACAGGTATGGTGCTCAGGATCAATTCGGATCGATAAAAGCTCGCGGATCGAGTCGAGCGTGAAACCCAACTGCCGCGCATAACGAATAAACTTGAGACGCTGCAGATCGTTTTCGGTATACAGACGAAACCCGCCTTCAGTACGTACCTCATGATCCATCATCTGTTGCTTTTCATAGTAGCGAATGGTATCAGGCGTTACGTCTGCCAGCTTTGCCAGCTCACCAATGCGATACATACAAGCTCCGTTAATTATCGTTGATTTTATGCAGCAGTTTTTCTGCATACTCACCGTGTAAAAAGTCGGTACTCAACCCAGCCTGCCGAAGTTTTAGTTCAAGCAGCGAGAGCTGGCGACTAACCTGATGGTATCGAGGGTCATCTTCCCGGATACTGTTGAGGATATCAAGTAACTGAATAGCATCTCTGCGCTGCTCCAGTTCAGGGGGAAGACAGCCCGCATTCTTGAGTAAGCGATAACCCGCACGAAGTTCCGCCGGCACATGAGAATCATCATCCAGAATAAGCGGCTCGCCACGGCCAGGCAAATTATCAAACTCGCCTTTACGCTGTGCCTCGATAATATGACGCTCTGCCCACTGGTCAAGTAACCACATACGTCGCTCCAGGGATTGAACGAAAAGAATACAATTATTGTAGATATGTGGGGTTCAGGAGGGTATAAAAAAACCCGCCGAAGCGGGTTTTTTTACGTTACTACAGATTACTCTGCAGCAGCTTCTGTTTTCTCTGAACGATCAACCAGCTCGATGTATGCCATCGGCGCGTTGTCGCCTGCACGGAAGCCACACTTCAGAATGCGAGTGTAACCACCGGCGCGGCTCGCGAAACGCGGGCCCAGCTCGTTAAACAGTTTTGCCACGATCTCGTTATCACGAGTACGGGCGAATGCCAGACGACGATTAGCAACGCTATCAGTCTTGGCAAGAGTAATCAGCGGCTCAACTACGCGACGCAGCTCTTTCGCTTTAGGCAGGGTCGTCTTGATGATTTCATGACGAACCAGTGAACCTGCCATGTTGCGGAACATAGCCTGGCGATGGCTGCTGTTGCGGTTCAGTTGACGACCACTCTTACGATGGCGCATGACCTTATCCTTCTCAGTAAAACCTTAACCTGTGATCCGGTTACTCGTCAGCGATGCTTGCCGGTGGCCAGTTTTCCAGGCGCATACCCAGAGACAGTCCACGGGAAGCCAGCACGTCTTTAATCTCGGTAAGAGATTTTTTACCCAAGTTAGGCGTCTTAAGAAGCTCAACCTCGGTACGCTGTACCAGATCACCGATATAGTGGATAGCTTCTGCCTTGAGGCAGTTAGCAGAGCGGACAGTCAATTCCAGATCGTCAACAGGGCGCAGCAGGATCGGATCGAATTCTGGTTTCTCTTCTTTCACTTCCGGTTGACGTACATCACGTAAATCAACGAAAGCTTCCAGTTGTTCAGCCAGGATGGTTGCCGCACGACGAATCGCCTCTTCAGGATCGATTGTGCCGTTGGTTTCCATTTCGATGACCAGCTTGTCCAGGTCGGTACGCTGTTCTACACGCGCTGCTTCAACATTGTAGGCAATACGCTCTACAGGGCTGTAGCAGGCGTCGACCAGCAGACGGCCGATTGGGCGCTCATCTTCTTCCGAATGAATTCGGGTAGAAGCCGGCACATAACCACGACCGCGCTGAACTTTGATACGCATACTAATAGACGCGTTTTCATCGGTCAGGTGGCAGATCACGTGCTGCGGCTTGACGATTTCGACATCCCCATCATGGGTGATATCGGCTGCAGTCACAGGGCCAATGCCAGATTTATTCAAGGTAAGAATAACTTCATCTTTACCCTGAACTCTCACCGCCAGCCCTTTCAGGTTGAGCAGGATTTCCAGGATGTCTTCCTGAACGCCTTCTTTGGTGCTGTACTCATGTAGTACACCATCAATCTCAACCTCGGTCACCGCGCAACCCGGCATCGATGAGAGCAGAATACGGCGCAGTGCGTTACCCAGAGTATGGCCGAAGCCACGCTCTAAAGGCTCAAGGGTCACCTTGGCGTGCGTCGAACTCACTTGCTCGATATCTACCAGGCGCGGTTTTAGAAACTCTGTCACAGAACCCTGCATTGTGTCCTCTCTTTGGTACTAAGCTTTACTTGGAGTAAAGCTCGACGATCAGGTGTTCGTTAATGTCCGCAGACAGATCAGAACGCTCAGGCTTACGCTTGTACGTACCTTCCATCTTGCCAGCATCAACTTCCAGCCAGGTTGGCTTTTCACGCTGCTCAGCCAGCTCCAGAGCGGCTTTCACGCGAGACTGCTTCTTCGCTTTCTCACGAATGCTAACAACGTCATTCGGACTAACCTGATAAGAAGCGATGTTAACAACACGACCGTTTACCATAATTGCTTTATGGCTAACCAGCTGACGTGCTTCTGCACGAGTGGCGCCGAAGCCCATACGGTATACAACGTTGTCCAGACGACCTTCCAGCAGAGCCAACAGGTTTTCACCGGTGTTGCCTTTCAGACGTGCTGCTTCTTTGTAGTAGTTACGGAACTGACGCTCCAGCACACCGTAAATGCGGCGAACTTTTTGCTTTTCACGCAACTGCACACCATAGTCAGACAGACGCGGCTTACGCGCACCGTGCTGGCCAGGAGCTTGTTCAATTTTACACTTGGTATCGATCGCGCGAACGCCAGACTTAAGGAATAAGTCGGTGCCCTCACGACGGCTCAGCTTGAGCTTAGGACCCAAATATCTTGCCATTTTCTTTCTCCAACTAACCTGGAAAACGAAGCGTTATACGCGACGTTTTTTCGGCGGACGACAACCGTTATGAGGGATCGGAGTCACATCAGTAATATTAGTGATGCGGAAACCAGCGGCGTTCAGAGCACGAATAGTAGATTCGCGGCCTGGACCCGGACCTTTAACCATAACTTCCAGATTCTTGATACCGTATTCTTTCACGGCGTCAGCGCAACGCTCTGCTGCAACCTGAGCTGCAAACGGAGTGGATTTGCGAGAACCACGGAAACCGGAACCACCGGCTGTTGCCCAACCCAGCGCATTACCCTGACGATCGGTAATAGTCACGATGGTGTTGTTGAAAGAAGCATGGATATGAGCCACGCCGTCAGAGACTTGTTTTCTTACACGTTTACGTGCGCGAACTGGTGCCTTTGCCATTATTCAATCACCCCGATTATTTCTTGATCGGTTTGCGCGGACCCTTACGGGTACGAGCGTTGGTCTTGGTACGCTGACCGCGAACCGGGAGACCACGACGATGACGCAAACCGCGATAGCAACCAAGATCCATCAGGCGCTTGATGCTCATGCTGATTTCACGGCGCAGATCACCTTCAACGACAAATTTGGCAACTTCGTCACGCAGCGTGTCGATTTGTTCTTCAGACAGCTCACTGATCTTAACATTTTCAGCGATACCCGCTGCAGCCAGGATGGCTTTAGAACGGGTCTTGCCGACACCGTAGATCGAAGTTAACGCGATCACGGCGTGTTTCTGATCAGGAATGTTAATGCCTGCTATACGGGCCACTATGCACTCCTACTATTTAATATGTACGTACCATGCTGAAAAGCCCGTTTTCAGGATACTCAAATGGAAACGTACAGACATACAAAAGATTGGCTGGCTAATCTAGCCAGCTCAACCCAACTTTGCAAGAAAAATATGCGAAAAAATCAGCCTTGGCGCTGTTTATGCTTCGGCTCGGCACTGCAAATCACACGGATGACACCATCACGCTTAACGATTTTGCAGTTACGGCATAATTTCTTGACGGAAGCACGAACTTTCATTTTTACTCTCCGTAACTTCTCAGGCGACCAATTAACGGCCGTAGCCTTTCAGGTTCGCCTTCTTCAATGCAGACTCATACTGACTGGACATCATCAGAGTTTGCACTTGAGCCATAAAGTCCATAATCACGACAACAACGATAAGCAGTGAGGTCCCACCGAAGTAGAACGGCACTTTCATTGCATCACGCATGAACTCCGGGATCAGGCAGATAAAGGTAATATACAGCGCACCAACCAGGGTCAGGCGGGTCATTACTTTATCGATATACTTCGCCGTTTGCTCTCCCGGACGAATTCCTGGTACAAATGCACCGGACTTCTTCAGGTTATCTGCTGTTTCACGCGGGTTGAAAACCAACGCCGTGTAGAAGAAACAGAAGAAGATGATTGCAGACGCATAGAGTAACACATAAAGCGGTTGCCCAGGCTGCAAATACAGCGAAATTGTTGTCAGCCAGTTCCAACCAGTACCGCCCCCGAACCATGACGCGATGGTCGCCGGGAACAGAATAATACTGGAAGCGAAGATTGCCGGGATTACCCCCGCCATATTCACTTTCAGCGGTAAATGTGTGCTCTGTGCAGCATAGACACGACGACCTTGCTGACGTTTGGCGTAGTTTACCACAATACGGCGTTGACCACGTTCAACGAATACTACAAAGAACGTCACTGCAAATACTAATACTGCAACCAACAGCAACACGAGGAAGTGCAGGTCGCCTTGACGCGCTTGCTCGATAGTATGGGCAATGGCTGGCGGGAGTCCCGCAACGATACCAGCGAAGATGATGATTGAGATACCGTTACCGATACCGCGCTCAGTAATCTGTTCGCCGAGCCACATCAGGAACATGGTTCCTGTAACCAGACTGACAACAGCGGTGAAATAGAATGCAAAGCCTGGATTCATCACCAGGCCCTGCATACCAGGCATATTCGGCAAACCGGTAGCAATACCGATCGACTGGAATATCGCCAGCACCAGAGTACCGTAACGGGTGTACTGGCTGATCTTACGACGACCAGACTCCCCTTCTTTCTTAATTTCTGCCAGCGTTGGATGAACCACCGTCAACAGCTGGATAATGATCGACGCCGAAATATACGGCATGATCCCCAGGGCAAAGATAGAAGCACGGCTGAGAGCACCACCAGAGAACATGTTAAACATTTCAATGATGGTGCCTCGCTGTTGCTCAAGCAGTTTGGCAAGTACAGCGGCATCAATACCAGGGATCGGAATAAAAGAGCCAATACGGAACACAATCAGCGCGCCGATAACAAACAGCAGTCTGCGTTTCAGCTCACCTAAGCCACCTTTGGCACTTTGAAAATCTAATCCCGGTTGTTTAGCCATCTGCTACTTATTCCTCGATTTTACCGCCAGCAGCTTCGATAGCAGCACGAGCGCCTTTAGTAACACGCAGGCCACGAACAGTTACCGGAGTAGTGACTTCGCCAGCCAGGATCACTTTCGCGAACTCGATCTGGATACCGATAATGTTTGCCGCTTTCAGCGTGTTCAGGTCTACAACGCCGCCTTCTACTTTCGCCAGGTCAGACAGACGAACTTCGGCTGTAATCGCTGCTTTGCGAGAAGTGAAGCCGAATTTCGGCAGACGACGGTACAGAGGCATCTGACCACCCTCGAAACCGCGACGTACGCCACCGCCAGAACGAGACTTCTGACCTTTGTGACCACGACCACCGGTTTTACCGAGGCCAGAACCGATACCACGACCCAGGCGTTTACCCGCCTTTTTGGAGCCTTCGGCCGGAGACAGAGTATTTAAACGCATCTCTTACTCCTCAACTTTAACCATGAAGGAAACCGCGTTGACCATACCACGAACAGCAGGAGTATCCTCGCGCTCTACGGTGTGACCAATACGACGCAGACCCAGGCCAAGCAGCGTTGCCTTGTGTTTCGGCAGACGACCGATTGCACTGCGGGTTTGAGTAATTTTAATAGTCTTTGCCATGGTTTATTTCCCCAGAATTTCTTCAACGGATTTACCACGCTTGGCAGCGACCATTTCTGGAGAATTCATATTTTCCAGGCCATCAATAGTTGCACGAACCACGTTGATCGGGTTGGTGGAACCGTATGCTTTAGCCAGAACGTTATGAACCCCAGCAACTTCCAGAACGGCGCGCATTGCACCACCGGCGATGATACCGGTACCTTCGGAAGCTGGCTGCATGAATACACGAGACCCCGTGTGAACACCTTTAACCGGGTGCTGCAGGGTGCCGTTGTTCAGCGCGACGTTAATCATATTGCGACGGGCTTTTTCCATCGCTTTCTGGATCGCTGCTGGAACTTCACGCGCTTTACCGTAACCAAAACCTACGCGACCGTTACCATCGCCTACTACAGTCAGAGCTGTGAAGGAGAAAATACGACCACCTTTAACGGTTTTAGATACGCGGTTTACCGCGATCAGCTTTTCCTGCAGTTCGCCAGCTTGTTTTTCGATGTGAGCCATCTTACACCTCTACCTTAGAACTGAAGGCCAGCTTCACGGGCAGCATCTGCCAGTGCCTGGACACGACCATGATATTGGAACCCGGAACGGTCAAAGGACACATCTTTGATGCCTTTTTCCAGAGCGCGTTCAGCGACAGCTTTACCCACAGCTGCAGCCGCGTCTTTGTTACCGGTGTACTTCAGTTGTTCAGCGATAGCTTTTTCTACAGTAGAAGCAGCTACCAGAACTTCAGAACCGTTCGGTGCAATTACCTGTGCGTAAATATGACGCGGGGTACGATGTACCACCAGGCGAGTTGCGCCCAGCTCTTTGAGCTTGCGGCGTGCGCGGGTCGCACGACGGATACGAGCAGATTTCTTATCCATAGTGTTACCTTACTTCTTCTTAGCCTCTTTGGTACGCACGACTTCGTCGGCGTAACGAACACCCTTGCCTTTGTAAGGCTCAGGACGACGGTAGGCGCGCAGATCTGCTGCAACCTGGCCGATCACCTGCTTATCAGCGCCTTTCAGCACGATTTCAGTTTGAGTCGGACATTCAGCAGTGATACCTGCCGGCAGCTGATGGTCAACCGGGTGAGAGAAACCTAAAGACAGGTTTACTACATTCCCTTTAACCGCTGCACGATAACCTACACCAACCAGCTGCAGCTTCTTAGTGAAGCCTTCGGTAACACCGATAACCATTGAGTTCAGCAGGGCACGCGCGGTACCAGCCTGTGCCCAACCGTCTGCGTAACCATCACGCGGACCGAAGGTCAGTGCATTATCTGCATGTTTAACTTCAACAGCATCGTTGAGAGTACGAGTCAGCTCGCCGTTTTTACCTTTGATCGTAATAACCTGACCGTTGATTTTGACATCAACGCCGGCAGGAACAACGACCGGTGCTTTAGCAACACGAGACATTTTTTCCTCCGATTAGGCTACGTAGCAGATAATTTCGCCACCAAGACCAGCCTGGCGCGCTGCACGATCAGTCATAACACCTTTAGAGGTAGAAACAACTGCGATACCCAGACCGGCCATAACTTTCGGCAGCTCATCTTTACGTTTGTAGATGCGCAGACCTGGGCGGCTGACACGCTGAATGCTTTCTACAACAGCTTTACCCTGGAAATACTTAAGAGTCAGTTCCAGTTCCGGCTTGGTGTCGCCTTCAACTTTAAAATCTTCAATAAAACCTTCTTCCTTCAGCACGTTGGCAATTGCCACTTTCAGCTTGGAGGAAGGCATGGTGACCGCAGCTTTGTTCGCGGCCTGACCGTTACGGATACGGGTCAGCATATCCGCGATCGGATCTTGCATGCTCATCTGTCTTTACTCCCGTGATTCAATTGGTGACAATTACCAGCTAGCCTTTTTCAGACCCGGAATTTCACCGCGCATAGCGGCTTCACGGACCTTAATACGGCTCAACCCGAACTTCCGCAGGAAAGCGTGCGGACGACCAGTTTGACGGCAGCGGTTACGCTGACGTGACGGGCTGGAATCACGCGGCAGAGTCTGCAGCTTAAGAACCGCATTCCAACGATCTTCGTCGGTTGCGTTCACATCAGAGATGATCGCTTTCAGTTCAGCGCGTTTCGCGAAGTATTTATCAGCTAAAGCTACGCGTTTTACTTCGCGTGCTTTCATTGATTGCTTAGCCATTTAGTAACCCTACCTTACTTGCGGAACGGGAAGTCAAAGGCAGCCAGCAGAGCACGGCCTTCTTCGTCAGATTTCGCAGTAGTGGTAATGGTAATATCCAAACCACGAACGCGGTCGACTTTATCGTAGTCGATTTCTGGGAAGATGATCTGCTCACGGACACCCATGCTGTAGTTACCACGACCGTCGAATGACTTAGCGGACAAGCCACGGAAGTCACGGATACGAGGAACAGCAATAGTGATCAGGCGCTCAAAGAACTCCCACATGCGTTCGCCACGCAGAGTTACTTTACAGCCGATCGGATAGCCCTGACGGATTTTGAAGCCTGCAACAGATTTGCGTGCTTTGGTGATCAACGGTTTTTGACCGGAGATTGCTGTCAGGTCTGCTGCTGCGTTATCCAGCAGTTTCTTGTCAGCGATCGCTTCACCAACACCCATGTTCAGGGTGATCTTCTCGACCCGAGGGACTTGCATGACAGAATTGTAGTTAAACTCAGTCATGAGTTTGTTAACTACTTCGTCTTTGTAGTAATCATGCAGTTTCGCCATCGTACTACTCCAAATTACTTGATAGTTTCGCTGTTAGACTTGAAGAAACGGACTTTTTTGCCGTCTTCGAATCTAAAGCCTACACGGTCAGCCTTGCCGGTTGCCGCATTGAAGATTGCAACGTTAGAAACCTGAATTGCAGCTTCTTTTTCAACGATGCCGCCCGGTTGGTTCAGAGCCGGAACCGGCTTCTGGTGTTTCTTAACCAGGTTGATACCTTCAACAATGACCTTGCCGGAAGACAGGACATTCTTAACTTTACCGCGTTTACCTTTATCTTTACCGGTTAACACGATAACTTCGTCATCACGACGGATTTTCGCTGCCATGATTCGCTCCTTAGAGTACTTCTGGTGCCAGAGAGATAATTTTCATGAACTTCTCGTTACGAAGTTCACGAGTTACCGGCCCAAAAATACGCGTACCGATAGGCTGCTCGCTGTTATTGTTTAAAATAACGCATGCATTACCATCGAAGCGAATGACAGAACCGTCCGGGCGACGAACACCCTTCTTGGTGCGCACCACTACCGCCTTCAGCACATCACCTTTTTTGACCTTACCACGCGGAATCGCTTCTTTGATGGTGATCTTAATGATGTCGCCTACGCCTGCGTAGCGACGGTGCGAGCCACCCAGAACCTTGATACACATTACGCGACGTGCACCGGAGTTGTCGGCGACGTTCAGCATAGTCTGTTCTTGGATCATTTTAGTGCTCCGCTAATGTCAACTACTACTGAGACCCGAAAATCAGGTCGTTAAAAAAACCCCATATCGAGGGCGCGGCATTATAACACCGCAAATCAGATATGGGTAGAAAAAATAAACGGCCCATCGCTGAGCCGTTTATTCGTTGAGAATGCGTACTGTATTACAGAACCGCTTTCTCTACAACGCGAACCAGAGTCCAGGATTTGGTCTTGGACAGCGGACGGCATTCGCGGATTTCAACCACGTCGCCGATACCGCATTCGTTGTTCTCGTCATGTACGTGCATTTTGGTCGTACGCTTGATGAATTTACCGTAGATCGGGTGTTTCACAAAACGTTCGATAGCAACAACAATGGATTTCTCCATTTTGTCGCTAACCACGCGACCTTGCAGAGTACGGATTTTATCGGTCATTACGCACCCGCCTTCTCAGTCAGTAAAGTCTTAACGCGTGCGACATCACGACGCACTTGCTTCAACAGGTGAGACTGTTGCAGCTGGCCACTTGCAGCCTGCATACGCAGGTTGAACTGCTCACGCAGCAGGTTCAGTAGCTCGGTGTTCAGCTCTTCAACGCTCTTCTCACGCAGCTCTTTTGCTTTCATTACATCACCGTCTTAGTTACAAAGGTGGTTTTAATCGGCAGTTTCGCTGCTGCCAGCTTGAATGCTTCACGGGCCAGCTCTTCCGGTACGCCGTCCATTTCATACAGGACTTTACCCGGCTGAATCAAGGCAACCCAATACTCCACGTTACCTTTACCTTTACCCATACGCACTGCCAGCGGCTTTTCAGTGATCGGTTTGTCCGGGAATACACGGATCCAGATCTTACCTTGACGCTTAACTGCACGGGTCATAGCACGACGTGCTGCTTCGATCTGACGGGCAGTCAGACGACCACGGCCAACAGCTTTCAGGCCGAAGCTGCCGAAGCTAACATCCGCGCCTGCAGCCAGACCACGGTTGCGGCCTTTGTGCATTTTACGGAATTTTGTACGCTTTGGTTGTAACATCAGCGACGCTCCTTATTTACGGCCTTTACGCTGCTGCTTTTTCGGTTGAGCAGCCGGTTTTTCCGGTTGTTCAACAGCAGCCATACCACCCAGGATCTCGCCTTTGAAGATCCACACTTTAACGCCGATTACACCATAAGTGGTGTGCGCTTCAGAGGTGTTGTAGTCGATGTCAGCACGCAGAGTGTGCAGCGGTACGCGACCTTCGCGGTACCATTCGGTACGTGCGATTTCCGCGCCGCCCAGACGGCCGCTAACTTCAACTTTGATACCTTTAGCGCCCAGACGCATGGCGTTCTGTACAGCACGCTTCATCGCACGACGGAACATAACGCGACGTTCCAGCTGAGAAGTGATGCTGTCAGCAACCAGTTTAGCGTCCAGTTCAGGTTTACGAACTTCGGCGATGTTGATCTGTGCAGGAACGCCAGCGATATCCGCTACGACCTTACGCAGTTTTTCTACGTCTTCACCTTTTTTACCGATAACGATACCCGGGCGAGCGGTGTGAATAGTCACACGGATGCTCTTAGCCGGACGCTCGATAACGATACGAGATACAGACGCTTTAGCCAGTTCCTTCGTCAGGTACTGACGTACTTTAAAATCGCTGTCCAGGTTGTCAGCGAATTCTTTGGTGTTCGCAAACCAGGTAGAGTTCCATGGTTTTACAATACCCAGGCGAATACCATTAGGATGTACTTTCTGACCCATTGCTAGTCTCCAGAGTCTCAGCGATCGGACACAACCACAGTGATGTGGCTGGTGCGCTTCAGGATGCGATCTGCACGACCTTTTGCACGCGGCATAATGCGCTTCATGCTCGGGCCTTCGTCTACGAAAATTTTCGTAACTTTCAGATCGTCAATGTCAGCGCCATCGTTGTGTTCAGCGTTAGCAATGGCAGATTCCAGAACTTTCTTGACCAGTACAGCCGCTTTCTTGTTGGTGTAGGTCAGAATATCCAGAGCCTGCGACACTTTCTTACCGCGAATCAGGTCAGCAACAAGGCGAACCTTCTGAGCAGAAGAACGAGCATGGCGATGTTTAGCGATAGTTTCCATCTCTTCCTCCTACCTTATTTCTTCTTCGCTTTTTTATCAGCAGCGTGGCCGCGATAAGTACGAGTCGGTGCGAATTCACCCAGTTTGTGACCGACCATTTCGTCGGAAACAAATACCGGAACGTGCTGACGACCATTATGGACAGCGATGGTCAAACCGATCATGTTAGGAAAGATCGTTGAACGACGGGACCAAGTGCGCAGGGGCTTCTTGTCTCCGCTTTCCACCGCTTTCTCTACCTTCTTCAGCAAGTGCAGGTCAATAAAAGGACCTTTCTTGAGAGAACGTGGCATGGCTTATCCTCTAAAATTATTTGCTACGGCGACGTACGATGAATTTATCAGTACGCTTGTTGCTGCGGGTCTTCTTACCTTTGGTCTGAACGCCCCACGGAGTTACCGGGTGCTTACCAAAGTTACGACCTTCACCACCACCATGTGGGTGGTCTACTGGGTTCATCGCAGTACCGCGAACGGTAGGACGAACGCCACGCCAGCGTGCAGCACCTGCTTTACCCAGAACGCGCAGCATATGCTCAGCATTGCCAACTTCGCCCAGGGTTGCACGGCAGTCTGCTTCGACTTTACGCATTTCACCAGAACGCAGACGCAGGGTGACATAAGCGCCATCGCGAGCAACGATCTGAACGTAAGTACCAGCGGAACGTGCCAGCTGACCGCCTTTACCTGGTTTCATTTCTACGTTATGAACGGTAGAACCAACCGGGATATTGCGCATCGGCAGGGTGTTGCCTGCTTTGATTGCAGCATCAACGCCAGACTGAATCTGGTCGCCAGCTTTCAGGCCTTTCGGGGCCAGGATGTAACGGCGTTCGCCGTCTTTGTACAGAACCAGCGCGATGTTCGCGGAACGGTTCGGATCGTACTCAAGACGTTCAACAACTGCCGGGATACCGTCTTTGTTGCGTTTGAAGTCAACAATACGATAAGCCTGTTTGTGACCACCACCGATATGACGAGTGGTGATACGGCCATTGTTGTTACGACCACCGGATTTGCTGTTTTTTTCAACCAGCGGAGCAAAAGGTTTGCCCTTGTGCAGCTCTGGGTTGACCACTTTAACGACGTGGCGACGACCCGGAGATGTCGGTTTACATTTAACAACTGCCATTGTATTACTCCTCCGACTTACTCAGCGCCGCCGACGAAGTCCAGATTCTGGCCTTCTTTCAGGGTGACGTAAGCTTTTTTCCAGTCGCTACGACGACCGATACGCTGTCCGTGACGTTTAACTTTCCCTTTAACGACCAGGGTGTTAACGACTTCGACTTCGACTTCAAACAGTTTCTGCACAGCAGCTTTGATTTCTGCTTTGGTCGCGTCTTTAGCAACTTTGAGAACGATGGTGTTGGTTTTTTCCATCGCAGTAGACGCTTTTTCAGAAACGTGCGGTGCGCGCAGCACCTTCAGCAGACGTTCTTCACGAATCATGCCAGCATCTCCTCAACTTGCTTAACAGCATCAGCAGTCATTACGACTTTGTCGAAGGCGATCAGGCTAACCGGGTCGATACCAGTCGCATCGCGTACGTCAACCTTGTGCAGGTTACGTGCGGCCAGGAACAGGTTCTCGTCCAGCTCACCGGTGATGATCAGCACATCTTCCAGAGCCATGTCTTTCAGTTTCTGTGCCAGCAGCTTAGTTTTCGGCGCTTCTACAGAAAACTTCTCGACAACGATCAGACGATCCTGACGTACCAGTTCGGACAGGATGCTTTTCAGCGCGCCGCGGTACATCTTCTTGTTAACTTTTTGACTGTGGTCCTGCGGACGAGCAGCGAAGGTCACGCCACCGGAACGCCAGATCGGGCTCTTGATAGAACCTGAACGCGCACGGCCAGTGCCTTTCTGGCGCCACGGTTTTTTACCGGAACCAGTTACTTCAGCACGAGTCTTCTGAGCACGAGTACCCTGACGAGCACCAGCTGCATAAGCAACAACAACCTGGTGAACCAGCGCTTCGTTGAAATCACGACCGAAGGTAGTTTCGGAAACAGTCAGCGCGCTCTGCGCGTCTTTCAATACTAATTCCATTGCTATCCCCTTACGCCTTCACAGCTGGTTTAACGATCAGGTCGCAACCGGTTGCACCCGGAACACCACCCTTAACCAGCAGCAGGTTGCGCTCAGCGTCAACGCGTACTACGTCAAGGCTCTGAACGGTTACGCGCTCATTACCCATCTGACCTGCCATTTTCTTGCCTTTGAACACTTTGCCCGGAGTCTGGTTCTGACCGATAGACCCCGGAACGCGGTGAGACAAGGAGTTACCGTGAGTAGCGTCCTGGGTACGGAAGTTCCAGCGCTTAACGGTACCAGCGAAACCTTTACCTTTAGAGGTACCGGTTACGTCAACTTTTTTAACGTCAGCAAACAGTTCAACGCTGATGCTCTGACCTACGGTGTATTCTTCGCCTTCAGCCAGACGGAATTCCCACAGACCACGGCCAGCTTCTACGCCAGCTTTAGCAAAGTGACCCGCTTCCGGCTTGGTGACACGGTTAGCTTTTTTAGCACCCGTAGTAACCTGAACAGCGCGGTAGCCATCGTTAGCCAGGTCTTTAACCTGAGTAACACGGTTTGCTTCAACTTCGATTACGGTTACTGGGATAGAGACGCCATCTTCAGTGAAGATGCGGGTCATACCCACTTTTTTACCGACTAAACCAATCATTGTATCAACCTCTCAATCGCTCGATGACCTGATTAACCCAGGCTGATCTGCACGTCTACACCGGCAGCCAGGTCCAGACGCATCAGAGCATCAACGGTTTTCTCGGTTGGCTCAACGATGTCAACCAGACGCTTGTGAGTGCGAATTTCGTACTGATCGCGCGCATCTTTGTTAACGTGCGGAGAGATCAGAACGGTAAAGCGCTCTTTGCGGGTCGGCAGCGGGATCGGACCGCGAACCTGCGCACCAGTGCGCTTGGCAGTCTCGACGATTTCCGCGGTTGATTGATCGATCAGACGATGATCAAACGCTTTCAGGCGGATACGGATTCTTTGGTTCTGCATGAGACCAGAGCTCCAATTATTTTATAAACGAAAATGATTACTCCTCACACCCATTACGATTGATGGGAGAGTGTAACCGTTCTTACGTAGCTCCCCGATTGGGAGCATTGTTAAATAGCCAAATCGGCTATTCGAGGTTCAAATCGAACCTGCCGTCAATTACGACAAGCCCGCGCATTATACGTAAATCTCAGCCTGACGCAAGTGTCGGATAGAAATTAAGCGCTTTATTCTTATGCGAGCACGATTCCAGATGGTACGCATGGGATGGCGACGCGCATCTTTTCTTTGGAAGGCATCAGGCAAACCTGGCAATACGTCGTTGTCGCTGTCGCATAAATCTATAAAGGTGAGCGCAAGCCTTGACGAGGATTTGCTTATGTTTGTTGCCCTCCCCTTTCTCATTTTTTATGCGTCGTTCTCTTTATTACTTGGCATATACGACGCGCGTACCGGTCTGCTGCCTGACCGGTTTACTTGTCCATTGCTGTGGGGTGGTCTGCTTTATCACCAGATTTGCCTGCCGGAGCGTTTACCGGATGCGCTTTGGGGCGCTATCGCCGGCTATGGCGGATTCGCGTTAATTTACTGGGGCTATCGCCTGCGTTATCAGAAAGAGGGGCTTGGATATGGCGACGTCAAGTACCTCGCTGCCTTAGGGGCGTGGCATTGTTGGGAAACACTGCCGTTACTGGTTTTCCTTGCCGCTATGTTGGCCTGTGGCGGGTTTGGCGTCGCGCTACTGGTGAGAGGTAAATCGGCATTAATAAACCCGCTACCTTTTGGGCCATGGCTGGCGGTGGCGGGTTTCATAACAGGTTGGAAAGTTTTCTTTCCAGACGGTTAATCGGTAACCTTAATTTGTGATTGCAGATAATTTTGCATACCAAGTTTGGCAATCAAATCCAACTCAGTTTCCAGCCAGTCGATGTGGCCTTCCTCGTCGGCAAGAATTTCAATCATCATATCCCGGCTGACATAATCATGAACGCTATCGGCATAGGCTATTGCCTCACGTAGATCTTTTGCGCCTTCCAGTTCGAGCCGGAGATCCGATCGTAGCATCTCTTCGACATCTTCACCGATGCCCAGCTTGCCCAGATCCTGTAGGTTCGGTATGCCTTCCAGAAATAAAATACGCTCAATATACTTATCAGCGTGTTTCATCTCATCAATGGATTCATGGTACTCAACATCATTAAGCCGGGTCAGCCCCCAGTTTTTGAACATACGGGCATGAAGAAAATACTGATTAATTGCGACAAGCTCATTTCCCAATAGTTTATTGAGATAATTTATGATTTTAACATCACCTTTCATTTTATAGTCCCTCCGCTTCCACTCTCTAGAGCGTAGATGGGGCTACAGGGATGTCAAAAAAAAGAGTGTGACTCAGGCGATCTCTTTAAATTCCGGCATTTGCGTTAACTCATCCTGCATCACTTCTCGCGCGGCGCGAATACACTTACCACATTGATTTCCCACAGGAATAAATTTACGCAACTGTTGAAATGACTGTGGATGAAATTGTCGTACAGCCTGGCGGATTTTTTTATCGCTTATACCATTACACAAACAAACGTACATGATCGCTCCCGTTCAATTTCCGCACAAAGTGTAAATGAGAATGGTTATGATTACAATAGCACAAAGCGATTTACGCCACGGGAGAAGCGTTAAAAAGGGTGAATAAATATAACAGCGGCTAAATAGCAGGCAACAAAAAGGGCGCCGAAGCGCCCTCTTCAATTCAAAACTAATTAACGAGTAATTAGCCCAGAACTTTAGCAACAACGCCCGCGCCAACGGTACGGCCGCCTTCACGGATTGCGAAACGCAGACCGTCGTCCATCGCGATCGGGTGGATCAGGGTAACAACCATTTTGATGTTGTCGCCCGGCATTACCATCTCTACGCCTTCCGGCAGTTCGATGGTACCAGTCACGTCAGTAGTACGGAAGTAGAACTGCGGACGGTAGCCTTTGAAGAACGGAGTATGACGGCCGCCTTCATCTTTGGACAGAATGTACACTTCAGATTCGAACTTGGTGTGCGGCTTGATGGTGCCCGGCTTAGCCAGTACCTGACCACGTTCGATTTCTTCACGTTTGATACCACGCAGCAGAACACCTACGTTCTCACCGGCACGGCCTTCGTCCAGCAGTTTGCGGAACATTTCAACGCCAGTACAGGTAGACTTCTGAGTCTCTTTGATACCAACGATTTCAACTTCTTCGCCCACTTTGATGATACCGCGCTCTACACGACCGGTAACAACGGTACCACGACCGGAGATGGAGAATACGTCTTCGATCGGCAGCAGGAACGGCTTGTCAATCGCACGCTCTGGTTCCGGAATATAAGAATCCAGGAAGCCAGCCAGTTCGATGATTTTCGCTTCCCACTCTGCGTCGCCTTCCAGCGCTTTCAGAGCAGAACCACGAACGATCGGAGTGTCGTCGCCCGGGAAGTCGTACTGAGACAGCAGTTCGCGAACTTCCATCTCAACCAGTTCCAGCAGCTCTTCGTCATCAACCATGTCGCATTTGTTCAGGAACACGATGATGTACGGAACGCCTACCTGACGACCCAGCAGGATGTGCTCACGGGTCTGCGGCATCGGGCCGTCAGTCGCAGCAACAACCAGGATCGCGCCGTCCATCTGAGCAGCACCGGTGATCATGTTTTTAACATAGTCAGCGTGCCCCGGGCAGTCTACGTGTGCGTAGTGGCGGGTCGGGGTATCGTATTCAACGTGAGAAGTGTTGATGGTGATACCACGCGCTTTTTCTTCCGGCGCGTTATCGATCTGGTCGAATGCGCGAGCGGCACCGCCGTAGGTTTTAGCCAGTACGGTAGTAATGGCAGCGGTCAGCGTTGTTTTACCATGGTCAACGTGGCCGATAGTACCGACGTTAACGTGCGGTTTTGTACGTTCAAATTTTTCTTTAGACACGGCTATATTCCTTACTATAGCGCTCTCCCCTTCAGGAGAGAGCACGGGATTTTGGTTTTTAACCCTGCGGCTTATTTACCACGGGCTTCGATTACGGCCTGAGCAACGTTGTTCGGCGCATCATCATACTTCAGGAATTCCATAGTGTACGATGCGCGACCTTTGGTCAGAGAACGCAGCTGAGTTGCATATCCGAACATTTCAGACAGCGGTACTTCAGCGTGGATCTTAACGCCTGTAACTTCAGATTCCTGACCTTTGAGCATACCACGACGGCGGCTAAGGTCGCCGATAACGTCACCGGTATTCTCTTCAGGTGTTTCTACTTCAACCTTCATGATCGGCTCAAGCAGAACTGGTTTTGCTTTCTTAAAGCCTTCTTTAAAGGCGATAGACGCAGCCAGTTTAAACGCCAGCTCAGAGGAGTCAACGTCATGGTAAGAACCGAAGTGCAGACGCACACCGAGATCAACTACCGGATAACCAGCCAGCGGGCCAGATTTCAGCTGCTCCTGGATGCCTTTATCAACGGCCGGGATGTATTCGCCAGGAATTACACCACCTTTGATGTCGTTGATGAACTCGTAACCTTTCGGGTTAGAGCCCGGCTCCAGCGGGTACATGTCGATAACAACATGACCATACTGACCGCGACCACCAGACTGTTTCGCGTGTTTACCTTCGATGTCGGTAACTTTCGCGCGAATCGCTTCGCGGTAAGCAACCTGAGGTTTACCCACGTTAGCTTCAACGTTGAATTCACGCTTCATACGGTCAACGATGATATCCAGGTGAAGTTCACCCATACCAGCGATGATGGTCTGGTTAGATTCTTCATCAGTCCATACGCGGAATGACGGGTCTTCTTTCGCCAGACGGCCCAGAGCCAGACCCATTTTTTCCTGGTCAGCTTTGGTTTTCGGTTCTACCGCGATGGAGATTACCGGCTCAGGGAATTCCATACGTTCCAGAATGATCGGGTTTTCCGGATCACACAGGGTGTCACCGGTAGTCACGTCTTTCAGGCCGATAGCAGCCGCGATGTCGCCCGCGCGAACTTCTTTGATCTCTTCACGTTTGTTGGCGTGCATCTGAACGATACGACCGAAACGCTCACGTGCGGTTTTCACGGAGTTCAGTACGGTATCACCAGAGTTAACCACACCGGAGTACACACGGAAGAAGGTCAGGTTACCCACAAACGGGTCGGTAGCGATTTTGAACGCCAGCGCAGAGAACGGCTCGTCGTCGCTTGCGTGACGCTCAGCCGGAGTATCTTTACCGTCGTCCAGAATACCGTTGATCGCAGGTACGTCTACCGGGGATGGCAGGTAATCAATTACCGCATCCAGCATCGCCTGAACACCTTTGTTCTTGAATGCAGAACCACAGGTTACCAGGATGATTTCGTTGTTCAGAACGCGCTGACGCAGAGCTTGTTTGATCTCTTCTTCAGTCAGTTCTTCACCACCCAGGTATTTTTCCATCAGCTCTTCAGAAGCTTCTGCGGCGGACTCGATCAGGTTCTGGTGCCATTCGTTAGCCAGGTCCTGCATGTCAGCCGGGATATCTTCGTATTCGAAGGTAACGCCCTGGTCGGCATCGTTCCAGTTGATGGCTTTCATTTTCACCAGGTCAACAACGCCGGTGAAACCTTCTTCAGCACCAATTGCCAGCTGCAGCGGAACCGGGTTCGCGCCCAGACGGGTTTTGATCTGACCAACAACTTTCAGGAAGTTCGCGCCCATGCGGTCCATTTTGTTAACGAACGCAATACGCGGAACTTTGTATTTGTTTGCCTGACGCCATACGGTTTCAGACTGCGGCTGAACACCACCAACTGCGCAGTAAACCATTACCGCACCATCGAGAACACGCATGGAACGTTCTACTTCGATAGTGAAGTCAACGTGCCCCGGGGTGTCGATGATGTTGATGCGATGCGGTTCATACTGCTTAGCCATACCAGACCAGAATGCAGTAGTCGCTGCGGAGGTGATAGTAATACCACGCTCCTGCTCCTGCTCCATCCAGTCCATGGTAGCTGCGCCGTCATGAACTTCACCGATTTTGTGGTTTACACCGGTGTAGAACAGAATACGTTCGGTAGTAGTGGTTTTACCGGCGTCGATGTGCGCACTGATACCGATATTACGGTAGCGTGCGATGGGTGTTGTACGAGCCATTTGATTCCTCGTTGATATCTTTAGGCGTTCAGTTAAGTTATCCAAAACGGGCGACTTACCTGAAGCGCCCGCCTGGTGACTATGACTCCGAAGGGATTACCAACGGTAGTGTGCGAACGCCTTGTTGGCTTCTGCCATACGGTGAACGTCTTCACGTTTCTTAACTGCAGTACCTTTGTTGTCTGCAGCATCAGAAAGTTCGTTCGCCAGGCGCAGAGCCATGGATTTATCACCGCGTTTACGAGCAGCTTCTACGATCCAACGCATTGCCAGAGCATTACGACGGACCGGACGGACTTCAACTGGTACCTGATAAGTAGAACCACCTACACGGCGGGATTTAACTTCTACAGTCGGGCGAACGTTTTCGAGAGCGACTTCGAAAGCTTCCAGTTCAGATTTACCAGAACGCTGAGCCAGGGTCTCCAGCGCGCTGTATACGATTGATTCTGCAGTAGATTTTTTACCATCTACCATCAGGATATTGACAAATTTAGCCAGCAGTTCTGATCCGAACTTCGGATCCGGCAGAATTTTACGCTGACCAATGACGCGACGACGTGGCATGGAAATACTCCGTTGTTAATTCAGGATTGTCCAAAACTCTACGAGTTTAGTTTGACATTAATTTAAAACGTTTGGCCTTACTTAACGGAGAACCATTAAGCCTTAGGACGCTTCACGCCGTACTTAGAACGAGCTTGCTTACGGTCTTTAACGCCGGAGCAGTCAAGCGCGCCACGAACGGTGTGGTAACGAACACCCGGGAGGTCTTTAACACGACCGCCACGGATCAGGATCACGGAGTGCTCCTGCAGGTTGTGACCTTCACCACCGATGTAGGAAGTCACTTCAAAACCGTTAGTCAGACGAACACGGCAAACTTTACGCAGTGCGGAGTTCGGTTTTTTAGGAGTGGTAGTATATACACGAGTACATACGCCACGTTTTTGCGGGCATGCTTCCAGCGCAGGCACGTTGCTTTTCGCAACTTTGCGAGCACGTGGTTTGCGTACCAGCTGGTTAACTGTTGCCATTAAATAGCTCCTGGTTTTAGCTTTTGCTTCGTAAACACGTAATAAAACGCCCTCACACAATATGAGGACGCCGAATTTTAGGGCGGTGTCGAAAAGGTGTCAAGAAATATACAACGATCCCGCCATCACCAGGCCATCTGGTTGGCATACTTAACCGTGAGTCTGACAAACTCAGTATAGTCAACCCTGACGACACTGTCTGAAATTTGACCACCCAGGCCGCGGGCGTCAATGTCTTCTTTCAAGGCATAGACCGTTATGGGGGCATCGCGCAGACTTTCAAGGAAGCGGTTACCTTCAATCGCGACGGTAACGCCATCCTGGAGCAGCAAAAGCGCATCGCCCTCTTTTAGCAGGCGCAGCAAAGCGGGAAAATCAACGCTCGAAGCGCAATGAGGTAAGGTATGCAGCATAAACGCCTCAGAATCTCAGGATGACATCATAGTTGCCAAGCTCGCGGCGTAACGCCACGGGTTCCAGCGGCGTGGCGTCTACCACAAAATTAATGTTCTCCAGACCACGCTCGCGCAGCGATGCCGCGCAGATCCAGCATTGATCAATATCGTACAAATCAAAGAGCTTGAAAGTAGCAATATAGTCACGCGCCAGTACAGCGTCTGGTTTTTGTCCGGGTAATAACTGAAAGACGCCGTCGCTGATAAAAAAGACGCCCAGCGCTTCCGTTAGCGCTGACGTCGCCAGCAGCGCATCCAGCCCTTCACGACCTGAGGCGCTGCCGTGCGGCGCGGTGGAAAAGACAAATGCAATACGTTTCATTAAAACTGCACCACCCGATCGCAGGTGAGAGATGCCTCCGCCAGCGCGCCCAGGCCGCTTAGCGTAAAGCCCGGCTGAAGATTGGCGGACGGCAACGCCAATCTGCCGGCTTCAGTTTCATCAATAATACCGCGACGAAGCGCCGCCGCGACACAGATGTTCAGCGCTACGCCATGCTGCGTATTCAATTTCTGCCAGGCGCGTACCAGATCATATTCATCGCTCGCCGGCGAGGTCAGGAGATTGGCGTTATAGACACCTTCCCGATAGAAAAAGACGCTGGCTAACTCATGCCCCTCATTGAGCAGCGCGTGGGCGAACTGCAATGCGCTGCTGGCCTGCTGGGTGCCATATGCCGGCCCGGTGACCATAATGGCATAACGCATTATTTATCCTGCCCCTGAAAGTCGCCGCTTTTGAACTGGCGAATATAGAGGTAAACCGTGTGTTTTGAGATATTCAGACGATCGGCTACCTGGTTAATGGCGTCTTTAATATCGAAAATGCCTTTTTCGTACAGGTTAAGGACGATCTGACGATTTTTCGCATTGTTAGAAACATTACGATCGGCATTCACTTCTTCGATCGTGAACTCCAGCGTCTGGGTGACTAAATCTTCGACTGAGGAGGCAAAATTAACCGCTGAGCCGACTTCCGGCGTTTCCGGCGGAATAAAGGTATTCATAATCTGTGAAAATGGCACATCGAGATTCATGTTGATGCACAGTAGACCAATGACGCGCTGCTCGCGGTTGCGAATGGCAATCGTCAACGACTTCATCAAGACACCGCTTTTCGCGCGCGTGAAATAGCATTTCGACACGCTACTGTCCGCCCCTGTCATGTCGTGCAACATACGCAACGCCAGGTCGGTAATCGGCGAGCCAATTTTACGGCCCGTATGTTCGCCATTGGCAATACGAATGGCTGAACATTTTAGATCCTGCAAAGAGTGCAATACGATTTCACAATGGGAACCTATAAGCATCGCTAACCCGTCCACTACCGCTTCGTAGGATTTCAGAATATCGAAGTCGGTTTGCTCGAAGGGACGCTGATCCAGCAAATCAAGTTCACTGGTTTCGTTGGTTAAAAGCGACCTGGACATGAAAAAAAACACTCCTTTTCAGGAGCCTGTCGTTATGTTTTCAGGGCAGGCTCATTATTTACGCGGATGATTAAATTAATACAGTGAGGGTTCATCTTTCCAGTACTAATTTGCTCGTCTATTTCAGACTACGTGTGCGTTGGCGGTCATTCAGCCTACGGTCTCGCCCTTAACGACCAGCGCAAGCGCCGTTATCCGCAAATCAAATTATGGTGAGTAATATATCCGGCCTGAATAAAAAAAACCGCCGCTATTACAAGCGGCGGCTCTCAGTTTTTATTTTTTAGCAGCATCTGCGGCTTTAGCGTCAGCCGCATCGGCAGGTTTAGCATCCGCTTTCGGCGCTGGTTTGATATCCAGCAGCTCTACGTCGAATACCAGGGTTGAGTTTGCCGGGATCCCCGGAACGCCCGTTTTACCGTAGGCCAGCTCAGGTGGGATAACCAGCTTGATCTTGCCGCCTTTCTTAATATTTTTCAGACCTTCAGTCCAGCCAGGGATAACGCCGTCCAGACGGAAGGAGAGCGGTTCGCCGCGCGTGTAAGAGTTATCAAACTCTTTACCGTCGATCAGAGTACCTTTGTAGTTCACCACAACGGTATCGCTATCTTTCGGCGCCTCGCCTGTGCCTTCTTTCTCTACTTTGTAAAGCAGGCCGGTAGAGGAGGTTTTCACACCTTTCTCTTTAGCAAAAGCGTCGCGGAACGTTTTACCTTTTGCTTCGTTATCGGCAGCGTCTTTTTCCATCTTCGCCTGAGCAGCGCTCTTCACGCGTGCTTCAAACGTCTGCAGCGTTTGCTCAATTTCCTGATCGGACAGTTTGCTCTTATCGGCAAAGGCATCCTGAACGCCGGCAATCAACTGATCTTTATCCAGTTTGATGCCTAACTTTTCCTGCTCTTTAAGCGAATTTTCCATGTAACGACCCAGCGAGGCGCCCAGCGCATAAGCCGCTTTTTGATCGTCGTTTTTAAATGCTGCTTTGCTATCAGCGGTAGCTGCCGGTTTCGCCGCATCAGCAGCAAAAGTGATCGGTGCGTGCATAGCAACGGCCATCGTAGTTGCCAGCAGCGTGGCTTTAAACAGTGATTTCATCCATATCTCCAGGGCCGGGGCATCTCGCCCCATGTTAACTTACGTAAGAAGCGTACTATAAATCGTTGCAGAACAAATCAACATACGAACACGCCCTATTATCACTTCTTTTCAGACTCTTTTTGTTTAAATTAGTTTCGTAGTGCGCGTAATGGTTGCTGTGAAAGCCGGTAAAGTTAAGTAGAAT
This sequence comes from Salmonella enterica subsp. enterica serovar Typhimurium str. LT2, assembly GCF_000006945.2. Classification (GTDB taxonomy): domain Bacteria; phylum Pseudomonadota; class Gammaproteobacteria; order Enterobacterales; family Enterobacteriaceae; genus Salmonella; species Salmonella enterica. Next base: position 3,605,884 of record NC_003197.2, read on the forward strand.
CCGCCGACGGAGACAACATAAAGAGGTACATCATGCAGGATATCACGATGGAAGCTCGTCTGGCTGAACTGGAAAGCCGTCTGGCGTTCCAGGAGATTACCATAGAAGAACTAAACCTGACGGTAACCGCACATGAAATGGAGATGGCGAAGCTGCGCGATCATCTGCGTTTGCTCACGGAAAAGTTAAAAGCCAGTCAGCCGTCAAATATCGCCTCTCAGGCAGAAGAAACGCCGCCGCCGCATTATTGAGACGAAAAAAAGCGGGGTTAACCCGCTTTTTTTGTGCCCGATGATTTATCGAACCAATGATAATACCCTAAGGATTTCGAGTCACAGCAAGGCTGCAAGCTTGAAAATTCCCCGGGAGCATAGATAACTATGTGACCGGGGTTTGAAAGCGTAGCCAACACCGCGGTGGCTTGAAAGACGACGGGGATTAATGGCAGCCGCAGCCGCCTTTACCACCACCGCCGCAGCAGCCTTCGCCGCCGTGCTCGTGACCATGGTCATGACCATGACCGCCACAGCAGCCGTCTTCACCGTGATCGTGGTGGTGATCGTGCGCGCCATGAACATGACCGTGAGCCAGTTCTTCTTCAGTCGCTTCACGAATCGCAACAACTTCTACGTTAAATTTCAGATTCTGGCCCGCCAGCATGTGGTTACCATCAACCACAACGTGATCGTCTTCCACTTCGGTAATCTCTACCGGTACCGGGCCCTGGTCGGTTTCCGCCAGGAAACGCATCCCTACCTGCAGTTCATCAACGCCCATAAAGACGTCTTTAGGCACACGCTGCACCAGATTTTCGTCATACTGGCCGTAAGCGTCGTTCGCGCCAACAGCGACATCAAATTTGTCGCCAACTTCATGGCCTTCCAGCGCGGTTTCCAGACCAGAGATCAGGGAGCCGTGACCGTGCAGGTAATCCAGCGGCGCACTCACCGGAGACTCATCAACCAACACACCGTCTTCTGTACGTACCTGATAGGCCAGGCTGACCACCAGGTCTTTTGCTACTTTCATGATATCTCCTGAGCATGGGAAGAATAGTGGCGCAGATTGTAGCGGAATTCTGCAGCCGTGTACCCCTTAGCTTAAAAAAACCTGCGGCATATCGCTAGTCCGGATGAAAAATCCCGATCACTTGCTCTTCTTTGCGAACATGCTCGCGGACGTCTTTATCCGCTTCCCGCATTTGATGCCCGCACTTAACGCATTCAACAATATCGACATTATTTTCACGCCACATCGCCATTGTATCCTGCGCCTGACAGGCCGGACATTTCGCGCCTGCAATAAAACGTTTACGGATTGCCATTGTTTTACCCCTACTCAAATTCATCCCAGCCATCCAACTGGCGCCGTTCCTGTTGCATTTCCCGCTGAAAAATCTCCTCCAGTTCGCGTCGGGCCTCTCTGGCGCGCGAAATCTGTACCATGTCGCTATGCTCCGGGATCAGTTCCCGCAACATTCGCATATCCAGCCGACGAAAATGCAACTGCGCGCGTTGCGCCTGATGCGGATGCATACCTAACGACACCAGAGTTTTACGTCCCAGTTCCAGCGCGCTGGAAAACGTTTCACGGGAAAACTGCGTGACGCCAGCCTGTAATAACTCATGGGCCTCCACACGTCCACGCGCTCGCGCAAGAATATGCAGATGAGGAAAATGCTGCTGACACAGCGCCACCAGCTTCATCGTGTCTTCCGGTTCATTACACGTGATGACTATCGACTCCGCCGCTTCCGCGCCCGCAGAACGCAGCAGCTCGACTTGTGTAGCGTCGCCGTAATACACTTTATAACCATATTTGCGCATCAGATTAACGGCGCCGATATCGCGTTCCAGCACGGTGATACGCATCTTATTCGCCATCAATAAGCGAGCGATCACCTGACCAAAACGGCCAAAGCCGACGACAATCACCTGGGGCTTATCATCCTCAACCCACGGCTTTTCATCATTCTCTTCCGGGCCATTAAGGCGGCGCGATAACCACTTATCAATCCCTTTCATCAGTAGCGGCGTGGTCATCATTGATAATGTGACAGTCACCAATAATAACGCCATCTGATCGCCCTGAAACAGGCGCTGAGAAGAGGCGGTAGAAAAGAGCACAAAAGCGAACTCGCCCCCCTGACTCAGCACGCTGGCAAACTGCATCCGTTCAGAACTTCTTATTCCATATAGCCGCGCCAGCAGATACAGCGTCAACATTTTTATGACGACCAGAATAACAACGCTCGCCGCCACCCACAGTAAATGGGTATAAAGTACGCCGAGATTTAGCGACATACCGACGGAGATAAAGAACAGCCCAAGCAGTAAACCTTTAAAGGGATCGATAGCATTTTCCAGCTCATGCCGGTATTCGCTCTCTGCCAGTAAAACGCCGGCAATGAAGGTTCCCAGGGCCATCGACAGTCCCAGCGCATCCATAAATAAGGCGGCGCTCAACACCAGCAACAGCGTCGCGGCAGTGAAGACCTCCCGCACGCCAGACGCAGCAATAAAACGAAATACCGGGCGCAGCAGGTAACGACCGCCAATCAGCATTACCGCGAAAGCCAGTACCTTCATTGCCACTTTAAACCAGTCGAAATGCTCGTCGGCCGATCCCGCCAATAAAGGCACCAACGCCAGTGCGGGGATCACCGCTAAATCCTGAAACAGTAAGACGGAAAACCCTAACTGCCCGGACTCGCTACGATTCATGCCTTTCTCGCGCATCAGTTGTAGCGCCATCGCCGTCGAAGACATCGCCAGGCCAATCCCGCCGACGACCGCCGCCTGCCATAAGAAATCAGCAAGCATCAATAATCCCGCCAGCACCGCCGCGCTTAACAGCACCTGAGCAGCGCCGACGCCGAAGATAGAGCGCCGCAGTTGCCAAAGCCGGGACGGATTGAGTTCGAGACCAATGATAAACATCAGAAACACGACGCCCAGTTCGGAAAAGTGCAGGATCTCGTCAACGTCGCTGATAAATCCCAGCCCCCACGGACCGATGGCGATTCCCGCCAGCAAATACCCTAGCACCGCGCCGATGCCCAGCCTGGCGGCTAACGGCACCGCCGCTACCGCTGCGAAGAGGAACAACACTCCCGCGGTCAATAAATCAGCACCTTCCATCAATAGCCTCCCGCGCTCACAGGATTCGCCAGCCACTCGCCATAGGCTTTCGCATGACTGGCCAGCGTCTGCGGCGACTGGCGGCGCGCCCAGTACACAATAATGGGCGGCATCCAGTGCATCCGGCACATGGCCGCGGTCAGTTCAAAAGGGCGGAGTACATCGCTCATTGGATAGCGGTTTAGCGCGTCATACCGGTAAGCGCTCTCCGGCTCGCCGGTCGTAATCACGCTACGCCAGTACTTTCCCACCAGTTGGTTTCCCCCTGGTCCGCTGGCGAACCCCCGACTCAAAACGCGATCAAGCCATTCTTTCAGTAAAGCCGGACAGCTATAGGTGTAAAGGGGATGCTGAAAAACAATGACGTCGTGCTCACGTAACAGGGCTTGTTCATAGGGCGTGTCGATAAAAAAATCAGGATAGCGCGCATAAAGATCGTGCACGGTTACGTTATTGTGCTGTATGGCCGGTTTAAGCAGTACCCGGTTAGCAACCGAGTCCTGAGATTCCGGATGGGCATACAACAGCAAGACTTTCGCTGGCTGAGACATCAATCCCCCTCCCGGTTGTTTTGGGTCGATACATGCCATTCTTCAGGCCGCTTCTACGTTGACAGCGTTTGTTCAACTCAGGAACGTACTCTATGTCCGCCGCTGGGGATTAATGAGAGATATTCTTGTCCCTCACCAAAGGCGGCCTGAATGATTTTGTGTATCGTTGTTGTTTTGAGCTACCATTGCGCTCCAGCGCGGCGGTACGCCCGAATATTACATTATCATAATGATAAATTAACATAGTCTGAACATACGGCGCCTTATGATTGTTTTCTCCTCGTTACAAATTCGTCGCGGCGTGCGCGTCCTACTGGACAATGCCTCGGCTACCATTAATCCAGGCCAGAAAGTCGGCCTGGTGGGTAAAAACGGCTGCGGTAAATCTACCCTGCTGGCATTGCTAAAAAATGAAATCAGCGCCGATGCCGGGAGTTTTACCCTGCCCGGAACCTGGCAATTAGCGTGGGTGAATCAGGAAACACCTGCGTTGCCTCAGCCAGCGATTGAGTATGTCATTGACGGCGACCGTGAATACCGGCAGCTGGAGGCGCAGCTTAACGACGCCAACGAACGTAACGACGGACATGCTATCGCCTCCATACATGGCAAGCTGGACGCCATCGACGCATGGACCGTTCGTTCGCGCGCCGCCAGCCTGCTACACGGTCTCGGCTTCTCTAACGATCAGCTGGAACGTCCGGTCAGCGACTTTTCCGGCGGCTGGCGGATGCGCCTTAACCTGGCCCAGGCGCTGATTTGCCGTTCCGATTTACTGCTGCTCGACGAACCGACCAACCACCTCGATCTGGATGCCGTCATCTGGCTGGAAAAATGGCTGAAGAGCTATCCGGGCACCCTGATTCTGATCTCCCACGATCGCGACTTTCTTGACCCGATAGTGGATAAAATTATCCATATCGAACAACAGACTCTGTTCGAGTACACCGGCAACTACAGCGCGTTTGAAGTTCAGCGCGCCACGCGCCTGGCGCAACAGCAGGCGATGTATGAGAGTCAGCAGGAGCGTGTGGCGCATCTGCAAAGCTACATCGACCGTTTCCGCGCTAAAGCGACCAAGGCCAAGCAGGCGCAAAGCCGTATCAAGATGCTGGAGCGTATGGAGCTGATTGCGCCGGCTCATGTCGACAACCCGTTCCATTTCAGCTTCCGCGCGCCGGAAAGCCTGCCGAACCCGCTGCTGAAGATGGAAAAAGTCAGCGCAGGTTATGGCGATCGCATCATTCTGGAATCCATCAAGCTGAACCTGGTGCCCGGCTCGCGTATCGGCCTGCTGGGTCGCAACGGCGCGGGGAAATCGACGCTGATCAAGCTGCTGGCGGGCGAACTGGAACCGTTGCACGGTGAAATCGGCCTCGCCAAAGGCATTAAGCTCGGCTACTTCGCCCAGCACCAACTGGAGTTCCTGCGCGCCGATGAATCCCCGCTGCAACATATGGCGCGTCTGGCGCCGCAGGAACTGGAGCAGAAGCTGCGCGACTATCTCGGCGGCTTCGGTTTCCAGGGCGACAAAGTAACGGAAGAGACGCAACGTTTCTCCGGCGGCGAGAAAGCGCGCCTGGTACTGGCGCTGATCGTCTGGCAGCGTCCAAATCTGCTGTTGCTCGATGAACCGACCAACCACCTGGATCTCGACATGCGTCAGGCGCTCACCGAAGCGCTGATTGATTTCGAAGGCGCATTGGTCGTCGTGTCGCACGACCGCCACCTGATTCGCTCCACCACTGACGACCTCTATCTGGTTCACGACAAAAAGGTCGAACCGTTCGACGGAGACCTGGAAGATTATCAGCAATGGCTGAGCGACGTGCAGAAACAGGAAAACCAGGCCGACAACGCGCCGAAGGAAAACAACGCCAACAGCGCTCAGTCACGCAAAGATCAGAAGCGTCGCGAAGCCGAGCTACGCACTCTGACGCAACCGCTGCGTAAAGAGATTACCCGTCTGGAAAAAGAGATGGAAAAGCTCAACGCCCAACTGGCGCAGGCGGAAGAGAAGCTTGGCGACAGCAGCCTGTATGACCCAAGCCGTAAAGCGGAGATGACCGAGTGTCTGCAACTGCAGGCCAGCGCCAAATCCGGGCTGGAAGCGTGTGAAATGGCATGGCTTGAGGCGCAGGAGCAGCTTGAGCAGATGATGCAGAACGACTAAGAGCCTATCCCATTAGGCTATTTTATTCGCCATTTTAGGGCCGGGCAGTGCTCGAAATCCTCACGTACTATGTGTACGCTCCGGTTTCTGCGCGCTGTCCGGCCCCAAACTGGCTTCAACAATTACGCCTACGGGGATAGGCTCTAACGCACGGGGCGGACGATGAACCTGTCTATCACCGATGACATTACCTTCCGCAAGCTCACCATCTTAATGATGCTTGTGGAGAAGGGCAACATCGCCCGTACCGCCGAGGCGCTAAACACGCTGGAAGAGAACGTTCGTGGTCCGCTGTTCGTCCATAAAGGCCTCTTAGGTACTCGCCCCGGTATAAAGATTACCGTTGCGGTCAGCAGCACCGGAACAGAAGCCTGCGTTATGTGATTTAGCGGCAAAGGTTGCCGTGATTTATTTTCGTCAGCGCGTCGTTCACGCCAAATAATGTAAACGTCACCTCATCAACGCCAAGATTTTTCAGACGCGCAGTGTGTTTTTTAATATAAGCCTGCGCCGTTTCTTCGGATTCAAACAAGTAAATACCGCCAGCTTGCTGGTTTTTCTCGCTTTCTGTCCAGATTTTCCAGATGAAGCCCGGCTCCTCATTGATAGACTCCGCCAGCCCGACCAGTTGCTGAGTCATCTCCTCGCCAAAAGGGCCGCTAAAGTTAAAATGGATCTGTAAAAGTGTCTTCGACATGCCTTCTCCTTGAGTCGCATAACTATCGTGTTGCCACACTACCACGATTAATTCGGCTGATGCAGAGGTTCACGCGATTTCTGTGGGGTATTGCGCGCGCCTTGCATACTGCCCTCTCTGGTGAAATGAGGCGCAATTTTATTTCGCCAGACGACCAATTGAACGTAAAATCACATATTGACTAATCTGTGAACCTTATGCGCGGTATAGTATTGTTTCCAATTATCAATTGTTCTGGTGCTATGGTTGAGATCACGTCCACAGAAATGACCCCGCCTGTCAATGACTCGCATGAATTTATTCCCATGCGTGGCATTCGTAATCGCCATTTACAAACTATGCTGCCGCGTTTAATCCGCCGCAAAGTGAAGTTCAACGCCCACTGGCAGCGGCTGGAGCTACCGGACGGCGATTTTGTCGATCTGGCATGGAGCGAAGATCCGCAACAGGCAAAGTATAAACCGCGGCTGGTGGTCTTTCACGGTCTGGAAGGCAGCCTGAACAGCCCCTATGCCCACGGGCTGATTGAGGCGGCGCAAAAGCGCGGCTGGCTAGGCGTGGTGATGCACTTTCGCGGCTGTAGCGGCGAGCCCAACCGTCTGAATCGTATTTACCACTCCGGTGAAACGGAGGATGGAGCCTGGTTTTTACGCTGGCTACAGCGGGAGTTCGGCGCCGTTCCGACAGCCGCCGTGGGCTATTCGCTCGGCGGTAATATGCTGGCGTGCCTGCTGGCGAAAGAAGGCCGCGATATTCCCATCGAGGCGGCGGTAATTGTTTCTGCACCTTTCGTTCTCGAAGCCTGTAGCTACCACATGGACAAAGGGTTTTCCCGCGTCTATCAGCGTTATTTGCTTAATCTGTTAAAAGCGAATGCGTCACGCAAGCTGGCGGCGTACCCCGGGTCGCTGCCGGTGAATCTGGCGCAACTGAAATCAATGCGCCGTATTCGCGAGTTTGACGACCTGATCACCGCGAAAATTCACGGCTTTGCCGACGCCATCGACTACTATCGTCAGTGTAGCGCCATGCCGTTGCTTAACCAGATTGCTAAACCGACGCTGATTATTCACGCTAAAGACGATCCGTTTATGGATCATCATGTGATCCCTAAAGCGGAAGATCTGCCCCCGCAGGTGGAGTATCAGCTGACTGAGCATGGCGGACACGTAGGATTTATCGGCGGTACGCCGTTGCGCCCTGAAATGTGGCTGGAACGCCGAATTCCTGACTGGCTGACAACGTACCTGGAGGCGTCATCATGATCATTCCCTGGCAGGGGCTCGCCCCCGACACGCTGGACAACCTGATCGAAAGCTTTGTGTTGCGCGAAGGCACCGATTATGGTGAACATGAACGTTCGCTTGAACAAAAAGTCGCTGACGTAAAACGCCAACTGCAATCCGGCGAGGCCGTGCTGGTATGGTCTGAATTACATGAAACGGTCAATATTATGCCGAAAAAGCAGTTTCGCGAATAAAACGCCTTTGCCGACAATACATTATTACTAAAGCTCAATCATGGAGTTGCCATGTCAGCCAAACATCCGGTGATAGCAGTAACAGGGTCAAGCGGCGCGGGGACCACCACCACCAGCCTCGCGTTTCGTAAAATTTTCGCGCAGTTAAATCTGCACGCCGCCGAGGTGGAAGGCGACAGTTTTCATCGTTACACCCGCCCGGAAATGGATATGGCGATCCGCAAAGCGCGTGACGCCGGGCGGCATATCAGCTATTTCGGGCCTGAAGCCAATGACTTCAGCCTACTGGAACATACCTTTATTGAGTACGGGCAGACGGGTAAAGGCCAGTCGCGTAAATATCTGCATACCTATGATGAAGCCGTACCGTGGAATCAGGTTCCCGGCACGTTTACGCCCTGGCAGCCGCTACCCGAACCGACCGATGTGCTGTTTTATGAAGGACTGCACGGCGGCGTCGTCACCCCGCAACATGATGTCGCGCGTCATGTTGATCTGTTGGTTGGCGTGGTGCCTATCGTCAACCTCGAGTGGATTCAGAAACTGATTCGCGACACCAGCGAGCGCGGACACTCCCGTGAAGCGGTGATGGATTCCGTGGTGCGTTCCATGGACGACTACATCAATTACATTACGCCGCAATTCTCGCGTACCCATATCAACTTCCAGCGCGTACCGACCGTCGACACGTCCAATCCGTTCGCCGCAAAGGGTATTCCCTCGCTGGATGAGAGTTTTGTGGTGATCCATTTCCGCAATCTGGAAGGGATCGATTTTCCCTGGCTCCTGGCGATGCTCCAGGGCTCGTTCATTTCTCACATTAATACATTAGTGGTGCCGGGCGGCAAAATGGGGCTGGCGATGGAGCTGATTATGTTGCCGCTGGTGCAGCGATTAATGGAAGGCAAAAAAATCGAATAACCGCGGTGAAATGCCCGATGGCGCTACGCTTATCGGGCCTACGAGATAAAAACGGGTAGGCCGGATAAAGCCACGCCGCCATCCGGCATCACATGTTACGCCGCAATCACTTCATACGAATGGGTAATATTGACCGCTTTTTCCAGCATTAGCGCCACCGAGCAATATTTTTCCGCGGAGAGATCGACAGCGCGCGCGACGGCAGCCTCTTTCAGATCGCTGCCGGTAACGATAAAATGCAGATTAATGTGCGTAAACAGGCGCGGCGCGTCTTCCCGGCGCTCGGATGTCAGCTTCACTTCGCAGTTGGTGACATTCTGACGGCCCTTTTGCAGGATTGATACCACATCAATAGCGCTACATCCGCCAGCCGCCATTAATACCATCTCCATCGGACTCGGCGCTTTGTCACCGGAGTTGCCATCCATTAAAATCTGGTGGCCGGAGGAGGACTCTCCGAGGAACGTGAGCCCTTCAACCCACTTTACACGCGCTTGCATATTTCGTAACTCCAATGTTTCAATTTTCCTGAAAGATTACGCGCATACAACAAAAGTCGCAATGGAAGGCGACCTGGGTCATGCTGAAGCGAGACACCAGGAGACACACGGCGAAAGCTATGCTAAAACAGACAAGATGCTACAGTAATACATTGACGTACTGCATGTATGCAGAGGACATCACATTACAGGCTACAATCTATTTTCGTAGCCCCCTTCCCAGGTAGCGGGAAGTATATTTTTGCAACCCCAGAGACAGTGCCGTTTTCTGGCTCTGGAGACAGCTTATAACAGAGGATAACCGCGCATGGTGCTTGGCAAACCGCAAACAGACCCGACTCTTGAATGGTTCTTGTCTCATTGCCACATTCATAAGTACCCGTCAAAGAGCACGCTGATTCACCAGGGTGAAAAAGCAGAAACGCTGTACTACATCGTTAAAGGCTCCGTGGCAGTGCTGATCAAAGATGAAGAAGGGAAAGAAATGATCCTTTCTTATCTGAATCAGGGTGATTTTATTGGTGAACTGGGCCTGTTTGAAGAAGGCCAGGAACGCAGCGCCTGGGTACGTGCGAAAACCGCATGTGAGGTCGCTGAAATTTCCTACAAAAAATTTCGCCAATTAATCCAGGTCAACCCGGATATTCTGATGCGCCTCTCTTCCCAGATGGCTCGTCGCTTACAAGTCACCTCTGAAAAAGTAGGTAACCTCGCCTTCCTTGACGTCACCGGGCGTATCGCTCAGACGCTGCTGAATCTGGCGAAACAGCCCGATGCCATGACGCACCCGGATGGGATGCAGATCAAAATCACTCGTCAGGAAATCGGCCAGATCGTCGGCTGCTCCCGCGAAACCGTTGGTCGTATTTTGAAAATGCTGGAAGATCAAAACCTGATCTCCGCGCATGGCAAGACCATCGTCGTCTACGGCACCCGTTAATTCCGTCAGAATGGCGCGTTTTATCATGCGCCATTTTTGTTTGCATCGATGTGGCGAAGACTGATTTATCACCCAGAGATTAATTACGCACTACGGCAAACGCTGGTGCTGTGCCTGCCTGTGGCTGTTGGTTTATTAATAGGCCAGCTACACCTGGGCTTGCTTTTCTCTCTCGTTCCCGCCTGCTGCAACATTGCAGGTCTGGATACCCCGCACAAACGCTTTTTTAAACGCCTGATCATCGGCGCGTCGCTGTTCGCCGGATGCAGTCTGGTAACGCAACTTCTGCTGGCGGAATCCATCCCCCTGCCGTTGATCCTGACCGGCCTCACGCTGGTGCTTGGCGTGACGGCGGAAATTAGCCCGCTTCACGCGCGGCTACTGCCAGCATCGCTGATTGCCGCCATCTTTACCCTGAGCCTTGCGGGATACATGCCCGTCTGGGAGCCGCTGCTCATTTATGCGCTGGGCACGCTATGGTACGGCGTGTTTAACTGGTTTTGGTTCTGGCTATGGCGCGAACAGCCGCTGCGCGAGTCATTGAGTTTGTTATACCGTGAACTGGCCGATTATTGCGAAGCGAAATACAGCCTGCTCACCCAACATATCGATCCGGAAAAAGCGCTGCCTCCCCTGCTGATACGCCAGCAAAAAGCGGTCGATCTCATTACCCAGTGTTACCAACAGATGCATATGCTTTCGGCGCACAACAATAATGATTACAAGCGTCTACTACGGGCTTTTCAGGAAGCGATGGATTTGCAGGAGCACATCTCCGTCAGCTTGCATCAGCCGGAAGAGGTACAGAAACTGGTAGAACGCAGCCATGCGGAAGAGGTGATTCGCTGGAATGCGCAAACGGTCGCCGCCCGTCTGCGCGTGCTGGCGGATGACATTCTTTATCATCGTCTGCCGACGCGCTTCTCCATGGAAAAACAGATTGGCGCTCTGGAGAAGATCGCCAATCAGCATCCTGAAAATCCGGTAGGCCAGTTCTGCTATTGGCACTTCAGTCGAATCGCCCGTGTGCTGCGTACTCAGCGACCGCTGTACGCCCGCGACCTGATGGCCGATAAACAGCGTCGTTTGCCGCTACTTCCGGCGCTGAAAAATTATATGTCTCTTAAATCGCCGGCGCTACGCAACGCCGGACGCATCAGCGTGATGATGAGCATCGCCAGTCTGATGGGCAGTGCGTTGCACCTGCCTAAACCGTACTGGATACTCATGACGGTGCTGTTTGTCACCCAAAACGGCTATGGCGCGACGCGCGTACGTATTCTGCACCGTTCGGTCGGAACGCTGGTCGGCCTGGTGATTGCCGGCGTCACGCTGCACTTACATATTCCCGAAAGCATTACGCTGGCGGTCATGCTGGTACTAACGCTGGCAAGTTATCTGATTATTCGTAAAAACTACGGCTGGGCGACGGTCGGCTTTACGGTGACGGCGGTATACACCATCCAGTTACTGACGTTAAACGGAGAGCAGTTTATTGTGCCGAGGCTGATCGATACGCTGATTGGCTGTTTAATTGCCTTTGGCGGCATGGTCTGGCTGTGGCCGCAATGGCAAAGCGGGCTATTACGTAAAAACGCCCATGATGCGCTGGAAGCCGCTCAAGAAGCTATCCGACTGATCCTCAGTAACGATCCGCAGGCCACCCCGCTCGCTTATCAAAGAATGCGGGTCAACCAGGCGCATAACACGTTATTCAACTCGTTAAATCAGGCAATGCAGGAACCCGGATTCAATACCCACTATCTGTCGGATATGAAACTATGGGTCACGCACAGCCAGTTTATTGTCGAGCATATCAACGCTATGACGACGCTGGCGCGGGAACACACCATGCTGACGCCGGATCTGGCGCAGCGCTATCTGGAATCTTGCGAGATTGCGATTCAGCGCTGCCAGCAGCGCCTGGAGTACGACAGGCCAGGCGGCTCCGGCGATGTCAATATTCTGGAGTCGCCGGACATGCCGTCACATGGCTTATTGAGCACTCTGGAACAACATTTACAGCGCATCATCGGCCATCTGAACACCATGCACACCATTTCGTCGATGGCCTGGCGTCAGCGTCCGCATCACGGTATCTGGCTGAGTAAGCGGCTACGGGATACAAAAGGTTAAGACCGACCGCCGGATGCGCTACGCTTATCCGGCAATCCGCCATCAGGCCACCACCTTCCCTACCGCCTGCGCAAAGCGCTGCATTCCTTCATGGATATCCGCCTCTTCCACCACCAGCGACGGGGCAAAACGCATCACGTCGGCTCCGGCATTGAGCACCATCACGCCGGCCTCCGCGCCTGCGTACAGAAAATCGCGCGCCCGACCTTTGTACTTCGGCTTCAGTTCCGCGCCAATCAGCAGCCCCATGCCGCGAATATCGCTGAAAATGTCAAATTGCTCGTCAATCGCCTGCAAATGTTGCACAAACTGTTGCCGCTTAGTGTGAATGCCTTGTAGTACCTCTGGCGTATTAATAATATCGAATGCCGCGCCAGCCACCGCACAGGCCAGCGGATTGCCGCCATAGGTTGAACCATGCGAACCTACATGGAAGGCCGAGGCTATTTCCTGCGTGGTCAGCATGGCGCTCACCGGAAAACCGCCGCCTAACGCTTTGGCGCTGGTGAGGATATCCGGCGTGACGCCGTAGTGCATATAGGCAAACAGGTCTCCGGTGCGCCCCATCCCACACTGCACTTCATCAAACACCAGCAACGCCTGATGCTCGTCACACAGGTCGCGTAACCCTTTGAGGAATTCCGGTGTAGCCGCCTGCACGCCGCCTTCACCCTGAATCGGCTCGACCACCACCGCGCAGGTGTGGTCATCCATTACCGCTTTCACCGCATGAAGATCGTTGAAGGGAACGTGAATAATATCGGCGGGTTTCGGCCCAAAGCCGTCGGAATATTTCGGCTGCCCGCCTACAGAGACGGTAAACAAGGAACGGCCATGAAAAGCGTTATGGAAGGCAATGATTTTCGTTTTGAACGGGCTATGGCGCACGCAGGCATAATGACGCGCCAGTTTAAAAGCGGTTTCGTTCGCTTCGGTGCCGGAATTCATAAACAGCACGCGCTCGGCAAACGTGGCGTCGATCAGTTTACGTCCCAGACGCAACGCTGGTTCATTGGTAAAAACGTTACTGGTATGCCACAAGGTTTCCCCCTGGGATTTCAGCGCCTCGACCAGCGCCGGATGGCAATGGCCCAGCGCAGTCACTGCAATCCCGCCGGCGAAATCAATATACTCTTTGCCCTGCTGATCCCATACTCGGCTGCCTTTACCTTTGACCGGAATAAAGTCCGCCGGTGCATAAACAGGCAGAATCACCTCATCAAAAGTTGCGCGCGTAATAGCCGTTTGTTCAGTTGCCATATCATTACCACCCGGTTAAGTAGAAATGCCAGTGAAATTATAATCACAAAATATGAATAAAAAATCACTCAATAGCAACCACAAATCAACGCCGGAGGAAATTTTTCAGCAGAGCGTGTCCTTGTTCGCTGAGAATACTTTCCGGGTGGAACTGCACGCCTTCCAGATCCCACTCGCGGTGGCGAATGCCCATAATCTCCTGCGTTTCGCTCCAGGCGGTGATCTCAAAACACTCAGGCAACGTGGCAGGGTCGACAATCAGCGAGTGGTAACGTGTCACGGTTAACGGGCTGGGCAATCCCCGAAACACGCCCTGTCCATTATGCGTAACAGGTGACGTTTTACCGTGCATCACTTTCGCTGCCCGCACTACCGACGCACCAAAGGCCTGCGCCATCGCCTGATGACCCAGGCAAACGCCCAGCATCGGAATACGTCCGGCATAATGGCGGATGACCGCCAGTGAAATGCCAGCGTCATTCGGCGTACAGGGGCCAGGAGAGATAACGATTTTTTGCGGGTTCAAAGCGTCAATGTGCGCCAGCGTTAGCGCATCATTGCGCCGGACCTGCACTTCCGCGCCCAGTTCACAAAAATACTGGTAGAGGTTCCAGGTAAAGGAATCATAGTTATCGATAAGCAGGATCATGGCGGCTCCGGGTGAGTAGAACCGCACTATTTTACTCAGTTTCGCGAGCTTCGCTTATCGCTTTCTGAAAAATCGCCCGCAAAGCGGAGAGATCGCCCATCGCGCCGCTCTGGTTCGCCTGCTTCCATGTTTCAACCGCAATACCTTGCCAACTCAGCGCGTAGCCTGCATGTAGCGCCAGTTGTTCAAAGAAGATGCGCTGCGCCAACCCGCTCCCAAAACGAAACGGATGAAGCACATTAATTTCACAGTAGTAATGCGCCAGCCGCTCGACAAACTTCTCGTGCGCCAGACCAACCAGGTAGCCCTCTTCTTCCAGATCCTGCATCAGAGCGTTGCCCTCTTTTTCGATATAGGCAAAGTGGCAAAAACGGGTATCGCCCTGGTAAATATCGACCTCCCGCAGTTGCCCTGCCCAGTCGAAAATATCCTGATAGAGCTGGCGATGAATCGCGCACAGATGAGGCAAGCCGCGTACCAGCGGCCCCAGTTCAATCGTAGCGGCGCGGAGCGCGGTCATTTCGTATGCCGCTTGCGCCAGTCGCTGGGCCTGATGAATCCCCAGCCGATTACGCATCACATTCAGCCCCGGATAGAGGTACGGATCGCGTCCTTCGCCAAATTTATCGCTCATAGTGCCTCCGAAGCTCGTCAAGACGTACCAGCGCTTCGTCGGCAGTCAGGGTTACTAAGGGGATCTCAATACCTTCGAGACGGCGGCTTTGCTGGAAGTTAACGTTGCGCCGTTGCTCCCAAAAGCGTGACTTTTGTTTATCGGTAAGTTTCTTCACCTGGCCTCCCTGAATATGCCTGTGCTTGACCACAAGTATAAGCAGCAATTTCAGGTTACGCTGAGACAGGGAGAAAACGCGGGCGGCTCGCACCCGCGCAGGCATGTTTTATGGCAGGACTTTCGCGGAAAGGATAACGACTGGTTTTGTCGGCACATTCTGATAAGGCCCGACATCGTGCGTCGGTACCTGTGAGATTTTATCGGCGACATCCATACCTTTTACCACTTTACCAAATACCGCATAGCCAAAGTCGCGCTGGCCGTGGTCGAGAAAAGCGTTATCCGCGACGTTAATAAAGAACTGGCTGGTGGCGCTGTCTTTATCTGCGGTGCGCGCCATCGCGATCGTGCCGCGAGTATTACGCAGACCGTTGTCGGCTTCATTCTTAATAGGCGGATTCGGTTTCTTCTGCTGCATCTGCTCGTTAAAACCACCACCCTGAATCATAAAGCCAGGAATAACGCGGTGAAACGTAGTGTTGTTATAGAAACCACTGTTGACGTAATCGACAAAGTTTTTCACAGAAACCGGCGCTTTCTGGCTGTTCAGCTCCAGCTCAATATTCCCGGCGGAGGTGGTTAACAGCACATGAGGATCGCCTTTTGCTGCCAACGCTGCGGGAGAAAGAGCAGAAAGAGCGAAAACAGCTGCGACAGCCGCCAGAGTCGATTTGAGCATGAGATTTCCTTAAAGAGAGCAGAAATAAAGCAAGTGGAATGATTTTAAAGAGCCTTCCTGGGCCAGGCCAGCCCTTTACCTAATTTTACGTATATGAAACAAATGTAACGTTACGACGCAACGCCGTATTCTTGCAATATGATGTGACAAACATCACATTAAAAAATGCAATGAACATTACTATCACTAATAATTATTTAAATGCATCACAAAAGCGCCTAAAATCTGCCCGCTTAACGCGCCCTCCACGCGCTTCACTTCTCTTCAAGGCCAGACATGACTAACAGCAACCGCATCAAGCTCACATGGATCAGCTTTCTTTCCTACGCCCTGACCGGGGCGCTGGTGATTGTCACCGGGATGGTGATGGGAAATATCGCAGACTATTTTCATCTGCCCGTTTCCAGCATGAGTAACACCTTTACTTTTCTGAACGCCGGGATTTTGATCTCGATCTTCCTCAATGCGTGGCTGATGGAAATCATCCCGCTGAAAACACAGCTACGCTTTGGTTTTATCCTGATGGTGCTGGCGGTGGCCGGGCTGATGTTCGGCCATAGCCTGGCGTTGTTCTCAGCGGCGATGTTTGTGCTGGGGCTGGTCAGCGGGATCACCATGTCGATTGGCACCTTCCTGATTACGCAACTTTATGAAGGGCGTCAGCGCGGTTCCCGACTGCTGTTTACCGACTCCTTCTTCAGCATGGCGGGGATGATTTTTCCTATGGTCGCCGCCTTCCTGCTGGCGCGTAGTATTGAGTGGTACTGGGTCTACGCCTGCATCGGCCTGGTCTACCTGGCGATTTTCATCCTGACCTTCGGCTGTGAATTTCCGGCGCTGGGTAAACATGCGCAGCACTCTCAGGCGCCTGTCGTCAAAGAAAAATGGGGCATTGGCGTACTGTTTCTGGCCGTCGCCGCGCTGTGCTATATCCTCGGTCAATTAGGCTTTATCTCCTGGGTGCCGGAATACGCCAAAGGCCTCGGCATGAGCCTGAATGACGCCGGGGCGCTGGTGAGTGATTTCTGGATGTCCTATATGTTTGGCATGTGGGCGTTCAGCTTTATCCTGCGCTTTTTCGATCTGCAACGCATTCTGACCGTACTGGCGGGTATGGCGGCGGTACTGATGTATCTGTTTATTACCGGCACGCAGGCGCATATGCCGTGGTTTATTCTGACGCTGGGCTTCTTCTCCAGCGCCATTTATACCTCCATCATTACGCTGGGATCGCAGCAAACGAAAGTGGCCTCGCCTAAGCTGGTTAACTTCATTCTGACCTGCGGCACCATCGGAACAATGCTGACCTTCGTCGTCACCGGCCCGATTGTAGCGCACAGCGGCCCACAGGCGGCGTTACTCACCGCGAATGGTCTGTATGCGGTGGTCTTTGTGATGTGCTTTGCGCTCGGCTTTGTATCCCGTCATCGTCAGCATAGCGCGCCGGCTACGCATTGATAATCCTTGCCGGATGGCGACATCGCCCTCCGGCACTCTATCCCCCCTCCTGACGGGGTAGGCCTGTTGGTCTAAAAACCCCTCATTTTGTATGTTATTTGTACAAACCTGAAAAGCCTGACAATTCCGCCACTTATAAAAATCCAGACAAATCAGCCATATACCCATTAAGAGGTATATAAAGGTGAATTTGATTTACATCAATAAGCGGGGTTGCTGAATCGTTAAGGTAGGCGGTAATAGAAAAGAAATCGAGGCAAAAATGAGCAAAGTCAGACTCGCTATTATCGGTAATGGTATGGTCGGCCACCGCTTTATTGAGGATCTCCTTGATAAATCCGACGCTAGCCTGTTCGACATTACCGTGTTCTGTGAAGAACCCCGTAAAGCCTATGACCGTGTCCACCTGTCATCCTACTTCTCTCACCACACCGCGGAAGAGCTCTCTCTGGTGCGTGAAGGATTTTACGAGAAGCACGGCGTAAAGGTACTGGTTGGCGAACGCGCAATTACCATTAACCGTCAGGAGAAAGTGATTCACTCCAGCGCGGGTCGTACCGTTTATTATGACAAGCTGATCATGGCGACCGGTTCCTATCCGTGGATCCCGCCGATTAAAGGCTCCGAAACCCAGGATTGCTTCGTTTACCGTACCATTGAAGACCTCAACGCTATCGAAGCCTGCGCCCGTCGCAGCAAGCGCGGGGCGGTGGTCGGCGGCGGTCTGCTGGGGCTGGAAGCCGCTGGCGCGCTGAAAAACCTCGGCGTGGAAACGCACGTCATTGAATTTGCGCCAATGCTGATGGCAGAACAGCTCGATCAGATGGGCGGCGAGCAGCTACGTCGCAAGATCGAAAGCATGGGCGTGCGTGTACACACCAGTAAAAACACGCAAGAGATTGTTCAGCAGGGTAACGAAGCGCGTAAGACTATGCGTTTTGCCGACGGCAGCGAGCTGGAAGTCGATTTCATCGTCTTCTCTACCGGTATTCGCCCCCGCGACAAGCTGGCTACCCAGTGCGGTCTGGCCGTCGCGCAGCGCGGCGGGATCGTGATTAACGACACCTGCCAGACGTCCGACCCGGATATCTACGCTATCGGCGAGTGCGCCAGTTGGAACAACCGCGTTTACGGTCTGGTCGCACCAGGCTATAAAATGGCCCAGGTCGCCGTTGACCACATCCTCGGCAGTGAAAACGCCTTTGAAGGGGCGGATCTCAGCGCCAAGCTGAAGCTGCTGGGCGTGGACGTCGGCGGCATCGGCGACGCGCATGGCCGCACGCCGGGCGCGCGTAGTTACGTTTACCTCGATGAAAGCAAAGAAGTCTACAAACGTCTAATTGTCAGCGAAGATAACAAAACGCTGCTCGGCGCAGTACTGGTCGGCGACACCAGCGATTACGGCAATTTGCTGCAACTGGTACTGAACGCCATCGAACTGCCGGAAAACCCGGATTCGCTGATCCTGCCGTCGCACGCGGGCAGTGGTAAACCCGCTATCGGCGTGGATAAACTGCCGGACAGCGCGCAGATCTGCTCCTGCTTCGATGTGACTAAAGGCGATCTGATCGCCGCTATCAATAAAGGCTGCCATACCGTGGCGGCGCTGAAAGCGGAAACCAAAGCCGGAACCGGCTGCGGCGGCTGCATCCCGCTGGTGACGCAGGTACTGAACGCCGAACTGGCGAAACAGGGTATTGAAGTCAACAACAACCTGTGCGAGCACTTTGCTTATTCTCGTCAGGAACTGTTCCACTTAATCCGCGTGGAAGGTATCAAAACCTTTGAAGAACTGCTGGCGAAACACGGTAAAGGCTACGGCTGCGAAGTGTGTAAGCCGACCGTCGGTTCGCTGCTGGCGTCGTGCTGGAACGAATACATCCTCAAGCCGCAGCACACGCCGCTACAGGATACTAACGATAACTTCCTAGCGAATATCCAGAAAGACGGTACTTACTCGGTGATCCCGCGCTCGGCGGGCGGCGAAATCACCCCGGAAGGTCTGGTGGCCGTGGGTCGTATCGCCCGCGAGTTTAACCTCTATACCAAAATCACCGGTTCTCAGCGTATCGGCCTGTTTGGCGCGCAAAAAGACGATCTGCCGGAAATCTGGCGTCAGTTGATTGAAGCCGGTTTCGAAACCGGTCACGCGTATGCCAAAGCGCTGCGGATGGCGAAAACCTGCGTCGGCAGCACCTGGTGCCGCTACGGCGTGGGCGACAGCGTCGGTTTCGGCGTGGAGCTGGAAAACCGCTACAAAGGCATTCGTACCCCGCACAAAATGAAATTCGGCGTCTCCGGCTGTACCCGTGAATGTGCGGAAGCGCAGGGCAAAGATGTGGGTATCATCGCCACGGAGAAAGGCTGGAACCTGTACGTCTGCGGTAACGGCGGGATGAAACCGCGTCATGCGGATCTGCTGGCAGCCGATCTCGATCGCGACACGCTGATCAAGTACCTCGACCGCTTTATGATGTTCTACATCCGTACTGCCGACAAACTGACCCGTACCGCGCCGTGGCTGGATAATCTGGAAGGCGGCATCGAGTACCTGAAATCGGTCATCATCGACGATAAGCTGGGCCTGAACGAACATCTGGAAGAAGAGATGGCGCGCCTGCGCGCAGCGGTGGTCTGCGAGTGGACAGAAACCGTTAACACCCCATCCGCACAGGTTCGCTTTAAGCACTTTATCAACAGCGACAAACGCGACCCGAACGTCCAGGTTGTGCCTGAACGTGAACAGCATCGTCCGGCCACGCCGTATGAACGTATCCCGGTCACTCTGGTGGAGGAAAACGCATGAGTCAGTGGCAAAACATCTGCAAAATCGATGACATCCTGCCGGGAACCGGCGTCTGCGCGCTGTCAGGCGGCGAGCAGGTGGCAATTTTCCGTCCTTACCATAGCGATCAGGTGTTTGCGATCAGCAACATCGACCCGTTCTTTGAGGCCAGTGTGCTGTCTCGTGGGCTGATTGCGGAACACCAGGGCGAACTGTGGGTCGCCAGCCCGTTGAAAAAGCAGCGCTTCCGCCTGAGCGATGGTTTATGCATGGAAGATGAGCAGTTTTCTGTGAAACATTACGACGCGCGGGTAAAAGACGGCGTGGTGCAGTTGCGCGGTTAATTATTTTTGGGAGGCGCAACGCCTCCCCTTTTTTGTATTTTTTTTCATTTTAATTGTTATCACAAAATCATTTGTACTGCATCGCGGCGGCAACTGAGCAACAAATTCGTCAGGAACGAATTTGAACAGCCGCTGGCTGCCTTCGGTGAGGGACAAGGATGTCCCTCATTAATCCCCAGGAGCATAGTTCACTATGTGACTGGGGTGAGCGAGGGCAGCCAACAAAGAGGCAGTGCAAAGGATGAAGTGAGAAAAGGATAATCAAATGTTTACAGACACTATCAATAAGTGTGCGGCTAACGCTGCGCGCATCGCACGCCTGTCGGCGAATAATCCGCTCGGCTTCTGGGTCAGTTCGGCAATGGCCGGGGCTTATGTCGGTCTCGGCATCATTCTTATTTTCACCCTCGGCAATCTGCTCGACCCGTCCGTACGTCCTCTGGTGATGGGAGCCACCTTCGGTATCGCCTTAACGCTGGTCATCATCGCCGGTTCCGAACTGTTTACCGGCCACACCATGTTCCTGACGCTGGGCGTCAAAGCAGGCACCATCAGCCACGGTCAAATGTGGGCTATCCTGCCGCAAACCTGGCTCGGCAACCTGGTCGGTTCCGTGTTTGTCGCCCTGCTTTACAGCTGGGGCGGCGGCAGTTTATTGCCGGTCGATACCAGCATCGTTCACTCAGTCGCGCTGGCGAAAACCACCGCGCCCGCCACGGTACTGTTCTTCAAAGGCGCGCTGTGTAACTGGCTGGTTTGTCTGGCAATCTGGATGGCAATCCGCACCGAAGGCACGGCAAAATTTCTTGCTATCTGGTGGTGTCTGCTGGCGTTTATCGCTTCCGGCTACGAGCACTCCGTCGCGAATATGACGCTGTTCGCCCTCTCCTGGTTTGGTCATCACAGCGACGCCTATACCCTGGCCGGAATTGGTCATAACCTGTTGTGGGTGACACTCGGTAATACTTTGTCCGGTGTCGTATTCATGGGATTGGGTTATTGGTATGCTACGCCAAAATCGGAGCGTCCGGCTCCGGCAAAAATCAATCAGCCAGAGGCTGCTGCCAATAATTAAGGGGTAATGTCGTGGACCATTTGCCTATATTTTGTCAATTACGCGACCGCGACTGTCTGATCGTCGGCGGTGGCGATGTCGCAGAACGCAAAGCACGGTTACTGCTGGAAGCAGGCGCACGTTTAACGGTCAATGCGCTAACCTTTATTCCACAGTTCACCGTATGGGCAAATGAAGGCATGTTGACTCTGGTTGAGGGACCGTTCGACGAAACGCTTCTCGACTCGTGTTGGCTGGCGATCGCGGCCACTGACGACGATACCGTCAACCAGCGCGTCAGCGACGCGGCGGAGTCACGCCGTATCTTTTGCAACGTGGTGGATGCGCCGAAAGCCGCCAGCTTTATCATGCCCTCCATTATTGACCGCTCGCCGCTGATGGTCGCCGTCTCCTCGGGCGGCACCTCCCCGGTGCTGGCGCGTCTGCTGCGCGAGAAACTGGAATCGCTGCTGCCGCAGCATCTGGGGCAGGTCGCGCGCTATGCCGGGCAACTCCGCGCCCGAGTGAAAAAGCAGTTTGCCACGATGGGCGAGCGTCGTCGCTTCTGGGAAAAATTTTTCGTCAATGACCGGCTGGCGCAGTCGCTGGCGAATGCCGATGAGAAAGCGGTTAACGCGACAACCGAACGCCTGTTTAGCGAACCGCTGGATCACCGTGGCGAAGTCGTGCTGGTCGGCGCCGGGCCGGGCGATGCCGGACTGCTGACGCTGAAAGGGTTACAACAAATCCAACAGGCGGATATCGTGGTTTACGATCGCCTCGTCTCCGACGACATTATGAACCTGGTACGCCGCGATGCCGATCGGGTCTTTGTGGGGAAACGCGCGGGTTACCACTGCGTCCCACAGGAGGAAATCAACCAGATCCTGCTGCGTGAAGCGCAAAAAGGTAAACGCGTGGTACGCCTGAAAGGCGGCGATCCCTTTATCTTTGGTCGCGGCGGCGAAGAGCTGGAAACGCTGTGTCATGCCGGTATTCCTTTCTCGGTAGTGCCGGGGATTACCGCGGCTTCCGGCTGCTCCGCCTACTCCGGTATTCCGCTAACTCATCGCGATTACGCCCAGAGCGTACGTCTGGTCACGGGTCACCTGAAAACCGGCGGCGAGCTGGACTGGGAAAACCTGGCGGCAGAAAAACAGACGCTGGTGTTCTACATGGGGCTGAATCAGGCAGCGACTATCCAGGAAAAACTGATCGCATTCGGTATGCAGGCCGATATGCCGGTTGCGCTGGTAGAAAACGGTACCTCCGTGAAGCAACGCGTCGTCCACGGTGTGCTGACGCAGCTCGGTGAATTAGCGCAACAGGTTGAAAGCCCGGCGCTGATTATCGTTGGTCGCGTGGTAGCCTTACGCGATAAATTAAATTGGTTCTCTAATCATTAATTAAAATAACGCCCTGTTATTCAGGGCTTTATTTTACAACTACTCGTAATCTCAAATTATTTTTACTTAAAAGTGAATTAAGAAACTAACTTTAAATACACCGGACAAATTTAAATAATAATTCTGCCTAAAAACCCTTTTACTCGTCAAATTCACCTCTTATTCATTCATACAATAAATAACACCGTTAAGCACTCAATTTGACCTGACCTGGTTATCGGGTGATAAAATAAACACTAAAGCATAATTTTTCTTCTGGCCATTTCATCATTGCCTGTACCGCTCTCTGCATATGTTTAGTACGCAAGGAAAATATTAATTAAGGATGAACCCTATGCAAAAGAAAAAACTTATTTCTATCGCTATCGCTTTAACGCTACAAAGTTATTACATTCCGGCCATCGCCGCAGAAAATAACGATGATGAAAAAGAATGTCCCAGTAATATCTCCTCCCTGCCTAAAGAAAAACGCGCAAAACTCTCACCGACCTGCCTTGCTACACCT
The DNA here is from genome assembly GCF_000006945.2 of Salmonella enterica subsp. enterica serovar Typhimurium str. LT2. GTDB lineage: Bacteria > Pseudomonadota > Gammaproteobacteria > Enterobacterales > Enterobacteriaceae > Salmonella > Salmonella enterica. The sequence goes on from NC_003197.2 coordinate 3,629,355, forward strand.
GAAAATGATAATCACTGGGGCTGGGTTGCTGGCGGCGTTGCTGCATTGGTCGCAGGTGTGGCTATTGGCGTTGAAAATAACGGTGGCGGAGATTCTAATCATTCTTATACCCCCCCTAAGCCCGATAATGGCGGCGACGTCACCCCGCCCGACGATGGCGGCAACGTCACCCCGCCCGACGATGGCGGCAACGTCACCCCGCCCGACGATGGCGGCGATGACAATGTGACCCCGCCCGACGATAGTGGCGATGACGATGTGGCCCCGCCTGACGATAGCGGCGATGACGATGTAACCCCGCCCGACGATAGCGGCGATGATGATGTGACCCCGCCCGACGATAGCGGCGATGGCGATGTGACCCCGCCCGACGATAGCGGCGATGACGATGTAACCCCGCCCGACGATAGCGGCGATGACGATGTGACCCCGCCTGACGATAGCGGCGATGACGATGTAACCCCGCCCGACGATAGCGGCGATGACGATGTGACCCCGCCCGATGATAGCGGCGATGACGATGTAACCCCGCCCGATGATAGCGGCGATGACGACGACACGCCCCCAGATGACTCTGTTATTACCTTCAGCAACGGCGTCACCATCGATAAAGGCAAAGACACCCTGACCTTCGACAGCTTCAAACTGGATAACGGCAGCGTTCTTGAGGGTGCCGTGTGGAATTATTCAGAACAGGACAACCAGTGGCAGCTCACCACCGCGGACGGTAAAACGCTGAACGTCACCGGCTGGGACGTGACCGACGCCAATGCCGCCGTGATTGAAGGCACCCAGGAAAACGGTCTCTACTGGAAGTACGACAGCCGGGGCTATCTGATTATTGCCGACGATAACACCACCGTTATCAGCGGCGATGACCAGGCGCATAATTCCGATCGCGGCATGGATATCAGCGGCCAGGATCGCACCGGCGTGATTATTTCCGGCGATAGAACCGTCAACACGCTCACCGGGGACTCCAGTGTGACCGACGGTGCCACCGGCATGGTTATCTCCGGTGACGGCACCACCAACACCATTTCGGGCCACTCCACGGTGGACAACGCCACCGGCGCGCTGATTTCCGGCAACGGCACCACCACCAATTTCGCCGGTGACATTGCCGTGAGCGGCGGCGGCACCGCCATCATCATCGACGGCGACAACGCCACGATTAAGAATACCGGTACCTCTGACATCAGCGGCGCAGGCTCCACCGGCACCGTCATTGACGGCAATAACGCCCGCGTCAACAATGACGGTGATATGACCATCACCGACGGCGGCACCGGCGGCCACATTACCGGCGACAACGTGGTTATCGATAACGCCGGGAGCACTACCGTCAGCGGCGCAGACGCCACGGCGCTGTATATCGAAGGCGACAACGCGCTCGTTATCAACGAAGGTAATCAAACTATCTCTGGCGGCGCCGTCGGTACGCGCATTGACGGCGACGACGCCCATACCACCAATACCGGTGATATCGCGGTGGATGGCGCGGGCTCTGCCGCCGTGATTATCAACGGCGACAACGGCAGCCTGACCCAGGCGGGCGATCTGCTGGTCACCGACGGCGCGATGGGCATCATCACCTATGGCACCGGAAATGAAGCAAAAAATACCGGCAACGCCACCGTACGTGATGCGGACTCGGTGGGTTTTGTGGTTGCAGGCGAAAAAAACACCTTCAAAAACAAAGGGGATATTGACGTCAGCCTTAACGGCACCGGCGCGCTGGTGAGCGGCGATATGTCGCAGGTTACGCTGGATGGCGATATTAACGTTGTCTCAGTCCAGGACAGCGAAGGCGTGTTTAGCTCAGCGACAGGGGTGAGCGTGAGCGGCGACAGCAACGCCGTTGATATCACCGGCAACGTAAATATCAGCGCCGACTACGGGCAGGATGATCTGGCTGCCGGGGCTCCCCCGTTAACCGGCGTTGTCGTCGGCGGTAACGGCAATACCGTTACCCTTAATGGCGCGCTGAATATTGATGACAACGATCTGTCCGCCACCGGCGGACAATACCTGGACGTTGTTGGCCTGAGCGTAACAGGTGATGATAACGACGTTGAGATTGACGGCGGTATTAATATCACCCACAGCGAGGATCCACTTGATGGAACCTCTGCAGACATTACCGGCATCAGCGTCAGCGGTAACAGTACCGTTACGCTAAACGGTCATTCTACCATTGATACCAACACGGTAGTGGGGGGGCACGTTGTACTGGCGCGGGTCAACAACGGCGGCTCCCTGATTCTGGGTGATGACTCAGTTGTTGACGTTAATGTCAGTTATATACCCACAGGCTATTACACCTACAACGCGTTGCTGATGGCTGATGGCGAAGGCACATCAATTGAAAATAAAGGCGATATTACAAGCCATGGCGTGTATTCCGTCATTCGCGCAGATAACGGCTCGGAAGTCAGCAACAGCGGAGATATTCTGGTCTACGCGACCAGTAGCAACAGTAGTGAGGATCGTGCAGCCATCACAAGGGCTAGTGGCGAGGGATCGGCTGTTCATAACAAAGCCGGCGGCGATATCACCCTCATTTCTGATCAGACGCCGCAGGGCAGTGGCGGTATTGAAGTATACCCATTGAAATGGTACACCCACACCTTTTACGCCATGATGGCTTCGGATTATGGCGATGTCGTTAACGATGAGGGCGCCACGATCCATTTGCAGGGGGCAGGTGTATATGGCGTTACCGCCAGCCGAGGTAAAGCACTAAACGAAGGCAATATCTATCTGGATGGCCTTGTCCCGACGCTGGACGATGAAAATAACATCACCAGCACCAGCTACTGGCAGCCATCATCGCTCTATCTCACCAGCTCAGGAATGGTGGCGGGTTCCACCGATGCCGATGGCGACGCCACCGCCATCAACACCGGCAACATTACCGTCAACAACGCCGGGTTCGGCATGATGGCGCTTAATGGCGGCACCGCCATTAACCAGGGCGTGATCACCCTGACCGCCGATGACGGCGTGACCGGTCAGGCAGACGAGCTGGTCGGGATGGCGGCGCTCAACGGCGGCGTCGTCATCAACGACACCAGCGGCGTGATTAACATCGACGCCGATTACGGCCAGGCGTTTCTGAGCGACAGTTCCAGCTACATCATCAATAACGGCTCTATCAACCTTAACGGCAGCCCGATGGATGATACTGATTCACACATGGGCGGCACGCCAACGGACAAAATCTGGATTCAGTCTCTGCCCGGCAGCGGCGACAGCGACACCAGGACCTCCGACACAGGTTTCTTCACCGCCGGTACGCTGGCCAACTACGGTACTGAAACCCTGAACGGCGATGTGGACGTTAACGGGGGCTGGCTGTACAACGAAGCGGGCGCCTCGCTCACCGTCAACGGCACCGTGACGATTAACGGCGGGGCTAACGCGCTGGCTAACTACGGGACGCTGGACGCGGACGCTATTTCCACCTGGCACAGCCTCTTTAATGAAGCGGACGGCAGCATCACCACCGATCTGTTAACCCTTAATGGCGACGTCACTTTTTACAATAACGGCGATTTCACCGGCTCCATAGCGGGCACCAGCTACCAGCAGGAAATCGTCAATACTGGCGATATGACGGTGGCGGAAGATGGCAAATCGCTGGTCAGCGGCAGCTTCTATTTCTATAACGAAGAGGACGCTACGCTTACCAACAGCGGCAGCGCGGTGGAAGGCGGCGAGAACACCATCATCAATCTGACGCGCGCCAACGATTCGCTGACCCAGGTGAACAGCGGCACCATCACCGCCACTAACGGTTACAGCGCCATCACCACGGTCAACGGCAGCAATGACCCCAAATGGATCTGGAACACCGCAACCGGCGTGATTAACGGTATTAACCCGGATGCGCCGCTAATCAATTTGGGCCGCGGCTATAACTTCGGCAACCAGGGCACTATCAACGTGCAGGGCGATAACGCCGTGGCGATTAGCGGCGGCACCAGCAGTTATGTCATTAACCTGGTCAATAGCGGCACCATCAACGTCGGTACCGAGCAGGGCAAGGAGGACGGCACCAACGGCACCGGGCTTATCGGCATCAAGGGCAACGGTAATGCCACCACCATAAACAACACCGCAGACGGCGTGATCAACGTTTACGCGGATGACTCGTATGCGTTTGGCGGCAAGACCAAAGCCATCATCAACAACGGCGAAATCAACCTGCTGTGCGACAGCGGCTGCGACATCTACGCGCCGGGTACTACGGGCACGCAGAACGACCATAACGGGACAGCGGACATCGTCATCCCGGATGCGACTACCGCCCCGACCGAGGGCAGCATCCCGACGCCGCCAGCGGATCCCAACGCGCCGCAGCAGCTCTCCAACTATATTGTTGGCACCAACGCCGACGGTAGCTCCGGTACGCTGAAAGCCAATAACCTGGTGATTGGCGACAACGTGAAGGTGGATACCGGCTTTACCAGCGGTACGGCGGATACCACCGTGGTGGTGGATAACGCCTTCACCGGCAGCAATATCCAGGGCGCGGACAACATCACTTCCACCAGCGTGGTGTGGAACGCCCAGGGTAGCCAGGATGCCGACGGCAACGTTGACGTCACCATGACCAAAAACGCCTATGCCGATGTGGCGACCGACAGCTCGGTAAGCGACGTGGCGCAGGCGCTGGACGCCGGTTACACCAACAACGAGCTGTACACCAGCCTTAATGTGGGGACTACCGCCGAGCTGAACAGCGCACTCAAGCAGGTGAGCGGTGCTCAAGCCACCACGGTATTCCGTGAAGCGCGTGTACTCAGCAACCGCTTTACCATGCTGGCCGACGCCGCGCCGCAAATTAAAGATGGTCTGGCGTTCAACGTGGTGGCGAAAGGCGACCCACGTGCGGAGCTGGGCAACGACACCCAGTACGACATGCTGGCATTACGCCAGACGTTGGATCTCACCGCCAGCCAGAATCTGACGCTGGAGTACGGTATTGCGCGTCTGGATGGCGACGGTTCGAAAACTGCGGGCGATAACGGCCTGACAGGCGGCTACAGCCAGTTCTTTGGCCTGAAGCACAGCATGGCGTTTGATGAAGGTCTGGCGTGGAACAACAGCCTACGCTATGACGTGCATAACCTCGACAGCAGCCGTTCTGTTGCCTATGGCGATGTCAACAAAATTGCCGATTCCGACATGCGTCAGCAGTACCTTGAGTTTCGCAGTGAAGGGGCGAAAACTTTCACCATGATGGGCGATGCGCTGAAAGTCACGCCGTATGCCGGGGTGAAATTCCGTCACACCATGGAAGATGGCTACAAAGAGCGCAGCGCCGGAGATTTTAACCTGTCGATGAACTCTGGCAACGAAACGGCGGTAGACTCTATTGTCGGCCTGAAGCTGGATTACGCCGGGAAAGACGGCTGGAGCGCCACCGCTACCCTGGAAGGTGGCCCGAACCTGAGCTACAGCAAGAGCCAGCGTACAGCGTCATTACAGGGTGCGGCGGGTCAATCGTTCGGCGTGGATGACGGTCAAAAAGGCGGCGGCGTTAATGGTCTGGCAACCATCGGCGTGAAATACAGCAGCAATGATACCGCGCTACATCTGGATGCCTACCAGTGGAAGGAAGACGGTATCAGCGATAAAGGCTTTATGCTTAACGTTAAGAAAACATTTCGTTAAATAAACGACATTATATAACACTAATAAATATCCTCCGGCATAGCCGGAGGTTTTTCAGATGCGCCTATAAGGCTCTCTTACCAGCCGCGCCCTAACAGGCGCATACGATCTGACATTTGCATCAAACTTCGTTACTTACGGCCCGTAAACGGGCTGCCCGGATACGGGATCGATAATTGCTCACCCATTTTATCCTCTTCAAGCTGGTGCTTTATGTAGTCCTGTATCTTCGCCGTGTTCTTACCCACCGTATCGACATAGTACCCTCTGCACCAGAACTCCCTGTTCCTGTATTTGAATTTTAGATCCCCAAACTGCTCGTAAAGCATCAGACTACTTTTACCCTTCAGATATCCCATGAAACTCGACACACTCATCTTCGGCGGGATCTCCAGAAGCATGTGAATATGATCTGCACAACATTCTGCTTCCAGAATTCGTACGTTTTTCCATTCACACAATTTTCTTAATATGCTGCCTACTGCCCTACGCTTCTCTCCATAGAACGCTTGTCTTCGGTATTTGGGCGCGAAAACTATGTGATATTTACAGTTCCATCGGGTGTGCGCTAAGCTCTTTTCGTCCCCCATTGGGACCCCCTTTTGATTTCTTGTTGAACTTTTGCAGTTGCCAGACCGCAAGATGTTTTAACAAATCAAAAGGGGTTTTAATAACTGGCTTAAAGCTGAAAGCTTTCCGGAACCCCCAGCCTAGCTGGGGGTTTTCCATAGACAATAAAGGCCGCTTATTATTAAGCGGCCTTTTTAAATCATATCCCCTGGTAAAGATAAAGTCCTTATTTGGACTACCTGGATGATTCATTAATTGCTATCGTACTATACGCTAAATAGATCTTATATTTATTCCACCAGTAGTGCTCGTTTTATCAACAAGGATTTTGAAATGTTTAAATTTGTAAAAATTGCCGTTGTGGCAGGGGTTCTGGCGACGCTCACTGCTTGTACTGGTCATATCGAAAACAAAAAAAATAACTGCAGCTACGATTATTTGCTGCACCCTGCAATTTCTATTTCTAAAATTATTGGCGGTTGCGGCCCGGCTGCCGATCAATAATAGAAACGACTGCGCAGATACAAAAAAACCGGGATTTTCCCGGTTTTTTTACAGGTCTGATAAACGGTACGGCACAGGTGCCTTGTCCAACTTACGCTCGTTGGTAGGCCCGATAAGCTAGCGCCATCGGGCACGCAATAACCCTTACGGTTTCGCCACAAAGCCAATGGCTTCGTAAACGGCTTTCAGCGTTTCGGCCGCACGTGCGCTGGCTTTTTCCGCCCCGTCTTTCATCACCTTCTGCAAGAACGCTTCGTCGTTGCGGAAACGGTGATAGCGCTCCTGCAACTCAGACAACATTCCGGAAACCGCCTCCGCCACTTCGCCTTTCAAATGGCCATACATTTTACCTTCAAACTGTTTTTCCAGTTCAGGAATGCTCTGACCGGTCACGGCGGAAAGAATATCCAGCAGGTTAGAGACACCCGCTTTCTCTTTCACATCATAACGCACCACCGGCGGCTCGTCGGAGTCAGTGACCGCACGTTTGATTTTCTTCACTACCGATTTCGGATCTTCCAGCAAGCCGATCACGTTATTACGGTTATCGTCCGATTTGGACATTTTCTTTGTCGGCTCCAGCAGCGACATCACGCGCGCGCCGGATTTGGGAATAAACGGTTCCGGTACTTTGAAAATATCGCCATACAGCCCGTTAAAACGCTGGGCGATATCGCGGCTCAGTTCCAGATGCTGCTTCTGATCTTCGCCTACCGGCACCAGATTGGTTTGGTACAACAGAATGTCTGCCGCCATCAGCACCGGGTAATCAAACAGGCCGGCGTTAATGTTTTCCGCATAGCGCGCAGATTTATCTTTAAACTGCGTCATACGGCTCAGCTCGCCGAAATAGGTATAGCAGTTCAGCGCCCAGCCAAGCTGCGCATGTTCCGGCACATGGGACTGAACGAAAATAGTGCTCTTTTCAGGATCAATACCACATGCCAGGTACAGCGCCAGCGTATCCAGCGTCGCTTTACGTAGCTGCTGCGCGTCCTGACGCACGGTAATAGCATGTTGGTCTACGATGCAGTAGATGCAATGATAGTCATCCTGCATGTTTACCCACTGACGCAATGCCCCCATATAGTTGCCAATGGTCAATTCACCTGAGGGCTGTGCGCCACTAAAAACGATGGGCTTAGTCATTTTTTATTTCCTGGTTATCGCTATGCGGAAGCCCAAGTGCGGGCAAAAGATCGTTAAAACTGTCATAAATGACGTCCGGCTCGCTAAGAGCGATCGCTTCGCCATAATTGTAGCCGTATGTCAGGCCAACCGAAGGGCAGCCCGCCGCTTTTGCAGCCTGAATATCATTACGCGAATCGCCGACAAAAAGCATCTGCTCCGGCATCATGCCCAGCCGGCTTGCCACCAGCAACAGCGGCTCCGGATGCGGCTTCTTATTTTGCACATCATCGCCGCCGATAACCACACTAAAGTATTTGGCGATATCAAGCGATTCCAGCAACGGCGCGACGAACGGCGTCGGCTTATTCGTCACCAGACCTAATGACAATCCGCTGGCGTGCAGCGCGCCCAGCGTGTCGGCGACATGGGGAAATAAAACGGTGCCCTCTTCCGCCACTTCGCCATAATACCTGTCGAACAGCTTACGCAGAATACGTACCTGTTCCTCGGCAGGAATATCTTCATCAACGGGCGGTTTACCCATCGTCTTACGCAGCGTGGCGCGCTCCTCGCGAGCCCAGGTCAGCGCGCGTTCCATCAATACGTCTGCGCCGTTACCAATCCAGGTAATCACGCGCTCCTCGCCCGCGACCGGCAGTTCCAGCGCATACAGCGCCATATCCACCGCCGCGGCAAGACCCGGCGCGCTATCCACCAGCGTGCCGTCAAGATCAAAGGCGACGCCCCGAATATTCTGCAACTTATCCATGAGTTACCTTTGCCAGCTCACTGCGCATTTCATCAATCACTTTTTTATAGTCGGGTTTATCGAAAATTGCCGACCCCGCAACAAACATGTCCGCACCTGCTGCGGCGATCTCGCCGATATTGTTCACCTTCACGCCGCCGTCCACTTCCAGGCGAATGTCGTAACCGGACGCATCAATGCGGCGACGCACTTCGCGCAGTTTATCCAGCGTCTGCGGAATAAAAGACTGGCCGCCGAAGCCTGGGTTCACGGACATCAGCAGGATCACATCCAGTTTGTCCATGACGTAATCGAGATAACTGAGCGGCGTTGCCGGGTTGAATACCAGCCCCGCTTTACAGCCGTGTTCTTTAATCAGCTGTAGCGTGCGGTCAACATGTTCGGAGGCTTCCGGGTGAAAGGTAATGATGCTCGCGCCAGCGGCGGCAAAGTCGGGCACGATACGGTCGACTGGCTTGACCATCAGGTGGACATCAATAGGCGCGGTAATACCGTACTGACGCAGGGATTTCAGCACCATCGGGCCGATAGTCAGGTTCGGCACATAGTGATTATCCATGACGTCAAAGTGTACAACATCAGCACCGGCAGCCAGCGCTTTGGCGGTGTCTTCACCCAGGCGAGCAAAATCAGCCGACAGAATTGAGGGGGCAATCAAATACTGTTTCATCCGCTTCTCCTTGAGAATTATTTTCTTGCAGGCGTTGCGACTCCTGGTTGGTACAGAGCCAGCAGTTCGTCCACCTTTTTACGTGTGCCGCCGTTGCTGCTTATACTGCGTCTAACTTTGACGACATGCAATTTTGCGAGTTGATACCACTCGCGTGTGAGCGCCGTATCATGGTTGGAAATGAGCACCGGTATCCGGTTACTGACCAGATTCTCAGCGATTTCCGCCAGATGCGCTTGTTGCGTCAGGCTAAAACTATTGGTGTGATACGCTGTGAAGTTAGCCGTGGCGGACAACGGCGCATAAGGCGGATCGCAATAGACCACCGACGACTTGTCCGCACGCGCCATACTGTCTGCGTATGACTCACAGTAAAAGAACGCATTCTGCGCTTTTTCTGCAAAGTGGTACAACTCCGCTTCCGGGAAGTAAGGTCTTTTATAACGACCAAACGGTACATTAAATTCCCCGCGTAAGTTATAGCGACAGAGTCCGTTATAACCGTAGCGGTTCAGATATAAAAACAGTACCGCCCGACGAAAGGGGTCCTGGCAGGTGTTGAACTCCTCGCGGAGTTGGTAATAGACCTCAGCCTGGTTAGTTTCAGGCATAAACAGCTCGCGCGAAGCCTGTACATACTCGTCAGTACGTAACTTCACGATGTTATAGAGGCTAATAAGGTCGCTGTTGATATCGGCGAGGATATAACGAGAAAAGTCGGTGTTAAGAAACACCGATCCGGCACCCACAAAAGGTTCGACAAGGCACTCGCCTTTTGGCAAATGTCGTTTGATATCATCAAGCAGAGGGTATTTTCCCCCTGCCCACTTCAAAAAAGCGCGATTTTTTTTCATGCTGACTAACTAATTACACCTTCTCCGGCTGTGGAGAAAGCTCCGACAGCATCCTGCGCTTTAGGCTGTGCCGCGTTGCTTTACGGCGCATTTGACGGTAGCAAATGCGCCCCTCGCGCCTGTCCTGAACAAAAATAGCTGTCAGCGACACTCACAGGCAATTGCAGGACACAGCCTGGATTATTTCAGATCGGCCTGAACCTGATGCAACGGTTTTGCCCACGGGTTTTTCGCCTGCACATCGGCAGGTAAGGTGGACACCGCACGTTTAGCATCTTCTTTCGAAGCATACATCCCCGTTACCAGCACATACCACGGTTGTCCATTACGCGTCGTCTCGTATACCACATAATTTTTCAGGTTCTCTTTCTTCGCCCAACCGTTCAGGTTGTCGTAATTTGAAGAACTACTGAGCTGCAATGTGTAGTGGCTGGATGGCGCGCTCTTTAATGCGCCAACGTTGCCGGCGCTTTTCCCGCCGCCTGCGACAGGCGTCGTCGAGGCTTGCGCTGGCTTCGCGGTTTGTACCGGCGCAGCGCTTGCCGTCGCTGTCGGCGCAGCCGTCGTGGTGGTCGCTTTCGGCGTCGCGGCTGGCGCTGCCGGTTCCGTGCGTTTCACTGGCGCGACCGGTTTCTTCGGTTCCGCAGTGGTGGTTTTCGCCGTGGTCTGCGGTTTCTTAGGTTCAATGACGGCCTGTTTACGTTCCGGACGCGTGGTATGACGCTCGGCAGGTTCGCTAACCGCCGCCTGACGCGTCGTGCTGCCATTGCGAACTGGCGCGACGGTTGCAGGCTCTGTCGGCAACGTAGAGTTCACCGCAACATTGTTCATCTGCTCTGGATTCTGCGTCAGCGCATTATTCAGATCGCCCTGCACTTCCACGCGCTGCTGACCGTCAGCGACCACAGGCGACTGTCCCTGCGTCGGCGTTGAAGAAATCGGCGGCAACGAAATATCCTGCGACGTATTGCCCGCGGTTTGTTCTGCGGAGGTGGCGCCCGGCGCAGGCTGGGTCGCATTCGCCTGATCGGCGGCGTTACCGGAAAGATCGATACTCTTTTCGCCAGAGGCCGACGGCTCGCTGGAAGACGTTGAGGGGGCTTTCAGCGCGGAGCCGATACCGATAATCAACAGCAGCAGCACCAGCACGCCAACGCCCATCATCATGTATTGACGAGAGGCTGGCTTATGGGCCGCTTTTTTACGCTTACGTGGACGGCGTTCAACACGCTCTTCGTCCACCGTATCGTCTTCATCGGATTCGTACTCTTCTTCAACTTCAGGTTCTTCACTACGCGCTTTACGCGTACGCGTCGGACGGCGATCGTCGGCGTCCAGATCAACGTCATCAAAGTTGATCTGCGGTTCACTATCGCGTTCTGAAGATTGACGAGAACGACCAGTACGACGATCGCTGGGATCGGGTTTCAGCTCGTCTTCTGGTTTGAATTCATCCATTTAACACCCCACTCAAAGGTTAATGCTTACGACATTGCACATAACCTGAAGCTAAAAAACTGACATCTACGCAATATCAGTTTGACCTTTCTTGTTGTCACGCCTGCTGACAGTCAGCAATCGCGCTAAGAACGACTTCGTGCGACACTCCGCCGCGCACTTCACTTTTCCCTATGGCCAGCGGAAGCACTAAACGCAGCTCCCCCGCTAACACTTTTTTATCTCGCAGCATGTGCGGCAAATAGTCCTGCGCGGACATCTCGCAAGGGCCATTGACTGGCAACCCGGCCCGTTCGAGTAGAGCGATGATGCGCTGCGTATCAGCAGAACTGAACTGCCCTAAACGCTCGGATGCGCGTGCAGCCATCACTATACCTGCGGCAACGGCTTCACCATGTAACCAATTGCCATATCCCATTTCCGCTTCAATGGCGTGGCCAAAGGTATGTCCAAGATTCAGTAAAGCACGTAAGCCCGCTTCACGCTCGTCGGCGGCAACAACTTCGGCTTTCAGCTCGCAACAACGACGAATACAGTACGCCATCGCCGGGCCGTCCAGACGCAATAGCGCATCCAGATTACCTTCAAGCCAGGTGAAGAAGTCCGCGTCGAGTATAATGCCGTATTTGATCACCTCTGCCAGTCCCGATGTCAGTTCGCGTGCGGGAAGCGTTTTCAGGCAATCAAGATCGACAACCACAGAAGCGGGTTGGTAAAACGCGCCAATCATGTTTTTGCCAAGGGGATGGTTGACGGCGGTCTTCCCGCCCACGGAAGAATCAACCTGCGACAGTAAGGTAGTTGGCACCTGGATGAAACGAACGCCTCGCTGGTAGCTGGCCGCCGCAAAACCGGTGAGATCGCCAATCACGCCGCCGCCAAGCGCGACCAGCGTGGTATCACGACCATGCGGTTTTTTCAGTAACGCCGTAAACACCGTATCCAGCACCGTCAGGCTCTTATACTGCTCGCCGTCAGGAAGAATCACGCTGTCTACGTTAACGCCCGCCCGTTCGAGTACGCCGCGAACCTTGTCCAGATAAAGCGGCGCCAGGGTTTCGTTGGTCACTAACATGACCTGATCGCCTGATTTCAGCGGCAAGAATGAAGCTGGTTCGTTAAACAAACCAGCCGCGATGGTGATCGGGTAACTACGTTCCCCGAGAGTGACTGTAATCCTCTCCATGACGCGACATCCACCTTAGTTACTTGTGCCCGCTTACCCAGCGTATTCTGCTTGAATTAGTTGCTTTCCAGCATATGAATAATCTGGTTTGCCACAACCTTAGCGCTTTGATCGTCGGTGCGAATGGTGACGTCGGCAATCTCTTCGTACAGCGGATTGCGTTCGTTAGCCAGCGCTTCCAGAACTTCGCGAGGCGGTGCTTCAACCTGCAACAGCGGGCGTTTTTTATCACGCTGCGTGCGCGCCAGTTGTTTTTCGATGGTCGTTTCAAGGTAGACCACGACGCCACGCGCGGAGAGACGGTTACGCGTTTCACGCGATTTTACAGAGCCACCGCCGGTTGCCAGCACAATACCCTGTTTTTCCGTCAATTCGTTGATAACTTTTTCTTCACGATTACGGAAGCCGTCTTCACCTTCAACATCGAAGACCCAGCCCACATCAGCTCCGGTTCGTTTCTCAATCTCTTGATCAGAATCGTAAAATTCCATATTGAGTTGTTGAGCTAACTGGCGCCCAATAGTGCTTTTTCCGGCACCCATAGGCCCAACCAGAAAGATATTGCGTTTCTCTGCCATTTTTTCGGTACTACTAAGACTATTCGTTAATGGTAAACCCGCTTCACAGACACCCAGCGCAGCAGGACATGAACTGAAACCTCATAAGATATTGCGAGAGTCAGACTGAAAATTATCTCAATACTCAAGCGGGTTTGGCAACTGAATAAATCACCAAGCCTGATTGTTGCAAAACCCGAGTTAGCGTTGCCGAATGGCGACCAGAACAACATATCCGGCCTACAAATTGCTCTACTTTCAAACAATTGTGCGCAATCCGCAGAACCAATACGTCTGCATCAGCGGACATTCAGCCGTTTATCATCGGTCTTATGCACACCTTCGGCAAGGC